>NZ_LPWA01000099.1 GCF_001510895.1 Mesorhizobium loti | reverse complement strand
GGGGGGCGCCGCGCGTGAAGCGCCGACGCGCTCTTTTGTCGAAAAAAGCGCTGGCGCTTCATGCGCTAGCACCCCCTCTGTCGCCTTTGGCGACATCTCCCCCTCAAGGGGGGAGATCACGCCCCGCTACTGCGCAGAGGGCTCTTCGGCATCCCCTTCGTCCGTAAACGGCGAGGCGCTCGGCACGCATTGCACGGCCCAACCCTGCGGTGTCGGCTGCTTCTGGTATTCGGTGATGGCGTTGGTGCACTGTTCGCGGGTGTCGAAGGTGCTGGGCAGCACCACCATGCCGCCTTGCGGGCCTGCGATCACCAGATACCAGACCACGCGACGCTGGGAGTGGCAGCCATGGAAATTCCTCTTTGCTGTGTCGGAGTCGGACCGATCCTAGCAACTCCCTACAGATGGCGAAAGCAGGGCAGCGGAACACGCTTCCACCGCACCGTTCACAGACCTGTGAACAGGGCTATTCCTGCCCGTGTTCACTCGACGGCGAAGCAGTAGAACAGGCCGTCGCCGCCTGTCCCCTTCAGTGCCTCCTGGCTGCAGCCGCCGCGTGAGGCATGGGAAGAATTCCACGACTTCGCCGCCGCCGAATCGTCCAGCCCGGTGCGGTCGTGATGGCCCATCATCGCCACCCCTTCGGCGCCGCTCATCGTCCAGTCGCCGCAGGTCTGGTCGGCGATCTTCGTGCCGTCGGGCTTCGAGCCGGTCAGCATGTCGTGCCGGTTGGGTTTGTCGCCACGGCCGTTGACCACTTCGCCTTTCTCGGTCAGCGCCGTTTGCTTGGTGATGCCGTTGGCGTCGCCGTGCAGCGAGGCGACATCGTCGGCGATCTTCTCGCCCTTGGCGTTGAACCAGGGACCCTTGCCGATGCGGTCGCGCGCATCCTCGGTGCTGGAGGACAGATAGGCGTGCCAGGTCTTGCCGGTGACGCCGGCCGCTTCCGCCAGCGAGGCGCAATGCGCGTCAGCTCCCTTCAGGCCGCCGAGACCGGCGCCCTTGCCGGAGCCGACGCTGGTGACGAAGAAGCTCATCTTGGCGTCTTGCGACAGCGCCGCGCCTGCGGTCGCGGCGAGCGCCGCGGTAATGGCGGCGGCAACAAGAACTGATCTGCGCATGTCGGTCCTCCGGTTTCGAATGTTTTACATTCGAAGAACGTTGCCGGAGGACTGTCTAATCCACTGGGGACACAAGTTTTGTTCGAGTTATTCCGGCTGGCGGTAGGCGACGAAGCGATTGTGCTTGGCCTGGAAGATCAGACCGGTTTCCTTCAAATCCGGGCTTGCCAGAGGCACTATGCGCTTGGCGATCTCGGAGGGATGCGGCAGCGTTTCCGGATCCTCGCCGGGCATGGCCTGCGCGCGCATAGCGGTGCGGACCGCGCCCGGATCGACGGCGTTGATCCTGAGCGGCAGGCTCTCGGTTTCCTTCGCCCAGGAGCGCATCATCGTCTCGACAGCCGCCTTGGAGGCCGCGTAGGGCGCCCAGAAAGCGCGCGCCGAATGGGCGGAGGAGGCGGACATGATGATGGCGCGACCGGCGTCGGAGAGGCGAAGCAGCGGATCGACAGAACGGATCAGGCGCCAGGTCGCGGTGACGTTGATCGCCATCACCTTCTCGAACGTCTTGGCCTCGACATGGCCGATCGGCGAGATCACGCCGAGGATGGCGGCATTGGCCACCAATATGTCGAGCTTGCCCCACCGCTCATGGATGGCGCCGCCCAACCGGTCGATGCCGGCCATATCGGTAAGGTCGAGCGGCACCAGTGTCGCCTGTCCACGGCCATCGGCCTTGATCTGATCGTCGAGCTCTTCCAGCCCGCCTACAGTGCGGGCAACGGCAATCACATGCGCGCCGGCGGCGGCCAGTTCCTTGGCGATGAAATAGCCGATGCCGCGCGATGCGCCGGTGACGACCGCCACGCGGCCGGTAAGGTCGAGGGTCATGCGGGAAATTCCGTAAAGTAGTGGCCTACGACCCGCTCGACGCCAGCAGCGACAGCGTGCGCACATTGTCGTGGCCTTCGAAGTCGAGCAGGCGGGTGGGGTACTGTCCGGTGAAGCAGGCGTCGCAGAACTGCGGCTGGTCGCTGTCGCGGCGCGCTTCGCCGACGGCACGGTAGAGCCCGTCGATCGACAGGAAGCCGAGCGAATCGACGCGGATGAACTCGGCCATCTCCTCGACCGACATGCGTGATGCCAGAAGCTTCGACTTCTCAGGCGTGTCGACGCCGTAGAAGCACGACGCGCTGGTCGGCGGCGAGGCGATGCGCATATGCACTTCCTTCGCGCCGGCGTCGCGCACCATCTGCACGATCTTCTGGCTGGTGGTGCCGCGCACGATGGAATCGTCGACCAGCACCACGCGCTTGCCCTCGATCATGCGGCGGTTGGCGTTGTGCTTGAGCTTGACGCCCATATGGCGGATGGAATCGCCCGGCTGGATGAAGGTGCGGCCGACATAGTGGTTGCGGATGATGCCGAGCTCGAAGGGAATGCCCGCGGCCTGGGAAAAGCCGATCGCGGCCGGCGTGCCGGAATCCGGCACCGGCACGACGATGTCGGCCTCGACCGGGTTTTCCTGCGCCAGTTCCGCGCCGATGCGCTTGCGCACCTCGTAGACGTTGCGGCCCTCGACCGAGGAATCCGGCCGCGCGAAATAGACATATTCGAAGATGCAGAAGCGGGTCTTCTGCGGCTCGAACGGGAACAGGCTTTCGATGCCCTTGGAAGTGACGACCACCATCTCGCCGGGCTTGATGTCGCGCACGAAACGGGCTCCGATGATGTCGAGCGCGCAGGTCTCGGAGGCGAGGATCCAGGCGCCGTCTAGATCGCCCAGCACCAGCGGCCGGATGCCGAGCGGGTCGCGGCAGCCGATCATCTTCTTGGCCGTCATCGCCACCAGCGAGAAGGCACCTTCGACCTGGCGCACCGCGTCGATGAAGCGCGAATTCAAATCGCGCTCCTTACTGGTCGCGACCAGGTGCAGCAGCGTCTCGGTATCCGAGGTCGAGGAAAAGATCGAACCCTGCTTCTGAAGTGCGCGCTGCACGGTGAGCGCATTGGTGAGATTGCCGTTATGGGCGACCGCAAGGCCGCCTTCGGCGAGCTCTGCAAAGAAGGGCTGGATGTTGCGCAGGCCGGCGCCGCCGGTGGTGGCGTAACGCGTATGGCCGATGGCGCGGTTGCCCTGCAGACTGTCGATAACACGCTGTTTGGTGAAAGTATCGCCGATCAGGCCGACATGGCGCTCGACGTGGAACTGCGTGCCGTCATAGGAAACGATGCCGGCGGCTTCCTGGCCGCGATGCTGCAGGGCGTGGAGCCCGAGTGTGACGATGGCCGCCGCATCCTGCCGGCCAAAAATGCCGAACACGCCGCATTCGTCGTGGAAATGGTCGTCGGCCTCGGCGGAAAGCACGTCGTCTGCGTCTGCCTTCGAAACTGCCATGTGGGGCTCAAGCTCCGCTAAAATCGCCATATAAGGCGATCGCTCGTCGAAAGCAACGCACGCCGTTCGGCATTCACAAAATGCCTCGGACCGGCGGCTAAAGCAATTCCAGGGAAAGTGTGAAGCGGTTTTCCGTCCGGAATTGCGTCAAAAAAACAGATAGAGCGGTTCTACGTTTCCTGGAAACGCGGAAACCGCTCTACCGGCCCGAAGTCAGTTTGCCGGCGCTGGAGCAGGAGCGGGGGCCGGCGTGGCCGGGGCCGGCTCGTTGTCGGCCGGAGCCTCGCCTTCGCTGTCGTCGGGCGCCGGTGCGTTGTCCTCGCCACCGGCCGGCGGTTCGGCCGCGGGCTGGTCGGTGGTCGCCGGCGCCTCGGTCGTGGCCGTGCCCTTATGCGTATATTTGTTGACCAGCTCTTCCGTGTTCTCCGGCAGCACGCTTTCGAGCTTTGCGCCGATGGTCTCGAGCAGTGGCCGCGACTTGGCGTTGGCGACCCAGGCGGGTGCCTTGGCGCCGGCCAGCCAGTTGAAGAACAGAAGCGCCACCGCGACGACCAGGATGCCGCGCGCCGCGCCGTAGAGGAAGCCGAGCGTCCGGTCGAGCGCGCCGATGCGCGAATCGATGATCCAGTCGGCGATCTTCATGGTGATCACCGAAACGACGATCAGCGCGATGACGAAGACGATGCCGGCGGCCGCCGCCATGGCGATCTTGTCGTTTTCGACATAGGGCTGAACATAGGGCAGGACCGGCTTGTAGAAGAAGAAGGCCGCCGCCGCTGCCGCAGCCCAGGAAACCACCGACAGCACCTCGCGGGAAAAGCCGCGCACCATGGCAAGCATCGCCGAGACCAGGGTGAAGCCGACGAGAATTCCGTCAAGCAGCGTAATCGGCATGTCTTTCGCCCCACATCATGAGCCGCATCACTCCCCCTCGTCGGCGCGGCTGCGCCGTGAGCCGGCGATGCGCGCCACGAGGTCGGAAAGCTCGGTGGGCTGGAAAGCGCCGGCCGCGATTCCCCCGGCCCCATTACCGCCAACGACTTCCTCGCTGCCGAGCGGCAGCACCGCGCTTCCGAAACCCAGCTTTTCGGCCTCCTTGAGGCGCTGCTGCGCATGCGCAACCGGCCTCACAGCGCCCGAAAGGCTGATTTCGCCGAAATAGACGCAATCGGCGGGAAGGGCAAGTCCGGTGAGCGACGAAACAAGTGCTGCGGCGACCGCGAGATCGGCCGCCGGCTCCGAGATGCGGTAGCCGCCGGCGACGTTGAGATAGACGTCGTGCTGGCCGAAACGGACGCCGCAATGCGCTTCCAGCACCGCCAGCACCATCGAGAGCCGCGCGCCGTCCCAGCCGACGACGGCGCGGCGCGGCGTGCCGAGCGAGGAGGGTGCCACCAGCGCCTGGATCTCGACCAGCACGGGCCTCGTTCCTTCCATGCCGGCGAAAACCGCGGCGCCCGGCGACTTCGCGTGCCGCTCGCCGAGGAACAGCTCGGATGGATTGGCGACCTCGCGCAGGCCCTTGTCCGACATTTCGAAGACGCCGATCTCGTCGGTCGGCCCGAAACGGTTCTTCACCGTGCGCAGGATGCGGAAGTGATGATTGCCTTCGCCCTCGAAATAGAGCACGCCGTCGACCATGTGCTCGACGACACGCGGGCCGGCGATCTGGCCTTCCTTGGTGACGTGGCCGACGAGCACGATCGCCGCGCCCGTGGATTTCGCATAGCGGATCATCGCCTGGGCGGCGGCGCGCACCTGGGTGACGGTGCCGGGCGCCGAATCGGCAAGGTCGGTCCACAGCGTCTGGATGGAATCGAGGATGACAAGGTCCGGCCGCTTGCCGTCGGCTATTGTTGCGAGGATGTCCTCGACATTGGTCTCGGCGGCGAGCTCGACCGGCGTCGAGGCGACGCCAAGGCGCTGGGCGCGCAGCCTGATCTGCGCGACCGCCTCTTCGCCCGAAACGTAGACGATGCGATGGCCTTTCGAGGCAAGCGCGGCCGCGGCTTGCGTCAGCAGCGTCGACTTGCCGATGCCGGGATCGCCGCCGACGAGCAGTGCCGATCCGCGCACGAAGCCGCCGCCGGTGGCGCGGTCGAGCTCGCCGATGCCTGAGACGATGCGCGGTGCATCCTCGATGTCGCCCGCAAGGCTGGTGAGCACCACGGCGCGGCCCTTGCGGGCGTTGCGCGTATTCGCCGGCCCCGAGCCGATGCCGCCGGCCGTGCCTTCCTCGACCAGCGTGTTCCACTCGCCGCAGGCATCGCATTTGCCGGCCCAGCGCTGATGCACCGAGCCGCAATTCTGGCAGATGAACTGGACGCGGGATTTGGCCACGCTGCTACCTTTCTGGCTCCGGGCGGACGTCGCGTTCCTTCGCGCCCCCCTCTGTCCTGCCGGACATCTCCCCCACTTGGGGGGAGATCGGACGGCACGACCGGTTTCGCCAATTTTCAACGTTGCAGGAAAGAGTGCCGGCGAGGGCGGCAGCTAATCTCCCCAGTGGGGGAGATGTCCGGCAGGACAGAGGGGGCGCCGTAGAGCGCCATAACCCGCCATTGTGGTTGCGGTCGCGACCAAGCGCCTACTCAAACCTTTCCGGCAGATGATGCTCTTCCGCCAGGTCGGAGAAGCGGGTGAACTCACCATGGAAGGCGAGGCTGACGGTGCCGGTCGGCCCGTGGCGCTGCTTGGCCACGATGCACTCGGCCTTGCCGCGCGCCTCGTTCATCTCATTTTCCCACTTGATGTATTCGTCGGTGCCGAGCTTCGGCTCGCGGTTCTTGAGATAATATTCCTCGCGGTAGACGAACAGCACCACATCGGCGTCCTGCTCGATCGAGCCGGATTCACGCAGGTCCGAGAGCTGCGGGCGCTTGTCGTCGCGGCTTTCGACCTGACGCGACAGCTGCGACAGCGCGATGATCGGCACGCCGAGCTCCTTGGCCAAAGCCTTCAGGCCCGTGGTGATCTCGGTGATTTCCTGCACGCGGTTCTGCGAGGCGCGGGCGCTCGAGCCCTGCATCAGCTGGATATAGTCGATGACGATGAGGTCGAGGCCGCGCTGGCGCTTCAGCCGCCGCGCGCGGGCGGAGAGCTGGGCGATCGAGATGCCGCCGGTCTGGTCGATAAACAGCGGGATCTTCTGCATCGTTTGCGAGCAGGCGACCAGCTTCTCGAAATCCATCTCGGAGATCTCGCCGCGGCGGATCTTCGAGGACGAGATCTCGGTCTGCTCGGAGATGATGCGGGTGGCGAGCTGCTCCGACGACATTTCCAGCGAGAAGAAGCCGACGACGCCGCCATTGGCGGCCTTGAACGAACCGTCGGCCTGCTGCGCCGGCACATAGGCCTCGGCGATGTTGAAGGCGATGTTGGTGACCAAAGAGGTCTTGCCCATGCCCGGGCGTCCGGCGAGCACGATCAGGTCGGAAGGTTGCAGGCCGCCCATGCGGCGGTCGAGGTCGCGCAGGCCGGTGGCGATGCCCGACAGATGGCCGTCGCGCATATAGGCGGCATTGGCCATGTCGACGCAGTCTTGACCGCATCGTTGAAGCTTTCGAAGCCGCCGTCGTATCGGCCTGTTTCCGCCAACTCGAAAAGACGCCGCTCGGCGTCCTCGATCTGGTCGGAGGGCGACATGTCGACCGGCGCGTCATAGGCGATGTTGACCATGTCCTCGCCGACGGTGATCAGCGCCCGGCGCGTGGCGAGGTCGTAGATGGCGCGGCCGTAATCGGTGGCGTTGACGACCGTGACGGCCTCGACGGCCAGCCGCACGACATATTGCGCCACCGTCATGTCGCCGACCTTTTCTTCCGCCGGCAGGAACGTCTTCAGCGTGATCGGCGTCGCGATCTTGCCCATGCGGATGAGCTCGGCCGCGACCTCGAAGATCCGGCGGTGCAGAGGCTCGTAGAAATGCGCGGGCTTCAGGAAATCCGAGACACGGTAGAAGGCGTCGTTGTTGACGAGGATGGCGCCGAGCAGCGCCTGCTCGGCCTCGATATTATTCGGTGCCTCGCGATAGAGCGGTTGCTCCGCCACACCGAGTTTGCGCGCTGCTTCTGCCATGCTGTCCCCGATTTCGATCCCGGCCTTTCGATAACAGAGTGGGGAAAGTCAGTGCTGACTTATCTGCAACAGTAGGTGTCTAACCTACCTTGACCGCCCGTTGTTCACAGGGACCACAAATCGTCCACAGAAGAGTGTCCCCGGGCCCTGATTCCAGTTGACTCGATAAGGCCGTGATTCTTTGGAACGAAGCAAGAACAATATCGCCGGTCAGGTGTCGCTTTCGGCGAGCGTATCGCCCCAGCCCGCCCGTCGCGCCGCCTTGAACAATTCGCCATCGCGCTTGCTGAACAGGCGCTCGGCTGCATGGCCGTCCGGCTGGCAGAGCTTGAGCACCACCTTGCCAGAGCCTGCCTTCGGCGGCGCGACGATCCGCGAAGGATGCGCCGGGACCGGCTGCCGCGAAGCGGCGAGGTAGATGAATTTTTCGTCCTCCCACGGCACGTCGGCGTCCTTGGCCAGCCGGTGCAGGCGCGAGCGGGCGACGCGGCGCGCGAAATGGCACCAGTCGGGCGCAACGAGCGGGCAGGGCGCCTCATGCGGGCAAGGCGCCAGGACATGCGCCCCGGCTTCGACAAGCTGCGATCGCACGGCAAGGGTGCGCTGCCAGCCGGCCGGCGTGCCGGGCTCGACGATGAGCAGCGTGTCGGTCGTCAACCGCCAGAGTCGGTCGACGAGTTTCTGCAGCGAGGCCGGCACGATCTCGTCGAGCACATAGGCGGCGCTGACGAGGTCGGCGGGCTCGAGACCATCCAAGTCGATGGTGGCGTCGCCTGCAAGCCAGTCGGTGCGGGCGGCGATCGCGCCGGCGGCCAGCGACTGCCCGATCTTTCGCGCCGCGGCACTCGCCTCGACCAGAACAGCCTGTTCGAGATTCGGCCAGGCGTCAGCCGTGGCCCAAAGCATAGTGCCAGGCCCCGCGCCGATATCGAGCAGGCTTGTCGGTTGGAAGTCGGGGCGCGCTTCGGCCAATGCACCCAGGCTGGTGCGCACGGCGGCATAGGTGGCGGGCAGCCTGGTCGCCAGGTAGGCCCTCACCGCCATGTCTTCGCCCATGTGCAGGCGGCCGTCGCGCAGCTCGGCGCGGTAGCGTTCGGAAAGCGTTTTGGCGGCCTGTTTCAGTGTCGGCAGCGGCATCTTTTCGAGCAGGCCGTCGACGCCTTGGCGGAGCGGGGCGGGGAGTTCCACTTCAGGCTCCCTTAGAACCGGATGATTTCAGGTCGAATCGACCTTAAATCTGAATCCGGTTCTAAATCAAATAGATAGAGCATGATGTCATCCGAAAAACCGCTTCACACTTTTCGGCATCATGCTCTTGGCGCCAGCAGGATGACCGAGGCGCCGACGATGCAGAGCGCGGCGCCGCCGAGGTCCCAGCGGTCGGGCCGCACGCCTTCCACCAGCCACAGCCAGGCGAGCGAGGCGGCGATGTAGATGCCGCCATAGGCCGCGTAGGCGCGGCCGGCGGCGTTCGTCTCGACCAGCGCCAAAAGGAACCCGAACAGCGCCAGCGACACCAGACCGGGCACTAGCCAGAGCGGCGACTTCGCCAGCCGCCACCAGGCCCAGAACGAAAAGCAGCCAGCGATCTCGGCGAGAGCGGCTGCGATATAGATGAGGTAGGTCATGAAAAAAGGTCCCGCGAACGAGCCCCTTTTTCATGGCGTCAGGCCGCAATGGCAAGCGGCAATGCGAAAACCGCGCCTACTCAACCTTCTTGCGCCGTACGGGCTTGGCTGCAGCGGGGGCAGGCGTGGGCTCCTGATGGCCCATGTCGCGCATTTCCAGCGCCTTCTCGCATTTGGCCATGTAGTCGCGCGTCATCGGCAGCGTGTCGTTCTTCTTGGCGAGCTGGATCTGGAAGATGACCAGGTCCTGCCAGCGGAAGGCGGCTTCCGAGGCGGCGAGATAGAACTCCCACATGCGGCAGAAGCGCTCGTCATAGATCGCCTTGGCCTTGTCGCGATTGGCGGCAAAGCGCATGCCCCAGTGCTTGAGCGTGTCAGCATAGTGCAGACGCAAAATTTCGATGTCGGTGACGACCAGGCCGGACTTCTCGATCGCCGGCATTACTTCGGAAAGGGCAGGGATGTAGCCGCCGGGGAAGATGTATTTGCGGACGAAGGCACTGGTTGCCCACGGCACGCCGGAACGGCCGATCGTGTGCAGCAGCATCACGCCATCAGGTTTCAGCAGCGTCGCCGCCTTGTCGAAGAAAGTGCGGTAGTGGTTGACGCCGACATGCTCGAACATGCCGACCGAGACGATGTGGTCGAAGCGTTCGTTGAGCGCGCGGTAATCCTTGAGGTCGAAATGCACCCGATCCTGCAGGCCCAGCGCGTGCGCGCGGTCGGTGGCGACGCCGTGTTGCTCGGTCGACAGCGTCACGCCCTGGACGTCGACGTCGAAGGCCTTGGCGAGATAGAGGCCGAGGCGCCCCAGCCGGAGCCGATGTCAAGCACCGTCTGGCCGGCCTTCAGCCTGAGCTTGGCGGCGATGTGGCGCTTCTTGGCAACCTGCGCTTCGTCCAGCGTCATGTCGGGCTGTTCGAAATAGGCGCAGGAATATTGCATGTCCTCGTCGAGGAAGAGCTTGTAGAGCTCGCCGGAGAGGTCGTAGTGGCGCTGCACGTTGCGACGCGAGCGCGAGGTGGTGTTGATCTGCTGCAGGCGCCGGAAGGCATGGCGCAGGCCCTCGATCGCCTTCGACCATGTGGCGTCGATGCCGCCGCTGCCCATGTTCTGGAAGGCAATGCGCATCATGCCAAGCACGCCACCCTCGAGAATGTCGAGTTCGCCGTCCATATAGGCTTCGGGTACGGCCAGCATCGGGTCGAAGCTGATGGCGCGCTCGGCGTGCCTGGTCTTGATGTGCATGTGCACGGGCTCGCCGCTGCCATCGCCGAAGATAACCGCCGAGCCTTTCGGCCCGGTCACCTTGAGGTTGCCGACCCGCACCAGGCGGTCGAGAATGCGCTTCAACAGAATATTCATGACCAAATGTCCCTCAAGCGTCAGGCTGACTTCCGCGCATGGCCCGAAAACGGCACCGGTTTCGGGAGGGTCCTGCGCGAGAGTCACAGGTACTACGGCGTCATTTCTGCGTCCAAAGGACGCGCGACGCTGTAGTCTGCCTCAAGATATAGGGGTTCGAAAAGTTCCATTTGGCATAAAAATGCCCGGGTCGTGTGCCCGGGCATTAGTCCAGAAATTCTGGACGGCCTGCAAGCCGGAGCAGCGCTCCGGCTCTGTCGATCAGGCCCAGTCGATCAGGCGGTGTCGATCAGGCGTTGTCTTCGCCGCCTTCGAACTCGGCGCTCGGGTCGAAGAAGGTCTCCGGCCGGGCGTTGTCGTTGATGTCCTCGCCATAGATGGCTTCGGCCGTCGTCAGCGTCTCGCCCTTGGCCTGGCGCTCCGCCTCCTCAGCCGAGCGGGCGATGTTGAGCGTCACGGTGACCTCGACTTCCGGATGCAGCGCGATCGCCACATTGGTGAGGCCGATGGTCTTGATCGGGTGGTTGAGCTCGATCTGGTTGCGATTGACGCTGAAGCCTTCGGCGGTCAAAAGCTCGGCGATGTCGCGGGTCGACACCGAGCCGTAGAGCTGGCCGGTCTCGCCGGCCGAACGCACGACGATGAAGCTCTTGCCGTCGAGCTTCTCGGCAACCTGGCCGGCCTCCGACTTGCGCTCGAGGTTGCGGGCTTCGAGCTGGGCGCGCTGGCCCTCGAACTTCTTCTTGTTGGCTTCGTTGGCGCGCAGCGCCTTGCCCTGCGGCAGCAGGAAATTGCGGGCGAACCCGTCCCTCACCTTGACGGTGTCGCCCATCTGGCCGAGGCGGGAAATGCGCTCGAGGAGAATGACTTCCATGGTTTCGTTCCTTTGGTTTGGCATCATCCGGAGATGACGTCGGATTCTTTGGAACAGGTCAGGAAGCAAAAGGGGCGTTGCCGCCGGTGTCGCTGTCCTGCCTGTCTGGCAGTTAGAGGTTTGCGGCCTCAACTCGGGATTTGAACCTACCCTTTGCGGCGCCCGTCGCCGTGGGGTCGAAGCGGGCGGCAAGCCGCCCGCTTCAATACTTTCGGCCTAGCGGACCACGTAGGGCAGCAGGCCGAGGAAGCGGGCGCGCTTGATCGCCTTGGCGAGCTCGCGCTGCTTCTTCTGGCTGACGGCGGTGATGCGCGACGGCACGATCTTGCCGCGCTCGGAAATGTAGCGCTGCAGCAGACGCACGTCCTTGTAATCGATCTTCGGAGCGTTGGCGCCGGAGAACGGGCAGGTCTTGCGGCGGCGATGGAACGGGCGCCGGGTCGGGATCTGGTTGATGTCGACCATTATTCTGCACCCCCTTCAACGTTTTCGCGCGGACGACGCGGACCACGGTCGCCGCCGTCACGGTCGCCGAACGAACGCGGACCACGATCGCCACGGTCACGGTCGCCGAACGAGCGCGGGCCACGGTCGCGATCGCCGAAGCCGCCGCGTTCGGAGCGCTCTTCGCGCTTCTGCATCATCGCCGAGGCGCCTTCCTCATGCGCCTCGACCTTGACGGTGAGGAAGCGCAGCACGTCTTCCGACAGGCCCATCTGGCGCTCCATTTCGTTGAGCGCGGCCGGCGGACAGGTGATGTCCATCAGCGTGTAGTAGGCCTTCCGGTTCTTCTTGACCCGGTAGGTGAGGGACTTCAGTCCCCAGTTCTCGATCCGGCCGACCGATCCGCCATTGGCGGTGATGACGCCCTTGTACTGTTCGACAAGCGCATCAACCTGCTGCTGCGACAGGTCCTGCCGGGCAAGAAACACATGTTCGTAAAGAGCCATTATGTTTTACTGCCTTTCTTCGTTTCTCTCACCGGCCCTCGCGGCTAAGCCTCTGCAACTTGTCCGACCCGGTCGCAAGGAGCGGGGAAGAAAGGAGCATCGCGAGACGGTCGAGAGCGGAGACACGGGAGGCCAAAAGCGCTTATGGCTTCATGACGTGACCTTTGGAAAAGCCACGGCCCTCCGTTCAGCCCCCAGCAAGGACCGGCAGATTGCCGGCGTCTATACAGCAATTCCCCAGGAAGGCAAGGGTTGGAGCCGGGATTGACGATCCCACAATGCCGCAGGGCTGGAAACGCCCGGCGCCTGCGGAATGGTGGCCAAATCAGCTCGTATGGGCGACGAGCGGGGCCATCGTCTCGGGGAAGAAGTCGGGCGCCATGCGGCGCTTGCCGAACATCATGTCGTATTGGATCAGCCGGAAATCGTTGATCCGTGGATCGATCTTCTTCTGCCTCGCCCAGTCGGGCGTCACCTCGCCGGAGGGCGACAGCAAAAGGTTGCGGTCGACCACCCGGTAGCGCTCGCGCAGCGCGCCGAGGAAGCCGGTGTAGTAGGGGTGCGTTATCCCGGCCGTGGTGAGGATATGGTAAGGCAGGAAGGCCGGGCTTACCGAGCCCAGGTTCTCCACCGGACCGGAGCGGTTCGACCAGATGATCAGCGGCGTGTCGTGATGCTCGAGCGCGGCCTCGGGCGTCGGCTCCTTGCGCGGCGCGACATTGTCCTTGAGGAAGCCGGTCTCGACATAGACGGGGCCGAGCGGCGGCAGATGATCGCCGAAGAAGGCGATGATGGTCGGCCGCTCGCGCTTCTTCGCCCAGTCGATCAGCCGCTGCAGGCCGCGATCGGCATCGGCCGAGCCTTCGGCGTAGGAGAGCAGCGATTCCCGCGCCCAGGTGCTGATCGGCGCCTCGACCGTATGGGTCGGATTGTAATAGCGGTAGGGCTCGTACGGCCCATGGTTCTGCAGGCTGACCGCGAACAGGAACACCGGGTCCTCGCTGGCATCGGCCTCGCGGATGATCTCGTCGGTCATCGCCGCGTCGGAGGCCAGCGGCCCGCGCTTTTCCATCGGCGGTAACGTCTCTTCCGAGCGGAAGTCGTTGAAGCCGAAATCGGCATAGACGGCGCCCCGGTTCCAGAACCAGTTGGTGCCGGGATGGATGGCGCGCGCCCTGTAGCCCTCACTCTTCAGGAAGGTCGCCAGCGACGGCGTCGGCGTGCGCACATATTGCTGGTAGGGGATCGAGCCCGCCGGCAGGAAGGCGTTGGAGAAGCCGGTCAGCGCCTCGAACTCGATATTGGCGGTCATGCCGCCGAATTCCGGCGAGAACATCGAGCCCGAGCGCAGCGAACGCACCGTCGGGATCGGATCGGGCTTGATGCTGACGCCGGGAAGCTCGGTCGGATCCCAGAAGGATTCGCTCATCACGACGATGATGTCGGGCTTCTCGTCCGGCACCGCGGCGGCAACTTCGGGACGCGCGATCGCGTCCATCGTTTTGTCGGAATAGCCGGGCGGGGCCGAGACATGCGCCATCGGCACGTTGAGCGCGAAGGCGAGCGCAAAGCCATTGGAGGCGTAATTTTCCTTCTGGTCCCACATGATCGGGATGATCTGCAGCCTGTCGCGCGTCCACGAGAAGGTGGCGTAGTCCATGATCGAGACGAAGAAGGCGAGCAGCGGCACCGCCAGCGTCAGCCGCGCCAGCCGTCCCTTGCGGCTGAGGATCGGCACGCGCCGTCGCCAGAGCCGCCAGCCATGGACCAGCATCGCCAGGCTGGCGACGATCGCCGCTGCAAGCAGCACGGCCGTCCAGGGCCGCTCGCGCACCAGAAGCGGCATCAGCGCCATGATCTGGCGGGCATAGAGGAAATCCGCCGGATAGAGCGGATCGCCGAGATAATGCGATTTCTGGTGGCCGACGAAGGCCAGCGCCAGCGTCAGCGGCGCCACGATCATCAGGCTCTGATGGCTGCGGCCGAGTATGGCATCCAGTCCGATCAGCACCAGCGCGAAGATGATGATGGTGGTCCAGCCCGGCTTGAAGGGCTGCAGGAAGAAGTCCACCGTGCCGAAGAAGTCGCCGCGCACGATCCATTCGACGGCGAACACCAGGAGCGCGGCGGTAAGCAGGGTTGTGAGCCCGTAGCGTAGGGTCGGCCAGGGTCGCCCCGGCAGGTAGCCGGTGGACGGATCGTCTTCCAAAAATTGCGGCGCGGGCTTGGCCGCGCCTTTCCTGATCCTTGCCACGTCGCTTCCCCGGCCCATGTTACGCGTCTTCCACTCGCGTCACGCCACTGTCATCGAAATGTCACGCAAAGCTAGCGCCTGTGGCGGAAATAAGAAGAGCCAGCAAACGATTCGTGAGCGGTTTTCATCAGGTGTGATCGCCAAAAAGCCTTTCGGAACAGGGACTCGGGCCGATTTTTCCGGCTGAAATTGGCGCGCAACGGGCGCTCGCGGGCTTGACTTGGCCGTCCGCCTTGCGCCAGAGGCAGGGAAAAGTGAGCCGCTGGAGACCTTGAAATGGCCGTCGCATTCACCTTTCCGGGACAGGGCAGCCAGGCCGTCGGCATGGGCAAGGACCTCGCAGATGGCTCTCCCGAGGCGCGCCGCGTCTTCGAAGAAGTCGACGAGGCACTTGGCGAAAAGCTGTCGAAACTGATCTGGGAAGGGCCGGAAGAGACGCTGACGCTGACGGCGAACGCCCAGCCGGCGCTGATGGCGGTGTCGTTGGCGGCGCTGAGGGCGCTGGAATCGCGCGGCTTTTCGCTGAAGGACAAGGTGTCTTACGTCGCCGGCCATTCGCTCGGCGAATATTCAGCCCTTGCCGCTTCCGGTTTCGTTTCGGTCGCCGATGCCGCGCGGCTGCTGCGCATTCGCGGCAACGCCATGCAGGCGGCTGTGCCGGCAGGCGAAGGCGCCATGGCCGCCATCATTGGGCTCGAACAGGCCGATGTCGAAGCCGCCTGCGCCGAAGCGGGACACGGCTCCGTCTGCCAGATCGCCAACGACAATGGCGGCGGCCAGCTGGTCATTTCCGGCGCCAAGGCGGCCGTCGAGCTGGCGGCGAAGCTTTGCACCGAAAAAGGCGCCAAGCGGGCCCTGATGCTGCAAGTCTCCGCCCCCTTCCATTCGGCGATGATGACGCCGGCGGCCGAGATCATGCGCGAGGCGCTGGCTGGCGTTGCGAAAGCCGCTCCGGCGGTTCCGGTCGTCTCCAACGTCACCGTCACCCCGACAAGCGATCCGGACGAGATTGCGCGCCGCCTGGTCCAGCAGGTCACTGGTCGGGTGCGCTGGCGCGAGACGGTGGAATGGTTCGGCCGGAACGGGGTTACGACGCTCTACGAAGTCGGCGCCGGCAAGGTGCTGTCTGGACTGGCGCGCCGCATCAACCGCGACATCGCCACTGCCGCAATCGGCACGGCGGCGGAGGTCGAGACGGCGCTGGCCGCTTTGGTGTAAGCAGGGCGTTTCAATTTTTATCCGCAGGGTGCGGTATGTCCACATCGCTTCGACTTTCTCCCGAAATCGAGCAGCGTCTTGAGGATCTGGCGCAGAAGACGGGTCGAAGCAAAGCTCAATGCCTGCGCGATTTGTCGAGCGTGGACTAGAGGATATTGAGGACTACTACTTGGCGGCGGACGTCGTAGAGCGGATCGGGCGCGGCGAAGAGCCTGTCCTGAAAGCCGAGGACTTCTGGCGTGACCTGGACGGTATGACGTATACGGACCAAGGGTCGCTCGCGGGGCGTCCGGAAGAGAGAGGTTGAAGAAAATGTTCGAACTGACCGGCCGCAAGGCGCTCGTCACGGGCGCGTCGGGAGGCATCGGCGAGGCGATCGCCAGGGTGCTGCACAGCCAGGGCGCCATCGTCGGACTGCACGGCACCCGTGTGGAGAAGCTTGAGGCCTTGGCAGGCGATCTCGGCGATCGTGTGAAACTCTTCCCGGCGGACCTGACCAATCGCGACGCGGTCAAGGCTCTCGGCCAGAAGGCGGAGGCCGACCTCGAAGGAGTCGACATCCTGGTCAACAATGCCGGCATCACCAAGGACGGCCTGTTCGTGCGCATGTCGGACGCCGACTGGGATTCTGTGCTCGAGGTGAACTTGACCGCCGTGTTCCGGCTCACCCGCGAGCTCACCCATCCGATGATGCGCCGCCGCCACGGCCGCATCATCAACATCACCTCCGTGGTCGGCGTCACCGGCAATCCCGGCCAGACCAATTACTGCGCCTCCAAGGCCGGCATGATCGGCTTTTCCAAGTCGCTGGCGCAGGAGATCGCCACCCGCAACATCACCGTCAACTGCGTCGCGCCGGGCTTCATCGAATCGGCCATGACCGACAAGCTCAACGACAAGCAGAAAGAGACCATCATGGCGGCGATTCCGACCAGGCGCATGGGCACCAGCGCCGAGGTCGCCTCGGCGGTCGCCTATCTCGCTTCCGATGAGGCGGCTTACGTCACCGGGCAGACCATCCATGTGAATGGCGGCATGGCGATGATCTGAAGGACCGAGCCCGGATGGGCTGTGAAAACAGCCATTTCGGCTTGGACGCCCGCCTTTTTTCGTGTAATGCGGCCGGCAACCCGGCGGTTCGGGCAAAAACCGGCCCTGTGGCGTTGCGTTTCCCGCAGGACCATCTTTCAGCTTGATTAGCGGCATTCCGCCCGCTAACGAAGACAAGACAACATAAGACGAGGCCCCAAATGAGTGACACCGCAGAGCGCGTCAAGAAGATCGTCATCGAGCATCTCGGCGTCGATGCCGACAAAGTGACGGAGCAGGCGAGCTTCATCGACGATCTGGGCGCGGACAGCCTCGATACGGTCGAACTCGTCATGGCGTTCGAAGAAGAGTTCGGCGTCGAGATTCCGGACGACGCCGCCGAGACCATCCTGACTGTCGGCGATGCCGTGAAGTACATCGACAAGGCCTCGGCCTGAGGCTTTCCGCGGGCATCACCGGGGAGGACCTGCGATGAGGCGTGTCGTCGTCACGGGCCTTGGCCTGCTTTCGCCGTTCGGCATGGGCGTCGAGCACAGCTGGAAGGAATTGCTTTCCGGCCGCAGCGCCGCCCGTCGCGTCACCGAGTTCGAGGTGGATGATCTTGCCTGCAAGATCGCCCACATTGTTCCGCGCGGCGACGGCTCCAACGGCACCTTCAATCCCGAGGCCGTGCTCGAGCCGAAGGAGCTGCGCAAGATCGGCGACTTCATCCTCTACGGCATCGCGGCCGCCGACGAGGCGCTGGCCGATTCCGGCTGGAAGCCCGAGAGGCATGAGGACCAGTGCGCCACCGGCGTGCTGATCGGTTCCGGCATCGGCGGCATCGACGGCATCGCCGAGAACGCGATGATCCTGAAGGAACGCGGTCCGCGCCGCATCAGCCCCTTCTTCATTCCTGGACAGATCATCAATCTGGTCTCCGGCCAGGTTTCCATCCGGCACGGCCTGAAAGGCCCGAACCATGCGGTCGTCACCGCTTGCTCGACCGGCGCGCATGCCATCGGCGATGCCGCCCGGCTGATCATGTGGGGCGATGCCGACGTCATGGTGGCGGGCGGCGCCGAGGCGCCGGTCACGCGTCTCTCCATGGCAGGGTTCGCCGCCTGCCGCGCGCTCTCCACCGAGCGCAACGATACGCCCGAGACCGCGTCGCGTCCCTATGACCGCGACCGCGACGGCTTCGTCATGGGCGAGGGCGCCGGCGCGTTGTCCTGGAAGAGCTCGAGCACGCCAAGGCGCGCGGCGCCAGGATCTATGCCGAGGTCACCGGCTACGGCCTGACCGGCGACGCCTATCACATCACCGCTCCGGCCGAAGACGGCGACGGCGCGTTCCGCTGCATGACGGCGGCGCTGAACCGGGCCAAGCTCTCGCCCGCCGACATCGACTACATCAACGCGCACGGCACCTCGACCATGGCCGACACGATCGAGCTCGGCGCGGTGGAGCGGCTGGTCGGCAATGCCGCCTCCAAGATTTCGATGTCGTCGACCAAGTCCTCGACCGGCCATCTGCTGGGCGCCGCGGGCGCCGCGGAAGCGATCTTCTCGATCCTCGCCATCCGCGACAACATCGCCCCCGCCACCATCAACCTCGACAATCCGGAACGCGAGACGGCGATCGATCTCGTGCCGAACAAGCCGCGCCAGCGCCAGATCGATGTGGCGCTGTCGAACTCCTTCGGCTTCGGCGGCACCAACGCCTCGCTCGTCTTCCAACGTTACGATGGCTGAGCAGTCAGCCGGAGCAATCCCAGGAAAAGTGTGCAGCGGTTTTCCGTCCGGGATTGCTCGCAACAGACAGCAATCCCAGGAAAAGTGCGCAGCGGTTTTCCGTCCGGGATTGCTCACAAACAGACAGCTAGCCGGCAGGTCCGCCACCTGCCGTCATTTTTGCCAAATTTGCCCCTACGCTTGCGTTAGGGGATTCGTTGCAAGATCAGACGGTAGGGCGCCATGAATACAAATCCGGGCGACGGCGGGGAATTCGGACAGCGTCAGACGCAAGGCCCGATCGTGCCCAAGACAGCGGCTGAGGCGCTGCGCCCTGAGGCCGGCACGCCGCCGCCGTCGAAGCGCTCGCGCGCCTCGCGCAGCCAGGTCGTCGTGTTCCTGAATTTCTTCCTTTCGGTGGTCATCCTGGTCGTGCTCGCCGCAGGCGCTGCGCTCTATTTCGGCATGCAGGCCTTCGTCGAGCCGGGCCCATCTGCCAACGGCGACACCTTCATGGTCAAGCCGAACACCGGCGTGCAGGAGATCGCCGACCAGCTGGAGCGTCGCGGCCTGGTCAGCGACGCGCGCGTCTTCAGGCTGGGCGTGCGCGCAACCGGCAATGATTCCGCATTGAAGGCCGGCGAATACGCCATCAAGCCGCGCGCCTCGATGCGCGACATCATGGAACTGCTCAAGAGCGGAAAATCGGTGATGTATTCGCTGACCATCCCCGAGGGGCTGACGGTCGAGCAGGCTTTGCAGCGCGTGGCCGAGCAGGATGCGTTGACCGGGGATATGCCGGCGACCATGCCGCCCGAGGGCAGCGTCGCGACCGACACGCTGCGCTTCACCCGCGGCGCCACCCGGCAGCAGATGATCGACAAACTGGTCGCCGATCAGAAGAAGCTGGTCGATGACGTCTGGGGGCACCGCGCGCCCGATCTGCCGATCGCCAATATGGAGGACTTTGTCATCCTGGCCTCGATCGTCGAGAAGGAGACGGGCAGGGGCGACGAGCGCTCGCGCGTGGCTGCCGTCTTCCTCAACCGGCTGGCCAAGGGCATGCGGCTGCAGTCCGACCCGACCATCATCTACGGCCTGTTCGGCGGCAAGGGCAAACCGGCCGACCGGCCGATCTACCAGTCCGACATCGACAAGCAGACGCCCTACAACACCTATCTGATCAAGGGCCTCCCGCCGACGCCGATCGCCAATCCGGGCCGCGCGGCGCTTGAGGCGGTGGCCAATCCGTCGAAGACCGACGACCTCTATTTCGTCGCCGACGGCAATGGCGGCCATGTGTTTGCCGCGACGCTGGAAGAGCATAACCAGAACGTCGCCCGCTACCGCGCGGTGCAGAAGAAGCAGGCGGACGCCGCCGCCAAGGCCCCCGGTCAGACGACGGCGCCCGCCTCTCCCGATGACAATGCCGGCGATAGCGGCGAGAATGGCGACGCGGGCGGCGACGCCGCCCAGTAGGCTGCAGCCGTTGCCGGATCTGCCCGCCTCCTTTGACGCCGGGCCATATTCATGTTTTGAGGGGATGTCCGATGCCTGGCCTAAGGCCAGGCGTCATATAAGGGTGCGCAAGTGCGGGCAATCGCGCCCAGACCTGCGACAGGGGGTGACACGTATCATGAACGTGCAGAGCATGACCGGTTTCGCACGTGCGGTTGCTGAACGCGACGGCACGTCGATTGCATGGGAGGTGAAATCGGTCAACGGCAAGAGCGTCGAGGTGAGGCTGAGGCTGCCGCAGGGCTTCGACCGGCTGGAAACCGCCATACGGCAGACCGTGCAGAAGCGCTTCGCGCGCGGCAATTTCCAGGCGACGCTGACCGTCGGCCGCGCTGCCGCGCAGCAGGTGCAGCCAGTGGTCAACGAGGCTTTTCTGAAGGATCTGGCGGGCCTCGCCAGACGCCTGCAGGAACAGTTCGGCACCCAGCCCGCCACCGCTGACGGGCTGCTTGCGTTGCGTGGCGTGCTCGACATTCCGGAAGCCGTCGAGACAGAGGAGGAGCGGGCCAACCTTGACGCCGCGATCCTGTCGGCGCTGGACACGGCGCTTACCGGGTTGGCGCAGGCAAGGCAAAGCGAGGGTGCCGCGCTGCGCACGCTGTTGTCGGGCCACATCGACACAATCGAGGTGCTGACGCTGAAGGCCGAGGCCGACCCGTCGCGCGAGCCGGTGGCGATCCGCGAGCGCATGGCCGAGCAGGTCCGCCTGCTGATGGATGCGTCGGCCAATCTCGATGCGGTCCGGCTGCATCAGGAAGCGGCGTTCCTCGCCACCAAGGCCGACATCCGCGAGGAGATCGACCGATTGAAGACACATGTCGCTTCAGGGCGCGCGCTGCTCGGCAGCGGCGGCGCCATTGGCCGCAAGCTCGATTTCCTGGCGCAGGAATTCAATCGCGAATCGAATACCTTGTGCTCCAAGTCGAACGCCGCGGCGGTCACCGCGATCGGGTTGGAGCTCAAGGCGGTGGTCGACCAGTTTCGCGAACAGGTTCAGAATCTGGAGTGACGGGGATGGTTGCCAAGGAGCCGACGGCTGCCAGGGATTTGGGGTCCCGCATCCGCCGCCGCGGGCTGATGCTGGTGCTGTCGTCGCCGTCGGGCGCCGGCAAATCGACGATCGCGCGCAATCTTCTGGAAAGCGATTCGAGCCTGGAGCTGTCAGTCTCCGTCACCACGAGGCCGCGCCGCGGCTCGGAGATCGAAGGCGTCCACTACCATTTCCGCACGATGCGCGAGTTCGAGCGGCTGCGCGATTCCGACGCGTTGCTGGAATGGGCCGAGGTGCACGGCAACTTCTATGCGACGCCGCGCGAGCCGGCGGAACTGGCGCTGGCCGAAGGTCGCGACATGCTGTTCGACATCGACTGGCAGGGCGCCCAGCAGCTCAAGGAGAAGATGCGCGCCGACATCGTCTCGATCTTCATCCTGCCACCCTCGATGAAGGAGTTGAAGGCGCGCCTGAAGCGCCGCGCCGAGGACCAGGAATCCGTCATCGAGACCAGGCTGAAGAATGCCCGCGTCGAGATCGAGCACTGGAAGGAATATGACTTCGTCATCGTCAACGACGATCTCGACCGCGCCTTCGCCGAGGTGCGCGCGATCGTCACCTCCGAGCGCCTGCGCCGCGACCGGAGGCCGGGTCTGTTCGACTTCATCTCGGGATTGCTGGACGAGAAGACGGAGTAAGGGACGGCGCCTCTCAATCGCTGGCACGCTGCAAAGTCGCATCAGCTGTCAGGCAGATCGTCCGGCCAACGCTGCGCTCCGTGAAGCACACGCAGAATTCGAACTATGTTCCCGGTCAACTGATAGGCCGCGACGTATGGCGTCCCGACGATGACAAGCTCCCGGGTTCCTGCAAGCCGGCCTCGCCGGCCGCTCTCGGGGAAGTCATGAAGGCGGCTGGTCGCGGCAACAATCCGCTCGTCGACAGAGATCGCAGCTGCAGGGTTGTCTGCTTCGATATGCGTGAAGATCCCGTCGCGATCGGAAAGCGCGAGGGCAGACCAGACGATCTTCAAGATTTAGATTCACCAGCCTTGAGACGCGCTGCCGCGCGTCGTTCGGCAAAATGCGCTTCGACTTGATCTTCAGGAATGTCGGCTCGGGTATCTTCGAGGGCCTCGCGCACCTTGGCGCGGAACCACAGATCATACGCCTCGCTGTTTGTGACCAGATCGATAGGCAGCGCGCCTTCATTGGCGGTGCGGGTGAGGAGTATCCGGACCGCATCCGAAACCGTCAGTCCCATGTTTTCGAGCACTGCGGAGGCCCGATCCCGGATGTCGGCGTCAATACGCGTCTGGACGAGTGCATTCGCTGGCATGACAGTCTCCTTTGATGAGAATGTAATGCATTTGAATGACCATTGCCAGTCCTGACATATGCTCCGCTGTCGATGAAGGAGTTGAAGGCGCCGCAGGTCACACCGCGTTCGTCAGCCGCACGAACTCTTCCACGCTGAGCGTCTCTGCGCGGCGTGTCGGATCGATGCCGGCGCGGGTGAGCAGTGCTTCCCCGCCCAGGCTTTTCACGCTTTGCCTCAGCATCTTTCGGCGCTGGCCGAACGCGGCTTCGGTGACGCGGCCCAGCCTCTTGCCGTCGGCGGGCAGGGGGGATGCGCGCGGCACCAGATGCACCACCGAGGAGGTGACCTTGGGCGGCGGGGTGAAAGCCTGCGGCGGCACATCGAAGGCGATCCTTGCTTCCGTGCGCCAGCCGACCAGCACGCCGAGCCGGCCATAGGCGTCGCTGCCGGGGCTGGCGGTGATGCGTTCGGCCACCTCGCGCTGGAACATCAGCGTCATCGATTGATAGAAGGGCGGCCACTCGGCCACCGTCAGCCAGCGGATCAGAAGCTCCGTGCCGATATTGTAAGGCAGGTTGGCGGCGATCTTCACCGGGCCGCCATTCGCGGTCCCAGCAAGGGCAGCGAAATCCGTCTTCAGCGCATCGCCGGGAATGACCTCCAGCCGCCCGGGATAGTGGCTGGACACCTCGGCCAGCGCCTCCAGGCAGCGCTCGTCGCGCTCGATGGCGATCACGCGCCGTGCGCCGTTGAAGAGCAGCGCCCGGGTCAGCCCGCCGGGGCCCGGACCGACCTCGATCACCGTCGCCTCGGCGAGGTCCCCGGCCGCGCGCGCGATCTTGGCTGTCAGGTTGAGGTCGAGCAGGAAGTTCTGGCCGAGCGCCTTCTTCGCCTGCAGGCCATGGCGCTCGATCACCTCGCGCAGCGGCGGCAATCCGTCAATGGTCACGCGCCCCCCGCTCAATCGAGCCTCACGCGGCCGCGGCCTGGCGGCCGCTGTCGGCGAGCCGGCGCGCGAGCCTCAGTGCCGCGATCAGGCTGTCGGCGCGCGCAATCCCTTGGCCTGCAATATCGAAGGCCGTGCCATGGTCCGGCGAGGTGCGGATAAAGGGCAGGCCGAGCGTCACGTTGACGGCCTCGTCAAAGGCCAGCGTCTTGGCCGGGATCAGCGCCTGGTCGTGATACATGCAAAGTGCCGCGTCATAGCCGGCGCGTGCCCGCGGATGGAACATGGTGTCGGCCGGCAGCGGTCCGATCGCATCGATGCCTTCGGCCTGAAGCGTCTCGACGGCCGGAAGGACGATGGAAAGGTCCTCCGAGCCCATCGCACCGCCTTCGCCGGCATGCGGATTGAGCCCTGCAACGGCAAGCCGCGGCCGCGCAATGCCGAAGCGGCTTTTGAGATCGGCGGCGGTGATGCGAGCGGCGGCGACGATCAACTCGCTCGTCAGAACCTTCGGCACGTCGGCGAGCGCGATGTGGATGGTGACCGGAACGGTGCGCAGTTCGGGTCCGGCAAGCAGCATCACCGGCGTCACCTCGGTTCCGGTGTGGCGCGACGCCAGATGGGCCAGGTATTCGGTGTGGCCGGGAAAGCGGAAGCCGGCGTCGTAGAGTGGTTTCTTGGCGATGGGGCAGGTGACCACAGCGGCGGCGCTGCCGGCAAGGCAGTCGGCGACGGCGCGGTCGATCGCTTCGATGGTGCCCGCGGCGTTGGCCGGATTGGGCTTTCCGGGGCTGTCCATGTGGCGGGCGTAGAGCGGAACGATGGGCAGCGCGCGGGGAAAATGATGCGCCGCTTGCCCCGGCACGGTCTCCATGATCGCCACGTTGGCGCCGACTTCGCGTGCACGGGCCTCGATCAGGGCCGGATCGGCGAGCAGGTAGAAAGGCGGCACGCCTGCACTGTCACCCGCCTGCCAGGCGGCGATGGCGATTTCGGGTCCGACGCCGGAGGGATCACCGACGCTGAGCGCCAGCGGCGCATCGGTTCTGCGCATGCTCATGGTGTCCTGCGGGGTGCCGGGCCCGCCTCGGGGCAGGGCGGGAGGCTCGAGCCTTGTTCTGTCATTCGCCGAAACGGCCTAGCGCTCGACGATGGTGGCCTTCTTGCGCAGTTCGTCGACATATTTCTTGCTGAGTTCGTCGGTGTCCTTGTCGTTGCTGCCGCCTTCGGCCTGGAACACCATCTGCGCGGCCTTGTCGTCGGAAACCTCGCGCGAGGAGCAGATGCCGATGAATTCGACGCCGCGTTCGGTCTCACGCGTCGGCGTCGCGCCGCCGACCTTGGTCGACTTGATCTGCTCGGCCCAGTCGGACGGCAATTGCGGCGCCAGCACCCGGCCGAGATCGCGCACCGTGACGTCGATCAGCCCCTTGGCGAATTCGCGTGTGGTGTTGCAGCCGTTGAAGCGGGCACGCATGGCATCGGCCTCGCGCTTGCGCTTGGCGAGCGTCGAGGCGCGCTCGGAGGCCGGCACTACGAAGATCACCTGCTGCAGCATGTATTCCTTGGCGGTCGGCTTGGAGCCGCCCTTGTCGAGCATGCGGCGGACCGCATCCTGCTCGGTCACCGAACCGCCCTCGCCGGAGCGGTAGCGCGCGCCAAGCGCCTGGTTCCAGGCCATCTGTGCACGGATGAACTCCTTGAAATGCTCCTTGGTGACGCCCGATTGCGACATGATCGCGTCGAGCTTGGCCAGCGGCATCTTGTTGTTGGAGGCAAAGCGCTGATAGGCGGCATCGACCTGCTGATCGGTGATGCGGATGCCGAGTCGCCTGGCCTCGGCGAGGCGCAGCGTCTGGTCGATCATCTCCTGCGCGGCATCGCCTTTCTTGCGCTGCAGCTTGAAGAATGCGGCGCGGTGGGCGATGTCGCCGGTGGTGATCGGTATGTTGTTGACGACATATTTGATCTGGCTGGCGAACGCCGGCGGCGTCATCGCCGTAATCGAAACCGAGGTCGCCGCCACCAGCAGCGCGAATCCTGCCGAAAACAGGTATTTCCTCATCTCACCTTCCCAATTCTTACCCGCCACGACGGCGCCGCGCGTCCCTCGAACGCATGCGCTATGTAGCCGACCCCATGCCCGTCCTATGCGGCGAAACAATGTCGCCGGCACATGTCCCCGAGAATCGGCCCTATTTTCGGAAGTTCACGCACCAAATCAAGGTCCACGGGATCGTCCGCGCCCGAAGCGATGCGCAACGCCGCGGCCGGTGCCTGTCGCCGCTTACCGGCCTCCGCTTACTGGATCGTGTCGACGGCGCTAGTCGACGTGCCGAAATCGCCGAGAGTGCGGAACGACAGGTTGAAGCCGATATTCTGCGATACTTCCTTGGTGACCGTGTCGCGCGTCTGCGAGAACGTCATCACATAGGTGAAGCAGGAATCGTTGTAGGCGAAACCGACGCCGTCCTTGACCAGGACGCTTGTCTCCAGATCGTAGGTGCCGGTGCCGAAGACACGCCAGCTCTCGGCCAGATGCGTCGAGGCGCCGAGCGTCACCTCATGGCGGTCCGTGGCGAAGCCGTAGAGCGGCTGCGCCTGGATGAAGGCGTATTTGGCGCTGAGCGAAACCGGCAGGCCGGAATAGGCGGCCTTGATCTCGGCGCGCCTGACCTCGAAGGTCTGCTCGTCGAAACGGCCGCTGAGCGAGCCGGAGAAGCCGCTCGGGCTGTTGAAGCCGATAAGGCCGACATAGTCGGATTTCGCGGTCTGCAGTCCCGAATAGGCGCCGACATTGACGAGATCCGGCGCGTCGAACGAATTCTCGCCGCCCAGCTGGTAGGACTGGCCGAAGATGGCGTTGGTGCCCCAGCCATTTTCATAGGCGCCCGAATAGCGGAAGCCGACATTGGCGCGCGTGCCGCCCTCGATGCGATCGTAGCCGGAGAACTTGTCGCGCTCGAAGAGCGTGGTGGCGTCGAAGACGAAACTTTGAGCGTCCTCGTTCGGAATGGCCAGACCGCCGACATATTGCTCGTTCGGGCGCACGAAGATCTGTGCCGTCGGCTCCAGGATATGGCTGGAGTTCGGCATCGAGAACAACAGCGGCCAACGCATCTCCAGGCCCAGCGTAGCCATGTAGCGGGCGAGCGAGGAGCGCATGTCGACGTCTTCGTGAAGATTGTCCGCCATCTGGTTGACGGCATCCAGCGACGCGGAATTGGCGTTGACGTAGCCGGCATCGCCGCGGAATGCCAAAAGCGGCGTCACTTGCAGTCCGCCATCAGTGGTGAAGGTGCGCTTCCATTCGGCTTCGGCCGTCAGCCGGCTGGACTGGCCTTCGATGCCGCGCACATTGTTAATGGAGGTGTCGTCGAGGGGATTGGCCAGCACCGCGTCCAGCCGGTCGCGGCTGATGACGCGCGCATTGACGTTGAGCGATAGCTGGCCGCCGGCCACCGGCATATCGGGGATATAGGCGTAGTCGAACGACGGCAGCACCCAGGGCTGCTTGGCGGAGCGCGCCGTCGGATCGCTGGAGAGCGTGTCTTCCTGCACCTCGAACCGCATTGCCCTGACGTCGAAATAATTGCGGTCGCTCAGGCCCGTCAGATAGATCGACGACTGGTGGACGAGGTCGTTGTAGCCGTCGATGTTATAGGTGCGCGAGAAATTCTTGTCGGTCTGCAGCAGCACGTCCCAGCCGAAATTCCAGCGCTCGTTGATGGCGAACTGGCCCTTGGTGCCCATCATGCCGCGGAACTTGTTGGGATCGTTGGGCTCGCCCGAATCGACGGTGTAGCGATTGCCTATGCCGATGAAGGCGTCGGGATCCTGCTGCTGGATGCCGGCGATCTTCAGGCTGTATTGGCCATTGTTGAAGCGCTGACGCCATTCGGCCTCGCCGAGGAAACCCTGCTTGGTATAGCCGGTTCCGGTGGCGGTCAGGTCGTAGGTCGGCGAGAGCGCGAAATAATAGGGGACTTTGACGCCGACACCGAGATGGGTGTTGTAGACGATGCCGGGGATCAGGAAGCCGCTTTTGCGTTTGACCGTCGGGTCGCGATCTCGAAGGCCGGCAGATAGGCAAGCGGAAAGCCGAAGAACTCGAAATTCGCGTTCTCGAAGCGAACCGTCTTCTTCTCGCCGTTCCAGATGATCTTGCGCGCCTTGACGCGCCATGTCGGCGCCGAATCGGGTTTGTCCTCGCAAGGCTCGCAGGCGGTGTAAACGCCGTTGTGGAACGTCGTCAGCACGCCGCCCATGCGTTCGGCGCTCTCGGAAGCGAAATAGGCATCGTTGACGGTCTGGACGCGCAAGGCGTTGACGAAGCCGTCGGCGAAGTCGTCGGTGATATCGATATGGTCGGTGTTGATCTTGGTGCCGTCGCTGTTGATCAGCTCGACGCGCCGCTGGCGACAAGCCGCTTGGTGTCGCGGTTGTATTCGACGCGCTGGGCGACGAGCTTGTTGCGCCATAGTCGATCTGCACGCTGCCGACAGCGGTCACGGTGTGGTTGTCGTTGTTGTAGACGAGCGTATCAGCGGCCAGCAGCATCTGCGTGCCGGAGGGAACGGGATTCGCTGTGATAGTCTGCGCCAGCGCCGGTACCGTCGGTACCACGCAAGCAAACAGACATGCCAAGGCGGTCGCCCCATAAAGGCGTGCCAAACCGGCCTGCCTATGGCTGCGCAAACCAGCCTCCCTCACTAGCCGTCTTCCTTGTATAGCAGAAAAGTCACCCCGAAGAACATAGCCACGACAACCGGAACCCATGCAGCCACCATTGTAGGCACGAATCCGGCGACCCCGAATGCCTTGACCAGTACCGAAACGACATAAAGCAGAAAGCCGGCCACGACGCCACCCAGAATCATCGTCGCTGACTGCCCCATTCGCGCAAATCTCATTGAAACCGTTGCCGCAATCAGCGTCATGGCGACGAGGAGGAACGGCAGCGCCACCAGCGAATCAAACTGCATGGCGAAGGCATTTGCCTTGAGGCCGAAGGAGCGGGCAACCTCGATCTTGCTGGGCAGCTCGTAGAACGGGATGGTTTCCGGACGCGCCAGGCGCTCCTGCACGAATTCCGGCTTGAGATTGGTCGGCACGCGGTCGGAAGCCTCGGGACGGATATTGCCGTCCTTGAACACCTTGACGTCCTGCAATTCCCAGTAGCCATCGCGCAGGAAGGCGCGCGCGGCATCCTTGCGCTCGACGATGTTGCCCTGCTGGTCGAGGACGAAGAACACCGCGTCCGCCATCTCCAGGCCCTGGTTGAGAATGGCGCGGGCGCCAATGATGGTGTCGCCGGAGCTGGTCTTTTGCCTCAGCCACGGCGTTGTGTCCTGTGGGACGGCGTTCGACTTGCCGGCCCGCAGCTGGTTTTCCATCTGCTCGGACCATGAAAAGCCATGCGCGGCGATCGGATTGAGCACGCCGACCGACAGCACGCCGAACATCAGCGCGCCGACACAGCACGGGAACAGGAACTGCCAGGCCGAAACGCCGGCCGAGCGCGCGATGACCAATTCGTAGCGGCGGTTGAGCGACACCAGCGTCGCCATCGCCGAGAACAGCCCGACGAAAGGCACGGTCTGCAGCATGATCATCGGCATCCTCAGCGCCGAAATGGCGAAGGCGGTGCCGTAGGTGAAGCCCGGCAGCCCGGTCGTGCGGCCCGAAAGCTCGGTGAAATCGATCAGGAACACCAGCGCCAAAAGGCCGAGAAAGAACCAGACGGTGATCGTCACATAGCGAAAGAAGAAATAGCGGCCCAGCGTCCAGCCCATCGTCAGGCTCCCTGGCCGGAAGTGCTGCGCCGGGCGAACCACAGCTTGAGCGCGGTCCAGCCCTCGCTGGCGCGGCTGGCGAGATTCGTCATCCAGTCGGCCCAGGCGGACGGCAGCTCCATGCTCCGCGAGGAGACGATGAACCAGACCGAGATCGCCGATGCCAGGATCGGCACGGCATAGACCATAAAGGCGTAGTACCAGACCTTGTCGGCCTTGCCCGCGGCGAAGAAACCCAGCCAGCGCACGAAAAGGGCGATTGCGATTGCCGTGATCAGCGGATGGATGCGCGCCTCGCGGTGCGAGCGTGCGTCGACGGCCACGGCGAGCGCTATCAGCGCGAACACCAGCGAATAGGACCACTCGGAGAAACGCTGGTCGACCTCGGCCGAGTAGCTGCCGGGTTGGCGCTGGTACATCCTGTCGTTGGGATCCGGATTGAGCAGATATTGGGTCGTCCGGTCCTTGGGCAGCAGCGTGATCGCGTTCGCCGCCGACATGAAGGCCGACAGGTCGAAGGCGTAGGAGGTGAAGCGGATGACGGAGAGGTCGCCGGTCACCGATTTGCGGTTGATGACGCCGTCATTCATCATCAGCACCTTCTCGTCGCCTTTTTCGACGATGCTGCCGGTCTTGGCGTAGTAGGTGAGGTTGGCGCCTTCCTCTCGCGAATCGGCGACGAAGATGCCGCCGAGCTTGTTGTCCGGGAGTCGTTCGCCGATCTGCAGGAACAGGCCGTCGTCGATCTTGCGGAACGTGCCTTCCTGGATGATCAGCGACAAGAGGTCGGCGCGCGAGGCTGCCACCAACTGGCGGTTCTTCTGCCTGGCATAGGGGTCGACGCCGTTGTCGACGGCGAAGGAAAAGACGCTTGCCGCCAGCGCCAGCAGGAGGATCGGCCGCGCGATCGTCCAGCGCGAGGCGCCGGCCGCGTTGATCACCGCCAGTTCCGAATCCGTATTCATGGCGCTTAGCGTCTGCGCCACCGCGACCACCAGCGCGAACGGCACCACGATCGGAATGATCGAAGGGATGATCAGGGCTGCGACTTCGAAGAAGGTCAGCGCCGACTGGCCGCTGTCGGTGACGAGGTCGATCTTGGCGAGCACCTGAGTCGTCCACACGATCGCCAGCGTCCAGGCCAGCGCCGCCAGGAACATCGCAGCGGTGCGACGCATGATGTAGCGTTCAACGACCTTCATGAAGGCTTTTCTCGATTGTGCCGAACGGCATCATGCCCGCCGACAAGGTAGTCATCCGGTGACGCCGGCACAACCGGGTCCATAGGCGGCTCATCTGGTTTGTCGCTCCCACGCCACGCGCCCCGGCGCGGCGGAGTGTCCGCGTCAATGGATAAGAAATGCGAAACATTGATGGTTAACAACAGGTTGCGACAGGAAGCTTACCTCTTGCCGCGACGAATCCTACGTTGGTTTCGACGCCGATATAGACAGCGATTTCGGCCAAAGTCTTGCCAAATGCCCGAAAACGACCAAATGTCGCGCACGCTTGAAAGCCGGTTCGCGGCGCCTCACCCCGAAAGCAGGATATGATGACTTCGAGACCTTCGATCGCCTTCGCCAAATTCGCCGCGCCGAAAAAAGGCAGCGTCTTCGTGCTTGCGGCCGACGGCGGCGGCCTTGGCGAGGCCGCGAAGGCCTGCGACCCGGCTGGCGCATTGGCTCGCGCGTTTCCGGTCGCCGATTTCGCCGGCAGGTTCGCGAGCTCGGCGGAGGTTCTGCGCCCGAGGGGACCTCGGTGGACCGGCTGGTGGCGATCGGTGCCGGCAAGGTCGCCAGCCTCGACGACTACGCCTGGCTGAAGCTCGGCGGCGTCGTTGCCGCTTCGTTGCGCAAGGCGACCGAAGCCGCGGTAATCGTCGACCTGCCGGAGCTCCAGCCGGACGGCAGGCAGGCGGCGAACCTTGCCGCGGGCATCCTCCTGCGCAGCTATGGCTTCGACAAATACAAGACCCGCAAGGACAAGGAAGAGGGCCAATCTGACGCGAAAGGGGCAGACGCCAAGGGGGCGGAGGCCAAGAAGGCCGAAGCGGCGAAGCCCGCCAAGATAACCATCCACTGCGCCGACCCGTCCGCCGCGAAAAAAGCCTTCGCGGAGGAAGAGGCGGTGATCGACGGCGTGCTTTTGGCGCGCGATCTCGTCAACGAGCCGGCCAACGTGCTTGGGCCGGTCGAGTTCGCCGCTCGCGCCAAGGAACTGGCGGCTCTCGGCGTCGAGGTCGAGATCCTCACCGAGAAGGAAATGAAGAAGCTCGGCATGGGTTCGCTGCTTGGCGTCGCGCAAGGCTCGCCGCGCGGCGCCCGCATGGCCGTCATGCAATGGAAGGGCGGCAAGGCCAAGGACGCGCCGGTCGCCTTCGTCGGCAAGGGCGTCACCTTCGATACCGGCGGCAATTCGATGAAGCCGGCCTCCGGCATGGAGGACATGAAGGGCGACATGGGCGGTGCGGCCGCCGTCACCGGGCTGATCCGCGCGCTGGCCGCCCGCAAGGCCAAGGCCAATGTCGTCGGCGTCATCGGCCTGGTCGAGAACGCGGTCGACGGCCACGCGCAGCGGCCGGGCGATATCGTCACCTCGATGTCCGGACAGACGATCGAGGTGCTCAACACCGACGCTGAAGGGCGCCTCGTGCTCGCCGACGCGCTCTGGTATACCAACGACCGCTTCAAGCCGAAATTCATGGTCAATCTGGCGACGCTGACCGGCGCCATCATGGTCGCGCTCGGCCAGCATTACGCCGGCCTGTTCTCCAACAATGACGAACTGGCCGGCCGGCTGACCGGCGCCGGCCAGGCGACGCAGGAGCGGCTGTGGCGCATGCCGCTCGGCGCCGAATATGACAAGCTGATCGATTCCAAGAATGCCGACATGAAGAACATCGGCGGCCGCTATGGCGGCGCCATCATTGCCGCTCAGTTCCTGCAGCGTTTCGTCAAGGACACGCCCTGGGCGCATCTCGACATCGCCGGCACCGCGATGGGCGGGCCGGCGAGCGAGATCAACCAGTCCTGGGGCTCGGGTTTCGGTGTGCGCCTGCTCGATAGGCTGGTGCGCGACCATTACGAAGGATAGGCTTTCGAGGTGGCCGACATACTGTTCTACCACCTGACGGAATCGACGCTGGAGGAGGCGCTGCCGGGCCTCCTCGAGCGCAGCGTCGAGCGTGGCTGGCGCGCGGTGGTGCAGACCGGGACCGAGGAGCGGCGCGACGCGCTCGACCAGCATCTGTGGACTTTTCGCGACGACTCTTTCCTCGCGCATGCCACCGACCGCGAAGCCCACCCAGCCGAGCAGCCGATCCTGCTCACCACGGGCGAGGGCAACCCCAACGTCGCGCAGATACGCTTCCTGGTCGATGGCGCGGCCCCGCCGGAACTTTCCGGTTACGAGCGGGCGGTCTTCCTGTTCGACGGCCATGACGCCGCGCAACTCGAAGCCGCGCGCGGCCACTGGAAGACGATGAAGGAAGCTGGCCACGCCGTGACCTACTGGCAGCAGACGCCGGACCGTCGTTGGGAACGCAAGGCTTAGCTCAGAAGCGCCTCGCCACCCTGAAGATGCCGCCACAAGGCGTCGGCTACCGGTCCGTGCGGCTTGTCGCGCCGCCTGACAGCGGCCACGGTCTCAACGCGACCTGGAATATGCCTGCCGGCAATCGAGATCAGCCGTCCCTCGCGCAAGTCGTCCTTTATCAGCCACTCGGGCAAGTGACCCCAGGCGAGTCCATGCAGGATCAACTCCCTCTTCATCATATGGTCGGGCACCGAGCAGGAATGCGCGCCGTCGAGGACGAAGAAGTTTTCCGATGAAGGACGTCGCGCCATGTCGCGGATCAGGCATTGGGTGAAGGGCCGCATCGCTTCGGGCGTGACGTCATTCCTCGTGTCGAACGGCAGGAACCCCGGCGCGACCACCGGCACGAAGGCGACTTCGCATAGGTCGATCCGCTCGAGATGCGGGTCTGACGGGTTGGCGCGATGGAAGACGAGATCGGCCTCGCCGTCCATCAATCGCTCGACCGGCCCGCCGATCGCTTCATAGTCGAGATGCAGGCGCGTGCGCGGCCGCTCGGCGAAGAACCGGCTAAGAAGGCCGAGTATTCCGGGCCTCGGGCAGACGTCGCCCAAGACGACGCGCAGCATGGTTTCCTCGCCGCTCGCGAGCTGGCCGGCATAGGTCCGAAGATGCTCGAACTCGCGGATCGCCAATTGTGCCCGCGCATGGAACAGCCGGCCCTCGTCTGTCAGGCTCACCCGGTAGCCGCTGCGGTCCAGCAGCGTCAGGCCGAGTTGCTCTTCAAGCCGTGCGACGGCGGCGAACACGGAGGGATGCGTCCGGTGCAAGGCCTGGGCCGCGGCCTGGAAGCTGCCTCGGCTAGCGACCGCGTCGAAACATCTGAGATCGTGAAGCTTCACGCCGTCCATGGTCGGAGAATCCTACAGAGATTGTCAAATCATAGTAATTTTCTTCGATGATCACCAGACTTAGCTCTGCCTCATCGAAAGCCGCGGGAGCTACCCGCTAACCATGATGAGGACCAAAATGACCGAAACGCTTCATTTCACCGCGGGCGACGGCGCCCGCATCGCCTACAGGCTGGACGGCCCGGAAGGCCGGCCGGTGCTTGTGCTCTCCAATTCGATCGCCACGACGCTGCACATGTGGGATGGGCAGGTTCCTGAGCTCGCCGGACCCTTCCGCGTGCTGCGCTATGATTTTCGCGGCCATGGCAGCTCCAATGCGCCGGCCGGCGCCTATTCGCTCGACCGGCTCGGCCGCGACGTGCTCGAATTGCTCGACTACCTCGGAATTGCCCGCGTGCATTTCCTCGGCTTGTCGCTCGGCGGTTACGTCGGCCAGTGGCTGGGCATCCATGCGCCGGAACGCATCGAGCGCCTGATCCTCTCCAACACCTCGCCGCATCTGGGGCCAGCGTCCTATTTCGACGAGCAGATCCGCAACGTGCTAACGGCAAGCGACCTGTCGGCCACGGCGGACATGTTCATGCGTAACTGGTTCCCGGTTTCGATACTTGCCGGTCGGAAAGAGACAGTAGCGCCATTCCATGCCGCGATCCTGGCCATGTCGCCGCAAGGGCTGGCGGGATGCTTCGCGGCGGTCCGCGACGCCGATCTGCGCCGCCCGATTTCACTGATCACCGCGCCGACGCTGGTGATCGGCGGTGTTGACGACAAGGTGACGCTGGCGAGCCACAGCGAGGAGATCGCGGCGGCGATCCCCGGCGCCGAGCTTCTGCTTCTGCCCGGCGTCCATCTGCTCAATGTCGAGCGCCCGGCGGAGTTCATGGAAGCGGTGACGCGGTTTCTCCAGGCGGGCTGACCCGGACTCAGACACAGCCGCGCCAGCCTCGTGAACATCGCTATCGACCGCTTTTTGGGTTAGATAGACGCAAGCTCATGCGGCGGGGGGAGGATGCGGATCAGGATCGTCGGAACCGGCAGGGCGGTACCGGCCCAATGCATCACCACGGCCGCCTTGGAGGAGAGGCTGGGTCTTGGACAGGGCGAGCTCGAGGCTGCCACCGGTGTCGTTCAACGCTATGTCTGCGAGGCCGAATCGCAGATCGATCTTGCCTGCGCAGCGGCGCGCCTTGCGCTAGACGACGCCGGGCTCGGTCCCAACGATGTCGATCTGATCATTGGCGGCTGCGGCGTACCTTACCAGCCGCTGCCGGCGACGGCGCCTCTGGTCATGCAGGCCCTTGGCCTTGCCGACGGTTCGGCCGCCGCTTTCGACGTCAACAGCACATGTCTTAGCTTTCTCACCGCATTCGAGACCGCCGGCCGCATGATCGAGGCCGGGCAATGCGAGACGGCGCTGGTGTTTTCCGCCGAAGTCGCTTCGCGCGCTTTGCCCTGGCGGGACGCGCCGGAGGTCGCTGCGCTGTTCGGCGACGGTGCGGCAGCGGCCGTGCTGCGCAGGGCCGGACCCGGCGAGGGCAGGATGGCGGCGAGCCTGATGCGCACCTATCCATCGGCGTGGGAAGCCTGCGGCATCGGCGCAGGCGGCACACGTTTCGATTTCAGCAAGGAACCGGAGGAGTTCGCCCGCCACAGCCTGTTCCACATGGACGGCAAGGAACTGTTCCGGCTGACCTCTCGCCATTTCAACGGTTTCGTCGCCGCCTTGCTGGAGCGCGCCGGCTGGCGACATAACGATGTCGATCTCGTCGTGCCGCATCAGGCTAGCCCGTTCGCGCTGGCACACATGGCGCGCCAAACCGGCTTCGCGCCGGAAAAGTTGGTCGACATCGCGGCCAGTTTCGGCAACCAGATCGCGGCCTCGATTCCCTTCGCGCTGGACATCGCGCGCCATGACGGCCGCGTGGTGCCGGGCATGAAGCTGCTCTTTCTCGGGACCTCGGCCGGCGTCTCTTTCGGCGGCATGGCGCTGGAAACCTGACGATGGTCGTGCTCGTCACCGGCGCCAGCGGTTTTCTCGGCTCCCACGTGCTGGCGCGGCTGGCGGCTTCGGGCACACTGCGCTCGGCCTCGGCCGTGATGCGGCACGCTGTGCCGCACTGGAGGCCGCCGGCCATCGCATCATCCGCCATGATCTTGCGCAGCCGCTGGATGGCGCGCTCGATCCGAGGCTCAACAGGGTCGAGCGGATCATCCATTGCGCGGCACTCTCGGCGCCCTTCGGCAGGCTGCGGGATTTCGTGGCGGCGAATGTGACCGCGACCCAGAACCTCGTCGATTTCGCGAAGCGCCAGGGCGTCAGCCGCTTCGTCCATATTTCCAGCCCGTCCGTCTGCTTTGCCTTTCGCGACCAGCTCGGCCTGACCGAGGACATGGCCTTGCCCGATCCGGTCAATCACTATGCCCGCACCAAGCGCGAGGCGGAGCGCATCGTGCTTGGCCAGCCGGCCGTCCATCCGGTGGTGCTCAGACCGCGCGGCATTTACGGAGCCGGTGACCGCGCTTTGCTGCCGCGCCTGATCAAGGTGGCGAAGAGCCGGCCGCTGCCGCTGTTTCGCGGCGGCCGGGCGGCAATCGATCTCACCCATGTCGATGACGTGGTCGATGCGGTCATGGCGGCATTTGCAGCGCCCAAGCAGGCCGAGAACCAGATCTTCAACATCTCGGGCGGCGCGGTGCTGCCGGTGCGCCGCATCGCCGACGAGGCTTGCGCCCGCGCCGGGCTCGAGGCGCGCTGGCGGCCGATGCCGCTGCTGCCCACCATGCTTGCGGCAGGGCTGATGGAAGCGGTGGCGCTCAGGCTGCCCGGCCGGCCCGAGCCGCCGGTCACCCGCTATGGGCTCGGTCTCTTCGCCTATGCGCAGAGCCTGGATCTCTCCAGGGCAAAACGCGTGCTCGGCTGGGAACCGAAAATCGCTTTCGAAGAGGGGCTCGACTGCACCTTCGCAGGCGGGGTCATGCCATGAAGATTGTCTTCGCCAACAGCGCCTGGGTCAGCGCAGCCGAAAGGCTGATCCTGCGCGGCGGTGGTTGGCAAAGTGTCAAGCTGCGCGTCCGCTTTGGGTTGATCTTTCACCCGACCGCAGGGCCGGTGCTGATCGATACCGGCTACACGCCGGAAGCGCTCACCGGCGAAAGACGCGGCCGGATGTTGCGGCTCTATGGCGCGCTGCTGAAACCCGAGCTCAACGCCGCCGAACAGGTCTTGCCGGTGCTGAAGCAATTCGGCTTGTCGCCTGACGACGTCCGCACGGTCATCGTCACCCATTTTCATGCCGACCACATTTCCGGCCTGTCGCTGTTTCCGAAGGCGCGCTTCATCGCCAGCGACGCCGCCTGGGCGCGGGTCAAGGCGCGCATGCCCCGCCAGAATCTCCGCCACGGCGTCTTCGCGGAACTCTTCCCCGATAATTTCGAGGCGCGGCTCGATGGGCTCTCTGCAAGGCGGCCTGTCGAGGCGCACGGTAGCATTCCCGGCGGCGCGGATATCTTCGGCGACGGCAGCGTGATCGCGGTCGATCTCCCTGGACATGCCGACGGCCAATTCGGCCTGCTCTTTGCGGGGCTCGATCGGCCGCTGCTCTACGCCGTCGACGTGCAATGGCTGCTCACCGCCTTGACCGAAAACCGCACACCCGGCTTCCCGGCCACGCTGATCGCCGAGGATGCTGGGACAATCGAGCCGATCAGCGCCATGCTGCGCCGCTTCATGACCGCGGGCGGCGAGGTGATGCTCTGCCATGATCCGATACTGACATCCTACGATCTCGCCTCCAGCAATCCGGAGGCGGGATGAACGGCCTGGCGGAAGCGGTAGCTCCTTCGCCCTGACGCAATGGGTGTCGCGTAAGAGCCGTGCGGACTTCGAGCACTGGCAGGCGGCGGCCTTGCTGCGCTTCCTCAACCGCGACCTGCCGCGCGCACCCTTTTATCACCAGGCGCCGGCTCGTCTCGCCGACCTGCCGGTCACTGACAAGCGCTTGTGATGCGCCGTTTCGAGGATTTCAACATCCATGGTCTGACGGCTTCCGAAGCCTGGGCGGGGCTGGCGCGCGACGGACGCATCGGCGCGCTCACGGTCGGCGCCAGCACCGGCACCTCGGGCAATCGGGGCCTGTTCGTCATTTCAGAGGCGGAGAAATACAGGTGGCTGGGCGCGATCCTCGCCAAGGCGGCGCCCGATCTTCTGTGGCGCGGCATGCGCGTCGCCGTCATCCTGCCGCAGAGCACCGGGCTCTACGAGAGCGCCCGCAAGTCGAGGCTGATCAAGCTCGCCTTCTTTGATCTGACGCTCGGGCCGGAGCGCTGGCGCGAAGCGCTGGAAACGTTCAATCCGACGGTAGTCATCGCGCCGCCGAAGATGCTCAGGCACTTCGCCACCGAGGATTTTCAACTCCAACCGAAGCGCATCTTCTCCGCCGCCGAAACGCTCGACCCGGTCGATCGGTCGGTGATCGAAGCCTTCTTCCGGCTGCCGCTCGACCAGATCTACATGGCGACCGAAGGCCTGTTCGCGGTGACCTGCCGAAAGGGCGGCCTGCATCTCGCCGAAGACTCGGTGTTCTTCGAATTCGAGCCGGCGGGAGACGGGCTCGTCACGCCGCTGGTTACCGCCTTTCGCCGCCAGATCCAGATCATGGCGCGCTACCGGATGAACGACCTGCTGCGGCTCTCAGACCAGCCTTGCAAATGCGGTTCGCCGCTGCGCTGCGTGGACGAGATCGTCGGCCGCGTGGACGACGTCTTCCGCCTGTCCTCGAGAGGCGGTCCGATCCTGGTCACACCCGACGTGCTACGCAACGCAGTGCTCAAAGCGGACCGCCGAATCGACGATTTTCGGCTCGTTCAGATCGCGCCGGACAGGATCGAGCTCAAGCTTCCGCCGACACTTGCCGACGAGGCGGCCGCCGCCGCTCACCAGGCAGTGCGCATGCTGCTGGAAGCGCGAACGGCCGATGCGACCGTCGCCCTTGTCCGTGCGCCACTGCCGCTGGAGGTAGGCCGCAAGCTGCGCCGCGTCGAATGCCGGCTGGAGCGCGCGCAATGAGCCGGGCGGCCGTCATGGAAAGGCAGGTGCAGCAGGCCGACCGGGTCGAGAACAATCCCGCCAAAGTCGAGGCGTTCGTCAGCCTTTTCAACGAGATACCGGTGCGGGACCTCATCGCCAACCTGACGACCAAAGTCGAGACTTTCGAGATCGCCGGCCGAGCCTTTCCGCTGACACTCAGTGACGCCGACGAGGCGCCGAACTGCCACATCTGCTGCCCCTCCAGCGCCTATATCGACTACGCGATAGACGAGACGCGCAACTTCGCGGCTCACCCGCTGCTGCGCCGCGCGCTTCAGGCATTGATCGGCGCCTGCGCGCCGCTGGTCAGGACAAGCGGCCTCGACCATCAGGTGCAGGCCAACAACTGGCTCTATTCGACCAATCCGGTGCCGCTGCTCGACCGGCAGACTGTCGCCGCACTTCGCTCCGCATTGGTCGAGCGCTTTCCCGACCGTGCCATCGTCATCCGCTCGCTGAACGAGATCGCCGATCCGGCGACCATTGCCGCCTTGAAGGCGGAGGGATTCCGCATGCTGGCGGCGCGCCAGATCTACATCTTCGCCGATCGCAGCGCTGCTCCCACCATGACCAAGAACATGAAGCTCGACCGCAAGCAACTCGGCACCACGCATTTCGAGCGGGTCGGCGACGGCGATTTCAGCGAGGCCGACTATGCGCGCGCCGAGCAGCTCTACAAAATGCTCTATCTGGAAAAATACACACCGCTCAATCCGCACTATACGGCACGCTATATTGCCGAGATGCATCGGCGCGGCGTCATCAGCCTTGCCGGACTGCGCCGCCCGGGCGGCGAGCTGGTCGCGGTCACCGGCCTGTTCGAGAATGGCGGCACGCTCACTCAGCCGATCGTCGGCTACGACACCGGCCTGCCGCTCGGCGAGGGGCTCTATCGCATGGTGATGGCGTTTGCGCAGGACCACGCCACGGCGCGCGGCCTGTTCTTCAACATGAGTGCCGGTGCCGCCGGCTTCAAGCGCCTGCGCGGTGCGATCGCGGCGATCGAATACAGCGCCGTCTATGCCGGGCATCTCCCGCGCCGCCGGCGCCTGGCGATCCGCGTCATCGAGAGCCTGCTGGCGATGGTCGGCATCCCTTTGCTCAGGAGGTTCGAACTGTGAGCGAGCGCCGCGACCACGGGAGGGATCACTGGCAAGCGGTGGCGCTCTCGGCCGAGATCGGTAAGCGGCCGAAGCGCATCCTGTTGGATAGCGCGCCGCTGGTTCTGTTTCGCTCGGCGCAAGGCATTGCCGCGCTTTCCGACCGCTGTCCGCACCGGCTGGTGGAGCTGTCGACCGGCAAGGTCGTCGGCGGCGAGATCGAATGCCCCTATCATGGCTGGCGCTACGACGGTTCCGGCCACTGCACCGCCATTCCCGGTCATGTCGGCGCCGTTCCCCACTATCGGGTCCGCCGCTACGCCGTCATCGAGCGCGATGGCGTCGTCTTCGTCTCTTCCGGCGCGCCGCAGGGCGAGCCCTATCTCCATTGCATGCAGGGCAAGGACATCATCGCGCGGCGGGTGCGCAGCTCGACGCAATCGACAGTCATCGATGCGGCCGAAAACATCCTCGACGCCACCCACACCCACTTCACCCACAAGGGCCTGCTGCGCGGTCTGACCGCGAAGCGGCATCTGGTGCGGGTCGAGGTGACAGGCGGCGAGGGCTGGGTCGAGGCCTGCTACACCGGCGAGGATCGGCAGCAAGGGCTGATCAGCCGCCTGCTGGAGGGCGAGCGCGCGAAAACCGTCGGCCGCTTCCGCTATCCCGGCATCGCCGAGCTGGAATATTGGGGCAGGGACGGGCTGGTGCTCGCCACCACCTTCCACCTGCGCCAGGCGGACGAACGCACCGTCGAGGGCGTCGGCTGGCTGATCGGGCGGCGCCAGGGCTTGCTCGGCGAGTTGAAGGCGCTTGCCTTCAAACCGCTCTTCACCATCGCGCTGCACCAGGACCGCCGGGTGCTGAAATCGGCAAGCGACAATGCCCGCTTCGCCCCGCCGGCGCTGCCGGTGATCGGCCCGCTCGATTTCCTGCGCCGCGACATCGCGGCGATCATGGAGGGCAAGCTGCCGCCGGCTGCGGTTGAGCGGAAAGTGCACCAGATCGAATTGTGAATTAAAGTTCACGGAACTTGATCTGATTGCGATTGTGAATTATAGTTCACGCATGATCGAGATCCGGCAGACCGACGAATTCAGGAAATGGTTGCGGGATCTCGCCGATATCCGAGCTGCCAGAAAAATTGCTCAGCGGATCATTCGCGTTGAGGCGGGTCTGCTGGGAGACGCTAAGTTCTTTGAAGGCATCGGTGAGCTTCGGATCGACTACAGACCCGGATACCGTGTCTATTTCATCAGGCGCGGCAACACAGTCATCATCCTGCTTTGCGGAGGCGACAAATCCTCTCAGGACAGGGACATCAGAAAAGCCAAACAGATGGCAAGCGAGATTTGACATGACTCTCAAAACCACACCATTCGATGCTGCTGAATATTTCGACGACGCGGAGTCCCAGGCCGAGCTTCTCGCCGACGCGTTCGAGTCCGGCGACGCAACCTATATCGCACATGCGCTCGGCGTCATCGCTCGCGCTCGCGGCATGACTGCCGTTGCTAAGGATGCCGGTGTTACTCGCGAGGCGTTATACAAAGCGTTGAGCGAAACGGGCGACCCACGTCTCAGCACGCTGCTGGGCGTCACCAAGGCGTTGGGCCTGCAGCTTTATGCGAAGCCTGCGGATCCCGGCTCGCTCGATGCGGGAAACGCTTAGCCCGGCCCGTTCCACTCGATATCCCGCGTCGACGCCGCCTGCAGGCTGATGCGCTGGCGCCAAGCCACCCCAGCCATCTCCGCCAGCACCGTCCATTGCGCCTTCACCGGCGCCGGATCGCCGGGCCAGTCGAGCAGTTCCTGGCCATTGCTCATGGCCTTTCGAAAGCGACCGAGGCCGCCTGAGCGCAAGGCCGCCGGCAATCCATAAATCCACATAGCCAGCCGCACTGTTTGCGGTGCGGTGATATCGGACGCGACTTCCGGTCCATCTTCCAGCACCGCACTGGCGAAGGTCGCCGGATCGCGGAAGAAATGCAGGCCGCTTACGGCGCGCGGATTGCACTCCAGCGGCAGCACGCGGCCGTCCGCCTCGCGCATCAGGTCGAAGGATATTTGTCCGCTCCACGAAGTGCCGGCGACGATGCGCTCCACCAGCTCTCGTGCCGCCTGATCCTCCACCCGTTCGAAGAAGATGCCGGCGCCCTTGCCGGCGCGATAGAGCGAGCGGTAGAGCGCCAGCGCCTTGAGTTTTCCCGCACACCCCACCGCATAGGCGCTGATCTCTTCGCCATCGATGAAACGTTGCGCCACCCACGGCATGGCGGGCGAGGGGGTGATGGCATCGAGAAAGTCCGGTGTCGGACGCAGCAGCACTTGGCTGGCAAAGCGCGACCAGACCGGCTTGAACACCAGCTCGCGCGAGCGGCCGCGCACGGCCTGCAGATCGGCGGTCGATTGCAGCAACACCGTTTCCGGCACCGCCAGGCCGAGTTTTCCTGCCAGCCGGATGAAGGCGTGCTTGTTGTGGACCTCCGCCAGAAGCTCGATGCCGGGCGCGAATAACTGTGCCGGCATCGGCCGATCGCGCCGGGCCAGCGCGAGATGAAAAACCTCCTCGCAGGTCGGGATGACCAGCTCTATCCCTTCCGCCCGCACCAACGCCTCGACCGCCTCGGCATAAGCCTGTGGCTCGAAGCGCGGCGGCGGCAGGCGGTGGTAGCGCGCGCAGGCCTTGCTCGCGGCGGCAATCGGGCGCGCCGGCGTGTCGGCCAGGATCACACGGCGGCCCGCGCCAGCGAGCAGGCGCGCCAGATGCAGCGCCACCGGCGCGCGCGCTCCGGTGATGAGCACGGTCTTGTCAGCCCCCGGCATCAGCTCTCGCGGTCGTTTCGGTCGCGAAGACCGTTGCGCGAAATCGCCGCGCTTGGCAACGCCGCTACCCGCCGACCGGCAGCGCGCGCTGGACGACGTTGAGGAAGAAGCGGATACCGATCGGGACGATGGCGTCGTTGAAGACGAAGCGATCGCCATGCAGTCCCGCGCCCGGGCCGACATCGCCGGCACCGATCCACACATAGGCGCCGTCGCCGACGCCCTGCAGCAGGAAGGCAAAATCCTCGCAGCCCATGCTGGGTTGGAACTCGGTTACGACGCGTTCCGCACCGACCGTGTCCGAGCCTGCCAGGGCCGCGAGCGTCGCTCCGCTTCCCGGGTTCACCACCGGCGGATAGCCGCGCTTGTAGGTGAGCTCGGCACTGGCACCGTGCATCGCGGCCGCGGCCTGCGCCACGCGCTCGATCTCGGCTGCGCAATGATCGGAAAGCGCGCGGTCGTAGAAGCGGCAGGTGCCTTCGACCTTGACCTCGCCCGGCACGAAATTGTTGAAGCGGCCGCCATGAATCTGCGTCACCGACAGTACGGCCGGCGACAGCGGATCGACGCTGCGGGAGACCAGTCGCTGGATCGCGGTCACGAAACTTGCGGCGGCCAGCAGCGGATCGTCGCCCAGATGCGGCATCGCCGCATGGCAGCCGCTGCCGCGAAAGACGATCTCGAAATCGTCGACCGCGGCCATTTGCGGCCCGGCGCGCACGCCGATATGGCCCTCCGGAAAACCCGGCCAGTTATGCACCGCAAACACCTGCTCGACCGGAAAGCGCTTCAGCAGTCCGTCCTCGATCATCTTTTTACCGCCACCCAGCACTTCCTCGGCCGGCTGGAAGACGAACACCACCCGCCCGTCGAAGCTCTCGCTTTCGGCGAGCAGCTTCGCCGCGCCGAGCAGCATGGCGGTATGGCCGTCATGGCCGCAGGCATGCATGACGCCGTCCTTGCGCGAGGCGTAGGTGACATCGGCAGCTTCCCTGATCGGCAGCGCGTCGAGCTCGGCGCGCAGCGCAATCGCCCTGCTGCCTGTGCCCTTGGTCAGCGTCGCAACCACTGCTGTGGCGCTGACATCGGTGTGGACGGTCAGGCCGAATTCCTTCAACTTCGCCGCGACGAAAGCCGCCGTCTCATGCTCGGCAAAACCGAGTTCCGGATTGGCGTGGATCGCCTGCCGCCAGCCGATCACCTCGGGCACGATCGCCGCTATCCTGTCGTTTTCCCGCATTGTCTTATCTCCGCCTTCGAATACGACGATCTAGCCGACACTGTCGGCTTCCGTCTTGAACGGGATTGACGGGCAGGGCGGTTTGAAGAAGGCTTGCCGTGATGAGCGACGCCAGCGAGCAAAAGGAACGTGAGGCAGCAAAGCTGACGCGGCATGAGGGCCTCGGCGGCCTCGAAATGCTCGCCGCCCGCTACCGCGACCACGCCTATGCGCTGCACACCCATCCGACCTGGGTGTTCGGCGTCGTGGTGGCCGGCGTCGAGAAGCTCAGGATCGGCCGCCGCCGGCATCTGGCGCCGGCGGGCTCGATCATCATCGTCAATCCGGAAGAGCCGCATGACGGTGAGAAGGGGGCGCCCGCCGGCTGGGCCTATCGCACCTGCTATCCCGATGCCGCGCTGATGGCCGAGATCGCCGAGGACCTGGAACTGCCGGGATTGCCGATGTTCAGCGAGGGTGTCATCGATGCGCCGGAGCTGGCGCGGACCTTTGCCAACGCGCATCGCCTGGCTGGGCAGGCGTTTGAGCAGGAAGCGGCGATGCTTGTGGTGTTGCGCGAACTCGTCGGCCGCTTCGGCGACGGCAAACGCCGCGGCCATGCCTCGGATGGCAGTGAAACAGCGCGGCGCTTCCGCCGCTATGGCGAGTTGATCGCCGCCGATCTCGCAACGGGGTTCGACCTTGCAGAGTTGGCGTCGGCAGCCGGCGTCACTCGCTTCCAGGTCATCCGCGACTTCCACCGCGCCGCCGGCATGACGCCCGGCCAATATCTGCGCGACCGTCGCATCCGAGCGGCGTCGGCGTTGATCAAGACCGACATGCCGCTCGCCGAGATCGCCGTGGCAACTGGCTTCGCCGACCAGAGCCATCTCACCCGGGTGTTCAAGACGATCAAGGGCCTGTCGCCCGGCGCCTGGCGCGCCGCGGCCTGAAGGCTGTCCGTTTGTTGGTGCTCCGCTGGACTACAGCCTCGCCTTGATGCGCATCATCTTGCCGCTAGCATAGTCGCCATAGCGCAGCTTCGACTTGCCATGCCTGTCTTTGAACGCATACCAGTCGCCATCGGGCAGCTTGCGTTGATAGATCACCTTGCCGGCCTGACGATGCTCGAAGCAGGTCATGGATTTCTTCGACCCCCAGCCGCCGTGCCATGTCGCCCGGTAGCAGAGCTTGCCGCCGCCGGGGATGAACCACATGCCGTCGCCGTAGCCGTGCTTGCCCTTGTCCGAGGTCCAGGCGTCGAACTGCCGCTGCTTCACCGCGAAGAAGGCGGTGCCGTTCTTGCCCCATAGCCACGAATGGTTTTGATAAAGCTGGTAGACGCCCTCGTCGGAGAGGACGGCCGCCGTTGACGCCTGGTCATCGACCTTGTTCGCGGCTTTGGCTGTCGCAGGGGCCTGCGAGCCGACCACAAAAACGGAGCAGGCAAGCACTGCTCCAACAAAATTCCCCAATACCCGTTTCACCACTTTACTCCCACCCACTGATTTACGCCACGCCCACGCCCGTCTCCATAGCCGGGCTTTGGAGCTTGTCACTTTCGAACTTGAAGCTGGAGCCCGCCCCGGATGCCGGGACGGGCTGATCTCTGCGGTCTTACGGCAGGACGTGCTGGGTCACCCGCCAGTCGGGCAGCCCATAGCCGTTCAGCCACGGCCACGTTTCCTTCTGGTTGAAGTAGACCACCGAAGTCAGAGCCGGGAACTCCGCATAGGACTTGCGAGATTCGTCCGCCCACTTCGTGACATAGTCCTGCTTTCCGACATAGCCGAGCTCGGCCACGATCACCGGCTTGTTGAATTTCGCGACACGGTCGTAGCCGGGCTTCAGCGTCTCGGCGAATGTCCGGTCGCGACCGGTTTCGTCATTGTCCTTCTTCTGCAGGCCGAACACCGACAGGCCGATGACGTCGACATAGTCGTCGCCCGGATAGTATTTCTCGAGGCCGTCCATTCCCTTGGGCGACCACATGTATTTGGCCGCGGGCGCCGCCTTGCGGCAGACATCGACTTCCCGCTTGTACGCGTCGATCCAGTCCTTCGGCGCCCAATTGGCCCAGGTGAAGCGGCCGTTGGTGTCTTCCATTTCCTGCGCCCAGCGGATCGTAACCGGGCTCTTCATCTGTCCGACCAGGTTGCAGATCGCCTGCATGTTGGCGTCGTATTTGCCGCTCAAGATGCCGTTGCGCAGCTCCGGCGGCGTGATGCGCCAGTCCTTCGACCAGGTCCATGGCTCGATGGTGATCAGCAGCGAGCGGCCGCGCTGCAGAGCGTAGGCGTCGGCCAGCGGCAGTGTCGAGAGGTCGACGTCTTCCCAAGGCAGGAAGAGCTCCTCGATGGTGGCTGATTTGTCGTTGCTGAAGTCGCCATAGGGATCATAGGAGCCGAATGCCGACGCGGCCGAACTCGTCTGCACCGGATCCGTCCCTAAAGGCGATCCCGCCGACGCCGGCAGGACAAGGCAGCCACCGACAACAAATGCCGACGCAACTGCGGTTGCTGTGGAGTATTTCATACCCAACCTCCCATAGCCTCAACAGAGGATGTTGAAGCTCGCCACAGCGTGCCGATGCCGATAGGGATCGGCACGCAAACCCAGACAATCGGTCTGCCGACGTGAACTGCGGGTTTTCTGAGCGACTGGGACGGGCACAGCTTTGACGCGAGGCCGTCCGTCAGAGTGATCCCTCGGGATGCTGATACCTTGGAGCCCCGGGAGATGTCGCCGCGATACTCACAAATTCGCGTCAACATTACGATATTAACCCTTCCTGATATAAGAGCCTATGCTTGGCCAGAGTCAAGCGCAATTAACTGTTACTTAACCCTATCGGGGCCGACATGGTTAACGCGACGGTTGCAACAGGGCCCAGTTCGCCGCACTTGGCGCCCGTCGGAAATCCCTGGGCGGGCGCGCCACGGCCGCAGAGAGCTGTCCGGCCAAGGCGTGAGGTTAACCAGTTCTCAAGAAGCTTGGTTAAGGCAAGCTTAATTCTGTTGACTCTCAGCATTAGGAAGCGCTGATACTACCATGGGATGTGAACGCTTCCGGCCACAAGGGCGGGAGCGTAAGTGGCGGCGGGTAGTATGAGTGTTTTGTTGGATGCCGGCGTTGTCGGCGGCAAAGAAGGGCGTGCGAGCCGGTCCGGCAGGGCTCGTGCAGGCCTCGGCCCCAAGGGTCCTTATCTTGTGCCGGTCCTGTCGACCCGGCAGCAATCGATCCTTCGGCTTGGCCTCGCTTTCTGGTTTGTCACGCTCATCTTCTTCTGGTCCTGGTGGTTGCGGCCGGAACACGTCGAGCATATCGGGCCATATGCCTTCGCCACGATCGTGCTGGCGTGGCTGACGCTGATGCCGATGTACTTCCTGCTCAACGTCCACGCCTCACGGAAATCCTCGAAGCTGCACACCGTCCCCAGGCGCTCACGCGTCGCCATGGTGGTCACCAAGGCGCCGTCCGAGCCGTTCGCCGTCGTGCAGCGCACACTGGAGGCGATGCTGGCGCAGGATTACCCGCACGACACCTGGCTGGCCGACGAGGATCCGTCGGAAGAGACGGTCCGCTGGTGCGATGCGCATGGCGTTCTGATTTCGACACGGCGCGGCCGCGAGGACTATCACCGCAAGACCTGGCCGCGCAGGACGCGTTGCAAGGAAGGCAATCTCGCCTTCTTCTACGATCAGTACGGCTATGAGCGCTACGACTTCGTCGCCCAGATGGATGCCGACCACGTGCCGACGCCGACCTACTTGAGGGAAATCCTCTATCCCTTCGCCGATCCGGCCGTCGGCTACGTCTCGGCGCCCAGCATATGCGACAACAACGCCGGTCACAGCTGGGCGGCGCGGGGCCGCCTGTTCCCGGAAGGCATGTTCCATGGTCCCTTGCAGTCGGGCCACACCGGCGGCGGCGCGCCGCTCTGCATCGGCTCTCACTACGCCGTCCGGACGAAGGCGTTGCGCCAGGCCGGCGGGCTTGGCCCGGAACTCGCTGAGGATCATTCCACCTCGATGCTGATCAACGCCGCCGGCTGGCGCGGTGTGCACGCCATCGACGCCATCGCCCATGGCGACGGTCCGCAGACCTTCGCCGACCTCGTCACGCAGGAATTCCAGTGGTCGCGCAGCCTGGTGACGATCCTGCTCGAATACACGCCGCAATACTTCCACAAGCTGACGCCGCGGCTGAAGTTCCAGTTCCTGTTCTGCCAGCTCTGGTACCCGCTGTTCGCGCTCTTTGCCTTGATGATGTATGTCATGCCGATCTATGCGCTCTACACAGGGCGCAACTTCGCCAACGTCATGTATGCCGATTTCGTCTTCTACTACCTGCCCAACTCGGTGGCGCTGGTCGGGCTGGTGATCATGCTGAAGGCCTTCGGCCTGTCGCGACCTTTGACCGCGAAGACGCTGAGCTGGGAGGGCACGCTGTTCCTGTTTTTCGCGCGTTGGCCCTGGGTCTTGTGGGGAACACTGTCGGCGGTCCGCGACTATGTGACGAAGTCCTTCGTCGATTTCCGCGTCACCCCGAAAGGCAGCGGCCCGAAGCACCTATTGCCCGCGCGCGCCTTCGCGCCCTATGTGGTCCTTGCGATCGGCGCTGCCCTGCCTGTGCTCACCGTCAAGCATCCCTTCGATGCCACCGGCTTCTATTGGTTCGCCGCCTTCAATGCTTTCCTCTACGGCCTGCTGGTTGTTGTCATCATTGCCAAGCACATTGCCGAGAACGGGATCTCGCTGCGCGCCAATGCCGCGAAATTCGCCTTGCACGCCTCCCTGGCGCTGCTCGCGCTCGGCGTTCCGGTCGCGGGTTTCTACGAACGCGGACTGGAAGGCATCTATGGGCTTCAGCAGGGTGCCGGCGGCTTCCGTATCGTCAGGATCGCCTATGTGATTTCCGGTGCCGGCATGGGCGACATCGGCGCGCGCAATTTCTACTTCGACCCCGGCTGGGATGCGCCGCGCTGAGGTCGAAAGTGGCCTTCGAGACGCTGCCAGTCTGAATCCGAAGTTCCGCTTGCCGCTCGGCTACCAGCCCTCTGCCAAAAGTTCAAATTTTAATAAGAGTCGATCGAGCGTCGAAAGACGACGCTCATCATGTCGTTTGCACGAATTTTAATAAGTTCCCTCTAATATTGAGCCATGATGTGAGTGACAAAAGGTCGCTCGCGCGGCGCGGAAAGAAAGCAGAGAGAAATATATCTCCGCGCTTTGGCGAATTATATTTCATGGCAGGGGACAGCAATGAACAAGCTCATGGAAAACGCGGCGGCGGTCGGCAGAAAATATGCCCACGCCTTTGCCGCTATTGCACTGGTATCGATGGTGTCTGGTTGTCAGACCACGGATACGGCCAAGACCAGCTCGATCGGCGGCAACAAGCTCGCAGTGAACGCGCTCGGCAAGAAGGTCCACTACCTCAAGAAGAAGCAACTCTATAGGGTCCATCGCGAGCCGCTGACGCAGATGACCAGCGTGACGCGTGTGAGGGAAGAAGCCTATGCCGCTTTCGTGCGGCCGCAGCGCATCCGCACGCCGGCGCCAACCAGGATTTCCTACAGCCTGGGCAGTGCTGGCCCGCTGCTCGGCCATTCGCCATGGATTTGCGGCCCGAGCGGCTTTGGCCAGCGCTCGGCTTGCCGAGCGCGTTGAACCAACATCTGCGCTCGGCTTGCCGAGCGCGTTGAACCAACATCTGCGCTCGGCTTGCCGGGCACGTTGAACCAGCGTCCGCGTTCGGCCTGCCGCGGCCGCTGAACCGTCGCCGGGGGGCGAGAGCCGGGGGCGAGAGGATTTGCGCCTGACCGCGCGCTACCTCTTGCCCTCCGGCCGCCATTCCTGCCGGTACCAGTCGACGAACTTCGCCAGCCCTTCTTCGATCGACACTTTTGGCTTGAAGCCGAAGTCGCGCTCCAGCGCGCTGGTGTCGGCATAGGTCTTCTCGACATCGCCGGGCTGCATAGGCAGGTTGTCGCGGATCGCCTCGACGCCGAGCAGCCTTTCCAGCGTCTCGATGAAGCGGCCGAGATGCACCGGCTGGCTGTTGCCGATGTTGTAGATGAGATGCCTGGAACCGTCTGCTGGCGGCGGCCGGTCCAGCACCGCAAGCACGCCGTCGACGATGTCGTCGACATAGGTGAAGTCACGCCACATCTCGCCATGGTTGAAGACGCGGATCGGCTTGCCGGCCAGCATCGCCTCGGTGAATATCCAGGCGGCCATGTCCGGGCGCCCCCAGGGACCGTAGACGGTGAAGAAGCGCAGGCCGGTCTGCGGCAGGCCGTAGAGATGCGAATAGGTCGAGCTGATCAGCTCGTCGGCCTTCTTGGTCGCCGCGTAGATCGACACCGGATTGTCGACGCGGTCGCCTTCCGCGAACGGTACCTTGGTGTTGCCGCCATAGACCGAGCTCGACGAGGCATAGACGAGATGCTTGATCTCCGGCGATGCGCGGCACAACTCCAGCACTTCCAGATGGCCGGCGATGTTGGCGTGGATATAGGCGCGCGGATTTTCGAGCGAGTAGCGGACGCCCGCCTGGGCGCCGAGATGAGCGATGCCGCTCACCTTTTTGCCTTTCAGCTTTGCCGCCAGCGCGCCCGGCTCGGCGATGTCGAGCTGGTGGAACGAAAATCCCCGGTTGGGGGAAAGCCTGGCGAGCCGCGCCGCCTTCAGCGCCGGATCGTAATAGGCGTTCATGCTGTCGACGCCGACAACGGCGTCGCCGCGCGCGAGCAGGCGCTGGCAGACTTGGCTGCCGATGAAACCGGCGGCTCCGGTCACCAGGATGGTCATGCGGATACCTGGTGCGAGAACAAGGCGATCTGGATCATTTCCGGCGTGACCTGGTCTTGTTGCCCGGCGGTGGGCTCGGTAAGTGCCAGCCATCGCCTTCGCCATGCGCGGGCTGCGGTCGCGCCACATAGGCGAGGGAGACGTTTGCCTCGAGATAGACGCGCGACAGCATTTCGGCGAGCACGCCAGACGTCACCATCTGCAGACCGGCGATGACCAGGAAGAAGCCGGTGAACAGCATTGGGCGCGTTCCGATGTCCTGTCCGAAAAACACCTTCAGGCTGAACAGATAGGTGAGGATCAGCGAACCGAGCACGCCGAGCACGATGCCGATGCCGCCGAAGAAATGGCCGGGCCTGGTGCGATAGCGCATGAAGAAGAACATGAAGACGAGGTCGAGCACGACGCGGAAGGTGCGCGAGATGCCGTATTTCGATTGGCCATAGATGCGGGCATGATGCGTCACCACTTCCTGGGCGATGCGGCGCGGCGTCGTTACCGTCGCCAGCCATGCCGGGATGAAGCGGTGCATTTCGCCATAGAGCCGGACGCTGCGGATGACGCTGCCGCGGAACACCTTCAGGCTGCAGCCATAATCCTTCAGCTTGACGCCGGTGACGCGCGCGATCAGCGAGTTCGCGATGCGTGACGGTAGCCTGCGCATCCAGAACCCTTCCTGGCGGTTCTTGCGCCAGCCGGCGACGAGGTCGAGGTCTTCGGTCAGCAGGCGAAAGACCATGCGCGGAATATCGAACGGATCGTTCTGCAGGTCGCCATCGAGTGTCGCGATGACGTCGCCGCGGGCGGCGTCGAGGCCGGCCTGCATGGCCGCGGTCTGCTTGAAATTGCGTACCAGCTCAACGCCATGCACATGCGGACCGTACTCGGCCGCGAGCCTGCGGATTTCGTTCGGCGTGGCGTCGGTGCTGCCGTCGTCCACCAGCACGACTTCCCAGGGCTGGCTGTAGTTCTCCATCGCCTGATGGATGCGCACGACCAGCGGCTCGACATTGTCGGCCTCGTTGTACATCGGAATGACGATGGACAGCTTGTGCTCGGGCATCACGGCGCCCTCGGGCAGTCCCGACAGAGGAATGGGAAGCACGTTCATGGCGATCATTTCCTTGCGGGCCCCGTGGCCGGGCTCTCCGGCAGCGTCGATTTCGAGGGAAACAGCCAGGCGATCGCGCCGGTGGCGACGGCCGAGCAGAGGATGAAGAGATGCAGCGCCAGCGCCGCCTGCAGGCCGTCCTTCATGGCGATGCCGGAATAGAGCAGCGCCGCGGCGGCGCCCGCCTCGTAGGTGCCGAAACCGGCGACGCCCTGCACCGGCAGGATGGCGGCGGCCTCGGCGCCGACAGCGCCGGGAAAAGCGGTCTGGAAGGAGGTGCCGAGCAGCATGGCGAGCAGCCATCCCTGCACGGCAAGCTTCAGCGTCCAGTTGGCTACCGTCCACCACCAGCCGTAACGGGAGCGCCCCGTAGCCTCGGTGAAGATGTCGCGCAGTTTGCCGAGCTTCGACACGATCCTGCCGCGCCCGGCCCAGTCGTGCGGCGCGCGCGCCCAGCGCGGCAGATACCAGGCGACGGCAATCAGCCCCGCGATGCCGGCTGCCCTCAGCGCCGGATGCAGGCCAGGCCAGACCAGGCAGGCAAGCACGCCGACGACGAAGGCATCCTGCAGCCTGAACCATAGAAGCGAAGCGCTGGCGCGCACGATCGAAATGCCGAACACCTGGCGCAAAAGCAGCGGGAAGGCGGTCTCGCCGCCGCGGAACGGCACCACGTTGATCATGGCATTGTGGATCAGGATGACGCGCAGGCAGGCAGCGAAGCGGCCGTTCACCTCGTCGCGGAATTCGTCGCAGACGCGCAGCGCGCGCAGCACATAGGTGACGAACAGCGAAAGCGTCACCGCCGCGAAGGCACCGGGCGTGATGCTGGCGAAGGCGTCGCCCACCATCTTCCAGCGCGAGTCGCTGGCAAGCCAGGCCAGCAGCGCCAGGGTGACGATTATCGAGAATGCTCTTTTCAACCAGTTCTCCGCCGGCTTCCGTTGCCGCGTCAGCGGCTGCGGCGCAACGTTCATCGGTACGCGGCCGTCTGCCGACAGCCGTTTGCCGCCGAAAGGCCGTGGCCCGGCCTCCGCAGGCGCCGCTCCCTCACGGGCGGGTGATCCTATAGACCAGCAGCTTGTCCGAATCCACAAGCTTGGTTGCGGTCTTGTCGAGGTAGTCGACCACCCCGTCATGGTGTTCGACGAACAGACGGTCCCGGTTGTCGGCTGCGTTCTTGGCGGTGCCGAAATAATCCGCCCCCTGGGTGCGCAGGTCCTCGAGCTGGGCGATCGCGGTGGCGTCGTCCTCGGCGAATTTCGACCATTCAACGTCGCCGCCGCCGGGCGGGAATACCCAGCCGCGGACCCGGCTGTAATAGATCGCGACAGGGTCACCGGCCTCCGGCGCGATAGCGACGACAAGCTCTCCGGGCTGGACGAGGCGCGCCAACTCCTCGCCGAGCAGCTTGCCGTTCATCGCGATCGGCGCCTTCATCGTCTTGAGCAGAGGAACGGTCGAAAGCACAAGGGCCAGCGCGGCGATACAGGCCGAGCGCAGCATGACGGCCGGAGAGGGTACGGTTCCGGTGCCGAGCGTCGCCAGCACCAGCGCGCCGCGGCCGCAGAACATCGCCAGCGGCACATTGAAGACGTGGTAATTCCATGGATTGCTGGTGATCTCGCGCGCCGCGGCGATGTAGACGACCGCTGCCGCCGCAAGCCACACATAGGGAATGGCCGAAAGAGCTCGCTCGCTGGTCTCGGCGGGTTTTGGCGGCATCCAGAATCCGACGGCGATCAGCGCCATGAACGGATAGCCGTAGAACCACCAGACCGACGTGTTCCAGACGGACTTCAGGTAGAAACTATTCTTGAAGAACGTCGCGAAGCCGGAATCCCAGATATAGCCGCTACCCGCCACATGATACGGCGGGTAGGAGCGGCCGAGATAGATCGCCCAGCTGAAATAGGCGGCGATGATGGCGAGGCTGAGCAGCCCAGCCGCGAACACCCTGGCCGCGTGCCTTCTTTTCCCGGCAACGATCCAGCAGATCATCAGGTAGAAGATGACCGCGCCGGCGGCGAGGCCGGGCGGCTTCGCGAGTGCGCCCAGCGTGAAGCTGAGCGTGGCCAGCGGCAGCAGCCATGTTTTGCCGCCGGTCCAGTATTTCGCGAACAGCCACACGCCAAGCGTCACCAGCGCCAGCATCGAGGGGTCGGGCAGGAACGAACTGTCGATCATTGCCGGGCCGGGCATCAGCGCATAGGCGAGCGCCGCCGCGTGGGCGTGCGCCTCGTCCCAGCAGAGCGCGGTCAACCGGTGCAGGGAAAACACGGTCACCATGCCGAACGTCGCCGCCACCATCCGGCCGAACCAGTCATGCCAGCCGAAGAGCTGATAGAGCAGGGCGGTGAGATAGCTGACGATCTGGAATTCCCGCCCCTGATAGCTCGGCCCGGGGCCGGTCCAGCTCACCTCGGGAAAGAAGATGTTCCAGCTGCGCTGCTGGAAATTGTCGGCCATCATGGCAGTGCTTGTCTCGCGCCAGCTGAAAGCGTCGACAAGCGGCTGGGTGATGTTGTGAAACCGGGCGATCGCCGCCACCAGCAGGATGGTAAGCAAAATCAGGGTATTGAAATCGATCCAGACGCGAGCCACAGCCCGCCAGCGAAGCAAGGCCACGCCTTGGACGTCGGCCGTTTCCGTGTCGCCTGTCATCTGGAGCCGCCCCTTCCCACCCAAAGCTACTCTGGCGCAGCGCAATTGCCAAACACTGTCAGACTACCACAAGATTGTAATACCCGTGGTTAAATAACAACTTGTAGTGATGCTTAGACTTGGACTCGGTTGACATGACGCCTCGCGCGGCTGTTAATGGTTTCAAGGGCGCTGATCGCGCCGCGCCGGGCTGACGGGCCCGGACTTGCGACGGAACGCGGAAAGCCCCGAAGAAAATCTTCCAAACCATGGTTCCTCGACCCGACCGTGACAGGGTCGAGCTGGGGGCTATCGACATGCGCTTGCTGATCGACACGACAGACCAGACTGCTTTTCCATCCAAACCCGGCATGAGCGTCCGCCGGCTTGCGGCGCGCGGCTGGCTCGCGACGCTCCTCATGGCCTGCGGCCAGCTTGCCTTTGCCGGCGCCGCCGATGCCGCCGCCGCGAAGAACAGCGCGGCTGTCGAGGCCGCCGCCAAGCCCGAAGCCGCGCCGACGGCGTTCGAGCTGCAGCTTCTCTATGCCGACCGCACCTGGAACTGGAAGAATGGTGCCGCCTATTTCGGACTGGACAGGCGACTGCATGCCTGGACGGCCGGTGAGGACAAGCCCGCCGTCGCCGAAGGCCGGTGGCTGGTGACCGACACCGGCAAGATGTGCATGGAGCTTGCCTGGAGGTCCAAGACCTACACCACCAAGCCGCAACGCACCTGCTACAGCCACCGCATCGAGAGCGGCAACATCGAGCAGCGCAAGGATCCGGACGGCGAGTGGTACGATTTCAAGCACGCCAAGGACGATCCCGCCGACGAGCATAAGAAATTCGAAGCCGGCAACACCAAGGGCGCGCAATTCGACGAGACCCGCAAGCTGGTCGACAGCAAGAGCTAGAGCAATTCCAGGAAAATTGTGAAACGGTTTTCCATTCGGAATTGCGTGAAAACAAAGAGATAGAGCGGTTCGCCGTTTCCGTGAAACGGTGAAACGCTCTAGAGACAGAGAGCTGGAGCGGGTCAGCCATTCCGTTGAAAGCTGAACCGCTCCAGCAGTCCCCCGCCCGAAATGAAGAGGCTCGCTGAGACAAGCCCTCAACCCAGCTCAGCGAGCCCGCGCCCCGACACAGTACTAACAGGGACGACTGCCAGCCTTGCGGGCTGGCGTTTTTTCGTTGCGCCCGCCCCGTGCGGCGCGTGTTTCGCGCGCGAAACGGTAGCGGATCCATTGAAAGCCTTTGGCATCGAGGTCGGAGCAAGCCCGAAGAAGGGCGCCGCCGTCCTGACGATGGTGTCGATGTCGGAATTCTCCGCCACGAAGCCCAGCGTCTCGCGCGCCAGGCTGGGATCGGCGAAAAGGCCGGCCGGATCGCCGGACCGGCGCGCCTTGTAGGCGACCGGCACCGGGCACGACGTGATGCGGCCGACCGCCTCGAGGATTTCCTTGATCGAGATACCCTTGCCGGTGCCGAGATTGACGGACAGGCTGGCGCCGCCGGCCTCGAGATGCATCAATGCCTTGAGATGCGCGCGGGCGAGGTCGCTGACATGGATGTAGTCGCGCACGCAGGTGCCGTCCGCCGTCTCGTAGTCGGTGCCGAAGACCTCGATCGCCGCGATCATGCCCGACGCCGCCATCAGCACCCTTGGAATGAGATGGGTTTCGGGCGTGTGCCACTCGCCGAGCTCGCCTTCGGGATCGGCGCCGCAGGCGTTGAAGTAGCGGAGGATCGCATATTTCATCCCGTAGGCTGCGGCGTAGTCCCGGATGATCTCTTCGCCCATCAGCTTGCTGCGGCCATAGGGACTGATCGGCTTCTGCGGCGAAGTCTCGCTGACCGGCAGCGCCTCCGGCACGCCGTAGGTCGCGCAGCTCGAGGAAAAGATTACCTTGTCGATGCCGTTCGCCCGCGCCGCGTCCAGCACCGCGATCGTGCCGCCGACATTGGCCGAATAATACTCCGCCGGCGCGCTGACCGACTCGCCGACATAGGCAAGGGCGGCGAAGTGGATGACCGCCAGCGGCCTGTAAGTGTCGATCGCCCGCCGCAGCGCTTCGCGGTCGCGGATGTCGCCGACGACCAGCGGACCCCAGGCGACGGCCTTCTCGTTGCCGCGGCTCAAATTGTCGTAGACCACCGGCAGGTAACCGGCTGCCGAGAGCAGCTTGCAGGTGTGGCTGCCAATGAAGCCGGCGCCACCGGTCACCATGACGGCGGGGCGAGTCATGACGCTGCTGCCTCCCTGACGGAGGGCGCCTGGATGCTGCGCGGGGCGACGAACCGACGGCCGCCCAGCAGGACGTCGAAATAGGCCGTGGTACGAGCGAGCCCTTCGCTCAGCGCAACCTTCGGCTCCCAGGCGAGATGCTGCCTGGCAAAGGAGATATCGGGCTTGCGCTGCCTGGGGTCGTCGACGGGCAGCGGCCGGTGCACGATGCGCGAACGCGAGTTCGTATAGTCGACCACCATTTCAGCCAGTTCCATGATGGTGAACTCGACCGGGTTGCCGAGATTGACCGGGTGCTGCGGCGCCACCGGAGCGTTCATCAGCCGCACGAAGCCCTCGATCAAGTCGTCGACGAAGCAGAAGGAACGCGTCTGCGCGCCGTTGCCATAGACGGTGATGTCGTCGCCGCGCAGCGCCTGGACGACGAAGTTCGACACCACACGGCCGTCGTCGGGCTGCATGCGCGGGCCATAGGTGTTGAAGATGCGCGCGACGCGGACATCGATGCCGTATGTCCTTGAGTAATCGAAGAACAGCGTCTCGGCCGATCGCTTGCCTTCATCGTAGCACGAGCGCGGGCCGTGCGTGTTGACGTTGCCGAAATAGCCTTCCGGCTGCGGATGCACCAGCGGATCGCCATAGACTTCAGAAGTCGAAGCCTGGAAGATCTTGGCGTTGTTGCGCTTGGCGAGTTCCAAAAGATTGATGGAGCCCAACACGCTCGTCTTGAACGTGTGAATCGGATCGGCCTGGTAGTGAGGCGGGGAGGCGGGGCAGGCGAGGTTGTAGATCTCGTCCACAGCGAAGTCAGCCGGCAGTTCGTCGACGATGTCATGCTTGGCGCAGGTGAAGGAGGCGTCGCGCGCTATGCCGGCGAGATTGTATCTTTTGCCGGTGTGGAAATTGTCCAGCGCGATGACTTCATAGCCGTCGGCGAGCAGCCTTTCACACAAATGCGAGCCCAGGAATCCCGCTCCGCCGGCGACCAGAGCGCGACCACGATCGAAACCCCTGCGACCTGGCCCGCCGTCCAGCTTCAAGACCTTGGCAACCCTACTCATGGCTCCCTCACGCACACACACTATCGCTCCGGCCAGGACAACAGCGTTGCCCGACCAGGTGAAACCATGGCAGCGTTCCGCACGCGCGGAAGCGCCATCGACCGAAGTGTTTGTCTGAGTTCGCGGAGCACTTGCCGTGCGGCTTATTTGCTGCCGCTCAGCGTCCCTTCGCCCCTAAGTCGCGATCCACGAATATGGTTGCCACCACCGCAGACTGCTCGCCCAAATTGCACACCCAACGCATATAAAAATATACCTGTGGGCAGCGTAGTCAACTAAATTAGCGTTTCGTTAACCCTGTGTGTTTGCAATTGGTTAATCATAATGGCCGGGAACCGGAACGGCCGGCGGTCAAAAGTACTGTGATCGCGTTGGTAGGGGCCGGGTAATGAAACGACGCACCGAACCGGCCCACCAGCGTCAGCGGCGAGGACTCTCACGCGTGCCGCAGGCATCTCCAAGCATAGCGTGAAAAGGAGACTGAGCGCAGGCGCCCCGCGCGTTCGGTTCTATTCCGATGACTGGATCGGCTATCAGATGTTCTGTACCGAAAGCGGTCCAGGACCTCTGAGGAAGCAATGGGACTGCTGTCCGAAGCCGCTCGGGCTGCAGATATGCGCGGCGTTTCCGAAATAGGGATTGACGCTCGCGCTGGTAATCGGGGCAGGAACTGTTCTTGTCTGCGCAACCCCGTCTGGTTTCAAGTTGACTAAGGCTGCGCTGCCGCTCTGCGACGCGCTGAATGCGGTCGGTTGTCCGAAATTGAAATATTGGCAGCCGGAACCCGCTAGAACCGTGCTAAAAATCAAGGAACTATAAAAAATTTTGCTTGGAAAGAAAAAGGTTTTGCCAGGTGAATGTGCGTTTTGCTTCTTGTTAGCCATGAGTATCAAAAATCCTCTTAGGCGTATGGGGCCTCTTGTACCCGAATCATTGGCTAGCAACCCACCCTGCTCACATTATGGCAAACTTGGTTAATTTAGCGATAGCTGTTTGACGCGTGGCTGGATTTTAAGTGCTCGGCGGGAGTGCCGAAGGGGCGCGGGTGGGCCATTCACATCCGCCGGTTGTCAGGACGAATGGCTGAAGATCGTCGCGCTCGCGACAAACGCATGGCCCGCGAAGCCGCGGGCCATGCGTTTGCTTTCAGGCATATGCCGCGGTCGGGTTCACTCCCCGCCCATATCCTTCTTGAACTGGGCGAGATCCACCTGCATGCCGTTGAAGATGGTGCTCCAGTGGCGGGTCAAGGCGGCCATGGCGACGGCCTCCTGGATTTCTTCGTCGGTGGCGCCGGCGCGCTTGGCGTCCTGCGTGTCGGACCAGATGCAGTAGCTGCAAGGGATCTGCGCCGCGACCGCCAGCGAGATCAGCGATTTCACCTTCGGCGAAAGCGCCGTCTTGTCGCTGAGCTCGATGGCCTTGACCTCGGCCCACGCGCCGGGCAGACCGGCTTTCGGGAACTGTTTCAGGAAGCCTGGCACGCCGCCCATGGTCGATTGGATGTCCTTGACGGCGGCGTCGTAGTCGTCGGCGTTGGCCGGCGCCGCGGTCAATATGGTGGCAAGCGCGCCTGCGGCGGCAAGCAGTGAGGCGGAACGAAGGCTGGAATGTATGGATGAGACGATGCGAGAGACGGACATGTTTTCTCCTCTGGTTTTTGTTAGCCTTACGGTGTAAGGTAGAGTGGAAGATGAACCTTACAGTGTAAGTTGTCAAGCGGCGCCATGGACTCGTCGATCAAAAAAAGCGAACCCGCGGCCGGCTGTCCCGGGAGATGATCGAGGACGCCGCCTTCGAGGTGATCGAGCGGGAAGGGCTCTCCGGCTTTTCGATGCGCAAGCTCGCCGCCGCGCTCGGCTGTGAGGCGATGAGCATCTACCATCACTTCCCCTCGCAGGCGCATCTCTACGAAGCGCTGGTCGACCGCCAGATGAGCGGGCTCGCCATCCCTGATGACAGCCTGCCCTGGCGCGAGCGGGCCCGCATCGGCATGCAGGAATTCCGGCGTGTGGCGACCGAGCACCCGGCCTTCGCGCCGTTCATTGTCGTCTACCGCATGAACTCGCCGCCATGCCTTGCCAAGCTGAACGCCATCATCGGCCTGTTCGAGGATGGCGGCTTCGGACCCGAGCTCAGCGCCCGCCTGTTCCGCGCCGCCGGCTACTATCTGATGGGCGCGATCCTCGACGAGACCGCGGGCTATGCCAAAGGCCCGTCGGCGGTCACCACGGTCAGCGACGAGGATCTGGCGCGCGACTACCCCAGCGTCGTGGCGGCCGGGGCTTATTTCGGCACGAACGGTTTCGACAAGACTTTCGAGCTTGGCCTGGAGATGTTTCTGGACGAGATGGAGCGGGTCCGCGAAGCTGCCCGAAGCGAAACCGCGCAGGGCGATCGCGGTCGGACAAAGAAATAACCAGGACTTTCGATGCGCTTCCTCTCGGTTCTTGTTCTCATCGCCGGTGCCGCCATCGGCGTCTTCTACCCTTGGGCGATGAGCAATTTCTCCGGCCACGCGATCGGCACTTATCGCGTCTATGAAGGCGGCCGCTTCCGGCCGGCGACGGTGCGGCTCGCGGCAAGCGATGCGCCTGTCCGTGTGCTGGTCGACCTCATCGCGCGGGCCGAACGCGTGGTTTCGCAGCAGCGCACGGTGCTGACGCTGACCGCGGCAAGCGGCGGCCGCACCGCGCTTGCCTCGACGCTCTCCTTCAACCACACCGACAATCCGCGCCAGGTGAGCCCGCAACTGCCCGACAAGATCTTTCGCGACGAGGCCGGTGTGATCGAAACGGTCACGCCCGGCGCTTATCTTTTCACCGTCGGTCCGGGCGACGCCGACGGCATCGACATGCGCGCCGTCGATCTGGTCTTGCGCGCCGGCACCGGCTCGATCGACGAAAGGGCACGGCCGGCCGGCTACGCGCTGATGGGCGTCGGCTTGGTCGGATTGGTGCTTTCGCTGGTCTTCGGTCGCGGCGGCGGGGGCCGTCCACAGAATCCCAACTCGCAGCCGCCGCCGCGCTGGGGTCGCGGCGGTTCGCCGAGATGAGGGCGGCATGAACTATCGCCACGCCTATCACGCCGGCAATTTCGCCGATGTCGTCAAGCATGCCGTGCTCTGCCGGCTGGTCGACTATCTCAAGCAGAAGGACAAGGCTTCCGCGTCATCGACACCCATGCCGGCATCGGCCGTTATGATCTCGCCTCGGTGGAGGCCGGCAAGACTGGTGAGTGGCAGGGCGGCATCGGCCGGCTGTTCGAGGCCACGCTCGATCCCCGGACGACTGCTCTCCTTCAGCCCTATCTGGACGCACTGCGCGCCGAAAATCCCGACGGCGGCCTCCGCCGCTATCCCGGCTCGCCGCTGATCGTCAGGCACCTCCTGCGCAAGCAGGACCGGCTGACCGCGATCGAACTCCATCCCGAGGATGCGGCGCGATTGAAATCGGTCTTTGCCGGCGACTTCCAGGCGAGGGTGATCGAGCTCGACGGCTGGCTGGCGCTTGGCGCCCATCTGCCGCCAAAGGAAAAGCGCGGCCTGGTGCTCGTCGACCCCCCCTTCGAGGAAGAAGGCGAGTTCCCGCGTCTCGTCGAGAACCTTCGCCGCGCGCACCGGCGCTGGCCGGGCGGCATCTACGCGCTCTGGTATCCGATCAAGGACCGCAAGGCGGTCGCCGCCTTCCGCGCGGCGCTGAAGGAGACGGGCATTCCAAAGCTGCTCGACATCGGCTTCGATATCCGGCCATCGTCAGCCGAGCCCAGCCTCGATGGCAGTGGCCTGGTGGTGGTCAATCCGCCCTATACGCTCGAGGGCGAATTGCGGATCATGCTCCCGGTGCTGCACCGGCTGCTCGCGGTGGAGCAGCCATCGCGTTGGTCGGTGGAGTGGCTGGCCGGGGAGTAGGACCGCACGACGATTGCGCTATGCCAGCGCGGACGGCGTCACACCGGTCAGCCGCCGGCTCTCGCGGATCAGATGCGCCTGGTCGGCATAGCCGGCTTCGATGGCGAGCAGGGCGGTCGAGGCCTCCCCTGCTTTCTCGCGCAGGCGGCGGAAACGGTGGAAGCGCAGGATTCTGTCAAGCGTCTTCGGACCGTAGCCGAAAGCGTCCTCGAAGCGGCGTCGCAGCGTCCGTTCGCTCAAATGCAGCTGGCGCTGCAGGAACGGAAGCAGCGGCGTTTTGGGCGGCAGGCCCTCGTCGATGACGTCGAAGGCTCTGCCCATCAGCGGGTCGAGCGCCTCGCGCCCTTCCGTACGCATGCCGATCGCCTCTTCCAACTGCCGCACGATACCGGCGACGTCCGGCGCGGCCTTGATACGATCCGACAGCTCCCGGGCGCGCGTGCCCCAGAGCTCGCCGAGGTCGAGCCGCCCGCCGACGATCTCGCTGGCCGGCACGCCGAGCCAGCCGGCGGCGGCGCCCGGCCGGAAGCGGAACCCGACGATTACCGACCCGGCCGGCGGCCTCTCGATCTGCGGCTCCTTGTCCGGCCCGGCGATGCGAAAGCGGCCGTCGATCCATTGCAGGTCGATGGTCGCGTCCGGCGTGATGACGATCGGCGGAACGTCCTGCTCCGCCATGCGATGCACCCAGACCGCGGAAAAGGCGCTGGCCAGGCCCGCGGCAGCGGGCCTCTCCCGAAAGAAGCCGGTGGACTGGGCCAGTACCGCTTCCATGTCTTCTCCGATCTGTCCCGGCATTCCCCGGCGGATCGACGCGTCGGCCATTTTGGCCGAAATCTTCAATGCCGGCCGCTTCATCCGTGGCAAAACGGGTGCAACTTCACGGCGCCCCAGGCGCTTCCATCAGACCGCATTCTTTCCCAGGACGTGGTCACGAATATAGAAAGGAGTGAGAGAAATGAAAGCTCGCATCACCGTCCTCACGCTTGGCGTCGACGATCTCGAAGCGTCGCTCAAATTCTATCGCGACGGTTTGGGCCTGCCGACCGAAGGCATCATCGGCCGCGAGTTCGAGCATGGCGCCGTCGCCTTCTTCGAGCTCGCCGGCGGCCTGAAATTCGCGATCTTCGAGCGTTCGAGCATCGCCCACGACGCCACGGTGCTGCAGAGCGGCCGCAGCCCGACCGAGCTCACCATCGGCCACAATGTGGCGAGCGAAGCCGAGGTCGATACGGTGATGGCCGAGGCCATCAAGGCCGGCGCGCGCGTGGTCAAGCCGGCGCAAAAAACCTTCTGGGGCGGCTATGCCGGCTATTTCCAGGATCCCGACGATCATCTCTGGGAAGTCGTCTACAACCCCGCTTTTGTCCCGGAAGACTGAGCCTTCCCGAGAAAATGAGGAGGCCGACATGCCGATTGATACCATCCAGGCGACAGGCGCGCTTCTCATCGGCGGCGTGTTCGTCTTCGCCGGCATCGAGCACTTCCTGAAATTCAAGGCGATGCGCGACTATCTGGCGAGCCGGAAATTCCCGGCTCCCGCCCTCATGCTGACCGCCGGCTCGGTGATCGAGATCGTCGCCGGCCTGATGCTTGCGCTCGGCCTTGCTGTGCCTTTCGCCGCCGGCGCGCTTGTTCTGTTTACGCTGGCGACGAATGTCATGCTGCTGCGCTTTTGGGCCTCCGAGGAGCCGGAGCGGCAGGTGCTGCGCAATGCCTTCCTGATCAACCTGGCCGTCGTCGGAGGATTGCTGGTGTCGGGAACGGTCTGACATCGGGCAGCATCCGGGATGATCTTTTGGGAAACCATTGTCTTCACAACCGCTTGACCGCCGCCAAGCGAATCCGCACAGTGCGCGCAACCGACTTTGAGAGGCTGTCATGACTCGCTTCGCTCATTCCGCCCTTGCCGCGCTGATTTCGCTTTTGACGCCGCTTGGCACGTCGCTTGGCTTCAACCAGGCAGCGCACGCCGCCGACCTTTCCGTCTATACCGAGGATGACGGCAGCGTCTGCGGCGAGAGCTGGGTGCTGAGCAAGATCACCGACCGCTTCACCTACCAGGTGCATCACGTGCCGCACCTTCCCGATGTCGCCATCACCGACTTCCATAATATCCACCAGCATCGCTACCTGCCGGCCAGTGACGAATGGCCGATCGGCCGCCGCTATTGCGGCGCCACCGTCAGCCTGTCCGATGGCCGCGACCGCACCATCTGGTACCTGATCGAGGAAGGCCAGGGCTTTGCCTCGATCGGCGACAATGTCGAATTCTGCGTCTCGGGCTTCGACCGCTGGATGGTCTATAACGGCCGCTGCCGCGTGCTTCGGTAGTTAAATTCTGGCTGATAGACGGCTGGGGGGCGCTGTCCCTCATCAGCGCTATTTTCGCAGATAGCAGGTGAGCCTGGCGGCGAGCTTCGGCTGCTCGATCCGCCAGACCGCTTCGACGGCTCCGGTCAACCCTTCAGCCCACTGAAGCCTTCGGCCGCCTTCTGGCGGTGACTACCTTGGGCCTAGGCTCAGGTGATCATGCTCCCGACGTATCGGAGCCTGCGCCGTCGTCGCGCTCGGCGCGATTTGCCTCGGCTATCAGCCGTGACGGCGTCGCTGCGGGATCACGCCATCATCAAGTCCGCGCGCCCTGGCCGGAAAGATAGGCGCAGATCAGCTCGCCGAGCTGCTTCTGCAGCTCCGGCGCATCGAGCATGTTGCGGCGCGCCGCATTGTGGATCACGCCCTCGACGGCGGAGGAGAGCACGCGCGCCATGGTCTCGGTATCCTTCCTGCGCCGGCGGTATTGCGCCACGGCCGCCGCATAGTGCTCGAGATAGCGGGCCTGGAACGAGGCATGCGCGGCGCGCGAGCCACGGTCGCCCGGCGCCTCGTCGAGCAGCACCTGATGCAGCGTCGGGTGGATGCTGTGCGCGGCGATCATGCCGCGCACCAGCTCGCGCGCGAACTGCCTGAGCGGCTTCTCCTCGGCCGCCGCTTCGCGGATGACCGACAGTACATGGTCGAAGTGGCGGCGCCGGATCGCGTCGACCAGAGCAAGCTTGTCGGGAAAGTACTGATAGAGCGAGCCGATGCTCACGCCCGCGGCCTCGGCGACCTTGTTGGTGCTGAAGCCCGCCCAGCCGATCTCGCTCAGAACGCGAGCACCTGCTTCGATGATCGCCTCGACTGTGGCGACCGAGCGCGCCTGGCGCGGCTCCTTGCGCATGCGCTGAGCTGGCTTTGCAATGCGAGTAGACATCCTGCCAGGCCTCCCGAGAATATAAGCAAGATACTCACATTTTTTCCCGGAGCAATTCCGTCTGGAATTGCGACAGACAGGCAATCGCAATGGAGCGTGAAGATGAGCGCCTCGACCCTGCTGCGCAGCCTGCTCGCTTACCAGGCTTGGGCGAATGACGAGCTCTTGGAAAAGCTCGCCGGTCTCGATCCACGCAATGGGGTGGAACGCCGCGCCGTGTTGAGGCTGATGAACCATATCCATGTCGTGTCGCGGATCTTTGCCGCGCATCTCACGGGCGTCGCCCACGGCTATGCGAGCGACAACACCGAGGAGACGCCGGAGCTCGCGGAATTGCGCGCCGCCATGGCGGAAAGCGACCGCTGGTACCTCGGCTATCTCCAAACCGTTTCGGAGCAACAGCTTGCGGAACCCGTTGCCTTCACCTTCACCGACGGCGACAAGGGCTGCGTGACCAGGCAGGAGATGCTGACCCATGTCGTCCTGCACGGCAGCTATCACCGCGGTGAGATCGGCCGCATGCTGGCCGCTATCGAGGTCGCGCAGCCCTGGGACACCTATGCCGTCCATCTGCATCGGGTGGAGCCTTCGCGTCGTCTGCGCAGCGAGCCAGGGCCGCTCCATGCCTGATGCGGCGGTTGCAAGAATGCGAGCAATAAGCTCATTTTCGAGCCGACAAAATTTGTCGTGGCTCCGGCTCGGTTCCGTTGCGGCCTGACCTGTAGATCTTTGTGCTGGACAAGATGAAACCGTCCTCGCGCAGCTTCTTCTACATTATGAGCAGTGCGCTCACATTCAGCTCTCTGCTCAGCGCGAACATGTTTGGATGATCGGACGATAGAGAGCGTCGGCAATGCTCGCAGATGCGGTTTCACTTCGACAGACAAAGATTCGCTGTCGTTTTTGCGTCGTTACCCTTGTCAGCGCGTCTTGCGTAACCAAAATTCAATAACTGAAAATCATTGTGTTGCTTCGCTGGCTAGATAGCCGCGAGTCAGATATGCATGAACACGCCGGGTCACTCACGACCGTCGGCAAAACGCAAGGGGCATCGCATGGCAAAGACGACAACCAAGGCGCCGGCGGCGAAAGCGCCGGCAAAGAAGCCGGCAGCTAAGGCTGCCGCGAAACCTGCAGTGAAGAAGGCAGCAGCACCCAAGGCAGCCGCCAAGCTCCGGCCAAGGCCGCGGCGAAGCCCGCCGCCGCCAAGAAGCCGGCCGCCAAGGCCGCGGCGCAAGCCCGCCGCCAAGGCAGCAGCCAAGGCTCCGGCCAAGAAGCCGGCCGCCAAGCCTGCCGCCAAGGCAGCGGCGAAGCCCGCCGCCAAGGCTCCGATGAAGGCCGCCGCCGCCAAGTCGACTGCAGCTGTGAAGAAGGCGCCGGCAAAGAAGGCGCCTGCCAAGAAGTAATCGCGTAGCTTCGCGCGCGAACCGACAGGTGAGGGCGGGTGCCATCGAGGTGCCCCTCTCGCCAGTTCGGCGTGATCGCCGGCGAGGTTGGGGCATACGCTCCTGTTAAAGCTCTCGGAGATTTTGCCTTCTGGCAAGATTTCCGGGAGCTTTTTGTTGCGCGCCTGCGACGGCAACATGCGTTGGCTATCGGGTTTGGCGGTGCTGGCCGTTGCCCGGGTTAGGGCATTCGGTCAACAGTACGCGCGAACAACTGGGAAACCGATCATGCCGAAGCTGCTCTATGCCTCCACGTCTCCCTACAGCTCAAAGGTCCGCATGGCGGCCGCCTATGCCGGCATCGCCGTCGACCTCGTGCCGGTCAAGACCGAGGACAAGCCGGCGGAGCTGATATCGGCCAATCCGCTGGGCAAGATCCCGGTGCTGGTGCTGGAGGACGGCCGCACGATCCACGACAGCCGCGCCATCACCCAGCATCTCAACCGGCTGTCGAAGAACGCGCTCTTCCCGCGCAATCCGGACAAGCGGCTCGAGGCCGAAGTGCTGGAGGCGTTGGCCGACGGCATCTGCGACTGCGCGCTGTCGATGGTCTATGAGCGGCGCACGCGTCCTGACACCATGGTCTATCAGCCCTGGCTCGACCGCCAGTGGACGAAGATCACCGCCGCGCTAGACTTCATCAACGCCAACCCGCCGAAACTGCCGAAGAAGATCACCGCCGGCCAGATGGCACTGCGCGCCGCCCTCGGCTATCTCGCGCTGCGCTTCGGCGGCCAGTGGGAGAAGGGCCGCGGCCGGCTGACCCGCTGGGCCGCCCGCTTCGACGAGAAGTTTCCAGAGCTGAAGGGATGCGTGCCGGGGTGAAGACAGCTGATCTCCCCCCTTGTGGGGGAGATGCCCGGCAGGGCAGAGGGGGCGCTGTCCCGCCTGCCTGTCGGTGCTTGCCGCCCGATAGGGCCAAAATAGACTTCGGAATCGCCTCCAACGTAGCGTTCCTTCGCGCCCCCCTCTGTCCCGCCGGACATCTCCCCCACGAGGGCGGAGATTGGCAGCGTTGACGTCTGCGCCCACCTTGAACCGCCACCATTTCCGTGCTTGCCTGTCTCCCGCAAATCCCAGAGGCGGTGAGCATGACAAAATCAGTCACCAGCGCTACACCTGACCCCATGGTCGAGCGCCTGCGCGCGGCGCTTGGCGCGCGCGCCTTCACCGAGCAAAAGATGTTCGGCGGCACCTGCTTCATGATCAACGGCAACATGCTGATAGGCACCTCCAAGCGCGGCCTGCTGGTGCGCGTCGGCAAGGACGCGCATGCGGCGGCGGCCGCCCGTCCCCATGCCAGCCCCATGGAAATGGGCGGACGCTCGATGGAAGGCTATGTCCACGTCGCGCCGGAAGGCACGGCCACCGACGCGGACCTCCGTGGCTGGCTCGATCGCGCGCTGGCCTTCGTCGCAACACTGCCGCCGAAGATCAAACCCGCCAAGGTCGCAAAGAAGCGCGCGTGAGCCGCTCGCCGTACCCACCATCTGGGCGGTGATGTGCCAGTGTTGTCGCGCTGGCTTTGGCGAACGCACGGCCAGGAGGAGGGAACCATGGCACTCAATGGACATTGCATGTGCGGTTCAGTGACCTGGGCTTATTCGGGCGAGATCACGCGCAACCTGGTCTGCCACTGCGCCGATTGCCAACGCGCCACCTCCGCTCCCTTCACGGCCTTCCTCGGGATGAGGCCCGATCAGCTGAACCGGGTCGGCGACATCACGCACTATGAAAGCAGCCCAGGAACGTTCCGCGGGTTCTGCCCATCCTGCGGCACGCGGCTCTATTTCCGCTCGGATAAATGGCCGTCCGAAATCCATGTCCATGCCGCCACGATGACGGATCCAGCCGAATACCGGCCCGACGCGCAGGTCCTCATGCGCTCGCGGGTGCAATGGCTCGACCAGCTGCGGTCGATCCCGGTCCATGAGGGTTTTCAGCAAGCGCCATCCACCAGGTTGCGTTGAAGGCAGGCTAAACGTTTCCGCCTAATGCATGTCGCTCAAAACTGCTCAGCGGTTTTGGGAGAACGAGATCAAAACAAGATTTAAGGCGCGTCGCCTGAATCCGCTTCAGCGCGACGCGCTTTAGGGAAACGCCAGCCACAAAAAAAGCCGGGCGCAAGGCCCGGCTTTTCCGTGTCGTGGCTTGGACGACTTAGAACTTCATACCGACGCCGAAGGTAACGCGGTTGTCCTTCGACTTGACGTTGCCGGTTGGACCGAAGTCCTTATTGCCGTAATCGGTGTAGCGATACTCGACGCGACCGAACACATTGTCCGTGATCTTGATGTCGGTACCGACGCCGGCCGTCCAGCCCAGCATCGCCTTGCTTTCGTTGGTGCCGAGGACGTCATCCGTGATCTTCTGGTTCTTGGCGGCGAGACCACCGGTGCCATAGAGCAGGATCTCCGGGGTCACCGAATAACCGAGGCGGGCGCGCAGCGAGCCTTCGAGGCCACCCTTGGCGTGGATGCCGGCGCTGTCGCCCTTGACGCCATTGTAGCCGAGATCGGCTTCAGCGCCGTAGACGAAGTTCTCCTGCTGCCACTGATAGCCGCCGAAGACGCCGCCGATGAAGCCCTTGGTTTTGACATTAACGCCCTGGTCCCTGGCATCGGCGTGGCCGCTGAAGCCGTAGCCGAGGCTGATACCGGCATAGGGGCCGGCCCAGGAGGCGACAGGGAGTTCGGCGACCGGGGCGGGGGCCGGCGGCTCCTCGGAAACGACGTCTGCGGCATAGGCGGTACCGCCGAGGGCGAAGAGCCCGAGCGCAACCGCCAGCGGCCGCGCAAACTTGAGATTGGCTTGCATTGTTGTTTACTCCTTAAGCCACAAGACACTAGGCTTTTGTGTTCATGAATGCCCCGGCCCGTCCGGGGGGGATAAACGGGCCTAGCGCTCAACGGTTCCAAATGTCGTGCTGAAATGCGGCTGAACCGAACCTGAACTTGGGTCATTCCCCGGCACGAATGAGGCCGAAAGGTGACGTTGCATCTTCGCAACAGCGATTGTCAGCAGGCTAATCATGTTGCGCTGCACACCGCTTGGTTCAAGGGGTCCGGCGGCATATATTAGGCTATGAGACGTCCCGAATCCGGGCCGGCAAGCGTGCGTGCGGGCCGCTTCGCCACATTCCTGCCCCAGGTGGAAATGGCATTTAACGCTTGGCCCGTCATATTGTGCCGGCTTCCCGGAATCGTGAAGCCGATTGAGGATTGACAACATGAATGAAGCCGCTGGCGTGGCGCTGGTGACGGGTGGAGCGAGAAGGATCGGCAAGGCGATCGTCGAGGATCTGGCCGCGCATGGCTTTGCCGTCGCCGTCCACGCCAACCGTTCCGGAGCCGAGGCCGAGGCCTTGGCCAGCCACATCAGGGAGAAGGGCGGCCGCGCCGCCGTGGTTGTCGCCGACCTCACCGACATGGACGCGGTCGGCGATCTTGTCGGCCGATCCGAGGCCGCCCTTGGTCCGGTCACGCTGCTCGTCAACAACGCCTCTTTGTTCGTCGACGACCGTATCGAGGATTTCGACTGGCAGGCCTGGGACCGCCACTTCGCCATCCACGTGAAGACGCCGGCGCTCTTGGCGCAGAACTTTGCCCGCGCCTTGCCGGAAGGCGCGGAGGGGCTGATCGTCAATATTATCGACCAGCGTGTCTGGCGGCCGACGCCGCGCTATTTCTCCTATGCGCTGTCGAAATCGGCCCTGTGGACGCAAACCCAGATGCTGGCGCAGGCGCTGGGGCCGCGCATTCGGGTCAACGCCGTCGGCCCTGGCCCGACGCTGAAGAACAAGCGCCAGGACGACGATGATTTCGAAAGCCAAGTTGAGGGCCTGATCCTGAAGCGCGGCCCGCAATTGCCGGAATTCGGCGCCACCATCCGCTACCTCTGGGAAGCGCGCTCCGTCACCGGCCAGATGATCGCGCTCGATGGCGGCCAGCATCTTGCATGGCAGACGCCCGATGTGACAGGCATGGTGGAATGAGTCCTGCCCAAAAACATAAGCGAAACGGCGCCGTCGACGATCTGCCGCCCGATGTCGACCCCGATATCGACATTGAGGACGAGGCGGCGGAGGAGATCGTCGAGCCGGAGGCGGCTCCCGCGGGGCCTGACGTCGCCTTCACCGCGATAGACTGGACGCCGCATGCCGGCGATGCCGACGGCATGGTCGGCGCCGAGGTGATCCAGACCTTCGTCAAGCGGCTGCCCAACCAGCCGGGCGTCTACCGCATGATGAACGCGGCCGGCGACGTGCTCTATGTCGGCAAGGCGCGCAGCCTGAAGAAGCGCGTCACCAACTATGCGCAAGGGCGCTTCCACACCGCCCGCATCGGCCGCATGGTGCGCGAGACGGCGACGATGGAGTTCGTCGTCACCCGCACCGAGATCGAGGCGCTGCTGCTCGAAGCGAACCTCATAAAGCGGCTGCGGCCCCGCTTCAACGTCTTGATGCGGGACGACAAGTCGTTCCCCTACATCCTGCTCACCGGCGACCATGTCTCGCCCGGCATCTACAAGCATCGCGGCGCACGCTCGCGCAAGGGTGACTATTTCGGTCCGTTCGCGTCGGCCGGCGCGGTCGGGCGCACCATCAATTCGCTGCAGCGCGCCTTCCTGCTGCGGAGCTGCACGGACTCCTTCTACGAGAACCGCACGCGGCCCTGCCTGCTCTACCAGATCAAGCGCTGCGCCGGCCCTTGCACCGGCGAGATATCGCATCAGGGCTACGCCGAGCTGGTCGCCGAGGCGAAGGATTTTCTTTCCGGCCGCAGCCAGAAGGTGAAGACCGAGATTTCGGCCGCCATGCAGCAGGCCTCCGCGGAACTCGATTTCGAGCGCGCCGCCATCTATCGCGATCGCCTGGCGGCGCTCTCGCATGTGCAGGCGCATCAGGGCATCAACCCGCAGACGGTCGAGGAGGCGGATGTCTTCGCCATCCACCAGGAAGGCGGCCAGACCTGCATCCAGGTGTTCTTCTTCCGCACCGGCCAGAACTGGGGCAACCGCGCCTATTTCCCCAAGGCCGACCCGGCGCTGGAGCCGGCCGAGGTGCTTGGCTCGTTCCTGGCGCAGTTCTATGACGACAAGCTGCCGGCCCGCACGTTGCTTCTTTCCCAGACCGTGCAGGAGCAGGAACTGCTCGCCGAGGCGCTCTCCACCCGCGCCGGCCGCAGGGTAGCGATCTCGGTGCCGCAGCGCGGCGAAAAGAAGGATCTGACCGACCATGCGCTGCAGAACGCCCGCGAGGCGCTCGGCCGCAGGCTGGCGGAAACCTCGACGCAGGCGCGGCTGCTCACGGGCTTCGCCGAGACCTTCGGCCTGGAAAAGCCGCCGGTGCGCATCGAGGTCTACGACAACTCGCACATCATGGGCACCAACGCGGTCGGCGCCATGGTCGTCGCCGGACCGGAAGGCTTCGTGAAGAACCAGTACCGGAAATTCAACATCCGCTCGACCGAGATCACGCCGGGCGACGATTTCGGCATGATGCGCGAAGTGATGGAGCGGCGTTTCTCGCGGCTGCTCAGGGAGCATGGCGACGCTCAACCTTCGGGTGAGGCGGGCACCGAAGCCGAGGGCGACACGGCCGAGGACCTGGTCGGGGGCAACGGCAGCTTCCCGGCCTGGCCCGACGTCATCCTGATCGACGGCGGCCAGGGCCAGATGACGGCGGTGCGCAAGATCCTGTCCGATCTTGGCATCGAGGACCGGGTCGTCGCGATCGGCATCGCCAAGGGTCCCGACCGCGACGCCGGGCGCGAGCGTTTCTTCGTCAAGGGCAGGGACTCCTTCATGCTGCCGGTGCGCGACCCGGTGCTCTATTTCGTCCAGCGCCTGCGCGACGAGGTGCACCGCTTCGCCATCGGCTCGCATCGCGCCCGCCGCAAGAAGGAGATGGTCAAGAGTCCGCTCGACGAGATCGCCGGCATCGGCCCCGGCCGCAAACGGGCGCTGCTGCTTGCTTTCGGCACCGCCAAGGCGGTCAGCCGCGCCGCGGTCGAGGACCTGGTCAAGGTCGACGGCATTTCCGAGCATGTGGCGAAGCTGGTCTACAACCATTTTCATGACAGCTGACCATTCTTGCGCCTATTTTCAGGCGACCAATCGAATCTCGCCTGTTGACCCCCCACATTGGCTTCTGATTTGAGTACGCAGGCGGAGAAGAGTTCCCGATCAGACATGGCCCAGCGCGCTTTCAACCTGCCGAATATCCTTACCTACGCCCGCATCATCGCGGTGCCGCTGGTGGTGCTGTGCTTTTTCCTCGAGGGCCATCTGAAATCTTCCGACTTCGCCCGCTGGTCGGCGCTGGTCATCTTCCTGCTCGCCTCTATCACCGATTATTTCGACGGCTACTTTGCGCGCGCCTGGCAGCAGACCTCCAACATCGGCAAGATGCTTGACCCGATCGCCGACAAGCTCCTGGTCGCCACCTGCCTTCTGTTACTCGCCGCTGACACCGACAGGCATGCGGGCATCGCAGGCTGGTCGCTCTGGGCGGCGATCATCATCCTGTGCCGCGAGATCCTGGTTTCGGGCCTGCGTGAATATCTGGCTGCGCTGAAGGTCTCGGTCCCGGTGACCCAGCTCGCCAAGTGGAAGACCACCATCCAGATGGTCGCCATCGCCTTCCTGCTCGTCGGCCCTGCCGGTGACAAGATCTTCCCGCTCACCACCCAGATCGGCCTGGTGCTGCTGTGGATCGCGGCGCTCGTCACCCTCTATACCGGCTACGACTATTTCCGCGCCGGGCTGAAGCACATCATGGACGAGTGAGATGTCCACCAAGCTCATCTATTTCGCCTGGGTACGCGAGCGGATCGGCAAGCCGGAAGAGCATGTCGAGCTGCCGGCCGACATCGAGACCGTCGCCGACCTCTTGCGCTGGCTGAAGTCGCGCGGCGAGGAATACGAAAACGCGCTGCAATATCCGGACGTCATCCGCGTCGCCATCAACCAGGAACATGTCGGCCACCGCGAGAAAATCGCGGGCGCGCGCGAGATCGCGCTGTTTCCGCCGATGACTGGAGGCTGAGATGGCGCACGCCGTCCTGCCGGCCATCCGCGTCCAGCGCGAGGATTTCGACGTCGCCGCCGAGATCGCCGCCCTGACGAAGGGCCGCACCGACATCGGCGCCGTGGTGACCTTCTCCGGCCTGTGCCGCGACGAGCAGGGCGCGCTCGCGCGCTCGAGCTTGAGCATTATCCCGGCATGGCCGAGGCTGAGATCGGCCGCATCGCCGCCGAGGCTACCTCGCGCTGGCCGCTGCAGGGGCTCACGATCATCCACCGCCACGGCAAGATCGCGCCCGGCGAGAACATCGTGCTGGTGGTAGCAGCCTCTGCGCACCGGCACGCGGCCTTCGAGGCGGCGAATTTCCTGATGGACTATCTGAAGTCGCGCGCGCCCTTCTGGAAGAAGGAGCACCGCGCCGACGGCTCCGAGGGCGGTTGGGTCGAGGCCAAGGAAGCCGACGACGAAGCCGCCGGGCGTTGGAAGACGTCGGGCCGATAAACTTCGGCCGAGGCCATTGATTGACCGCAATCCTTCCCGACCTTGCAAACCGGTTTGATTTGCTTGGCGGAGCAATCTCATGCTGGACAGGATTGCGGAATTCTTCATCTTCGGCCTGGTGCCGCTGGTGGTTGGCGTGCTTGCCGTGCCGGAACTCACCAGTGCCGCCGAAAAAACTCTTGCCGGCGAAGTGACCTATCGCGAGCGTATCGCCCTGCCGCCCAATGCGGTGCTTTCGGTCGAGCTCACAGACGTCTCGCTGGCCGACGCACCGTCGACGATCATCGGCCAGCGCAAGATCGTGCCGGCCGGCCAGGTGCCGATCAAGTTCGAGATCGGCTTCGATCCCAAGGTGATCAAGCCCGGCAGGACCTATGCGCTGCAGGCCCGCATCACTGTCGACGACCGGCTGCTGTTCATTACCGACACCCGCCACCAGGTCGATCCGCTGGACGGCAAGCCGCAGACGGTTGTGCTGAAGATGGCGACGCCCGCAATCGAACCGGACACCACGGCCCTGTATGGCCAGAGCTGGCTCATCGAATACATCGACGGCATCGGTCCGATCCGTGAGCCGCAGGCGACGTTCCGCGTAAGCGAAGCCGGCAAGGCCGGGGGCAAAGGCCCGTGCAACAGCTACTTCGCCAACGCCAAGGTCGATGGCGAGAAGATCGCCATCAGCAACATCGGCTCGACCAAGATGGCCCGCGCGCCGGATGTGATGGCGCAGGAGAAGGCGCTGTTCGACGCGCTCGTCAAGGCGGCGTCATACCATATCGACGCCGGCCGGCTCGTCATCGCCGACAAGGACGACCGCGTGATCCTGCGCTTCAACGCCGCGAGCTGAGGTCTCGACGAAGGGTGCTATACGCCGGGGCTGGCGCGAAGGATCGCGAGCTGCGTCTTCTCCTCGTACGCCACGACGATATCCCACGACTGCCGGAATAATCCGCGCGCGAAGCGTTGAACTTTCATATGGCGGGCAGGCAAAAAGGGATGTTGCCAAAAACATCCCTTCACTGAAGCCGCCAGACCGAATGCGCGGCTCGATCTGGCACCTCAAAGGAGACCAGATATGAAAAGAAACGCGCTCATCCTTGCTGCCACGGGCATATCTTTGATTGCCTTCGCCGGCTTTGCTAGGGCGGACGACCATCTGTTCAATGCCACCCAGCATGGGTTGAGCCCGGACAGTCAGCCTTTCCAGACCAACAAGGCCGGCCATAGCGGCGACCTCGCGCCCGGGCAGGGCAGTCCATTCACCGGCGAGGAGACCAAGACACCGGCCACCGACACGGAGGCGGCCAACCTCCATGCGAATGTGAAAGAGCGCCAACCGAAATGACGTCTGCCCGCCGCGAGGGGCGGCGGGTTTTTCGCTGTGGAGTAGGCATCGACCACAACGGCCCGATTGACCGCGCTGCCGCGACCGCCTAGTTTCCCCCGAAAAATGGGGATGGGGTTCCCCCGAAACCGCCCACGCTCAGTACGAGTATCGGGCTGATGACTCCTGCCAGGCGTGCTTTCGCGCGGCGGGGTCTGTTTTTTCCGCTCGCGACGTGCCTGTCTTCTGTAACGCGATTCCATGCGGAATCACCTTTGAAAAGGCATTGAAGCGATGACCCTTGCGGCTTGCGCCCTGGTCCTGATTGGCGGATTTTGCGGCGGCATTTCCCGCTTCTTCCTGTCGGGCCTCGTCGGCCGCAGCGTCGGCGAAACCTTTCCCTGGGGCACGCTCGTGGTCAACGTCACTGGGGCGCTCGCCATCGGCGCGTTCGCCGGCGCGGCGCGGGCGGTTGGCGGCGTCTTTTCCGCCGAACTGGTGCGCGACCTGATCGTGGTCGGCCTGTTCGGCGGCTACACCACGGTTTCGTCCTTCTGCCTGCAGACGCTGAACCTGGCGCTGGATGGCGAAAGGCCGCTCGCCGTCTTCAACGTCGTCGCCTCGGTGGCGTCGTGCGTGCTTGCCGTTGCGCTCGGCTTCTGGGTCGTCGTGCGGATGGCAGGGTAGGGCCTTATGTCCGGAAACGGCAGGCAGACGGCGCTGCGGCTTTATCTGGCGGTCGGCTGCGGCGCGGCAATCGGCTCGCTGACGCGCTTCCTGTCCGGCTATGTCATCGTCTCGCTGCTGGGCTTGAGCGCGCTCTACGCCACCGCTTTCGTCAACATCGTCGGCTCTTGGGTGATCATGTTCTTCGCCACGCTGACCCGGCCGGACGGGCGCCTGATGGTCGGCCCGGCCGGCCGCCAGTTCGTCACCGGCGGCTTTTGCGGCGGCCTCACCACCTTCTCGGCCATGAGCCTCGACACCTTCATCCTGCTTTTCGAAGGCGACCTTGGCCTCGCCGCGATCTATCTTGTCAGTGTCGTGGTGCTGTCGCTTATCTCGGCCTGGCTTGGCTATCTCATGGCGGCCAGGTTCAACCGCTTGCCGACTACCAGATGACCAGGGAGGAAAATATGGAACTTCCCGCACAATGCGTGCTGCTTAGGATCTTCTTCGGCGAGGACGACAGGGCGGCCGACGGCACGCCGCTGCATGAGGCGATCGTCATCAAGGCACGCGAAACCGGCATGGCGGGCGCGACCGTGCTCAGGGGACCGCTCGGCTTCGGCCGTTCGAGCGTGCTCCATACCGCCAAGATCCTGCGGCTGTCGCAGGACCTGCCCATCGTCGTCGAGATCGTCGATGCGCCGGAGAAGATCGATGCGCTGATCCCGCAGATCAAGGCGCTGACCATGAGTTGCCTGATCACCAAGGAGAAGGTTGAAGTGATCCGCTACGGCGACGGGGATTGAACTCGGCCGGTCGTGCGGTCAGTGATGGCGAAGACGACGACCGATCGTGCCTTCGTCGAAAATGCCGGCGGAAAAGAGCCTCATGGCCTCAATGGCCAGTTCCGATGCCTCCGGGCTGCCGGGGATGATACCCCGCTCCTCGCAGACTTCGTCATAGATGCGCTTCAACAGGACGAGATCGTCCGGATACGCAACGCCGCTTTTGGAAACATGGGGTTCGATCATGCTTCCCTCCCTGTTCATGGGCGGAAGCGCGGTGGTCGCTCACAGCCGGCGACGCCCTTGCAACATGTCGCCGATGAGATTGACCTAGGGCGTGCCGCGCGTTTGTCTATCGCCCGAATGACGTAAGGGCGGCGCCGTTCGAGCGGCGCCGCCCTTATTCTCGGTCAAACCGCCAAAGCTCAGCCGACGACCTCTGTATCGGAGAACCAGTAGCGGATCTCCTGCGCGGCGGTTTCCGGCGCGTCCGAGCCGTGCACCGAATTCTCGCCGATCGACAGCGCATGCACCTTGCGGATGGTGCCCTCGGCGGCGTTTGCCGGATTGGTGGCGCCCATCACTTCGCGGTTCTTGGCAATGGCGTTCTCGCCCTCCAGCACCTGCACGACGGTCGGGCCAGACGACATGAACTCGACGAGCTCGCCGAAGAACGGGCGATCCTTGTGAACGGCGTAGAAGCCTTCCGCCTCGCGGCGGCTCATCCACACGCGGCGCGACGCGATGACGCTAAGGCCTGCGTCTTCCAGCATCTTGGTGATGGCGCCGGTCAGATTGCGCTTGGTCGCGTCGGGCTTGATCATGGAGAAGGTGCGTTCGATCGCCATTGGGTCGTCCTTGTTCTGGGGATGGAGATTGGAGTGGCGGGCTCTATACAAGTCGCCCGGCGGCTTGCCAAGGGGAGGCGGTTTGCCTCGCCTGCTCTGGCCAACGGCTGCTCGTTGCGCGACAATGGAGCGCTTGCACACGCAAGCCAAAAGCGATCCCGCCTGGGACCCGGAGGCAGACAATGAACTGGCCTCACCTCAGACCAGGAGACATCACCGGCATTCTCTTCGTGGTCATCCTTGTTGGTATCGTCGTGCTTCTGCTGCTGCTCTTTCGCGGGCTGAAGCGGAACGAGAATTTCGGTTTCGGCCCGGAATGGCAGTGCACCCGGATGGAGCAGGGCGATCCGATCTGCGTCAGGCTGGTCGACAAGGATACGCCAAACAAGAACATGCCAAGGTAGAGGCTAAAGCTCGACCTCTATGGTCAAGGCAGGCGTGTCGCCGGCATTGAGGCCCTCGCGCTGCCGTACCGAGGCTTTGATCGGCAGAAGCAGGCTGCCGGATGCCTTGTCGGGGAAGAGCGACGTGCTCCACCTTGTCTTGCCGATGGCGGCCGTCACGCCGAGCGAGCCCCAGGGCCGCGCCAGCCCCGCCATCGCCGCCTTGATCCGCGTCGCGAACTCGGCCGGCAGCGTCACGAAATGCCAGCCGCCCTTGCCGGGATAGACCCAGATCTCGGCCTGGATCTCATAGTGCAGCATGGCGATCCTAGGCCGCCGCCGCAACCTGCCGGCCGATCCCGTCGTACAGGTCGAGGCAGCGCTCGAACCATTGGGACACACTGTCGCTTTCGTCGAGCAAGCGGTAGGGAGAGGCGACGCGCGCCCATTGCAGCGCGCCGAACACGATGTAATCGGCAAACAGCGGTGCCTCGCCGCCGATGAAGGGCTGGTAGCTGAACATCGAGCGCAGCGGCTCCAGCGAGGCGCGGAAGCCGGCGAGCCCGGCGTCGCGGCCGGCCACCACCTCTTCCAGCCGCTTGCCGTAGCGCTGTTCGCGGTTTTCTCTGAAATAGACGGCGTTCGTCTCGTCCTGCATGGCGTTGAGGTCGGTTAGCGCCACCGTTGCGATGTAGGGATGGATGGTAAGCTGCGACCAGCGCTCGATGAAGCGCGCCATCGCCTTGCCGCCTTCGCCGGAAAACAGCGTCGGCCGTTCGGGATAGGCCTCGTCGAGATAAAGCGCGATGGCGAAGGAATCGACCACCACGCGGTCGCCGTCGCGGATCACCGGCACCGTCTTCGACACGCCGCCTTCCACCTTGGGCACTTCCAGGAAGCGCGTCGGCACCTTGGTGGCGTCGAGCCCCTTGTGGGCCAGCGCCATCTTGGTCTTCCAGCAATGCGGACTGAACGGGCGTTGGGCGTCGTGGCCGACGAGGTCATAGAACAGAATGGTCATTGCCGTTCCTGCGGGTTACGAAGAGCCGGGATTCGTTGCGAACCGGATGGAAGAATGAAACAGCATTTCATGATGTTTGCGGCCTACAATCAATGGGCCAATGCGCGCATCTACGATGCCGCTGCCGATCTCAGCGACGAGGAATTCAATCGCGATACCGGCGCCTTCTTCGGCTCTATGATGGGAACGCTCAACCATATCCTGACCGCCGACCGTATCTGGATGAAGCGTTTCACCGGCGAGGGACACGCGCCGTCGTCTCTTGACGCCATTCTTTACAAGGCGTTGCAACCTTTGCACACCGCGCGCGAGGCGGAGGACAAGCGGATCATGGACTGGGTCGGCGGCATGGGCGAGAAGGCGCTCGCCGGCCGCTTCTCTTATATGACGTTTGACATGCGCACCGTCTCGCAGCGGCTGGCGCCGGCGCTCAGCCATTTCTTCAACCACCAGACCCACCACCGCGGCCAGGCGCACATGATCCTCACCGTACTCGGCCGGCCTTCGGTGCCGCTCGACCTGATGCTGTTCCAGCGCGCCGAGGAAGGCCGCGCTTACGCCTGACGACCGGTTAACCAAGCTTGTATTGAAGCTAATGTATTAGGACTTCGTTTGCGCCCGCGCTGCACAATGAGTGCGTTGCAGTGGGAGCAATGACATGCGCATCGATTTGTCTGCCACCAGTTGGGGCAGGGTCGCGCTGGTCACCGTCGCCGGCACGGCGTTTTTCATTGCGGCCGCCTTCTTTGTCGATTCCTTCAACTTTCCTTCGCTGTCGCCCGACGCCCTGCTTTGGGCCAAGCTCACCGACCTGTTCCTGCCGCTTGTGCTTGGCGGCTCCTTCCTGTTCTTCCTGATGTGGAAGATGCGCCAGCTGGCGATCGCCCAGAAGGAGCTCAGCATCGTCGCCGCGACCGACAGCCTGACGGCGGTCTTCAACCGCGGCGCCTTCTCAATGCTGGTCGAGGCTTATCTCGAGCAGGCGCGCAGCCATGACGTCGCCGATGCCGGCGCGCTGCTGATCGTCGACGCCGATCATTTCAAGTCGATCAACGACCGTCTCGGTCACGATTGCGGCGACCAGGCGCTGAAGCTGATCGCCAGGACGATCCAGGGCCAGCTGCACGGCGCCGACATCGTCGGACGCATCGGCGGCGAGGAATTCGCTGTCTTTCTTCCGGGCGCCGACGCGACGCGCTCCTTCCTGGTCGCGGAGACGATCAGGCTGCGCATCCGCGAGGCCGAGTTCGCGCCCGGCGGGCTGCCATGCCCGCTCTCGGTCAGCATCGGCGGCATCGCCTTCCGCGGGCCCACCACCTATCACGACATGTTCAAGGTCGCCGACAGGCATCTCTACAAGGCGAAGTCGAACGGGCGCGACCAGGTGAGCTTCGAAAGCCCGCACAGCGTGCACTTGGGCGAAGGCGCCGGCACATTCCATTGAATTTCATCGGTGGCTGCGGTTGAGCAGCGGCCTGTGCCGGCGGATCAGCTGGCGCTCGACGTCGAGATACGGCCTGATCAGGCCGACTGCCGTCAATCTCGGCTCAGGCTGATGGACGACCGCCGTCAGCATGCCATGCGCGGTCAGCAGGCCCAGCCACTTCAACGCTTCCCATTTCGGCGTTGTGCCGCCGTGTCCGGCCAGGCTTCGGTTGATGTAGCCTGGATAGGAGAGCAGGCGCTTGCCCGCCGATGAGCCGCAGGTGCCGATTCTGACCGGCTTGCCGTCGGCGGTGATCCAGGCATAGACGGCCTCGCCGAGCTCGCACGCCTTCTGGTCCGTGATCGTGACACGGATCGACGTTTTGTCCCGGGCGAGCATCATTTCCGCCGCCGGCTTGAACTGGTCGCGATCGAGAAACATCCGCCCCCCTGCAGCATGTCCGCAAACCTGCACGGGGAAGGCGAATGTTCTGTGCGATGTTTCACGCAGCGCGCTGTTCTGTGCGATGTTTCACTTAGCGGCCTGTTCCATGCGGTGTTTCACGCAGCGCCGCAAAAGTTTCCGGCCGAGGCAGCGGCATGCAGTCGGAAAGTCAGGTTGAGCGAAGAAAAGCCCGAGGGCCGTCCCATGCGGGTTTGTCAGGGGGCCTCGACCGGCCGCATTTCAGCCGGCAAAGCCGCTGTGGCCGCGCACGGCTGGTTTCACCGAGACGATCGGCTGGTCTGCCGGCCATAGGATGCCGGCGGTCACCGCAAAGGTGATCAGCGCGTCGCGCGCCGATTCGGCCGCGATTTCTTCGGCCCGCGCGGCCTCGCAGGCCCTCACCGCGGCGCCGTAGCTCAGCCGCCGGCGCGACGGCGGGAACTCGGTCAGGAACTCATGCATGTCGGACAGCGAGGCAATCATGCGCTTGTGGCCGGCGCCGACACTGACCGCGACCGGGGTGAAGAACATCCTGTCGCGCATTTGGACCTCTAGGATTGAGGGCGGAGGACGGCGGGGTGCCACCCTCGGTCTTGGGGTAGGACGCCACATAACGCGCCTTGCGGCGGGAGGTTCCCGCGGCCGGTGATCATTCGGTCGGATTCTTCGCCCCCGCCTGCCAGAGGTGCGGCTGTTACGGGACGGAGCCGGCTGTGATTGTCACTTCCGCCGGGGGTTGCGGAACCTGGTAGTGCGCCGACAGTACCAGCAGGAGGATCGCGACCCCTGCGATCAATGCCGCGACAATGTTGACGAAAAGTTGGCCGGCCAGCTCACCGAGCCGTTGCCGCCAACTCATCGCCGATGGGATCAAGCGCATTTTCCACCTGTTCTCATGGGTGTTTCGAGGCCCGCGTCACCTTTCGGCGACTGCCCTCCGGGCTTGCCTCACCAGCCTCTGTGAAGGCCGCAGCTCCACACTCTCTTCACGACCCAGTGATGGTGATGCCAGCGCTTGTGCACCCTGACCATGCAGTCGCGATGGTGGCGATGGCTGCGCCAGTCGCGCATCTCGTATCGGCTGCTATAGCGCCAGTTGTCGTCGCGCATGTGATGGCGGCGCCAGTAGTAGCCGTCATTGTACCTGCCCATGCTGTCATCGGTGGTGACGGTCAGGCTGACCGCTTGTGTTGGAACCGTTGTTGGCGCCAGGGCAGCCGCGCCCAGCATGGCGGCTAGAATGAGATTCTTCATTACTGCCTCCTTGCATTAGATTTTACTAACGGAAATCCGCTATCGGGTGAAAAGTTCCATTGCGGTTGGCCGGTTACGGGTGGGCTTGGCCAGTTCGGGCGGAGCGCCGCGCGGCGATGCGTTCGAGGCTATTTCCACATGCCGCGCATGCGCGCGCCGAGATCGACCTTGACGCCCGGCCTTTGGCGCGGGTCGTCCTTGATCGCGGCACTTGCCCAGGACGACTGCTCGAAGGCGCAAAGCATCGAGGCCGGGATGAAGCGGGTGCGCGAGGCATAGACATGGCGGTCGCCTCGCGCCGGCTGATTGTGCGGGTAAAAGCGCTGCGGCACCACGAGATGGAGGCTGTCCTTGGCCCGCGTCATCGCCACATAGAGCAGCCGGCGCTCCTCCTCGATGTCTTCCTTGGTGCCGACGCCGAGATCGGCCGGGATGCAGCCGTCGACGGTGTTGAGCACGAAGACGTTCTTCCATTCCTGGCCCTTGGCCGAATGGATGGTCGACAGGATGAGGTAGTCCTCGTCGCGATGCGGCGGCCCGGCCTGGTCGCTGGTGGCGTCGGGCGGATCGAGCGTTAGCTCGGTCAGGAAGCGCTCGCGCGACGGGTACCCCGACGCGATCTGCTCGAGCTGCAACAGATCGGCCCGGCGCATGATCGCGTCTTCATGGATGCGCTCCATATGCGGCTCGTACCAGAGCCTGACCCGCTCCAGATCGGCCGGCCATTTCGGGCCGGCGCGCAGACCGCTATAGATGTCGAGGAAGACCGGCCAATCCTCAGCCGCGCGCTGTGGCGGCCGGAAGCGGGCAAGGCCCAGCGTTTCGTCCAGCGACGTCGCCATCCCCTCGACGATCTGCGAGGCGGCCGAAGGGCCAATGCCCGGCATAAGCTGCAACACGCGAAAACCGGCAACGCGGTCGCGCGGGTTCTCGGCGAAGCGCAGCATCGCCAGCATGTCCTTGACATGGGCGGCGTCGAGGAATTTCAGCCCGCCGAATTTGACAAAGGGGATATTGCGGCGCGTCAGCTCCACCTCCAGCGGCCCGCTATGGTGCGAGGCGCGGAAGAGCACGGCTTGCGCCTTCAGCGCCGTGCCCGCCTCGCGTTCGGCAAGGATCGCCTGGCAGACATAATTGGCTTGCTCGGCCTCGTCGCGCACGCTCACCAGTTGCGGCTTGTGGGAGGATCGGCGCTCGGTCCAGAGGTTCTTGGTGAAGCGCTCGCTCGCCTCGCCGATCACCGCGTTGGCGGCGGCAAGGATCGTCTCGGTCGAGCGGTAGTTGCGCTCCAGCATGACGATCTCGGCGCCTTGCACGAACTGCTTTGGAAAGTCGAGGATGTTGCGCACTTCCGCGGCGCGGAAGGAATAGATCGACTGCGCATCGTCGCCCACCACGGTCAAGCCGGCGCCGTCTGGCTTCAGCGCCAAAAGGATCGAGGCCTGCAGCCGGTTGGTGTCCTGGTATTCGTCGACCAGCACATGGTCGAAGCGCGAGCCAAGGTGGGCGGCGATCTCCGGCTCCGCCGCCATCTGCGCCCAGTAGAGCAGGAGGTCGTCGTAATCGAGCACGTTCTGCGCCTGCTTGGCCTCGACATAAGCCGCGAACAGCTCCTTGAGCTGGTCCGCCCAGGCCGCGCACCACGGAAAGGCCGAGCCCAGCACCTCGCCGAGAGGCGCCTGCGCATTGACCGCGCGGGAATAGATTTGAAGACACGTGCCCTTGGTCGGAAAGCGGCTTTCCGTCTTGGACAAGCCAAGCTCGTGCCGGGCAAGGTTCATCAGGTCGGCCGAATCCTCGCGGTCGTGGATGGTGAAGGCGGGATCGAGGCCGATCTGCTCGGCATAGTCGCGCAAGAGCCTGGCGCCGATGCCGTGGAAGGTGCCGGCCCAGGCGAGCGCGTCGGTGATGATGGCGACATCGCGCCCCAAGACCTCGCCGGCGATGCGCTCGACGCGCTTGGCCATTTCGGCCGCGGCGCGGCGCGAAAAGGTCATCAGAAGGATACGGCGCGGATCGGCGCCCTTGACGATGAGATGGGCCACGCGATGCGCCAGCGTGTTGGTCTTGCCGGAACCTGCGCCGGCGATGACCAGCAGCGGGGCAGCCACCTTGCCGTCGCCATGCACCACCGCCAGCCGCTGCTCGCCGTTCAGCCGGGCAAGATAGGCGGGAGCTTCGAAGGACGAATCACGGGCGGCGATGTTCATCGCCCATCAAGCATCGTTTCCGCTTTGTTCGCAACGGGGTACTACCGCTTCGGCTCAACTCCCATCGCTTCAGACTGGCGCCGCAACGCGCGCCGTTCATCGCCCGGCATATCCAGCGGCGCGACGTCGCCTGGCACCTCCTCGATGATCCTCATCGTGACGCGGTAGGTCGTATAGGCGAACAGTCCGACGAGCAGCAGACGGATCATGGATCATCTCCTCGCTGGTTGTCGAAGTTCAACCGGGCACACGGCGGTTGGTTCCCGTCGGCCCAAGCAACCAAACCGCCGCCGCCTCGTTTGCCTCAAAGAAAGGGGCGAACGAGAGGAGGTCGTCATGACGAAGCTTCCTGTGCTGCTGGCTCTTGCGGCAGGGCTCGCGCTCGCCGCCTGCGACAACAGCGTGCCGCCCACCAAGGCGCCCGTCGACCAGAACCCGCAAATCGACAAGAACCCGGTGCCGAAATCGACCACCGGCGGCGACCAGCCCGGCACGCCGCCGAAGCAATGATCGCGTACGATGTCAGTCGGGGAATGAAGCAGCGCCGCCACAGAAGAAGGCCGGCGCTGCTTGGGAGGAAGCTGGAAAGCGCCGGCCAAGCGGGAAATCAGGCCCGCCGCATGGTCAAAGATAGCTGAGTCTCTCCGCCGCGTCATGGCGCGATCGCGCTAGCCGGCTACAGATAGCCCGGAATCCCCGCAATTTTCAGTATCGAGCTAAGAATCCTGGAAGGGGGTTTTGCCTTCGCGCGGCCAAGCCCTCACGCCATCGCCGCCCGTTTCATCGGTATTCCCGCGATCTCAATGTCCAGCTGGCGCTGCGTCAGCGCTGCCTCGGCCATGATCCACCGCTTGAACAGCTCCACCCTGCGCGCGCCGAGCGCGTTGATCGGGCTGACGAAATACCAGCCGGCGGTGTTGGGATGGTGCACCGCGAACGGCGCCACCAGCCGTTCAGCGCGGATGTCGCTCGCCATGTAGGCGCGGTTCGCGACCGCGAAGCCCATGCCTGCATTGGCCGCCTCGTAGGACATCATGCAGGAATCGAAATAGATGTTCTTGGTCTCGCCGAGCACGAAGCTCGCGCCGGCAAATCCCAGCCACGATTGCCAGTTCTGGGTGCAGGTGTCGGAGTGGAGCAGAGTGAAATGCCTGAGGTCTTCGGGCGTCACCATCGACAGCGGCTTGTCGCCCAGCACCTCGTGGAACAGCTTGCGGCTGCACACCGGCGTCAGGTCTTCCTTGAACAGCAGCTCGCAATTGAGACCCGGGAAATTGCCGTCGCCGTAGCGGATCTCGAGGTCGTACTCGGAAGTCGAGAATTCGTGGGTGGCGTAGGACGTCGAGACCCGCATCTCGATGTCCGGATACTGCCGCTGGAAAGTGGAGAGGCGCGGAAACAGCCAACGCGCCGCGAAGGTCGGCAAAACGCATATTCTCAGCACATGCGCCTGCGACTGGCCGGTGGCCTCCATGCTGGCCGCGACGATCCGCTCCAGCGCCTCGCGCACGCGCGCCACATAGGTCTCGCCCTCCGGCGTCAGCGACACCGCATTGCCGCCGCGCTGGAAGATCTTGAATCGCAACTGGTCCTCAAGGCTCTTCACCCGCTGGCTGACGGCGGAAGCGGTGATGAACTGCTCCTCGCCGGCGCGCGTGAAGTTCTTGTGCCTGGCGGCGCTCTCGACGATTTTCAGCGAGTTTAGGTTGACCTGACTGAGCAGACGCACGGGGTTACGACCTTTAGCTGGGCTTAAAGTAGCACCAGCATTCCTAAATTTACAGGGGCGGGCGGCTTAATCGACTGTTTACCAAGTGTTGCCCCCACCTTGGAGAAGTAGAATGAACGCCCATACAATCCCCGAACTGCGCTATGCGATGAGCCGTGAAGCCATCATCGGCCATGATACGGCGTGGAAAGTGTCGAGCTTCGGCGTCGCCCAGTATCTTCACGGCTACGACCCCCAATTGCTCGCCGCGATCGAGGAGGCGGCGCTCAAGCTGAAGGCCAGCCATGCCGTGCACAAGCATCTGGACCTCACCTTCATCACCGGAGCCGACCGTTACATTCCGGAGATCAAGGAGCTGCTCAACGACAAGCTGCGCCTGGAACGGCTGTCCGACATGATGGGCACCAAGCTCGAACCCTATCCGCTGTCGATCGTCGGCTCGACCGTCACCTTCATGAATCCCAAGGACGGCGCCGTCGAATGGCACTGCGACGGCGTCCCGGTGACGGAGCTCATTCCGCTTTCGATCAGCGACCCTCTGATCGGCGGCCATCTTGAAATCTATTGCGACGATTCCGAGACGGGCCGCGCCATGCTCGAATCCGGCCGCGACCTGCCGCGCAACAAGGTCATGCGCATCGACCACAAGATGAATTATGCCACGCTCGGCCAGTTCCTCGGCGTGCTCCATCGCACCGCGCCGATCCAGCTCGGCTCGCGCGTCACTTTGGTGCTCAACCAGCGCTCGGCGATCAAGCCTATGTCGACGACAACCGCATGTTCTACCTCGCCGCCGACAACGATCACGACCGCGCCTGGGTGAACGAGCTCGCGACGACGTCTGGACGAACCAGCTGCCCGCCTATCGCCGCCATGCCGAAGAGCATCCCGTGCCGAAGCCGGCTGTCGAGCCCGTCTCCGGCGGAGCAAGGGAATCGTGGTAGTGAATGATGACCTGGCCGGGCGCCGGCCGCCTTCGGCGTCGCTAGGCCTGGCACCCGTCATGGCCAAGGGCCAGCAACCGCGATCCGGCGCCGCCTCCACGGCGGCGCTGGCCTTCGCCTTCGGCGCGGTGGCGCTCTGGGCGACCAATGCCCTCGTCGGCAAGACGCTGCTTGCCAGTCATCCGGTATCGCATGTGCAGTTCCTGCAGTTCTGCGGCGCAGCCCTGGTCTTTGCGCTGATCAGGGTGGCTGGCGCCTTTCCTTCTCCCCTTGTGGCGTCCGAAGGACGGGGCGAGACCCGTGGCTCACCCCAGGGCGGTGGATCGGCGCGTAGCGCCGAGACGAATGAGGGGTGTTCCAGCGAAGTGAGATGTTGGCGTTCCCTGGAACACCCCTCATCAGACCTCGCTTCGCGAGGCCACCTTCTCCCACAAGGGGAGAAGGGGAATACTGCGCTCGCCTACGCAGTCGGCTTCATCGGCCTGGTCGGCACCATGGTGCTGCAATACATCGCCTTTGCTTCGATGCCGGTCATCGAGGCCAATCTCGTCGCCTACACCTGGCCGCTGATGGTCGCCGCCGCGATCATCCTGCTCGGCCGCCCGAAGCGCCCGCTGCTGCTTGGGCTCACCGCCGCGCTCGGCTTCGCCGGCGTGGCGCTGGTCGTCTCCGGCGGACGCGCGCACGCCTGGTTCGGAGGCAGTCTCGTCGGTTATTGCGCCGCCTTCGGCTCGGCACTTTGCATGGCCTTCTATTCGCTCGCCGTCGGCCGCCTTGCCGTGCCGGCGGATCGGCTCCTGCTGCCATCGGCGCTGATCGGCGTCGCGCTCACCTTCGCCTGGTGCCTGCATGACGGCGTCGCCAGCCTGAGCGGCATGCATTTGCTGCTCGGCTTCTATCTCGGCGCCGGGCCGATGGGGCTCGGCTATTATTTCTGGTCCCGCGCGCTGAGCCTCGACCAGGGCGGCAGGCTCGCGGTCGTCGCGTATCTCACGCCGATCGCTTCCACGCTGTTGCTGGCGCTGTCGGGTGAAAGCCTGTCGATGACGGCCGTTGCCGGCGCCGTCCTCGTCATCGGCAGCTGCATCGCTGTCGGCATTGAACGTTCGGAGGCCTGAACACCATGCCAGGAATCACGCCAGGAATTATGCTTGACGAGGACGAACGCCGCGCCCGGCAGGAGGCGCATTGGCTGGTGAGGGAATTCGGCGCCGAGGCGCCGCTCTATGCCGCCATGAAGGCCGAGAAGGCCATCGGGCAGAGGGATTTCGGCCGCTGCGCGCGCTGGAAACGCGTGCTCGAGATACTGGCTGACGGCGGATCGATGGGGCTGCGGCGCGGCGCCGCCGCGAAATAAGCGACTCGCGGTAACGAATCGGGCATGATCGGTCACAATCGGTCATCCGGGCGCCAGCGCTGCTCGCCCAGCATCGGCTTTCGGTCCTGAACTTCGATTTTTGCAGGAGTTGTTCGCAAAAATCGAAGTGCTGACGCGTCATTACGCGTCCGTGCCGGTCTTCGATTCTGTAAAGTGTTTGTTATAGGTATTAGAATTCCTAACTTGCGCGGTCGCGACCCGCAGTGAAAATGTACCTCCGGTATTGAGTCTCGTGCGTTTACTGACTCTGGACGGTCCGTTGGGGGACAGGTCCAATACGATACCTAGACCAAAGTCTTAAAAACAGCTGGTCACTTGAGAGCCAGCAAAGGGTGAAAAAATTGTCCAATATCGACGATAAGACTGCAATCGAGCTGACCGCCGACATTGTTTCGGCCTATGTAGGCAACAATCCGCTTCCGGCTTCCGGCCTGCCTGATCTGATCGCCAGCGTCAGCGCATCGGTGCGCAAGCTCGCCGGCGCTGCCGCCGTCAAGGAGAGCGCGCCGCTGACGCCGGCCGTCAATCCGAAGCGCTCGGTGTTCCCCGATCACATCGTCTGCCTCGAGGACGGGAAGAAATTCAAGTCGCTGAAGCGGCACCTGTCGACCGACCACGGGCTGACGCCGGACGAATACCGTGCCAAATGGGGCCTGCCGGCAGACTATCCGATGGTGGCGCCCAGCTATTCGGCCACCCGTTCGGCGCTCGCCAAGTCTTCCGGCCTGGGTCGCAAGCCGGCCGCGGATTCCGGCAAGGGCAGACGCAAAACCAAGGCCTGAGGCCGGCGGCCATGTTGCCTGCAACGGACGACGTCACGCCGTCGGCCGACCGCTTGGCCATGCTCGACGCACTGCGTCGCAGAGTGGCCGAGCAGTCTTCCGTCGACGCCGGCGAGGGGGTCAAGGCGCGGCGGGTCCTGTTCTCGCTTAGCCTCGCGACCGTCGATCTGCGCGTCGCGCTCGACGCGCTCGACAATTTCGAGCGCGCCATCGTCGAGCATGACGATCGGCTGATCGTCGAGGCGCGACGGCTGAGATGCCTCGCTATCCTGGACGGCATCATCGGCGGATGAATGCAATGGCCCCGTCAGTTGCGAGGTGGTTTGCGCGCCTCCGCGCGGCGATCCTGCTCTGCCGCGAGGCTGTCCGCCTCGACGGCGGTCATTTCCAGAAAATAGACAAGCATCTGATAGCGCGTGCGTGAAAGCATTTTCGCCAGCCTGCGCGTGACCTCCGCGACATATCTCAGCATGCGCAGATCGTTGGCCGCTCCGTCCATCGTGAGCTCCTGACACATTCAAGTTATTGTTGTTATTGTTGATTGTTATTGGCACCTACGCGCGACTCACGGCGCAATCATAAGCTCGCAGGATTGCGGCAAAACTGAAACCAATTTTTCGCCAAGCATCACAAAAGTTTTTGCGGACTTTTCCGATGATATCGGCACCTGGCGCGCTAATATACTCAAAGCGAAACTTGCGGTTGTCTTGCTCCCTTGGTCGAGGCTCCTCCGGGGATGGTCCAGATCGCCACTCCGCCGTGGGCGGGCCGAGCCAGCGGCCCGGCGCCGCGTCGCTTATCCTTTATAGGCGGAGCAGAAGGCCGGCGGATTGTCGTTGCCGATCATGGCGCAGCCTCTCTTGATCTCGTCGATCATCATGCTGCACGCATTCTCACCGTTGCAGGGTGGATTGGTCGCCGGCGACACCTGAATGCATTGCGAGACATATTGGTCGGATTTCGCCTTGCCGGCCGATTGCACGCATGGCCGCGTGTCGTTCTGGCTTGCTTGGCAGGAGCAGTTGCCGCAGGGGCGGCCGTCGCGGGCTTGGGAGCGCCGGCGGCTTGCGGCACGCAGGAGAGGTCGCCTTCCGGGCATTTAAGTTGATGCTGCAACTGCGCCAGCCGCGCCTTGGTCAAATCCGTCCTGCAGGTTTCGAGCAGGCTCGAATACACCGAGCCATCGGCATAGGCCTGGGTGCGGAAGGCGCATTCCTTGTCGCGGAACGGGATCCAGGCACGCTGCGCGTCGCGAAGACGTTGCTCGTCGGCGCTCGAGAGGCGTCCCGACAGTGCCTTGTAGACGGCATTCAGCGCCGCGTCTGCCGAAGCCGCGTCCTTGGCTGTGCAGGTGGCTAGGTCGGCCTGCGTCTTCGCCGCTGCGCAGTCCGTCGCTTCCGCATGTACCGCTGGCGTGATGAAAAACAGGGCGAGGCCGGTGGCGTAGAGCAATCGCTTCATAAGGCACCTCGTGATGTCTACAAAGCCCGCCGCTCGCGCCAGCATAGGTTGAGATGATGGCAGCGATCAACGTCATACCGGTAACGTGGCAAGCAAAGTGTGACCGTGGGGCAATGATTAGCGAAGTCGGCGCAGCTGCCGATCTCCCCCCTTGTGGGGGAGATGCCCGGCCCACCCTCCATAGCTGCTGCGGAGAACGGGTAGGGCGCAGAGAGCGCCGTCCCGCCGGCCTCTCAGTCATTCATAGGCGATGCCTGAGATTGTTTTCCGGCATCAATCTGGATCAGCAGGTGTTCCGTCGCGCCCCCCTCTGGCCTGCCCGCCATCTCCCCCACAAGGGGGGAGATTGGCTGTGCCTGCGCCCCGCTCAAGAGTTCGGCCGGGGAGAGAACCGCAGCGGTTGCGTCCTCGAACAGAACCACCTGGGTCGCCAGCGCAGCCGTCGTGGCGACCTGGAAGAAGATGAAGGCAAGGGCGAAATAGCGGATCACGGGCCTCAAAACGCTTGCGTCGCCGTCTGGTTCCAGTGTCGCGCGCTTTTCGCAAGCCGGCCGCTGATGGCTGGCATCCAGCCTCGCCGCGGCGCTGGCTCTTGCGAAGCGGAGAGTCCCGTGCAAAAGCCCGCCCATGCTTATCATCAACGACCTCTCGCTGCGCATGGCGGGGCGCTTGCTTCTCGACCATGCCTCGCTGACCTTGCCGGCCGGCACCAAGGCCGGCCTGGTCGGCCGCAACGGCACCGGCAAGACGACGCTGTTCAAGGCGATCACCGGCGATTTCCCCTCCGAGACCGGCTCGATCAGCCTGCCAAAGAATACCCGCATCGGCCAGGTGGCGCAGGAAGCGCCGGGCACCGAGGAGCCGCTGATCGACATCGTGCTCAAGGCCGATGTCGAGCGTGCGGCGCTGCTCGAGGAAGAGAAGACCGCCACCGATCCGCATCGCATCGCCGAGATCCACACACGGCTCGCCGACATCGACGCGCATTCGGCCGAATCCCGCGCCGCCACCATCCTTGCCGGCCTCGGCTTCGACGATGCCGCGCAGAAGCGGCCCGCCTCGTCCTTTTCCGGCGGCTGGCGCATGCGCGTGGCGCTTGCGGCCGTGCTCTTCTCGGAGCCCGACCTGCTGTTGCTCGACGAGCCGACCAACTATCTCGACCTCGAAGGCACGCTCTGGCTGGAGAACTATGTCTCCAAATACCCGCACACGGTGCTCTTGATCTCGCACGACCGCGACCTGCTCAATCGCGCCGTCAACTCGATCGTTCATCTCGACCAGAAGAAGCTCACCTTCTGGCGCGGCGGCTACGATCAGTTCGAGCGCCAGCTGACCGAGCAGCGCGAGCTGCAGGAAAAGAGCCGCGCCAAGCAGGAAGCGCAGCGCAAGCATATGGAATCCTTCGTCGAGCGCTTCCGCGCCAAGGCTTCGAAGGCCAGGCAGGCGCAGTCGCGCCTGAAAGCGCTGGAGAAGCTGAAGCCGATTGCGGCTGTGGTGAACGACACGGTGCGGCCGTTCTCGTTCCCCGAGCCGGTGAAGACGGTGGCTTCACCGATCGTGGCGCTCAACGGCGTCAATGTCGGCTACACCGAGGGCAACCCGGTCTTGAAGAAGATGACGCTGCGCATCGATGCCGACGACCGCATCGCGCTGCTCGGCGCCAACGGCAATGGCAAGTCGACCTTCGCCAAATTGCTCGCCGGCCGCCTGAAGGGCGAGACCGGCTCGATGACGATCGCGCCGGGGCTGAAGGTGGCGATCTTCGCCCAGCACCAGCTCGACGATCTGCGCCCTGAGGAAAGCGCCTATGAGCATGTGCGCCGGCTGATGCCGGACGCGCCGGAAGCCAAGGTGCGCGCCCGCGTCGCCCAGCTCGGCCTGTCGACTGAAAAGATGAACACCGCGGCGAAGGATCTTTCAGGCGGCGAGAAGGCGCGCCTCTTGATGGGCCTGTCGGCCTTCGACGGGCCGAACCTCTTCATCCTCGACGAGCCCACCAACCACCTCGACATCGACAGCCGTGAATCGCTGATCCATGCGCTCAACGATTTCCCCGGCGCGGTGATCCTGATCTCGCACGACCGGCATCTGCTCGAGGCCACGGCCGATCGGCTCTGGTTGGTCAAGGACGGCGCGGTCAATGCCTATGACGGCGACCTCGAGGACTACAAGACGCTGGTCACCGGCGTCTCCTCCAATCGCCGCGAGCAGAAGGAAGCGGATAAGGCGTCCAAGGCCGACCGCCGCCGCGAAGCGGCGCAGCGCCGCGCCGCGCTCGAGCCGCTCGCCAAGGAAATCCGCGCCACCGAGGCGCTGATGGACCGCATACGCAAGCGCATGGATCTGATCGAGGACGAGCTCGCCAACCCGGCGATCTACGAGAAGGACCCCTCGACCGCGACACGGCTGGCTAAGGAGCGCTCGCAGCTCGCTCACACGCTGGCGCAGAACGAGGACAAGTGGCTGACGATGTCGGCCGAGTATGAGGAAGGGATCGCGGAGTGACTAGCTAATCTCCCCCCTTGCGGGGGAGATGCCCGGCAGGGCAGAGGGGGGCGCTGTCCCGCCAGCCTATCAGCTCTTTGTAGCTACCGGCCGCCAAATGGTCATAACCAACCACAAAAGTCGGCATTCCTTCGCGCCCCCCTCTGGCCTGCCGGCCATCTCCCCCACAAGGGGGAGATTAGCTAATCATCTGGCCCTACACCTCTCCCGCAAAACCCGCTACACACGCCCGCATGAACCAGCACGCCAAGCTCAGGATCGGCCATTCAGCCTGTCCGCATGATTGCCCGTCCACCTGTGCGCTCGAAGTCGAGCTCATCGACCAAAACCGCATCGGCCGCGTCCATGGCGCCAAGACGAACAGCTACACGGCCGGCGTCGTTTGCGCCAAGGTCGCCCGCTATGCCGACCGCGTCCATCACCCCGACCGCCTGCTGAAGCCGCTGGTGCGCTCGGGCGCCAAGGGCGAGGGCGCCTGGAAGGAAGCGAGCTGGGAAGCCGCGCTCGACCTCGTCGCGGAAAAATTCATCGCGGCCGAGGAGAAATACGGCTCGGAAACGGTCTGGCCCTATTACTATGCCGGCACGATGGGGCTGGTGCAGCGCGACGGCATCGAGCGGCTGCGGCATGCCAAGAAATATTCGGGCTTCTTCGGCTCGATCTGCACCAATCTCGCCTGGACCGGCTGGATGATGGGGGCGGGCGCCTTGCGCGGCCCCGATCCGCGCGAGATGGCGAAGGCCGACTGCGTGGTGATCTGGGGCACCAACGCCGTGGTGACGCAGGTCAATGTTATGACCCATGCGACCCGGGCGCGGAAGGAGCGCGGCGCGAAAATCGTCGTCATCGACATCTATGAGAACGCCACGATGAAGCAGGCCGACCTCGGCCTGGTCTTGAAGCCCGGCACCGATGGCGCGCTCGCCTGCGCGGTCATGCATGTGCTGTTTCGTGATGACATGGCCGACCGCGCCTATCTCAAAAAATACACCGACGATCCGCGCGGGCTGGAGGAGCATCTTCGGAGCAAGACACCGGAATGGGCGGCCGCCATCACGGGCTTAAGCGTCGCCGAGATCGAGGCCTTTGCCCATCTCGTCGGCACGACGAAGAAGACTTACTTTCGCCTCGGCTACGGCTTCGCCCGCCAGCGCAACGGCTCGGTCAACATGCATGCCGCGGCCTCGATCGCCGCCGTCACCGGCGCCTGGCAATATGAGGGCGGCGGCGCCTTCCACTCCAATTCCGGCATCTTCAAGCTGAACCAGGATGTGCTGGAAGGCACCGCGATGCGCGACCCGAACATCCGCTATCTCGACCATTCGCGCATCGGCCCGGTGCTGACGGGTGCGGAAGACGCGCTTTATGGCGGCCCGCCGGTGACGGCGATGCTGATCCAGAACACCAATCCGGCAAATGTCGCGCCCGAGCAGCGGCTGGTGAAACGGGGTTTCCTGCGCGAGGACCTGTTCACCTGCGTGCACGAGCAGTTCATGACCGATACGGCCAAGCTCGCCGATGTCGTGCTGCCGGCGACGATGTTTCTGGAGCATGACGACATCTACAAGGGCGGCGGCAATCAGCACATCACGCTCGGCCCCAAGCTGATCGAGCCGCCGGAAGGGCCGCGCACCAACCACTATGTCAATGAAGAACTCGGCAAGCGGCTGGGCGTCGGCGACCGAGCCGGCTTCGGCCTGACCGAGCGGGAGCATATCGACATCATCCTCGGCAAGCGCGGGATCGGCAGCTTCGACAGCCTCAAGGAACGGAAATGGGTCGACTTGCAGCCCGATTTCGACGACGCGCACTTCATCAATGGCTTCGGCCATGCCGACAAGAAGTTCCACTTCCGCGCCAACTGGACCGGGCAGTCGGCGCCCAACCGGCCGCCGAAAAGCATGGGCCTGTTCGGACCTGTGGAGCGACTGCCCGAATTTCCCGACCATGTCGATCTGATCGAGGTGGCGGACGAGGAGCATCCGTTCCGGCTGACCACTTCGCCGGCGCGCAATTTTTTGAACTCCACCTTTGCCGAGACGCCGGTGTCGAAGGCAAGGAAGGCAGGCCGGAGCTGCTCTTGCATCCCGAGGATGCGGCCGCACTCGGCATCGAGGATGGCGGCCGCGTCGAGGTCGGCAACCGGCGCGGCGACCTCGTGTTGCATGTCAAGCTTTTCGACGGCCTGAAGCGCGGCGTGGTGGTGGCCGAAGGCATCTGGCCGAACAGCGCCCATGAGCGCGGCGAGGGCATCAACGTGCTGACCGGCGCCGACGCGCCCGCGCCCTATGGCGGCGCCGCCTTCCACGACAACAAGGTGTGGCTCAGGGCGCTGTGACTGGTTGCTTTGGTTACTTGGCGGCCTGCGCGTCCAGCGCCTTGATCTCTTCGGCCGCCGCTTTGCGGGCGGCGGCATCGACGCCGGATGTGCCCTTGTCCCTGGCGAAGGCGATGAGGGCGGCGCGCGTTTGCTCATCGCATCCATCCTCGCCCACCCCGTTGATACCGGCTTTTCGCGCAGCAGTGAGCACGGAGTCGCAGGCGTCGGGTGCGAAGGCGAACTGCCCCATGATGGCGCCGAGCGTCAGCGGATCCTGCAGGCGCGGATCGTCGCGGATTGCCTGAAGGGCGGCGCCGCCCACCACGCGTGATTTCCGGTCCTTCGTGATCTGCGTCAGGTCGAAGATGAACTCGAACTCGGGCTTTTCGACGCCATCGGGCTTTGACACCAGGATGTCCAACGCATAGCGGGTGACTTCCTCTGGCGTGACGACCGCGCGCACGGCTTTTGCCTGATGGTAGTTGCGCACCAGTGCCCAGCGCGAGGGGAGGTCGCCATAACGGGCGAGGATGTCGAGCTGCTTGATGGCGGCAAGCTTCTGCTTCTCGGTCTTGGCGGCCTGCGCCTGGGTGAAGACCTTGTCGCGGACGCGGTCCAGTATTTCGACCGCAAGCAGGCCCGAAGCCGGCGCGGCCTGCCGTGTCCCGGCCGCAGCCTGCTGGCTGGGGGCATCGGCGAGCGGACCTTTCGCATCGACCCACGCGGCCAGCGCCTTGCGCGCGTCCGGGCCGAAATAGCCCTTAGGCTCACCGGTGTAGAAGCCATCGGTCTTCAGCTTGGTCTCGATCGCAATGCGGATTTCCTCGGGCAGCGCCTTGCCGATGCCGACAAGGTTCTCCTCCTCGAGCCCGGCGGGCGCCTCGCGAAACGCGTCCATCACAGCCTCGGCGACCGCTGCCGTTCCGGCGCTCGAGGCCGGTCCGGAAAATAGGCCGCTCAGTTCGATGTCGGCACCGCCGCCGAACGCGCCGGCGCCCATTCTGCCGAAGCCGTCATTGTAAAGCGCGATACGCTCGGTGATGCCTTCGCGCAGCGTCATCAGCCGGTCGAAGCTGTCGAAAGTGAAGGCATCGGCGAGCTTGCTTTTTGCCTTGAGCGAGCCCAGCCGCGCCGCCTCGCGCCATGCATGCAGCCGCTCGCGCGGATTCTTGTCGATGCCGAGACCGTTGTCATAGGCATCGCCGAGCAGCACCATCGCTTCGACGCTGCCGAGATTGGCGGCGTTGATCAGCATCGCGGTCGCCCTGGCGTCATCCTGCGGGTAGACCACGCCGCGACGCAGCAGCTTGGCCTGAAGCAGAAAGGCCTGCGGTTCCTTCTTGGCTTCGCCCTGGTCGATCAGCGCTTTCAGCGCATCGTCGCTCAGGCCGTCTTCGCGACGCGATGGCCGATAGCTGGTCGAATCGAGATTGGCATATTGTGTCGAGGCGTAGAGCCAGAGGGCGTCGCGGTCGCCGGCGTCCGCCAGCGGCTTCAGCATGGCGCGCGCGCTGTCCTCGCTCTTGAATTGCTGATTGTCCGAAAGCTGCAGCCGCGCCAGCGCCAGCGCCGCGCCAGGCTCGCCGGCATCGGCGCCGTCGCTCAGGCGTTCGACCAGCAGATCAGGATTGTCGACTCGCATGCCGTCATAGTCGAGGAGCACGCCCGCAAGCCTGATGCAGGCGTCGAGGTCCCAGGGGGCGTTGAGCAGCTGGATCGCCGCCCGCGGCTGGCGGCCGACGAACTTGCCTTCCAGCAGCAGACCGGCCAGCAACGGTCCGGCCTCGGTGACATTCTTGGTGGCGCCGCGCAGCATGGCGATGGCGCGCTTGCCGTCCGCCGCGCCGCCTTCGCCCTTGGCCAGCATGTCGGCCAGCATCGGTATGGCGTCGTCGTCGTGACCGACGCGCGCCTCCAGCAACTGCCTGGCCTTCGCTGCGTCCTGCTGCGTCCCGCGGCCAAGCCGCAACGCCTTGATATAGGCGAGCACGGATCGTTCGGAGCCATTGGTTCCGGCCTGGGAGTCCGTCTCGACGGCATGAAAGGCCTTTTGCTGCTCGTCGCTCGTGAAGCTGTCTTCCGTCAGTGTCGTCTGCGCGATCAGCAGCGGCATGGCGGCGCGGAACTGGCTGTCCCATTCGCCGGGCGACTGGCCCTGGGCCGGCGCGTCGACGACGCGCTGCGCGGTCTCGACCACCTTGTGCGCGTCGCGGCGCAGCAGCGGACCCTCGATATACTGACGGAGCAGCGTCGAAAGCGCCGTGAGATGACCGGCGCTGCCGGCCTTCTGCAAGGCATCGAGCGCCATCTCCCGCGTGACCGGCAGCGGACCGGCATCTGCGCTGTCGTGCCGATGCACCGAATAGAATTCGTAGAGGAGGTAATTCGCTTCGGGGCTGCCGCCATCGGCGAGCAGCTTGACCTGCGGGATGAGCCAGGTCAGCCCCGGCTGGTTGAGCGCCACTTCGACCCTCAGCCATTGCAGCGTCAGCCGCTTTTCCTGTGGGGCGCCCAGCATCGCAGCCTGGCATTTGTCGGCCAGCGCTTTGAGCTTGCTGAGATCGAAATCCTGCGGGAAGAGCGCGCCATACTGCACCGGCGGCGCCTTGGCCTCAGGGTCGAGCGGCACGGAGGCGCCACGGTCACAGGTGCTGATCGCCTCGTCGAGCGCGGCCTTCTTCGCCGCATCGTCGGGTTTGTCGGGAGATGCCTGGGCCGCGAAGGCTCCGCCGGCAAGCGGCGCCAAGACGGGCAAGAAAAGAACAGCAAAGCAGGAAAGAGCGGCGAGACAGGAAAGCACCAGGGCATGCACTGGTCGCAACATGGGCGTCCCCCTCGGACCCGGTCCAGGCGTCACCGAGCCGCCGGACACTCACGCTAAAGTAGCACATCGCACGGGTGATGATGAGTGTGGCGCTTCACATTCACCGGCTCTGCCCACGGCTTTGCGATCTGGCCCAAGCGCCGCCGGTCGCACCCGCCAGCTCTGGCGGCTATAGAGGCACCCTGTCTCCAGTGACGTGGGAGGATGTCGTGGCCAAGGTCTCGCTTCTGGGCATTCCGCATGACGAGAACTCGTCCTATCTCCAGGGTCCCGCCGAGGCGCCGCCGGTGATCCGGCGCGAGCTTGCCAGCGACGCCTACACCTCATGGTCGGAAACCGGTTTCGATCTGACTGACCGCTTCGTCGATTACGGCGACATCGATTTCACCCAAGCCGGCGATCCGTGGGAGCGGATCGAGAGCGAGGTCGGCCGCGCGCTCGATGCCGGCCATCCGCTGATCTCGCTCGGCGGCGACCATGCCATTTCCTGGCCGGTGCTGCGCGGCGTTCGCCGGCGTCACCCCAGCCTGACCATCGTCCATATCGACGCACATCCGGACATCTATCATTCCTACGGCGACAATCCGCGCTCGCACACCTCGCCCTTCGCGCGCATCATGGAGGAGCGACTGGCCGACCGGCTGATCCAGGTCGGCCTGCGTACCGTCAACGACCACCACCGCGACCAGTTCAAGCGCTTCGGTGTCGAGGTGGTGGAGATGCGGCATTTCAAGGAAGGGCTGCGGCTCGACCTCAAGACGCCCGTCTATATCTCGATGGATATCGACGCGCTCGATCCGGCTTTCGCGCCCGGCATTTCTCACCGTGAACCGGGCGGCTTCACAACCCGTCAGGTGATCGGCTTGATCCAGTCGATCGATCAGCCAATCGTCGCCGCCGACGTCGTCGAATACAATCCGCGCCAGGACCTCTCCAACGTCACCGCGCTCGTCGCCGCCAAGCTGGTCAAGGAGATCGCAGGCATGATGCTGAAGACCAACGGCGCGACACCCGGCTGAATCAATTTGGCAAGGCGGCGTGCTAGAGCTTTGTTCGGATTCGCCTTCAACAGGATTAGCCATGCCCCAGCCGCTCAGGATAGCCATCGCCGGCGCGCTGGGCCGCATGGGCCGGCAGATGGCGGGAGCGATCGCGGCCGATCCGCGGCTGGAACTCGTCGCCCGCTTCCACCGCCCGGGCAGCGCGGGCGGGGGGCTAGTCGAGCGCGACGAGGCGCTGGTGCTTTGCCGATGTGGTGATCGACTTCACCACGCCTGCGGCTTCCGCCGAACTGGCAAATGCTTGCGCGGCGCGCGGCGGCCCGGCGCTGGTCATCGGCTCTACCGGCTTCGGTGCCACGGAACTGGAGACGATCGTCAGGGCCGCCACGAAAATCGCCATCGTGCGCTCCGGCAGCTATTCGCTGGGGCTCAACATGCTGATCGGCCTGGTCGAGCGGGCGGCGCGGGCGCTCGGCGGAGACGACTGCGACATCGAGATTTTCGAAGCGCATCACCGCTTCAAGGTCGATGCGCCGTCTGGCACGGCGCTGATGCTGGGGGAGGCGGCCGCGCGTGGGCGCCGTGTCGAACTGAACCTTGTGGCAAAGCGCGCCCGCGACGGCATCATCGGCCCGCGCCCGCAGGGCGAGATCGGCTTCGCCGTGCTGCGCGGCGGCAGCATTGTCGGTGAGCACAGCGTGAGCTTCCTCACCGAAGGCGAGAGGCTCACGCTTTCGCATCTCGCCGGCGACCGCTCGATGTTCGCGCGTGGCGCCATTGCGGCCGCGCTCTGGGTCGCCGGGCGGCCGCCTGGCGAATACGACATGCGCGATGTGCTTGGCTTCGCAGCTTCGTGATTGGCAAAATCCCGGTCGATTCCATTTCAACGGTCGCTAAAACGGCTGAAAGCCAGCTGAAAGCTTGGCCATGCCATGACAGTTTTGTGGCGTTCGCCACGTAACCGGTCCGAGCGGCCGGCAAGGAGGAAATGCGGCGCAGCCTGGAGGGCGCGCCGCCCAGGTGGAGGAAGTTACGTGACCGGTTTCATCTCTAAGTGCGCCCTGCGTTCTGCGCTGCTGACGCTTGCCACGGTTGCCGCTGGTGCAACAACGGCATCGGCCGCCGACAAGATCTCGATCAGTGGCGGCGTACCGAAAAACAGATCTACCTGCCCGCCAAGCTCGCGGAGGCGCTGGGCTATTTCAAGGACGAAGGCCTGGACGTCGAGCTGCTCAACGAGCCTGCGGGCGTCGACGCCGAGAACGAGATGCTGGCGGGCGCGGTTCAGGGCGTGGTCGGCTTCTACGACCACAGCATCGACCTGCAGGCCAAGGGCAAGTTCGTCGAATCTGTTGTCCAGTTCAGCCAGGCGCCCGGCGAGGTCGAACTGGTCTCGGCGAAACATCCTGAAATCAAGTCGCCCGCCGATTTCAAGGGCATGAGCCTCGGCGTCACCGGCCTCGGTTCTTCGACCAACTTCCTGACTGAGTACCTCGCGGTGAAGAACGGCCTAAAGCTCGGCGAATTCACCTCGGTTCCGGTCGGTGCCGGTAACACCTTCATCGCCGCCATGCAGCAGGACAAGATCCAGGCCGGCATGACGACCGAGCCGACAATCACGCGGCTGCTCAAGACCGGTGAGGCATCGGTTCTCGTCGACATGCGCACCGTGGAAGGCACGAAGGCAGCGCTCGGCGGCACCTATCCGGCCGCCTCGCTCTACATGCAAACCGAATGGGTCGATGCCCACAAGGAAACGGTTCAGAAGCTCGCCAACGCCTTCGTCAAGACGCTGAAGTTCATCAGCACCCATAGCGGCGCCGAGATCGCCGAAAAGATGCCGAAAGACTATTATGTCGGCGACAAGGAAGGCTACGTGAAGGCGCTCGACGCCGGCAAGGCGATGTTCACCCCCGATGGCGTCATGCCGCAGGGCGGACCGGAAACGGTGCTGGCGGTGCTCTCGGCCTTCAAGAAGGAACTGCAGGGCAAGCAGATCGATCTGTCCAAGACCTACACCACGGAATTCGTGACGAACGTGAAATAGCGGATCAGGCGGCGCGAGGTTCCGGCCCGCGCCGCCGCCCTGTCCTGTTCCACGTCCGGCGATCCCCGCACGGCGGTCGCCCGCTATTGGAGTTTGCTCAACTATGGCTGTTGAAAAGACCGCTCCGGCGATCGAGCTGATCAATGTCAGCCGCCGCTTCCTTTCCCCCACCGGCAAGTCGCTGACCGCGATCCGTGATTTCACCATGACGGTCGAGCGCGGCGAGTTCGTCGCCGTCGTCGGCCCGACCGGCTGCGGCAAGTCGACGACGCTCAACCTCGTCACCGGGCTCGCCAGCCCGAGCGCCGGGGAGGTCCGCGTCATGGGCGCGCCGGTCAAGGGCATCGATCCGCGCATCGGCTTCGTGTTCCAGACAGATGCGCTGTTTCCCTGGCGGACGGTGATCGAGAACGTCATGGCCGGGCCGCTGTTTCGTGGCAAGCCCAAGACAGAAGCGCAGGCCTCCGCCCGCGACTGGCTGGCGCGCGTTGGCCTGGCGCGCTTCGAGCAGCATTACCCGCACCAGCTTTCCGGCGGCATGCGCAAGCGCGTGGCGCTCGCCCAGACCTTCATCAACGGCCCCGAGGTCCTGTTGATGGACGAGCCGTTCTCGGCGCTCGACGTGCAGACGCGCGTGCTCATGCATGAGGAGCTGCTGCGGCTGTGGTCCGACGCCAAGGCGTCGGTGGTCTTCGTCACCCACGATCTCGAGGAAGCGATCGCGCTGGCCGACAAGGTCTACGTGCTGACGGCCGGGCCGGCGACGGTGAAGTCCGTCTATACGATAGACCTGCCGCGCCCGCGTGTCGTCGCCGACATCCGCTACGACCAGAGCTTCATCGATTATTCGCGCACCATCTGGGCCGACCTCAAGGAAGAGGTTGAGACCAGCTACGCCCGCGCGGCGGCATGAGGGAGACTGAAATGACTGATGCCACCATCAACATCTCCACCGCAAACTTCAGGCCGGGCACGTCGGACGCCGAGATCGAGGCCGCCGCCGCCAAGGCCGCCGTGAACCGCCGCCGCACCGTGCTGTTCTGGCGGCTCGGTATCCTGATCGCCTTCCTCGGCTCTTGGGAGCTCGCCGGCCACATGGGCTGGATCGATCCCTTCTTCTACGCCATGCCGAGCACGATCGCCGGGCGGCTTTATGAGTGGATGACGGAAGGGACCTCGGAAGGCCCGCTCTGGTACCACCTCTATGTCACCATGGAGGAATCGGTGCTGGGCTTCGTCACCGGTTCGGTGGCCGGCATCATCATCGGCGTCGCGCTCGGCCGTAATCGCATGGCCGCCGACATCTTCTCCATCTACATCAAATTGATCAATTCGATCCCACGCGTGGTGCTGGCGCCGATCTTCATCATGATCCTCGGCCTAGGGCTCGCCTCCAAGGTGGCGCTGGCCTTCGTCATGGTGTTCTTCGTCGTCTTCCACAACGCCTTCCAGGGCGTGCGCGAGGCCGACCGCGCGATGATCGCCAATGCCCGTATTCTCGGTGCCTCCGACTGGCAGCTTACGCGCTCGGTGATCGTGCCGTCGGCGATGAGCTGGATCTTCGCCAGCCTGCATGTCAGCTTCGGCTTCGCCATCATTGGCGCCATCGTCGGCGAGTTCGTCGGCTCGCGCTTCGGCATCGGCCTATTGATCAACATCGCCAAGGGCTCCTTCGACGCGGCCGGCATGTATGCCGCGATCGTCATCGTCATGGTGGTGGCGTTAGGCGCCGAATACCTGATGACGCTGGTCGAGAACCGGTTGGCGAAATGGCGGCCGCAGCCGCTGCACGAGACGCAGTGAGCATCCGCAAGGCGCCTTAGCTATCCGCCAGCAGCAGCCGCACCTCGACGATCAGCCCGCCGGCCGCGCCATCTCCAAGGATGACGCGGCCGCCGGCATTTTCGACAACTTCGCGCACGATTGCCAAGCCGAGCCCGCTGCCTTCCTCGGTCGTTCCAGCAATGCGGTAGAAACGCTCGAAAACATGCTCTCGCTCCCCTACCGGAATGCCGGGGCCGGTATCGGTGACCGTGAGCCGCGCCTCGCCGTCGATGGCTGCCAGCTGCACCGTGACGCTGCCGCCAGGCGCGGAGTAGCGCAGCGCATTGTCGACGAGGTTGACGATCATCTCGCGCAGCATCGTGCCGTCGCCGATGACTGGCACGGGGCCGGTTTCCTCGAGCCCGAGGTCGATGTTGCGACTGACTGCCGTCGGCGCGTGCGTTTCCAGCACCTGGCGGGCGGCTTCGGTGAGGTCGATGCGGTCTGCGCGTGGCCGCCGGCTGCCCGGCTCGGCGCGCGACAGGGTGAGCAACTGTTCGGCCAGGCGCGCCAGGCGGCCGGAACTTCCCTGCAGCGCCACAAGTGCTTCGTGGCGGGCATCGGGGACAGTCTCCCGCAGTGCATAGCTCGCCTGTGTCGACAGCAGCGCCAGCGGCGTGCGCAACTGGTGCGCGGCATTGGCTATGAAGCGGCGCTGCGCGGCCATCTGTGCCCGCACACGCGCCATATAGGCGTTGAGCGCATCGATCAGGGGCCGTATCTCGCTTTGCGCGCCAGGCACCTCGACCGGATCGAGGTCGCTGCGGTCCGGCGAACGCACCGCGTCGCGCAGCCGGATCAACGGCGCCAGGCCTCGGTGCAGGCCAAGCAGCACGAACAAGCCCGCAATCGCCACCAGCGCCAGCTGCTGGGCGAAGGCGGCAAACCAGAGTCGCCGCTCCATCGCGTCATGCCCGGCCAGCGTGACGCCAACGATAACGGTTATCGGCGAGTCTTCGCCGGCGCCGACCACCGCTTGGCCGAAGGTCAGCAGTCGCAGCTGGCGGCCGCGATAGGTCGCCTCGGTGTTGGGCGGCTTGGATGCCTCCGGTAGATCGGGATAGCCGGTCAGCAGTCGCCCCTCGGCAGTCCTGACTTGGTAGTAGACGCTGTCGCGGTCGCCAGTATCGAACATTTCGATCGCCGCCGGCGGTATCGTGGCGCTGAGCACGCCGTCGGTCATGGTGACCTGCTCCGCGATGGCCCGTGCCGAACCCAGCAGCATCCTGTCCGTGACCAGGTCGGCGGTAGCCAGCGCGTTGCGCTGGCTGGTCCACAAATTGACGGTCACCAGCGCGGCCAGCGGCAGCACCACCCAGGCCAGCAATTGCAGGCGGAGGCTGCTAAGCTTCATGGCGCCTATCTTCATGGCCCTAGTCTTCATGGCCCTAGTCTTCATGGCCCCTAGTCTTCATGGCCCCTAGTCTTCATGGCGAAGCAGATAGCCGAGGCCGCGCAAGGTGGCGATCTGCACGCGCGAGCCTTCCAGCTTCTTGCGCAGGCGATGCACGTAGATCTCGATGGCGCTGGGGTCGCGTCGGTGTCGAAATCGTAGATCGCCGCCGACAGCGCCGCCTTGCTCACCGTCCGCCCGGCCTTGACCACCAGTTGCTCCAGCACCGCATGCTCGCGCGGCGTCAGCGACAGCGTCTCGCCGCCGAGCGAGAACAGCCTGGTGTTGGTGTCGAAGACGAGGTCGCCGCAGGAAATGACCGGCGCGGTCCGGTCGTTGGCGCGACGCAGCTGCACGCGGATGCGTGCTTCCAGCTCCTCGATCTGGAAGGGTTTTGCCAGATAGTCGTCGGCGCCTTCGTTGAGGCCCTTGACCCGGCCGTCGAGGCTGGCGTTTGCGGTGAGCACGATCACCGGCACGGGATTGCCGCGCGCCCTCAGCCGCTTCAGCACCTCCATGCCGCCCATGCGCGGCAAGGCGAGGTCGAGGACGATGAGCGCATGATCGCCGGCGGCCAGCGCATGCTCGACGTCCTCGCCGTCATGGACGACGTCGACGACATAGCTCGCCTGGCGCAGCGTCTTGCTCAGCCAATCGGCCAGTTCGCGATTGTCTTCGACAAGCAGAAGCCGCATCGTTGATCGCTATTCAGGAATGCCCTTGTCCGCTGGCGACGGCGCTTTGCAAGGTAGGCCGACGGTCCGACGGATGCTTGAAGACAATCGATAATATCGATCCGCCGGCAAGGCAAACGCCGGCTAACACCCGCGCCGGCGACAGGCTCGAGCCCAAATTTGCTCTACCAGGAAATCAAACCGAACGGTTCGGTTCAAATTATGTTGACGGATCGTGTAGCCTGAGTGAACGGCCGCGAGCCGCTCCGAGGGCACATGTTTCGCAGTCGCGACGATAAGCTATTGATATTTAATCATAAGAATGTGGCAACCGCGCCGTTCGCGTGATTTCAAGGTCGAACCACATGGTTCGATTTGCACATTTTCGTGATTGGAAATGGCAATAGGACCGACCCATCTCCGGGTAGTCCGAGCGACGCGAATTTCCATTAAGGCACGCCACTAGACGGACACGAGTTTTGAAATCCGGAGTATCTAGAATGAACAAGATTGCTCTTACCGCCGCGGCCCTTCTCGTTGCCACGGGCAGCGCCTTTGCCGGCAGCGACCATTATGGTTCCGACAATGTCAACCAGCCGACTGTCAACCAGTCGACAGTGGCCCAGTCCGGCGACAACATCGACCGCACTCCCACGGGTTCGATCCGCAGGCCGGTCGAGCACCGCCGCGAGTTCACACGTGAGTTCAGGCTGACGCCCGAACAGGTCCAGCCGGAATCCGGCCAGGGCATCTGGGGCCGCTAAGCCGCTCTCCGTCCCGAACCAACTTAAGCATCGACACTCAAAATCTGGAGTACCTGAAAATGACCAAGATCGCTCTTACCGCTGCCGCTCTTCTCGTGGCCACCGGTGCCGCTTTCGCCGGCTCCGATAACTACGGTTCGGCCAATGCCAACCAGCCGGCCGCTTCGGTCGACACCTCGTATACCGCTTCGGTCAAGAAGTCGGATGCGAATGGCCAGAAGCCGCTGACCCAAGGCAGCGACCGCGACCTCTTCGGCAACCACTAACCGGTTCCGATCTTCAATAGACCTCAAAGCGGCGGGCTTGTCCCGCCGCTCTGTTTTTGTGGAGCCGGCTATCGGCATGCCTGAATCGGGCGGCCAGAACTTCCTTCTAACCCATTGTTCGAGATCAGCTTTCCAGGCCAGGTCTCGACTGGGGCGGCGAAACGATCGGCGAAGAAGAGATTTCGCTCGGGAATAAATCCAGGCCGTTCCGGGTCTTGTCGGCAGCGGGGCCATCCTCCCAAGGCGCCGCCGATCAAACGACAGGACAAGGAACGCTCAAATGACCAGGATCGCATTCGTCGCGGCCGCCATGCTCGTCGCTGCCATGGGCAGCGCCTCTGCCGGCAGCGACCATTATGGCGCCGACAGCGCCAACCAGCCGACCGCCGGCGCCGATCACTTGACGACAAGCTCGATCCGCGTGCGGGACATGGCGCATCACCAGGCTTCGGTAACGACCGGCACCGGCGAGACCGTCGCCGACATCATCGCCCGGCACAACGACGATGGCCTCTGGGGCAAGTGACGGCGTCCGACCTTCTTCGAAAACTCCCATTCACACTCAACAATCGGAACTTCTGAAATGACCAGGATCGCTCTCACCACTACCGCCATGCTTCTCGCCATTGGCTCCGCCTTCGCCGGCAGCGACCATTACGGCGCGGACAATTCCAATCAGCCGACTGCCAGCGTCGACCGCGGGCCCACTGCTTCGGTGCGGAAGCACGAGACCGCCAAGCCGGCAAATGTGGACTCCACGATGACGACCGGACCCGCGCCGTCCCAGACCTGGCCGGATCCGGGCCAGGGCATCTGGGGCAATTGAGTTTTGCCTCCCGAACTGCCAAAGGCGGCGGGCCAGGCCCGCCGCCTTTTCGGCTAGGCTGGCGTTCCGTCACACCCCCCTCTGTCCTGCTGGACATCTCCCCCGCAAGGGGGGAGATCCGATGTCGCCTCCGCCTTCGCCAATCGCCAACGTTGCAGGGGGAAAGCGCCGCCCAACGACGCTGCCAATCTCCCCCCTCGCGGGGGAGATGTCCGGCAGGACAGAGGGGGGTGCTGTCCCGCTAACCTATTGCTGGTGACGACATGTCCAGCCGCCACAAAAGCGTGCTACCCCAAATCCTTCGGCCTGACGCAATGCGTCAGCCGGGCGTCGCCGAAATCGAGGTTCGCCCAATCATCCTTCACAGTGAACCGTACCAGTGCTGCCGTCGGGAACTTCGCTTCGATCTTCTTGAACACGTCCGCATCCGATCCCGCGCCGGCGAGCCGTAGCGCAAAATTCTGCAGGCCGGGATTGTGGCCGATCACGATCAGGCTCTTCGCCTTGGCCTGCCGCACGCGCGCCAGGATAGCCGCCGGCGCGGCCTCGTAGAGTTCCTCGGCGAATTCCGCCGGCACATGCTTCGGCAGCTCCTGGGCGACCAGCCGCCAGGTGTCACGGGTGCGCAACGCCGGCGAGACCAGCGCCAGATCCGGCAGCCAGCCGCGCCGCGAAAGCTCGCGCCCCATCAGCGGCGCGGTCTTCAGCCCGCGCGGGGCGAGAGGGCGGTCGAAATCCTCAAGCTTGGGATCGTCCCAGCTCGACTTGGCGTGGCGCAGCACAAGAAGGTGTTTCATCGGCGTTCAGGACCAGGGAATCTCAGCGTTGAAATCCTCGCCATGCCTACCACCGTATCTTGCCCCCGTCGCGATATCAAAGGCGGCTGTAAGCACGCCAAAGACGAACAGGCCCACGCGTTGCTCGTCCCTGTCCCATCTGACGGCAATGTCGGCCTCGGTGATCGACCAGGCCCCTGACTGCACGAGGATCGCGCCGACAACCGGCCCAGCGGTTTCATACAGGTAGAAATATGCCGTGGCGTTTTGCGGTCCGTCGGCCTCTTCATACTCGAAGACGCCGGCGAGATCGCCTTTGGTGCGGGCCGCGCTGTCGAAGATCTCCAAGACCTCAGATCCTGAGTGGCACCCTCAAACTACGGCGTGATCCGTGCCAATTGTTCGAGGTCGGTCTCCTCGCGCAGCGGATCCGGCGCCATCACCACCGAGGTGGCGTTGTCGGCGTCGTCGGCGAAATGGGCAAGCACGGTGTGGCCCTTTTCCATGCGCGCCTTGCCCTCGGCGACCAGCCCCAGCGCCAGCGGGTAGAGCCGGTGCTCGACCTTCAGCACCCGCGCCGCCAGCGTGTCCTCATTGTCGCCGACCATCACCGGCACGGCGGCCTGCGCGATGATCGGGCCGTCATCCATCTCGGGCGTGACGAAATGCACCGAACAGCCATGGATGCGCACGCCGGCGCGCAACGCGCGCGCATGCGTGTCCAGCCCCTTGAAGGCCGGCAGCAGGGCAGGGTGGATGTTGACCATGCGCCCCTGCCATTTTTCGACCAGGCCACGGCCGAGGATGCGCATATAGCCGGCCAAGGCCACGATCTCGGCGCCGAAGCCGGCAAGCGCGGCATCGATCGCGGCGTCATAGGCGTCCTTGCTCGGATGGTCGGCACGCTGGATGACCTTGGTGGCGATGCCGCGCGACTGCGCGATGCCGAGCCCCGCGGCGTTGGCGCGGTCGGAGATGACGCCGACGATCTCGGCCGGATAGGTTGGATCGCTGGCGGCCGCGATCAGCGCCGTCATGTTCGAGCCGCGCCCCGAGATCAGGACAACCGTGCGTTTCCTGCTCATAGGCCGATCGAGCCCCGATAGATGACGCCGGCGTCGCGGCGCGGCACGATGCGGCCGATCGGCGTCACCGTTTCGCCGGCTTCCTGCAGCACCGCCGCGACCTGGGCCGCCTGGCCGGAAGCGACGGCCAGGATCATGCCGATGCCGCAGTTGAAGGTGCGCATCATCTCTTCCGGCGCGACGCCGCCGGCCTTGGCGAGCCACGAGAACACCGGCGGCACGTCGATCGCCTCGAGGTCGAGCTCGGCCGAAAAATCCTTGGGCAGCACGCGCGGGATGTTTTCCGGAAAACCGCCGCCGGTGATGTGGGCCAGCGCCTTGATGCCATGCGTGTTGCGGATCGCCTTCAGGATCGACTTCACATAGATGCGCGTCGGCTCGAGCAGTGCTTCCGCGAGGCTGAGTTCCTCATTGAACGGCGCCGGATCGGTCCAGCCGAGCCCGCTCGCCGCCACGATGCGGCGCACCAGCGAAAAGCCGTTGGAATGCAGCCCGGAGGAGGCGAGGCCGAGCAGCACGTCGCCCTCGACGATATCGTCGGTCGGCAGCAACTGGCCGCGCTCGGCCGCGCCCACGGCGAAGCCGGCGAGGTCGTAGTCCTTGTCGTGATACATGCCGGGCATCTCGGCGGTCTCGCCGCCGATCAGCGCACAGCCGGCCTGCCGGCAGCCTTGCGCGATGCCGCCGACGATCGAAGCGCCCTGGTCGGGGTCGAGCTTGCCGGTGGCGAAATAATCGAGGAAGAACAGCGGCTCCGCGCCCTGCACGACGATGTCGTTGACGCACATGGCGACGAGGTCGATGCCGATCGTGTCGTGCTTGCCGGAATCGATAGCGATCTTGAGCTTGGTGCCGACGCCGTCATTGGCGGCGACCAGCACCGGGTCGGTGAAGCCTGCGGCCTTCAAATCGAACAGGCCGCCGAAGCCGCCGATCTCGCCGTCGCGCCCGGCCGGCGCGTCGCGCGCACCAGCGGCTTGATCTTCTCGACCATCAAATTGCCGGCATCGATATCGACGCCCGCCTCGGCATAGGTGAGCCCGTTCTTGCGCTTGGCCTTATCGCCCTTGCTCATCTTCGGCTCGTCCCTGTTTCCATTGCGGGCTCTTCGCATGAATGGTTTCGGGGAGCAAGGATGACGGACACCTCAGCCGACAAAACCGTGGAAAGGAGGCACCCAACGTAGACGATTGGCGAAGGCCAAGGTGACGGCCAATCTCCCCCCTTGCGGGGGAGATGTCCGGCAGGACAGAGGGGGGTGTGAAGGAACGCCAGCCATCGGTATCAGTCTGCCGGCGCAGGTGAGAAACGCTCCGAGACGCAGCGGGACAGCACCCCCCTCTGCCTTGCCAGGCATCTCCCCCGCAAGGGGGAGATTGGCAGCTTCCGCGCCGCTTCCACTTGCCCAATCTGCGCATCTCCCTCATCTATTTCCCAAAACACACCACGACGGGACATCACGTGACCATACCCAACATGATCACGATCATGCGGATGCTGCTGGTGCCGGCCGTGGTGCTGGCTATGCTGCAGGCGCGTTGGGACTGGGCCTTTGCCGGCTTCCTCGTCGCCGGCCTGTCCGACGGCGTCGACGGCTTCATCGCGCGCCGCTATCAATTGTCCTCTCGCCTCGGCGCCTATCTCGATCCGATGGCCGACAAGCTCCTGTTGGTCTCGGTGTTCGTCGTCATGGGCTTCGCCGGCGAACTGCCGCTCTGGCTTGTCGTGACCATGGTCTCGCGCGATGGGCTGATCATCTGCGCCGTGCTTTTGTCCAGCGTGATGGCGCATCCGGTCGAGATGAAGCCGCTCTTTGTGTCCAAGGCGAACACCGCCGTACAGATCGCGCTGGCGGCGCTGGTTCTGGGCGAACTCGCCTTTTCCGTCCATCTCGATCCGCTTCGGCCGGCGCTCATATTGCTGTCCGGGGTCTTGACCGTGGCTTCGGCCGCGGCCTATCTCGTGGCCTGGCTAAGGCATATGAGCGGCTATGGCGAAGGCTCCCAGAACAGCAGTTCCACGACGGGCACCTGACAGCGAAGCTTGGACGGCCGCGGCATCGACCGCGTTGCGCCGGCAGATCGCGTTCTGGCTGATCGTCGCCGTGCTTCTGGCGCTGTTCCTCTACGTCTTCTCCGGCATCCTGCTGCCCTTCGTCGCCGGCATGGTGCTGGCCTATTTCCTCGATCCGGTCGCCGACCGGCTGGAGCGGCTGGGGCTTTCCCGGCTGATGGCGACGGTGGTGATCCTCATTGCCTTCATCGTCGTCGTCGTGCTCGCCTTCGTCATCCTGGTGCCGGTGCTGGCGACGCAGATGGCCGATTTCGCCCGCAAGCTGCCGGAATATCTCACGCGCCTGCAGTCGCTGATCACCAGCTTCGACCCGAAATGGCTGGAGCAGCGTTTTGGCGTCAACGCCGCCGGCCTGCGCGACGGGCTGAACTCGCTGCTCACCTCCGGTTTCAGCCTGTTGACCACGGTCTTCACCTCGATCTGGAGCTCGGGCGTGGCGCTGGTCTCGGTCGTCAGCCTGTTCGTCGTCACCCCCGTCGTTGCCTTCTACATGCTGCTCGACTGGGACCGCATGGTGGCCGTGGTCGACAGCTGGGTGCCGCGCGACTATGTCGAGACCGTCAGAGCGCTCGCCCGCGACATCAACACCGCTACCGCCGGTTTCGTGCGCGGACAGGGCACGCTTTGCCTTGTGCTCGGTGCCATGTACGCCACCGGCCTGACACTGACCGGGCTGAACTTCGCCATCCTCATCGGCTTCTTCGCCGGGCTGATCTCCTTCATCCCCTATGTCGCTCGCTGACCGGGCTGGTGCTCGCCGTCGGCGTCGCCTTCGTCCAGTTCTGGCCGGACTGGACGATGATCGTGGCGGTGGCCTGCGTGTTCTTCGTCGGCCAATTCATCGAGGGCAACATCCTGCAGCCGAGGCTGGTCGGCAAAAGCGTCGGCCTGCATCCGGTCTGGCTGATGTTCGCGCTGTTTGCCTTCGGCGCGCTGTTTGGCTTCGTCGGCCTGCTGATCGCGGTGCCTGCCTCTGCGGCGATCGCCGTGCTAGTGCGCTTTGCGATTGCCCGCTATCTCGAATCGCCGCTTTACAACGGCCATGCCACTGAGCCCACGCCGCCGCTGCCGGCCGATCGCGGCGGCGGTCACCGCTCGCCGCGTGGCTGAGATGGCTTCGCAGCGCACCGATCCGCCGCGCCAGCTGCCGCTCGATCTCGGCCACGGCACCGGCTATTCGCGCGACGAGCTCGTCGTCTCCGGCACGAACGCCGAGGCCGCGGCGCTTGTCGACCGCTGGCCGGACTGGCCCTCGCCGGTGGTGGTGCTCGCCGGCCCTCCGGGTTCCGGCAAGACGCATCTCGCTCAGATCTGGCAAACACATGCCAACGCGGTGGCCGTCGATCCCGGCAGGATCGGCGAGCACATCGCCAGCCTCGGCGCCAGGCCTGCGCTGATCGACGACATCGACAAGGGCCCGATCGACGAGCAAGGCCTCTTCCACCTGATCAACACGGTGCGCGGTGCCGGCTCCACGTTGCTTCTGACGGCGCGGCGTTTTCCCTCCGCCTGGCGCGTCGCGTTGCCCGACCTCATCTCGCGGCTGAAGGCGGCGGCGACGGTCGAGATCCATGAGCCGGACGACCTGCTGCTCGCCGGCGTCATCACAAAGCTGTTCGCCGACCGCCAGGTCGAGGTCGAGCCGCATGTCGTGCAATATCTGGTGCGGCGCATCGAGCGCTCGCTGGCGACCGCCATGCGCGTCGTCGAGCGCCTCGACCGCGCCGCGCTGGAGCGCAAGACGCCGATCACCCGCGCGCTTGCCGCCGAAACCGTCAGTGCCATGGACGAAGGGCAGGGCGAGTTCGATATTTAGGGCCTCCCCTCGTTCTCCCACAAGGGAGAAGGAAAAGTTCGCGTTGTCCCATTCCGGGACAATCCTGCTGGCATCCATCTTGCAACGCATGAAATGCCGGTTGATCCCGGCCCCGGTCGCGTTCCAGATCGGGTTGTAGGCTCGCCGGGCTCGAGGTTGTTGGGGGCTCGCCCGGCGGGTTTACTTGCCTCCGAGCAGCACGAAGACCGACATCGAAAGCGCGTTGTAGAGGTCAGCCGGTATTGCCATGGCTGGTAAGCAGGCGCAGCACCTGCACGCTTTTCGGCAGCTCGACCAGGAATTCCGCGTCGCGGTCGAGGTGGTGGACCTCGGTTGGACCGCCGCCGGTGAAACGTCCCATTGCCTCGACGCTCTCCCAATAGGAGATCGTCACGAACTCCGAATGGGTCGGCGTGTCCTCGCGAAACGTCTGTACGCCGAGCGCCTTTTCGATCAGCGGCTTGATGCCGACCTCGTAATTATAGGCTTCATAGGCGTCGGCCTTCTCGGGCAAGGTCCGGCCGCGCCAGATGCGAGCGATGGTCGGGGTGTCAGCCATGGCAATAAAACTTGCAAAGGCCGGGCAGGGTTCCCGGCCAAAGAATGACGCCAGCTGGCAAGGCTGCGGCGCAGCCGTCGGCTCCGGCCGTCCTCAACCTTGCCGCAGCGCTGGCTGCCCGACCCACAGGCAGAATGCTGAGAAAACTGGTCGGAGTGGCGTGATTCGAACACGCGACCCCCTGATCCCAAATCAGGTGCGCTACCAGGCTGCGCTACACTCCGACGCTCGCGGCGTATAGGGTTCCGTGGCCCGGAAGGCAACCCAAAAACGGAAGCTTCGCACGGAGAATGGCGCCTCAGCGCTTTCGTCCGGCAATCTTGCGGGCGATCGCCGCACCCTGGATGCGGGCATTGGCGAAGCAGCCGCGAATGCTCGGCCGCATGCCGGTGAACCAGAGACCCGGCAATTTCACATCGCTGGCCGCGCCGTTGAACAGCGGCACGCCCTTGGCGTCGAGCACGCCGAGCCTGCCCACCATCGTTTCCAGTCCGGTGCGGTAGCCGGTGGCGGCAATGACGATGTCGGGCGCGATCGCCTGACCGTTTTCGAGAACGACGCTGTCGCGCCTGAATTCCCTGACCTGCGGCACGACGACGATGCGGCCGGCCTTGATCGCATCGACCGCGCCGTCGTCGGCGGCGATCGCCGTATAGTCCGAGCCGAGGCGGCTGGCGCCGCCCGACGGGGCAGGGGGCAGTCCGAATTTCTTGAGGTCGCCGAACACCAGCCGCTGCGTCGCCGCCATCACCGCATCCGCCAGCCGGGCCGGCAGGCTCGCCATGACCGGCGAGAAGCGATGCACGGCGATCTTGCCGATGCGCTTCGGCAAGAGCGACGGCCCGTTGCGCGCCGCGAGCCACATCTGCCCCGTCTCGGCGCCGGAAAGATGGTTGAGTGCATCGAAGCCGGAATTGCCGGCGCCGACCACCAGCACTTTTTCCCGGCGTAATTTCCCGCCCGGCCGAAATCCGCCGAATGGATGATCTTGCCCGAAAAATCCTTCATGCCTTTCCAGGCCGGGATGAAGGGCTGCCGGTCGCGCCCGGTGGCGATCACCACATGCCGGGCCGCGCGCGGCCCCGTGCTGGTCTTGACCAGCCAGTGGTCGCCGCGGAATTCGATGTCCTTGACGATCACGCCGAAGGCGATCGGCAGCCGGTGCGTCTGGGCGAAATCGTTGAAGAGGCGGATCACCGCGCTGCGGTGCGGGAAGGCAGGCGTGCCTTTCGGAAAGGAAACGCCGGGCAGCGTCGAGAGGTCGCGATGCGTGTTGAGATGCAGGTTCTCATGGCGATTGTGCCAGGGCTCGGCCAGCCGTCCCTCGCGCTCGAGGATCTCGGTGGCGATCCCGGCCTCGATCAACGCGTACGCCGCCGCCAATCCCGCCGCGCCGGCGCCGATCACGATTGCGCCTTCGAGGATCGCCGGCTCGCCGGTCCAATCCGACGAGATTTCCGCTTCCATGCCCATTCTTGTCTTTGTCGTCGTCATGGCCCTGAAGTGGCACGACCGTGTATCCGACATATGCCGCCGACAAGGCAATGGGAATAGGCCGCGGTTGCAAAGAGCCCCGGCATTGTGTCGCGGATAAGGAACTGAGCGGTTAAGGCGCGCTGCCTTAGTGAGCCGGATCGGCGTGGCGATGCACCAGCTTGAAGGCGCCGTCCTCCAGCCGGAACACCTCCGTCACACGCAAGGTCATCTCGGCGGGCTGGCCGTTCTTGCCCATGCGTGCCTTCGCATGCTGCAGGCCGGTCCAGAAGGCGAGGTCGCCGCTCGCGGAGGCCTGCAGCACCTCGAGGTCGGTGCTGCCGCCTTCGTGAAAGCTGGCGGCGTCGCGCTCGTAGCGGCCGGCGACGGCGTTTGCGCCTTCGAGATGATCGCCGCGCGGCGAGAAGAAAGTGGCCGGCTCGGTATGCGTCACGATCGCCTTCAGCGATGTGGCGTTGCCGTTGACATAGTCCTCGGCGATCTTCTCGCGCTGCTTCATGAAGGCGTCGAAGGACGAGCCGCCGGGCCGCACGGTTCTGATCCAGATCTCCAGGGCGCCCATGAAATCCTCCAGGAAGGCGGCGGTGTCGCCGTTCTTCACCGCGCCGTTGGCGTCGAGGAGCTCGGCGACGTTGCTGATATAGGCCTCGGGCTGCTGCATCACCGGCATGTCGAGGAAGACGAAGGTCTGCCGTATCGCGTGGTTGGCGCCGAAAGCGCCGAGCTTGTTCGGCGTGACGCTGACGACGCCGGCGGGCAGGCCCTTGAAGACGCTTTTGCCTGGTGGGCGCGAGCCAACATCGAGCGCGTTCTTCAGGCAGCCTGGGATCGAACGGTTGTATTCCGGCGTCACGAACAGCACCGCATCGCATTCCCTGATGGCGGCGCGGAACGCCGACCAGGCGGCGGGCGGCGTGTCGCCGTCCAAATCCTCGTTGTAGAGGGGCAGTTCGCCGATCTCGATGAAGCGGCAGCGCAGCGAGTCCGGCGCGCGGGCGGCCAGTGCCTTGGCGATCTTGCGGCTGAACGACTGGGCGCGCAGGCTGCCGACAAGCACGGCCAGCTGCAGGACGGGATGTTCGGCTGTCTTGGTCATGGCGGAGTGTCCAGGCTTGTTGACGGGGAATGGCGACGCATTGCGACCTCGGCGGCCTTGCAAGCGTCATCCAATGGCCGGGGCGGCCGGCTGGTCGCCTGACCTTCCGTTAATGTCCGGGCCGGCGCGAGGTTCCCGCCATATCAGCCATGACCACTTGCCGGCCGTGACCACCGCCGGGCCATCGCCGCTTGCGGGCGGCGCCGTTGCACAGTATTGACGGGTTGGCGCGCGGCCTCGGCTCCAACCCGGCTTGTCGGACGCGCGCCGCGAAAGAGGTGCCCGGTCGTCGGGCGGCAACGAGGTGGTCATGTCCGCGCGCATTTTCAGCCCAGCCAAAACCGCGATGCAGTCCGGCAAGGCCAAGACCGGCCACTGGGTGCTGGAGTTCGATCCGGCCCAGCGCAAGAAGATCGACCCGCTGATGGGCTACACCACTTCGGGCGACATGCTGAGCCAGGTGCGGCTCACCTTCGACACGAAGGAAGAGGCGGTGGCTTACGCCGAGAAACAGGGCATCGCCTTCCGCGTTGAGGACCGAAGGAGACGAAGCGTCGGCAGATTCCTATTCGGACAATTTCCGCTATGACCGCAGGACGCCCTGGACGCACTAACCCTCAGGTCGAGCGCCCCTCGGCGTAAGTGGCATCAGCCGGCCCCGGCCGGCCAACGGTCCCGTAGCTCAGCTGGATAGAGCACCGGCCTTCTAAGCCGATGGTCGCAGGTTCGAATCCTGCCGGGATCGCCATTTTCGCATTCCAAACCCTCAAGCGGTAGCGTCTCTGACATTGTCGGATCTGTGTACGCTGTCTGCTTACAAAATCTTGACATGTGTATGCTATCTGCTTACATGTCGACATGATCAAGTCGTTCAAGAACAAGGCGCTGGCGGACCTGTTCTCAACCGGGAAAACCGGGAAGATCGACGTCAAGATGCATAAGCGTATCCTTGTCCGGCTTGACCGTCTCGAAGTGTCGGAACGGCCGGAAGACATGAACCTGCCAGGTTTTGATTTTCACGCTTTGAAGGGCTTCGATCCGACCCGCTACACGGTCCATGTGAATGGCCCGTGGTGCATCACATTCGAATTCGACGGCAAGGACGCCGCCCGCGTCGACTTCGAGCAATATCACTGAGGCGGACAGATTGGAGAAGTCGGTTTATGAGCGAGCACAAGCCGAAGCGTCCGATTGAGCGCTGCCCGTCCCACCCGGGGGCGCTGCTTGAGGAGATCATCCCGGCGACCGGAAAGACCAAGGTGGAGATTGCCAGGCTGCTCGGCATTTCTCGGCAGCAGCTTTATGACATTACCCGCGAGCGGAAGCCGGTCTCGCCGGCCGTCGCGGCGCGGCTTGGAAAGATGTTTGGCGATGGCGCAGCCATCTGGCTTCGAATGCAGGCCGCCCATGATGCTTGGCACGCCGAACGGGAAGTGGACGTAAGCGCCATTCCGACCTTTCACGCCGCATGAGCTTGGCCGGCCGGCGATATCTTAGCTGGATAGAGCACCGGCCTTCTAAGCCGATGGTCGCAGGTTCGAATCCTGCCGGGATCGAACCCTAACGCAGGCTTTGGCGCGAGTTGCGCTATGGCGAAGGCGCAAGAGGCCGAGACGCGATCGCCGGTCGAAACGCTCAGGCCTTGGCCCACCGATCATTGGCGGGGGACATGCATGACGTTCTGCGGGCCGCGCCGGTCCAAGGCGTATCCGGTTCCGGCTTCCGCTCGACGCGCCCCTTGTCGCCGATCTCTTTGGCCAGCGCCAATGCTTCGGCCATGTCCTTCGTGGCAAGGACGGATTGCCAATACCACGTCTCGAATACACTGACGACGTAGGTCATTCCCAAGAACCCCCGGCTTCGGCGACACAAATACACCGATTGGAGGCCGCCGGTGCGGACATCCGACAACGGCTGACCACCGAACGTGGTTGTCGATGCATCCCCGATACTTTCGCCCACTGAATAATACTTTGACTGCATGGCATATGGAAATGGACCTGCAGTCCTGCGACATATGCGACCCAAGTCTGAATTGAACAATACGACCTTGCGCGGCTTACGAACGAAGGAATTCCTGCGGGATCGGCGGCGGTGCTTCGCTCCCGGGCAAGGAGGGCAACACCGCTGGCACGGCCCGGAACTGGAACTTGCTGGCGCCTGTTGCACTATGCGCGGTCTGCTTTCGCTACCGCGCCAGGGACAACGCCGCCACCCTCAAGCGCAGGGCGGCGGGCGGCCGCGTCTGTCCGTCGAACGCGACGATCGGCGGCCAGTTCGCGCTGCGCGCCTGCTCGTCAACCACCGAACCGTCGATGACGACGTGCAAGCGATCGTTTCCGAAGTGATCGCCGCCGCCGAGGAACTGAACGCCTGATCCAAGGCGGGAGAAACGCGGCGATTGAGGAATTGCATGCTTGATGACGCGCGCAGCGCTCAGTATATCCGCGCCGAAGGGGCGGGGGCTTCGGGGTGTTACAGGAAAGTTATCTCGAATTTATATTGCGCTGGCATCTGTACCGCAGATGGCATCGTCCGCCACGCCCGAAGAGGCAGGCTGAGTTCGATTTTCATCAACTGATGAAATCCCTTCCGCGCCATGGCCTTTTCATCGACCTCGGAGCCAATATAGGCGATGTAACCCGGCATGCTCTCAGCTACGGCATGAAGGTAGTCGCCTTTGAGCCTGACCCTACGGCCCTCAAGATCTTGAGGGACCGGTTCGGCAATGACGAGCGGGTAACGATCATTGCAAAAGCCGTAGGCGGGGCCGCCAGGACGGCGACCCTTTACCAGAGGCCGGACACGCAAAAAAATGTTCGCATGACGGAGTGGTCGTCTCTGTTCGAGGTGCCCGAGCACGCGGACGGCCGCGCCATTGAAGTCGAGGCGATCGATCTGGTGCAGTTTCTGAAAGGGCTGGGAGAACCTATTGCCGTCGTCAAGATGGACATCGAGGGTGCCGAGGCGGAATGCATCGAGTCCATGCTCAATGACGGCATCTATCGGTCCATCGGTCATGTTCTGGTAGAGACGCACGAAAGACTGTCGCAGGATTTGGCCAACAGGATCGCCGCGCTTCGCGACCGCATCGGCAGAGAGGGCATCAACAATATCGACCTCGGCTGGGGCTGATCTCAGGCGGCGAATCTCGAGGGGTTATGGGTTGGCTCATCTGCTGCTAGATCGCGGAGGGGCTGAGAGCGGGGGCTGTGCAAGTGTCTATATTTTCCAGATGGCTGAGGGATGCTCGCTCCAAATTGCCGGAGGATGTAGCCATCGGCCGCCACACTTACGGCGTGACGTGGCGAAAGGTTCTGTTCCCGTCGAAGCAAGCGCCGTTGAAGGTGGGAGCCTTCTGCTCGGTCGCCGGCGAAGTGCTTTTCATGTGCTCCGGTCAGCATCAGACCGACAGCGCCACTTCATTTCCGATCCACAGCCGGATACTGAAGCAGCCCGAGCCGATCGGGAATGGCGGCAAGCCAGGCGGCATCACCATTGGCAATGACGTCTGGATCGGCCACGGCGCCATAGTATTGCCAGGGGTGGCCGTCGGCGACGGTGCGGTGGTCGGCGCCGGGGCCGTGGTCACCAGGGACGTGGCGCCCTATGCGATCGTCGGCGGGTCTCCGGCCCGACTGATCAGATACCGCTTCTCGGAAGATGTTGTCTCGAAGCTGCTGGCTATCCGATGGTGGGAGTGGGACGACGATAAGATCAAAAGGGAGGCCGGCGCCCTCACCGGTCCCATCGAGACTTTCATCGAGAAGCATTTCGCGGCCGATGCCGCAACGAAATAGGTTACAACGACGGTTGCGAATGACCAATTCGTGTTTCTTTCTGGCGGCAGATGCCAAATACTTTCGCTACGCCTGCCTGGCGGCTCGCAGAATACTGGATGTGTCGCGCAAGGCGACGCCTGGCTTCATCATGCATGTCGGAGCAAGCAAGGACGATATCGGCGTTGCCGATCGCTTGCTGAAAGGCCGCATCCGGATCGTCGACGTGACGAACGTCATGGCCAACTCCGGCTACCGTTTTCGGCCGGGGAACGTCGCCACCTTCATCCGGCTGTTCGCCGACCAGTTTCCGGAATTCGCGGCTTACGATCGCATCGCCCATATCGACTGCGATGTGCTGTTCAACCGCGACATAGCCGATCTGGTGGACCAGCCAATTCATGCGCCCTTGCTGGCGGCCCACGACGACTACATGTATTTCCGCCCGGGCTACCGGAAGGAGATGTCGATGCAGCCGGGCGCGCCCTATTTCAATGCCGGCATTATCGTCTTCAACATGCCGCCGGTGCGCGAGCAGGACGTGTTGAAGCAGGCCCGCAAGCTCGCCGTCGACGGGCAGATGAACGATCAGAATGCGCTCAACATCGTCTTCGAGGGTAAATGGCAGACGATGCACCCGAACTGGAATCTGATGTCGAACGGCACGAGCGAATTTCGGTTCTGCCAGGCCTATGCCCGACATTTCGCGGGTGGCAAGCCATGGGGCAACCAGGTTGGGGTGGAACTCGACGCGCTTAAGATCTGGCGCGATCTGGCAAAGGGCACGCCCTGGGGCAAGCCCTTCGAGCAGCGTGTGCCGTTCGAACGTGGCGTGATCAAGCGCTTCCTCCGGCGTTTCGATGTCGTTGCAGGCCTCTTCGGCAAGGACGTCCAACGCCGCCGCGCCAGATACGACGGCAGGAAGATGCATGAAATCTACGCCCGGCAGGCGGACGAGGGGGCGATGGCGGTTCAGTTTCCGGAAGTGCTTGGTGAGTTCGGATGAACGAAGTGCCGAAACGGTCCGGGTCGGTCGGGCAGCCTGTGGATAGTAACCGCTCGTTCATCACGACCCGGCCTTGACGTTGAACGCGAACGTCCGACGCGCTGAAAATGAAAGGGCCTGAACAACAGGCGTCCCGAAGCCCAGCGACCGACGTTTTCATGTATCCCGTGGGATGCGTTCTGAACGCTCCGAGTATGCGTCGGTCGCCGCGGTTTTCCGCGCTGGGCCGGCGCGGTGCACGCTGCCCAAAATCAAGCCCGCCCCGGCGATGGGAGGCCGGAACGGGCTCGGCTTGGGTCTGGAACCCTGTAGTCAATTGACTACAGGGGAGAAACCGGTCGACGGCTGCAATGTTCCGAAATTTTCTCGGGTCGCGGGCTGCCAAGGGGCATTTGCCAGGGGCAACTCTAAGCGATCCGGAGGGTGCTGTTTTCCATCCGGAATTGAGTGGAACTCTAGCTCAGCAGGCCGGCGGCCTTCGCCGCCTTGCGCAGGGTTTTGCGGGCTTCGACGGGACTTCTCAAGCCGTCGAGCGCGTCGCGGCAGACACGGTTTGCCGACCGCCAGGCGCGGTCGCGCGCCCGTCTTGGCCAGCACTGGTCGAGACATTCGATTGCCTCGAAGCAGCTTGAGACCTTGTGTTGTCCGCTTGGCTGGAAATCGATCACGACCGGCTCGGAAAACCAGACGTCGTTCATCACATCCTCCGTTCGTATGGTGGTGGTTTTGATCAGGCAGCGGCGCCGGCAGGCGCCCGATGGATGCAGGTCCGGGATGATTGCGGACCCGGGCGTAACCATCCACCGTCGATAATGTTCCGAAGAATTTTTGAAATCGGCGATGCGCCGCGCGGAACCGGCCTACGGGCCGGACACATTCCCCCGGGCACGTGCGCTCCCACCGGGAACATGCGCCCCATCGAGACATGGCTTGGCGCGCCGCTCAAAAAAACATGTGACCAAAGTCACTGGCTGCATCGGCGTCCGCAGCGATAATCAGATCCGACATGCCGTTGAAACGCGGGAAGACCTCTCATGCTGATCGTCGTGCTTGCATCCACCATGACCGCCGCCACGCTGATGGCCACCGCTTTCGGGCTCTATGAGGAGGCACAGCAAAGCCGTTTGCACGCAGAAGCGGATCGCAAGAACCGGTTTCGGCCGGCGCGTCGGCCTCCCGTCAATCCGCGCAACCGACCCCTCAATTTGCGCAACCGATAGGTGTCGGCACCGCCAGGCATGTCGACTCCGCTCTACCTGGTCATGTGCGTTTTGCGGGCCGCAATCCTGCTCTCTCCGGCAGTGTTCGCGGTGTTGGTGCTTCTGTGGCTCTTCTACCGGTAGGCCTGCCGAAATGAGTGCCTATTCGACCAGCACATGCGCTTCGCGCGCGGCGCTGATGAAGGCTTCCCTGGCATTGTCGGCCGGAACGTCGCCGCTCATAGCCCGGCGGCAGGCGCGCAGCGCCGCGCCATGCTGCGCGCTGCCGGCGTCGCGCCACTGGCCCGTCAGCAATTCGACGGCCTGCTGCGCGTTGGAAATATGCCGGATCGAGCCTGCCACGCCGACGGCGACTTCGACCGGCCTGGAAAACCATCCCTGGATCATCGCGAAACCCCTGATGCGTTGTGATCGCCCTGATGCGTTGAGCGGAAGAGAAACGCGCAACTGCCCGGCAGGTTTCATCCCGATATTTCAACAGGATGTGAGCAGCGTGGGCATGGTCCCGCGCTATCTCCCGAGCGGCTTGCGGGACAGTTCGACGAGTTCCGCCTCGTCGGTGATGCCGGCCATGTAGTTCGCGATGATGCGCGAGGCGCGCGCTTCCTTCTGCTCTTCGGTTTCCCCGACAACGCGACCGCTCTCGAAGACGCGCCCAAACAGGGCCGTCTCGGCGGGTGTGAACGTGTTTCGTGAAATAGCGGACATGGCTTTCTCCTCGAGCCTTTGTCCCCCTTTTCGTGCTCCGGCTAATATTATCACGAATTCCGGATGCAGGGTGAGTCTTGGAAAATGGCGACGGCGCGTTCCGCGCGGCCCACGTTGTCCCTAGGCGAGACTCTGGAGTCGGCGGCAGTCGTGCCTGTCTTCGCTATATAGTTGCAGAAACAACGAAGCGCTGGTATTCATTAGCGGCGCGGAATTATTCCGAGTCTGCGCCAACTTGCGTCACGCAACAACGCGGCGCTCGCTGTCCGAGGCCAATATCCCGACGTGGTGGCAACCGGGTTACGACGGGATCTTGGTCGAACAAAGAAGCAGGGCAGGTTCCGATTCCGTGTCGGAGCAGGTCCACCAAATGCTCTGGAATTCTGAAGCCATTGCCCCCATGGCCTCGGAAGAGCATGAACATGGGGAAATCGATGGTGACGAAGAAACTTACCGCCAACGCAGAAAGCGCGGCAGCCTTTCTTGCGGTGATGGGCAACGAGAAGCGTTTGCTCATCATGAACTATCTGGCCGAGGGCGAACTGTCGGTCGGCACGCTGGCCGACAAGGTAGAACTCAGCCAGTCCGCACTCTCCCAGCATCTGGCCAAACTGCGCAGGTTTGGCCTGGTCGATACCCGCCGCGACCGCCAGATGGTCTACTACTCCTGCAAGTCGTCCGCAGCGCGTGAGCTCCTCGCTCTGCTCGACGGCCTGCTAACCATGGACAGGCCGCTCGCCGGCCCGGCCCGGCAGGCTCTCGTCGAGAGGATGCGGCGGCCGCAGGCCGCCTGATCGGCAGCGGCGCAGGCGAGGCCGGGGGCCTTCGCCTTGCGCGGCGGCCTCCATCGCAATTCCAGGAAAAGTGCGTAGTGTTTCGTCCGGAATTGCGGTAGAGAAAAAAGCAATTCCAGGAAA
>NZ_LPWA01000098.1 GCF_001510895.1 Mesorhizobium loti | reverse complement strand
GTGACGTTGAGCGTGTAGTTGCTGATCACCGTCGAGCCGGCGCCGTCGGCGCCATAGCTCGGCGTCACCGCCGCCAGGAAGGCGGCCGCGAAGCTGGCGCTCGCCGTGTCGGAGGCAGCCCCGATGGTCTGGGCGTCCTGCGTCACCAGCGTGATGGCGGCGTCCGCGACCGTGCCGACAGCAAGTGTCGGTGCATCGTCATTGAAGGTGATCGTCAGCGTGCCGGGCGCCGTCGAGCCGTCGGCGTCGGTGATGACATAGCCCAGATTGACCGTCGCGTTGTTCTCATCGTTCGGACCTTGTGCCTGCAGCACATTGTCAAGCAGCGTCACCGTATAGGTGCCGGTTGCCGGGTCCGTCACATGGACGGTGAACAGATCTCCGCGTGGGCCAGTCGCCGTCAGCGTGTTGGTGCCGGCATCCCAGCTGTAGGTCACGCTCTCCTGGCCGACCGTGCCGTTGGTGCCGTTAAGGGTCGCGAAGGAGAAGCCGTTGCTACCGGCGCCGTCGCCGCCAAGGCTGCCACCGAGCGTGCCCGAGAAGCTCGCCTCGCTGCTGGCCGGACCATCCGCGTCGCCGACATTGGCGTTGATGTCGCCCGTCGTGCTTGCTGGATTGCCGCCGGCAAGGCCATCATCGTCGACCGAAGCGGTGGCCGAGCCGCTCGTCGGCGTATTGGCGTCCGTCACCACGAAACTGATGCCGGCCGTCGCCGTGTCGCCGTCGCCATCGGTTACCGTGTAGTTTGCGGAGGCGGCGCCTGTGCCGGCGACGGACCCGTCGGCGGTGAAGGAATAGCTGCCGTCTGCCTTGACCTTGATCGAGCCGTCGCCGATGTCGATCGCCTGCGAGTAGCCGTCGCCACCGAATACCAGCAGCGTGCCGTTGATATGCGTCACGGTGGCGCCATCGGCGCCGGCGACGAAGTCCAGCGTGCCGGTGAGCGTCGCGCCCTCGGCGACGTTCTGCGGAGCTTCGGTCGAAGCCGTCGGCGCATCGTCGTTGAAGGTGATGGTGAGCGTGCCTGTCGTGGACGAGTTGTCGGCGTCGGTGATGGTGTAGCCCAGATCGACGGAGGCGTCGTTCTCGTTGTTCGGACCCTGTGCCTGCAGCACGTTGTCGAGCAGCGTAACGGTGTAGGCGCCGGTCGCCGGATCCGTCACATGGACTGTGAACAGATCTCCGCGTGGGCCAGTCGCCGTCAGCGTGTTGGTGCCGGCATCCCAGCTGTAGGTCACGCTCTCCTGGCCGACCGTGCCGTTGCTGCCGTTGAGGGCGGCGAAGGAGAAGCCATTGGCGCCGGCGCCGTCGCCGCCGACACTGCCGCCGAGCGTACCCGAGAAACTCGCCTCGCTGCTGGCCGGACCATCCGCATCGCCGGCATTGGCGTTGATGTCGCCGGTGGTGCTTGCCGCGTTGCCGCCGGCAAGCCCGTCGTCGTCGACCGTTGCCGTTGCCGTACCGGTGGTCGGATGATTGGCGTCGGTCACCGCGAAGCTGATGCCGGCCGTTGACGTATCGCCGTCGCCGTCGGTCACCGTGTAGGTGGCCGAGGCCGCGCCGGTGCCGATCACCGGATTGTCAGCGGTGAAAGAGTAGCTGCCGTCGGCCTTGACCTTGATGGAGCCGTCGCCGATGTCGATCGCCTGCGAGTAGCCGTCGGCACCAAATACCAGCAGCGTGCCGTCGATATGCGTCACCGTTGCGCCGTCGGCGCCGGCGACGAAGTCCAGCGTGCCGGTGATCGTCGCACCCTCGGCAACGTTCTGCGGAGCTTCCGTGCTTGCCGTCGGCACGTCGTCGACGATCTTCACCGAGAGCGTGCCGTTGTCGCTCTGTCCGTCCAGGTCGGTCAGCGTGACGGTGAAATTCTCGAACAGGCTGTTGGTGCCCTGCACCGGGTCGTGCGCTTCATTGTCGACCAGCGTGTAGGTGTAGCTCACCTCGCCGGTGGCGGCGTTGTAGCCGGTCACCGTCAGCGTGTTACCGAGCGCCGTCGTGAACGAACCGCCGGTAAACTGGCCATTTGTGATGAAGTCATGTCCGTCGATGTTCAACGAGGCGATGCCGTCGGGCGAGTGGATGGTGAAGGTGCCGCCCTGGGTGGTGCTTTCCTTTGACGTGTCGGAGCCGTCCGACTCGCCGGATCCGCGGCTGGCCAAGAGGTCGTCTTCGTTGACGACGACGTCGCCGCCATTGGCCTCCGGCGTCAGGTCGCTGATCTCGGGCGTCGAGTTGCCGATCCCGATCGTCAGCGTGGTGTGCGAGGTGTCGCCGTCGCCGTCCTTGATCGTATAGGTGAAGACGTCGTTGACGCCGCCAGGCGTGTTGGCGTCGCGCACATAGGTGTAGCTGCCGTCGGCGTGGAGCGTCAGCTTGCCGTAGGCACCCTGGATCGCCGTGTTAAGGGTGCTCGCGTCGTCTAGGTCGGCATTCGTCGTGCCCTTGGCGACGCCGACCACGGTCGCGCCGTCGGCGCCCTGGGTGTCGGCAACGCCGTCCGTCGTGTTGGTGTCGCCGGCATCCGTTCCGCCGACCAGCACATTGCCGGTCGCCGGGCCGATTTGGCCGGCCGCCACGCTGTCGGTGTCGGCGATCGCCGTCGGCACGTCGTCGATGATGGCGACGGCAAAGGTGGTGCTGGCCGTATCGCCGTCGGAATCCGTGACGGTGATGCTGAAATTGTCCGGAACCGTATCGTTGGGGTCGTATCCGTTCGTGTGTTCGGGGTGGGTGACCGACTCGGTCACCGTATAATTGTATTCGATAGCGCCGGTGTTCGCGTCGAAGGAGACGATGGTCAGGTAGCCGAACTGGCCCTGGATCTGCTGGCCGGTGCCGGTGACGGTGACACCGTTGATGACGATCGATCCGATACCGTCCGGCGCGTCGATGCTGATCGTTCCTATGCTTGACGTTTCGGCGTTGCTCGGCGCGTCGCTGCCCGGTGATTGTGACGGCCCACCATTCAAGCCGGTCTCGCTGGCCGCCTCGTCCGGGCTGAGCAACGACACGGCCACAACTGAAACGCCCTTGTCGGCGGCGACGGAGGGGAACAACTCGCGATGTTCAGGCTGGCCGAACGCCAAAGCCGTCGGCGGCAGCAGCGCCGTCAGGCCGAAGCCGTCGCCGATCCCGCCGGGAGGAACCGAAAAGTTTCCGCCGGCGCTGCCGGGCGCGCCGTTTCCGCCGGCCGAGATCGAGCCATCGGCGCCGAAGGCGACATCGACATGGCTGGATTCAAGCGCCGCGATCAGGGCAACGCGCGGCACCTCGACGTCGCCGATGATGAAGGTCGGCACGTTCAGCGCGCCGTCCTTGATGACGATCTCGGATCCGTCGGGCTGCACCAGCACGAGGTTGTGCCCGTCGACCTTGATGTTGTCGATCGAGACATTGGCCGGAAGCTTCACGACATTGCCGGCTTCGGCGTGATATTCATGCGGAACGTTCGAGGCCGCCGCGTTCGCCGCTGGCGCATTCCCGGCGGGAGCATTGGAGGCGGGAGCGTTGGCGTCCGCCGCCGGCTTGTTGGCATCCTGCGCGTTCTGTGCGTTGCCCGCGCCCTGCGCCGGCGCGCCGCTGCCTACATCGACCGGTACCGGTTCGCCGCTCTGCGCGGCCTGGCCGTTGGCGGCTTGCGCGACTTGCACGCCCGCCGGGATCGGATGTTCGTCAACAGTCGCGTGCTCGTCCGAGAAATTTGAAACGGCGTCGAATTCGATACTGGTCGTCATAGCTCAAGCCCCCTTCGGCATTTCCCGGAAAGAGACATGCGAGGCTCGAACTTTGCAACACACCCTCAACTTATTTCATATACTTGAATATGTAGTGATTCGCATTTTTTACACTTGGTAAATCCAAATGACATATTATGTTATGTGTTCTCGGAGGCGGCGCCGATCTCGGTTGGGAGACAAGGGACCGGTTCGCCAAATGAAGTATAAATTTGTATAAAATTTGACATAAACCAGAATAGGTTGATTCGCGGAAATTTACCCACCTTCCTTTCCGATAATTTGAGACAAGAACGGTAGCGTCCACAGTCAAAGGTGGGCGTTATGAAAACACAAAAAGCTGCTCCGGGGGCGTCGGGAATCAAGGTTCTGCTGCTGGCAATCGGCCTTGCCGGTGTGGCGAATCCATCGTCCGCCAGCACGATTCCCGTTGGAAATTCGACCCCTCAAACGGTGCCCGCGCCGGTTATTCTGGGTGGCGTTTCGCTGGCCAGGTTGCAGCCCTGGCAGCCTGCCGCCGCCTACCGGATAACCGGTGTCGTCAGCGCCTACGGCCCCCCCGAGGCGTACTTGACAGCGGGGTCTTCAAGCGGCGAGGCCGGCATCGACCCGATCCAGGTTGACCCGATTCAGACCGGGGCGATCATCCCGGGCGTGTTCGGATCGGTGGCTTTGTCGATGCGCAATTTCCCGGTCGCCGCACGCTGGGCCCCTGTCTACAAGGCCATCCTCGACTGCACGCAGGGCAGCGCCTGCGACCGCAAGAACGCGGCTTTTGCCGGGATCATCGACATTGCCAGCGCCAAGGGCTTCCGCGACAAGCTGGCCTTCGTCAACAGCTCCATCAACCGGCTGATCGCCTATCGCAAGGACAGCGTCGTCTACGGCAAGCTCGACTATTGGGCCAAGCCCTCGGAGATCCTCGAGCATCGCGCCGGCGATTGCGAGGATTTCGCTATACTGAAGATGGCGGCGTTGTTGCGGGCCGGGATCCCGGCGCAGAGCATGTCGCTCGTCGTGCTGCAGGACCGCCGACGGAAGTTCTTCCACGCCGTGCTGTCGGTAAGCACGGGAAGCGGCGCCTTCATCCTGGACAGCCTCAGCAACAATGTGGCGATGGACCGCGACCTTCCCGACTATGTCCCGCTCTACTCCTTCAGCACCGATCGCGCCTGGATCCATGGGTCGAAATCGGGCGCGCAGATCGCCGATATCGCCGGCGGTTTCTCGACGGTCGCTCCCGGCGAAGGCTCTTCGCCCGATCTTGCCGTGACGCCCGAGATATCCGACTCGGGTGCGAAATAGGCCGCTTGTCGGTTCGAGCAACTACCCGTTGAAGACGAAAGCCATAAGAAGTTCCGGCTCGGTGACCGGCGCGCGCACGGCGCTGAGCTGGCCGCGGTAGCGGCGCTCGCCGGCGCCGATGACGAAGCCGGTGGTGACCGGCGTCTCGCTGTTGGCGTCAAGCCGTGCGAAGACGTCGGTAACGTTGAGGTCCAGCGCCAGCTTGAGGTCCTGCCGCCCGTCATCGCCCGGTGCGTTCGGCAATTGGCGCCTGACCAATTGCTGGAAGGACGAGTTGAAGGTCAGGATCTTCTTCGATGACGACAGCGCGAAGGCGGGCGAGGGGCAGGCGACCAGGATGGCGTTGATCGTGCGGATCGAGGCGAGCTTGCGCAACTCCATGCTTTCCTCGGCCAGCCCCCGCATGCATGCGACCCGGATCGCCGAGGTGAGATTGCCCTGGTCGGGATGATTTTCCGCGATCTCCTCGACCAGCATGCCGATCGTGCATTTGCGGCTTTCGGCCATATGCTTCAGCGACGCCCAGAAGGCGCGCTCCAGCCGGATGCCGCGGCGCACGCCGCCGCGCGCCACGACCCGGAACTCCGGGCCGAAATCCTCGGCCGCGAGCGGCGGCAGCAGCCGTTCGCGCGGAGTCTCGGGGCGTGCGGCGCTATCGCTCACTCATCGCCTCCTGGCGCGCCTTGTTGATCGGCTTCAAAAGGTAGTTGAGGATCGTCTTGCGCCCGGTCTTGATATCGACCGAACAGATCATGCCGGGGATGATCGAATAGCTCTTGCCGTTCCTTTGCAGCGTGGATTTCTCGGTCGCGACGCGCACCTGGTAATAGGGCTCGCCGGTCTTCTGGTCGACGAGGCTGTCGGCGGTGATGTTCGAGACCTTGCCTTCGATGCCGCCGAAGATCGAGAAGTCGTAGGCCGTGACCTTGATCAGCGCGTCCTGGTCCGGCTGAATGAAGGCGACGTCGCGCGGCGAGACGCGCGCCTCGACCAGCAGCGTCTCAGAGGTCGGCACGATGCCGGCAACGACGGCGCCCGGCTGGACGAAAGCGCCGAGCGTATTGACGTCGAGCGTGTTGACGATGCCGTCGACAGGCGAGCGGATGTCGGTCCGCGCCACCTTGTCGGTGGCGCCGCGGATGGTCTCGTCCACCACCGAGAGATCGGCCAGAGCCTGCGTCAGGTCGCTCAGCGCCTCCTGCTGCAATTGCAGGCCGAGCTCGTCGACCTGAAGCTGCGCCTCGGTGATCGCCGCCTTGGTTTTCTTGATCGTCTCGCCGGCAAGGTTGAGCTGCCCATGCAGGTCGGTCTGTTCCCGCTCGACCCGGATCTGCTCGGTCTTGGCCATCAGGCCTTTCTTGACCATCGATTCGACCAACGCCGTTTCCTGGTCGCTGACGGCCAAGCTCTTGGACAAGCGATCGGAATTGGCGGTTGCCTCGTCGAGCTCCTTCTCGCGCTGATCGAGACGCGATTTGAGCACCGAGAGCTTCACTTCGAAGTTCTCGCGGCGCGCCACGAGCAGCTTCTGCTCGTTGTCGCAGATTTCCGGCGCGGCCTCCTGGATGTCCGCGGGGCACGGAAACGCCCCCTCGACATTGCCGCCCTGCTCGAATTTGAGCCTGGCGATGCGCGCCTGCAGCGCCCTTGCCTTGGCCTGCTCCTCGCCCAGGCTGGAGGTGTTGCCTGTGTTGTCGAGGCGGATGATCAGGTCGTTCTTCTTGACCGTCTGGCCGATCTTGACCGCGATTTCCTGGACGATGCCGGCTTCGCTCGCCTGGATGATCTGCGTCTTGGAGGCAGGAATGACCTTGCCGTCACCGCGCGCGATCTCATCGACCTCGGCAAAGGATGCCCAGGCGGTGAAGGCCACGAACAGCGCCCCTATGATATAGACGGACGCCGATGCGAAAAGCGGCGGCCGATCTTCCCTTGCAAACATTCCCCAACACGCCCCGGTCAGGCATTCGCCTTTTGCAATGCCTGGATAACTTGTTCCTTCACTCCGTCCGCGACCACGCGCCCCTGTTCGATGACGATGAGGCGCTCGACCAACTCCAGCATGCTGTAGCGATGGGTCGACACGATCAGCGTCGTGTTGCGGTCGAACGCCACCTTGAGCTGCTTGATCAATTGCCGTTCCGAGGCGAGGTCCATCGAGCCCGACGGCTCGTCCAGGAAGACAATTTTGGGCTTGGTCAAAAGCAGCCGCGCGATCGCCACCGCCTGCCTCTGACCGCCCGAGAGATTGGTGCCGCGCTCGCCGACATTCATGTCGTAGCCGCGCGGATGGCGCGAGACGAAGTCGTCGACGCCCGCGGCTTTCGCGGCATCGATGATCTCCTCGTCGGTCGCTTCCGGCGCGGCCATCAAGAGGTTTTCCTTGATGGTGCCTGAAAACAGGTCGCCGGCCTGCGCGACGATGCCGACCGCGGCGCGGACTTCCGACGGGTGGTATTGGCGCATGTCGATGCCGTCGATGAGCAGCTCTCCGGAAGTCGGCAGGAAGAGCCGGCCGATCAGGCGGCCCATTGTGGTCTTGCCGGAGCCGATGCGGCCGATGATGCCGATCCGCTCGCCTGGCCGTATTGCGATGTTGAGCCCGCTCAGAACCTCGTTTTCGGTGCCGGGATAGGCAAAGCCGACATTCTTGAAGAGCATCGCGCCGCTGCGGATCGGCCGGTTGACGAAGCCGACCGTGTCTGGCCGGTCCTCCGGCTGCGACATGATCGTGTTGATGATCCTGAGCGACAGCATGGCCTGCCGGAAGCGGGAGAGCGTGATGGCGATCTGGCCGAGCGGCGCGACTGCCCGGCCCGCCAGCATGACCGTGCCGATGATGGCGCCCGTCGAGACCTGGCCTTCGGAGAAGGCGTAGGCGCCGGCAACCACGAGCGCGACGGTCACCAATTGCTGGATGGCGCCGGTAATGTTGCCGGCGGCGGCCGAAAGCTCCTTGATCTTTTCCGATGTGTTGGCCGCGTTCTTTGAGTGCTCACCCCATTTGCGCAGCAGATAGGCCTCGGCGCGCAGCGACTTGATCGTCTCCAGCGTGGAAATGGATTCGACCAGAAGCGCCTGGCGCTGCGCCGCTTCGTTCATGGAAGCGGCGACCCGCTTGCCGATGCGCCGCTGTGTCACCAGCCCGACGATGACGGCGATGACGAAGGCTACAGCCGGTATGATCACCAGCCAGCCGCCAATGGCGTAGATGACCAGCAGGAAGACGAACACGAAAACCGTGTCGATGAAGACGCTGATGGTGTTCGAGGTGAAGAACTCGCGCACAAACTCATACTGTGTGACGCGGTTTGCGTATTCGCCGGTCGATCCGGGCCTGGCCGACAAGGACGAGTTGAGCACTTTCTCAAACAGCAGATAGGAAATCCTGAGATCCGCCTTGCGCCCGGCATAGTCGATGAGCGAGGCGCGGGCCGTCTTCAGCAGCAGATCGAACAGGATCGCCGCGCCGATCCCGAGCGCCAGCACCCAAAGCGTCGATATCGCCTTGTTCGGCAGGATGCGGTCGTAGACGTTCATGGTGAAGATCGGCGAGGCGATCGCCAGCAGGTTGATGAAGACCGCCGACAGCACGACCTTCGAATAGGTGCGCCAGAACGCTCCCATCGTTCCGGTCAGCCAATGGCGCCTTTCGATCCTCGGCGCCGTGCCGACCGTCATCTCCTCGGCGGTGTTGGCATAGGTGATCGAGAACGAGGCGCCGCCGCTGATGTAGCTTTCGGCGAGCTCCGATTTGCCGATCGCGGTGCGGCCGTCTTCCTGCGGAGCCGTCAGATATTGCCCGGTTTCGGTCTCGGCGAGCAGCGCGACCGGCAACTGGCTGACGCGGAAGACGATGGCCGGGAGATCGACGCGGCCGCGCAAGAAATCGCGATGGCTGAACGCCTGCACCTCGAGGCCGATGCGTTCGGCGAGGTGACGGATATCGTCCGGCTCGATGCGCGTCTCCGAGATCGGCACCCCGGCAAACAGCACGGTTTCCGCGCTCGGCCGGCCGAGATAGGCGGCAATCGCCGAGAAGCAGGCTTTGAAAGCCTCCTTGGGCGAGACGATGTTGGGCTGTTGGTTCACGATCCGCCCCGAAGGACCTAAGATCGATGCTTACATCGGCTGCTTCTTCCTGACCGGCGCGAGGATGTCGAACGGCAGATCGTTCTTCTGCTCCGACGGCGTACGCGCATAGGTTTCGGTATCGGCCGTTTCCGGCACGCCGAATTCGGTTCGCGCGTAGGCCGCCGATTGCTTGGCCGGCTGGATGTTCAGCGTCTTCAGCAACTCCCCGGTCGCGGCCAGCAGCCGATATTCGGCAAACAGCGACGCATAGGAAGAAGTGTCAGCCAGTGTCGCGGTGTTGAAACGCGTGTTCTGCGCATCGAGCACGTCGAGCAGCGAGCGCTGTCCGACCTTGAACTGCTCGCGGTAGGACGCAACCAGCTTTTCGTTGGTGGCAGCCTGCAGCCGCAGCGTCTGCGCAAGTTCCGCCTGGCGGAAGCGGCGGTCCCATGAGGTGCGCACGGCTTCCTCGATCTCACGCAGCACCTGATGCAGCGCAAGACGCTGCTCGCTGGTGCGGCGGATCTGCTCCTGCTCGTTGGCCTTGTCGATGCCGCCGCGATAGAGATTCCAGCGCAGCACGAGGCGCGCCTGCAGATCGCTGGTGTCGCCATCGTCGCCGTCGATGTCATAGCCACCCCGGGCGACGCCCTCGGCAGTGATCGTGGGGCCGTATTTCGCCCGCGCGGCGTCGACCAGCGAAGCCGCCGCGTCGATGTCGCTGTTGGCCATATGGACGCGCGGATTGTTCTGCCTGGCAAGGCCGATCGCGTCATCGAGCGAGCGCGGCAGCGCGCCGGCCACATCGGCCGGCCGCGACGGATTGGTCAAGGGCTTGCTGACATTCTTGAAGAAGCGGATCTTGGCCGCCTCCAGTTCTTCCGTGGCCTCCTGCATCCGCGCCTTGGCGGCATAAAGCCGCTCCTCGGCCTGCTGCCGGTCGGCATCGTTGAGCGCGCCGCCCGCGATGCCTTGCTTGATGTCGCCGAGTATAGACTGATGGAAGGCGAGGTTCTTCTTCGCTTCGGCGACGATCGACGCCTGCAGCATGTATTCAAGATAGTCCTGGACGACGGCAAGCCCGATGAATTCGGACCGTTCCAGCACCCTGAAGGACGCTCCGTCCACGCGCGAGGCCTGCCGATTCAATTCGGCCCGCCTCGCCCCGCTATCATAAAGCGTCTGCGTGACGGTGAGGTCGGCCTCGTTCGGTGAGAGGGCGTCATCGTCCTCGCCAAGCGCGCGCCGGGAAGAGTTGTCCAAGCGGCGAACGCCGGTCGACGCTTCCAGATCGACGCTGGGAAGGTAGAGGCCTTTTGCCTGGCGCAGCTCGAATTCGATGGCTTCGCGGTTTTCGATCGCCTGCCCAATCTCAGGATTGGACTCGACGGCGACTGCTACGGCTTCCTTGAGTGTGAGTGCGCCGGCGCTTCCGCAAGCCAGCATCGACACCGTCATGGCAAGCGCAAGGCGCCAGCCGACGGTCACTTTACCCGTCCTGGTCATTTCTACCCCGTGACTATCCCCGCGCCTTTTTTATTTTTGTCGGCGCTTATTTGCCCAAGCCTGCCACCGGAGCTTGCGATGAGTATCTATCAGATTTTTCGAGGATGTGAGCGCTTAATGATTTAGAGAGGCCTAAAAGCGAGGATTCCGACCATTAGTCTCGGCGGTTGTAGCAAAAATGGCACAGAAACGGTGCCCGCCTAGATTGATATTCGGCTGAAACGGATGGCGATCACGATTGTCCTTAACAAATAGAGGGGCCGCATAAGGAATCGCCGAGCGCCCGTAAACAGCGTCATCTTTCTGGCAAAATCGGGTTCTGGGCGCGAACTTTGCCATCTCATCCTTCCCGAAAGTCGGCTTTGCCGGAGCATCCCGCTGGTCGCGCGTCGAAAGCCCGAAGGCTGGATTGCTGGGGCAAATCTGCTGCGTTTCTGCAAGGCATGCACCGGAAATTGCCATGTATGGCTGGTTTTGTTGGCAAACGGGGATCGTTCCCTGTATTGCGGGCCGAAGCAAAGCATGGACGTTCTTGTATGACAAATGTCGCCCTGACCGGGCTTGCCCGCGATCTTGCCCGGCGCGCCGCCGAGGGCCGCCCCGTGCGCATCGGCGTCATCGGCTCCGGCGAGATGGGCACCGACCTGGTGACCCAGGGCATGCTGATGCCGGGCATTTCGGTTGCGGCCATCTCCACGCGCCGCCCGCATACGGCACGCGAGGCGATACGCATCGCTTATGGCGATGACGCGATGGCTGCGGAAGCGAGACCGCCTCCAAGGTCAGCCAGGCGATCGAAAGCGGCAGGATCGCCATCACCTCGAACGAGATGCTGGTCACCAATCCGCTGATCGACGTCGTCATCGATGCCACGGGAAAACCCGGCGTCGCCGCCGATTTCGACCTGATGGCCATGGAACATGGCAAGCATCTGGTGATGATGAATGTCGAGGCCGACGTCACCATCGGCTGCTACCTCAAGCAGCAGGCCGACCGGCTGGGTGTGGTCTATTCGGTCGCGCCGGCGACGAGCCGTCGAGCTGCATGGAGCTGATCGAATTCGCCTCGGCGCTCGGCTACACCATCGTCTCGGCCGGCAAGGGCAAGAACAACCCGCTCAACCACGATGCCGTTCCCGACGACTATCGGGAAGAGGCGCTGCGCCGGAACATGAACCCGCGCATGCTGGTCGAGTTCGTCGATGGCTCGAAGACCATGGTCGAGATGTGCGCCATCGCCAACGCAACCGGCCTGGTGCCCGATGTTCCTGGGATGCATGGCCCCAAGGCCGACCGCGACCAACTGGCCAAGGTGCTCGTCCCGCGCGAGGACGGCGGCATCCTGTCGAGGAAGGGTGTTGTCGACTACACGATCGGCAAGGGCGTGGCGCCCGGCGTCTTCGTCATCGTCGAGGCGACGCATCCGCGCGTCGTCGAGCGCATGGACGACCTCCATGTCGGCCACGGCCCCTACTACAGCTTCTTCAGGCCTTACCACTTGACCTCGCTGGAGGTGCCGCTGACCGCGGCCCGCATCATGCTCTACGGCCGGCCGGACATGGTGCCGCTGCCAAAACCGGTGGCCGAGGTCTGCGCCGTCGCCAAGCGCGATCTCGCCGCCGGCGAGACCTTCGACGCGATCGGCGAGACCTGCTACCGCTCCTGGACCATGACGGCCGCCGACGCGCGCGCCAGCCGCGCCGTGCCGGTCGGGCTGCTAGAGGGCGGCAAGGTGCTGAAGCCGGTCAAGAAGGGCGAGTTGTTGACGGCCGACAATGCGGCGCCTGACAACACGACAAGGCTATACGCCCTGCGCCGGTTGCAGGACGAGATGCTTTACGGCGCGAAGACTACTTCCCCAGCTCTATCGACCTGAGCCGCGCCGCTTCCACCGCGTCGGTCAAAAGCTTCGTCAGCCGGTCTTCGCCCATCAGCACGGCAAGTGCTGCGGCGGTCGTGCCTTTGGGGCTGGTCACCTGCTGGCGCAGGACGCCCGGCTCTTCGTCGCTTTCGGCGGCGAGCGAGGCGGCGCCGTAGACGGTCTGCATGGCGAGCAGCTTGGCTGTCTCGGCCGGCAGGCCGGCCTTCTCGGCGGCAACCGTCAGCGCTTCGATGAAATGGAAGATATAGGCCGGGCCGGAACCGGAGACGGCCGTCACCGCGTCCATCAGGCTCTCGTCGTCGATGGTCGTCACGACCCCGCTCGCCGAGAGCAGCTCGGCGACGAAACGTCTGACGTCGTCTGAGACCAGTGGGTTGGAAAACACCACCATCATGCCCTTGCCGATCGCCGCCGGGGTGTTCGGCATGCAGCGGACAATCGGCGCGAGATCGCCGAGGATCTCCGCGAAAGTGGCGACCGGCGTTCCGGCGGCGATGCTGACGAAGGTGGTCCTGCCATCGCCGAAGCGCTTGTAGCTTGCCGTCACATCGCGGATCACCTGCGGCTTCACGGCAATGACGACGAGATCAGGGGCGGCATCGGCCGGAATAGCGGAAGCGTCGGCGGCGGCGCTGCAACCGAGATGTTCGGCGCGCTTGCGCAATTCGGCATTGGGCTCGACCACGAACACCGCCGACGGCTCGAGCTTGCCGGATTTCAGCCAGCCCGAGAGCATGGCGTAACCCATATTGCCGCAACCGGCGAGAACGAGCCTGATGGTCATGAAAACCTCCGCAAAGACGGCTCTCCTTAGCCGCTTGCGCGGCCGCGGAAAAGTCCAGTCTTAAGGAGATCGATCGTCAGGGTTGGAGCAATTCGAGGCACGGGGAATGGCATTCGGGGCGCTTCCGCATCTTATCCCGGCAGACCGAACCTCTAGCCACGTTGCGCAGCCATGAATTTAATGCCCATGACTGGACGGCTCCCAAGCGCTCCAAGACTATAGAATCCAGGCGAAAGGCCTTTGGCAGTTACGAATGGGCATCCCAAGGAGGCGGTCATGAGGAGCGATACCGAATATCTGCGTTTGGCCGTGGAGATCGCCACCGAAAGCCGGGCCAATGGCAATCATCCCTTCGGGGCGCTCCTGGTCGGGCCGGAAGGAGATGTACTCCTTTCATCGGGCAACACCTACGCGCGGGATCGGGGTGTTGGCCACGCAGAGGCAAACGTGGCCCGCGCGGCCGCACGGCAATACGACCCGACCTTTCTCGAGCGATGCACGCTGGTGACCTCGGTCGAGCCGTGCTGCATGTGCGCCGGCGCCTGTTACTGGGCTGGCATCGGCACCGTGGTCTACGGACTGAGCGAAAAGCGGTTGGCCGAGCTGACCGGAGACAACCCGGAGAATCTGACCCTCGATCTGAGCTGTCACCAAGTGTTCGCCACCGGACGGCGCCACGTAGCGATCCGTGGCCCATTCCCTGAACTCGAAGAAGAGATCGTAGACGACCACAAGGATTTCTGGTGACAGAACCCAAGGAACTGGAGTCGACCAAGAGTCCGCAGCCTCTGCGGCGCCACTAGCTCCAGTCCTTTTGAGCTGTACCAATTCAGTAGGAGCGACGCCCCGGGATCGGCCGCAGCGAAACCTGCCTCAGGCCGAGCACGCTGAGCACGAAGAACAGCCAGACGGGATCGGCGCGGCGGAAGAAGAAGCTTTCGAGAAAACCGTTCAGCGCCGCGAACAGCACCACCATCATGAAGAAGTCGCCGAGATAGATGTTTTCCTTGCGCAGCGGGATGCGCATATAGTTCCTGAGCGGCGCGATCAGGAAGGTGTAGACCGCGACGCAAAGCGCCGGAATGCCCATCAGCACCGCGATGTCGAGATAGCCGTCATGGCCGTGCACGATGGTGCGGATGTCCCAGGGCCGGTCGAAGGGCTGGTCCTGGTTGAGCAGCAGCGGCGTTCCCCAGAAGCTTTCATAGCCGTAGCCGGTCCAGGGCCTCTTCGCCAGCATCTCGCCGGCGAACTCCCATAGCGTTGTGCGGCCGGTATAGGTGAGATCGGGGAAATAGACCGCCGCCAGATGCTTCACCGGCGCAATGAAGACGATGCCGAGCGTGCCGACCGCCGCCGCGATGATCGCGGACAGAAACAGGATCGGCGTGCCGAGCCGCATGCCGATGACGCTTGGCAGCACCACGATCAGGATCGAGAACGGCACCAGTCCGACGGTCGTCTTCGAGCCGGTGTGCAGCATGAAGATCATCGCCGCTGAGAAGATGCCGATGCCCCACCAGCGTTGCCCGCGCCGCCAGAGATAGAGCCCGGCGAAGCTGAAGCAGGCCATCACCGGACCCGCGATGTTCTTGTGGGTGAAGACGCCGCGCCACAGGCCGGCATGCTCGGGCTCCTGCGAGTCGGCGGTGTGAAGCGCCTCGTTCGGAAAGACGATGAGCCCGACATAAGAGAGTCCCAAAACCACGACGGCAGTGAAGATGATGACCCTGGCGAAGGAGTCGGCGTCGCGCGGCAGTACCAGGATCGTCGCCATGGTGATGATGCCGATCATGGTGAAGGAGGCGGCGCGCATCGCCGACGGCGGATCGGTCGCCAATATCACCGATAGGAAGAAAAAGCCCAGCATCAGCGCCCAGGACGGGCTGATGAGCGAGCGCGCCACGCGCGGGTCGGCGAAGGCGAGCAGCGAGAAGATCGAGATGGCGCCGAGCGAGCCGAAGCCGAGCTGGTTGACGATGTCGCCGCCATCGCCGGTGAGTTCGGCGCCGGCCGGCTGGAATGGCCGGAACGAGACGATGATGACGGTAAAGAGCAGCGCCGCGATTGCCGTCGCAACGCCATCGCGCGTGAAAGCGGCGCCAAGCGGCGCGCGCTCAGTTCTTCTCAGGCTGTCGGTACTGCTCATTGGCATATCCGAATTCGGCAAGCACCCGGCCGAGCGCGACATAGACGGGATAGAGGCCTGTCGCCGGCGATCCCGTGCGAGCCAGCCTTATGGCGCCGCGCAACGGCGAGGCGACAAGCAGCGCCAGGCTCTTCAGCAAAACCTTGGTCCCGGAGAACGGCGTGCCGGCACGCTTCTTCTTTTCCACCAGGGCGGAGATGACCCCGTTGCGCAGGCTGCGGGCGCGGATCCAGTCGGCTTCCACGCGCCGGGCTGGGATCGTTTCCTTGACCCTTGCCTCCGCGCACCAGCCGAGCGCGAAACCCTTCTGCGCCGAGCGGCTCAGGAAATCGGAATCGCCGCCGCCCATGAAGTTGAACCTGAGATCGAGGAAGGGCGGTCCCATAGCGACAAGCACATTGCGTCCGACCAGCAGATTGCCGGACGAATAGAGCGCCGGCACGCGGCCCGTTTCGCGATATGGCGGCGCGAAGACCGGGTGGTCGGCCCATTTCGCATGGGAGGGATCGGCGAAGACCGGCACTTGCGGCCCGCCGACGATATCGGCCCGAAGCGCCTCGGCGGCCTCGCACATGCGCTCCAGCCAGTCGGGCTCGGCAATCTCGTCGTCGTCGATCACCAGCAGATGCTTGAAGTTGGGGAAGTGCAGGACCGCCGTCTGCCAGCCGGCATTGTAGGCGCTGCAATTGCCGCGCTCATGCGCGATAATGACCAGGCCCGGCATCTCGCCGCGCTCGAACAGCGGCAACGCCGCCTTGGCGCCCTCGCGCGCCTCGGCCTCGTTCTCCATGACGATGACGGCGAAGCGGCGCGCGGTTTTCTGGGCCTTGAGCGATGCCAGCGTTTCCAGGAGCAGTTGCGGCCGCTTGAAGGTGGGCAGCGTGACGACCGCCTCGATGGTCTCGGCGGCGAGCCCCGGAGACCGCCCCGCGATCGATACCCCCGCGATCGATACCAAAGCGTCCGATGGCAAAGGGATCATCCGTTTCCAGCCGTGTGGGTCCGGCCCTCGATAGCAGCCCGATGATAACGTTTCGTTAATCACCTTTCGCGGCGATCTCCACGAAACCGAGGCGCTCGGCCTTTGGGGGTGCCATTTAATCAAGGCTTCACCGCGTTCTGCTACCGGCTACACCAATGGATAGGTGAGATGCATCTGCTGTTCGCCACATCGATCGTGCCCGACGGCGCCCTCGCTTCGGGCTACGAGATTGCCAACGCTGCGATCATCGAAGCGCTGCGGCGTGCCGGCGTGCGCGTCACGGTGATCGGTTTTAGCTGGCCGGGAAAGCCTGCCGCCGATCCCGAGAACACCATCGTCCTCGGCGCCATCGACGTGCGCACCGAAAGCGCCTCGCCGCGGCAGAAGCTCGCCTGGGTGGGCAAGGCGATGCGCACCGGTCTTACCTTTGCCTCCGTCAAGCTGCGCGTCGTTTCCGCCGCGGACGTGCGCGCCGCGATCGAGCGCGCCGGCCCGTTCGACGGCTATGTCCTCAACTCAGTGCAATTCGCCGGCGCCTTCGACGGCGTCTTCGGCGACCGGCCCTCGATCTTCGTTGCGCACAATGTCGAGCATCGCTCGGCCGAGGAGAACGCCGCCGCGGCCGGCAGTGTCCTTCAACGCTGGCTATTTCGCCGCGAGGCCAGGCTGCTCGAGGTCATGGAGAAGCGTCTGTGCCGCGCCGCGCGCTTCGTCTTCACGCTGGCCGAAGAGGACCGCGCAGCGCTCGGCGTTGCGTCAGACGACCGCTCGGCGGTGCTGCCGCTGGTGACGCGCGCCGAGGGGCCGGCGAATAAAGACCCGCGCCGCGTCGACTGCGACGCGGCTCTGATCGGCACCTGGACCTGGCAGCCCAACCGCATCGGCCTCGACTGGTTCTTGACCAAGGTCGCCCCGCATCTGAGGCCGGATTTCCGCATCAGGATCGCCGGCAACATGCCGTCGGGCGTGACCTCGACACATTCCGGTATCCAGTTCGCCGGAAGGGTTCCGGACGCCCAGGCTTTCGTGCGCGGCGGCGCCGTCGTTCCGCTGATCAGTACCGCAGGCAGCGGCGTGCAACTGAAAACCATCGAGACCTTCGAGCTTGGCCTGCCTTCCGTCGCCACCAGCCGCTCGCTGCGCGGCATCGGCTACCGGCCGCAAAACTGTGTCGTGACTGATGATCCTGTCGCCTTCGCCGCGGCGCTCGAGGCGGCGGCCGCCGATGTCCGCGATGTCGACGGCAGCGCCTTCCATCGCCGGCAGGTCCGCGCGCTCGATACCGCGGTCCGGCTTGGGCTGGAGAAGCTCGGCGTCGTCAGGCAAGGGGTTGCTGCATGAACATGCATGCCGCCCGCTCCGCCTTCGGCTTCGACACGCTGAAGGCGATTCTCGGCATCTCCGTCCTTGCCATTCGCTGGGACGATGCCGTCACACTGCTTTCCCGGCTGATCGCCGAGCGGCGCTTCACCAAGGTGAGCTTCCTCAACGCGCACAATGCCAACCTCGCCTACAGCATCCGGTGTTTGCCGAAGCGCTCGACGACTTCCTCGTGCTGCCGGACGGCGTCGGCGTCGACATTGCCGCAAAGCTGCTTTATGGCGCGCCTTTCCCCGACAATCTCAACGGCACCGATTTCGTGCCCGCCTTTCTGCAGGCATCGACGCGGCCGCTGACCGTGGCATTGCTTGGCGCGACGCGGGTCAATGCCGAGGCGGCATCCGTCAAGCTTTCGGCGCTCGCCATGCAGCACAAATTCGTGGTCGTTCATGACGGCTACTTTTCCCCCGCCGAGGAATCCTCGATCGTCGAGCGCATCGCCCGGCTGCGGCCGGATGTGCTGCTGGTCGCCATGGGCGTGCCGCGCCAGGAATTGTGGATCGCGCGTCATATCGATGCCCGTCATTGCATATTGCCGATCGCGGTCGGCGCGCTGCTCGATTTCCTGAGCGGCACCGTGCCGCGCGCGCCGCTGTGGATGCGGCGCCTGCGGCTCGAATGGCTGTTTCGCCTCTGGATCGAACCCGGCCGCCTGTGGCGCCGCTACGTGGTCGGCAATCCGCTCTTCCTATGGCGTGTCCTCAAGCAGAAATTGTCGCACGGGCCGCGGCCGGCGGAGGCGCGCCGTTGAACAGCCGTTTCGTGCCCGATGCCGCCAGGATCGCGCCGTTGCCGCGCACGCCTTCGGCCGCGGTCGTGACCGCGAGCTACGCACCGGATTTCGAGCGCTGCCGGCTGCTGTGCGAGACGATGGACCGACATCTTACCGGCTTCGCGCGGCACTACATCCTCGTCGAGCACCGCGACCTGGCGCTATTTCGTCAGCTCGAGGGCAGCCGCCGCACGATCGTCGACGAGCGGGACCTGCTGCCGCGCTGGCTATGGGTTTTCGACGATCCGCTCAGCCTGTTTCGCCGCCGCGTCTGGCTGAGTTTCAGGACCCAGCCGCTGCGTGGCTGGCACGTGCAGCAGCTTCGCCGCATCGCCATTGCCGCGCATGCCGGGGAGGACGTGCTGGTCTTTTGCGACTCCGACGTCGCCTTTTTGAAGCCGTTCGACACTGGCGCTTTCTGGCGCGACGGCAAGGCGCGGCTGTTCCGCCGCGACGGCGTGCTGGCCAATGACGGCCACGACGAGCATCGCATCTGGTCGCGCAATGCCGCCTCCGCGCTCGGTATCGACCTGGTGAAGGGTTCGACCCACGATTACATCTCGACGCTGATCGCCTGGCGCCGCGAGACCGTCAATGCGATGTGCAAGCGGATCGAGAAGGTGCACGGCCGCGACTGGGTCAGCGTCGTCGGCTCGGCGCGCAAATTCTCCGAATGCATGCTCTACGGCCGTTATGTCGACGACGTGCTGGACGGCGCCGGCCATTTCCATGACTCAGCGGAATTCTGCCGCGTCCACTGGAACGGCGAGGCGCTGTCGGACGAGGAATTCTGCCGCTTTGTCGATGCGATGGCGCCGGAACAGGTGGCGATCGGCATGCAGTCCTTCATCGGCACCGATGTCGGCCGCATCCGTCGCCTGATCGGACTCGACTAGCCGCGTTGAGATTCAGGTCAGGCTGGCATCATCTGAATCTAGTGGATCGAGTCTAACGCTTGGTTCCCGCGTTTGGCGGCAACAAGGCTTTGAAAGCGGCATAAGTCAGGTACAGTCCAAGGACCAGCGTAATCGCGGCATAGATGTAGAAAAGGTTTTCGAAATGAAACATCTCGAAATAGGTCGCTAGTGCTTCCGGTGAAAGGAAGAGCAGGAGCAAGCCACGGATCAGGATTGTCCATCCGATGAGGGTGACGACGACAGGCAGGATTCCGCCTGCCCAGACGTTGTGCCCGAGCACCATGGCGAGACCCGCAATCGATGCAATCGTACCGATAAACAGGACAAGCGGTGGGTCCTGAATGAGCCTGGGCACCGTCGCGACAAACGACTGCTTGTGCATGAGCATGAATAGCGCAGAGAGAATAAAGAACAGGCCGATTAGTCTCCCTAGAAAAATCGTACGAGGTAGCATGGTTGCCTCCCGAACTCGCGCAGAGCCGTGCGGCGGCTATCTTACACCTCGGCTGGGCTCAAGTGTCTGATTTTCACCACTAGATTGCCTTGGCCGGCCGTCGCATCGCCGAATAGGTGAGAGACATCGAGGCGAGATAGAGCAGCAGGAAGACGATGTTGAGCGACAGAACCAGGTTGGACGTGTCGGGGATCGTCGTCAGCACATAGGTGAGCAGCGCCGCCTTCAAGCCCGCGAGCAGCCCAAGATTGATCGCCCGAACCGCGGTCTGGCCGCGCGCGAAGAGCAGCTCGGCCTGGTATTCGACGAGGTTGCGCAGGCCCGGCACGCAGACTGCCAGCGCCACCAGGGGTGCTGCCTCGGCGACATTCTTGCCGAGAGCATTGGGGAAGAAATGCAGCACGATGCCGAGCGACAAGAGCGCCAGCGTCGAGACCAGGAACACGCCGCCCTCGATACCGCTCTTGACCGCCAGCCGTGACAAGAGTTCGGGCGCGCGCATCATGCGCTGCACCAGCATCATCGAGAAGGTGCGGATCGGGATTGCGGTGAGGTCCACCAGCCGCATGACGATGGCGTAGATGCCGGCGAGGTGCGGTCCGCCGATCGACAGCACCAAAAGCTTGTCGAACTCCATCTGCAGATAGAACAGCACCTCGGCACCCGCGACATAGAGGGAATCGGCGAGCCGCCTGAAGTAAAGCTCGGTGCGTAGCCGCAGGCGCTGGCGCGGATAGAAGCAGGCGAAAGCGACGAATAGCGAAGCGGCATTGGCGCCGATATAGAACCACGACCAGACGCCGATGGTGCGTTGCGCGGCGAGCATGAACAGCACCGCGCCGACTGCCCTGAGCGCCGTCGCCAGGATCGCGAGCACCGCCGCTCGGCCGAACTTGCCAAGGCCGTTGTTGACGATCAGCACCACCTCGACCGGTCGCCACAAAAGCGCTTCGGCGAAGACGACCGCGGCAAAGACCGACAGCGGCACCGTGCCGGCGAAGAAGATCAGGTAGACGACGTAAGACGCGGCGGCGAGGACCGGTAGCGAGATCGCACCGAGCAGCAGGAAGCCGGCGGTGAAGGTGCCGATCAGATTCCGGCGGATTGTCGCCGTGCGGTAGAGCGCCGAGATGAAGCCGAAGGCGAGGATGCGCGACAGCATGACGCCTGCCGCCGAGGCGGTGGCGAACATGCCGAACTCGCCGATCGACAGCGTGTTGGCTAGAGCCACGAAATAGGCGAGCGAGAACACAAGCCGCCCGCCGGCGCCGCTGATCGCCGAAAAATAGTCGAAAACCAGCTTCCGGCGTGCGGCCACAAAATGGCCGATCCGCGCGAGCGTCCGCCTTTGCGGTATGTCGCTGGTCTGGGTCATGTGTCCGCCAAAGCTTAAGGCGGAAAGCTTAACGTGCCGTTCTGGCGGCGGCCTTGGCGGTTTGGGAAGGGCTGCAACTACGGCGAGAAACTGTGTTTCCCGGACGCCAAAATTAACCTTTTATTTTCCATGCCTGTTTAGCGTGACTTAACGATTGGCCGACTGCCGCTCCCGAGCCGCTAGAGAGTAAGTTCCAGGACATGGTCGACAGGGATAACCGTGAGGATTGGAAGCGCGAGCGCTCTTTGCTTGCGCTCGGCCAGGCCGTGCGCGGCGAGGACAGCCCGGACGCCTCGCTGGTCTCCATCGGCGACAAGGCCAACCCGTCCTGGCGCGAGGATGCTGCCGCGCGCCACCGCGCCGCGCGCTTCGAGCGCGAAGGGCGGTCGTATCAGCAGCCCGCGAACTCGGACGAACCCGGCCAACCTCAGCTCGATCCGATTTCGGAAACGAGCCGGGCCGAGGACGACTGGGCCGCGCGGGGATTGCAAGCCGGATCGCGCGAGGAGCGCCGCGTCCCGGACCGTCCTTCGCCGGCCGCGTTCGAGCCCCGCCATGCCGAACCTCGCCATGCAAACCGGCCGCTGGCCGGAGACGATTCCGACGCGCAGGAATGGAAACCGCTGATCGACCCGATGCAGGTCGTTCGCGGCATCACCCGCTCCAAGGCGCTCATTCTTTCGACAACAATCCTGGGGGCCGCGCTCGGCATCGCCATCGCGCTGTCGACGCCGAAGAAATATGAGGCCACCACCGAGGTCATCGTCGACCCGCGCGACCTCAAGCTCACCGACCGCGACCTGACGCAGAACGTGATCGCCTCGGATGCGACGCTCGCCATCGTCGAGAACCAGGTCCGCATCCTTACCTCGGGCACGGTTCTCAACAAGGTCGTCACAGACCTCAATCTCACCAACGACCCCGAATTCAACGGCAAGGGAAAGGGCGGCATCGGCCTGATGTCGATGCTCCGCTCGATCCTGTCGCGGCAGGATTCGCAGGGCCCTGCCGACGAGGCGCGCCGGCGTGCGCTGGCGGTCGGCAATCTGGCCGAGAGCCTGGATGTCGAGCGCAGCGGCAAGACCTTCGTCGTCTCGATTACCGCCACGACCCAGTCCCCCGACAAGTCGGCCTTGATCGCCAACACCATGAGGACGGCGTTCCAGCAGATCTCCAGCGAACTCCAGTCGCAGACGGCGGGCCGCGCCAATGACGAACTGACAGCCAGGCTCGACGAGTTGCGCAAGGGCGTCGAGACGGCCGAGCGCAAGGTGGAGGATTTCAGGGCCACGCATGACCTTGTCGACGCCCAGGGGCATCTGATCAGCGACGACCAGATGCTGAAGCTCAACGAGCAGCTTTCCGTCGCCCGCGCCCGCACGCTGGAGCTCAATGCCCGCGCCGCCTCGGCGCGCGCGCTGAACGTCAACTCCGTTCTCAACGGCACCTTGCCGGAAGAGATCAACTCCAACACGATGGGCGAGCTGCGCTCGCAATATGCGGCGCTGAAACAGGAGGCGGATCGGGCCGCAATCAAGTTCGGGCCGAGGCATCCGGAGTTGCAGGCGCTCAACGCCCAGCTTGGCGGGGCGCGCGAACGCATCGGCGCCGAATTGCAGCGCATCGCTTCCTCGCTGCAGGTCGATCTGAAGCGCTCCGTGCAGCTCGAGCAGGACCTTTCGTCGCGCCTGGCGCAGGCCAAGGTCCAGAGCGGCGACGTCAACAACAACCTGGTTTCGCTGCGCGAACTCGAGCGCGAAGCCGCCGCCAAGCGCTCGGTCTACGAGCAGTTCCTGCTGCGTGCCAAGGAAACGGGCGAGCAGAAGGACATCAACACCGCCAATATCAGCCTGATTTCGGAGGCTTATGCGCCGCTCGAGGCTAAAGGGCCGTCGCGCGCCGTCAAGGCGCTGGCCGGCCTGCTGGCCGGCTTCTTCGCCGGCATCGGCCTCGGCGCGCTGCGCGGCGTCTATGCCAGCCTGCGCGAGACGGCGGACACCCGCTCGCGTCGCAGGACCGAGGAGCCTGCGCCGGGCTTCGAGGACAGGGCATATCGGGCACCGCCGCCGAGCCCTCCGCCGCCCGCACCCCCGGCAGTTGCACCACTCACACCATCGCCTGCCCCCACCAAGGATGCTGGGCGGCCAGGGTTCTTCGGATCGCTGGCTTCGTCGCTGCGCAACTTCATGCTGCGTCGGTCGGACGAGCCGATCGACGCCGGCTTGGACCAGTCAGCAGGTACCCGGAAAGCGCCGATATCGGAGCGTAGGCTCGAGACACCGCCCGCGCAGCGTCATTCCTATTCCTATCGGCCGGACGATCCTCGGCCTGCCGAGCCATCCGACGAGGCGTATTCCTCGTCTGCTGCTTCTTCCCATTCGCAATCGCCAGTCGCAGAGGCACACCAGTCCCCAGCCGACCAGCAGAGCCAGGTCGACGAGCTCCGGGCCAGTCTGCGCGAGTTCCGCGAGGCGGTGCGCGACCTGACCGAAAGCCGCACGCGCCGCCGCTATTTCTAAAGGGCGCCGCCTCAGATAAAAGCGGCCGGTTTCGGGTTTACGGCATCCGACGACGTTTTTGACGGGATTGCCCTGTCGAATTTTCGTGAAAATGCCGCGCGGCGTTTGACGGCTTGCGCCTGGCGTTCGCGAGTCGATTGCCGATTTGAGGATCAGGCTGCGCGTAAGCGCGGCCGCGGAACAGTGTTGAAGGTGAATGATGGCCGAAGTGATCGACGGAAAAAGTGTCGCCGAAGACGTGGTTCAAAAGGTCAAGGCGCTGACCGCCGACCTGTCGGCCAAGGGCGCGACCAGGCCGGGCCTTGCCGTGGTGATCGTCGGCGAGGATCCGGCAAGTCAGGTCTATGTCGCCTCGAAATCGCGCACGGCCAAGGAATGCGGTTTCCACTCGCTCCAGCACACGTTGCCGGCCGAGACGACTGAAGAGCAGTTGCTGAAGGTCATCGGCGACCTCAACGCCGATCCGTCGATCCACGGCATCCTCGTGCAGCTGCCGCTTCCGCGCCATATCGACGCCGGCAAGGTCATCCAGACGATCGCGCCGGAAAAGGATGTCGACGGCTTCCATTTCATCAATGTCGGCAAGCTCGGTACCGGCGAGCTGGAAACGGCCTTCGTGCCCTGCACGCCCGCCGGCTCCATGCTGTTGATCGAGCGCGTGCGCGGCAAGGACCTGTCCGGCCTCAACGCCGTCGTCGTCGGCCGCTCCAACATCGTCGGCAAGCCGATGGCCAATCTGCTGCTCGCCGCCAACTGCACCGTCACCATTGCCCATAGCCGCACCAAGGATCTGCCAGCACTGGCCCGCACCGCCGATATCCTGGTCGCCGCCGTCGGCCGCCCGGAGATGGTCAAGGGCGATTGGGTGAAGCCGGGCGCCACCGTCATCGATGTCGGCATCAACCGCATCCCGGCGCCGGAGAAGGGCGAAGGCAAGAGCCGCCTGGTCGGCGACGTCGCCTATGCCGACGCGGCCAAAGTCGCGGGCGCCATCACGCCGGTCCCGGGCGGCGTCGGACCGATGACCATTGCCATGCTGATGGCCAACACTGTAGCTTCCGCCTACCTCGCGGCCGGATTGAAGCGGCCGTCCTTCTGATCAGAAAGCCTTAGCGTTGCCGAACCTATCTGCTTCCGTTGAACGGCCGGTCATGAACGATCCCGTTCAAGGGGGGCGGCAGTTCGGCTTCCTGCTGGTCGACAAGTTCTCGATGTTCTCGCTCGCCGCGGCGATCGACTGTTTCCGTTCGGCCAACCGTCTGCTCGGCCGCGACTTTTACGGCTGGACGACCATTTCCGCGGACGGCGACGCGGTCATGGCCTCCAACGGCCTGCCGCTCAAGATCGACTATTCCGTCGCCGATATGCCGCCGGTCGACATCCTGTTCGTCTCGGTCGGGCTCACCACCGAATTCCCTGGCAAGAGCAAGGTGCTGGCGGCGCTGCGCAGCTGGGGCCGGCGCGGCAACGCGCTCGGCGCGCTGTCGGTCGGTTCCTACCTGCTAGCGGAAGCCGGACAGCTCGACGGCTATCGCTGTACCATCCACTGGGAAAATCGCGCCGGCTTCATGGAGCGCTTTCCCGACATCAACTGCACCGGCAACGTCTTCGAGATCGACCGCAAGCGCTACACCTGCGCCGGAGGCACCACCTCGATCGACCTGATGCTGGAGATCGTGCGCGGCGATTTCGGCTCCAACCTTGCCAATGGCGTCGCCAACCAGTTCCAGCATGAGCGCATCCGCTCGGCCGGCGACCGCCAGCGCGTCGGCCCCGAGCGCGATCTCACCGGCAAGTCGGAGAAGCTGAGACGCATCGTCGAGTTGATGGCCGATCATCTCGACGAGCCGCTTTCTGCGGTGCAGCTTGCAAAGTCGGCTGGGCTGTCGGTGCGCCAGGTCGAGCGCCTGTTCCTACGCCACCTCAATGTCACGCCCGGCCGCTATTACATGCGGCTCAGATTGGAGCGGGCGCGCGAATTGCTGCGCCAGACGAACATGCCGATCCTCGACGTGGCGATCGCCACCGGCTTCACCTCGCACTCCTATTTCGCGCAAAGCTACCGGCTGCAATTCGGCCGCCCGCCGTCGGAAGAGCGCCGCACCACTTACTGAGTGACTTTGCTGGCAGCCGGGCTTGTCTCCAAAGGCCGCCTCAAATAGCTTTCCCGACGCGGACAGAGGGGGCTCACTCAGGAGATTTTCATGGCGGGACTGGCACGGAGCGTCGCTGCGGCGATCCTCCTTTTGTCAACGACCACATTTGGCTTTGCCGCCAACAAGGTCATCATCATTCTCGATGCATCGGGCTCCATGTGGGCCCAGATCGACGGCAAGCCGAAGCTGGAGATCGCGCGCGAATCGCTGCGCACGGTGCTGCAGTCGGTGCCGGCCGACGACGAGATCGGCTTCATGGCCTATGGCCACCGCACCAAGGGCAGCTGCGACGACATCGAGCTGATCGTGCCGCCGCAGGCGGGTTCGGCAAGCGCGATTTCGGCTGCCGCCGACAGCATGAAATTCCTCGGCAAGACACCGCTGACGGCGGCCGTCAAGCAGGCGGCTGAGGCGCTGAAATACACCGAGGACAAGGCCACCGTCGTCCTCATTACCGATGGCCTCGAAACCTGCGGCGGCGATCCGTGCGCGCTCGGCAAGGAGCTGAAGGAGACCGGCGTCGACTTCACCGCCGACGTGGTCGGCTTCGGCCTGACAGCCGATGAAGGCAAGCAGATCGCCTGCCTCGCCGAAAACACCGGGGGCAAATACATCCAGGCCTCGGACGAGAAGGCGCTGCAGCAAGCGCTGGTCGAGACGGTTGCGGCGCCGGCTCCTACGTCTGAGCCCGCTCCGGCTCCGGCGCCCGAACCCGCTAAGCCCGAATTCAATTTCATGCCAAGCGTGGTCATGGCCGAGGGCGGCGATCCGATCACCGACGGCAACGCCTGGGAGATCTATAAAGCCGCCGCCGACGGCTCGCGCGGCGATCAAGTCACCACCGAATATGGTGAGCTCAAGACCAATCTCGAGCCGGGCGACTATGTCATCGTCGCCCGCGACGAGGAGGCGAGGAGCGAGCAGAAGATCAAGGTCGAGGCCGGACAGACCTACAGCCCGCTGTTCACGCTGAACGCCGGAACTTTGGTTATCCACCCGCATGCGAGCCAAGGCTCGGAGATCAGCGGCGAGGCGCGCGTCGACTTCAACTATCCGGGCGGCAACACCACCCACTATGGCGACGCCAAGGCGACCGTTCCCGCTGGCGAGCAGAAGGTGACGGTGCAGATCGGCGCCGGCACCGCAACCGAGACCGTCCAGCTCGCCGCCGGCCAGACGGTCGAGAAGGACGTCGTCGTCGGCGTCGGCTATGCGGTGCTCAACGCCTACTACACCGCCGGCGGCGACAAGGCCGACAATTCCGGCATCGGCTTCGAGATCGTCAAGGCCAAGAAGAGGATCGACGGCTCGCGCGAGAGCGTCGAGCACTCCTACGGTCCCGACAGCAAGTTCTGGCTGCCGCCGGACGATTATGTCGCGCTCACCACGCTCGATCTCGCCGTCGTCGAGCAGCCTTTCAGCATCAAGGCGGGCGACAATCAGGACGTGAAGGTGGCGCTCGATGCCGGCGTGCTGGCGATGTCGGCGCCCGGCGCCTATTCGATCGAGGTGTTCTCGTCGAAGAAGGACATAGAGGGCAAGCGCAAGTCGCTTGGGCTAAGCTATGGCGACAGCTGGCAGCAGACGATTCCGGCCGGCGACTATGTCGTCGTGCGCCACGCCTCCGACCAGGGTCAGGACAAGGAAATGCCGGTGACGATCAAGGCCGGCGAGCGGACCGAGATCACCGTGCAATAGGCATCGCAGTCGCGAATGGACGAAAAAGGGCGGCTCGGAGCCGCCCTTTTTCTTGAGACATATTGAACAAGTCAGGCGTTTGCGAAGGCGGCGGCGCCGTGGTCGGCGCGGCCGACCAATTGCCGGAAGCCGGCGAACAGCTCGCGGCCGAAGCCGAACTCGTTGCCGATGAGATCGGCATCGGCCGTGCGGCGCAGCGCGAATTCCGTCCCCGGCACCAGCACTTCCAGCGTGCCGGCATCGGCGTCGAGGCGGATGATGTCGCCGTCATGGATCCTGGCGATCGGTCCGTCCTCGACCGCCTCGGGCGTCACATGGATCGCCGCCGGCACCTTGCCGGATGCGCCGGACATGCGCCCGTCGGTCACCAGCGCGACGCGCTGGCCGCGGTCCTGCAGGATGCCGAGCACCGTGGTCAGCTTGTGCAACTCCGGCATGCCGTTGGCCTTCGGCCCCTGGAAGCGGATGACGGCGATGAAATCGCCGGTCAGCGCGCCGGCCTTGAAGGCGTCGTTCAGCCCTTGCTGGCTGTCGAACACTTTTGCCGGCGCCTCGATGACGCGCCGCTCGGGCTTGACGGCCGAGGTCTTGATGACGGCGTGGCCGAGATTGCCACCGAGCACCTTGAGGCCGCCTGTCGGCTGGAACGCCTTCTTGAACGGCGCCAGCACCTTCTCGTCGCCGCTCTCCATCGGTGCCGCTTCGCGCACCACGCTGCCGTCGGCGCCGAGTTTTGCCTCAACCGCATAGGGCCGTAGGCCTTCGCCCCAGACCGTCTGCACGTCCTCATGCAATATGCCTTCGTCGAGCAGCTCGCGGATCAGGAAGCCGAGCCCGCCGGCAGCGTGGAAATGGTTCACATCGGCCAGCCCGTTCGGATAGACGCGCGCCAAGAGCGGCACGGCTTCCGAGAGGTCGGAAATGTCCTGCCAGGTCAGCGCGATGCCGGCCGCCGCGGCCATCGCGATCAGATGGATGGTGTGGTTGGTCGAACCGCCGGTGGCATGCAGGCCGACCACGCCGTTGACGATCGAGCGCTCGTCGATCATGCGCCCGACCGGCGTGTAGGCATTGCCGAGCGCGGTGATCGCCAGCGCGCGCTTTGCAGCCTCCCGGGTCAGCGCGTCGCGCAGCGGCGTGCCCGGATTGACGAAGGAAGCGCCGGGCGTATGCAGGCCCATGATCTCCATCAGCATCTGGTTGGAGTTGGCGGTGCCGTAGAAGGTGCAGGTGCCCGGCCCGTGATAGGACTTGGACTCCGCCTCGAGCAACTCGGCGCGGCCTGCCTTGCCCTCGGCATAGAGCTGGCGGACCTTGGCCTTCTCGTCGTTCGGCAGGCCTGACGTCATCGGCCCGGCCGGGATGAACACTGCCGGCAGGTGGCCGAAGGTGAGTGCGGCGATCACCAGCCCCGGCACGATCTTGTCGCAGACGCCGAGGAAGACCGCGGCGTCGAACATGTTGTGCGAGAGGCCGATTGCCGCCGCCATGGCGATCACGTCGCGCGAGAACAGCGACAGTTCCATGCCCGGCTGACCCTGGGTGACGCCGTCGCACATTGCCGGCACGCCACCGGCCACCTGGGCGATGCCGCCGGCCTCGCGCGCCGCTTCCTTGATCAGCGCCGGAAAGGTCTCGAACGGCTGATGCGCCGAAAGCATGTCGTTGTAGGAGGTGATGATGCCGAGGTTCGGCACGCGGTCGGCGCCGAGCTCGATCTTTTCCGACGGGCTGCAGACGGCAAAGCCATGCGCGAGGTTGCCGCAGGAGAGCACCGCGCGGTTGGCCGCGCGGCCGGATGCCTCCGCGATGCGGCCGAGATAGGCTTCGCGGCCGGCTTTGGAGCGTTGGCGGATGCGTTCCGTGATGGCTTCGATGTCGCGTCTGGCTGTCATGGTCGGTCCTTTCGAGTCCCGGAGAACGTCCTCCCACTGCCTCCGGGACTGCTCTTTATGAAATCAGGGTGCCCAGAACACCTCTACCGGTATCGGTGCGGCTTCGAGCACTTTGCGGATGGGTTTTTTCTCGCCCGCTCCCATCGCGCCGTCGAAGGCGATGCGCTTGTCCTCGCCTTCGATGTGGAGCGCGATGAAGCCGGCGGCAACGATCCGCGCCATCGACAGCGTCAGACGCGGCTCGCCGCCGCTTGGCGCATGCACCGGCAGCACGATCCGCTGCGAGGACGGGTCGAGCAATTGAGCAAGATTGCCGGCATCGGGAAAGAAAGAAGCCGTGTGGCCGTCAGCGCCCATGCCGAGCACCACCACGTCGAGCGGCCAGGTCAGCGATTGCAGGGCCTCACTGTCCGCGGCGGCTGCGTCCTCGATGCTCGCCGCCTCGTGGTACAGCGGCACGAAACGCGCCGCCGCTGCCTTGTCCTGGAGCAGGTTGGCCACCACCAGCCCGGCATTCGAGCGCGGCGAGGTGGGCGGCACGAAACGCTCGTCCACCAACGTTACCGTGACCTTGTCCCAGGCGATCGGTATCGAGGACAGCGCGGCGAAGAATTTTGCCGGCGTCGCGCCGCCGGATACCGCAAGCAATGCCGTGCCGCGCTCGTCAATCGCTTTGGTCAACCGCGCAGCGACGTTGCCGGCAAGGGCTGCCGCCAGCTGCTGGCGGTCGGCAAAGCCATTCCAGGCGCAAGCGGCGCCGCTCAATTGCTCTCGTGCCATGTCCGTCCGTCACGTTCGATGAGCGCGATGGAGGCCGAAGGCCCCCAGGTGCCGGCCGTATAACCCTGCGCCTCCTGCCTCGCGCTTTCCCAGGCATTCTGGATCGGGTCGATCCATTTCCACGCTGCCTCGACCTCGTCTCGGCGCATGAACAGCGTCTGATTGCCGCGCACCACATCCATGATCAGCCGCTCATAGGCGTCCGGCGCCCGACCTTGGAAGGACTGCGCGAAGCTCATGTCGAGCGAGATCTGGCGCAGGCGCATGCCGCCCGGCCCCGGATCCTTGATCATGATGAATTGCTTGACGCCTTCGTCCGGCTGTAGACGGATGACGAGCTGGTTGGCGAAGATCGGTCCGGCACTTTCGCCGAAGATCGAATAGGGGATCGGCTTGAACTCGATGACGATCTCCGAAACGCGCGTTGCCAGCCGCTTGCCGGTCCTCAGATAGAAGGGAACGCCGGCCCAGCGCCAGTTGCCGATCTCGGCCTTGATGGCGACAAAGGTCTCCGTGTCGCTGCCCTTGCCCAACTCCTCGACATAGCCTTTGACGGCTCCGCCGGCTGAGGCGCCGGCGCGATACTGGCCGCGCACGGTATGCTTGGGCGCCTCGTTGCCGTTGATGCGCTTCAATGCCCTCAGCACCTTCAGCTTCTCGTCGCGCACGGCATCCGCGTCCATCGACGAAGGCGTTTCCATGGCAACCAGGCAAAGCAGTTGCAGGATGTGGTTCTGCACCATGTCGCGCAGCGCGCCTGCCTTGTCGTAGTAGGTGACGCGGTCCTCGAGACCCACGGTCTCGGCTACCGTGATCTGCACATGATCGATATGGGCGGAGTTCCAAAGCGGCTCGTAGAGCGCATTGGCAAAGCGCAGCGCCATGAGGTTCTGCACCGTTTCCTTGCCGAGATAGTGATCGATGCGGAAGATTTGGCTTTCGTGGAAATCATCGCCCACCGCGTCGTTGAGCGCGCGCGCCGAGGTCAGATCCCGCCCGATCGGCTTCTCCAGCACGATGCGCGAGTTCTGCGTGATCAGCTTGTGCTCTTTGAGCTGGTGCGAGATGTCGCCGAACAGCGCCGGCGCCACCGCGAGGTAGAAGGCGCGGATGCGGTCGCTGTCGCCGACCGCCTTCCTGAGCTTGTCGAAACCAGCGCCCGTGGTCGCGTCGGCCGAGACATAGGAAAGCCTGGCCAGAAAACTCTCCAGCTCCCTGGCGTCGACATCGGCCGGCTTCACATGCTGGGATATCGCCTTCTTGGCGAAGGCCTGGAATTCGGCATCGGTCATCTTCGCGCGCGACGTGCCGATGATGCGCGTCGGCTCGGAGAACTGGTGACCGCACTGGCGATAATAGAGCGAGGGCAGGAGCTTGCGTTCCGACAGGTCGCCGGTGCCGCCGAAGATGATGAAGTCGAAGGGATCGACGGGGATGATCTGGCTGGTCATGGTCAGTCCGGTTTGATGCCGCTCGCCGGTAGCGGGGCTGATATATTCTAATCGATTTAAATCGTCCAGTGCCTTGGTGTCGCATCAAGGGCCAATCGCGGGGGATTGATTGGGTCTAGACGTGCCCCTGATACTGGCGCTACCGGGAGGCCTGTCGGCAAGCGATGTCTTCCAGCAGCGTTCGCGCTGCAACATAGAACGTGAATGTGACGAAAGCCAATGCATGTCGCCCAAAAGTGCGCAGCGGTTTTGGGGGACGGCATGCATCAAGACAAAGACATGTCGCCCAAAGGTGCGCAGCGGTTTTGGGGACGACATGCGTCAAAACAAAGACTAAAGCGGATCGCCTGATGCGACACGCTTCAAGGAGAAATCATGAGCGCGACATCGCGCCATGGTCAGGCTCCCGGTTCGGATGATCTCAATGAGCGGGAAAACCATGCGTCTGGAAAACAAGGTTGCCATAATCACCGGCGCGGCGTCGGGCTTCGGCGAAGGCATGGCGAAGCGCTTCGCTGAAGAGGGCGCGCGCGTCGTCGTCGCCGACCTCAATGCCAAGGGCGCCGAGCGCGTCGCGCAAGAAATCGGCGACAGCGCGATCTGGACTCAGACCGACGTCTCGCAGCGCTCGGAATTCGACGAGATGGTCTATGCCGCCAAGAGCGCCTTCGGCCGCGTCGATATCATGGTCAACAATGCCGGCTTTACCCATCGCAACGGCGACCTGCTCGGGGTCGACGAGGAAACCTTCGACCTGATCACCGCCATCAACATGAAGGCGATCTATCATGCCGCCCTTGCCGTGGTGCCGATCATGGATCGACAAGGCGGCGGCGTCATCCTGACCACGGCTTCGACCGCTGGCATCAGGCCCCGGCCGGGCCTTACCTGGTACAACGCCTCCAAGGGCTGGGCGATCACCGCCACCAAGTCGATGGCGGTCGAGCTCGCGCCGAAGAACATCCGCGTCAATTGCCTCTGCCCGGTCGCCGGCGAGACCGGCATGCTGGAGAAGTTCATGGGCGCCGACACGCCGGAAATCCGCGAAAAATTCCGCGCCTCGATCCCCCTCGGCCGGCTCTCGACGCCGCTCGACATCGCCAATGCGGCGCTCTGGCTGGCGTCGGACGAGGCTGCCTTCATCACCGGCGTGGCGCTGGAGGTCGATGGTGGGCGCTGCATCTGAGCCCGGTTCGACCCGGGAAACGGATCAGGTGCCGGTCTTTAGGTAGGTCTTCCAAACCCAGCCGTGCTTGCCGTTATAGACGATCTCGCACCATTTCTTGCAGCCCATTACCTGCACCGATGCCTTGGCCGGCACCGTCACGATCGCGGATGCGCCCTTCTTCGGGCCGCTCCGCATGGTGACTGCCCGCAGGATGCGTCCATTGGCGCCAGCGCTAACCTTCTGAGGCTTCGGCTCGTCCTGGGCCGCGTCCTCGGTTGCTGCCGGCTGCGCCTCGGGAACCTGTGGCTTTGCTTCTGGTATGGCCGCGGTCTGCGCGCCGTCCATCTTGGCGTCCGGCTTTTTCGCATCTGCCGATGGGTCGGCCGCCGGCGCAGGCGCCGCGACCTCGGACAAGGCGGCCGAAGCATCGTTGCCTGATACCGATTCGGAGAAGGCGGCAACGGCGGGCTTGTCGTTCTGCGTTGCCGGCTTCTCTGCGGCCTGTGCGGATGAGGCCGGCGGCGCTTCCGTCGCGGCGGACGCGGGCGCCGTGCCCGCAGCGGTCCAGCGCGGACTGTTGGATGCCAGCGCCGGGATGACGGCTTCGCGCGCCGCGGTAACCGGTGAAACCGCGTCGGCCTTGCGCGCGGCCTGCGGCGCGGCGGCGACGCTGACAGCGCTCGCCGCCGCCGGAGCGATCTTCTTCGTCTTGACCGGAATCGCCGGCACGGTTTGCTCCGCGCTTGCGATCGCCTGTCGTTCGTTTGCCGGCAGAGCCAGCCAAAGCGCCACCGCCGCCACGCCAAGCAGCGCTGCGGTGCCGACGGCCGCGATCACCAGATGCGCATTCGACCGCAGGCCCTGCCAGAACGAAGGCTGCATGTCATAGCCGAACTGCACTGCAAAGCGCCGTCGTTCCGGCGCACCGAAACTGAAGGGCTCAATCACCTAAACCACCTCCAACTACCGGGCCGACGTTCTTTCGATCTTGCTGCAATCGTTCGCGGCTGATCGGCATCGGTCCCGAAAATCCAGCGGGCAGGCCCGCGCAAATCCCCGTTTTATCGCCCAGAACCGGCATCTTTTGCCGCCGATTATGGCATCACTGCGCCTTTTTGCGAAATTCTGCGCGTTCGTTAAGGATTCTGCAACATGCCGTTGGGGAAGCAGACTTGTCGAATCAACAGCTTCTGCCGATGTCCGGCCTCAGATCCGGTCGCGCAGCGCGAACCAGTTGAGCGCCAGAAACAAGAGCGGCGCGCGGAAACGGCGGCCGCCCGGGAAGGCGGGGATCTTCAGATCCTCGATCAGCTTCAGCCTGTCGCGGTTGCCGGCGACCGCCTCGGCATAGAGCTTGCCGAAGAAGTTGGACAGCATGACCCCGTGCCCGGAATAGCCGCCCATCGAAATCACGTTCGGCATCACCTCGCGCACGAAAGGTTTCCTCGGCACGGTGATGCCGACATAGCCGCCCCAGCCATGCGTGATCTCGACGTCCTTCAGCGCCGGATAGAGCTCGGCGATCTGACGGCGGATGTGGATATGAATGTCTTTCGGATCGTTGACGGCATAGACTTCGCGGCCGCCGAAAAGCAGTCGCCCATCCTTCGACTTGCGGAAATAGCGCACGACGAAGCGGGAATCGTCCACCGACTCGCCGCCCGGCAGCACCTTGGATTCGGCGCCGAGCGGTATGGTCGCGCCGATGAAGGAGCCGATCGGCATGATGTGCGACGCGCTTATAGGCTCCAGATTGCCGCCATAGGCATTGACCGCGATCAGGCATTTCTCGGCTGCGATGGTGCCCTTTGGCGTCGTGACTCTCACCTTGCCGCCGCTGGCGGCGATGCCGGTAGACGGCGTCCGCTCGAACAGATGCGCGCCGGCCGCGGCCGCCACCTTTGCCGTGCCGATCACCAGCTTCAGCGGGTGGATATGCCCGGTCCCTGTATCGCGCGTGCCGCCGAAATAGCGTGTCGAGCCCAGCCGTTCCGCGGTCTCGTTGGCATCCATGAAGGAGACGTGCGGATAGCCGAAGCGGCTCGCCATGATCTCGGCGTGGGCCTTGTAGTCGTCGACGTAGCGCCTCTTGTGCGCCACCGAGAGCTGGCCTGGCATATAGTCGATCTCGATTGCGTTGGCGGCAGCGAAGTCCAGCAGATGCGCCTTGGCTTCTTCCGCGAGATCGAACAGCATCCTGGCTCGCGAGAGGCCGTATTCGGCCTCCAGTTCTTCGGCCCAGGCACGCTGCCCGGTGCCGAGCTGGCCGCCATTGCGCCCCGAGGCGCCGTCGCCGAAGCGGTAAGCATCGATCAGCACGACATTCGTTCCAGTCTTGGCCAGATGCGCCGCCGCTGAGAGACCAGTGAAACCGCCGCCAATGATGACGACATCGCAAGTCCGATCACCATCGAGCTCTGGGTACTCAGGCCGGGGCCCGGCCGTATCTTCATACCAGGACCGGCCGGGGGAAATCGGGGATTGATACTTCATGATGGTTAGACGTTGAGAAGCAGATACTCCCGCTCCCACGGGCTGATCACTTCCATGAAGGTCTCGAACTCGGCGCGCTTGATCGCCGCATAGGTGGCGGCGAAGGATTTGCCGAGGATGGCGCCGAGCTCCTTGTCGCTTTCGAACAGGTCGACGGCCTCGAGCAGGTTGCGCGGCAGGTCGATCTCGTCCTCGTTGGCGGTCGTCAGCACCGGTGCCGAAGCCTTTTCCTTGTGCACTATGCCGATCAGCCCGCAAGCGAGCGAAGCGGCGAGCGCCAGATAGGGGTTGGCGTCGGAGGACGGGATGCGGTTTTCGACGCGTCGCGCCGCGGGGTCGGATCGCGGTACCCGGAAGGCCGTCGTGCGATTGTCGTAACCCCATTTGGTGTTGACCGGCGCCGAGGCCGCCTGCGTCAGCCGGCGGTAGGAATTGACGTAAGGCGCGAACATCACCAGCGCGTTCGGCACATGCTTCTGCATGCCGCCGATGAAGTGGAAGAACGCATCCGTCTCGGAGCCGTCCTCGGCCGAGAAGATGTTCCTGCCGGTTTTCTTGTCCACCACCGACTGGTGGATGTGCATGGCCGAACCCGGCTGCCCTTGGATCGGCTTGGCCATGAAGGTGGCGTAGATCTCGTGCTTCAGCGCCGCCTCGCGGATCGTGCGCTTGAACATGAAGACCTGGTCGGCGAGCTCGATCGGATGGCCGTGGCGCAGGTTGATTTCGAGCTGGCCGGCGCCTTCCTCGTGGATCAGCGTGTCGATCTCCAGGCCCTGCCGCTCTGAGAAATGGTAGATGTCGTCGATCAGCTCGTCGAACTCGTTGACGCCGGCGATCGAGTAGCCGGCGCCGCCGCCGATCGGCCGCCCCGAGCGTCCGACGGGCGGCGTCAGCGGATAGTCCGGGTCTGGGTTCTTGCGCACCAGATAGAATTCGATCTCGGGCGCCACCACGGGCCTCAGGCCGCGCTCGTCATAGGCGGCAAGCACACGCTTCAGCACATTGCGCGGCGTGAATTCGACGGAGCGGCCGTCCTGGTGGACGAGGTCGCAGATCACTGCCGCCGTCGGGTCTTCCTCCCAGGGCACAACGGTCAGCGTCGAAAGGTCGGGGAGCAGCTTCAGGTCGCCGTCGTCCTCCGGATAGTGGAAGCCGTTGCCGTCTTCCGGGTAGCCGCCGGAGATTGTCGTCATGAACACCGCCGAAGGCAGCGCCAGCGATGTGTTGGAGGTGAATTTCTTTGACGGCATCATCTTGCCGCGGGCGACGCCGGCCTGGTCCGGCGTGATGCATTCGATGTCCTCGATGCCGCGCCATTCCAGCCAGGCGCTGGCTTCCTTCCAGTTCTTCACACCGCGTTCGTTTTTCAGGAAGGCAGGCGTGCGGGCGCGTCCCCCCCGGCTCGACGGACGGACTTCCTTTTTTTCAGGCGGCATCATTCACCAGATTGTGTTGCGGATTTCCAAGTATAGCCGGGCGCGTGGGGGAAGGGAAGGGGAGGCGCGCCTCAGGCAGGTAACCGTGTTCAGGCTGGCGGCGCGGCGCAACAACGTTTACACCAGCCACCTGCAACGAACGGTGTCCGCTTATGTCCGTCCCCCATTTGACGACGATCGGCTTCGATGCCGACGATACGCTGTGGCAGAACGAGCAGTTCTTCCGCATGACCGAGCAGCGCTTTGTCGCGATGCTTGCCGAACACGGTGAGGCAAGCCAGGTCTCGGCAAACTTGCTTGAAGCCGCAAAGCGCAATCTCGGCATGTATGGCTTCGGCATAAAGAGCTTCACGCTATCGATGATAGAAACGGCGATCGAGGTTACCGAAGGCCGTGTTCCAGCCTCGACCATCGCCGAAATCCTGGCCGCCGGCCGCGACATGCTCAGTCACCCGATCGAGCCGTTGCCGCATGCGCATGAGACGGTCGAAAGGCTCGCCGGTGCCTATCGCCTGGTGCTGATCACCAAGGGTGATCTTCTGGATCAGGAACGCAAGCTGGCACAGTCGGGAATGGGCGATCTCTTCGATGCCGTCGAGATCGTCAGCGACAAGAGCGCCGCCACTTACGCCCGCATCTTCAGCCGCCACGGCGACGGTCCGCAGAACAGCATGATGGTTGGCAACTCGCTGAAGTCCGACGTGGTTCCCGCCATCGAGGCCGGCGGCTGGGGCATCCATGTGCCGCATGAATTGACCTGGGCGGTCGAGCACGCCGAGGCGCCTGTTGCGGCGCCGCGTTTCCGGCAGATTGCCGACCTTGGCGAACTGCCGACCCTGGTCGAGACCATCGCGCGGGCTGGCTGAGCGACGTTTCAGAGCAATTCCATGAAAGGTGTGTACCGGTTTTCCATCCGGAATTGCGTGAAACAAATAGTCTAGCTTCGGCCGATCAGGCGGTCGATCACCGGTTGCAGCCTTTCAGGCGTTATCGGCTTGGCGACCACCGCGTCGACCACGCTCGACAGGCCGAGGCTGTCCGGCGTACCATTCCTGGTTGAAAGCAGAATCACGGAGGGTAGCGCCTTGCCGGAAGCACGCCGCAGCGCGTCGATGCCGGACAACAGCCTGTCGCAATCCTTGTCGTCGGGCCCGCCGTCCAGGATGATTGCGCCAGGGACCAGGCCGGCCAAAGCCTTCTCTGCCGTCTCGGGCGACTCAGAAATCGGCTTCAGCCCGGATTTTTCGACGATTTTCGACACCACGACCCGATTGATCGACGATTTGCCGACCACAAGCACCTTGGAGAAATCCGCGGTCAGCCGGGCTGCCGGGCCGCGGTCCGCCGGTTTCATTGGTTTTCGAGGGTCGTCACGATCGGCTGGACACATGTTTGGGCGGGCGCTCTGGTTCAATGCAGGGTTGAAACCTGAGCGCAATTGGCGTGAGATCGCCAGCGGTGTCAAGCAGAAATAGTGGAAAATGAGAATATAGCAAGAATTGCTAAAATTCGGTGCAAGTTCTCCCTGTCACCACAAGCGGAATCCGAAAAAACCGAAAGTCTCCCGAACGTATAGCGCGCGGGAGACACTCCCGGATGATTGTTGACGTTACGTCAACCGTGGTTCTGGTGGGTGACGATCACTGGGATCAAAAGATCACCCCAATTGCCGTCTCCGCCATGGTGCCTGGCCGAACGCACCAGTTCCACGGACACGCCCGCCTCGACTGCCTTCATCACCGACTGGTTCAGTCTGTGCAGGTCGTTGGCAAGCATGCGGATCGTCGCCTGCTGGTCGACGCTCATCGCGCTCGACTGTTCTTCGGCTCGTTCCTTGACGCGGCTTATCGATGCCATTGCTCTTCTCCTCGACGTAAAGTGCCCCTCTGGGCGTTTCCTCTTATGTTGTCGTCACTCGGCCGCCGGCCTGAACTGGGCGTGCTCGGTCGATTCATGCATGGCGGTGGTCGAAGACTGGCCGCCGGTGATCGCCATCGAGACGGCATCGAAATAGCCGGTGCCGACCTCGCGCTGATGCTTGGTCGCGGTGTAGCCCTGCGCTTCCGCCGCGAACTCGGCTTCCTGCAGCTCCGAATACGCCGCCATCTGGCGGTCCTTGTAGCCGCGGGCCAGCTCGAACATACCGAAGTTCAGCTGGTGGAAGCCGGCCAGCGTGATGAACTGGAACTTGTAGCCCATCGCCCCAAGCTCCCTCTGGAACTTCGCGATGGTCGCGTCGTCCAGGTTCTTCTTCCAGTTGAACGACGGCGAGCAGTTGTAGGCGAGCAGCTTGCCGGGATGATGCTTGTGCACACCCTCGGCGAACTTCCTTGCCTGCGAAAGATCCGGCTTCGAGGTCTCGCACCAGATCAGGTCCGCATGCGGCGCGTAAGCGACGGCACGCGCGATGCAGGGCTCGATGCCGTTCCTGACGTGGTAGAAGCCCTCGACGGTGCGGCCGGCGTCGTAGTCGACGAAAGGTCGGTCGCGCTCGTCGATGTCGGAAGTGAGCAGCTTCGCCGCCTCCGCATCGGTGCGCGCCACCACCAGCGTCGGCGTGCCCATCACGTCCGCCGCAAGCCGCGCGGCGTTGAGGTTGCGGATATGCGCCGCGGTCGGGATAAGCACCTTGCCGCCCAGATGGCCGCACTTCTTCTCCGACGCCAACTGGTCCTCATAGTGGACGCCCGCGGCGCCGGCCTCGATGAAGGCCTTCATGATCTCGAAGGCGTTGAGCGGACCGCGAAGCCGGCTTCCGCGTCGGCCACGATCGGCGCGAACCAGGTCTCGACCGAAAGTCCCTTGTCTTCGGACGTCTCGATCTGGTCGGCGCGCTGCAGCGTGCGGTTGATGCGCTTGACCAGTTCCGGCGCCGCATTGGCCGGATAGAGCGACTGATCCGGATACATGGCGGACGCGGTGTTGGCGTCGGCCGCGACCTGCCATCCAGACAGATAGATCGCCTTCAAGCCCGCCCTGACCTGCTGCATGGCCTGATTGCCCGACATAGCGCCCAGCGCGTTGACGAAGTCTTCCTCGTGAATAAGCTTCCACAGTCGGTTCGCGCCATTTCGGCAAGCGTCTGGCGAATCTGGACCGAGCCGCGCAGCCGCTTCACATCCTGCGGCGAGTAGGGCCGTTCGATGCCGTCGAAACGGCCTTCCGGCGCGGACGGGACGAGGTTGTAAAAATCAGTCATCGGTTGCTCCAGATCGGTTCTGCTGCTTCGGATGGCGCGTTCATAAGAGACATTCCGGCGCCGCTGGGTGTGTGACACCATTTACATTGCGGCGCGAAAAGAGCCAGGAAAACCAGGGGTTTCCCGAGAAAATAAGAGAAAAACTGTGTTGTGTTTGACAGGTTGACACTGTAAATCTGTAACGATTGTAAAAGGCAGGTGAGCCAGTGATCGCGCGATTTCGTGTAAAATCTTGTCAAGGATAGCTGATTGGCCGACCAGAAAATCTTCGCCGGGCCGCGCATCCGCCGGCTTCGCAACGCCAAGGGGCTGACCCAAACGGCGATGGCCGAAGGGCTGGGCATCTCGCCGTCCTACCTCAACCTCATCGAGCGCAACCAGCGGCCGCTGACGGTGCAGCTGATCCTCAAGCTGGCCTCCGTCTACAAGATCGACCCGCACGAATTGCAGGGCGAGACCAAAGGGTCGATCGCGGCGCTGAAGGAAGTCTTCGGCGATCCGCTGCTGGCCGGCGAACTGCCGGGCGACCAGGAACTCATCGATCTCGCCGAGATCGCCCCGAACGCTTCCGCCGCGATGGTGAAATTGTTTCGCGCCTATCGCGAGCAGGCCGAGCGGCTGTCGGATCTCAACGAGCTCCTGGCGCGGGAGGGCCGGGCGACCGCCCTGTCCGGCACGCGCCTGCCTGTCGACGAAGTGCACGAGACTTTCGAGCGCCGGCCGAACCATTTCGCCGCGCTGGAAGAGGAAGCCGAAGCCTTCATTTCGCTGCTCGATCCCGGCGACGATCTGTTCGGCGCGCTGAAGGCGTGGCTGAGGCGCGAGCACGGCATCGTGGTCAAGGTGCTGCCGGTCGCCACCATGCCCAACTGGCGCAGGCGCTACGACCGCCATTCGCAACGCCTGTTCCTGTCCGAGCGGCTCTCCCCCTTCGATCAGCTGCGCGAGGTGGCCATGGAGGCCAGCCTGATGCGCATGACGGTGGCTGTGGCGGGCGAGATCCAGGCTTTGAAGCTCGCCACCGACGAGGCGCGCCGGCTCGCCCGCTTCGAGCTTGGCCGCTATGCCGCGCATGCGCTGATGATGCCCTATCAGGCCTTCCATGCGGCGGCGATCCGCGCCCGCTACGACATCGACGTCTTGCGTTCCCGCTTCGGCGTGTCCTTCGAGCAGGCGGCAAACCGCCTGACCATGCTGCAGCGGCCAGGCGCCTCTGGCGTGCCGTTCTTCATGCTGGAGGTCGACAATGCGGGAAATCGCTTCCGCAAGGCGGGCAGCCAGGGCTATCCGCAAAGCCGTTTCGGCGGCGCCTGTCCGAAGCTTCCCGTCCACGCGGCCTTTTCACAACCTGGCCGCATCCTGGTCGAGGCGGTGGAAATGCCCGACGGCGCGGAGTTCCTCTGCATCGCCCGCACGCTCGAAGGGCCGCAAGGCGCGTTTTCCGAGCGGCCGCGGCGCACCGCGCTTCTGCTTGGCTGCGACATCGGCTTTCGCGACGAGATCGTCTACAGCGCGGCGCTGCCCGGACCGCCCGCCGGCAAGTCCGCGCAGGGCACGGCATTCGCAACGCCGGTCGGGCCGGCCTGCAGACTCTGCGAGCGCGTCGGCTGCCTGGCGCGCGCCGAACCGCCGGTGACGCGGCCGCTCGGCCTCGACGAGATGGTGACGGGCCTCAGCGCCTTCGATTTCCAGGGATAGTGCCGCCGCAAACCTGAAGCGGCTTAGCTGGGCATCGCTGCCTTTGTCCCATATGTCAGCGGATGCTGGATCACGCCCGGCGCCCGCCTTTGGGCTACGCGAATGGGATATAGTCTGGTCGTCCGTGGTGGATCGTGCCGCCCGCAAATCGCTGACAGTCCCGTCCATGACCGATACCGCTTCGCCCCGCGCTGCCTTGCCTGCCGTCTCGCCGCGCGAGGAGCGGATCGGCATGCTGCTGGTCTTCCTGTCGGCGCTGATGTGGAGCTTCGGCGGCACCATCGCCCGTTTCATCCATGTCGGCGACAGCTGGACCGTGGTGTTCTGGCGCTCGCTCTGGGCGGTGGCCTTCCTCATCGCCTTCATGCTCTGGCGCGACGGCGGGCGCGGCACCTTGAAACTCTTCCGCGACATGGGCCTGCCTGGGCTCGGCGTCGCCCTCTGTTTCGCTACCGCCTCGACGAGCTTCGTGGTGGCGCTTGCCTACACGACGGTCGCGAACATCCTGCTGATGCAGGCCGGCGTGCCGCTTCTGGCTGCCTTGCTTGCCTGGGTATTGTTTCGCGAGCGCGTGAGCCCGGCCACCTGGATCGCCATTGCCGCCGTCATCACCGGCGTCGCCATCATGGTCTCGGAATCCCTTGGCGGCGCCGTCTCGCCGATCGGCGACGGGCTGGCTCTGCTGATTGCGGTGATGTTTTCGGTGGCGACCGTCATCACGCGGCGTTTTGCGCATGTGCGCATGGTGCCGGCCAACTGTCTCGCCGCGCTGCTTGCCGGCCTGTTCGCTGCCTCTCAGGCTTCGGAATTCGCCGTTTCCGGGCGCGACATGGCTTTCCTTTTCGCCTTCGGCGTCCTCAATCTTGGCGTCGGGCTAGCCTTTTTCGCCATGGGCGCGCGGCTCGTTCCGGCCGCCGTTGCGGCGTTGCTTGGCACGTTCGAGCCGATCCTTGGGCCCATCTGGGTCTGGCTGGTCCATGCCGAGGTGCCGTCGGTGCGCACCATCATCGGCGGCGCCGTCGTCGTCACGGCGCTGCTTGTCCATATCGGGTTTGAATTCAAGCGGCAGACGCGTCCCGAGCGGCCAGGTGTCACCGGCCTGCCGTCGCCCAATTGACGCTGCCGAGTCTTCCCCATTGACAACCCCGTTGCCGGCCGGGCAGGCTGCAATTACGGCAACAACAAGACAGGCGTATCTTGCCAAGTGTCTCCGCCGGCCTCACCGGGGCCGGACCGCATCGTCATATTTGTGCATCCGCCGCGGCGAACGCCGCTGACGCTGCCCGAACATCTTCCTGGAAGGGATGCGCGGGCCACAACCATCACTCGACGGTCCGGCGCACCGCCAGGCGCGCGCGCTTGTCGCTCCCCGGAAAGCTCAATAGTCTGAACCAAACGCCGTCCCGCGCCCATATTGCGACGAGCCGGCACGGGAACACTCACCAAAGGAGAATATTATGATCCGCAAAGCGCTTTTGCTTTCGGCGACCGCGGCATCCCTGACGCTCTTCACCGTGGGCGGCCATGCCGACGACCGCGTCGTCAACGTCTATAACTGGTCGGACTATATCGACAGTTCGATCATCGACGACTTCACCAAGAAGACCGGCATCAAGGTCGTCTACGATACCTTCGATTCCAACGAGATCCTGGAGACGAAGCTGCTGGCCGGCGGCAGCGGCTACGACGTCGTCGTGCCCAGCGCCAATTTCCTGGCACGTCAGATCCAGGCCGGCGTGTTCCAGAAGCTCGACAAGTCGAAGCTGCCCAACATCTCCAACATGTGGGACGTCATCACCGAGCGCACCGGCAAGTACGACCCGGGCAATGAGTATTCCGTCAACTACATGTGGGGCACGGTCGGCCTCGGCTACAATGTCAAGAAGGTGCAGGCGGCACTCGGCACCGACAAGATCGACAGCTGGGACGTGTTCTTCAATCCGGAGAGCCTCGCCAAGCTGAAGGATTGCGGCGTCTATGTGCTGGATTCGCCGGCCGACATCATTCCGGCGGCGCTGAAATATCTCGGCCTCGACCCGAACAGCACCTCGCCCGACGATATCGCCAAGGCCGAGGAAGCGCTGCTGAAGGTCCGGCCCTATATCCGCAAGTTCCACTCGTCCGAATACATCAACGCTCTGGCCAACGGCGACATCTGCCTGGCGGTGGGCTGGTCGGGCGACGTGTTCCAGGCGCGTAACCGCGCCGAGGAAGCCAAGCAGGGTGTCGAGATCGGCTATTCGGTGCCGAAGGAAGGCGCCCAGATGTGGTTCGATCAGATGGCGATCCCGGCCGATGCGCCGCATGCCGCCGAGGCGCTTGAGTTCATCAACTACATGATGACGCCGGAGGTCATCGCCAAGTCGTCGAACTACGTGCTTTACGCCAACGGCAACAAGGCCTCGCAGCAGTTCGTCGACAAGGCGCTGCTCGAGGACACCTCGGTCTATCCGGATGAGGAGACGACCAAGAAGCTCTATACCGTGCAGCCATACGATCCCAAAACACAGCGCGTCATCACGCGCACCTGGACCAAGATCGTCACTGGCCAATAAGCATCGAGACGCGACCCCGGCAGCCAACTGCCGGGGTCGCTTTCTTTTGAAGCACCAACAAGAAGCACCAAGAATAAGAACGGAGTGGGGACATGAAATCGCTTGGCAGCATCCGCAGGGATTTCGCGCCATGGAATGATCCGAGCGCCAAGCCCTACATCCAGTTCGACAAGGTGACCAAGAAGTTCGGCGACTTCACCGCGGTCAACAATCTGTCGCTGACCGTCTTCGAGCGCGAGTTCTTCGCCCTGCTTGGCGCCTCCGGCTGCGGCAAGTCGACCCTGCTCAGGATGCTCGCCGGCTTCGAGGAGCCGACGGCGGGCCGCATCCTGCTCGACGGCCAGGACCTGCGCGGCATCCCGCCCTACAAGCGGCCGGTGAATATGATGTTCCAGTCCTACGCGCTGTTCCCGCATATGACGGTGGAAAAGAACATCGCCTTTGGCCTCAAGCAGGAAGGCATGCCCGCCGCCGATATCGACAAGCGCGTCGCCGAGATGCTGAGGCTGGTCAAGCTCGAGCAGTTCGCCAAGCGCAAGCCGCATCAGCTTTCCGGCGGCCAGCGCCAGCGTGTGGCGTTGGCCCGCTCGGTCGCCAAGCGGCCGAAGGTGCTTCTCCTGGACGAGCCGCTCGGCGCGCTCGACAAGAAGCTGCGCGAGGAGACGCAGTTCGAGCTGATGGACCTGCAGCAGGAGCTCGGCCTCACCTTCGTCGTCGTCACGCATGACCAGGAAGAAGCGATGACCATGGCCGACCGCATCGCCATCATGGACAAGGGCGAGGTGATGCAGGTCGCCACGCCGGCGGAAATCTATGAGGCCCCGACCTCGCGCTTCGTGGCGCATTTCGTCGGCAACGTGAACATGTTCGAGGGCAAGGTCGCCGAGCGGGCGGCGAACACGACGCGCATCACCGGGGCGACCGGGGCGCAGATCGTCGTCGAGAACGCCGCCGAGACCGCCAACGGCGCCGACATCGTCTTCGCGATCAGGCCGGAAAAGATCAAGGTCTCGTCGAAGAAGCCGGCCGACGCCGTCAACGCGCTGGAGGGCGAAATCTATGATGTCGCCTATCTCGGCGACATGACCGTCTATCACATCAAGCTGGACGACGGGCAGATCGTGCGGGCAAGCGCGTTGAACGCCTCGCGCGTCACCGAGGATCCGCTGACCTGGAACGACCGCGCCTGGGTTTCCTTCCGGCCGGACGCCGGCGTCGTGTTGACCAGGTAGGAGCGGGCCATGACCAACATCGCCGCCACGGCTTCTCCACCGACCGCAACCGCTGCAGCATTGCCGGCGAGGCTGGCGAAGGGCTTCGTCGACCGCCTCGTCATTATCATCCCCTATCTCTGGCTGCTGTTCTTCTTCCTCGTTCCGTTCGTCATCGTCTTCAAGATCTCGCTGTCGACGACGGCGATCTCGATGCCGCCCTACACGCCTGTGCTCGATTTCAGCGACGGCGTTTCCGGATTCTTCGCAGGCTTCCGCGAACTGAACTTCGACAACTACACCTGGCTGACCCAGGACGCGCTCTACTTCAACGCCTATGTGACGAGCCTGATCATCGCCGCCATCTCGACGCTGCTGACGCTGATCGTCGGCTATCCGATCGCCTACGGCATGGCGCGCGCGCCGGCGACGGTGCGCCCGACCTTGCTCATGCTGGTGATCCTGCCGTTCTGGACCTCGTTCCTGATCCGCGTCTACGCCTGGATCGGCATCCTCAAGCCCGAAGGGTTGCTCAACCAGGTGCTTCTGTCGCTGCACCTCATCAGCCAGCCGCTGGTCATCCTCAACACCTACACCGCGATCTTCATCGGCATCGTCTATTCCTACCTGCCCTTCATGGTGCTGCCGCTCTATTCGTCGCTGGAGAAGATGGACTATTCGCTGATCGAGGCGGCGCAGGACCTCGGCTGCCCGCCGACCGGCGCCTTCTGGAAGATCACCTTCCCGCTGTCGCTGCCAGGCGTCATCGCCGGCTGCCTTTTGGTGTTCATCCCGGCCGTCGGCGAATTCGTCATCCCGGACCTTCTCGGCGGCTCGCAGACGCTGATGATCGGCAAGACGCTGTGGAACGAGTTCTTCGCCAACCGCGACTGGCCGGTCTCGTCGGCGGTGGCGGTCATCCTGCTTTTGGTGCTGACCGTTCCGATCATGTTATTCCAGCAGGCCCAGGCGCGCGCCCAGGAGCAAGGCAAATGAACGCTACCTGGAGCCGCTTCAACATCACCTCGATCGTGCTCGGCTTTGCCTTCCTTTACCTGCCGATCGTCCTGCTCATCGTCTTTTCCTTCAACGAATCGAAGCTCGTCACCGTCTGGGGCGGCTTCTCGACCAAATGGTACGTGTCGCTGTTCCACAACCAGGGCCTGATGGACGCCACCTGGGTGACGGCCCGCGTCGGCGTCATCTCGGCCACCGTGGCGACCGTGCTCGGCACACTCGCCGCGATCACCTTGACCCGCTATACGCGCTTCAAGGGCAGGGTGCTTTTTTCCGGCATGGTCTTCGCGCCGCTGGTCATGCCGGAAGTCATCACCGGCCTGTCCCTGCTGCTGCTGTTCGTGGCCGTCGGGCTCGACCGCGGCTTCTTCACGGTCACGCTCGCCCACATCACCTTCACCATGTGCTTCGTCGCCGTCGTCGTGCAGTCGCGCCTGGTGTCCTTCGACCGTTCGCTGGAGGAGGCCGCGATGGACCTCGGCGCGCCGCCGGTGAAGACCTTCTTCCAGATCACCCTGCCGGTCATCATGCCGGCGATCATCTCCGGCTGGATGCTGGCCTTCACGCTGTCGCTCGACGACCTGGTCATCGCCAGCTTCACCTCCGGCCCGGGCGCAACGACACTGCCGATGAAGATCTACAGCCAGGTGCGCCTCGGCGTGACGCCGGAGATCAATGCTGCCTGCACCATCCTGATTGCGGCGGTCGCGATCGGCGTCATCATTGCCTCGATCGCCAACAAGCGCCGCGAGGTCCAGCGCCAGCGCGATGAGCAGGCCGCGCAGCGCGGCTAAAGCATGTCTCCCGGAAAGTGGGCCCGGTTTCGGGACAAAGACATGCTCAAAATCAAAATCCTAAAGCAGGTCGCGTTGAATTCTTTTTCACGCGACCTGCTTTAGGCATTGCCTTATTGGCCCGAAACGCCGCGGCTGATCGGCGAGATGAACGGCGTGCTCCAGTTGCCACCGACGAAGAACAGTGACTGGTTTGGGGGAGGCGGCGCCTGCACGGCTGCCTGACCGCCGGCGGCCGGTTGCTGCGCCGGCTGTTGCTGCGCGGGCTGCCCGGTCGGAATGATGCCGCCGGAGAGCGCCAGCCCGCGCCCGGCATAGGAGGCGATGCCCGAAAGCCAGATCTTGTACTTCTGTGCATTGACCTCCGCCTTGTCCAGCCGCGCCACGCCTTTCGAGATGCTTGCCTTGATCTCGGCGCCGTCGATCGGCAGCGAACCGTCGGCGACATCGTCGAGCGCGAAGAACCCGCCCTGTCCGTTGCGCTTGAGGAAGGCGGGCAGGTTGAGGCCGTTGATCGAGCCTGGTCCGAACGTCGCCGAGAACGACCCGTCGGCATTCTCGAAGATCGAATCCCAGGCCTTGCCCGGTCCTTTGAGGATGACCGAGACGGTACCGGTGCCGGCCGGCACCAGTCGCGTCATCCCCGCCGCGGTGGCGAAGGCGCCGGTGTCGACATCCGACGCCAAAAGCCGCATCTCCACCTGGGTGCCGTCCGGCTTGCGGTCGAAACGCAGGCTGCTCTGGATGTTGCCGTTAAAGGCCGAGGCGTCGGAGATATCGAAGACGGCAAGCCCGTTCTTGACCTGCGCGGTCGCGGCAACGTCGGCAAGCTGTACCGGACCCGCGGTGGCATGCGCTGCCGACAGCCTGAGGTCGAGGTTGATCTTGTCGGCGAAGCTGGTGTCGATGTCGCCGGGGCCTGCTTCGCCGGTGGGAGTGATCGGTGTGAAGGCGGAAAGGAACGATCGAAGGTCGAGCGTGTCGAAGGCAAGCGTGCCGGAAATGACCGGCAGCGCCTCGCTGAATGAAAAGTCCAGCGCTCCCATGCCCGGGTTGTTGTTCAGCGCCACCGTCGTGTTCTCGAATTTCGCCCGTCCCGCCGACGCGGTCACCTTGCTGGCGACCGAGACGGAGCCGATCGCGGCACCTGGCGCGATGCCGGCCTGCGACCATTCAAGCAGGCGTCTGAGCGACGGAGCGGCGAATTTCGCCTGACCGTCCAGATAGGCGTTCTCCGACATCGACGCCACGCCGTCGAAGGAGAAGGTGGCGGGCGCCGCCTTGAAGGCGAGCGTGACCGGCGCGACGCCTCCGGCAAACAGCACCAGCGGCCTCGCCGAGGAAAAATCGATCTGGACGCTTTCGCCGCGCCATATGCCGGCCGCTGTGAGCGTGGCGTCACTGTTCATCGCCGCCCAGTTCACCTGGCCGCTCAGGCTGCTCAGCATCTCCGTATCCTTGCCGCCCACTGACGTCACGACACGGCCGTCGCGGAATTCGACGGTGCCGAACGGATCGGAAGGCAGTCTGCCGAGGTCGGGCTTCTGCGGGTTCGCGGTAACCACGCCGCGCGCCGTGTCGATGGAGCGCGTGATGCGGCCGCCGGAGGGCAGCGGCGGCAGGTAGAGGCCGCTCGCCGTGCGCTCGACCCTGATGGTTGGCCGTACCAGCCTTGCCGTCGAGAACGCCACATCGCCCTGCAGCGCGGCCATGGCGGAAAGGTCGACTTCGACACGCTCGGCTTCAACCACCGGCGGGGCGTCGGTCTCTGTCCATTGCGACAGCGTCACGTCGCTGAGGATTGCCCGGAACTTCGGCCACACCTCGATGCGCGGCGAACCGTCGATCGTCACGCGAAAACCGCTCCACGCGCTCAATTCCCAGGCGATGCGGTCGCGCACGATGCGGGTCGAGGCAATCAGCGGCAGGGCGGCGACGGCCAGCGCGATGACCAGCACCGCAACACCGACTACCCACACCCCGCGCCGGATCAAAGATGATGGCATTGCGCCCCGTATGCTTCCATTGCCGACAAAATCGCTCGACGGGTGTAACCGAGCGCCGACGCTTTTCAAGTCTTTATGGCCCTGCGATGGCATCCGCGCCGCATAGTTGTCGGCCATTCCAACAAAATCTTGCTCCGCTGGGCTGCGGTATGCATAAGCGATAGACCCGCCCGGCCCCGCAACGGCACGCCGGTTTTGGGACAACGACATAGGCGACGTCAGGCTTAACTGCGCAATCGCGACGCGCTTTGGGAGGAACGATGATGGCCGCCGACACCCCCTTGTGGACGCCGACGCAGGACCGGATCGCCTCCGCGCCCATGACCGCCTTCATGAAGGCCGCGGCAGCGAAGTCAGGAGAGGACTTCTCCAGCTATGCCGAGTTGCATCGCTGGTCGATCGACGATCGCGAGGCGTTCTGGAGCCTGGTCTGGGATTTTTGCGGGCTTGTCGGCGACAAGGGCGAGCGGGTGCTTATCGACGGCGAGAAGATGCCGGGCGCGGCCTTCTTTCCCGACGCGAAACTCAACTTCGCCGAGAACCTCCTGAAGAAGACAGGCGGCGGCCTGGCCATCGTCTTCCGCGGCGAGGACAAGGTCGAACGCAGGCTGTCCTGGAACGAGCTCCACGCGCTCACCTCGCGCCTGCAGCAGCTCTTCCTGTCGTTTGGGGTCAAAGCGGGCGACCGCATCGCCGCCATGATGCCCAACATGCCAGAGACCGTCGCCGCGATGCTCGCCGCAGCCTCGATCGGCGCGGTCTGGTCCTCCTGCTCGCCCGATTTCGGCGAACAGGGCGTGCTCGACCGCTTCGGCCAGATCGAGCCGGTCGTCTTCATCGCACCCGACGGCTACTGGTACAACGGCAAGGCGATCGAGGTCGCCGACAGGGTCCGGGCGGTGGCCGAGAAACTCGCGACCGTGCGCAAGGTGCTGATCGTCGACTATCTCGGCACGTCCTCCGATGTCGCCGCCACCATCGACAAGGCGACGGCGCTGGAAGAGGCGCTCTCGCCCTTTGCCGCCAAGGCGCTCAGCTTCGAGCGGCTGCCGTTTTCGCACCCGCTCTACATCCTGTTCTCCTCGGGCACCACCGGAATCCCGAAATGCATCGTCCACTCGGCCGGCGGCACGCTGATCCAGCACGTCAAGGAACATCGCCTGCATGCCGGCCTGCTCGACGGCGATCGCTTCTTCTACTTCACCACCTGCGGCTGGATGATGTGGAACTGGCTGGTCTCGGGCCTCGCCTCGGGGGCAACGCTTCTGCTCTATGACGGCTCGCCCTTCTATCCTGACGGCAACGCGCTATTCGATTTCGCCGATGCGGAGGAGATGACCCATTTCGGTACCTCGGCGAAGTTCATCGATTCCGTCCGCAAGGCGGGGCTGAAGCCCATCACGAGCCATGATCTGTCGACCGTGCGCACCATCTCGTCCACCGGATCGCCGCTGTCTCCGGAGGATTTCCGCTTCGTCTATGACGGCATCAAGAAGGACGTGCATCTCGCCTCCGTCTCGGGCGGCACCGACATCGTTTCCTGTTTCGTGCTCGGCGTGCCGATAGAGCCGGTCTGGACGGGCGAGATCCAGGGGCCCGGCCTCGGCCTCGCTGTCGACGTGTGGGACGACGACGGCAAGCCTGTGCGGCAGGAGAAGGGCGAGCTCGTCTGCACGAAAGCCTTCCCGTCGATGCCGATCGGCTTCTGGAACGATCCTGAGGGCAAGAAGTATCACGCGGCCTATTTCGAGCGTTTCGACAATGTCTGGTGCCATGGCGACTTCGCCGAATGGACGGCGCATGGCGGCATGATCATCCATGGCCGCTCCGACGCCACGCTCAATCCGGGTGGGGTCAGGATCGGCACGGCCGAGATCTACAACCAGGTCGAGCAGATGCCCGAAATCCTGGAGGCGCTGTGCATCGGCCAGGATTTTGACAATGACGTGCGCGTCGTTCTGTTCGTGCGGCTCGCCGCCGGCGTCAGCCTCGACGAGGATCTGGAAAAGCGTATCCGCGCCAGGATCCGCACCGGCGCCAGCCCCCGCCATGTGCCGGCGAAGATCGTCGCGGTGACCGACATCCCGCGCACCAAATCCGGCAAGATCACCGAGCTTGCGGTGCGCGACGTCGTGCATGGCCGGGCCATCAAGAACAAGGAGGCGCTCGCCAATCCGGAAGCGCTCGAGCTGTTCAGGAACCTGCCGCAGCTGGCCGATTAGAGGGCTGCGGCATGGTTAAGGAATAGTGTCGGCCGAATTTACCTAGATTTCACGAGTGGTACACATTCGTAAATTTTTTCAGGCCGCGGTAAGGACTTGTTAAGGGACGGCGCCGATAGTCGCGAGTAACTTGAGGGAGAAATCCCGTTCCTCGTCCCCTGAGGATCAGATTCGCTCAAGCCCCCGTTGTGACAGCAATCCCATCTTTCAAGGCGTCCATTGGACGCCTTTTTCTTTTGCGGCACTGCGATCGCCGCAGTGGTTCGGCCTACGCAATTCCGGATGGAATACCGCTTCGCACTTTTCCTGGAATTGCTCGGGCGGGCGCGTTCATTCGGCCAGCACGCGCGTCGAGGGGAAGCCGACCTCGACCAGCGTGCCTTCGCCCGGCGTCGAGGTGATGGTGAAGCGGGCGCGATTGGCCTCCACCATCGCCTTCGTCAGCGGCAGCCCGAGGCCGGTGCCATCGCCGCGGCCGCGCTTCAGCGCATTGATCTGCTTGAACGGCTTCAGCGCCTGCTCGATCTCGGCCTGGGTCATGCCGATACCGGTGTCGCGCACCCGCATGACGACGTCGCCCGAGGCCTCGTAGGCGGTCGACACGATCACCTGGCCGCCGGCCTGGGTGTAGCGGATGGCGTTGGACAGGATGTTGAGCGCGATCTGGCGCACGCTTCTCAAATCCGCCACCACTTCCGGCAGCCGCGAGGCGAAACTGGAGCGGATAATGACGCGCTCGCGGTTGGCCTGCGGCTGCATCATCGCCACCGTCTCTGCCAGCGTGTCGTTGAGCGACACCGCCTCGTAGGCCATCTCCTGCTGGCCGGCCTCGATCTTGGAGATATCCAGGAGGTCGTTGACGAGGTCGAGCACGTGATTGCCTGAGCGGTTGATGTCGCGCAAATAGTCGCGGTAGCGGTCGTTGGCTACGGGGCCGAACTTCTCGTCCACCATCAGTTCGGAAAAGCCGATGATGGCATTGAGCGGCGTGCGGATCTCGTGGCTGATGCGGGCGAGGAAATCCGTCTTTTGCGAGGAGGCGCGCTCGGCCACGGCGCGCGCCTGGGTGAGGTCCTCCTCGGCCCGCTTCCACTGCGTGATGTCGCGCACCACGGCGCAGAAGCCGCTGTCGTTGGGCAGCCTGCCGATGGTCATGAACAGGGGAATGAAGCGGCCCTGCGCCTCGCGGCCGATGACTTCGCGGCCGTCATTGAGCAGGCTCGCCACGCCCGGCTCGGAAAGGCCGGCGAGATAGTCGCGCGCCGCGCGCTGGCTTTCGATGGCGAAGAGCGAGGCAAATGGCTTGCCGGCGATCTCGTCGCTGTCGAAGCCGAACAGGGCTTCCGCCGGACGGCTGATCGAACGGATATTGCCGTCGCGGCCGATCAGCACCACGCCGTCGGTGGCGGTGTCGATGATGGTGCGCATTTCGGCGATGCGCGACTTGAGCTCCGAAACGTCCGGCTGCTGGCTCGGCTCGTCATTCGCCGCCCGGAAATGCGCCGCCGGCGCCTCGTCCTCGCCCGAGCGGCGCACCACCAGCATCAGCGCCTTGCCGCCGCGCCAGGGCACCGAACGCAGGAGCGCATCGATCGGGAATTCCTGGCCCTGGCGGGTCGCGAGCTTCAGCGAACGGTCGCTTTCGTCGGCCTCGCCATTGTCGGCGTAGTGGTCGGCGAACAGCGCGCCGAGCCCGCCGGCATCGGTAAGATCCTCAAGCGTGTGATAGCCGGTGAGCTCGAGGAAGGCCTCATTGGCGTAATGCAGCACATCGCCGGAATGGATGAGCAGCGGCACCGGCAGCCTGGCGATGATCGACGTGTCGGGTGCCCGGGCCTCTCCGGTGGAGAAAGCCGACGGCACGAAGCCTTCGAGCTTGAGCGGCGGCACTGCGAGCTCGGCCGCTCCGGTAACGCGGCTTTCGCTTCGCCGAGCTGTTCAGGCGGGGCGCCATCCGTGTCGGAACCGGCCCAGTCCTCGCTGTCTTCCGCATCGCGAAAATCGTCGGCGGTCATGCTGTCAGCGCCGGCGTGAGGCGTCTCGGTCGGCTGTTCGGCTTTCTGCTCGGATGTTTTTTCCGTCGCTGCGGTCTCGAAACCCGCCGCTTCGTCCGCGTCGTCGTCGGCATAGTTGAGCAGCGAACCGGACGCAGGTGGCGTTTCATCTTCCCCGCCGGCTGCTTCGGAAGCATCGTCGATGCCGTCGAGCCGAGCCAGGTCCTTCTGATCTTCTGCCTCGGTCTGCGCCTCAGCCGTCTCGACGGCTTCAGCCTTGGGCTGCATTTGACTATCTTCCTGCGCTGCGGGCTCATGCCCGGTCGCGTCAGGCGCCGTCAGATTGGATTCGCCGGTCTTCCTCTCGCCGGTCTTCGGTTGCTCCGCCGCTGGACCGGCCTTGTCGGCGGGCACAGTCGCATCAGGCTGCTTTTCAGCGCGAGCCATGTCAGTGGTCGGAGGCTCAGCCGGGCCGGAACTGTCCTTCCGCAGCCGCTCGCCGATCTCGCGAAAGGCGCTGCGCTCGAGGATCGACAGGCCCTTGTCAGGTCCCGGCTGCCTGTCATTTCCCGGGAGCTTGTCGTTGGCCGGTTGTCTGTGCTCGGCCAGCCGGATCACCTTGTCTGCATAGCGCCGCTCCGGCTTCGGCACGATGGTCAGCGCCGGCACCTCGCCCAGGAACGGGTCGGCGGGCTTCGGTGGTTCGGCCGCCGGCTGTCCGGCGGCAGGTTCGGGTTCGGCCGGCGCGGCGCCATTGGGCACTAGCGCCATGCCGAGCGCTTCCGGGTCGACAATGGCGTCGGCGCTGCGCGCGACGCCGAAGCCGCGAAACCCCTCGAAGGCGCGGCTGCGGCCATAGACCGGCAGCGCTGCAAGGTCGACCGGAATCTTCAGGTCCGTGCCTGCCACCGGCCAGAGCACCGAGCGCCCGGACCAGGTATCGCGCCGCTCGAGCAGGGTGGCGATCTCGCCCGATGCGTCGAGGCCGAAGGTCGTGGCGACGTCCCTGAAGCGGCGGCCGATCACATCGGCGGCCGGCTTGCCGACGATGTCGGCGAATTCCGGCGACAGCGCGCTGAACTTGCCCTCGGCGTCGGTGCGCCAGACGAAACGCAGCGGCGGCGCCGAACGATCGATAGTGCGAGCCGCCGCTGGCTGCGGCGGCGCCACGGTTTCGGCGGCGTCCTGCTGGCTTTCGGCCGTGGCATCCGTCGGTTCGGCCAACGCCGGCGGCTCCGACACGCGCCGTCCCGCATCATCGCCGCCGGCGTTGAAATACCAATGGTCGTGCTGCGCGGCGCCGGTATCGGTAGCCTGCTTGCCTGCCTCGGTGCCAGTATCGTTCTCTCGCACGGGCTCGGCTTTTGTAGCGGCGCTCTTGTCTTCTGAGATAGTGGGCGTGCTTTCCGGCGCCGCCGCCTGAGCGACGTCAGGCCGGCCGTCCTGCCGGCCGTCGAGCTGGTCCTCGTCGATCACCACCAGGAGATGGCGCTGGTCGGTGAGCCGCGCGAAACCGGCCGGGTAGGAGGTGCTTCCACCGGGAACAAGGCGCTTGACGATGCGGTCTCCGGCACTTGCCACATCCGCGACCAGGGCAGCCAGGGTCTCCGGCGTGATGCCGAGCCCGGTGAAATCCTCAGAAGCCGCCTCGACACGGCCCTCGGCATCGACGAATGCAATGAAATGCCCGGCCTCGGTGAAGCCGCCGACGGCGCGGCTGGCGATTTCGTCCGCGCTGCGCGAACCGGTCTGCGCCACCGGCGCCGCCAGCATGATCGCCTTTTCGCCGTCCGGCATCGTCACCGCGCTGGCGAGCAAGCCTACGGCGCGGCTCACCATCCGGTCGCCAGCCTGACGGTGATGGCGCGGTCGCTGCCGATGTCCGGAAAGCCGCTGGTCGCCATGATCTGCCGCCTGGCGATCAGCGGCAATTGTGCCGAGGCGCCGATGATGGCCTCGATATCCGGATAGCCGAACACCGCGGCACCTGGCCCGTTGGCCCAGATCACCTGCTCGAGGTCGGCCGACAATATGGCAAGCGCGTCGCCGGCGGCAAAGCGCTGGCGCACGGCATCGAGCACGGCGACGTCGAGGAAGGAGTAGTTTTCAGGCGGCATGCGCTGGCGAACCCTCCGCAATCAGGCATTTTCGGTTAACGCTTTGTTAATAAAAGCGTACGGGACGAAGGTCCACAAGCCATGCCGTGCAACGACCGAAATCTCTGGGCTCGTGGTTAACGGGCGGGCCGATTTTTATGGTGCGCTGCAACAAAGATGTTGCATTGCACAAAAATTGCCTTTATATTGCCATCATACATGAACGAGACGGCTTTCTGTCAAAGCCGCTACCCCGAAAGGTTGGAAAATGTCCAAGACTGCCAAGACCGCTGAGACCATCGAGAACGTTGAATTCCCGAGCTTCGACGCTTCCAAGGCCACCGACCAGATCCGCGCCTTCGCCGAGAAGGGCGTTGAGCAGTCGAAAGAGGCCTATGCCAAGCTGAAGAACGGCGCCGAGGAGACCCAGAAGGTTCTGGAGTCGACCTACGAGACCGCCAAGACCGTTTCCGGCGACCTGTCGCTCAAGACCATCGCCATCCTGCGCGCCAACGCCGAGGCCAGCTTCTCGCATCTCGAAGCCCTGGTCGGCGCCAAGACGCTCTCCGAGGTCGTCGAACTGCAGACCGCTTTCCTGCGCAAGCGCGCCGAGATGGCTGTCGAGCAGGCCAAGGACTTCCAGACCGTTGCTTCCAAGGCTGTCGAGGACGTCTCCAAGCCGGTGAAGACCGCTTTCGAAAAGGCGTTCAAGGACAGCAAGGCGGCCTGATTCCCGGCCGCAACTTCATAATGCATCAAAACGTCGCATTTCGTCAGACAAATAGATGTGCCATGAATTGATGAGATAAATACCCGGAGGGCGAAACCTCCTCCCTTCTCTCTCCGGGGTGACCAGCCAGCTCCTCCTCCCGCTGGCTCGTAACAGGAAAAGGCCGGCACCTCCTCCCGCCGGCCTTTTCTTTTGCCCGCCTAAAACCGATGCCGGTTCGCTGAACCGATCTTTGCCTTATCAAAGGCCTTGAATTAGACTCTGATAGTCCGTATTGGACGCATCGCCGACGACAGAGTCGACGCCGAGAATGATTTCTTCCCGGCTTGCGCTCAGGCGGATGTGCCGTTGTAGCTCAGTTGGTTAGAGCACCAGATTGTGGATCTGGGGGTCGCTGGTTCGAGCCCAGCCAACGGTACCATCATTTCTTGACGCTCACGTCGCTCTGCCGACCATTGCGTCCATTCCCGTCTCCTCCTCCGAAATGTCGTCGAACGAGGCGTAGTTCATGTTGTAGAGGCGGGCGTAGAGGCCCTTTCGCTCCATCAATTGATCGTGGTTGCCGCTTTCAACGATCTCGCCGTTCTGCAGCACGATGATGCGGTCGGCGCCGCGGATGGTGGCCAGCCGATGGGCGATGACGAGGCCCGTCCGTCCCTCCAGCAGTTTTACCAGTGCCTTCTGGATCAGCATCTCGGTATAGGAATCGATGCTGGCCGTGGCCTCGTCGAGCACGAGGATCTTGGCGTCGGCCACCAGCGCCCGCGCGAAGCTGATCAACTGCCGCTGGCCGAGCGAGAGATTGCCGCCGCGCTGCTCGAGCTCGGTGTCGTAACCGTCGGGCAGATGCTCGATGAAGTCGTGCGCGCCGACGGCCTTCGCCGCGCGCACCACCTCCTCGCGGGTCGCGCCGATCTTGTGGTAGCGGATGTTTTCCAGCACCGTTCCGGAAAACAGGAACGGCTCCTGCAGGACCATCGCCATCTGTTCGCCGAGCGAGACCTGCGTCAGGTCGCGCACGTCGTGCCCGCCGACCAGCACCTGACCCGACCACACATCGTAGAAGCGGTGCGCCAGCGCCATCGAGCTCGACTTGCCCGAACCGGTCGGACCGACAAGTGCTACGGTCTCGCCCGGATTGACGCGGAAGCTGACGTTCTTCAGCACCGGCTGGTTCCGCCGGTAGCCGAAGGTGACGTTCCTGAACTCGACCGAGCCGTCCATGTCGCGCGATAGCGCCACCGCGCCTTGGCGGTCGCTGACGTCCACCGGCACGTCGAGCACTTCGGAGATACGCTGGCCTGAAGCCATGGCGCGCTGCATGACGCTGTACTGCATGGTGAGCGAGCGGATGGGATCGAAGAAGCGCTGGATGTAGAACAGGAACGCCACCATGACGCCGACATCCAGGCTGTGCGACAGCACCATCGAACCGCCGACGACGATGACAGTCGCCATGGCCATGCCGGTCAGCGTATCAACGATCGGCACCATCACCTGCGCATATTTGGCTGACCTCAGGTGGGCCTTGAGATTGGCCAGCACCTTCTCGTCATAGAGGTCGAAATTGACGTGCTGGCGCTCGAGGCTTTGCACGGTGCGCACGCCGTGAATGCCTTCGGCCAGCGCCCCGTTGGCGATCGAGTTTGTTTCATGCGCGGCCATGAAGGCGACCTTGGCGCGCGGCAGCCAGAACAGACGAACGATGAACAGCATCGGCATGGTCGACAGCGTCAGCAGCCCGAGCCGGAAATCGAGCCACAACAGCACGCTGACGATGCCGAACAAGAGCACGATGTCGCCCACCGACATGACCGATGTTTCGAGGAACTCCTGCATCGAATTGACGTCGCCCTGCAGGCGCGACATCAGCCGGCCGACCTCGGTCTTGTCCATGAAGCTCAACGAGACGCGCTGCAGATGGCCGAACATGGCGCGCCGCAGGTCGGAGAGCACGTTCTCGGCCACCTTGCCGACGACGCTTTCCTGCACGTAGCTCGCCGCATAGTTGAGAAGGATGACCGCCGCGAAAGTGCCGGTCGCCCAGGCCATCACCGACCGGTCCAGCTTGCCCGACGCCATGCCGTGGTCGATGGCATAGCGGATGATCAGCGGGATCGCCAATTGCGTCAGCGTGAACACCAGCACCGCGGCGACCGAGATGAAAATCCGGGTCCGGTACGGCCGCACGAAGCTCCAGATGCGCCGCACGATGCGCGGATCGTAGGCTTTGCCGAAAACCTCTTCCTCGTCGCGGTGCGAGCCGACGACCGCCTTTGTCGGTCGCCCGCTGGTGTCTTCCTTCTCGTCGTCGCGAGGGTCGGACATCATGCGGCTCCCAATGCCGCGGGCCGGTCGTCGTCGGGCCGCAGCTGCAGGTCGTAGAGCGCGCGGTAGCGGCCGCCGAGCGCCAGCAGTTCCTCATGCGTGCCGCGTTCGACGATCCTGCCGCCCTCGACAAACAGGATCTGGTCGGCATGCATCAGCGAGCTCAGCCGATGCGAGATGATGAGCGTCACGCGGTCCTTGGCGAAGCGCTTCATCGCCGCCCGGATGCGCTGTTCGGTGCCGGCATCGATAGCCGCGGTCGAATCGTCGAACACCAGCACCGACGGCCGCAGCATCAGGCTCCGGGCGATGGTCAGGCGCTGCCGCTGGCCGCCGGAGAGCGACGCGCCGCGTTCGCCGACGATCGTGGTGTAGCCGGCCGGAAGCCCGATGATGTAGTTGTGCAGCTGGGCGGACTCGGCCGCTCGCTCGATGCGCGTCTCGCGCGCCCAGGGATTGCCGTAGGCGATGTTGTTCTCGATCGAGGTCGTGAACAGGAACGCGTCCTGCTGCACGACGCCTACCGCCTTGCGCAGCGACCGCAGCGTGACCTCGCGGATGTCCTGGCCGTCTATGGTGATGGAACCGCAAGTCACATCGTAGAAGCGCGGGATCAAATGCGCGATGGTCGACTTGCCGCTGCCGGGCGGGCCGACGATACCGATGGTCTGGCCGGGCCTTGCCTCGAAGGAAATGCCGGACAATGTCGCCCGGCCGCCTGAACCCGCATAGTGGAAGCCGACACTGTCGAAGCGCAGCATGCCTTCGGTGACGACGAGATCCCTGGCGCCCGGCGCGTCCTTGATGTCGAGCTCGGTGTCGAGCAGCTCGAACAGCCGCGTGCCGCAGGTCGAGGCGCGCGCGAACGAGTTGACCATCAGGCCGAGCTGGCGCACCGGCATCTGCAGGATGGTCATGAAGGTGAGGAACTGTGCCAGCGTGCCGACGCTGATTTGACCCGACATCACCTTCTGGCCGCCGAACCAGAGCACGAGGCCCATGGCCGCCAGGAACGAGAAGTTCATGGCGCTGGTGTTGCTGACGCGGATATCGACGCGCTGGTTGGCGAGCTCCAGCGCATCCTGCTTGGCGCGGTCGAATTTCTCCAGCTCATGGCGCTGCGCCGCGAAAGCGCGCACGACACGGATGCCGCCGAGATGCTCATCCATCACCCGGCTCAGCACCGACAGGCGCTGCTGCAGGGTCAGCCAAGTGCTGCGCAGCCGCAACTGGGTGACGGAGGATCGCCAGGCGACGAACGGCACGAAGCTCAGGCTGAGCAGCCCGAGCACCAGATCGGTGCTGATCAAGAGATAGGCGCCGACGCCGATCAGCACGCCGAGCAGGACCACACGCAAGACGCCGGTGGAAAAGAACATGCGCACGCCGTCGAGATCGAGCAGCCCGAGCGTGATCAGATCGCCGGTATGGACCCTGTCGTGGAAGGCAAAGCTCAGCCGCTGGATCTTCTCATAGAACGCCAGGCGCAGCTCATAGCCGGTCCGGTGGCCGACGGCCTCACCATAGTAATTCTGCGCCATGGTGAAGAGACCGCGCAGCACGCTGACGATCAGCAGCGTAAGCGCCGTGTTCCAAAGCGCCTGTTCCGCGGCGGTGCCGGCACCCGCGGTCATCACGCCTTGCGCCTGATCGATGGCGCGCCCCAGCAGGCGTGGAATGAGAAGCTGCAGCGTCGCGGCGATGAAGGTCGAGACGATGGTGATCGCGACTTGCCAGGGATGGCGCAACGTCATGCGCATGATGCGGAGCAGGGTGCTTAGCCCCTTGCCCCAGGAGGCTTCCGCCACATGGGCAAAGGATTTGCCGCGCTCCGGCGCGCCGCTTTTTGCATCCGTATGCAAAGGAAAATATCCAAACCGCTCCGGACATTAGCCCGGACGAATGAAACAGACTCAGTTTGAGCGATGTGATGTTACGCGTGCCCGACTTGACCGTTCAAGGGGCCAAAGCCGGCATCGCACTGTGCCTGGCGAACGCGACCATATGCTTGGATCCGATGGTTGCCTGACCCAACTGACGCGGCGGAAGGAAGCAGGGCGGCGAGCGGAGTCGACATTGTGTGAGGATATCACTATATACCGGCGGCTTTCGGTTTCTCGCCCCCTATGTGCGCCTGCGAGATCGCCGTAAATGCGTTGCGTGTTGTGACGGAAATCGGTCTGAAAAACCGGGAAAAAGCAAACAGAAACAATAGTGCGGATCTTTGACGATCCTGGCCGAGCATCATCATCCTCAACGATCTGAACGTGCCCCTCGAACCTTTCCAATCCTCCGGCTCAGCGGACCATGGGCAAGATGTCTTGTCCCATTGGCAAGACGTCTTGCCGGTCGAGGCCGACTCGGTTCGAATGGGGCAGGCATCCAAGGCGGGATGCTGACGTTTTGTGACTACCAACCGGCTTTGCCGCTAGGGAAGAAGCAGTATGAGTGAACATGCGATCGAGTTCTTGCGCGGATGGATTGGCGAAAAGGTCCAATGTCAGCATTCGCCGGTGAAGATCGAGAAGCAGGCCGAAACCCTCGCCGAGGAATGCTGCGCCAAGGCAGCCGAGGAAGGCATCCTTCTGGAAGACATCCAGGAAGAGGTCGGTGACATCAAGGAGCTGATCGCATCGCGGCTCGAGGAAGTCGCCGAAGAGAACGCGCACGAAACGAAATCGGACAAGCCGTCCGAGTAAGGCACCGGCCCGCCGAGAAACCCGTATTCTCCTGCAACGAACTGAGCGTCCGGCTTAGCCGGACTTGTTCTTCAGCCATTCCTTGGGCAGTGCCGGCGCGAAATTGCCGTCGCGCCCCATCATGTCCTCATTGGCGACCAGCGCGTTGAGGATCGCTTCCTCCACCCCTTGCACCACCGCGTCGAAGAACGGGTCGATATCGACGTCCGGGATGAAATCCGCGTGGCCGATGTAGCCTGAAGCCGCCAGCGCGGCCTCCGGATTGGCGGTCGAGAAGGCGAGAAAAATGTCGCCCGAGCTGTGGTAGCCATAGCCGCCGGTCATGGCGATGCCGAGCGGCACGCGCCGGGCCAGCCGTTTCATTTGATGCGGCAGGAACGGCGCATCGGTGGCGACGATGGCGATGATCGAGCCCTTTTCGGCGCGCGGCGTGCCTTCGCGGACCGCCGGCTCTGTGAGCTCCGGTCCGACGCGTCGGCCACGAAGGGTGAAATTGTGCCGCTTGCCGAAATTGGCCTGCACGAACACGCCGAGCGTATAACGCCTGTCCTGCCACTCGACGATGCGCGAGGCGGTGCCGGAGCCTGCCTTGAAGCCGAAGGAGATCATGCCGGTGCCGCCGCCGACGCTGCCTTCCTCTATGGCGCCGCTTGTTGCGCCGTCGAGCGCCGAGGCGACATGGTCGAAGCTCACATGGTGGCCGTTGATGTCGTTGAGGAAGCCGTCATAGGTCTCCGCCGACACCGGTAGGCCCCAGGCGCTGTCGAGCGCTGCCGGCAGCACCCGGCTCATCCAGCGCAGCGTGCCGTCGCGCGTGACGCCGCAGGAATGGGTGTTGGTGATGGTGATCGGCAGGTTGAAGGCGCCGGTCTCCTCGATGATGTGCGTGCCGGTGAGTTCGCCATTGCCGTTCTGGCTGAACACGCCGGCAAACACCGGCGTTGCGAGCTCGCCGGGCAGCCTTGGCAGGATCGCGGTCACGCCGGTTCGCACGGGCCCCGCGCCGACCTGGAGCGGGCCGTCACCTGAAATCAGCGTCGCATAGCCGACGGCGACGCCCGGCACGTCGGTGATGGCGTTGAAGCGGCCAGGCGTGCCATCCAGCGCTATCTCGAACGAACGCAGGCGCGGTTTGCCCGACGGCGTGCGAAGATGCGGGTCGTGGGTGCTCATCCCGTCCTCAGAACAACGAGCCTTGATTGCCCGGCTCCTTGGGCTTGACCGAGGCCTTGCCGGCCAGCTTCGGCCGCGCCCCGCCGCTGGTGGTGATGGCCTCCGCATTGCCGTCGGCGAATTCCAATTGCAGCGCCGCACCCAGCGCCAATTCGGCGACCCGCTTGATGACGGAGCCTTCGGCATCCTTGACCAGCGCGAAGCCGCGCGCCAGCACGGCCTTGTGCGACAGCGTGGCGAGCAGCCGGTCGGCCTGGGTCAGCGCCGCGCGCAGCCTGTCCAGCCGCCGCGCCACCGCCTGGTCCTGGCGGCGGGTCAGCCCGGCCAGCGTGTCGGCCTGCAGCTTCTGCCGCCTGACGATCGGCGCCGGCGACAGCCTCACCGACGTGCGCTGGAGGCGTGTCCGGCCTTGGCGCACGATGGCGAAGAAGGCGGCGCGAGCGCGGGCAATGTCGCGGCCGGTCAGCGTGCGCGTCTCGTTGAGCCGGCGCGACAACGTCGCCGGCGTCAGCCGCTGCCGATCCAGCCTTGCGCGCTTGCGCTCTATGCTCACCGTCAGTCCACGGCTGAGCCGGCTCGTCGCCTCGTCGAAGCGGCGGCGCGGCAGCGCCAGCAACTGGTCGGGCGAGGGAAGCGCGCGCGCCGCGGCGCGCACGGCCTGGCGCCTGCGTTCGAGATTGCGCGAGGCGCAGGCATTGAGCCGCGCGCCGAGGCTCGCCAATGTCGCCTCGAGCTCGGCCTTGACGGGCACCGCGATTTCGGCGGCACCCGTCGGCGTCGGCGCGCGCATGTCGGCGACGAAGTCGATGAGCGTCCAATCCGTCTCGTGACCGACGGCCGAGATTATCGGGATATGCGAGGCAGCGATGGCGCGCGCCAGCCCTTCGTCGTTGAAGCCCCAAAGGTCCTCCAGGCTGCCGCCGCCGCGCGCCACGATCAGAAGATCGGGTTGCCGTACGGCGCCGTCCCAGGTGAGCGCGTTGAAGCCGTTGACGGCGGCGGTCACTTCCCTGGCCGTCGTCTCGCCCTGGACCCTGACCGGCCAGACCAGCACGGTGAGCGGAAAGCGGTCCTTGATTCGATGGATGATGTCGCGGATCACCGAGCCCGTCGGCGAGGTGACGACACCGATGACGCGCGGCATGAACGGCAGCCGCCGCTTGCGCCCGGCGTCGAACAGGCCCTCCGCCTGCAACCGCCGCTTGCGCTCTTCCAGCAGCGCCATCAGCGCGCCTGCGCCCGCCGGCTCGAGATTGTCGATGACGATCTGATAGTTCGATTTGCCGGGATAGGTGGTCAGCCTGCCACTGGCGATCACTTCCATCCCTTCCTCGGGGCGGAATTTCAGCCTGGACATCGTGGTTTTCCACACCACGGCGTCTATCCGCGCGCGGTCGTCCTTCAGCGCGAAATAGGCGTGGCCGGAAGAATGCGGACCGCGATAGCCGGAAATCTCGCCGCGCACCCGCACGTTGCCGAAGGCATCCTCGACCGTGCGCTTCAACGCGCCGGAAATCTCGCTCACCGTATATTCGGTGGCGTTGCTGCGTGATTCGGTTACTGCTTCGCTCATCACATGATTGGGGAACGCTTATCGGGCCGCGTCAAGGTAGGGAACAATCCTTCCTGGCACCGCCCGGGCCTGTCTTCGTCCGACGTCTCAGGGCGGACAGCCTACCAGCCAGGCAGGATCTGGTTTGCCTTGGTCCGCTTCATCTTGGCGAAGGCGAGTGCCGCGAAGTCGAAGCTTCCCGTTTCCTCGCCGACCGGCACCGAGATGTTGTCGAGGCTTTCCGCGATGTGGCGGGCTAGCGCGTCGACGATCTCCGGCTGAGAGGTCTGGCCGCGCATGATGCCGATGCGGCAATCCGGCAGCGCGTCGAATCCGTCGGCCTCGCCCAGCACGCGCATGCCTGGCCTGAGCGCACATTCCGGCAGCACCGAGATAGCGAGGCCGGAAAGCACGGCGGCGGTGATAACGGTTGCCGAGAAGCTGGAGAAGAGCACGCGATACTCGCGGCTCTGCCGGTCGAGCACCTCGACCGCCGCGCGCCGCCAGACGCAGTTCGGCCGGCGAACGCCATCGGCAGGATCTCCTGCTCATGCGTGGCATGGTTGGCCGAGGTGACCCACAAAAGCGGCTCGCGCCGCACCACTTCCGACTGGCCGCGTGTGTCGTTGTGCGTCACCAGCGCCAGGTCGAGATTGCCGCGCTTGATGTGCTCGACCAGCCCCGGCGTCGGCTCGCAGATGACGGTGAGTTCCACGCGCGGGTTGGAGCGCGAGAAGCGCGCCATGATCTCGGGCAGGAAGCGGTCGGCGTAGTCGTCCGGCGTGCCGATGCGGATCGTACCCTCGAGCCGCTGGTCGTCGAAGGCGGCTAAAGTCTCGCGGTTGAGGTAGATCAGCCGTCTGGCATAGGAAAGCAGCCTGTCGCCTTCCTCCGTCAGCTTGTTGGTACGGCCGTCCTTTTCGAACAGTGGTTTGCCGATCCGCTCCTCCAGCCGGCGCATCTGCATCGACACCGCCGACTGCGTGCGGTGCACCTCCTCGGCTGCCCGGGTGAAGCTTCCTGTGTCGGCGATCGAGATGAAGGTCTGCAACTGATCGAGATCGAGCGGCGCTTTCATCGGTTCAATCCATCATTGATGTTGATGCTAAAGATTAGAAACATTCGTTGGATTAATCAATCGATCGATGGCAAATTGTCATTGTCCACATGAAAGCATGTGCATTGGAACCCGAAACGGCGCTTCTCCCAAGGCGCCGATCGCTTGGCTTCGTTCGCTCTGTCCCCGAAGGAGACTGACATGACCACGTTCGAATTCGCCTCCGAGACCCCGCGCATCACCACGCGTCCGGCCGTTGCGACGCGTGCGCTCAATGCGGTCGCCGACACCTATCGCGCCTGGAAAAATCGCCGCGCCTTCTATCGCCTCGGCGAGATGTCGGATGCCGAGCTTGCCGATATCGGGCTGACCCGCGCCGACCTCCACGTTGCCGTCGCGGTACCCTTTGGTCGCGACCCGACGGCGAAGCTGCGCGCCATCGCCGACGACCGCGCCGACACGATCGAGGATCTTGCCCGCAAGGTTGCCTGACCGGCTTCGGCGCTTACGCTTTCGCTCGCCTTGAACCTTTTAAAAGCTCAGCGCGACGAAGCTTCATGCAGGCTCCCACACTCCCAGCCGGTTCCCCGCCGGCCTGCCTGCACATTGCCCGGTTCCCCTGCGGACCGGGCATTTTTTTGACTCTACCGCCGGTCCATGCCGCGCTTGAACTGGTCGAAGATCGTCTCCATGCCCTTCTGATACTCGTCGCGCTGCTGCGCGCCGGTCTCGAACATCTTGCCGAAGATATCGTCGAACGGGTTTCGCGGCCGGCCGCTCGGATTGGTTTGCGGCTGCGGCGGCTCACTCTGTTGGGATTGGCGCTGCTGCGGCTGTTGCGGTACCGGTTGTCCGCCCGGCAAACCGAAGCCGCCACCGCCCTGCCGCAGCATCTCCTCGAAGATCTTGCCGAGCGGACTGTCGCCATAGGGGCTTTGCGTCTGCTGCGTTTGCTGCGGCCGGCCTTGCGGCTGTTGCGCGCCGCCGCCGAACATATCCTGCAGCACTTTGCCCAGCGGATTGTCGCCATAGGGGTTCGGCGCCTCCTGCGGCTGGCTTTGCGGCTGTTGCGCGCCGCCGCCGAACATGTCCTGCAACACCTTGCCGAGCGGGTTGTCGCCATAAGGATTGGGCGCCTGTTGCGGCGCCTGACGCGGCTGCTGGGCCTGTACGCCGCCTCCCGCCTGGCGCATCATCTCCTCGATGATCTCGCCGAGCGGATTGCCACCGCCGCCAAAGCCGCTGGCGGCCTGCATCTGCCCCCCAGTCAGTTGATTGTTGGTCTGCTTGAACAGCCCGCCCATCATCATCGAGGCCATGGCCGGCAGCATCTGCTGCAGCACCTGCTGGCTGAGCCCGGTGGCCTGCGCGGCTTGCGCAGCGACGGCGCGGGACAGGTCTTTTGAGCCGAACAGGTGGCCGAGAATGCCGTTGCCTTCATCGACGCCTTGCGGCGAGAAGGCCCGGGTCGTGTCCTCGAAATATTTGGCGTGCTGGCCGCTTGCCATCGCCGTCATGAAGGCGCCCATCCCGTAAGGATCGGCGGTGTTGCGCTGGAGCCCTTGCGAGAAGGCCGGCAGCAGTGCCTGCACCGCGGCCTGCGCCTGCTGCTGCGAGAGGCCGAATTGCTGGGCCAGCGCCTGCATGCCGCTGCCGTTCTGGGCTTGGGCGAAGATGTCGAACAGGGAAGGCATCGGATTCTCCTCCGGGAATATCCTCGTCGGAGAAACCTAGTTCGTTTCCATTCCTGATTGAAGCGGCTTTTGCCGCGCCGCCGTCAGGGCGGATGCCGGACGGTTAATAGGCATATTCCATGAACACCGGCTCGATCGAGCGCCCCAGCGCGTGTGGTAGGCCGACAGCATCTCCTCGGCGCTGGTGGTGCCGCGCGCCACCACCTCGTCGAGCGTGTTGAGGAACGAGGTCTCGTCATAGCCGTCACGGTTTTTCTTGCCGCGGTTTTTCAGCCCCATGCGCGAGATGGCAAGCACGTCGCGGGCGACGTCGCGCAACGTGGCATTGCGGAACGGCGCCGAAATGCCATGCTCCGGCACTGCGTTGCGCATCGCCAGCGCTTCCTCATAGGTCCAGCTCGAGGTCAAGGCCTCGGCGGCGTCCAGCGCCTGCTCGTCATAGAGCAGACCGACCCAGAAAGCCGGCAACGCGCAGATGCGCCGCCACGGCCCGCCGTCGGCACCGCGCATTTCTAGGAAGCGCTTCAACCGCACGTCGGGGAACAGCGTCGACAGATGGTTCGCCCAGTCGCCCATAGTCGGCAGGCCATCGGGCACCTCGTTACGAGCGGCGCCGGCCATGAACTGGCGGAAGCTGTAGCGCGTCATGTCGTGATACTGCCCGTCGCGGATGACGAAATACATCGGCACGTCGAGCGCCCATTCGACATAGTCGGCAAAGCCGAAGTCGGGTGCAAAGCAGAACTCCAGCATGCCGGAGCGCTGGTTGTCGGTATCGCGCCAGATGTCGCCGCGCCAGCTCTGCAGCCCGTTCGGATGGCTCTCGGTGAAGGGCGAATTGGCGAACAGCGCCGTCGACAGCGGCTGCAGCTTGAGCGACACCTGCATCTTGCGGCGCATGTCGGTCTCGCTCTCGAAGTCGAGGTTAACCTGGATCGTGCAGGTGCGGTACATCATGTCGAGGCCCTTCGATCCGACCTTCGGCATGTAGCGCGTCATGATCTCGTAGCGCGACTTCGGCATTTTCGGCGTTTCGGCGAGCGACCATTTCGGGCTGCCGCCGAGGCCGAGGAAGCGGATGCCGAGCGGCTCGGCGATCTCGCGCACCTGCGCCAGATGCGCGTTGCCCTCGCGGCAGGTCTGGTGGATCGACTCCAGCGGCGCGCCGGAAAGCTCGAACTGCCCGCCGGGTTCCAGCGAGATCGCGCCCTGGCCGGTCGGCTCGACCAGGCCGATGATGCGGCCGGCATCCATGATCGGATCCCAGCCGAGCTTTTCCTGCATGCCTTCGAGTATGGCGCGGATGCCGCGCTCGCCGCCGTAAGGCACCGGCGCGTTGCCGTCGACATAGAAGGGGAACTTCTCGTGCTCGGTGCCGATCCGCCATTTGTCGCGCGGCTTGTTGCCCGCGGCCAGATAGCCGACGAGTTCGTCGATGCCTTCGATGGGCTGGGTATCGGTTGTGTCGCGCGCCATGATGCCCCTCCAAGCGCATTGCCCGGAAATCAACCCCGATTTCCGCCGGACATCCTGCGCTAGATATTAGTGCTACAGCGTTCTTAGCACACCAAAAAGGCGGCGTGGCGCTGCAGGGGCCGGACGGCCGCCGGCGCTAGATGGACGAAATGTCAGCAGCCGATCAAGCAAAAAATCCTGAGCCACGCCTCAACAGGATTTGATCACCAGTCGCCGATCGTCGCCTGCATCACGGCGAGCGCCGCCACCGCGGCCGTATCGGCGCGCAGGATGCGCGGCCCGAGCGGGATGGCGGTGACGAAGGGCAACGCTCTCAACATTTTGCGCTCGTCGTCGGAAAATCCGCCCTCCGGGCCGACCAGCAGCGCGAGTTTTTTCTCACCTACCTTCTGCAAGGCCGGCAGCGGATTGTTGGTCGAGGCATCCTCGTCGCAGAAGATCAGCCGCCGTTCCTTGTCCCAGTTGCCGAGCAGCCGCTCCAGCTTTTCCGCCTCGCGCACCTCCGGCACGGCCAGGATGCCGCACTGCTCGGCCGCCTCGACGACATTGGCGCGCAGCCGCTCGATGCCGGGCTTTGCCACTTGCGTGTGCTGGGTGATGACCGGCTGCAGCATGCCGGCGCCCATTTCGACCGCCTTCTGCACCAGATAGTCGAGTCGGCCCTGCTTCAGCGGCGCGAAGCAATAGACGAGATCGGGCAGTGGCGGCTGCAGTCGCTGCAGGGAGATCACCTTGAGCCGGACGGCCTTCTTGGATTTGGCGGCGATCGTCGCCGACCATTCGCCGTCGCGGCCGTTGAAGAGAAGAAGCTCCGCGCCTTCGCCGAGCCGCAGCACATGCGCGAGGTAGTGGCCCTGCTGTTGCCCCGCCTCGAATTCGAGGCCCGGCCCGAGATCGTCCGGCACGAACAGCCGCTGCATTTTGTAATTGGCGCGCATGGCCGAGCAATGGGCGAGGGCAGCGTTGCCGTCAAGTATCGGCCGAGGGATGCCAGACCGGCGCGTAGCCTTGACCCAGCACCGAAACACTCGTGGCGGGCGTGAGCAGCCGCAGTGGCCGCTCGGCAAGTCGATTGAACGGAACAGGACCGCCATAGCCCGCGAACGACCATCTGAGCGCTTTGCCGTCGCGCAGCGCGTAAGCAGTGCCGCCGTCGGCCACCATCGTCCCATCCGCCAGGCCGGCAAGCTCTTCGGCAGTGACCGCTGGCGGCCGCCCGCCCGAGGCCAGCCGCTCCTTGTGCAGCCGCCCGTCGACCACCGGCGCGTGCGGCTCGGCAATGCCGAAGGCTTCGCCGAAACGGCTCACGAAATCGGTCGCCCGTTCGCGCCGGCAGAAGAAGCAGGGCCGATGGCCGGCGGCTAAAGCCGTCACTTCGTCGAGGAAGAACAGCTCGGTCCAGCCGGCTTTACCTCCGGGCCGGTTGCGCCCCATCGGCTCGCGCCGCACATTGCGGAATTCGCAGGCGCAGATGATCCAGGCCGGCAAGGCCCAGCGCTTCCTCAGAAGCGTCCTCGTTGCGGGGTCATGGATGATGCCGCGATTGCCCATGAACAGGCCGCGCTCGGGCGCGGCATGGATGGCGCCGAACGGATCGACCCGGTTCTGCAGTGGCATAGGCGTTCCTTCTTGGCTGCGATACTGGCCGCATGATATCGCTCGCCCGGTCATTTTCATGTCAGCAGGGTTTCGATGCGGGTTTTGGTGGTCCAGAATTTCGACAATGAAGGCCTTGGCCAGATCGGCGCCGCGCTGGTCGAGGCGGGCGCCGACATCGACCTGCGCAAGCCCTATCGCGGCGAGGCCCTGCCCGCGGACAGCGCCGAGCATGATGCCATGGTGGTACTCGGCGGGGCACAGAATGCGCTCGATGACGAGCTCTGCCCCTATTTCCCTGGCCTGCTGGACCTGACCCGCGACTCGCGGAAATGACCGCTCCGTGCTCGGCATCTGCCTTGGCAGCCAGCTTCTGGCGCGAGCCTTCGGCGGCGAGAACCAGATCGGCGGCGCCACTGAATTCGGTTGGCACCAGGTGTCGCTGACGCCGGCCGCCAAGTCCGACCCGGTGTTGGGGGCCTTGCCCGAAGAATTCCCGATCTTCGAATGGCACGACGACACCTTCGCGCTGCCTGGGAACGCCGTACGGCTCGCCGGCAGCGCTATTGCCGAGAACCAGGCCTTCCGCCTTGGCCGTGCCGTCTACGGCTTCCAGTTCCACTTCGAGGTGGACAGCCCGATGGCGCGCGACTGGAGCAACTGCTTCGCATCGCTGATTGCCGAGCGCCATCCCGACTGGGCCGACAAGCTCGATGGCGAGATCGCTCGCAACGGGCCTGATGCCGATGCCGCCGGCCTTGCCATTGCCCGTGCCTGGGTGGCGACGATCTGAAGTTAGTCTGGTCGCGTCGCGAGGCGTGACATAATTGGCACGTCTGCCAGGTTCCGCCTGGGGAAAACGCGCTTCATCCTTGGCTTGTGCTCGTCCGCCATCCTAGAAGGCGCCCGCCCTGTATCGTCCGTGCAACCGCGATGAACCTTCTGTGTGATCCAAGCGACACACCGGCGATACAGAATCTGCTTAGAAGCGCGAAATCGTCGAAACATTGAGACGCATTTTATCGTTTCAACGCATTGGTAACCGCCTCGTGCACAGATGCTGAAAGCTCAACCAGAGATGACGTCCGTGAAAGCAGCGCTTTTGTCCTTTGTCATGCTGTCTGCCATCGTGCTCTGCGGCCTCGGCATCTATGCCGCCGATGCAGCCACCAACCACCGGGCCGTCGACGGCTATGGCGTCACCGCTGCGCTGAACTAAACCAAGTTCCTGCCGGCCGACGGAACCGCCTCCCGGCCCCGGCGCGCTGCTGCTTAGAGCGCTTTTCCTTGCACGGCCAGGATACGCTTGTCGTCGCCATTTATGGCGAGCGCGCTCAGCGTTCCAGATTGCCAGGCGAGCGTGTCGACATTGACGCGGTTGGCCATCACCTCGGCCTCCGGCACGGGTGTATGCCCGTGCACGATCACCTTCGGATAAAGGCCGGGGTGGTCGTGGAAGGCGTCGCGGATCCAGATCAGGTCCTGCGGGCTCTGGCTTTCGAGCGGAATGCCGGGCCTGACGCCGGCATGACAGAAGAAGAAATCGCCGAAGGTCACCGAAAAGGACAGCGACTTCAGGAAGTCGATATGGGCTTGCGGCACCGCGGCGACTAGTTCCGCGTGCCCGTGCGCCAGCGCTTCGTCCGGCCTGCCGAACCAGCTGCCGCCTGTCGAAAGCTTCACGCCGTATGACGCCGCGGTCTGGACCCCACCATAGCGCATGAACAGCCCGTCCGGGTCCGGACGGTCGAGAAAATCGAGGAAGCCGATGTCGTGATTGCCGGCGAGCATCACGTTGCGTGGATCCCGTTCTCGCGCCTCGATCAGGAAATCGATGACGCTTTTGGAGTCGGGCCCCCTGTCCGTGTAGTCGCCGAGATGGATGACGCGCCAGTCGGACGATGGCGCGTATTCGAGTTCGCTCTCGATCCGGCGATGCATGGCGGCGAGAAGGTCGTGGCGGCCATGCACGTCGCCAATGGCGTAAAGCCGCATGCCGTCCGGCCCGTGCGCGTCGAGATAATGAATGCCGGTCTCGGTCAAAGCATGCGTCTTCCCGTGTCTGTCATCACGGGAAACTAGGGCGGATCGGTGAACAAGCCCCTAGCGCCGCAGCTGATCCTTGCCCATATCGGTTACCAGACGCTTACCGCAGAGCGCCAGCGTGATGTCCATCTCCTTGCGGATGATTTCGAGCGCTTGGCAACACCCGCCTTGCCCATCGCGCCGAGCCCATAAAGGAAGGGGCGGCCGATATAGGTGCCTTTCGCGCCGAGGCAGAGCGCCTTGAGCACGTCCTGGCCGGAGCGGATGCCGCCATCCATATGCACCTCGATTTTGTCGCCGACCGCATCGGCGATCTCTTCCAGCACCGAGATCGACGAAGCGGCACCGTCGAGTTGCCGCCCGCCATGATTGGAGACGACGATCGCATCGGCTCCGGTCTCGGCCGCCATCAGTGCGTCCTCCTTGTCGAGAATGCCCTTCAGGATCAGCTTGCCGCCCCAGCGCTCCTTGATCCAGGCGACATCCTTCCACGACAGCTGCGGGTCGAACTGCTCCGTCGTCCAGGACGACAGCGAAGAGACGTCGCCGACGCCTTTGGCGTGGCCGACGATGTTGCGGAAGGTTCGGCGCGGCGTGCCGGCGATGCCCAGGCACCAGCGAGGCTTGATGGCCAGGTCGATGATGTTGGCGAGCGTCATCTTGGGCGGCGCCGAAAGCCCGTTGCGGATATCCTTGTGGCGCTGGCCGAGGATCTGCAGGTCGAGCGTCAGCACCAGCGCCGAGCATTTCGCGGCCTTGGCGCGATCGATGAGATTGAGCACGAAATCCTTGTCGCGCAGCACGTAAAGCTGGAACCAGAACGGCTTCTTGGTCACCGAAGCGACGTCCTCGATCGAGCAGATGCTCATCGTCGACAGCGTGAACGGCACGCCGAACTCTTCGGCGGCCTGCGCCGCCAGCATCTCGCCATCGGCATGTTGCATGCCGGTCAGCCCGGTCGGGGCCAGCGCCACCGGCATCGCCACCTTCTCACCGATCATGGTCGATTCCAGCGAGCGGTTGCTCATGTCGACCAGCACGCGCTGGCGAAACTTGATCTTGCCGAAATCCTCCTCGTTGGCCCTGTAGGTGCTCTCTGTCCAGGCGCCGGAATCGGCATAGTCGAAGAACATCTTCGGCACCTTGCGGCGCGCCAGATCCTTGAGGTCGGCGATGGTGAGGATGTCGCTCATGGTGGTCCCCGCTGACGATGCTTAGGAGCGTTTGCGTGTGGGTTCGATGTCGCTGGCTTCCGAGCGCTGCCTTAGCCGCAGCCGCGAGACGCGCTGCCAGTCGCCGCTGCGCTCGGCTTCCGCCATGGAGCGCTCGACATAGGTGATGTGATCCATTGCCGACTTGCGCGCCGCGATGGGATCGCCGGCCTTGATGGCCGCGTGGATCGCCCGGTGCTGCTGAAGCAGCGCGTCGCGGGCGCCGGGCACGGTGAACACCAGAAGCCGGTTCTGGAACACGCCCTCGGAAAGCAGCCGGTAGCAGGAGCGCAGCGTATGCAAAAGGATGATGTTGTGCGCGCATTCGCAGACCGCGTGATGGAACTCGACGTCGATTTCGGCTTCGTCGTCGAAATCGCCGGTCCGGTGCGCTTCGTCCATGCGCGCCATGATGCGGTCGAGCAGCGCCAGATCCTCCGGTGTCGCGCGCGCGCGGCATATTCGGCCGCCACCGCCTCGATCTCGCGGCGGTATTCCAGATAGTCGGTCACCGCCTTGCGATGCGTGGAGATGAGATCGGTCACCGGCCTGGTGAAGAGCTGGCCGATGACGTCGGCGACATGGGTGCCGCCGCCCGGCCTGGTCGTTAGCAGCCCGCGTCCTTCGAGCGCCTTCAGCGCATCGCGCAGGATCGGCCGCGACACGTCGAACTGGCGCGCCAGCTCGCGCTCGCCGGGCAATCGGTCGCCGGTGCGCAGCACACCTTCGAGGATCAGGCTCTCGATCTGCTGCACAACCTCGTCGGCGGTGCGCGAATGCTCGATCCTGGAGAAGATGTCGCTCAATGGAGGGGTGCCTGGGAACAGAACGGATGTCGCGCAGATTAAGGCCTCTGTCGCCAACCGGTCAAATTATTTATCCAATTCACCGGATCCGGTTGGCTTTGGCGCCGCGCCGTTGCATCGGCGGCTGCTGAAATTTGCTGTTTACGTGCCTCGTCGATTGCCGCAGGAGAACGCCATCGCACGAAGGGTGGTCGAAACCAGGGGGACCAGACGTGTCAGACGAGACGTCCAATCTCGAATTCCAGCCGCGCGCCCAAGGCAGCGTCATGGGCTTTCCGGCGCATGAGGGACGCCCCGGCGCATTGGGCGAGGTCCATGCCCGGCCGCATCCGCTGGTCGAGAAGCCGCGCGTGCTCATCCAGCTTTCCTTCATGACCGAGGGCGGCTCCGGCGTCGACCATGCCGTGCTGTCGGAACTGTCGCGGCGCCTCGGCATTGCAGCCCCCGAGCGTCATGCCCGCCACCACGCCATGCGATGGGGCAAGGGCACGCTGCGCTGGGAGCGGCATACCGAATTCTCCACCTATCTCTGGGAAGGGCCGCTTGCCGAAAACGGCCGCGGCCAGGAGGATTCACCCTTCGGCAATGGCTTCTCACCGCCCGGAACGGTGATTTCCGGCATCCGGCTGGAAATCCGCAAGTGGACGCAGGCGAGCGAGAAGCTGATTGCCGGCTTCGATCCGACAAGCCTCTGCTACTCGCTGGTCGAGCGCGGCGTTGCCGCCATCGTTACCGACTTTCGCCAGGATGGCGACGGCCTGACCCGCATGCTGGTGCTCGACCGCGGCCTGACGCCGGCCAGCACCGGCGCGCTGTCGCAACGGCTGATCGACATCGAGACCTACCGCACCCTTGCCATGCTTGGCCTGCCGCTGGCGCTGACGCTGTCCGGCCGCGCCCGCCGCATCGAGGACCGGCTGGCGCAGACGACGCTGGAAATGAAGGCGGCCGAGACCCGCGACAGCCAGACCTTGCTCGCCGACCTCACCGAGCTCGCCGCCGAACTGGAGGCCGATGCTGCCTCCAGCCTCTACCGCTTCGGCGCCAGCCGCGCCTATGACGGCATCGTCACCGCGCGCCTGGGGGCGCTGGATGAGGAGCCGGTGCAAGGCTACGACACCTGGGCTGGCTTCCTGCAGCGGCGCATGGCGCCGGCCATGCGCACCTGCCGTTCGGTCGAGGAGCGCCAGGCCAACCTCTCGCGAAAACTCACCCGCGCCACCACACTGCTGCGCACCTGGGTCGATGTCGACGTCGAGAAGCAGAACCGCGACCTGCTCGCCTCGATGAACAACCGCGCCCGGCTGCAGCTGCGCCTGCAGCAGACCGTCGAAGGCCTGTCGGTCGCCGCCGTCTCCTATTACGTCGTCGGCCTTATCGGCTATGTCGCCAAGGGCGTGTCGATCTTCGGCCATGCCTTCGCGCCGGAGGTCGTCACCGCAGCCTCCGTGCCGGTCGCCATCCTGCTCGTCTGGTGGGGCGTGCGCCGTGTGCGGCGCCTGCACTCCGAGCCGGCCAAGCACCCGGGCGAGTAGGCGGCCAAACTTCTCCCGGACATGATCGATCCGTAGCGGCAGATTGCCGCTGCGGAACCTCGCAGTTACGCTCGTTGCCGGGCTCGACCAAAGCAGCGTTTGCAACAAAAGCCTCACGCTGGTAAAAGATTTTTACCAGTCGAGTGGAGGAGGCGCCGATGTCCGGCCTTGCCATGCCGAAGCCAGATGCCGACACGATGCGCCGGCGCGCCGAGATCGTCGCCGACATGCGTATCATCGTGCCGGGCGAGGGCGTCGTCGATGCGGCCAATGAAATGCGCGCCTTCGAGAGCGACGGCCTCACCGCCTACCGGCAATTGCCGCTGGTCGTGGTGCTGCCGGAAACGGTGGCGCAGGTCTCGCGGGTGCTGAAATACTGCAACGGGCGCAACATCCGCGTCGTGCCGCGCGGTTCCGGCACCTCGCTGTCCGGCGGCGCGTTGCCGCTTGAAGATGCGGTGCTTCTGGTGATGAGCCGTTTCAACCGGATCCTTGCGATCGACTACCCCAACCGCGTTGTCGTCGCCCAGCCGGGTGTGACCAATCTCGGCATCACCACCGCCGTCGAGCAGGAGGGCTTTTACTACGCCCCCGATCCATCCTCCCAGATCGCCTGCTCGATCGGCGGCAATGTCGCGGAGAATTCCGGCGGCGTGCACTGCCTGAAATACGGGCTCACCGCCAACAATGTTCTGGGCATCGAGATGGTGCTGATGAATGGCGAGGTGGTGCGGCTCGGCGGCAGCCATCTCGACCAGGAAGGCTACGACCTGCTCGGCGTCATGACCGGCTCCGAAGGTCTGCTCGGCGTCGTCACCGAGGTCACGGTCCGCATCCTGAAGAAGCCGGAGACGGCGCGCGCGCTTTTGATCGGCTTCCCGACCAGCGAGCAGGGCGGCCAGTGCGTGGCCGACATCATCGGCGCCGGCATCATCCCAGGCGGTATGGAGATGATGGACCAGCCGGCGATCCACGCGGCGGAAGATTTCGTCCATGCCGGCTATCCGCTCGATGTCGAGGCGCTGCTCATCGTCGAGCTCGACGGGCCGAGCGTCGAGGTCGATCATCTGATCGGCCTTGTCGAGGCGATCGCTTACAGGAACGGCTCGACCACCTGCCGCATTTCGCAGTCGGAACAGGAGCGGCTGAGTTTCTGGGCCGGCCGCAAGGCGGCTTTCCCGGCGGTCGGCCGCATCTCGCCCGACTATTACTGCATGGACGGCACCATCCCGCGCAAGGAATTGCCGAGGGTTCTCGCCGGCATGCGCGACCTTTCCGAGAAATACGGGCTGGGCGTTGCCAATGTCTTCCATGCCGGCGACGGCAATCTGCACCCGTTGATCCTTTACGACGCCAATGTGCCAGGCGAGCTCGACAAGGCCGAAAGTTTTGGCGCCGACATCCTGCGGCTTTGCGTCGAGGTCGGCGGCGTGCTGACCGGAGAGCATGGCGTGGGGGTCGAAAAGCGCGACCTGATGCCCGAAATGTTCAACCAGATCGACCTCGACCAGCAGATGCGGGTCAAATGCGCGTTCGATCCCAATCATCTGCTCAACCCCGGCAAGGTTTTCCCGCAGCTCCGCCGCTGCGCCGAGTTGGGGCGCATGCATGTGCATCGCGGGCAGGTGGCGTTTCCGGACATTCCGAGGTTTTGAGTGGCGACGTTGGTGCTTGAACACCCCCCTCTGTCCTGCCGGACATCTCCCCCGCAAGGGGGGAGATTGGACGTCGCGGAGGCTTTCGCCAATCTCCAACGTTGGCGGGAAGGCGGGGCGCGGAAGTTGCCGATCTCCCCCCTTGCGGGGGAGATGTCCGGCAGGACAGAGGGGGGTGTGAAGGAACTCGACATATCTTCATTTGGGATGGTCCTGCATCCATGACCACCTTCACTCCCCCCACACCCGCCGAAGTCCTCTCCACCGTGCAATGGGCAGCCGCCAAAGAAGCCCCCGTCGAAATCCTCGGCCAGGGCTCCAAACGCGGCATCGGCCGTCCGCTGCAGACCGAGCATACGCTCGATCTGTCGAAGCTCATCGGCGTCACACTCTACGAGCCGGCCGAGCTGGTGCTGTCGGCACGCGCCGGCACGCCGCTCGCCGAGATCGAAAAACTGCTTGCCGAAAACGGCCAGCAATTCGCCTTTGAACCGATGGACTACGGCCTGCTGCTCGGCGGCGAAGCGGGCAGGGGTACGATCGGCGGTGTGCTGGCCTCGAACCTGTCCGGCCCGCGGCGGCTGAAGGCAGGCGCCGCGCGCGACCACATTCTCGGCATCGCCGCCATCTCGGGACGTGGCGAAGCCTTCAAGTCGGGCGGCCGCGTCGTCAAGAATGTCACCGGCTACGATCTCTCCAAGCTTATGGCGGGAAGTTGGGGCACGCTTGCCGTGCTGACCGACGTCACCTTCAAAGTCCTGCCCGCGGCCGAGACCGAGGTGACTCTGGCCATCCGTGGCCTGCTCGACGATGCCGCTGTCGCCGCCATGGCGCTGGCGATGGGTTCCAGTGCAGAAGTGTCGAGTGCGGCGCATCTGCCGGAGCGGATCGCCGCGCGCGTCGCCGCCGGCAAGCTCGGCAGCGATGCCGCCACGCTGCTGCGTGTTGAAGGCTTTGGTCCGTCGGTCGTCTATCGCGTCGAGGCGCTGAAACAACTGCTCGGCAAGGCTGGCCCGCTGCAGGAAATTGCCGGCGAGGCCTCGAAAGCCATCTGGCGCGACATTCGCGACTGCATGCCTTTCGCCGATGGCGGCGCAAGGCCCGTCTGGCGGGTGTCGATGGCGCCGTCTGAGGCGCATCACATGGTGATGGCGCTTCGCATGCAGGCGGCTGTCGACGCCTTCTACGACTGGCAGGGCGGGCTGGTGTGGCTTTCGATGCGCGAGGACGACCCGGAGGCCGAGCTGCTGCGCGGATTGATCCGCAAACATGGCGGCGGCCATGCGACGCTGGTGCGCGCTTCGGCCTCGCATCGCGCCGCTTTGCCGGTGTTCGAGCCGCAGCCGCCGCATCTGGCGGCGCTGTCGGCCAGGCTCAAGGCCGAGTTCGATCCGAAGCACATTCTCAACCCCGGCCGCATGGCCTAGGAACGAAGAGATGCAGACCAATTTCTCAGCCGCGCAGCTCGCCGACCCGCATGTCGCGGAGTCGGAAAAGATCCTGCGCAAATGCGTGCATTGCGGCTTCTGTACCGCCACATGCCCGACCTATGTGACCTTGGGCAACGAGCTCGATTCCCCGCGCGGCCGCATCTATCTGATCAAGGACATGCTGGAGAACGGCCGCCCGGCCGACAAGGAGATCGTCACCCATATCGACCGGTGTCTCTCCTGCCTTGCCTGCATGACGACGTGCCCCTCGGGCGTCAACTATATGCATCTGGTCGATCACGCGCGCGCCCACATCCAGAAGACCTACAGGCGGCCGCTGCTCGACCGGCTGACGCGCGCCATGCTGGCTTTCGTGCTGCCTTACCCGGGCCGCTTCCGCGCCGCACTGAAGCTGGCTGGATTGGGCCGGCCATTCATCGGCCTGTTTGAAAGCCTGCCGGCGCTGCGACCGGTCGCGGCCATGCTGGAGCTTGCGCCGTCTTCGATCCCGCCGGCATCGCCGATGGCTTTGCCCGGAACGCATGCCGGGCAGGGGACCAAAAAACGTGGCCGCGTCGCCATCCTCACCGGCTGCGCCCAGTCGGTGCTGGACCCGGCCATCAATGAGACGACCATCTCGCTTCTGACGCGACTTGGCGTCGAGGTCGTGGTACCGGAAGGCGAGGGCTGCTGCGGCGCGCTCGTCCACCACATGGGCCGCGAGGAACAGGCCCTTGCCTCGGCCAGGCAGAACGTCGACGCCTGGACGCGCGCCATCGACCAGGGCGGGCTCGACGCGATCATCATCACCGCCTCCGGTTGCGGCACGACCATCAAGGATTACGGCTTCATGCTGCGCCTCGATCCATCTTATGCGGAAAAGGCGGCGCGTGTTTCGGCACTGGCCAAGGACATCACCGAATATCTCGCCGCTATCGACATGCCCGAGCCGGTGCGCAAGCCGGGCACGGTCGTCGCCTATCATTCCGCCTGCTCGATGCAGCACGGCCAGAAGATCACGCGCCAGCCGAAGGAGCTTCTGGCCCGGGCGGCTTCGTCGTGCGCGAGCCGCGCGAAAGCCATCTGTGCTGCGGCTCTGCCGGCACCTACAACATCCTGCAGTCCGAGATCTCGGCGAAGCTGCGCGACCGCAAGGTCAGGAATATCGAGGCGACCGGCGCCGAAATCGTCGCCACCGGCAATATCGGCTGCATCACCCAGATCGCGTCGGCCGCAAAGCTGCCGGTGGTGCACACGATAAAATTGCTCGACTGGGCCTATGGCGGCCCGAAGCCGGAAGGCGTTTCCGGGAAAAGCCTGATCGCCGCCGAATAGGTCGGCTGGTTATTCCGCCGCGAGCTTGTCCGCCACGCCATAGGTCGCGCGGTAAAGCGCGCGCTGGCGGTTGAGGGCCACCATGGTGTTGCGCAGCAGGATCGCGACCGTCAGCGGGCCGACGCCGCCCGGCACCGGCGTGATCCAGGAGGCGACCTCCTTGACGCTCTCGGTGTCGACGTCGCCGACGATGCGGCTTTCGCCGTCAGGCCCGATTTCCGAATTGATGCCGATATCGATGACGCAGGCTCCGGGCTTCACCATGTCGGCCTTGATCAGGCGCGGCTTGCCGACGGCGACGAACAGTGCGTCGGCGCGCCGTGCGTGCGCCGCGACCGAACGGGTCATGTGATGGCAGACCGTCACCGTCGCCCCCTCGCTCATCAACAGGAAGGCGATCGGCTTGCCGACGATCTCGGAATGGCCGACGACCACGACCTCGAGCCCTTTGAGGTCGAGCCCGGTCTCCTTGAGCAGCTCGACCGAGGCGGCCGCCGTGCAGGGTGCCAGATCGAGCTGGTTGTAGACAATGTTGCCGATCGAGGCCGGATGCATGCCCTCGACGCCTTCAGCGGATGCACCGCCGCCTGCAGCGTCTTGATCGGGATATGCGCCGGCACCGGGCGCTGGATGATGATGCCGGTGACGCGCGGGTCGGCGTTGAGGCCATGGATGGCGGCTTCCAGTTCGCCCGCCGTGGTGTCGGCGGCAAAGCGTCTCTCCTCGAAGCCGACGCCTGCAAGCTCCGCCTTGGCGCGCTGGTTGCGCACATAGACATCGACGGCGTCGGTGTCGCCGACGGTGATCGAGACAAGCTTCGGCGGAAACCCTTCCGCCGTGGCGATTGCCGCGTCCTCGCGCACCGAAGCGATGATGCGCTGGGCGACCGGACCACCCTTGAGATAGCGGCTGTCGTCGGACCGGGTCATAGTTCGAACCTTTGGTGGGAAATCGTGCGCTGCAATAGCAGAGCATAGCCCGGAAATCAGCCCTGAAAACGAAACCCCGTGCTTCCGGGGCGACCTGTCGCACCTGGTGACGACCAGCTCGCACCTGACGACCAAGTCGCACCTGCACGAAAGCGAAAAGGCAGCACGGTTGCCCGTGCTGCCCTTTCGTGACTGGCCGTATCCCCACACGGCCCGTCCCCCGTAAACTCGTTGCCAGTCTAAGCACGTCTCCCAAAAGCGCGCTATGGCTTCAGGGCAACAGCACGCCAAAAACGACTGGGAGCTGCCTAACCGGCTGATTCGCAGTCACTATATCACCTCGACGGTGGTTCCGACATTCACGCGCTCGTAAAGGTCGACGACGTCCTCGTTGCGCATGCGGATGCAGCCGGAAGACACCGCGCCGCCGATCGTCCAGGGCTGGTTGGTGCCGTGGATGCGGTATTCGGTGGTGCCGAGATAGAGCGCGCGCGCGCCGAGCGGGTTCTCGATGCCGCCGGCAAGATAGGTCGGCAGGTAGCGGCCCTTGGCCGCCTCGCGTTTGATCATGACCGCCGGCGGGCGCCAGTCCGGCCACACCTTCTTGTCGGTGATCTTGTGCGTGCCCGACCATTCGAAGCCCGGCTTGCCGGTGCCAACGCCGTAGCGCCTTGCCTTGCCGTTCTTCTCGATCAGAAAGAGGAAGTTCTGGTGGGTATCGATGACGATGGTGCCGGGCTTCTGCGGGCCGTCATAGGCGACTTCCTGCGGAAGGTAGATCGGGTTGATCTGCGGCCGCATTACCATGCGCTTGGCAGGCTGCTGCACGGCCGCCGTCCGCTGTCGGTCCGGCTGCGCCTGGAAAAGCCGTCGCGACGGCTGCTGCGTTGCCTGCCGGCTCGGGCGCACGATGCCCGGCGCATGGCCGAGCTGCAGCACCCAGGGTGCTGAAAGATCGGGGCTCACCATCACCGGCGGCACCTCGGCATAACGGTCATTGGCAAGTGAGGTCGTCGCGCCAGCGGCAAGCACCGCGGCTGCGCCGAGCACGAAAGTGAACGCTGTCTTCATCGGGAACGCACCTTGATCGTCGAACTCGTCCGAGGACGGGGAGGCCCTCGGGTGTCGCGATCCTTGGCGCGGAGCGGCAACCGAAAGATGAATCGGAATGCGTAAAATGCCGACTTGTCAGTAAAGTTTTTGGTGTGGTTACCGGCCGGTTCAGGAATCTGGTAAAGCCACGGTAAAATCAGCGTTCAAGCGCATTAACGAATGGATTTCTTCTAATGGGAAACGAAAATGCCGGCCTGCTCGACGGCCCCGACGGTGTCGCGCGCTGTTTCTGGCACGGCAATCTGCCCGACTACCTCCACTATCACGATCATGAATGGGGCCGGCCGGTAGCCGACGATCGCCGGCTGTTCGAAAAAATCTGCCTGGAAGGCTTTCAGTCTGGCCTCTCCTGGCTGACCATCCTGCGCAAGCGCGAGAATTTCCGCGATGCTTTTTCCAATTTCGAGTTCGACAAGGTGGCGCGGTTCACCGACCAGGATGTCGAGCGACTGCTCGGCAATGCCGGCATCATCCGCCATCGCGGCAAGATCGTCTCGACCATCAACAACGCCAAACGCGCTCGTGAAATGGTCGATGAATTCGGCTCGCTGGCGGCGTGGTTCTGGAAGTTCGAACCGGGTCCGGGCGAGCGGCCTGAAATCGTCGACCTTGCGCATCTGCGCGCCAATACGACGACGGCGGTCTCGGTCAGGATCTCGAAGGAATTGAAGAAACGCGGCTGGAGCTTCGTCGGCCCGACCACCGTCTACGCCTTCATGCAGGCGATGGGGCTGGTCAACGACCATTTCGAAGGCTGCGTCTGCCGCGCGGAGGTGGAGGCGGAACGGAAGAAGTTCAAAAGGCCGAAGTGAGCGCTTTTTGTTCCTTCTCCCCGTTCACGGGGAGAAGGTGCCCGAAGGGCGGATGAGGGGCGGCGCTGACCTCCGAGATTTGCCGGCGAGTGACGCCCTCAAACGCTGCCGGCGCCTGTCAAGAACAGCCCGGCAAGGATGGCCGCGACCGCCGCGAAGGCCGGATAGATCACCAGCAGCCCGGTCACCAGCGCGTCGCGTACCGTCGGCCTGTGCGCTTCCGCCGCAACCTCGAACGGCCCGGCCGGCTGCTGAGCCGGCGTGAGCGCGGCACTGCCGGCAGGCCGCAGCCTGGCTGGCTTGCCGCTCTCGATGATGTCGTGCGCCGTCGTCATAGCCCCGAACCCCTTGTTTCGGCGCGCTTTATCGTCTTCGATTGTGTCGGCAGCATGCCGCGCTGATGGCGGAATTGTTTCGTTTTTGGTGTTGTTTTGTTTCGAGGAGTTGGAGCGCCTCGAAACTTTCAAGGATGGAGATTGGCGCTGGTCTTCGGTCGCTTGGCGCTGCCCCTCATCGCCCTGCCGGGCACTTCTCCCCGTATAGTGACGGGGAGAAGGACGCTGTCATCGCCGATTTCGCCAATCGCCGAGGTAGGAGCAATGGCGCCAGCGCCGAAGTCTCACCTTCTCCCCGTCACTATACGGGGAGAAGGTGCCGGCAGGCGGATGAGGGGCGGCGCGGCGCTCGTAAACTATCGAAAGATTCCAGCTCCTGGCGGGCCGGGCCGCAAACCCTTGCCGCACCAAGCAGCATCGGTTAGGACACGCGCGCCCTGGAAATAGGAAATTTCCGATCCATGGCGCACCACGAAACACTGAGTACGTATCCTCATGGCCGACAAATCGGAAAAGACGAAAGCGCGACTGCCGCGCGGTTTTGCCGACCGCAGCGCCGACGACATCCGCGCCGTCGAGAAGATGATGGCGACGATCCGCGGCGTCTATGAGCTCTACGGCTTCGAGCCGGTCGACCAGCCGATGATCGAATACACCGACGCGCTGGGAAAATTCCTGCCGGATCAGGACCGGCCGAACGAGGGCGTGTTCTCCTTCCAGGACGACGACGACCAGTGGCTGTCGCTGCGCTATGACCTGACCGCGCCGACGGCGCGCTTCGTCGCAGAGAATTACGACAAGCTGCCAAAACCCTATCGCAGCTACCGCTCCGGCTGGGTGTTCCGCAACGAGAAGCCCGGCCCCGGCCGCTTCCGCCAGTTCATGCAGTTCGATGCCGACACCATCGGCGCGCCGGGCGTCGCCGCCGACGCAGAGATGGCGATGATGATGGCCGACGTCATGGAAGCGCTCGGTATCAAGCGCGGCGACTACGTCATCCGCGTCAACAACCGCAAGGTGTTGGACGGTGTGCTGGAGGCGATCGGGCTTGGTGGCGATCAAAATGCGGGGCGCAGGCTGCAGGTGCTCCGGGCGATCGACAAGTTGGATAAGTTTGGGCCGGACGGTGTGCGACTGCTGCTTGGCCCGGGCCGATGGGACGGTGGCAAGGAAGGTGAGGGCGATTTTACGAAGGGTGTAGCACTCACTAAGTCACAGGCTGATCGGGTATTACTTTTGTCCAGCCCTAACGAGAGTGATGCGATGCAAAGTCTTCACATGATGTGGGGAGCAGTCGCAGGTTCAGACCGAGGTACCGAGGGCGTTCAAGAACTCGACGACATCCGCAGCATGATTGCTGCCGCTGGTTACGACGATGGCCGTGTTAAGATCGACCCCTCCGTCGTGCGCGGCCTCGAATACTACACCGGCCCGGTCTTCGAGGCCGAGTTGCTGGCCGAGATTCCCAACGACGAGGCAGATCGTGCGTTTCGGCTCGGTCGGCGGCGGCGGCCGCTATGACGGGCTGGTCTCGCGCTTCCGCGGCGAGCCGGTGCCGGCGACCGGCTTCTCCATCGGCGTCTCCCGGCTGATGACGGCGCTGAAGAACCTCGGCAAGCTCGATACCTCCGATGTCATTGCGCCGGTCGTCGTTCTGGTCATGGACAAGGATACGGAAAGCCTCGGCCGCTACCAGAAGATGGTCGCCGACCTGCGCGCCGCCGGCATCCGCTCCGAAATGTATCTCGGCGGCGCCGGCATGAAGGCGCAGCTGAAATATGCCGACCGCCGCGGCAGCCCGATCGCCGTCATCCAGGGCGGCGACGAGCGCGCCAAGGGCGAGGTGCAGATCAAGGACCTCATCGAGGGCGTGCGCCTATCGGCCGAGATCACCGACAACGCCGAATGGCGGGCGGCACGGCCGGCGCAGGTGACGGTGGCGGAAGGCGAAATGGTTACCGAGGTGAAGAAGATTCTCGCGGCGCAGGCGGCCGATCGCGCGAAGGGTGGCGCTTGAGCACCCCCCTCTGTCCTGCCGGCCATCTCCCCCTCAAGGGGGGAGATTGGATGTCGCGTATGCTTTCGCCAATTTTCTGCGTCGAAGAAAAGGCGCCGTGCTCGCCACTGCCGATCTTCCCCCTTGAGGGGGAGATGGCCGGCAGGCCAGAGGGGGGTGCCTCGCGCCCAACCTATCAATGACCTCCCGCTACCCCGCCATCGCCGCCGACATCACCAAACTCTTCGCCGCGCGCGACACGCACGCGGTCGAAGTCGCCGTGCTGCAGCCGGCCGATCCGTTCCTCGACATGGCGGGCGAGGATTTGCGCCGCCGCATCTTCCTGACCGAGAGCGAGACCGGCAAGACACTGTGCCTCAGACCCGAATTCACCATTCCCGTTTGCCTCGACCACATAGCCAGCCAGGCTGGCACGCCGCGCCGCTATTCCTATCTGGGCGAAGTGTTCCGCCAGCGCCGCGAGGGCGGCAACGAGTTCTTCCAGGCCGGCATCGAGGATCTCGGCGACCGCGACACGGCAGCAGCCGACGCCCGCTCGCTGGCCGACGCGCATGCGCTTCTCTCGCTGGTGCTGCCTGGACAGCCGCTCGCCATCACGCTCGGCGACCAGACCCTGTTCGAGGCGGTGCTGGCCGCACTTGGCCTGCCGCGTGGCTGGCGCATGCGGCTTGCCCGCGCCTTCGGCTCGGCGCCGATGCTGGAGGCGGCCCTTGCCGACCTCGCCAACCCGCCGCGCAACAGCCAGCTTGCCGGTCCGGTCGCCACGCTCGTGCTCGACGGCGATGCGGAAGGCCTTGCCGAGCATATCGCCATGGGCATGGAGGAGGCCGGGCTGTCCGCCTCATCCGGCCGCGCGCCTGCCGACATCGCGCGGCGGCTGATCGAGAAAGCGCAGCTGCGCAGCGTGCGGCTGTCCGACGAGGCGTTCTCGGCGCTGAAGGGTTTTCTCGAGATCGACGTCGCGATGGGTGGCGCAACGGAGGCGCTTGAAAAATTCGCCGCCGATGCCGGCCTGTCGCTGGGCGCGGCGCTGGAAAATTTCGCCGCCCGTGCCAAGGCGATCGAAGCGCATGGCCTGCCGGTCGAAAAAATCCGCTATGACGCCGCCTTCGGCCGCCCATTGGACTATTACACCGGCCTCGTCTTCGAGATCGCGGCCGAAAATGCTGACCGTCCACTGGTCGGCGGCGGCCGTTATGACCGGCTGCTGACGCTGCTCGGCGCCAAAAAACCGATCCCCGGCGTCGGCTTCTCGGTCTGGCTCGACCGCATCGAAGCCTTGCGGGAGGGCGCGAAATGATCACGCTGGCGATCCCGTCGAAAGGCCGTCTCAAGGAACAGTCGCTCGAAGTGCTGGCCAAGGCAGGCCTCGCGGTCACCTTGCCGCAAGACGATCGCAAATACCGTGCCCGCATCGACGGCCTCGACAATGTCGAGGTGGCCTTCCTCTCCGCCTCCGAGATTGCCGGCGAGATCGGCCAGGGCGCGGTCGATCTCGGCATCACCGGCGAGGACCTGTTGCGCGAGAATCTCGCCGATTGGGAGGCGCGCGCCGAGATCATCGCCCGCCTCGGCTTCGGCCATGCCGATGTCGTGGTGGCGGTGCCCGACATCTGGCTCGACGTCGACACCATGACCGACCTCGACGACGTCGCCGCCGATTTCCGCCAGCGTCATGGCCGGCGGCTCAGGATCGCCACCAAATACTGGCGGCTGACGCAGCAGTTTTTCTCGCTTAAGCACGGCATCCAGGTTTACCGCATCGTCGAAAGCCTGGGCGCCACCGAAGGCGCGCCGGCTGCGGGTCTGGCCGACGTCATCGTCGACATCACCACCACCGGCTCGACGCTGCGCGCTAACCATCTCAAGGTGCTGGGCGACGGCGTGATCCTGAAGTCGCAAGCCTGCCTGGTCGCCTCGAAGAAGGCCCGCGATGCGGCCGATGAGGCGCGGTTGCGCGAGATCGCCGCGAAGATGAGCACGCTCCCTCCCCCTTGAGGGGAGGGTGGCCAGCCGCCGAAGGCGGATGGACGGGAGGGGTCGTTGCGGCAGTGCTCGACGTGAGACGACCCACCCGCCTCGCTTCGCGAGGCACCCTCCCCTCGAGGGGGAGGGGGACCTTTGGCGGATTTCCACCGCCGCCATCGGCTGATAGGCTGGTGTGTCCCGGGAGGAGACGGCGATGGCGATCAATCTCGACGAGCTCAAGAGCGCCACCAATCTGCGCAAAACGCGCAATAGCTTCATTGCTCCGATGGACGGCAGGGCGCATGTCTCGGGCGACCGCTCGCTGCCCTTGCTCGACAAGACCATTCCGGCGCTGTTCTCCGACACGGTGAGCAAATACGCCACGCTCGACGCAGCCGTCTTCGTCGGCCAAGACAAGCGCTTCACCTGGAGCGAGCTGTCGGATGCAGTCGACGCGCTGGCAGCCGGCTTCCTGGCGCTTGGCCTTGAGAAGGGCGACCGTGTCGGCATCTGGTCGCCCAACCGCTGGGAATGGCTGGTGACGCAGTTCGCCACCGCGCGCATCGGCCTCATCCTGGTCAACATCAACCCAGCCTATCGGCTGACCGAGCTGGAATATGCTCTGAACAAAGTCGGCTGTAAGGCGCTGGTCACCGCGGTCCAGTTCAAGACCTCGGACTATCTCGGCATGATCGAGACGTTGGCGCCGGAGATCGCCACCGCCGAGCCCGGCAAGCTGAAGGCGAAGAAGTTGCCGGCGCTGAAGATCGTCATCCGCATGGGCGACGACAATTCGCCGGGCATGTTCAATTTCGGCGATGTGCTGGCGATGGCCGGCCGCGACGAGCATGACAGCCTCGACCGCATCTCCGAAAGCCTGAAGCCGGGTGACGCTATCAACATCCAGTTCACCAGCGGAACGACGGGCGCGCCGAAGGGCGCCACGCTGACCCATCTGAACATCGTCAACAACGGCAATTTCGTCACCTCGGCGATCAAGCTCACCGTCGACGACCGGCTCTGTATCCCGGTGCCGCTCTACCACTGCTTCGGCATGTCGATGGGCACGATGGGCTGCGTCACCAAGGGCGCCACCATGGTCTTCCCGGGCGAAGGTTTCGATGCCGGCGCTACGCTGAAAGCGGTGGCGCAGGAGCGCTGCACCGGTCTCTATGGCGTGCCGACCATGTTCGTCGCGATGCTCGACCACGCCGATTTTTCCACCTTCGATCTCTCCAGCCTGCGCACCGGCATCATGGCCGGCTCGCCCTGTCCGATCGAGGTGATGAAGAAGGTCGTGTCGCTGATGCATATGTCGGAAGTGACCATCGCCTACGGCATGACCGAGACCAGCCCGGTGTCATTCCAGAGCAGCGTCGACGACCCGCTGGAAAGGCGCGTCTCCACCGTCGGCCGCATCCATCCGCATGTCGAGGTCAAGGCGATCGACGCCGACGGCGCCACCGTCGCGGTCGGCGCGCCGGGCGAGCTCTGCACGCGCGGCTATTCGGTGATGAAGGGCTATTGGGACGACGCGGAGAAGACCCGCGAGGCGGTCGATGCCGACGGCTGGATGCATACCGGCGACCTCGCCACCATCGATGCCGAGGGCTATTGCAATATCGTCGGCCGGGTCAAGGACATGGTTATCCGCGGTGGCGAGAACGTCTATCCGCGCGAGGTCGAGGAATTCCTCTACCGCCATCCCAAGGTCAAGGAAGTGCAGGTCTTCGGCATTCCCGACGAAAAATATGGCGAGGAGCTCTGTGCCTGGATCGTGCTGAAGCCCGGCCAGATCGCGACTGAGCAGGAGATCAAGGCCTTCTGTGCCGGCCAGATCGCGCATTACAAGGTGCCGCGCTATATCCGCTTCCGCACCGAGCTGCCGATGACGGTGACCGGCAAGCCGCAGAAGTTCCTGATGCGCCAGGCGATGGTCGAGGAACTGGGGCTGGTGGTGCAGAAGACGGCGTGAGGGCAGGGCGTAGGCACTCGCTCGCTTCCGTCCATTCATTTGGATCCGACCGCGTCTCAGCGAACTGACCTATCCCGACCTTGATCTTCGTCGCCATCGGACTGAGCACCAGCATCTGGAACGCAACGGAAGGAGGACCGCATGAGTGTAACACTTTGGATGGCCACGTCCGTTAACGGATTCACGGCGCGCGAGAACGGAGCGGAGGATTTTCTCACCAGTCCGCTCTGGCAAATGTTCCTCGAACTGGTCCGCGCGGCCGACGTCATCATCTGGGGGCGACGCACCCATGAGCTATTCGTCGAATCAGTCCTGCGCGAGGTTCCGGCGGTGCGTGGGATTGTTCTGACGAGCCATGACAAGCTCGAAATCCCGACGGGTTGGTTCCAGGCCCCGTCCCCCGTCGCCATTCACGAACTGCTGAAGTCAAACGGCTTCAACAATGCGCTGCTGACCGGAGGATCGACGGCAAACGAAAGCTTTGCCCGTGCCAACTTGATTGATCGGGTCGTGCTCGCGCTTGAGCCTGTCATTATCGGCAGTGGCATTCCCCTCGTTGGCCGGAATAGTCCCGACCTGCGGCTCGAACTGATCGACGTCGATTTGACGCGAAAGCCGAAGGTCAAGCTGACCTACCAGGTGCATAAGGGCACCAACTGAGCGATCCTGTTGCCGAAAGCGCGACTCGGGTTGCGCCTCTTTGCTGCCAGGCAAGGCAGATCATGCGTTGCGGCGTCGGCTCCTCCACGGACGCTCCTGAGGTCCCGAATGGCGCCTGGCAGCACTTGCCGCCATTTCCGCAGCCGTGCGTAAGCCAGCGCTACAGCCGGCCTGTCCGTATCTCCGAAGGCCTTGGCGCTACCGTCGCAGTCGGCGCGCCGGGCGAGTTCTGTACGCTCTGCGCCTGGATCGTGCTGAAGCCCGGCCAGATCGCGACCGCGCAGGAGATCAAGGCCTTCCGCGCCGGCCAGATCGCGCATTACAAGGTGCCGCGCTACATTGCCAACTGTGTGCGTATTGGGATGAGATTATGGATAACGAGTTCCCGAATTTCGCTGCGCTGAAAACCGCCAAAGCCGAAAACATAGACTATCGCATAGTCGTCCGGCGTGCGCGCGAACCGGCGGTGCGATCGTCATCGCCCCGCACGGTGGGAAAATCGAAGCCCGCACATCCCTGATCACCGAGACGATAGCCGGGAGCGATCTCGATATGTATTGCTTTGAAGGACTCATGCCGGAAAGCAATCGAGAGCTGCACATAACATCGAGGAACTTTGACGAGGAATCCGCGCTCGAATTGTTGCGGACGAAGTCCACGGTCGTTGCTGTCCACGGTCGACATGATCGGGATGACCCCTCGACAGTCTATATGGGTGGCAAGGACGCCGCGCTGATCGCAGAAATAGCTGGGCGTCTGCAGGAAGCGGGCTTCAAGACAAAAAACGATAACCACCCGTTTCCAGGCATCGACGATCTGAACATCGTCAATCGTGGACTGACGGGGAAAGGGGCACAGCTGGAAGTACCCTTCTCACTGCGCCAGCGACTGGCGAACGAACCGGAGCTTTTGGAAAAATTCTGTATGGCGGTTCGCAGGGCGATCGAGACCTTCAGTGCCCCAAATGGTTCGATCGTGTCCTGAAACGGCGTCCTGGCGCGCCACCACTGCTACCGCCGTCCCGTCCTTACCTCCGACGGCCTTGGCGCCGAACCCGGTTCCTGGACGAGCGGGCCGAGCAGCACTTCGCCGAACAGCGGCTGGTAGCTACGGCGCACCGCCGGGTCCTCCTTGAAGGACAGCGCGTACTGGCCGATCTGATGGAAATAGGTGATGCGCGCCCTGACCAGGCTCTCGTCCGATGAATAGCCCATGGCGCGGAAGGAGCGGACGAGGAGCGCGATGCGCAGATCGTCCATGTCCTTCACTTCCTGCGTCAGCTTCCTCGACGTCCGCGACCAGTCGCGCACGGCGAGATCGAGCAGCGGGCTGAAGGGGGCTTCATCGACCCAGACATGCACGATGTCGGTGAAGAACTGCAGGCCATCTATGTCGTGCATCTCGCGCATTGCCCAAAACGGCGCGCAGTTGATGTTGCGCCATTCCTGCAAGAGCCCATCGCGAAGGTCGGCGAGGCTGGTGAAGTGGAAGTAGAAGCTGCCGCGCGTGACCTTCAGCTGCTTGGAAAGCCGATCGATCTTGACCTCGGCGATGCCGCGCCTTTCCAGCACCTTGCGCGCCGCGGCGATCCAGGCCTCGCGGCTCAGCGTCTGCCGGGCGGTCGTCGATCTGGCTCGCGCTCCGGACGATCGTTTCGTTTTTGCCAAGGCGGCGTCCGCTTTCAACTGTTCCAGACCTCCATGGCGGCCGGCAAATTCGCCGAGCCGTCCCTGATCAAGCCGATGTTTGCGCGCTTCGCAACCCGCTACCGCCGCTGTCCACTGTGGAACGCTGTGTCTCTTGTTCCATGCATGTCGTTCTCCCAAAACCGCTATGCACTTTTGGGCGACCGCATCAGGGCAACGCGCTGATCCGCTGCAGCATCAGTTCGAAGAACGGCGTCGGCTCGATGCGGCGCAGCACGTTGCAATTCTTGCGCCGGCCCGTGACATGCCACCAGTCGACGACCGTCATGCCGATCGTCTCGGGCGAGACGATGTCCACCGTCACCGCGCATTGGCGCTTTTCGTAGATTTCGGGCGCCAAGAGATAGCCGGTGACGCAGGCATCGTGGATCGGACGCCCCGGCGTGCCGAATTTGTGGCTGCCATACTGGCGATAGAAGTCGGCGAGGTTCGCGGCCTCGATCGCGGCCCTCGAGCCGGTGGCGCGCAGCCGCTCCAGCCATTCCAGCGTCATCATCGCGGTGTAGGTGCAGTCGATGCCCGCCATCGTCAGCGGCACGCCGCTGTCGAATACTTTGTGCGCCGCATGCGGGTCGACGAAGATGTTGAACTCGGCGGCGGGCGTCGCGTTGCCGCCCTCGAAGAAGCCGCCGCCCATCAGCACCACCTCGCGCAGACGCGGGATGATCCTCGGCTCCATCGTCATCGCCATCGCCAGATTGGTCATCGGGCCTAGCGTGCAAACGGTCAGTTCGCCCTCCGGCGCGTCCATGATCGCCCGCACGAGATAGTTGACGCCATGCTCCCGCTGCAGCGGCGTCACCGGCTCGGGGAGATCGGCGCCGTCGAGTCCGGTCTTGCCGTGCACATATTCGGCTGTCATCAGCGTCTTCACCATCGGCCCCGGGCAACCGGCATAGACCGGCACGTCGGGCCGTCCGGCGAGTTCGACGACTTTCAGCGCGTTCTTCGAGGTCAGCGCAAGCGGCACATTGCCGCCGACCGTGGTGATGCCCACCACCTCGAGCTCGGCCGGCGAGCCGAGCGCGAACAGGATCGCGAAGGCGTCGTCCTGGCCGGGATCGGTGTCGATGATGATCTTGCGTGGTGCCATGTCGTGCCTGCCTTCGAATGCCTATTGATGAGCCCGTTCGGATGTGTAGAAATACAGTACTGTATCTTATGTTCAAGACAGGGTTCTTCGAAAATGGACGAACAAGAGCGCGGCGACTTTTCCGAAATTCCGATCCTCGACGTGTCGGCTCTTTACGGCACCGACCAGGGCGCGATCCGGGCGACCGCGGCGACGCTGCGCCGCTATCTCGAGACGATCGGTTTCCTCTATGTCGTCGGCCATCCGATCCCGCGCGCCGATGTCGAGGCCGTGCGCGAGGCGAGCAAGCGCTTCTTCGGCCTGCCGGAAGAAGAGAAGCTCAAGCTGAAGATCGACAGGAATTTCCGCGGCTACCTGCCCTTTGCAGGGTCGACCATCGTCACCTCTTCGGTCGCGACCGTCAGCAAGCCGAACCAGAGCGAATCGATCTTCTTCATGCATGAGGTCGGCGCCGACGATCCGCGGGCTCTCGCCGAAAAGCCGCTGCAGGGCCCCAACCAATGGCCGGACGAGTCGCTCGAAGGCTTCAGGGAAACGATCGAACGCTATGTCGACGAGATGGGGACGCTGGCCCGCAAGATGGTCGGCGCCATCGCGCTGTCGCTCGGCCTGCCTGCCGGCAGCCTCGACCGCTATTTCGAGCAGCCGACCACGTTCCTCAGGCTGCTGCACTACCCGACGCAGCCGCAGGAAGAGGGGCTGTTCGGCTCGGCGCCGCACACCGATTACGGCTTCATCACCTTGCTGGCGCAGGACGATGTCGGTGGCCTCGAGGTCAAGAACAAGGCAGGCGAATGGGTGCCGGCGCCGCCGATCCCGGATTCCTTCGTCATGAATGTCGGCGACATCCTGGCGCGCTGGTCGAACGACCAGTTCGTCTCGACGCCGCATCGCGTGATCAACCGGTCCGGCCGCGAGCGTTATTCGCAGCCCTTCTTCTTCGACCCGTCGATGGACGAAACGATCGAGGCGTTGCCCGTCTGCGTGCCGGCCGGCGCCAAGCCGAAATACGAGCCGGTGCTCTATGGCGACTACCTGATGGAGCGCATCGACAAGAACTACCACTACCGCAAGAAGAAGGCTGCGGAGACGGCGAGCGCGTAAAGCGAATCGCCTCGGCGCCGGCCCGCAGGGCAGCGCCAAGGCGATTGAGAAACCGCAATCACCGAAAAAACAAAAAGGGGAACGACGATGAGAACATATCTGCGCATGGCCAGCCTGGCGGTGGCGGCATTTGCCACGGCCTGGAGCGGTTTTTCGAAAGCAGCCGAAATCCCGAAATCGGCGGAGGTCCAGCAGAGCGGAACGCTCGCCGTGGCCAACACGCTGGACTACGCGCCGTTCGAGTATCTCGATGCCGACGGCAAGCAGACCGGCATCATCATCGAGCTTGCCGGCGAGGTCGCCAAGCTGGCCGGCGCCAAGCTCGACGTCCAGCGCACGCCGTTCCCGTCGATGATCCCCGGCCTGGCGGCCGGCCGCTTCAAGATCGCCTGGGAGACCTTTTCGGCCACGCCCGAGCGACTGAAGCAGGTCGACTTCGTCATGTTCCTCAAAGCGGGCCTTGCCGTCTCGACCTCGCCGGACAAGAAGGCGAGCTTCAGCGGCGAGACGCCGCTTTGCGGCAAGCGCATCGGTGTCTCGGCCGGCAGCGCGTCGGACTTCCTGGTCGACAAGCTGAGCAAGGAATGCACCGACAAGGGCCAGGCGGCGATCGAGAAGTCGGTCTTCAACTCCTCGACCGACATCGTCCAGGCGGTGCTCTCCGACCGCGTCGATGCCCGCATGGACGATGCCACCGCATCGAGCTACTTCGAGGTGACCAGCAAGGGCCAGCTCATCGTCCTGCCCACTCTCTATGACGTCGCGCCGCTGGGTCTCGCCATCGCCAAGGACGACAAGGGCACCGCCGATATGATGGTCGCGGCGCTCGCGGAACTGTTCAAGAACGGCAGCTACAAAGCCGTTCTCGAGAAATACGGCATGGGCGCTTACGCGATCAAGGAACCCTATTTCGTCAACAGCATGGATGCGCTGCGCGCCGACTAGCGCTCCGCTCCGAGAATCGGAATCGATTTTCGGAAAGGATCATGCGCAAAATCAGCACAAAGTGTTTGCGCGCCCGACAGGGCGCGCGGGCGTTTTGAACGGGACATGGCGTCCGGCCGACCGGATGCCTGACAGGATCAGGAGTTGAGCGATGGGCGTGGCCCACCCGACCGAGATGAGCGTCGAGCAGGGCGCCGCCGCCGCGGTGGCTCGGCTCTCTGTCGTGCCGCAGCGCCGCTATGGCATCTGGGTCGGTACGGCGTTCGCCTTGCTGATTGCCTTCCTCATCGTCCGGGCCTTCGCCAGCAATCCGGCTTTCGCCTGGGATACGGCCGCGGGCTACCTCTTCCATCCCTCGATCATGCGCGGCCTCGCCAACACCTTGATCCTGACGGTGGTGATCATGGCGCTGGCGATCATCATCGGCACCGTCATCGCCATCATGCGCGTGTCACCGAGCCCGGTGCTGCGCGGCTTCGCCGGCGTCTATGTCTGGTTCTTCCGCGGCGTGCCGGCGCTGATCCAGCTGATCTTCTGGTTCAACCTGTCGCTGCTGGTGCGCGAGGTCTCGCTGACCTTGCCGTTCCTCGGCACGATCTTCTCCGCCCGCACCAACGATTTCATGACGCCGTTCTTCTCGGCCGTCGTCGCGCTTTCGCTCTGCGAGGCGGGCTATATGGCCGAGATCATCCGCGCCGGCATCAAATCGGTGCCGTCCGGCCAGGCGGAGGCGGCAAGCGCGCTCGGCATGCCCTACCGCATGATCCTGAAGCGCATCACGCTGCCGCAGGCCATGCGCTTCGTGCTGCCGCCGACCGGCAACGAGGCCATCAACCTGCTCAAGATGACGTCGCTGGTGACCTTCATCGCGGTCGACGATCTGTTCTATTCGGCCCAGAGCATCTACGCACGCACCTTCGAGACGATCCCGCTCCTGATCGTGGTGGCGTTCTGGTACCTCGCGGTGGTCAGCATCATGTCGGTCGGCCAGCATTTCCTGGAGCGCCATTTCGGCCGCAGCGACACGCGCCGCGACCCGCTGACGATGCGCGCGCTGCGCAACGCCGTCAGCCTGCGTGGCATCGCCCGATGAGCGACGTGAAGTCCGAAAACCGCGCCCGTTTCGGCGTGCCCGCCGACTCCATGGTGTTCGCGCGCGGCGTGCGCAAATCCTACGGTCAGCTCGAAGTGCTCCAAGGCATCGATCTCGATGTGCCGGCAGGCTCGGTTGCCTGCATCATCGGCCCGTCTGGCTCAGGCAAGAGCACCTTCCTGCGCTGCATCAACCATCTCGAGAAGATCACCGGCGGGCTCCTGCTCGTCGACAGCCAGTTCGTCGGCTACGACCTCAGGGACGACAAGCTCTACGAGGTCAAGGACGATCTGCTTTGCCAGCGGCGCGCCGAGATCGGCATGCTGTTCCAGTCCTTCAATCTGTTCTCGCACATGACCGTGATGGAGAACCTCATCGAGGCGCCGACGCAGGTGCGCCGCATTGCACCCGACCAGGCGAAGGCGGAAGCGAGTGCTGCTCAAGCGCGTCGGCCTGCTCGACAAGGTCGACCGCTATCCGCGCGAGCTGTCCGGAGGCCAGCAGCAGCGCGTGGCGATCGCCCGCGCCATGGCGATGAAGCCGAAGGTGCTGCTCTTCGACGAGCCGACCTCGGCGCTCGATCCAGAGCTTGTCGGCGAGGTCCTGCAGGTCATGCGCGATCTCGCCGAGAGCGGCATGACCATGGTCGTCGTCACGCACGAGATCGGCTTTGCCCGCGAGATCGGCGACCAGCTCGTGTTCATGGATGGCGGCGTGATCGTCGAGCGCGGCGCGCCGCGCCAGATGATCGCCGATCCGCAATCGCCGCGCACGCGCGAATTCCTGTCGCGGGTTCTTTGAACCCGCTACTGCTGGCGCGAGGTAGGCGTCGCTTGAAGAAGTCGAACGCCGGGCGGAGGGCTTGCCCGCTTCGCACCGATATTGGCTAAGGTGCGTCCCATAGGCTTTTCCGCTAAGTTCGCGGAAACGCATGGGGCTTGAATGACTGGATTCGGACGGTCGGTGATTTCCTACGCGATGCCGCTGGCTGCCCTGGTGATGGCTATCGCGGTCAGAGCCAGCGGCCTTTCGGTGGACGAAGGTTCGCTGAACGTCAGGATTCTCGTTGGAGCGCTTTCGAGCGCGATCATGTTCATCACCATTTTCGTGGTGCTCGACCATGCCGAAGCGGTGGCCCGGCGCGTAGGGGAGCCGTACGGAACATTGGTGCTGACCTTTGCCGTGACGGCTATCGAAGTGTCGATCATCGTTTCCATGATGCTGCATGGAGAGAACAACCCGACGCTGGCGCGTGAGTCCGTTTTCTCGACGGTGATGATTACCTCTACCGGCGTTGTCGGCACATGTCTCACGCTTGGCGGCTGGCGTCATCGCAAACAGGCGATCCTTCGACAAGGGACCAGCGCATACCTGTCGGTTCTGGTCGCGCTGACCGTCATGACGCTTATTCTCCCGACCTACACTCAAGCCACGGGTCCCGGCACGTTTTCGGCAGCTCAGCTTGGTTTTGTAAGCGTCCTTTCAGTGCTGCTCTATGCAAGTTTCGTGTTCGCCCAGACCGTTCGGCACCGAGAAGACTTCGTCCAAGGACAGGCACATGACGCTTCGATGCAAAGTGCTTCTCACGAAAGCATTTCTGTCGGCGTCCTGCTGCTGTTGAGCGGGCTAGTCGGAATTGTCATGCTCGCCGAGCAGGTCGCTGCGAGTGTCGAGAATACGCTCGTTGCCTACCAGGTGACCCAGGCTGATAGTATCGTGGGGGCGATGATCGCGGGGCTGGTTTTGATGCCGGAGGCCATTTCGGCGGTTCGCGCTTCGCTCAACAACGAGCTGCAGCGCGGCTTGAACGTTGCGATGGGTTCGGCTTGCGCCACGATTGGTTTGACAATACCGGCCGTCGCGGCCGCCAGCCTGCTGACGGACAGGGGATTGACTCTCGGGCTTCCGGCAGCCGACGCGGTACTTTTGACTTTGGCGCTTTTCATATGCAGCGTAAGCTTTAGCACCGAAAGAACCACATTCTTGACGGGCATGGTTCATATTGTGGTGTTTTTTACATACGTATTTCTGATATTTGTGCCGTGAAAGCTTTGGCGAAGCTGGCGAGCGTGGAAGCCGGCGTCAACTCGCCAGCACCGCCGCATCCAGCCCCCGAATGATCTTTGCCAGTTCCGCGCATTCGTCCTGGCGCACCTTGTTGCGTCGCCAGGCCATGCAGATCATGCGCTGCGGCATCGGCTCCTGGAACGGCACGATCCTCAAGTCGGGCATGACGCCGGCGGCGCTTGCGGCCATTTCCGGCACCAGCGTCACGCCCAGCCCATGCGCCACCATCTGCAGAAGCGTCGTCAGGCTGGTGGCGCCATAGCTTGCCATCGCCACCGGCCGCACATTGCCGCAGACGGCTAAAGCCTGCTCGCGCAGGCAATGGCCTTCCTCGAGCAGCATCAGCCGCTCCAGCGCCGGGCTTTCCGGCGGCACCGGCGGCGAGGCGAAGGCCGGATCGCCGGCTGGCACCGCAAGGAAGAAGCGGTCCGGGAAAAGCTCCTCGGTGATCAGCCCCGCGTGGTCGAGCGGCAAGGCGGCGATGAAAGCGTCGAGCTTGCCCGAAACATTGTCCTCGACCAGCGATGCGGTCACCGCCTCGCGCAGTTCGAGCTGCAGGGCCGGGAAGTGCCGCTTCAATTCCGGCAGGACGCGCGGCAGGAGATAGGGCGCGACCGTCGGGATCATGCCAAGCCGGAAGCGGCCTTCCATGGCGGGACGGCCGCGCCGGGCAGTCGTCTCCACGTCACGTATGTCGGCGAGGATGCGCTCGATGCGCGGCTGCAGGGCCAGCGCCTCGTCGGTCATCCGCACGCTCTTGCCGCCGCGCTCGAACAGAAGACAGTTCAGCCGTTCTTCCATCTCGGCGATCTGCGCGGAGAGCGCCGGCTGGCTGACACCGGCAAGCTTCGCGGCGCGGCCGAAATGCAGCGTCTGCGCCAACGCGTCGAAATAAAGCATCTGCCTGACAGTGAGACCAATCATAAGGAAATCCTATCGGAAAAAACAGGAAAGGCAATTTGTCTTTATCGGCCTGCCGGCCTAGTCTGGAATCATTCCAGATTGGCGCGGCCTCTTGGCCGCCCCGGAAATCAAAATCACCTCGGCAAAATCGGAGAGTAAGATGGACGCGAAAACCGACGACAACAGCGCTGGCAAATGCCCCGTGGCGCATGGATCCGCCGGCCGGACCAACCGCGACTGGTGGCCGAACCAGCTCGACCTTGCCGTTCTTCACCAGCAGTCGAACCTCTCGGACCCGATGGGCGAGGACTTCGACTACGCCAAGGAATTCCAGAGCCTCGACCTCGATGCGGTGGTCAAGGACCTGCACCATGTGATGACGGATTCGCAGGACTGGTGGCCGGCCGACTTCGGCCATTACGGGCCGCTCTTCATCCGCATGGCCTGGCACAGCGCCGGCACCTATCGCATCGGTGACGGCCGCGGCGGCGCCGGTGCCGGCCAGCAGCGCTTCGCGCCGCTGAACAGCTGGCCGGACAACGCCAACCTCGACAAGGCCCGCCGGCTGCTCTGGCCGGTCAAGCAGAAATACGGCAGGAAAATCTCCTGGGCCGACTTGATGATCCTCGCCGGCAACGTCGCGCTGGAATCGATGGGCTTCAAGACCTTCGGTTTCGCTGGCGGCCGCGCCGACGTCTGGGAGCCGGAACAGGACGTCGACTGGGGCTCCGAAACCAAGTGGCTGGATGACCAGCGCTATTCCGGCGACCGTGAGCTGCAAGGCCATCTCGGCGCCGTGCAGATGGGCCTGATCTATGTCAATCCCGAAGGGCCGAACGGCAAGCCGGACCCGATCGCTGCGGCGCGCGACATCCGCGAGACCTTCCGCCGCATGGCCATGAACGACGAAGAGACCGTGGCGCTGATCGCCGGCGGCCACACCTTCGGCAAGACCCATGGCGCCGGCGATGCAGCACTTGTGGGCGCGGAGCCGGAAGGCGCCGGCATAGAGGCTCAAGGGCTCGGCTGGTCGAGCAAATATGCCACCGGCATCGCCGGCGACGCCATCACCTCTGGCCTCGAGGTCACCTGGACCACGACGCCGACCAAGTGGAGCAACAACTTCCTCGACAACCTGTTCAATTACGAATGGGAACTGACGAAGAGCCCGGCCGGCGCCCATCAGTGGACGCCGAAGGGCGGCGCCGGCGCAGGCTCCGTGCCGGACGCCCACAACGCCTCGAAGCGCCATGCGCCGGCGATGCTCACCACCGACCTCTCGCTGCGCGTCGACCCGGCCTACGAGAAGATCTCGCGGCGCTTCCAGCAGCACCCGGATCAGTTCGCCGACGCGTTCGCCCGCGCCTGGTTCAAGCTCACCCATCGCGATATGGGCCCGGTCGTGCGCTATCTCGGCCCGCTCGTGCCGAAGGAAGAGCTGATCTGGCAGGATCCGATCCCGACGATCGACCATGAGCTGGTGAGCGACCAGGACATCGCCGCGCTGAAGGCGAAGATACTGGCCTCCGGCCTGTCGGTGTCCGAACTGGTCTCGACCGCCTGGGCCTCGGCCTCGACCTTCCGCGGCTCCGACAAGCGTGGCGGCGCCAATGGCGGCCGCATCCGTCTTGCCCCGCAGAAGGATTGGGACGTCAACCAGCCGGCCCAGCTCGCCAAGGTGCTGGCGAAGCTCGAAACCATCCAGAAGGAGTTCAACACCGCGCAGTCTGGCGACAAGAAAGTCTCGCTGGCCGACCTCATCGTGCTCGGCGGCGTCGCCGCGGTCGAAAAGGCCGCGAAAGACGGTGGCCACGAGGTGAAGGTGCCGTTCACGCCCGGTCGCATGGACGCCTCGCAGGAGCAGACGGATGTCGACTCCTTCGCCGCGCTCGAGCCGAGGGCCGACGGCTTCCGCAACTACGTTGGCGGCAAGCTGCCGATGTCGGTCGAAGCGATGATGGTCGACCGCGCGCAGCTCTTGACGCTGACGGCGCCGGAAATGACGGTGCTGGTGGGCGGCCTGCGCGTGCTTGGTGCCAATGCCGGCGGCTCGAAGCACGGCGTCTTCACCGACAAGCCCGGCACGCTGACCAACGACTTCTTCGTGAACCTGCTCTCGATGGCGACCGTCTGGGATCCGGCCGCCGGCTCCGAGCCGGGCTCGGACGAGGTGTACGAGGCACGCGACCGCAAGACCAAGGCGGTGAAGTGGACCGGCACCCGCGCGACCTGATCTTCGGCTCGCACGCGCAGCTGCGTGCTTTCTCCGAAGTCTACGGCTCGGCCGACGCCAAGGCGAAGTTCGTCAAGGACTTCGTCAAGGCCTGGACGAAGGTGATGAACCTCGACCGCTTCGAGATCGCCGCGAAGTAAGGTCTCGACCTTTCAAAGAAAAAGGCGCGGGTCACGCCCGCGCCTTTTTGCATTTGCCGAAAGCAATTCCGGGAAAAGTGTCAATGCATGTCGCCCAAAAGTGCGAAGCGGTTTTGGGAGAACGACATGCATCAAAACAAAGATTTAAAGTGCGTCGCCTGAACCCGTTTCAGCGGCGCACTTTAGGCGGTTTTCCGTCCGGAATTGCTTCAAAAGCTCAGTCTTTTTCGAAGATGCCCGCCTTGGCGACGACGCCGGCAATCGCACCGCCGACCAGCGGCGCGACGATGAACAGCCACAGCTGGCCGAGCGCAGCGCCACCTGAAAACAGCGCCGGGCCGATCGAGCGCGCCGGGTTCACCGAGGTGCCGGTGACCGGGATCATGGCGAAGTGAATTCCCGCCAGCGTCAGGCCGATGACCAGGCCGGCAAAGGCCGTCGTGTGCTTGGCGTTGGTGACGCCGAGGATGACGGTGACGAAGGTGAAGGTGCCGATCAGCTCCCACAGGAAGGCCGAGCTCATGCCCCATTTCGCCTCGTCCCAGCCATTGGCGCCGAAGCCGCCGGTGTGGCCGCCGGCCTGGCCGGTGACGATGATCCACAGCGCCAGCGAAGCGATGATGGCGCCGATGATCTGCGCGATCCAGTAAGGGACGACATCCTTGGCCGGCATCCGTCCCGCCAGGAACACGCCGAGCGTCACCGCCGGGTTGAGATGCGCGCCCGAGATCGGGCCGATCGCATAGGCCGCCGCGATCAGGCCGATGCCGAACGCCAGGCCGATGCCTTCCTGGCCGAGCGGCAGCGCGCCGCCGAAACCGCCCGTGACCACGGAGGCCGTGCCGATGAACACCAACAAAAACGTGCCTAGAACTTCTGCCAGATAAGTCTTCATTGCCCTCTCCTCGTTGGGATCCGCCAAACCGCGTTTCCCGCGCCGCGAATCACAGGCGAGAGAGTATTCCTGCCCGAAAGACTTGGAAAGAAGAGCGGTTAAGCCAGCAGGCTTGCTTGCGCGCGCCAGTCGAAGACATTAGAGGTTCTTCATACTATGATCGATTGTTCTTGTTCTTAGATGGCGTCGCCCGATTTTGAGAAAATCGTTCGGCGAATTCGCCCGGCTCTGAAAACGGCGTTTCGCCGGCAACCCAAATAGAATTGTTTCAATCCTGGCCAGAAAGGCTCTAAGAGCAGGGTCGAAGCAATGACAGACGGAAGCAGGAATGAGATTGGGCGGAAGGCTGGCGGCGGCCATCGAAGTTCTGGAAGACATTAGCCGGCGCCACCGGCCGGTGGCCGACGCCTTGCGCGACTGGGGCCTGTCGCACCGCTTTGCCGGCGGCGGCGACCGCGCCGCGATCGGCAACATCGTCTACGACGCGCTGCGCCGCAAGCGCTCGGCCGGTTGGCTTTTCGACGAGGACACGCCGCGCGCCATCGGCTTCGGCGCGCTGCTGCTCGAATGGGGCCAGACGGCGCAGTCGCTCAACGATGCGCTCGACGGCGACAAGTTCGCGCCGCCGCTGCTCAGCGCCGACGAGCTGACGGCGGCAGCCTCTCGCAGGCTCGCCGATGCGCCCGCCGCCGTGCGGGCCGACGCTCCGGACTGGTGCACGCCGCTGCTGGAACAGGCCTATGGCGATGCCTGGGTCGAGGAGGGCGCGGCGCTCGCCATGCGCCCGCCACTGGACCTCAGGGTCAATGCCTTGCTGTCCGACCGCGCCAAGATGCTGGCGGAACTCCAGGGCACAAATGCGGCACCTGCCGCGATCGCGCCGCACGGCATCCGCATCCCGCCGATCGACGGCGACGGCAGGCATCCGAACGTGCAGGCCGAGCCCGCCTTCCAGAAGGGCTGGTTCGAGGTGCAGGACGAGGGTTCGCAGCTTGCCGCGGCACTCGCCGGTGCCGCGCCCGGCATGCAGGTGCTCGATTATTGCGCCGGCGCCGGGGGCAAGACGCTGGCGCTTTCGGCCGAGATGGACAATCGCGGCCAGCTGTTCGCCCATGATGCGGAAAAGGTGCGGCTGGCGCCGATCTTCGAGCGCATCCGCCGCGCGCATAGCCGCAACATCCAGATCGTCAGCAAGCCTACGGAACTCGCGCCGCTGGCCAGCCATATGGACATCGTGCTGATCGACGCGCCCTGCACCGGCAGCGGCACCTGGCGGCGGCGGCCCGACGCCAAATGGCGGTTGACCGACAGACAGCTCGATGCCCGCAAGGGCGAGCAGCAAGCGATCCTCGACACGGCGCAGGCCTTCGTCAAACCCGGCGGACTGCTGGTCTACATCACCTGTTCGGTGTTCGATGCCGAAAATGGCGAGCAGGTCCAGGCTTTCCGCGAGCGTCACGGCGACTTTGCGCCGATCGACCACCGCCGGCTTTGGGACAGTCATTTTCCCGGCCATGAAGGCGCCGCCCGCATCGCCGACGCTGGCGGCATCTCGCTGTCGCCGGCGCTCAGCGGCACCGACGGCTTCTATTTCCACGCTCTGCGCAGGGCCGTCTGAGGGCAGCGGGCATTTTGCTGCGCTGCAACATAAGACATTGCCTGTCCTGCCTGCCTCTGCAATAAGCTTCGCCAGCAAAAGTGAGGCTAAGGCCATGGCAGCTAAGATCGTACCCGCTCCCGACTACGAGGATCGCGTCAGGGCGTCCTTTGCCCGCCAGAAAGCCATGGCCACCATCGGCGCGGAGCTGACGCTGGTCACGCCCGGCATCATCGAGATCGAGATGCCCTATGCGCCTTCGCTGACCCAGCAGCACGGTTTCCTGCATGCCGGCGTCATCTCGACCGCGCTGGACTCGGCCTGCGGCTATGCCGCGTTCTCGTTGATGCCGGAAAATTCCGGCGTGCTGACCATCGAATTCAAGGTCAATCTGCTGGCGCCGGGCAGGGGCGAGCGCTTCCTGTTCCGCGGCTCGGTGACAAAGCCCGGCCGCACCATCATCGTTGCCGACGGCCAGGCCTATGCCTTCGCCGCCGACGGCGAGGCCAAGCTGATCGCCACCATGACCGGCACGATGATGACGGTGGTCGGCCGCGACGGCATAGAGGGGTGAAAGCCTGGTTCGCCGAAGGCGAATTGAAGGGTCCAGTGGACCTTTCAAAGGGCTTGAACCGGGGAGCTGCCGTAGGCAGCGGGCCCCCGGCAGGAAGGAGAGTTGAATGACAACCGCTGCGCGGATAGGGGAAAAATCCGTTCTCTTCGTAATGGCGGCGGAGGCCGAATACGGCCCGCACCTCAAAGAACTGTTCACGCCGCTGATGACCGGCGTCGGTCCGGTCGAGGCCGCCATGCGGCTTGGTGCCGAGCTTGCGACGCTGAAGGCGGAGGGCGCGCTGCCGGACCTCGTCGTCTCGCTCGGCTCCGCGGGAAGCCGCGCACTTGAACAGACCGAAATCTACCAGGCTGTCTCGGTGAGTTATCGCGACATGGACGCCTCGCCGCTCGGTTTCGAGAAGGGCGCCACGCCGTTCCTCGACTTGCCGGTGACGGTACCGTTGCCGTTCGTCATCCCGGGCATCAAGGGCGCCACGCTCTCGACCGGCGGCGCGATCGTCACCGGCGTCGCCTATGACGCGATCGACGCCGACATGGTCGACATGGAGACCTTCGCCTGCCTGCGCGCCTGCCAGCTCTTCGGCGTGCCGCTGATCGGCCTGCGCGGTATTTCCGATGGCGCCGCCGATCTCAGGCACGTCGGCGATTGGACGGAGTATCTGCATGTGATCGACGAGAAGCTGGCCGCGGCGGTAGGTTTGCTGGAGCAAGCGATTGCGTCGGGCGCGATCCGCCTTATCTAATGCATGTCGCCCAGAAGTGTGCAGCGGTTCTGGGGTAACGACATGCACCAAACAAAAATTTAAAGCGCGTCGCCTGAATCCGTTTCAACGCGACGCGCTTTAAGGCCTTGAGGGGACCGAAGGCCGCAGCGCGCAGCCATTGCGCCGAATCGGTTCTTTCTTTAAAGGCCCTCCATGACGACACAACCCGACACCGTTCTCATCGTCGATTTCGGCAGCCAGGTCACGCAACTGATTGCGCGGCGCGTGCGCGAAGCCGGGGTCTACTGCGAAATCGTTCCGTTCCAGTCCGCCGCCGAAGGCTTCCGCCGCATCCGGCCGAAGGCCGTCATCCTGTCGGGCAGCCCGCACTCCACCGTCGACATCGGTTCGCCCCGAGCGCCCGACGAAGTGTTCTCCGCCGGCATCCCGGTGCTCGGCATCTGCTATGGCGAGCAGACCATGTGCGCTCAGCTCGGCGGCAAGGTCGAGGCCGGCCATCATCGCGAGTTCGGCCGGGCCTTCCTGGAGATCGAGGACGATTGCACGCTGTTCGACGGCGTCTGGGCCAGGGGAACGCGTCACCAGGTCTGGATGAGCCATGGCGACCGCGTCACCGCCATTCCCGCCGGCTTCAAGATCGTCGGCACCTCCACCGGCGCGCCTTTTGCTGCCATTGCCGACGAGGCGCGCAAGTTCTACGCGGTGCAGTTCCACCCTGAAGTCGTCCACACCCCGGATGGCGCCAAGCTGCTCAGCAACTTCGTTCATCACATCGCCGGCCTCGCTAAGGGCTGGACCATGGCTGCCTATCGCGAGCAGGCGGTCGAGGCGATCCGCAAACAGGTGGGCAAGGGCAAGGTGATCTGCGCGCTGTCGGGCGGCGTCGACTCCTCGGTCGCCGCGCTCCTGATCCACGAAGCGGTCGGCGATCAGCTGACCTGTATCCTCGTCGACCACGGCCTGATGCGCAAGGACGAGGCGCAAAGCGTGGTGGAGATGTTCCGCCAGCACTACAATCTGCCGCTGATCCTGGTCGATGCCTCCGACCGCTTCATCTCGGCGCTCGAAGGCGAGGCCGATCCGGAAAAGAAGCGCAAGACCATCGGCCGCCTGTTCATCGAGGTGTTCGAGGAAGAGGCGAAGAAGCTCGGCGGCGCCGACTTCCTGGCGCAGGGCACGCTCTATCCCGACGTCATCGAGAGCGTCTCCTTCTCGGGCGGCCCATCCGTGACCATCAAGTCGCATCACAATGTCGGCGGCCTGCCCGAGCGCATGAACATGAAGCTGGTCGAGCCGCTGCGCGAATTGTTCAAGGACGAGGTGAGGGCGCTCGGCAAGGAGCTCGGCCTGCCCGAGAGCTTCATCGGCCGCCATCCGTTCCCAGGCCCCGGTCTTGCCATACGCTGCCCGGGCGGCATCACCCGCGAGAAGCTGGAGATCCTGCGCGAGGCCGACGCCATCTATCTCGACGAGATCCGCAAGGCCGGTCTCTACGATGCCATCTGGCAGGCCTTCGCCGTGCTGCTTCCGGTGCAGACCGTCGGTGTGATGGGCGACGGCCGCACCTACGAATTCGTCTGCGCGCTGCGCGCCGTGACTTCCGTCGACGGCATGACGGCCGACTTCTACCACTACGACATGAACTTCCTCGGCGCCGCCGCCACGCGCATCATCAACGAGGTGAAGGGCATCAACCGCGTCGTCTACGACGTGACGTCCAAGCCGCCGGGGACGATCGAGTGGGAGTAGAGATCCATCGTTCGCTAGCTTTCGATGTCTATCGAAGTGAGCGGCATAACCATCTGGATTAAAATAGATTTCTCTTTCGCATCTATCGCTACCTATCGCCTCAAAGCGGGATCATTTGGCGGTAAATTTGACGGTATTGCGTTTCTGCGCCTCTCTCTTTCGACCTGATGCCGTCAAGGCATTGGTTCCAAGCGTGTTCTACCAATTGTTCAGCAAAGTATTGAAAAACAATGATTATCCTTAAAGGTTGACGGTAAAAGGAATGACGGTAAACTGGGGCCGAGAAAAACTCGATTTCGTGGCAAAATCTTCCGCCGTCATGTTAACCGATATCGCGCTTAAAAAGCTGAAACCAAAAGAGAAAATATACAAAGTTTCGGACCGTGACGGTATGTATGCAACGATGTCACCGACCGGACAGATTGCGTTTCGGTATGACTACCGCCTCAATGGCCGACGAGAAACTCTGACGTTGGGTCGTTACGGTGAAGGAGGCATCACGCTGGCGGAGGCACGCGAACGCTGCCTTACCGCGCGGAAAATGGTGGCAGCCGGAAAATCGCCAGCGCAGGAGAAACAGCGCGAAAAGCGTCGCTTGTCGGCGACGGCGACTTTCGGGGATGCAGGTAGGCGCTGGTTCAAGGACGCAAAGATGGCGGATAGCACCCGCTCGATGCGTAAAGCCATTTTCGATCGCGATATTTTACCGGGCTGGGAAAAAAGACTCCTTACCGAAATAACACCTGAAGATCTGCGGACGCTCTGCGGAAGAGTGAGGGACCGTGGCGCGCCGGCAACCGCTATTCATGTCCGGGATATCGTGAAGCAGATCTATGGCCACGCCGTTCTGCATGGCGAGAAGGTGAGCAACCCTGCGGACGAAGTGGGACCGGCATCAATAGCGACGTTTGAAGCGAAAGACCGGGCGTTGTCGCCTGCAGAAATCCGGATCATGCTAAAAGAATTGGAAAATGTGCCGACGCTGCCGACGATCCGGCTCGGCCTAAAGCTTATCCTGCTCACGATGGTTCGGAAGAGCGAACTACTGGATGCCACTTGGGATGAAGTCGATTTCGAGAGCGCCGTCTGGAACATCCCAAAAGAACGAATGAAGAGGAAGAAGCCGCATAGCGTGTACCTGTCGCGGCAGTCCCTCGACATCATGATAGCGCTTAAGACTTGCGCGGCGAACTCCCGGTATGTGTTGCCGTCTCGCTACGACGCTGATCAAACCATGTCCCGCGCGACCTTCAATCGCATCACCGCGGCGATTGTCGAGCACGCGAAGAAGCGAGGCCTTCCAATTGCGCCCTTCACTGTGCATGACCTTAGGCGTACCGGCTCGACACTTTTGAACGAAATTGGGTTCAATCGCGATTGGATCGAAAAATGTCTTGCGCATGAGGACAGCCGCTCATCACGCGGTGTCTATAATAGAGCTGAGTACGAGCTGCAGCGTCGTCACATGCTGCAGGAATGGGCTGACATGATCGATGCGTGGAACGCAAGCAAGAAGCATACGCCAGCCCTCCAGCCAGCTGCAGGAGCGGCGGTTACCCTTGATCCGACTTGACGGGTCTCGACTTTCGCAATCTCACATCGGGAGCGGTAGAAGGCTCGAGTTGCCCTGAATTTGACGCGTTCCGTCGCTCCTCGATCCAAGCTTCGACTTCTGCCAGGTCCCAGACGACACAGCGGGGAGTCAGATTGAAGCGCCGCGGGAACTCGCCACGCTGTTCCATTTCATAGATCGTCGTGTTCGATAGGGGAACAATTTCCCTCAGCTGCGACCGCCGAACAGTTCGCTTTATCTGGCGAGACCCAAAATGAGGCAGGACCGGAAGTGAGGCCGGCCGTATAACGTCAGTGGCTTCGAATTGCTCTATCTCAGAAGACTGCTGATGTTTGATCATTTTTCGTAACCGGAGAGGTTGCCTTCTTAGGCGACCATCGCGCACCTTCCGGAAGTTTCGTACCGCCTTCAATTGCGATCAGATACTCTCTCATGCACCAGAAGAAGCGATGTACAACGCACGCTTTCCGGCTAGTCAGCGCAATCTTTTGCGACCCAGGCGTGGGGACACGGAAAGAGGCGAGAGTTCATCAGAACTGATTCGCAACCTGCTCGACGCTGCGATCGAGGAGGCGCGGCAGCAAGGATTTGATCTTCGGTGTATGCACAAAGTAGCCGGGAAAATGGAGGATATCGCCCATATCTCGTTTTCGACCGACAACGTCGAAGTGCTAGGCGCCGTGGAGAAAGCTGCGCATGTGATCGCTGGGACCCCTGGATGTGGTCGCGCCCGGATGCTGTGGGCGCCGTTGACGTCCTGTTCATCGACGAGGCCGCGCAGATGTCGCTGGCCAATGTGCTGGCGATCTTGCCAGCCGCAGCAAGTCTCGTCCTGCTTGGCGACCCACAGCAGCTCGAACAGCCAATGCAGGGCTCGCATCCGGACGGCGCCGACGTCTCGGCCCTCGAGCATCTGTTGGCTGGACGCCAGACGATAGGCGAAGAGGAGGGGTTGTTCCTCGACCAGACCTGGCGCCTGCATCCTTCGATCTGTGCCTATACCTCGGAGCTCTTCTACGAAGGCAGGCTGCATCCACGCCCGGGCCTGGAGAACCAGTCCATCCTGATGGACGGTCCGTTCGGCGGCGCCGGCCTGCGCTACATTCCCATGCCTCATGCCGGCAACCACAGCGTAAGCCTGCAGGAAGCGGACCGGGTCGCAAAGTCGTTGAAGAAATCTTGGATTCAGGCGCGCGCTGGAGGAACCGTGAAGGGGGGAAGCTCGGCTCAAGCTGGAAGACATCCTCATCATCGCCCCCTACAATGCCCACGTGTTCGAGATCCAGGACCGGCTGCCAGGCGCCCGCGTCGGGACGGTGGACAAGTTCCAGGGCCAGGAAGCGCCTATCGTCATTTATTCGGTGACGACCTCAAGCTGTGCCAAGGCGCCACGGGGCATGGAATACAGCGCAAACAGGCTCAACGTGGCGACATCGCGCGCAAAATGTCTTTGCATCGTCGTCGCAAGTCCCGACATCTTCGAGCTCGACTGCCGAACGCCTCGGCAGATGGGGCTGGCTAACGCTTTCTGCCGGTACCTGGAAATGGCTTCTATCGTGGACTTGTGAGCGAACAATCTTACTGTTTCGTCCTCGAAGCAAGCCGCGATCGGCTCGACGGATGTGGAGCAATGTTGCCGAAGCCTTGCAACCTGCGTCGCAAACAATAAAAGTCTCTGGCAGGCGACTAAGGGGCGGGTTCATGTTCGTGTTCTTCAATTGGGTAACGCGATCAGTACTATTCTGGCTGATCGCTGCTGCCGCGGTTCTCCTGGCGGCAAGAGAGTTGCCATTCATCAATCTACCTTTGGTGTGGAGCACCATTCTGGGCGCTACAGCCGGGAACATCGAGTCCATCAGCAAACCGGCATTCGCATACGGGCTGGCCGGCGGTCTCTTCTTCACCGGTATCGGTTTCGCGGCTGCCTTCTACATTTGCCACGTTTTACCGGTCCAGATCGCGCTGTGGCGTGCGACGGTTCAGGTCACCCGGGCCAAGGGCAAGGACCGAGGGCGGGACGCCATTCGCAAAGCCTTCGCCTCAAACTTCGAGAATCTGCGCCAGACTCTCGAGCGAAATTCATTGATCGGGCATGCGTGGCTCGAATTCGAGGAGACGCTGTTCAACACCGACGGCGACAGAGCGATTGGCAACACGGTCCGGCCGCAGACTTTTTTCAATCTGGCGCTGGCCCGCGAGAGGTTGAGCGGCCTCAAGATGATGAATGCGGTGCCCGGCTATTTTGTAGGCGTTGGGCTGCTTCTCACTTTCATCGGCCTAGTCTTCGCGCTTTATAAGGCCGGGGCGGCCGCAAATGCCGGCGACGCCGACAAGATGGCCCAAGAGATGGGCGCGCTTCTGCAGATCGCCACTTTCAAGTTCTCAACCTCGATCGCGGGTCTTGGTGCCTCCATCGTCTTGTCCGTCTTTTTTCGTTGGTATTTTGTCTTGGTGGAAAGTGCATTCGAGCGATTCAACGCCACGCTCGAGCGTGGCCTGCTTTATACCGCGCCACAATCGATATCATTGGAAATGAACAGGACCCTGCAGGATCAGTTGATGCAACTGAAGGACATTACTCAAGGTGAGTTTTTCAATCGCATGGGGTCCGAGCTCGCACCGAGGCTGAACGCCGCGATGGTTGAAGCGATGGCTCCGGTGACCGACCAGATAGGAAACGCCGTTGGTAGCCTGACTGCGAACAGCCAGGATGGCGTGCAGCAGATGCTGCACAAATTCACCGACTCCTTGCAACACGGCGCTGGGACGGAACTTCGCGAGCTCGCAGCAACCCTGAAGCAGCTGCAGATGTCCATTGTCGAAATGCAGGGTGGGCTGCGCGGCAGCGGCGACGAGTTTGCAACCAAGCTGTCCGATGCGGCAGACAATCTGAACCGCATGGTGGAGCGCGCGGGCCAAAGCTTCGAGACGAGCTCGGGTCAAAGCCGCGATGCGTTGGCTACAGTCATGGATTTGCTCCGCCAGACAATGGAGAAAGCCACGGCGGAAATAGACACTGCACTCGGCACAGCAGCCAGCGGCGCGTCCACCAAACTCGAGGCGGCCATGGGCCTTGTTATGGACAAGCTCGACAAGCGGATCGGCGAGCTGGGAGATGGCCTTCAAACGATGCAGAGGACCATGGGAGAACACGGAGACGCGGCCAGAAGACAGATCGAAGTCTCGGTTTCGCAATCCACCGACATGCAAAAAGCTGTTTTGGCGGAGATGGAAGCCACAGTTCAGGGCATATCGGGTCGGATTCGCAGCGCGGTCGACGATGCCGTCGCTTCAGTGGGTAGGCGATTTGATGAGCTTGCCGCTTCCATGCGAGCGATCGAGGGCGCATTGGCCGGTCAGAAGGCGGCGCTCGAGGGAGCATCCAGCGAAGCCAGAAAGACAGCGGAAGCGCTCGGAAAGAGTGCCCAAAGCGTTCAGGTAGCCACCGCGCCGCTTATCAGCGTCGGCGATCGCTTCTCGTCGGCCACGGAGAAGATGACGGAGGGGGTCACAGCGACGCTCGACGCGCTCAAGCTGGCACAGTCAGAGATGGCCGGGCTCGCCGCTGATCTCTCGGCCACCAACAAGTCATCCGGCGACTTCTGGAACAATTTTGCAGGCAAGTTCGATGACGTGGACACGGCGCTCGGCCAAGCCGTGTCGGTGCTGTCTAGATCCACGAGCGACCAGCAACAAAGGCTTGAAACACACGTGCAGAGCGTGGACAGGGGCCTGTCGGAAGCGATCGGCAAGCTTTCGGGCATTCTGACCCAGATGTCCGACAGCGCGGAGTCCATCGCCGATAGTCTGGAAGCCGCGAGGGCGGGTGGTGCTTTGAGCAGCTCCAACGGTGCGCGCGGGACCCAGCAATGATCGTCGCCGAGCCCGATCACCGAGCCGTGTCTCACGCCGAGGAGGACGAGAACTATTTCGTGTCGATGACCGACATGATGGTCGGGATCCTGTTTATCTTCATCATCATGCTGATGGTATTTGCGCTGCATTTTCGACAGCAGACGGATGAGACCGTGAAGTTGACAGCGGAGCAGCAGCAGCAACTGCAAAAAGCAAACGAGTTGGCAGAGCAAATAGCTCAACTGCGCCGCCAGATAGTAGCCGAGATCGCCGAGTTGAACAAAGCTGACCAGGCGCGTGCCAGGCTGCTGGAGAAAATTCAGCGCAAACTGGACGAAGTGGGCCTCAAGGTCACGATCGAGCGAGAGACCGGAGTACTACGACTTACGGAAGAGGCCATACGCTTCTCGCCCGACAGCTCGGTGCTGGACGACACTGCAAAACGCAATGTCGACGCTGTGGCAAAGGTCCTTCTTGATGTGCTCGCCAACTATGCCGCCTGCCCGGATACCGAGACCTGCCCAGGCGCCTCCGGCTACGTTGTCGAAACGGTCTTTATCGAAGGTCACACCGATAGGACCGGGGATGACAGCCGGAACTGGCAGCTTTCCACGGAAAGAGCGGTCAACACCTATCGCAGGATCGTCGACAATTTCCCAGGTCTGCGCAAGCTGCGTAATTCCGATCATCGTGAGATACTGTCGGTTTCCGGCTATGCGTACACGCGCCCGGCGACCGAGCAGGACGATAGCGAAGGCTTCCGCATCAATCGCAGGATCGATCTGCGTTTTGTAATGGAAGCCGATCGACGCGAAAGATTGACAGAAGTCCTCGATCTTCTGGACAAGATGGAAAAGAAGGTCGACGAGTTGAGCCCGACCGGCACATCTGTCATCTCAACTGCTCCGACGGCAAGGCCATAAGATTGAGCGCACATCTCAAGGAGGCAATCGCGGAATTGGTCATACGACACGGCGTGCCGGCACGTCCGTCGACGCCTGCGCAGATCGAGATCACCGCGGGCAAGCTGCGCGAGACCGACCGTGACGCACCGCGGACAAAGGACTATGACGCCATATCCGAACAGTTGGCCCTGACACTTTCAAAAGGCGATAGGATTACAGGCAGGCAGGCACGCGACGGCGCATGGTGCCTTTGGCAGACCCGGTTCGCGATCGCGGCGGATCCAGCGACGCTCAAGCCTTTTCTCGGTCAGCTTCGTGAGTTGAAGCACAAGGGTGCCTCCAGGGCGCTGGCTCTTTCCTATCTGATCAGCTTCCACGAGGATCGACCGGGCCTTTCAGCCGTGGCCGCCACGCTGCGCGACCTTGCCGCCGTCGCCGGAAAGCCGTTTGACACGCTGGAGGAGAAGTTCCGGATATTCGACATCAACGACGGGCCGCGGCTAATAGGCGAGGCAGCGTTGGCGCAGCGAAAGTCGCCCCGCATCGTGCTGGCAGAGCAAGGACTACAGATGGAACTCGTGCTCGGTGGCGGCTTTGTTGAGCCGTGCGCCCGGCGGGTGCTTGAGCGCGTCGCGGAAGACAAAAGGCTTCCTTCACTCGAACGCATCGATTTCGTGAAACTGATTTCGGTTAATGGCGAAACGAAGCGGCTGAACTTTCCTGGCCACAAGGACCTCGTCGCCAATGCATTGTTGCTGCCATATGCAAACCAAAGACCAGATGAGGTCATTCGCGACAGGACACTTGACCTGCTGATTTCGCTCGAAGGCGTCGGTGATCCCCGCACGCGAAGCGGAAATTGGGCAAGCATGCCACGCTCTCGTGACATCGCGGTCTCCTGGTTGACGGAGCAGGCCCTTCGGCAATTCTTGGACGTTGTCGAAGAGGTCAACCCAAACGAGTATTGGCACTATCGACGGACGTTCTGGGAAGCAATGCACGACGGCGATGCCATTTCGGCCGCATGGGTCGTGATGGACCGCGAAGGGGCTCGAGAGGCACGACGGCGGTTCGGCAAGAACACCGGTTTTGCCCAGTTCACCTCCGGCGCCGTGCAGGCCGGACATGCCGTCTTGCTGCTGCGTATCGGCGAGGGCGTTTGTGCGGAGTGGAGCTTCAACGGCAAATGCCGGTTCTGGCAGGACGCGCAACGTCAGGGTGCTCCGCGCCTTTATGACGATGGCTACGACGCCGAATTCTTGCGCACAGGTACCAGGTATCCGCCGATGCTCGAGATCACACACTATCCTCACACTGGGCCGAACGCCTGGCAGCACCTAGCTGCTCGGCAGATCCAGGGTATGACTGGTATGCGATTTTCACCCAAGGAGTACATGCCGTGAGCCTGAGCTTTCGGCATGTATCTCTTCCCAGCGGCGTGCAATTGAAGGTGTTACGGCGACGATTGCTTGGCACCCAAGTCGTCGAGACGTCGTTTTGGCCGAAGCTGACAGGCAAGGAGGGCGCTGCTGCGCGCTATCTGCTGGCGCTGGCAGATAGTGGCGAGGCTGACATCTCGGCCACCGAGGTATTGGTTGCGCACCCTGCGATTGCGGCATTGCCTGCCTCCGTGGCGGAGGCTTTCAGATTGCCTCCACTAGGCACTCTTTCAGTGACGTTGGCGTTTCAAGGGATCATGACCGATCCGAGGGCCCGCATTCGCGTCAGCTGGTATGATGCCGACACTCGCAGAATAAGGATTGAAAGAACCGGAGCACTGGCCCGGTGGGGTGCCTTGGAGGGCCGCCTGTCGGGGACTCTCTATGCACTGACCGAGGCTATTGATCGCTACAACGCAACTGAGAATTCCGGTTCGGACATACGGATCGCTGCTTGGGCGCCGGTGCAAAATGCATTGAAGATGGCCACCGGACAGGAGGTAGTTACCGAAGATCGTTTCCTTACCAGCCTCACGATCTATCAAGCAGGGGCGGTTGCGCTGGATGTCTTCGCGACCCCCTATGGGCCAGATTTCCTCCCTGTTGTTATGGGTCGAGAGAAGTCGGCAACCCTTAATGACGATGCGCCCGCCCCGGAAGGAACCGAGCTCGCGCCAGCGGCATCAGATCTCGTCTCGGACGCTCTGTTGCCTGAGCCGCTCCAAAGACGTTTCGCCCGGGAACTCTTCGCTGCCGAAACCACCAGTCGGGATGCCTATGTTCTCGATCGAAACACCTACCTTGTTGTCGATCCAGCGCTCAAATCCGCCTTAGATGTCATCCGCACGAAACGTTCCGCGCCGCGAGAAGAGCGTATTTCATTTCTGAAGAATCCCAGGATCGAAATTGCACAGGCGCTCGGCGACGAAACAGGTGAGATGGCGCAGACGCTGCTGGTCGAAACTTGGCAGTATTCGGAGCGCATTCTCGGCCTCGGCGTCTGGGAGCCGCCTGCCATGCCTTGGCTTAAGAACAAGGCCGGCCAATGGTTGCCCGAGCGCTTTCCCGTCAGGATCGGCGACCAGATCGTCGAAATGGATCAGCGGATTTTCGACGATCTCAGGACCGCAATGGCTGCCGCGGATCAGCAAGGCGACAGCAAAATCCAATTGGGTGATCGGACACTCAAGGTCCCGGAGGTCCAGGATGCCTTTGAACGGCTTGGTCTCGACCGTCAGGGAAATGCGCCAACTCAGGCCGTTGAGGAAGAAAATCGGCTAGAACAACCTCAAAGGGACCCGCAACCGGGTGAACAAGAGCGCCTCATCATTCAACAAAATTTTGAAGGCAAGGAATTTGCCGTTTCCTACAACGCCAGGCAGACCGTCGCAGGCGACGAATTTCCTCCAACAGATGTTGTCACGACAAGACCAAAACCACATCAAAGGGACGGCTTTGATTGGCTGGTCGGCAGCTACCGGACAGGCTGGCCAGGGGTGCTCCTCGCCGACGACATGGGCCTGGGAAAGACCTTTCAGGCTCTAGCCTTCCTGGTGTGGGTCAGACAGATCCGGAGCAAGCTCGGCATCGATGCTGGCGCGCAAAAGAAGCCGATGCTGATTGTGGCACCGACAGCGCTTTTGCGTAACTGGGTCGAGGAATCCGACCGACATCTGGCGCCGCAAGCGTTGGGCGAGCGCATAGATGCATTCGGTTCGGCCTTGCGTCACCTCAAGATGGAAAGGCTCGAGCACTGGACCGCCGAAACTGCGCTTGACGTCGCCAGGTTGCGCTCGGCCGACTGGATACTGACGACCTACGAGACACTCGCCGACTACCATCGGGCATTTGCGCGCGTCCCGTTCAGTGTGGCCGTCTTTGACGAAGCGCAGAAGATCAAGTCGCCTGGCTCGATCAACACTCAGTCCGCAAAGGCTATGAATGTCGAATTCGTGCTGGCCCTCACAGGGACGCCCATCGAGAACCGTCTTGCCGACTTGTGGTGCATTATGGACCGCGTCGTTCCGGGCTATCTCGGGGATCTTAAGGGCTTCGTCCAGTGCTACGAGAACGGCGACGGGGACGACCTTCGACGATTGAAAGCCAGCCTTGATCAGCCGCCAAGGCCAGACACCCCGCCGGTGCTACTGAGGCGGATGAAGGCGGAAATCCTGGAGGGCTTGCCAAAACGCGAGGTCTCAAAAAGGCAGATGCCAATGCCGCCGCAACAGGCGGAAGCCTATGCGGCGGCGGTGTTTCGGGCACAAACCGGCGGCACAAGCCAGGGCGAGATGTTACGGGCGATTCATGCATTCCGGGGCATATCATTGCATCCAGCCGGGGGCTCTGGCTGCGATCCGCTCGACATGACCTCGGTGCGGGATTGGATCTCAAAATCGGCGCGCATGATCCATGCTGTCAAAGTTCTGGAGCACCTAAACACAATCGGCGAGAAGGCATTGGTGTTTGTTGAAGACCTTGAGGTCCAGAAGGTTTTTGCAGCTGCGATCGCCACTCATTTGCAAATGCCACGCCAGCCGGCGATCATCAACGGGGCTATCCCGGGAGAAAAGCGGCTTGAGATTGTAGAACGGTTTCAGTCCTCAAGCTTACGTTTCGACGTGCTTGTGCTCTCGCCCAAAGCTGCTGGCATCGGTCTCACGATCACTGCCGCAAACCACGTGATCCATCTGTCGCGGTGGTGGAATCCGGCCGTGGAAGACCAGTGCAACGATCGCTGTTATCGCATCGGGCAGCAAAGGCCGGTCACTGTCCATGTGCCAATTGCAGTCCATCCGGAATTTGGCGAGACCTCTTTCGATCAGACACTCGACGCATTGTTGGAACGAAAGCGCCAGCTCTCACGCGACATGCTTGTGCCACCTGTAGAGGATGGCGATGTGGAAGCCCTCTTCGGCAGAACGCTCGGAAGGGTCTGATCGTCAGGGTAATCCAGCCTCGGCGAGGTAAGGCGACAGAATGGTGGGCTTGTCGCCAATGCGGCCCGAACTCGTCAGGATCAAGCGCTTCTTCGCTCTGGTCATAGCAACGTAAAACAGTCGCCTCTCGCCCTCGAGCGCTCGTTCAGTTTGAGCAAACCGAAGTGGCCAGATGCCGTCGACAACATCCAGCATGACTACTGTATCGAATTCGCGTCCCTTGGCTCGCAGCGCCGTCATCAGGTGGACGGGCTTCTTCCACTCCTCGCTTGCTGAATCATCGGAGTCCATTCCGGGCAGCTTAACGAGGGTATCCTTCGCCTTCTCCAAATCATCGACGAAGCTCTGGAAGTCCTCCCCGTAGGTTTCAGAGAACTCCGCCAGATAGGCGAAGGGCGGATCGGCCAGGAAGATATCCTCAGAACCGCGTCCATGATCCTTTTTGAATCCTGCGTAGAGGGTCTGAAGAGCCTCGATAGCGGTTCTCACGGTCGGCGCGTGAAGCAGCTTTCGAAGCCGGATCGCGAAGTTGGCGGCTGTGGCGCCCTCGTCGGTCTGTCCGCGGATTGGACCGGAATAAGTCTCGAGCTGGGCAATCGCAGCATCGTAAGATTTGGGTCTCACGGAGCGCACATGCCGAGCCATCGCATCTGCTTCAACCCGGCGCAGAGGATACCGCTGGACGGAATTGCAAAGGGCCATGACGTCATCGACAATCGTCGGGACTGCAATACCAAGGCCCGCCATGGTTCGCGTCCGAAGCGCGCCAAGCAGCCGGTCAAACGTGTCGGATAGGAAAAGATGAAGGTCTTCCGCGGCGCAAAAAGGGATGTCCTCTCGCGCGAGGAGAATCTGGTAGGGAATTAGCTGGGCACGTTTCCTCGATAGCAGGGCCATTCGCGCACCTGGTGCCTTTTTCCCAACGAAGCTTCGGATTTCGTCGAGCACGTTTTCGACGGAATCCAAAAAGTTTGCCCTGAATACATGAAGGTTTGCGCTTCAACGATTGAAACGGCATGCATGTTCTTTGTGACTCTTCGCTTGTTGTGCGCGATGAGACGAGCGGATTTCTCCACGATGTTTCGCGGGCTACGGTAGTTCTTCTCCAAAATATAGGTCTTGAACGACCGCCCTAGATGCCGATCCGGCTCAAGGATGAAATCGGGCGCCGCGCCACGCCATTCGAAGATGGCCTGATCGTCGTCGCCGACTATGGTAAGCGCGGACTGATTCAAGTCGGCAACCTTCATAATCAGTGCCAGGTCGAGAGGATTGATATCCTGAAATTCATCGACGAGGATATCTGTGATCCGCGCGCCCGGAGCGGGTAGATTTCCGGCAGCCAGTTGTCGCCGCTGGTCGAGCCAAGCACCGTATTTTTGGTCTTCAAGGGTAAACGAACCGGTCGCGAACTGCTGCATGCAGGCCGCATTGAAGAATGGTAGGGCGACCTCTAGGAAAGTCTCCCACCGGCGGTTGTCGAGAACGCCGAGATCCTCGAACTTGACGATGAAATCTTCAAGCAACGATAGCAGGCCCAACTCCTCCAAGGATTCCAATCGTTGATCGGCCATCGCAAGCGATCCGTCCTCATGGTCGAAAGCCAGCGATTTCATAGTATCAAGGAGATCCGCCAGCAGCTTCGGCAACTTGAAGGGCTGATGTTTCATACCCTTTTCCAGCTCAGGAACCGACGACCACGCAGGCGCTAGCACGGTCCTTACAAGATTGGCTCGCTCGATTTCGGCAATGTGCAGTCGCGGCTGTGTTGACATCGCGCGAAGCCGCCTATGCCCCCATCCATTGAGGGTCACAACATCGGCCCTTGTCGAAAAGGGCGCGAACGCTGGCTCCGAAAGCCTGGCGCGCAACTCGTCACGAGCGGCGCGGGTGAAGGAGACGATTAGAAACGAAGACTTTGCCTCAGAACGACGGTGAAGTTCAGCACAACGGTGCAGGAGGGATAGCGTCTTTCCGCTTCCAGCAGGGGCAAGCAGTCTGATGTCGGTCTCGGCCGCATGGACAAAAGCAAGCTGAGTCGAATCTAGAGCGGCGGGGGGCATACTGTTCAAAGCCTAATCCTATCATACGGTTATAGGCGACAACTAGCCAGACAAATCGGCCGTTCGTATCCTCGTCGCAATGCGAGCCCGACTGAGCACTGAATTCAGTTTGGATAGTTTGCTTCTGAGCAACAGCGCCGTAGCAGGCGGACAAACGGTGTCAGCAGCATGGCCGGTATACATCCCAGAACTCTGGGAACTGGTTGAATGGGGGATAGGTAGAATAGCTCGGGGCCTTCGGCCACGTCGTTCGATCAACTGAAACTAAAAGACGTCGTTCCATTTCCTACCCAATCTCTTGCCGTTGGAGGCCGATCTGCCTGGTGTGCCTGGCCATGCGAGCTACCTTTCGACGAGTCTAGCGACCTCATGGTTGAACCTTCCGAATAACGATTGGCCGCTCGCAGGTATGTTGCTGACGCTACTTTTGGATAGTGCCTAGTGAGATATGGAAACTTCGAATCGCTTGCGTAAAAAAAACTTTTGCACCATCCTTCGCACGGATTAAAGGAGGGGCTTATGGGTGTTGAAGAAAAATTGCGAGTGCTCGCGGATCGCATTAAGACGCATTCCAGCGCGATGCTTACCGAGGAAGCCTTGAAAACAGCCATTGTGCTGCCCTTTCTTGCAGCCTTGGATTATGACGTTTTCAACCCTGATGAGGTCATTCCGGAATTTTGTGCCGACGCCGTAGGCAAAAAGGGCGAGAAGGTTGACTACGCGATAAAGATCGACGGTGAAATCCGTATACTTGTTGAATGCAAGCCTATAACGACGGTGCTTGATCGAGTGCATCTTGCCCAGTTGTATAGGTATTTTTCAGTCACCAATGCAAAGTTCGCCATCCTGACAAATGGCCGAGCTTTTCATTTTCATACCGATTTGGTTGCGACGAACAAGCTTGATGACCTACCTTTCCTGACCTTTGATCTTTCAGATCTCCAGGGTCAACTAACGTCCGAGTTGAAAAAATTTGCCAAAACGGAGTTCAACGTTGACGGGATCCTTCAATCGGCCCATCGCTTGAAGTACACATCAGCGATCAAAAAGGAAATCGGAGGTGTGATGGAGAACCCGCCTGAGGATTTTGTTCGGATGGTGACCGGGGGGCTCTATCAGGGACGGTTTACGGCCCAGGTGAAAGAACAGTTTACACCGATGGTCAAAGCTGCATTTCGTGAAATTGTGCGTGAATCAGTTCAGTCTCGCCTCTCCACAGCTTTAGCAGAGACGGCCGATTCGGAGATCGGCGATGGACCTAGCGATGAAGACGAGGTTGTGACGACCGAAGAGGAACGCGAAGGCTTTATGATCGTACGTGCGATTGTTCGTGATATCTTGAAACCTTCTAGGATCGTCATGCGGGATCAAAAGAGCTATTGCGGTATCTTGGTCGACAATAATAACCGAAAGCCTCTCGCAAGGCTGTGGTTTAACAGGTCAGTCAAATACATTGGGCTATTCGACGGTGAGAAGGAAGAGAAAGCTAAAATCGACACGCTCGACGAGATCTATGACTATGCTGATCGTTTGAGAAATACGGCCAAGGAGTACCTTGACGGCGCGATCGCGTCGTCATCAACTTAGCGAAGCGGCAAAATCCGAAGATTTGGGAACATTCGCGATCTCCGACTCGCTCTGTGGAGGGATGGCATCTCTAGCAAGGCTCCTCGCACGGAATCCTTGTCGCGGTCGAGTTTACCGCCTTATGAGCAATTTTCGAGATACCAGCGGGCCTCATCGCAAGAGTTGATCGGAGAACAGTACCGTCGTTCACACGAATAGCTGCTTGCAGCGACCTGCCGGCGATTGATAATTCCGTGCGCCTTTGAATGAGGTGACTCTGTCCATTCCCAGGGCGCGCCTGGAACGCTCTGACCCATACTCCGAGCTTGGCTGTTTCGGCTTCGCCTCCTACGTCGAATCGTTGGTATCGTCTCACGTGGCGCAAGAACGGACGGCAAATTCGACCGTACGGACAATCCAATGCGAGTCGGCGTCTACACCAAGGTTTCTGCATACCGTCCAGCCATCGAGGCTTGTATTAAGGACGATCAGCCCTGCATATTTCGGAGCGTGAATTGACGTGACGGGCGGACAAAAACACATTCGATGCCGGCCGATCATGCTTCGAGCGGGATACCTACATCGCGGCCCAATATTGCATCCGAGCCGTTGGGGCGGAGCATGAGACCTTTTCGGAAAACGGCGGCATCGTGCTGCTGATCTACCGAAATTAGTCAGACCACGCTAAAGGCATCAGTCTGGTTTCTAATGCATGTCGCGCAAGAGTGTGCAGCGGTTTTGCGAAGACGACATGCATAAAAACAAAGACTTAAAGCGCGTCGCCTGCACCCGTTTCAGCGCGACACGCTTTAGGCATTTCGGCTCGAAAACGGATGTTCTTCGACCCGAAGCAGCAGTTCCCCCGCCGCCTTTTTTGAACGGGCGATCGTCAGTGGCGGAACCATACGAAAGAATACGGGAAAGCTTCCGATTTTTGCCCGGGAAAAAGCCAATAAAATCAATATGTGCGATACATCCTCCGGGCCCACCAAAAATATAAGCCATTGATTTTGTTAGCTTTTTTGTGCTCTTTTGAACTCCGACTTGGACCCGAACCCCCTCCAGATTTGGAAACTCCATGGCAGACCGGTGATGAGAGCTTCGTGATCGGCAGCGCGGGACTTACGTCGCTTATCGGCACGGTGACACCATTCGGCGCCATGCGTCCTTGCTCGACCGGTCAAGCTCTCTGCGCCAAGGTCGTGCCGCTCGGAGCTGGTCTATCATCAGGATCGGACGAACTGCTGCGGGAAACCTATGTTCTGGCGCTATCCCAGGTCCAGGACGACATTGCTCGCGGCGATGTGCGCGGCGTCCGCGACGACTTCGATGCCGACGATGTGGTCGCCGGCGATGGTGAACGAGAACACCACGCGCGGCGTGCCTTCCGGCGCCCAGGCTGCCCCGGCAATGCCATCGACGAGCGCCGGCTGGGCAGCTCGCGCGTGGCCGACAAAGGTTTCAGCGACGCTTCTTGCGCCGCGAATCTCGGGCGCGAACTTCGGCCCGACAGCCTGCTTCGCACTATTAAGCACAGCGGCCGCGTCGGCACGCAATACGACATCGGGGTCCAACAATTCCAGCAACGCGGTGAAGTCACCGCTGCGCGAGGCTAAGAGGAATGCATGGACGATCTCGCGCTGACGCGCGGCGTCCGGCTTCGAAGCCAGGCCCACTCCCTGCACGCGCCGGCGACCGCGGCTGGCGAGCTGGCGCGCCGCAGCCGGCGTGCGACCAACGATAGGCGCTATATCCTCAAACGAGACGCCAAACAAATCGTGCAGCACAAACGCGAGCCGCTCGGTCGGTGACAGGTACTCGAGCACGACGAGCAACGCCGGTCCCATCGCGTCTACGAGCATGGCCTGCTGCTCCAGGCTTTCTTGCTTAGAATCAGGGATGTCGTGCTCGGGCAGTTCTATGTCGAGCTGCTCTTCGCGTCGCCTGACGCGGGAACGCAGCGCGTCGAGCGATAGCCGCGCAACGACCGTGGTGAGCCATCCGGCCACATTGTGAAGACCGCCACCATCGGTACGGCTGAGCCGCAGCCAGGCTTCCTGAACCACATCCTCGGCTTCGCTGGCCGAGCCCAGCAGGCGGTAGGCGACTGAATGCAACCGCTCGCGGTTAGCCTCGAATTGGGAAGCCAGCCAGTCCTGTTCGCTCATCGGTCACATTGTCCCTGCGCGGTTCGTCATAGGTAATGAGAACGACTGGCCAACATGTGACAACTGGAAAGACTGAAGCGATGAATCTCAACCTTGGCACTCGAATCGCGGTCGTGACCGGTGGCTCATCCGGGATCGGCTTGGCGACCGTCAAAGCGTTGCTCGACGAAGGCGCGGAGGTCGTGAGTTGCGGGCGAAATGCGGATCGCCTGGCCAAATCGGAAGCATTTCTGGCGGCCGACGGATCAAGTACCGAACGACTGACTACCTGCGTTTGCGACGTCACGGATGCATCCTCGGTGGCCGCGATGGCGCGGATGGTTGAAACGCGATTTGGACGGGCCGACATACTCGTCAACAATGCCGGCCAGGGGCGATTCGGGACGTTTGCGTCCACATCGGACGAAGCGTGGCTGGCCGAACTCCAGTTCAAGTTCTTTTCTGTCATCTACCCCACCCGTGCCTTCGTCCCGCTTTGCGCAAAAGTGATGCAGCCTCTATCGTCGTCGTGAATGCGCTGCTGGCTCGCCAGCCGGATCCCGACATGGTGGCGACTTCGGCCGCGCGCGCCGGCGTGCAGAACCTTGTCAAGTCGCTGAGCACTGAACTGGCGCCAGCGATACGGGTCAATGCGACCTTGATCGGCAATGTAGATAGCGGCCAGTGGGAACGACGGTATCCGACTGCATCGAAGCCAGGACAGACGCTGGATGACTATCTGTTGGAAGTGGCAAAGGAAAAGCGCATTCCGCTGGGCCGGCTTGGCACGGCAGATGAAGCCGCAGCGGCAATCCTCTTTCTCTCGTCGCCACGTGCTGGTTTCATTACCGGCGCTGCGCTCGAAGTGGCCGGCGGTGTTTCGAAGTCCTCCTGGTGAGAGGAACCGCTGGACGCCGCCGGGCCCGAGCAAGGCCGCACTTTAGTCCACGCGCAGGCTTTGCTCCATTGCGTAGCACTGATCCCACACGAAAGTGTCAAAGGCGCCTAGCCTGCTGCTCCATTTCGGCGTCAACTCCTTGACGCAATGTCCAGCGACACGCGCCGTGTAGTCGTCCGTGAGAGCCCACGGATTTCCTGCATCGGCGGGATTGATGCCTGCCACGAACGGAACCGCCTTCAGCGCCGCTGCGGCCGCGCTCTTCACGTCGTTGTCGAACTCGATCTGGGTCAGCACATCGGCACGCGTCCCCAACCGGGCGACGTGACCGGCTACAAGCTTGTCAAAGGGAAGCGTTGCAATCAACTCTACCTGCGCCATCCAAGCCGGCAAGTCATGCGCGACGGCAAAGCGCCGGAACGGCATCCATCCCGGGAAGACGAGATCGACCACCATCAGTGTCTTCTGTTCCGGCGCATAGATGAAGATGTTGCCCGGTTCGTGACCATCCCCGTGATATGAGAGTTCCAGGTGCTGGCTGCCTAGATGCATCCGGTAGCTGTTTTTGAATACCACGGTTGGGAGAGGCCGTGCCGGATCGGCGTCACGGCGCAACAGCCGTCTCGTCTCCTCCTGCGCCACGATGATGGGATGACCGCCCAGAAGACCGGCGCCGCCGATGTGGTCGGTGTGCGAGTGGCTGTAGATAATGTGGGTGATAGGAAGCTTCGTGACCTCGGCGATCGCCTGCTTCAGCTTGGCCGCATACGAGGGCGGCGCATCGACAACGACGACGCCGGCCTCGTAGACCATGAACATTGATTGGTAGGCGTTGTCGGTGACCATGTAGAGTCCCCTGCCAAGTTTTTCCAGGCGGTAACCCTTGTGCGGATCGATGGCAGGCCCTTTGGCGGAGTCTGGTAGGTCGAGGTACTTGTCGAGGCGCACGCCGATCGGAGCAATCTCCGGAGCATCGGGAAAAGGAACTCCCGCGCGACCGGCTGGCGCGGATGTAGATGCGTTCGGTTCAGCTGGGGCGGAGCCGGCAAGCGCGGATGTTGCAAGGAGTGCGCACGCAACGGCGACACTCAAGATGGATCGAGTCGGGTGTTTCATAACATTCCTCTGGAGAGAGAGACCACTGACATGGACATGACGGTTCGGACCGACGTTTTGTGACAGGTGGCGCACCGCGGCCGCACTCAATTCGCCATCGCCTGCGCCGCGCCGTTGATGCTCATTGGAAGGTGGGCCGGACCATCGAAGGGGGCAGGGTGTGTGCCGCGAACGGGCGGCCTCCATTGCGACATGTGCCTCCGTGACTGCTCCCTGGCGAGTTGTCACCCGACGCCAGAGAGCAGAGAGCGGCGCAGCGACCTGCGTCGCCGGATAGAGGCCGTTTACTTCAGCGCGGCCTTCTCCAGGCCGAATTTGGCGTCCGCCGAACCCGGCACCGTCTTGAAGCCGACATTGAGACGGTTCCAGGAATTGACCACCATCACGACGAACGACAGATCGGAGATCTCCTTCTCCGAGAGCTGTGTGCGGACGCGCTCATAGATGTCGTCCGGCACGCCCTGCTCGGGTAGCTTGGTCAGAACCTCCGTCCAGGCCAAAGCAGCGCGCTCGCGCGGAGCAAACAAGGTGGAATCTCGCCACGCCGCCAGATGGTAGAGGCGCAACTCGCGCTCACCGTGGATCTTGGCCTGCTTAACGTGCATGTCGAGGCAGAAGGTGCAGCCGTTCATCTGCGCCGCCCGGATGGCGACGAGATCGCGGATGGGCTCCTCGATCGAGCTCTCCCGGGTGGCGGCGAGGAACTCGGTGAATTTCTTGAGAAGTTCCGGAGACTGTTCGGCATAGTTGATGCGAGGTCCCGGGGCCTTCTGTGCTCCGGAGGGGGTGTGCGTTTTGGTGGCCATGTTCATCGATTTCTCCTTTGGCGATGGATCGCCTGGAAACCATGCCGGGATGCGCCGAACCGTGCCATCGTGCGAGGGGGCTGTAGCCCCACTCGGGATGTCTAGGTGGCATCATCCACAAGGCTAGGTGAGCCGCGTCTCATGGATTTCCATGAGGTGCGGCTGCCGCACGGCGTGGTTAGAATGGAAGACCAATTTGCCAGCCCAGATGTTCAAGGATGAGTGCTAAACAAGGCGCTGACAGTCTCCGGCTTTCATTGTCCGGTAGGAGAAGGCAATGACGACAGCGTTCAACTTACTTGACGAACCCGATGCAGAACCATTGCGAGCGGCTCGGATCATCGAGAGCGTGGTCGGCAACGCGTGGGCCACAGACGCTGCCGGCAGGTTCAGCTATGTTACTCCCACCACGTTGTCGGATCTCGGCACGACACTGGAGGAGCTCAACACTTCGTCGGAAGATGGTTCCACGGGTTGGAAGCGGCTGATCCATCCAGACGACTATGACCGAGCCGTCGCCGTCTGGCGTCGCTGCCTTGAGACAGGTGAGCACTACAATGTGGAGCACCGCATGTTGCGCGCGAGCGGTGCTTACGGCTGGTGTCGAAGCTCCGGACAGCCGCTGCGCGATAGCGCAGGTCGTATCGTTGCGTGGTATGGCACGGTGATCGAGGGCGACGCGCCGTCCGCAGCCAGAGAGCGGTACGCTGACGTAGTCAGTGCGGCGCTCGATAAGAAAGCCGCTTCCGACGCTTCGCAATCACTGAGCCTGGTCCATCCGGACGACCGGTCCGCGGCGGCCCACGCAGCCGCCCGCGCCTTCTGGACGGGTGTCCCCCAGGTCACGAGACACAGGCAACTCCAGGCCGACGGAAGTTATCGCTGGAACGAGACCCGGTCGGAGCCCGGCTACAGCGTCAGTGTGGACATCGATGATCTGGTGACAGACAGAGAGCCGCTTTCCGCGGCGGACCTGGGTCCCTTGGTCGAAAACGATGCCGAGCCAATTCGATCGGCGAAGATCGTTGAAAGCATATTCGGCAACGGGTGGGCATTCGACGCGGCCGGTAAATGGATTTACCTGCATCCGTTTGCACTGAACTCCCTCGGGGTGACGCTGGAGGATCTGAACGCTCCCTTGGACGAGGGGTACACCGCTTGGAAGCGTTTGCTTCATCCGGACGATTACGAGCAGATCGCAGCTAGTTGGCGCCACTGCCTGAGGACCGGCGATCACTTCAATGTCGAGTTTCGCTTTCGGCGCGCGAACGGCGTCTATGTATGGGCTCGAACCGCCGCGCGGCCGGCGCGCGACAGCCAGGGTCGTATCACAGGATGGTACGGCATCGCACTCGATAACGATGTCTATAAGAAAACCGTGGCGGCGCTGCGCGGTCGGGAGCGGGAGCTTTCTCAACTCGTCGACTTGGTCCCTGTCCAGATCAGGCGTCTCACGCCTGAAGGCAAGCCGATCTTCTTCAACAAACGCTTGCTTGACTTCTTCGGTCTGGACGGCCTGGAGGAATTGGACAAGCCGGGAATGAGCCGGCAGGAAGCAATCATACGATCTCTCATCCATCCCGAAGATGTGGCAAGGGTTCTGGACACGGTTCGGCACTCCATGGCCACCGGCGAACCGTACTCCATGAAGTATCGTATGCGCCGTGCTGATGGCGCGTACCGCTGGGTGGACGGGCGGGCCGAGGCGTTGCGTGATCCTGGCGGCGCGATCGTGCAGTGGTATGTAATCTCCATCGATATTGACGACGAGATGCGCGCGCAGGAAGCGTTGCGCGACCGGGAGCGGGAGCTCTCCCAACTTGTGGATATGGTACCGAGCTTCCTCTGGCGCCTATCGCGTGAGGGCCAGCCGGTCTTCTTCAGTAAGCGCATGGTCGAGTTTCTGGGTCTGGACGTAGGCGAATACGAGAGCCTCGGAGCGAGCGGGTTGGCAGCAGCCATAGCGGCTGTCGTCCATCCCGACGACGCGGCCAAGCTGGAGGCTGCGCTCAATCACTCCATCGCCACCGGCGAGAGTTTCTCCCTGAACTATCGCCTTCGTCGCGCTGACGGTGTCTTTCGCTGGATGTCGGGACGTGCGGAGCCGATGCGAAGCGCGGATGGAGCCGTCCTCCAATGGTACGGTCTTTCGCACGACATCGACGACCAGGTGAGGGCCGAGGAAGCACTGCGGAAGAGCAAGCGGCAGCTCGAGCAGATGATTGACGCCCTGCCCGTGAATATCCTGAGCTTCGCCCCTTCGGGCAGGATCACCTACACCAGCAAGCGATACCTGGACAAGGTCGGTTCGCCACCGACGCACATCGAGCACTTCGATGCCTTGGCCAGGGACCTGGCCCACCCTGAAGACTTTCCGACAATGTTTAGCAGGGCATCGAATGGCTTCGCGACCGGCCAGCCTTTTGTGAACCGGTTTCGTCGGCGCGAGAAGGATGGCGTCTACCGCTGGATAGAAGCGCGAGCGCAACCGTTGCGGGATGCCGATGGCGCCATCATGCAATGGTATATGGCTTCAATCGACATCGAAGACGAGATGCGAGCGCAGGAGGCATTGCGCGAGAGAGAACGTGCGCTGTGGCAGTTGGTTGAAACTTTGCCGGTGATGATCGATTGCGCCGCGCCGAATGGTGAGCCGATATATCGCAGCCGCCAGCTCCGCGAATTCCTCGGATATGAGTTGGAGTCATTGGACGGCAAGGGAAAATCCCGCCTGGCTCGGACACTCGACCAAGGTGTTCATCCTGACGACCTGGCGGGCGTCAAAGCGAACTATGCCCATTCGTTAGCCACTGGCGAACCGTATGCGCGGAGGCACCGTCTGCGGCGCTTCGATGGCGAATATTGCTGGGTCGATACGCGCGCCGCGCCGATGCGTAATGCCGAAGGGGCGATTGTTCAGTGGAACGTCGTCTGTCTGGACATCGATGGTGAAGTTCGAGCGCAAGAAGAGCTGCGTCTGGCGCAAGAGAGACTTGCACGGGCGAGCCAGGCGGCCAGCCTTGCCGAGCTTTCGGCCTCTATCGCACATGAGGTGAACCAGCCTCTGGCGGCTGTTGTCGCCAACTCGTATGCCTGCCAGCGCTGGCTCACGGCCGAACCGCCCAATATCGAGCGGGCGCAGAAGACTGTGGAGCGCATTATCCGGGATGCCAATTCGGCAGCGGATGTCGTCAGCCGCATCCGCGCCTTGTTCAGGCAATCTGCAGACGCGGTGGCCTACACAACACTCGGCAGCGTCATCGCGGAGGCGCGCGACCTCATCGCTGAAGAGGCGGTGCGGCGTCGTGTTCGCATGGATATCGATGTCGAACGCGACCTTCCTACTGTGGCTCTCGATCGGGTGCAGATCCAGCAGGTTCTGGTGAACCTCATCCGCAATGGGATGGATGCGATGGACTCTGCTACGGGCGACAGGGTTCTCGGACTTCGCGTGCGCCGGACAGGAGATGCGGTCCAGATCGAAATCAGCGATCGTGGCCCGGGCATCGAGTTTCCCGACCGGATATTCGAGCCGTTTTTCACCACCAAAGAGCATGGGATGGGCATGGGGCTGGCGATCTGTCGCTCGATCGTCGAGTCGCACGGCGGGCGGTTATGGGCGGAGAAGAACGAGCCGCGTGGAGCAACGTTCGTCTTCACGCTGCCGGTTGAAATGAAAGCGGCAGCATGACGACCTACAATCACATGGTCTTCATCGTCGATGACGACGTGCGTATCCGGGAAGCGCTTGGTGAGCTTCTGGAGTCGCATGGCATGTGCGCCGTCGCGTTTGGATCGGCCGGCGACTATGTCCTGGCGGACAAGCCGGACATGCCCGCCTGCCTCATCCTCGATGTGGAATTGCCGGATATCAACGGCCTCGATCTGCAGAAGCAGATCGCCGAGGGCGATCATCCGCCGATCGTCTTCATAACAGGGCATGGCGACATCCCGTCCTCGGTGCGTGCGATCAAGCACGGCGCCGTGGACTTCCTGACAAAGCCGTTCAGTGACGCGGACCTCATGGCCGCAATCCAGACGGCGATCGCCCAGGATCGTGAAAGGCGATCGGAGCGCGCCGAACTCACCATGTTGAGGCAACGTTATCTCGAGCTCACGCCGCGCGAACGTGACGTGCTGCCGCTCGTTGTGAGTGGCCTCCTCAACAAACAGGCCGCGGCTCAGTTGGGGATCAGCGAGGTCACGCTGCAGATCCATAGAAGGAACGTTATGCAGAAAATGACGGCGGCGTCGCTCGCCGATCTCGTGCGCATGGCGCAACGGTTGGAGATACCGATTACCCACTCTCGACGAGCGGGAGGGAACTGAGTGTGAGCAAGGCAAGATCCGTCGTAGCAGTAGTCGACGACGATCCAAGAGTCCTCGAGTCGCTGGAGGACCTGCTGGAGTCTGCGGGCTATGTCGCCTGCAGCTTTTCGTCGGCGGGACCGCTGCTCGCACGCGGGCTGTTGGGCGTGGACGTGCTCATCACCGACATCGGAATGCCCGGCACGGACGGCTTCGAACTTCGCGACCTGGTGAAGAAGGCTCGTCCGGAATTGCCGGTGTTCCTTATCACCGGCCGCCACGAGATAGCGGATCAGTTTCGCGCCCAGGGCATCAGCGGTTTTTTCCGCAAGCCTTTCGACGGTCAAGCCCTGCTGGCTGCCGTCGCCAACGCCTTAAACGATCGAGAAAAGGAGGGTAAGGATGAGAGTTGACCAGCCGTTCCAACAGAGATCGGCACCGTCACCGCACAGAGGCGAATCGGAACAGCCGCTCGTGATCATTGTCGATGACGATGCAGCGGTTCGGGAGGCACTGTCGGAATTGATCCTGTCGGCGGGTTTCCAGCCGGTCAGCTTTGCCTCGACGCGCGAATTGCTCCACGCCGACATATTGCACAAACCCGGCTGCCTGATCCTCGACGTGCGCATGCCGGGGGCGAGCGGTCTCGATCTGCAGTATCATCTGGCCCAGAATGGCAACCCGAAGCCGATCATCTTTCTCACCGGTCATGGCGATATACCGATGACGGTTCAAGCGATGAAGGCTGGTGCAGTGGATTTTCTTACCAAACCGGTACGAGACCAAACATTGCTTGATGCCGTGATCGCGGCCATAGCGATGGACGCCTCGCGACGGGCGAAAGCAGAGGTGGTCAAGCGAAATGTCGAACGACTTCGGACATTGACGCCACGTGAGCGTGAGGTCCTGCATCACGTGGCGCGGGGCCGCCTCAACAAGCAGATTGCCTTCGACTTCGGCATCAGCGAAGTGACGGTGAAGCTGCATCGCGGCAACGTCATGCGCAAGATGGAGGTTGCCTCCATCGGCGAACTGATCCGGGCCTGGGAGACACTGCCCATGCCGCTGCGTGAGACGTCGGCCTGATGGGGTAGCAGCCGTCAACAGGATTCAGGCGCCAGAATTGCGACGTCAGGCGGTAAATTCAAGCGACGTGTTTCGCGTGCCGCTGCCTATTCGTCGAAGGGCGCACGCGCTACGAAATCGACGGAAGAGGAAGCTCGGTATCCGGGGACATAGCGTTCACCGAAATCGCGGACGAAATTGTCATAAGTCGTTTCGGGTCTTGTCTCGGCGATGTGGCAGAAGCACCGTGTCATGCGCCGCTTCATGTCGAGCCGCGGAAACTCACTGACGATACTTGCGATCTCCGCAGCTGGAATGATTTCATATTGCAGGCCCACGACATCCAGGCAGATCCCGGCAGTGCAGAGCGCCACCTCCGCTTCCTTGTAGAGACCGATCGATGGCGTCGAGTTGAGAGCGACGCTGTCCCAGATCAACTGGGCGCGACGCTCGTCGACGCCGGCTTGCTTGGCGAAGACCCGGGCCAGATCGGCGCCTTCAACTTCGAACCGGCGCGGACCGCTGAAGCGCTGGTTGAGCGTAAGGTCGTGCAACAGCGCGCCGACGGCGACGACTTCCGCGTCGTGATCGATGTTGCGAAGCTGCCCGATCCGCTCCGCAAACAACCAGGAACGGACGACGTGATTGAACAGATACGGCTCGCTTTCCCGGCGGGCATGATCGAGAGCCTGCTGCACGAGCGGCGTATCGGGAACCAAAACTCCTCCAAGTATCCGACTGGTCGTGCCGTTCATCGCCCTGGTCTCCTCGGTGAGTTTCGAGTAGTTGTTTCAGGAGTGCGGGGCTCATTATCCGTCCCCGCGACCCCCCAACAATCGTTGAAGAATGTGAAACAAGCGGTCATGTGAGGCCCAGGCCTCCGTCGACGGCGATCACCTGCCCGGTCACCCACCCGGACGCCGGATCGGCCAGTTGGACGATCCATCTGGCGACATCGTCCGGTGTGCCGCGTCGTTTGAGCGGTATCTGCTCGCGCTCGGCTTCCTCGATGACCGCAGCATGCTCGTGCGAGAGCCCCATCATGCCCGTCAGCGCACCCGATTCGGTCGGGCCGGCAGCGACGGCGTTGACGCGCACGCCCAGAGGCGCCAGCTCGAGCGCCCAGCAGCGGGTCAGATGCTCCAGCGCAGCCTTGCTGGCGGCGTAGTGCGAGAGACCAGCCCCAGGCTTGTGACCGAACGTGCTCGACACGTTGATGATCGCTCCCTTCGCCGCTGTCAGATGCGGAAGCGCCGCCGCTGCCAGCAGGCTTGGGCCGAAGACATTCACGGCAAAGATGTTCGTTATCTTCTCAGCGGTAACATCGCCTACAGGCATGAGAGCGCCAGCGCCGGCATTGTTGACGAGAATGTCGAGGCGACCCCATGTGTCGATTGCCTGCGCAACAGTGCGCGCGGCATCTTCGGGCATCGCAGCGTCGGCGACGAGGCTGACGATGTTTGGGTGCGCAGCGGTTGTTTGCTCCAGCGGTGCCGAGCGGCGTCCTGTTATGATGACTTTCGCGCCTTGCCTGGCAAGGCCGAGCGCGGCTGCGCGGCCGATACCGGAGCTTCCGCCGGTGACCATGACGACTTTGTTATCTAATGCGAACATGATCTTGCTCCTGGTCAGCTTCTTCGCCGGATAGATTTTCTGGTTGGGCTTCCGGCGAACGTTCAGGAACAAACACGGCGACCGGATCGCTCGCCGGGAAGGTCCAGTTGCGGCAACTGGGACATGCGGACTCATTAACACAATGAGTCCGCGCCCCAACAAAGCGGTCAGTAATCCCAGAAGGCCGGCACCCAACGAAAGGTGTCGCCGTCGACCGCCACCCGGCCGACGGACGGGAACGGCAGGTGAGTGGCCACCAGCTGTTCGCCGGTCGCCGCCAGCTCCGTCAGAAGGCGGACACGAACGCGAGCCGCCTCTTCGGGGTCGTGCTCGAAGCCGTTGTACCAGTCGGGGTGATCGAACCCGACCGCGAAAACGGCATCGCCAGCGAATGTCAGGCGATCGCCGCCAGATGCCAGACGGACGACGCTGTGCCCGGGAGTGTGGCCGCCGGTGCGATGGACGACCACTCCTGGTGCCACCTCGTGTTGCTCATCGAACTGCCGCAGATGGGCCCGGTACTCTTCCATGAACCGCTTGGCGGTTGCCTTAAGCGCGTCCGGAAATCCCTGCGGCATGTGGACGTGCGTGAAGTCGGGCGACTCCCAAAATTTGACCTCGGCGGCCGCCACGTGGATCCGCAGGTCCGGCCGCAGCCGGTCTTTCACGCCGTCGACGAGGAGACCGCCGATGTGGTCCATGTGCAGGTGGGTAAGCACCACGTCGGTCACAGACGCAAGATCGATGCCGGCTGAGTCCAGTCGCTTGACCAGCTGCCCGGCCCGCGGCAAGTTCAAATTTGGGTCCAGTCCCAGCCCGGCGTCGATCAGTATGGTTCGATCACCGCTACGCGCCAAGGCCACGTTCAGCGACCAGTCGAAAGCATCCGCTGGCAAGAACATGTCGCCCAGCCAGGCGGCCCGGGTGGCTGGGTCGGCGTTGTATCCCAGCATTTCGGTTGGAAGTGGCAGCACTCCGTCGCTGACCACCAGCACGTCAATCTCGCCGACCCGCACCGCGTAGCGCGACGGAACCAACTCTTCGGGTCCCGGCCTACCGGGGCGTGAGGCGTTATCTAGGCTCATGTTTGTCTCCTACTGCTGATCCGCCGCCTTACACACGGCATCGACGACGCTACTTTGAGGCGTGCTTGCGGTCGATTGGGTCGAGGGAGAGGGCGAGCCATACCACGGTATAGGTTCTGTCATTCAGGTTTGCGGGAAGTCGAATAGCCGACGAACTCGTCATGACCCAGCTCGTGGCTGGTAAGCGCCGATGGTGCCGGCTTTGTTGCTGCCTGCACCATCGCGCGATCCGTTTGTTCAATCCAACGTCGTCAAAAATGGGCGATGTCGAGAACGCGACGCCAAACTGCATTTACGAGAGACTAAAAGCTTCTTGGTTCTTCCAGTTGCTTTAACGGCGAGGCTGCCATGCGCGGCGGTTCGCCTAAGAGCTGCGCTACCGTTGGGTTTGATCCCCGTCCACTCGCCGCTCTGGGGGCGATCGCCCTCTGCGCAGATTGCAAAGGCCTACTCGATCACCTCGTCGGTGCGGCCGAGTAGCGGAAGATGGACCTGCTCATCAGGGGCGGACACCGGTGGCGCTGACGACGTCGGACTGGTGAGGTGGCGCACGAGATCGGATTTGCTGAGGACACCTTCCACACTACGACGAGGGCCGATGCCTGGCCTAGAAAGCGAAAGGGCGGCGGCTCGCACGGTGGCATTGAAGTCGATCACGGCAAGACGTGACGACGTCAAAGGATGCAGGCTGTCGATCAGCATTGCGGCGCCCCTTGTCTAATCGATCATGCCGCCGAGCATTTCGAATGCTCCGGCGGCACGGCCCTCTCCCTGTTCAAACCCGATTCAGAAGTCCTCGACTTCACTCGTTGTAGGGCGTCGTCAGTTCCGTCTCCTCGGTGTCGACGACGAACACGGCGAGCAGTTTGGCGGGCTCGGTTGCACTCGCATTTTCGCTGACGCCATGACGGTCGCCCGGAAATTCGGAGAAGCCCTGACCGGCGAAAAAGGTCGTGACCGGCCCATCATTGACCTTGCTGCGGATCGCGCCCTCGAGGACTGTCGCGTAGATGAAGGCCGATTTCGGATGCGTATGTGCGGAGGACGTACCGCCGGGCTGATATTCGACCAGCACGGCGCGCATGCTCTTGCCTGGCACGTTGGGCAGCGGGTGGTCATAGACCAGCGTGACCTTGTCGCCATGCGAATCTTGGGCCAGCGCCCCGGTCGTGAAGACAGCTGCGAGCGCTGCAGTGCAGAGGATGGACCTGATCATTATCTTGGCTCCAGTTTTGCGGTTGAGGATGGATAGGTGATCGCCGGCCGGGCGGAGCGGCCGGCGATCAGGCTCTTGCTGGGGGATGGAGCTCGAGCCTATGACCTGATGAATGCGAGCAGGTCGGCGTTGACCAATTCCGCATGCGTAGTGCACATGCCGTGCGGCAGGTTCTCATAGACCTTGAGCAGGCCGTTCTTCAGCAGCTTTGCCGACAGTGGCGCGGAGTCCGCGAACGGCACGATCTGGTCATCGGTGCCGTGCATGACGAGAGTCGGCACGTCGATCGTCTTGAGGTCGTCGGTAAAATCGGTTTCCGAGAATGCCTTGATGCCCTCGTAATGCGCCTTGGCGCTGCCCATCATTCCCTGCCTCCACCAATTCTGGATAACGCCCGGTATGGGTTTTGCGCCCGGCCGGTTGAAGCCGTAGAAAGGACCCGAAGGGAAATCGACGTAGAACTGCGCACGGTTGCCGGCGAGGGACATACGCAATCCGTCGAAGACCTCGATCGGAAGTCCGCCGGGATTGCCAGGCGTCTTCACCATGATCGGCGGCACCGCACCGATAAGAACCAGCTTCGCGGCGCGTCCCTTGCCATGGCGAGCGACGTAGCGAGCAGCTTCTCCGCCTCCCGTCGAGTGTCCGACATGAATGCTGTTCCTGAGTCCGAGATGTTCGACCACCGCGGCCGCGTCGGCGGCGTAGTGATCCATGTCGTGACCATCGCTCACTTGCGCGGATCGGCCGTGGCCACGCCGGTCATGAGCTACGGTGCGGTAACCCTTGTTGACGAAGAAGAGCATCTGGGCGTCCCAATCGTCGGCGCTCAGCGGCCATCCATGATGGAAGACTATCGGTTGAGCATCCTTAGGACCCCAGTCCTTGTAGTAGATTTCCACGCCGTCCTTGGTTGTGATCGTGCTCATGGTCTTTGGTCCTTTGCCTGGTCCGGTAGGGGGAAGGTTTTTCGATCGCTCCGCTTGCGCAGGCGCGGCTATGGAGAGGCCGGTCGCAACGGTGGCGGCCAGTGCGCCGAGCAAGACGTCTCGGCGCGATGCCTCTGCGGCGTAGGGTAAGTTGCCTTTCATCGGTTCGCTCTTTCGCGCTTCAGGTGGCCGCGCATCATCGGACGATGCACGGCCGCGGCGGATCAGTGTTGCGGGAGCGAGGCGTGGCTGAACCAGTCCTCGAAGCGGATGGCGCCGATGCGCGGATGGTCGCCAGGGACGAGCGACCGGTCGTCCAGTTCCGTACCGAAGTAGCGAGCGTGAGGGTCGCCGATCACCTTGCGGGGATCGTTCGTCGCCTTCAGGAACCGAGCGACAAGATCACTCATGCGGACCGGCTCCGGCCCGGCGATCTCGATGACGCCGTTGATCGGGGCGGAGAGCGCCACATCGGTCATGATGTCGGCGACGTCGTCCGATGCGATCGGCTGAAAATAGGCGGACGGCAAGGTCACGGTATCCCCGACCGTCGCCGACTGTGCGATGCCGCCCAGGAATTCGAAAAATTGCGTGGAGTGGACGATCGTGTAGGGGATTCCGGACTCTCGGATCAGCCTCTCCTGCGCCATCTTGGCGCGCAGGTAGCCGCTATTGGGCAGGCGCTCGGCGCCTACGATCGAGAGGGCAATATGGTGTTTCACACCGGCCGCCTTTGCGGCGGCGAGGAGGTTTCGACCTGAGGTTTCGAAGAACTCCAGAACGGCCTTGTCTTCAAACGATGGCGAATTTGCCAGGTCGATGACAACCTGAGCTCCGGCCAGAGCGTCGGTCAGTCCTTCGCCCGTAATGGTGTTGACACCGCTGTTCGGTGAAGCCGGGAGCACTTCGTGACCCTTGTTGCGCAGTCGCTCCACTGTCTTCGAGCCGATAAGGCCGGTGCCGCCTATGACGACGATTTTCATGTCCAATCTCCTGTTGCGGTTTGAAAATTGCTTTGCTGGATGGAACGCGGGCTGTTGCGTGTAGCCGGCTATTCTTTGACCGAGGCGGCGTCTTCGATGAGCGCGGTCACCTCGCGCGGATGCGAAACCATCAGGGCGTGGGACGCACCCTCAACGACCACGGTTTTCACCGCGTGCGCGCGTTCAGCCATGAATTTCATGACCGCCGGCGGTATGTTTCGATCGGCGGAGCCGTAGATCGCGTAGGACGGAATTGTCTTCCAGGTGGCGGTGCGGGACGGCTCAGCCAGAGCGGCTCTCGCCACAGGGCGCTGGGTCGCGGCCATCAGGCTGGCCTCTGCCGCGGGCACGTCGGCTGCGAACTGCTCGTGGAACTTTTCCGACCGGATGTAGAGGTCCTGTCGTCCATCAGGCTGAACCACAGGCAGAAGCGCGTCGCCCAGCGTGCTGCCTGGAAACTTTCCTGAGAGCGAGAGGCTGGATTCGCCGGTATCCGGCGCGAACCCGGCCACATAGACCAGCGCCTTCACATTGGGATTACCGTTGGCAGCCTCGGTGATGACCGGCCCGCCATAGGAATGGCCGACCAGCACGACCGGCCCCGAGATCGACCGGATGACGGCCGAAACCGCCGCGGCATCGCCGGAGACGCTGCGCAGCGGGTTGGCGGCGGCGATGGCAGCATAGCCGTCCTTGTTGAGGTCGGCGATGACCGCGTTCCAGCTCGACGACTCCGCGAAGGCGCCGTGGACCAGCACGATCGTCGGTTTGACCTGCTGTCTCGCGGGCTGCGCCATGGCGGTGCCCGATACGGCAATCGCCGCAGAGAGCATGAGAATTCTCGTAATCCTTTGCACTTGTCTTCTCCTCTGCGATGGGACGTGAACAGTTGCTGCAGAGGATGCCTCGGGTCGGCGTGTCGAACTATTCTACGGGGGCATCGGTCATCCGATGCGAAGGTCTAGGTCGGATGCATCCGGAGACTGGGAACGCCTTTGAAGACCCAGATACCGGGCCGATGACCAAGACCAATCCTGCGGCCGTTGCCAGCCAGGCAGATAGCCAACTCGGCAGGGTCCTGATCACCGGTCGAAGCAGCCAGTTTCTCAAAACCTGCAGCAATACATATACCGCCGTATGATCGGCCCTGTCTCTCGATCCAATCGATCGCAAATGCCTGGCTGCATACCGTTCGTGGAAACAACAGATGGGGCTGAGATGCTAGGCGCAGGACCAAAAGCCGACACTATGGACGACCACATCCGTGGCTCCCATACCGGAGGGAACCGGGTCGACCGCCACTCGCGGCAATCGACCGTTGGGACGGTTCACGACCTGGGCAATCTCATTCAGATCGCGTCTTCGGCCTTGAATCGCATCGCTCGAGACCCTGACGTCAAGTTGGCTCAGGAACTCGAGCCGGTGATCGCCAGCGCCAAGACGGCCCTGCAGCAGGCCGGCGCTCTCGTGCGAGAGACAATCGGCAGAGCTCACGAACTCCGTCGTGAAATTGGGCCTGCCGACGTCGGCGGTTGCCTGGCTGAAATCGAGACACTTGTTCGATGCGCATGCGAGCCGCACATCCGGCTTGAGGTCCGCCTCGAACCCGGCCTGCCTCCCGCAAAATGCGATCATCTGGGCCTGCAGAATGCAGTCTTGAATCTCGTGTTCAACGCGCGTGACGCAATGCCGGACGGAGGGTTGATCACGATTGAGGCCGCAACCGCAGTTCAAAGCGGTGCTACCCTTATCGAGCTCCGCGTTGGAGATGGCGGTATCGGAATGACGCAGGAGACGGTGAACCGCGCCTTCGAGCCATTTTTCACGACGAAGGGCAAGGGCCTGGGCGGTGTCGGCCTGCCGATGGTGAAGCATTTCGCCGAAGCACACCACGGAAGTGTCGAAATCGAGAGCACCCTGGGATCAGGAACGACCGTCATCTTGCGGCTCCCAGCGGCCCTATCGGGAGTCCCTAGCGGGAGTCGATGACATGCAGTCGATCTATACCCGCAATAGCGGACGAGTCACCCCGAAAGGTATCGATGCCTTCGACGTGACTTTGTGAATGGTCACGGCATCTTCCCATCTTGTGAAGGCTGCGTGTCGGTGTTCTGAGTGCGCCTGAGCGGCATGTTGCGAAAGACTGTCCGAATAGTCTTGAGTAGAGCTGACTTCGAGCTGGCGTGCCGCGGCCCGGGAGTGCCGCTTTCACCCAAGGAGGTCCCGATCGCCAGCATTGCCGCGAGATCTTCGGCCATCTCGGGCCGGGTGAGCAGCAAGGGAGCGAAGCTTTGCTGGTCTATTTCGTAGACCACCACGTGGGTCAGTGCCTGCAATGTCGACGTCTCGGCCATGCCGGCCAGCAGACCTGTCTCGCCGAAGAAGTCGCCGGGCGCGAGACGGCCTGTATCCTGTATGCGGGCATCGTCTTTGCCAAGTTGCCGACCGATAACGCCTGATCGAACGATCATGAGCGACGGCAGCATCTCGCCCTGTCGCGCTATGATGTCGCCCTTTCGATAGCTGCGAACCGAACTCGTTGCGGCGAGGGCCTCCTGCTCGTCGTTTGTCAGCGTCGAGAATATCGGAATCGCTCTTATGAGGTCGATTGGGGCAACGCGCGGCGGCATCGCCGTCTCTTCGGTCTGCAGGTTGCTCATGGCAATGGAAGAGGGAGGCGCCGCCAGCAGCAAGCCGGCGGACTTGGCGTGGCGATAGACGCGATCGAAGACTTCATTGCGCGCTGCGATCCGCTGGCCGACATTCGCGACGCGAACGAGCAGGTCGACCTCGATCGCCACGGCATTCAAATCCCGAATGATAACAAGCGGGGGCGGCTCCTTCAGGATGGAATTACAGCTCAACAAGGCTGTGCTCATCGCGTCCACCACGACAGCCGGCATCTTCGTAGGCGCCAGTCTTATGGCCAGAGAAAATCCATGGCTCTCGTCCGGTCTGCTGACATTGGTCACGCCAAGCTTGGCGAGAAAGCTGTTGGGAAGCGCCACGACATTGTGGGCCCAGGTGAGCACTTGGGTCGATCGCCAACTGGTTTCCACCACTCGGCCTTCCGTGCCGTCGCTCAGAACGATCCAGTCCCCAAGCGCATAGGGGCGGCCGAGGTTCAGTGCGATGCCTGAAAATACATCGCTCAGCGTATTCTGCAGAGCCAGTCCCAGGATGACGGCGAAGACGCCGGACGTGGCGATGAGCGTTCCGACCGGCACGCCAAAGACGAAGGCGAGAACCGACAGCAGCATCCCAACATAGACGACGCCGACGACGAGATCCTGCAGCAGGCGCGCCTCGCGTGGCTTCCCCTCGACGACGAGAAAGATACGGACGAAGCCGATCAGCGCCCATGCGAGGTGAACCCACCACAGAACTTTCGCCGCTCCGAAGAGTATCGCCTCCGCAGTTGTCTCACTGCCCTGGGTCAGCTCGTAGGGGACGACGGCTCCGTCCAGAAGGAGAACCGACATCGTAAGAAAGAAGGCGATCTGAACGATCAGCCTCGTATTGGTGAGGGTCTGTGGAATGAGGTACCAGACGACAATTCCGGTGGCACCCACCAGAACCATGTACAGAGGGGGAGCGCTCGACCAGTTCATGACAAATCCCATTCGGCCAAAGCCTCGGTGCTCCTAAGCCCAAGTGAACGAAAGCTGGCAGAGGCCGTCCCGTCAGCCTGAACATGATTGCGAAGGCACAGCGCCGCCTAGGGCCTCGGGCTGTCCCAGGTTTCTCTATCGTGATCGCTGTCCAGCTTGTTCTTCTCGAGCACCGCTTCGGTAATCGAGCCCGGCAAGCGCCGGGGCTTCTCGATCAAGCCCAAGAGCGGCATGACGACCAGGAAGAACGCGAAATAGTAGAGGGTCGATATCTGCATTGCCGGGACGAACCAGCCCTCGGCTGGCTTGGACCCGAGCCAGCCGAGGAAGATCGCATTGGCTACGAACAACCAAAAAAGCCGCTTGTACCAGGGACGGTAGACCGCCGAGCGCACCTTCGATGTATCGAGCCAAGGAACGAAGAACAGCACGGCAATGGCGCCGAACATGGCGAGCACGCCGCCGAGCTTCGAGTCGATAGGCCCGACGTTGAAGGTGATGGCGCGCAAGATCGCGTAGAACGGCAGGAAATACCATTCCGGCACGATATGGGCCGGTGTCTTCAGCGGGTCGGCGGGGGCGTAGTTATCCGGGTGTCCGAGATAATTCGGCATGTAGAAGACGAAATAGGTGAAGACGATCAGGAAAATCACGGCTCCGAACGCATCCTTGACGGTGGCGTGGGGGGTGAAGTCCACGACATCGGTTTCCGACTTTACGTCAATACCGGTCGGATTGTTCTGGCCGACAACATGAAGAGCCCAGATATGCAGCGCCACCACGCCGACAAGCATGAACGGCATAAGGTAATGCAACGCGAAGAAGCGATTTAGGGTGGGATTGTCGACTGCGAAACCGCCGAGCAGCAGCTGATGGATCCAGTCCCCGACCAGCGGGATAGCTGTAAAGAAATTGATGATGACCGTGGCCCCCCAGAACGACATCTGCCCCCAAGGCAGCACGTAGCCCATGAAGGCCGTCGCCATCATCAGCAGCAAGTTGGTGCAACCTAGAACCCATAGCAGCTCGCGCGGCGCCTTGTACGATCCGTAGTACAGGCCGCGCGAGATATGGGTGTAAACCGCGATGAAGAAGAACGATGCGCCGTTTGAATGGAGATAGCGCAGCAGCCAGCCCGAATTCACGTCGCGCATGATTTTTTCGACGGAATTGAACGCCTGCGTGGTGTCGGCCGCATAATGCATGGCCAGCACAACGCCGGTCACGATCTGCGACACCAGCATCATCGTCAGGATGCCGCCAAACGTGTAGGCGTAGTTCAGGTTGCGCGGAACGGGATAGACGATGAAGGAATCGTGCACCAGCCGCGGTAGCGGCAAGCGGGCATCGAACCAGCGTCCGACCCTGGTCTTGGGCACATAGGTCGAATGTCCATCGCTCATCGCATCGCCTCTGGTTCGTTGGCTGGTATCAAGGTCGGCCAAGACCCTTCGGCCTACTGCCGTCCGCTGCAGGTGGAGCGAATTTCACCCGCGATCTCGATAGTTCTTTTGGGGTATGGAAACTCTGACCCCATTGCGTGTGTAAATTCGCTGGATTTTCGCGCGCGCGAGCTGCTCGCCGCTGTCGTGCCTCGCCGGTGGCTCAGCTGCGTCGGCACCCCAGAGCCTCGGAAGGATTTGCAGCACCTTCGAAAGAGCAAAACGCAGTGTCATTTCGGCTTTTCCTTCTGTCGGGCTTCAGAGGGCCGGACGATGCCAAGTTTTCCCGGGTGCGAGCCATCGTGCCGAGGGCGCGTGCGTTCCATACCTTGGTCTATGGTTCCTCAACGAACGACTGGGACGGTTTATCGAGCACGCTATGGGGCAGAATTTTGGGCCGTTCGATCCGGAGGAAAGATCGAGCGGCCCAATTCAGTTTGTCTTGCGGACTACCGCCCCCAGATGCCCTGTCCGTACTTTTCGTTCAGCGGCATGGGCTTTCGCACCGTTTGCCCGACGTCGTGCCGGGCACGTACGTTGATCATGCCGGTCGAGGAGGTTTGCGATTTATCCGGGGCTGTCGCGTTCTCCGACCCATAGTGGTCGCTGCCAGCGAGGGCGGTTCCCAGGGAAACAAGAACAAAGGCGGCTGCGAGCGTGATGAGCTTCATTATCCTTCTCCATATTGGACTGTGCGCCAGCATGGTACGCAGCGGGCGAAGGCCGGACGATCAGACGACCGAATGGTTGGACCCATACGGAAGCATCGGATCGCACGCGCCGAAGGTGAGGGGATGATGCCGCAATCGATCGCCGTACTTGTGTGTTCCTCCGGTGCTCGGCGCCGCGCCTGATCGCCCGAAAAGCAGCCGTTTTCGGTTTCGGCCCCAAACCAGTCGCCCTCATGTCCTATGGTGAACGCGAATCCATCGACCTTTCGTGTGAGGTAAGATAGAATACTGGCTTGCTTGAAAACTATCGATTCTCGGAATCCTTAGGTTCGCCAGACCATACGAGATCATACGAAGGATACGGGTTGGCTAACCATCCCGTAAGCCATTGATCTTCTTTGACGATCTCACACCCTCCGGGCCCACCAGAATACTGCATTAACATGTTGAAATTATTATATTTTTCTGATCATGCCCACAGCGTGGACTCGAACCCCCTTTAGGCAACTGGGGTCGATTGAGGTGGTTTAACAAACGTGAGAAATGCGGCGATCATCGCCGCATACATCAAAATCCATAAACTTAAGCCGACGATTGCCGATCGCCGAGAACTGCTTCAAACCTTAGCGCCCAAGGGGCTGCCGGTGACGAAGCATTGGCTGACGGCCGGGACGCCAAAGGCGGCCAAGCGGCAGCCCCACGCCGGTTATGATACCGCGTGCGATTTGGGCTAAGTCTACAAATTTTATAGAATATGAAAAATCGCCTGCGGCCTCGCCCGCACAATTGAAAAATCCGACCTTTAGCCATGTCTGAAACTGGCGCAAATCTCGGCCTGTACAAGGAGATTTGGTCAATCATGCAAATGTCGGTTTCCAAGATTGCGGTTTATGGACTGGCCTTCGCCCTCATGGGGGCTTCGGCGGCCAAGGCCGGAGAGACGCTCGATCGGGTTCACAAGTCCGGGGTGGTCGTCGATGCGCTGGTCAACGACTATCCGTCCTTTGCCTTCATCAACGACAAGAACGAACTGGATGGTTTCGATGTCGACGTCGCGAAGGCCTTCGCGGACAAGCTTGGCGTCAAGCTCAAGCTGGACGCCCGGCTGGGAGACCATCGTCGGCGGCAAATGGGCTGGGCGATGGGACATCGGCATCACCTCGACGACTCCCACCGAAGATCGGGCCAAGGTGCTGGATTTTCCGGTGATCTACTACAGCCTTCCCGCCGCGCTGGTGGTCAACAAAGACGAGCAGAACATCAAGTCGATAGCCGACATTTCCGGCAAGCGCGTTGGGGTCGGGTCCGGCTCGTCCTATGAAGCCTATATCAATCGCAACTTCGTCATTCCCGGCCAACCGGCGATCGAATTCCCGTTCCACGACGTCCAGGTCGTCCCGGGCGACGAGACCGTGAATTTCCAGAATCTGGCGCTGGGGCCGGGTGTTCGTCTCGATGCCATCGTGGCTTCACTGGGAACCGCTCAAGGGCAGATCGACGCGACCGGCAAGCTCAAGGTGGTGGGCGAGCCCCTGTTCGCCGAACCGAACGCCATCATCACCGACAAAGGCGATGCGGAATGGGACGCGGAAGTCAAACGCGTTGTCGAGGAACTCAAATCCGAAGGCAAGCTCCTGGCCATTTCGAAGAAGTGGTTCGGCGTGGACATTACCAAAGATGCCGATTGAGTCCGGCCTCGCAGGGCTTGCAGGAGAAATCGTTCCGGCCGCCAGTTCGGCTCCGTCGGTAACGGACAGGTGGGACTTCCGTTTCAAGGTCTGGCTGACCTGGGGCCTGTTGCTCGCCTTGCTCGTTGCGGGGCTCGGCAGCCTGGGCCTCGATTTCGGCCTCATCCGCCAGAAGCTGCCCTTCATGCTTGGCCTGAGGCTGTCTCCGGACGGCTTCGTCCAGGGCGTTCTGCTGACGCTTCTGGTGACGGCCCTGTCCATGATCCTTGCCGTCACAGGCGGGGTGCTGACCGCGCTTGGGCGGCTGTCGCCCAACCCGGCCGCCTTCGGCGTCGCGACCTTCTATGCGTCCTTCTTTCGCGGCACACCGCTTCTGGTGCAGGTGCTGCTCATCTACCTTGCGCTGCCGCAGTTCGGCATCATTCTTTCGGCTTTCGCCTCCGGCGTGCTCGCCCTTTCGTTGAACTATGCGGCCTATCTCGCCGAAACGATACGGGCAGGCATTTCGTCGGTCGATCGCGGGCAGCGCGAGGCCGCCATGGCGCTTGGACTGTCTCGCCAGGTGATCGCGTGGAAGATCATCGCCCCCCAGGCTATGCGCATCATCATCCCGCCGGCGGGTGCGCATTTCATCTCGATGCTGAAGGATTCCTCGCTGGTGTCGATCATGGGCCTTTGGGAGTTGAATTTCCTCGCCCAGTCCTATGGCCGGGCGACCTACCACTATATGGAAATGCTGCTGACCGCGGCTGTGCTGTATTGGGCCCTGTCGATCGGCCTCGAGCTCGTCCAGCATCGGCTTGAAGTGAAATTCAGCCGCGGCTACCACGCTTCCTAGCGCTTAACCGCCGGCATTCAACGGATCTGAATCATGACCGCACAACGCAATGACTTCGCCATCCTGGACGGTGGCATGGGACGTCTTCTCGAGCGCCTCGGCGCCCCCTTTCGGCTACCTGAGTGGTCGGCGCTCTCGCTGATCGAAGCGCCGCATTTCGTAGAGAAAGCGCACGAGGCGTTTGTCGAAAGCGGTGCCGATATCATCACCACCAACTCCTACGGTTTGGTGCCGCATATGATTGGCGGGGAGCGCTTCGAGAAAGACGGCCGCGCACTGGCGGATCGCGCCGGACGAATCGCGCGTGAGGTCGCAGACAAGGCGCCCGGCGATATCCGGGTCGCCGGTTCGCTGCCGCCGCTTTTCGAAAGCTATCGGCCCGGCAACTTCAAGCCCAGCGAGGCACCTCGCATACTTGAAAGCCTGGTCGCCGGCCTTGCCCCTCATATCGATCTTTGGCTGATAGAAACGCAAAGCTCCACCGCCGAGGCGCTGACCGCGCTTGACGCGGTCGGCAAGTCGCATCTGCCCGCCTTTGTCTCCTATACGCTTAAGGACGAGGACGGGCGGATTGGCCCGCCCGAATTGCGATCCGGCGAGCCCGTCGCCGATGCGGTGACGGCCACGCTTGCGGCCGGTGCTTCGGCCATACTTTTCAATTGCAGCCAGCCGGAGGTGATGGGCGAGGCCGTGGTCGCGGCCCGACGGGCGATTGCCGCCTCGGGCAAGCCACAAGCCGGGCTTGGCGTCTATGCCAACGCATTTCTACCCGAGCCGCCTTCCGACACGCCCTATGCGGGGATCTCCGAGATCCGGGAGGATTTGGATCCACAGAACTATCTCAAATGGGTGAAGCTGTGGGTCGAGCAGGGCGCGACCATCGTTGGCGGATGCTGTGGCATCGGCCCGGAGCATATTGCCGCGATCAAGGCGAGCCGCGAGATTGTGCCGGCCAGATGAGGTAGGAGTGGAGCTCGGCGCCTGCTGACCGATCGACCTTAGAACTCGACTTGTTGGCGTGATTGCCGAGCCCCAGATATCGCGGTGGCTCCGCCCGACCAGACGGGAGCACGCGCGACTGGGGAAAGCGGATGACGTCCGCGCTCTCATCCTCCGGCTTGTTGTCGCTCATGATGCCTCTCAACCGTTTTCGTTGAGATTGTAGCGCTTGATCTTGTTGGCAAGCCCTACGCGCGACAAACCGAGTTCGGCGGCGGTGCGGCTCTGGTTCCAATGGTTGCGTATAAGAGCACGCCCGACAATCTGTTTTTCCAGGCTCTCGACCTGGTCCTTAAGTGTGATGCCCTCGGGCACGAAGCCCCGGAGGCCGTCGCCCTGCCTGCGGGCGGAGGCGGCGGCGAGCAGCGACGGCGCCATGTTGCGGGTGGTGATGTATTCGCCGTCGTTGGTCAGCGCGACCATGCGGCGGATCTCATTCTCCAGTTCACGCACGTTGCCTGGAAAACTGCAGAGCGCGAGCTTCTCGAGCGTGTTGGCGGTAATGCCCAGAACCTTGCGGCCCATGGCGTCGGCATGCTTGGCGGCAAAAAATTCCGCCAGCGGGCCGATGTCGTCCGGACGATCGCGCAGCGGCGGCACCTCGAACTCGAAGCCTTTCAGCCGGAAATAGAGATCCTGGCGGAACTTGCCTTGTGCGACGAGGTCCTGCAGCGGCTTGTTGGAAGCGGCGATGATGCGGACGTTGCAGTGAATGACCTTGTCGGCACCCAGCGGCTTGACCTCGCCTTCTTGAAGAAAGCGCAGCAGGCTGACCTGAAAGGACGGTGACACATCTGAAATCTCGTCGAGAAAGACCGTTCCGCCATCGGCGGCGCGGAACAGGCCAAGGCGATCGGAAATCGCCCCTGTGAAGGCACCGCGCTTGTGCCCGAACAGTTCCGACTGGAGCAACTCATCTGGCATGCCGCCGCAATTCTGGACGAGGAGTGGACTCGCGCGCCTGGGCGAATTGTAATGGATGGCGCGCGCCAGGAGTTCCTTGCCAGTACCGGTTTCACCCTGGATCAGGATGGGCAGTTCCGTTGCCGCCGCCTGCTTTGCCACATCGCACATCTCCGCCATCTTCTCGCTGGCATAGACGAGCTTTTCGAACTGGTGGCTTTCCGGCCTGAACACCGGCTCCCGGCGCTCCCCGAACATGAGAGCTCCGGAAATCTTGAATTCCCGCGAGAGGATGCGGTGCCGGCGATGAAGTTCGCGTGCCTCCAGCGCACGCTCGACGACGAGGCCGAGCTGCGCCGGATCGAGCGGGGTCAGAAGAAACTGATATATCGCAGCCTTGGCGAGCGCTTGATAGGATACCGACGAAGGGGCCGGCGTCACATAGACGCGCATGATCTCCGGATGCGAGACGCGCAGGCGGGTTAGAAAATCAAGGCCGACAGTCTCTTCCTGCCGATCTTCCGCGACCGCGAGATCAACATGAATGCTGCTCATCGCCGTCAGGGCCTCGGCTGGGGTGCCGACCAGCAAGACCCGATAGGCATAGCGTTCCGACAGCACTTCGAGGCTGTCGGACCAGTCGCTGCCCGGACGAGCCACAATGACGACTGTACCCGAATGGTCCATGAAACAATGTTTCCAAAATGTCTACTTGCTTAGCAGTTTGCCCCCTTCGGCGCAACGCCGGTTCGCCAATGCGGCCGAAGCCCGGGACCCCTCTAGCCTCACTGAGAGTATAAACTGGCTTTCGTATCTGCACGGCGCTTGTTGCGTACGAAAACAACTTCGTTGAGGATCGGCGCAAAGCGGTCGGCACTACGCCGGATGCAAAGCTCGGCTTTCTAGCCCAGTCATCCGAAAGCTGACGCACCGCTTTCTGCCCCATAGCAGCCACGCTCAGACCCTGGATTAACACGTGCCTTTTTTGTCGTCCTCCCGGTCTTTAGGTTCGCCAGACCATACGAGAGAATACGAAGGAAACGGGTTGGCGAACCAGGCGCTAACGTATTGATTTCCTATTGAAAGCGACGTCCCTCCGGGCCCACCAAATCATTACATATCAATATGTTACGCTTATTTCTTTGGAAATTAAGCGAGCGCAACCGGATAAATCCATGAGTTTTGCATAGAATGATTTTGGGTCCGTTGGTCAATTTTCTCCGTCTTGTTGGCGTCACCTATGAGACGTAGCGCAAGCCCCTGAACTTCGAAAGGCTCTCCGACTGCGGGTGCGGTGATCGGCGGCAACGGCGTGCGAAAAGGCGGGGCCTCGCCTTACCAGTTGTGCTTGCGACGGCGCAGGAATGACCGCTTTGCGCATCATAGCTGCCGTAGATGCTAGGTTTCGCACCGCCGATAAGCGGACAACGATCCGCGTTGCTGTCGTAAGTTCTGGGCGTTAACATACAGGCGCCCTACGGGGCCTGATTTCCCAGCCCGGTCGTCATTCGGCCGCTGACGCAGCCGGCTTCGGGTATCGCCGCCAGCCGAGCGCCGGCGCGATGAGGTCGATGAAGTCGGTGATGATCTGTTCGTATTCGTGCTGCTCGAAGTCGTAGGGCAGCTCTAGGCGCAGATCCCGTACCCCGGCCAGAATCGGGTCTTTCGACAATTGCTCCAGGATTTGCTCGGAGGTGCCGACGATGTCGCCGGCGAAAAGCGTGCGGCGCTCGCCATGAGCCCGCAGGGTGCGATCGTGACGTGCGGCGGCGTAATCGGTGTAGCGTTTCCTGGTCGAAGCGTCGGCGCTGTCAAACGGGACGATCACCCGTCCCAACGCCACTCGTCCCGGCTTGCCATCGCGTTGCGCCGCGAAGGTCTCGAGCTGGTGCAGCTGAGCCTCGAAGAACTTGTCGGTGCCTTCGCCGGACGTGACGTTGCCGAGCAACAGGTTGAGGCCGTTGCGACCGGCCCACTCGGCCGATTTCAACGAACCGCCACCGTACCAGATGCGGTCCGGCAAACCCGGAGCATGCGGCTGGAGCCGGGGCCGCACGCGGCCGCCCGGAAATTCAATGATGGCGCCGGGCTCGCCGAGCAGCTCACCGCGCAAATTGTCGACGAGGCGAAGGACGCGCGCGTGGGAGAAATCGAAATTGCGCCAGTCGCCGTCGAAGACAAGCGGTCCGAGGATGGCGGCATGCAGCGGGAAGCCGGCGCTGACGCCGACATTCAACCGGCCACGCGAGAGCACGTCGACCGTCGACAGGTCCTCGGCCAGCCGATAGGGGCTTTCGTAGCCGATCGGGATCACGGCCGTGCCGAGCTCGATCCTGCTGGTGCGCTGCGTGGCCGCGGCGAGGAAGGCTGCGGCCGACGAGATTCCCGGCTCGAGATGGCGCTGGCGCACCCATGCGCCGTCATAGCCAAGCCTTTCGCCGAGCTCGAACAATTCCAGTGTCTTCTGGAGGCCGGAATATGGATCGTCATGCGGGTAGTTGCCCGGCGTGAGAAAGGCCAGTCGATCGATCGAAATCGAAGTCGGCGCCATCGCGGTTCCTCCTCTTAGGGTGCTGCCGACCGGAATGGGGACCGACGCCCCGGAGGCGCCGGTCCAGAGGGCAGGCTGGCTCAGCTGTTGGGCTTCGGCAGGCCGGGCGGGTTGGTGCGCGACTGGTCGATGGCTTCGGCCGTGAGGCTCCACTTCTTCAGCACCTCGCCATATTTGCCGCTTGCGATCAGCTCGTTGATGGCGAGCGTGATGGCATTGGCGAGGCCGCTGTCTTTTCTGGTGGCGACGGCGATCTCGGCGGTCAGCGGCCAGCCGCCGCTGACGATGCCGACCAGCTTGGTTTTGCCGTTGACCGCGGCGGCATAGGCGAGCGTGGCGTTCGGATTGAATTCGGCATCGGCGCGTCCCGACTGCAGGGCCAGCTGGCTGGCCGCGGAATCATCATAGTACTGCACTTCGACCGGCTTCAGGCCGGCCGCGACATTCTCACGATCCCATTCCAGCAGGATCTTTTCCTGGTTGGTGCCGGCGCCGGTGATGACCTTGAGGCCGGCGACGTCCTTCGGCTCCTTGATCGAGGTGATCCTGCTGTCGGATTTCACGTAGAAGCCGAGCACGTCCTGGCGATAGGTCGAGAAGTCGAACTTCTCCTTGCGCTCCTCCGTCACGGTGACGTTGCTGATGACGGCGTCATATTTTCCGGAGGCGAGGCCGAGCGGCCAGTCGGCCCAGGCGACCGGCACCAGATCGAGCTTCAGCCCGAGCGTCTCGGCGATCAGCACGGTGATATCGGGGTCGGTGCCGACGACGGTCTTGGCGTCGGTTGCATAAGTGCCGACCGGCGGATCCCAGGGGCTGGTGGCGACGGTGAGGTAGCCTTCCTTGGCAAACTTGAAGTCCGGCGAAATCGCCGCGGCGGCCTTCTCGCTCTTTTGCGTATGGATGCGGCCGGGTTGCTCCGGCGTGAGGTCGAATTCGGCCGCCGAGGCGACGGATGCCAGGGCGATGGTCGAAAGGACCGCGCCGAAGGCAAGCGATATACGCTTTCTGTGGAATGTCATGGGTCTCTCCTTGCATGACGAATGTGCGCTCTTGGGTCCGGCACGGAGCCTGGAAGGCCGGCGGTTCGCACATGCCGCCAGCCGAATGTGAGAAGCTCTCTGGCCGCTAGAGAACCTTGGCGAGGAACTCGCGCGTGCGCTGATGGGACGGTGCCGTGAACACCCTGGCCGGCGTTCCAACCTCGAGGATTCTTCCGGCCTCCATGAAGACGATGGTGTCGGCGACCTCCCGGGCGAAACCGATCTCGTGCGTGACGATCACCATCGTCGTGCCGGAGGTCGCGAGCTCCTTGATGACGTCCAGAACCTCCCGCACGAGCTCTGGATCGAGCGCCGAAGTGGGCTCGTCGAACAGGAGGACCTTCGGCTTCAGGGCCAACGCCCTGGCGATGGCGACGCGCTGCTGCTGGCCGCCGGAGAGGTGGCGCGGATAGGCGTCTGCTTTCTCGGGCAAGCCGATGCGGGCCAGAAGATCCTGGGCCAGTTCGATCGCCTCGGCGCGCGGAATGCCTTGCACGGACACCGGCGCCTCGATGATGTTCTCCAGCACGGTCAGATGCGGGAACAGGTTGAAGTTCTGGAACACCATGCCGATGGCGACGCGGCGCCGGCGGATCGCCGCTTCCTTGAGCTCGTAAAGCGTGTGCCCGTCGCGATGGTAGCCGACGAGCTCGTCGTCGATGGTGACGAAGCCGGTGTCTGTCCGTTCGAGATGATTGATGGTGCGCAACAGCGTCGACTTGCCGGCGCCGGATGGGCCGATGATCGCCGTAACCGAGCCTGGAGCGAGATCGAGATCGATGCCGTCGAGCACGGTCAAGGAGCCGAAGCGCTTCGAGACACCGCGGATTTCGATGCGCCCGACGCCGCGTCGTGCAAGCCTTTCGGCCGTCGTCACCAGAGGCTTGCGGCCCGCATCGCTGGAGGCGGCCGCGGCAAGCGCGGAGTGAACTCGCGGCGTGGAACTGCGTCCCGACAGGAAGGCGAGGGGATTGCGAAGAAGCGGGCCGTTTGCCGTGCGCAGAGCGCCGCGCGAGAAGTGCCGCTCGATGCCGAGTTGGATCACCGAGAGCACGCTCATGATGATGAGGTACCAGATGGTCGCGACCATCAGCAGCGGGATGATCTCGAGGTTCCGCTTGTAGATGACCTGCACGGTGTAGAAGAGCTCGGGCAAGGCGAGGACGTAGACCATGGAGGTGGATTTCGCGAGGCCGATGATCTCGTTGAAGCCGCTCGGCAGGATCGCCCGCATCGCTTGCGGCAGCACGATGCCCAGCGCCTGCCGGCGGCGCGACAGGCCAAGCGCGGCGGCGGCCTCATGCTGGCCCTGGTCGACCGACAGGATGCCGCCGCGGATGATCTCGGCCGAGAAGGCGGCCTGGTTGAGGCTGAGGCCGACGACGCCCACCCAGAACGGGCTGAACACCTCGACGGTGTTGTACTGCGCGAACAACTGGCCGCTGAAAGGCAGGCCGATATCGATGGTCGGATAGAGATAGCCGAGATTGTTGAGGACCAGCAGCAGCACAATGAGCGGGATGGAGCGCAAGAGCCAGATATAGGCCCAGGATACGCCCGCCAGCAGCGGCGATTTCGAGACACGCGAGAAGGCCAGCACGGCGCCGAGCAGGAACCCGATGATCGAACCCAGAACCGTCAGCAGCAAGGTTCGGCCGAGGCCGACAAGTATGGGCTCGGACAGGAAGAACCTTGCAAAGACGTCCCAGCCCCATTTGGGATTGGTCAGGATCGAGCGCAGCGTGAAGAAGATGATCAGAATGGCGATGATCGTGCCGACCACTCGCCAGGGGTGCTTCGCTGGGATGACCCTGTATCCCTGGCTGTCCCGTAGTAGGGCTGCACTCTGGAGGGTTGCCGCTTCCCCTACATCAGCTGCCGTCATGGATCGCCGCCGCTCCGATGTTCGAAGGAAATACTGTTTTACCTAAGTAAATCCAATTAACATTAGCTGTACGCTGAATTATATCATGATAATTTCTTTTATATTTTGAGTGTCGATGAGTTATTTTCCCTAAGTATTTCCATTTCTGTGAACGTATTGGTTTGGGTGTTCAAAGCCGGTCAGCTCGCCTTTCGTTCAAGCAAGTGCGACCCGAGCTCCAGCGTGAGAGTGCTGATGTCTTTTTCGAATGGCAGCGTGCCGTGGACTTCCGGATCGACGCTGGTGTCGAAAAGCGCGGTGTAGCCGTTGTTGAGGTAGAGTCCGGCGGCTTCCGGCTGACGGAATCCCGTGGTCAGATAGAGCCGGTTGTAGCCCTGGCGCGCGGCCTGGAGCTCGAGTTCGGCAAGCACTTTCCGGGCAAGGCCCTGGCGGCGCAGATCGATGTGGGTCCACACGCGCTTCAGTTCGGCGGTCTGTTCGTCGTAGCGCTTGAAGGCGCCGCCGGCGATCGCCGCGCCGTTGCGCGTGAGCAGCAGGAAATTCCCGTGCGGCGGCGCGAAGAGCTCGGCGGGGTAGCGGCGCATCTCTTCGCCCGGCTCGCCGAAATAGTCGCCATAGCGGGTGGTGTATTCCCAGGTCAGGGCTTCGATGAGCGGAGCTGCGCGCGGATCGACCGGCGTGGTGTAGAGAAAGCTGTCTGTCATGGCGTGGGCCCTGTTGCCGGCTCGTTCGTCCGCGGAGCCTCGTTCGCGGCGAGATAGTCCTGCACCAGCGCCACCCAGTAGCGGGCGGCATCGGGCAGGATGTCGTCGTTGAAGTCGTAGCTGGGACTGTGCAGGTCGGCGCTGTCGCCATTGCCGACGAAGAGATAGCTGCCAGGGCGCGCCTCGAGCATGAAGGCGAAGTCCTCGCTGGCGGTGATCAGCCGGAAGTCCGACTGGATCCGTTCGGCGCCGAAATGCCGAAGCGCGACCTGTCTCGCGAATGCCGTCTCCTCGGCATGATTGATGAGCGCCGGATAGCCGCGCGGATAGGCCACTTCAGCGGTGGCGCCATAGCTCTGCGCGTGGGTCTCGGCGAGCGCGATGATGCGCGTCCTGATCTGTTCGCGCACGGCCTCGTTGAACGTCCTGACGGTGACCTTCAACTCGACGCTGTCGGGAATGACATTGGCGGCGATGCCGCCATGGATGGTGCCGACGGTGACGACCGCCGTTTCCAGCGGATCGACATTGCGCGAGACGATCGTCTGCAGCGCCATGACAAGCGAGGCCGCGGCGACGATGGGGTCCACGGCATGGCTCGGCCGCGCGCCATGGCCGCCCTTGCCGATGATCTTGATGATGGCGAGATCGACAGACGCCATGGCCGGACCGCTGAGGAAAGCGAACTGTCCGGCCGGCACGCCCGGCCAATTGTGCAGGCCGAAGACGGCGTCGACGGGAAAGCGGTCGAACAGCCCGTCTGCGATCATCGCCTTGGCGCCGGCGCCGCCCTCCTCGGCGGGCTGGAAGATCAGCCGGACCGTTCCGGAGAAGTCTCGCGTCTCGGCGAGATGCCTGGCGGCGGCTAGCAGGATCGAGGTGTGCCCGTCATGCCCGCAGGCATGCATCACGCCTGGCCTGGTGCTGGCGTAGGGCAGGCCTGTCGCCTCGACGATCGGCAAGGCGTCCATGTCGGCGCGGATGCCGATGGACTTCTCACCGTTGCCGTTGCGCAGCGTGCCGACGACACCCGTGCCGCCAACGTTGCGGACAACCTCATAGCCCCAGGATTGCAGGCGCTCGGCGACCAGCGCGCTGGTCTTCTTCTCCTGGTAGGCGAGTTCCGGTTCGCTGTGCAGCTTGCGGCGCAGAGCGACGAACTCGTTGATGCTGTCCAGGATCGCCTCGGCAATCGCCGCCGAAGGCGGAGCGGGCCGGACCGTCATCAGGCTGCTTCCTCGGTCGCCGCAGCGGAAGAAGCATCTTGCGCGTAACGGCTTTCCTTGAACGGCAGCTCGAGGTGGTCGCGCAGCGTCGTGCCGATCTGGTCGCGGACGTGGCGGCCGCGCTTTTCCAGGATCGGCAGGACATGCTTTTCAAAATCGTCGAGCCCGGCCGGGATGACCTGGAAGCCCAGCACGAAACCGTCGGCCGCTCCGCCATCCACCCAGCGGATCAGCTCGTCGGCGATCTTCTCGGGCGTGCCGATGAAGGCGCTGCGCGTTGTGGCTGCATCCAGCGCGACCTCGCGCAAGGTGAGGTTCTTTTCCCTGGCGACCCGTTTGATGCGGTCGGTGGTCGAGCGGAAATTGTTCTTGCCGACGTCGCCGAGTTCCGGGAACGGCTCGTCGACCGGATAGGCCGTGAAGTCATGATGGTCGAAGAAGCGCCCGAGATAGAGCAGCGCTTCATGGACCGTGACCAGGTCGCGTATCTCGCGATACTTGCGCTCGGCCTCTTCCTCCGTCGAGCCGACGATCGGCGCGATGCCGGGAAAGATCTTGATGTGGTCGGCCTGGCGGCCATGCGCCACGGCGCTTTCCTTGAGCCGGCGTGACAGCTCGCGGTTCTCCTCGAAGGAGGCGGCGTTGGCGAAGACGGCATCGGCATGCCGACCGCCGAGCGAGATGCCGTCGTCCGAACCGCCGGCCTGGAAGAGAACCGGCTGCCCTTGCGGCGAGCGGCCGAGATTGAGCGGCCCCTCGGCCGAATGGAAGCGGCCCTTGAAGTTCAGCCGGTGCATCTTCGAGAAATCGGCATAGCGGCCGGTCTGCCGGTCGCGCACGAAGGCGTCGTCGTCCCAGGAATCCCAAAGACCCTTGACGATCTCGATATGCTCGGCGGCAATCTGGTAGCGTAGCGCGTGCTCGGGATGCTTGTCGCGACCATAGTTCTTGGCGGAGCCTTCGAGCGGCGAGGTCACCGCGTTCCAACCGGCGCGTCCGCCGCTCACCACATCGATCGAACCGAACTGCCGGGCGACAGTGAAGGGGTCGCTGTAGGAGGTCGATAGCGTACCGACCAGGCCGATGCTCTTTGTCGCCGCCGCCAGCGCCGAAAGCAGCACGATCGGCTCGAAGCGGTTGAGGAAGTGCGGGATCGACTGTTCGTTGATGTAGAGGCCGTCGGCGACGAAGGCGAAGGCTATGCCGGCCGCTTCAGCCTGGCGCGCGATGCCGACGTAATAGTCGAAATTGATGCTTGCGTCGGCAGGCACGCTCGGGTGCTTCCAAGCGTTCATGTGCCCACCGGGGCCTTGCAGCATGATGCCGAAGGGAATTCGTTGGCTGCTCATGGCAAGCTCCTTCGTCTGATCGTTCAAGCGGCGGCGGCGGGCCGTTGCCGCACCAACGCCTCTATGGTTGCAAGTCGCCACGACCCGCCGACGGCGGGCTCGACGATGAACTCGCCGGTTCCGGAGCGGGCATGCAGACGGTCGAGCTCGGAACGGACTTGATCGGGGGTTCCTGCGATCACGCTCGGCAGCTTGGGCTCGATGCGGTATTCGCTCGCCCCCAACTGGCGCGCGTAGTCCTTCGCCTGTTCCTCGCTGCCGACGGTGACGCTTTGCGCGCCTGAAACGTGAACCTTGAACAACTTGATCTTTGCCGCTTCGGCCTCGGCTTCGCCGGCATAGTCGGAGACGATGACCGAGACAGCGATGATCGGCGCGCGGCCGGTCGCCCCGCGATAGGCCGCGCCCGCTTCGTCAAGCAGGGTATCGTCGCCGTTAAGGTGACGGGCGAATACGAACTCCCATCCGTGCGCCGCGGCAAGCTCGGCGCTCTCGACGCTCGCGCCCAGCAGGAAGCGCTGTGGCGTGATGGGGGGACGAGGTGTCGCGCTCAGCCCGGCGATCGGTCCGGCGCCATCGAGGTGGGCGCCAAGCTCGGCGACCCGCTGGCCGAAGTTGGGCTTCTTCGCGGGATCGCGGTCACCCTGCAGCGCCCGCGTCGACAATGGCAGGCCGCCGGGCGCCTTGCCGATGCCCAGATCGACACGGCCCGGCGCGAGCGAGGCCAGCAGGTTGAAATTCTCGGCAACCTTGTAGGGGCTGTAGTGCTGCAGCATCACGCCACCCGAGCCGATCCTTATGCGGCTGGTAAGCGCCAGCAGATGCGCGATCAGCACTTCGGGCGAGGAGCTCGCCAGTTCCGCGACGTTGTGATGCTCGGCCACCCAGAAGCGGCGATAGCCCAGTTTCTCGGCCAGTTGCGCCAGCGCTACCGTGCGTTTGAGCGCATCGGTCGCGCTTTCGCCCTTGGCCAGTGGACTCTTGTCGAGAAGGCTTAGAGCATATGCCATGAGATCTCCGCATCGTTGGTCGAAAGACGACCTGGCCATCCACTGCAGAGATTAGTCTATTTAGTCTATAAACTTTATATACTATGTGCCGAATTTCAGCCTGCGAAAGAAAAACCCTTGCTCACCACACGCTGGCCTTGAAACATTCAGCCCGGCAACTCCGCGCCTTTTCGTGCGCCGGACCTCACGGATGCGGCGGCGGGACAAGCCTGCCCTCGACAAGGGCGTCGATGATGCGCTCCGCTCCGGAGACGAACTGGCGCCCATCGGCTTCGCCGCTGGCATGGGCCGAGGACTGGCCGGCGGGAAGGATCAGCACCGGAAGCGCCTGGTTGGCTTCACCGATAAGCTCGACGACTTGCGCGCGCGGGCGAGCAAAGGCGATCCGGTGGACATCGACCGTATCGAGGAGACTCGGGAAGGATGCCAGCACGCCTTCCACCAGGGCGCTATGGCGACAGAAGAAACGCTGGTTCGGAAACTTGGCATCCTCGAAATCGGGGGCAAGCAGGAAGAGTGTGGCTTTGGCGGGATTGGCTGAGGTCAACGGTGCTTCCACTTCGAACAGAGTTTGGTTCGCTTGAAGCCTATCCTCGCGAGTGGTTCTGCCAGAAGGCGCGGATTTCGAAGCGAGAGCTCCCCTGGGTAATAATCGTCTCCTCAAGTGCATTCTGTCCGAACATGAATGCTACCGTCGCGCCGGGCAGATGTCAGGCTGCGAAGGCACTTAGAGCCTTTTCCGCCCGCGAAGTGATCGGCTTTACCGCTTGTAACAAGCAACGCTGTGACCCGGCTCAAGTTCTTTAGTCACCGGTTCAGTTTTACGGCACACCTGGTCGGCAATTGGGCAGCGGTCTGCAAACGCGCACCCACTGTCCGGTGTCGCGGCCGCAGTTCCCACCAGGGCGGAGATTGTCGGCGCGTCGTCGGATGACGCTTCCAGAAGCAGCTTCGTATAAGGATGATTGGGGCCGCGAAAAACCTGCTCGGATGAGCCGGTCTCCACCAGCCGGCCGCGGTAGAGCACACCGATCCTGTCGGCCATGTAGCGCACGACCCTGAGGTCGTGGCTGATGAAGAGATAGGTCGTGTTCTTTTCCCGCTGCAGGTCGTTGAGCAGGTTGAGCACGGTGGCCTGCACGGAAACGTCGAGGGCGGAGGTGGGTTCGTCCAGCACCACCACTTTCGGCGCACCGGCGAAGGCGCGCGCGATCGCCGCCCTTTGGCGCTGGCCGCCGGAAAGCGATCGCGGCTTCTGCTCCGCGGTCGAATCCGCCAGCCGGACGGAGCTAAGCAGGTCGCCGACGCGTTGCCGTGCCTGGCTCCGGCCAAGGCCGGCAAGTCGCCGCAGCGGCCTGCTGAGGATCCGGCCAATCCGGTGGCGCGGATTAAGCGTGCGGTCGGGCGACTGGAAAACCATCTGCACGTCCCGCCGCTCGCTCTGCGCGCGCCTTTCGGCGCGGGGCGCGACTTGTCTGCCGAACAGTTCGACCGAGCCTTCGCCGGGTACCTGCAGACCAGTGACGATCCGCGCCAGCGTCGATTTGCCGGAGCCGGATTCGCCGATCAGGCCGAACGTCTCGCCCTGGTCGATCCGCAGATCGATATTGTGCAGCACCGCCTGGTTGCCGAAGGCATGGCTGACGTTCTTGCAGGCGATGGCGACCTGTCGGCCCGTCTCTTGGCTGGCCGCACTAGTGGCCGTCTGCGGCCGATCACGGCTGGTCGCTTCGGTCTCTGCCAGGCGGCCGTCCCGTTTGGTGAAGTTGAGCCCTGGGATCGAGGCGATGAGCGCCCTGGTATAGGCATGGGCGGGGTTCTCGAAGACATCGCCAGCGACGCCGGTTTCGACCACAGTTCCCGACTGCATCACCGCCACTCGGTCGCAGGAGCGGCGGATCAGGTTGATATCGTGGCTGATCAGAAGAATGCTGGTTTTGTGCTCGCGGCGCAGGTCGTCGAGGATGGCGATGACCTCCGACTGCACGCTGGCGTCCAGCGCCGTCGTCGGCTCGTCGAGCACCAGCAGCGCCGGATCCAGCGCAATCGCGATGGCGATGTTGGCCCGCTGCTGCATGCCGCCGGACAACTCGTGCGGATATTGATCAAGCACCCGCTCCGGATTGGCGACCCGCACGCGCTTCAGCAATTCGGTCGAACGCCAGCGCGCTTCCTCTCGGCCAACTTTCCGATGGCGCATGATCGTCTCGCCGATCTGCCGGCCGATCGTCATCGCCGGACTGAGCGCGGCGCCTGGATGCTGGTAGACGGCGGCGATGCGGTCGCCTCTCAGGCCGCGCAGTTCTTCGCCGGCAAGCTCGCGCAATTCGCGGCCCTGGAACTCCAGCGCCGAGGCCGCCACTCGGGCATTGCCAGGGAGATAGCGCAATATGGCCATAGCCACCGAACTCTTGCCCGAGCCTGACTCGCCGACCAGCCCCAATGCTTCGCCTTGCCCCACGCTCAGCGAAACGCCGTTGACGGCGGATTGCCATCCTCTTTTGCCGCCATAGGCGATGGAAAGTTTTTCCACGTTGAGCACCGAAGGGGACATGCAGGACCTCGAAATCGCTTTCTGTCAGTGCCCTAATCAGGGGCAATCGCTTCCACTTGTTGAGTATATAATCTCTATAAAATTACTCGAATTAATGACGAGCGCAATCTAGCCTTTTCACCCATCGAGAGATTGCTGGTCGCGCCGATCGATAAGGCGCCGGCATCCCCGATGCGATTTGCAAGGAGGCCGGCATGGCGCGAGACCACTTGATCCTGAGCGCTTTCTTCTTCAACCCTCAGGGCGATCATCGCATGTCGTGGCGGCACCCACGCGCCCCCGGCCGGGAAGTGCTCGGCTTCGATTACTATCGCGAGCTGGTCCAGGCCGCCGAGCGCGCCAGGATCGACACCGTCTTCGTGGCCGATCACGTATCGATCTGGGATTCGGTGAAGAGCGGCGTCGCGCATTACGCCAATGCCCGCCTCGAGCCGCTGACGCTTTTGTCGGCGCTTGCCGGCGTGACCAAGCATATCGGCCTCATCACCACCGCGTCGAGCTCCTACAGCGAGCCGTATAACGTGGCGCGCCTGTTCGCCTCGCTCGACCATATCAGCGGGGGCAGGGCGTCGTGGAATGTCGTCACCTCGGCCATGGACGAGGAGGCGCGCAATTTCGGCCGCGACGGCAACATCGAGCACGCCTTCCGCTACCAGCGCGCCGCCGAGTTCCTCGATATCGTCAAGGGGCTGTGGGACAGCTGGGAAGACGAAGCCCTGCTGTTCGACAAGGAAACCGGCTATTTCGCCGATCCGGACAAGGTCCATGTGCTCGACCATCGCGGCGCGCATTTCAAGGTGCGCGGGCCGCTCAACGTCCCGCGGCCGCCGCAGGGCCATCCGCTGATCGTCCAGGCCGGCTCGTCCGAGGACGGCAAGAATTTCGCCACCGCGCACGCCGACGCCCATTTCGCCATCTACAGCACCCGGGAAGACGGCATCAGATACCGCCAGGACATCAACGATCGTCTCGCCCGCCACGGCAGGCGGCCGGAGAGTTTCAAGATCCTGCCCGGCATCCTGCCGATCGTGGCGGCTTCGGAGGCCGAGGCGCGCGACAGGCAGGATTATCTCCAGACGCTCCTTCCGGACCGCGTCGGCATCGACCTCCTGTCGAGCTGGAGCGGTATCGATCTCTCGGCCTATCCGCCGGACGGCCCGCTGCCCCAGCTTCCCGATGAAAGCACCTTCAATGGCGGCCGCACCTCCCTCAACCGTGTCAGGCACTGGGCCTCGCAGAACCTGACCCTGCGCGAAATCGCACGCAAGCTCGCCAACAGCGGCTCGGTGCCGACCGTCGCCGGCACGCCGAAGCATATCGCCGATCAGTTGCAGGACTGGTTCGAGGCAGGTGCCGCCGACGGCTTCAACCTGATGTTCCCGCTGCTGCCGGAGGATTGGATCAATTTCGCCGAGCAGGTTGTGCCCGAATTGCAGCGGCGCGGCGTGTTCCCGACCGAATACGCGCCCGGAACGCTGCGCGACCGCTTCGGGCTTGCCCGCCCTGCCAACCGCTTCGCCGAGCAGCGCGCCAATCAGCGCGCCGTATCCTGAAGGAGAACCGTCATGACCGCCGCACCGAGATTGCAGCCGCGCGAAGCGACCGCGCCGCAACTGATCAATGTCCTGCACAGCCCCAAGCGCATCCGCGTCAAATTCGGCGGCCGCGTCATCGCCGACAGCCGCAACGTGCTTGTGCTGCGCTCCAACCATTTCCTACCGATCTATTTCTTCCCGCTGTCGGCCATCGACCAGTCGGTGCTGAAGCCGTCGAAGCAGGGTCAGCAGCACCCGGTCGGCGGCGAGACGAAATACTGGGATATCGAAGCCGGCGACCGGCGCGCTCCTGACGCCGCCTGGTCGTTCACGGCGCCGCCGGACGAGAACCTCGCGCCGCTCGCGGGTCGCATCGCTTTCACCTGGAACCTCGTCGACCAATGGTTCGAGGAGGAGGAAGAGGTCTTCGTCCACGCGCGTGATCCCTATGCGCGCATCGACGTGCTGCAGAGCTCCAGCCATGTCGAAATCTGGTTCGACGGCGAGCTGATCGCCGACAGCCGTCGTCCCGTGCTGCTGTTCGAAACGCACCTGCCGACACGTTTCTATCTTCCGCCGGAGGATGTCCGGCTCGACCGGCTGAGGGCCTCGTTGACGAGGACCCGATGTCCCTACAAGGGCATCGCCTCCTATTGGTCCGGCGTGCTCAAGGACGGCTCGCTCAGCGAGGACATTGCCTGGAGCTACCGCGATCCGATCGCCGAAACGCCGAAGATCAAGGGGTTGATCGCCTTCTATCCGCAAGCAGTCGACCGCATCCATCTCGACGGCCAGCCGGTCTGAGGCCGGCCCCGTCATCTCCACCTCATTTCAAAACCGCAATTTTCACAGAGGCAAAAATGACCAAGCGCAACGAAATCGACGCCCTTCGCAATCTCTCCGGCGACATCTGGAACGTCGCTGTCGACGAATATGCCACCGGCTACCTGAAACGCCGCGATCTCCTGAAATACGCGGCACTGATCGGCCTGACCGGCTTCGCAGCCTCGCAAGGTCTTGGCTTCTCCAGCTCGGCGCGCGCTGCCACTGCCGGCGGTACGGTCCGTGTCGGGCTCGGACAGCCGACCAAGGCCATCGATCCGGTGACCGTCACCGATCCAGCCAGCATCGGCGTGCTCAGCCAGGTCGGCGAATACCTGATCCTTGACGATCCCAAGGACGGGCTTCAGCCCAAGCTCGCTTTGTCCTGGGAAGCTGACGAGACAGCCAAGCGCTGGACGTTCAAATTGCGGCCCGGCGTGAAATTCCATGACGGTCGCACCGTCACCGCCAAGGACGTCGTCGCAAGCTTCGAGCGTCTCGTCGATCCGAACAGCGGCTCGTCGGCGCTGTCGGCCTACAAGGGCATCCTGTCCAAGGGCGGCGCCAAGATCGTCGACGACGAGACGGTCGCCTTCGATCTCGACCAGTCGAACTCAAATTTCCCATTCTATGTCTCGTCCGACGTCTACAACGCCGTGATCCTGCCGGCCGACTATGCCGGCGACTTCGAGAAGAATTTCAACGGCACCGGCCCGTTCAAGCTCGAATCCTTCCGCCCCAAGCAGGGCGCGACTTTCGTGCGCAATCCCGACTACTGGGGCGACAAAGCGCTGCCCGACCGGGTGGAAATAAAATTCTTCGACGACGAGCAGGCGCAGGTCGTGGCACTGCAGGCCGGCCAGCTCGACGTCATCCCGAGCACCACGCGACTGGAACTCGCGATCGAAGGCAACCAGAACTTCAAGCTGCTGAGCGTGCAGGCAAGCTCGCATGACGCGGTGCATCTCAGGACCGACCAGGCGCCGTTCACCGACAAGCGCGTCCGCCGCGCGCTGGCGCTGACCCTCGACCGTGACGCCATCGTCAAGGGCCTGCTGAAAGGGCGCGCCATCGCCGGCAACGATACGCCCTTCGCGCCGATCTTCCCCTCGGCCGATCCGTCGGTGCCGCAGCGCAAGCAGGACATCGCCGAGGCCAAGCGGCTGCTCGCCGAGGCCGGCGTGCCCAACGGCTTCGAGGTGACGCTGACTACGGAACGCGCCTACGACATTCCCGATTACGCCGTGATCATTCAGAACTTCGCCAAGAAAGCCGGCATCGATATCAAGCTCAATGTACTCCCGCAGGATGCCTATTACGGATCGGCGACGTTCGGCAGCTCGCCTTGGCTCGATTCGAACCTCGGCATCACCGATTTCGGCCATCGCGGCACACCCGACATCTTCCTCAACGCGACGCTGAAGAGCACAGGAGCTTGGAATGCCGCGCATTTCAAGAATCCGGACTACGACGCATTGCTGGTCGATTACGGCAAGGCGCGCGACCTTCAGGCGCAGCGCGTTGCGGCCGGCAAGATCCAGACCCTGCTGCTCGACGAGACGCCGGAAATCATCAGCTACTTCTCGCAATACAGCCGGATCGCCAGCTCGAAGGTCGAGGGCGTGCGCTTCACGGCGATCTCGCATCTGCTGCTCGACCGCGTTTCCTTCGTCCAGGCATGAGGCGGAAACGTAAACCCAGCTGGGGTGTCAGAACCTGATGCTGACGGGTCGCACCTTGTCGGCACGCGTAGCCACGCTGCTGCTCACCCTGTGGCTGGTGAGCGCACTGGTCTTCCTCGCCGGGCAGGTCCTGCCCGGCGATGTCGCACGCGTCATGCTCGGTCCATTCGCCGATGCGCAAGCCGTCGCGGCGCTGAACAAACAGCTCGGCGCCGACCAGCCCGTGCTCGTCCAATACTGGCATTGGTTCAGCGCAGCGCTCGGCGGCGACTTCGGCACGTCGCTGTCGATGCGCGCGCCCGTCGGCCCCTTTGTGCTGGCAAGCCTCGGTCGCTCGGCCGCGCTTGCCGGCATCATATTGCTGTTTCTCGTCCCGCTGGGTGTCGGCGCAGGCATCGTCGCCGGCCTCAGCCAGGGTCGGCTTGTCGATCGGCTGATCGTTCTCGCCGGCGTCTCGTTTGGTATCGTCCCGGATTTCGTCTCCGGGCTGCTCCTGCTCCTGGTCTTCGGCCTGTGGCTGAACTGGTTGCCGATCACCGGTGCCGCGCCCCAGGGCGCGGGCTTTTGGACGAGCGGCTATTACCTCATCCTGCCGGCTCTGCCACTGGTGCTGAACCTCACCGGCTATCTGGCCCGCATGACGCGGGCCGGCGTGATCGAGGCGCTGGCCGCTGACTATACGCGCACCGCCACGCTGAAAGGGCTGGGTCGCTGGCAGGTCATTATCCGCCACGTGCTGCCCAATGCGCTGACGCCGACGATCGCGGTGCTGGCGACACAGAGCGGCTACATGCTCGGCGGGCTGGTGGTGATCGAGGCGCTGTTCGGCATCCAGGGCCTTGGCAACCTCGTGCTGAATGCCGCCAAGTCGCGCGATTTCCCGATGCTGGAAGCAGGCGTGCTCGTCATGGCGACGATCTTCGTGCTGTCTGCGGCTGCAGGCGACCTCGTGCAGGTCCTGCTCGATCCGCGGCAACGGCGGCGGGCGTCGCATGATGGAGTTGATGGAGTTTCCGGCGCCGTCACGCACGCCCTTTGCTTCACGGATTGCCGCGGGACTGGGGCGTGGCTTTCGCTCGCTGCCGGCATCCGTCGCCATCGGATCGCTTATCCTCGCCTTCTGGGTTGCCTGCGCTTTGTTCGGCGACCGTCTGGTTCCCTACGATCCCTATGCCGAGGATTTCCTCGCCACGTTGACGCCGCCCGATGCCGCGCACTGGTTCGGCACCGACCATCTCGGCCGCGACGTGTTCTCACGCATCATGGTCGGGTCGCGCGACATCCTGCTGGTCGCGCCGCTTGCTACGCTTGGCGGTGTTGCCGGCGGCACCATCATCGGGCTGGTGCTTGGCTATTTCGATGGCCTGGTGGACGCGATCGGCGCAAGACTGCTCGACACGCTGATGGCCTTTCCCTTCATCGTGCTCGTCACCATGACGCTGGTGGCGCTTGGGCCCTCGAACCTCACCGTCATCCTGGTCATCGCGGTCGCCTATACGCCGTTGGTGGCCAGGACCGTGCGCGCCGCGGTCCGTGAACAGCGGGAACGCGACTATGTCAGTGCCGCGCGGCTGGGTGGCGAGAGCTCAATTGCCATCATGATCCTGGAGATCCTCCCCAACATCAGGGAAACGATCCTGATCGAGCTCGTCACCCGGTTGGGCTATGCCTTCTTCTCCATCGCCACGCTGAGCTTTCTCGGCCTCGGCATCCAGCCGCCTTCGGCGGACTGGGGTCTGGCGGTGGCCGAAGGCTACGGCTTCCTCACCGGCGGCAAATGGTGGGTGGTGGTCTTCAATTCAGCGGCGATCGTCTCCCTGGTGATGGCCACCAACCTGATCGCCCAGGGCGTGGGTGCATTCGAAAACAGTCCGGACTAGCGTCACGGGCTGCGTCTGCCGATCAGCGTAGACCCGTGCCAGGCATTCAAAAATGCCTGGCACGGGTCTGCAAGCCAATTGCTGCTATTGCATCGCGTTTCGCAGCCGCTCTACGCAAAGCGCGCGGAGCAGAAGGGCTGCATCAGCATAGGTGGACGGGCCCTCACCATTGCCGATTGATGTGCGGCCGAAAAGCGCCGAGACCTCGCCTTCGATGCGCCAGGGAAGGATGTCAGTGCAAGTCCTCATGCGGCCAAAGACCGAACTGATCGGCACCATCCGGCCTTCAAATTCCACCTGAGGCTCATCTCTACCTGACGCCCAGCTCTGGTAGGCGTCCAGCGCCTCGTCGAACGCTCCATGGAGCATGACGGGCGCGTGGCCCTCATGCAGCGCAGGCAATTGGCGTGTGGTCATAAGGTCTCCTCCTCGAAGCGGCAGCCCCACACCTGACCGCAATTGTTGCGTGGTCTGAAGCCAAAGTCTACAAAAATTATAGAATTAAAAAAATTCAGCCCACTGATTGTACACCCGCGCAGAGATTGCCCGCCGGAGTAGGCTCACGCAGACGTTCAGCGCCGAGATGAAAGCTGACTCCTGAAAGCCGCTTGCCGAGAAAAATTCCAAAGCCAGCCGCAGAATTGGAATAATGTAACTCTACAGATTTAGTGGAATAATGTCCGATGACCGCCTTTGCGCAGCGACCCGCACTCAGGGGTCAATCAGTTTGGTGCCATAGGAAAAGGTAGGCATGGTCCACGAAATCCCCGATCGCATCAAGGTGCTGTGGTTCCTGCCGACCCATGGCGACAGTCGCTATCTCGGAACACCAGAGGGGGGCCGGGCGGTCGACCTGCCTTATCTGACGCAGGTGGCGCAAGCGGCCGACACGCTTGGCTATTACGGCGTGCTCCTGCCGACAGGCAGGTCCTGCGAAGATTCCTGGGTGATCGCGTCGGCGCTGGCGCCGCTGACAGAGCGGTTGCGTTTCCTGGTCGCGGTGCGGCCCGGCCTGCAGTCGCCGACGCTCGCGGCGCGCATGACGGCGACGCTCGACCGCATCTCGAACGGACGGCTGCTGATCAACGTCGTCACCGGCGGCGACCCGCTGGAGAACAAGGGCGACGGCATCTTCCTGTCGCATGCCGAGCGCTACGAGGTGACGCAGGAATTCCTGCAGGTCTACAAGCGTGTGCTGAGCGGCGAGACCGTCGAGCATCAGGGCAAGCATTTCCGCATCGAGGATGGCCGCCTCCTGTTCCCGCCGGTGCAGACGCCCTATCCACCGCTTTATTTCGGCGGCTCGTCCGATGCAGGATCGACGGTGGCGGCACAGGAGATCGACAAATATCTGACCTGGGGCGAGCCGCCCGCGGATGTCGAGCGCAAGCTCGACGGGGTGCGCGCGCTGGCGGAAAAGGCCGGCCGCAAGCTTTCCTTCGGCATCCGCCTGCATGTCATCGCGCGCGAGACCACCGAAGAGGCCTGGGCAGCCGCCGACAGGCTGATCAGCCGACTCGACGACGCGACCATCGCCTCGGCGCAAAAAGTGTTCTCGCGCATGGACTCGGTCGGTCAGGCGCGGATGAGCGCGCTGCATGGCGGCGACCGGTCGAAGCTCGAGATCGCGCCGAACCTGTGGGCCGGCGTCGGTCTGGTGCGCGGCGGCGCCGGCACGGCGCTGGTCGGCGACCCTGACACGATCGCGGAACGCATCGACGAGTACCGGCGGCTCGGCATCGACACCTTCATCCTCTCGGGCTATCCGCATCTCGAAGAAGCGTATCGCTTCGGCGAGTTGGTGCTGCCGAAGCTGCCGACCGACCACCCGGTGAAAGCAATCGGCTCTTCCGTCAACACCGGTCCCTTCGGCGAGACGATCGCCGGAGACCATCGGCCGAAATCGCTCGCCAGCGCCTCGTGAACGCGCTGCCGCCCCGGCGACGAAGCCATGTCGTCATTCTCGGCGGCGGCTTCTCAGGCGCTGCCTTGGCCTGGCACCTTGCCCGGCAGCCGGTGCACCCCTTGATCAGCGTGATCGAGCCGCGCGCCTTCCTGGGCGGGGGGCTGGCCTATTCCAGCGAAGAGCCGTCGCACCGGGTCAACGTGCCGGCGGCCCGGATGAGCCTGGCGACCGACGACCCGGAGCACTTCCTGCGCTGGCTGGGCTCCAGCGGCGAGGTCGAGCGCGACCCAGTCGCCGTCTGGCGCAATGATGACATCTATCCGAGGCGACGTGTGTTCGGCCGTTATCTCGCCGAGCAACTGGATCCCTTCGTCGCGGCCGGCGCGATCGACCATGTCAGGGACAGGGCCATCGAGGTGACACGAGCCGCCGACGGTCGAGGCTGGATCGTCCGGACGCCCGAGCGGCGGCTATCAGCAGACATCGTCGTGCTCGCCATGACGCATCCTTTGCCGGATGTCCCAGCCGCGCTGACGCCGATCGCGGACGCCGCCGGCTTCATCGCCGATCCTTATGCCTCCGACGCGCTCGCCGCGATCGATCCCCATGCATCCGTGCTGATCGTCGGCTCTGGCCTGACTTCGGCCGACACGGTGGCGGAGCTCGACCGCCGCGGCCATCGCGGCCGCATCCTGGCAGTGTCTCGCCACGGACTTCGCTCGCGCGGGCACCCCGCTGTGCGCGGCGAGCCCTTCGGCGATTTCGTCTCGACGCCGGCGAGCACCGCGCTTGGCCTGCTCGAAGACATCCGCTCGACCCTGACGGCGGCGAAGGCCGCCGGTGTCAATTGGCAGTCGGTCTTCGACCAGTTGCGGCTGCAGGGTCCCTTGCTGTGGTCGGCTCTCGACCTCGATGAACGAACGCGGCTGGTGCGGCGGCTGCGCGCCTTCTGGGACGTGCACCGTTTCAGGATAGCGCCGCAGGTCGAGAATGTGCTCGATCGTCGCCACGCCGAAGGCACATTCGACAATATCGCGGCAAGGCCCATGGGATCGCGCGCCGAAGGAGCCGCCCTGACCGTCAGCCTGCGAAGGCGTGGCCAAAGGCAACCCGAGACCAGGCGTTTTGACGTCGTCATCAACACCACAGGCCCCGCGCATAAAAGGGCGTTGCAAAGCATCCCGCCTTGCGCTCCCTCGCCGATGTCGGCTGATCCGGGTGGATCGCCATGGGCTCGGCATCGAAACCGGCTTCGACGGCCATGCCATCGGCCCTGACGGCCAAGTGCTTGCCGGGCTGTTCATCGCCGGTCCTCTGGCGCGCGGCACGTTCGGGGAACTGATGGGCCTGCCGGAAGTCGCCCGCCATGCGCAGACCGTCGCCACCGAGATCGGGAACCAGGCGCGTTGCCGGCGACTGAAACCGTCCCTTGAAAACCGGCGCCGGATGCCGGCGCGCAAAATTGGTATTTCCGTCCCGACAGCGCCGCGAAAACGGAAAATCCTACTTTGTATATATAATCAGTAGACTAATAAATTGGCTCCATGTTCCGGCCACGGCCGGATCAATCGTTGGGACAGGCCAAGCCGGGAGATTTCCATGCCACAGAACGATCGCGACGCAGTCAAATTCGCCTATTGGGTGCCGAACGTCTCTGGCGGCCTCGTCATCTCGAACATCGAGCAGCGAACCAACCATTCGGCCGAGTACAACCGCAAGCTGGCGCAGATCGCCGAGCAGGCCGGCTTCGACTATGCGTTGAGCCAGATCCGTTTCACCGCCGGCTACGGCGCCGACGAGCAGCATGAATCGGTGTCGTTCAGCCACGACCTGCTCGCCGCCACCAAGACGCTGAAGGTGATCGCCGCGATCCTGCCGGGGCCGTGGAACCCCGCGCTGGCGGCAAAGCAGCTCGCCACCATCAGCTATCTCACCGACGGCCGCGTCGCGATCAACCTCGTCTCCGGCTGGTTCCGCGGCGAGTTCCACGCCATCGGCGAGCATTGGCTCGACCATGACGAGCGCTATCGGCGGTCGGAAGAATTCATCCGCGCGCTGCGCGGCATCTGGACCGAGGACAGCTTCACCTTCCGCGGCGACTTCTACCGCTTCAACCAGTATTCGCTGAAGCCGAAGCCGCCGCAGCCGCTGCCCGAAATCTTCCAGGGCGGCTCCTCGCGCGCGGCGCGCGACATGGCCTCGCGTGTCTCGGACTGGTACTTCACCAATGGCAATACCCCGGCCGAGATCGCCAAGCAGGTTGACGACATCCAGGCAAAGGCCAACGCCAACAATCACTCGGTCAAGGTCGGCGTCAACGCCTTCGCCATCGTGCGCGAGACCGAGGAAGAGGCAAAGGCGGTGCTGGCCGAAATCATCGCCAAGGCCAATCCCGAGGCCGTCAACGCCTTCGGCCACGAGGTCAAGAATGCCGGCAAGGCTTCGCCGGAAGGCGAGGGCAACTGGGCGAAGTCGTCCTTCGACGACCTGGTGCAGTACAATGACGGTTTCCGCTCGAACCTGATCGGCACGCCGAAACAGGTCGCGGAGCGCATCGTCGACCTCAAGCGCGCCGGCGCCGATCTCATCCTGCTCGGCTTCCTGCACTTCCAGGAAGAGGTCGAATATTTCGGCAAGCACGTCATTCCGCTCGTGCGCGAACTGGAAAACGCGGAAACCGCAGCCGCCCTGGCCGCCGAATAGACAACACCTTCCGCCGGCCGGAGTTGGTCCGGCCAGCCGACGTCTGTGATCCGCACGCTCCCTCGAAGGAGCGTGCGGTTGGGACCGTGCGTGCCTTCTGATGCAGTTGGGGACGATTGGAATGCCGATATCCAGCCATGCTTTTGGGGCGATCGAGGCTTCGGCCTACGCGCCGGAAATCTTTGCGCAAGGGCTGCCGGGGAGCCTGCGACAGGCAAGCAAGGATGAGGCGGAGCCGATTGTCGCGGAGGGTTCCGCGCCGCTCCTTGCCCTCGAAGACATAGGCCTGTCCTTCGGCGGCGTGGTGGCGCTGGCGGACGTCGACCTATCGGTCCGCGCCGGCGAGATTCGCGCCATCATCGGACCGAACGGCGCCGGCAAGAGCTCGCTGATCAACGTCATCAGCGGCGTCTACCGGGCGGATCGCGGCCATGTCCAACTCGACGGCGCGCGCTATGCGCAGGTGCCGACGCAGCAACTGGCGCGTCTGGGCGTCGCGCGCACCTTCCAGAACCTTGCCCTTTTCAAGGGTCTCAACGTCCTCGACAATGTCGCGTCCGGCCTCGCCTACAGAACAAGGTCCAATTTCGCCGGCCAGATCCTCGGTATCGGCCGGTCGCGCCGCGAGCAGCAGGAGCAGCGCGGCCGCGCCGATCAGATCCTGGAATTCCTGCACCTGACCGATGTGCGCGAGCGGCTCGCCGGTACGCTACCCTATGGCCTGCAGAAGCGCGTCGAGATGGCTCGCGCCCTCGTCGCCGAACCGCGGCTCCTCCTGCTCGACGAGCCGATGGCAGGAATGACGGCCAGCGAGAAGAGCGAGATGGCTGGATATGTGCGCGCCGCGCGTGACCGGTTCGCCACCACCGTCGTGCTGATCGAGCATGATGTCGGCGTCGTGATGGGGCTCTCGGACCGCATAGCCGTGCTCGACTACGGACGCAAGATCGCCGACGGCACGCCGGACGAGGTCAGGAACGACCAGCGCGTCATCGATGCCTATCTCGGCGTCGCCTCCGACAATGAGGATGGAGCGGGCATATGATCGGCGATTTCGACTATCAGTTCTTCATCGAGGTGCTGACCGGCGGCTTGCTCTCGGGCGTCATGTATTCGCTGGTCGCGATCGGTTTCGTGCTGATCTACAAGACCTCGGGTGTCTTGAACTTCGCGCAAGGCGCGCTGCTCCTGTTCGCGGCGCTGACCTTCGTCAGCCTCGTCGAGCGCGGCGTCCCGTTCGTGCTGGCGCTTGCTGTCACCTTCGCCATCATGGTGGCGCTCGGCATCGGCATCGAGCGCACGGTGCTGAGACCGTTGACCAACAAGCCGCCGATAACGCTGTTCATGGCCACACTTGGTCTCTCCTACATCATCGAAGGGGCCGCCCAGCTCATCTGGGGCACGCAGGTGCACGGGCTCGAGCTCGGCATCGAGGACGTGCCGCTGGAAGTCGGCGGCGTGCTGATCAGCCAGTTCGACATCTTCGCCGCCGCTGTGGCGGCCGGCATGGTGCTGCTGCTCTCGCTGTTCTTCCGCTACACCCGCATCGGCCTCTCCTTCCGCGCCGTCGCCGACGACCAGTTCGCCGCGCTCGCCGTTGGTCTCAGGCTGCCGCTGATCTGGGCGAGCGTGTGGGCTGCCGCAGGCCTCGTCGCGCTGGTTGCCGGGCTGCTGTGGGGCGCGCGCCTCGGCGTCCAGTTCTCGTTGTCGCTGGTGGTGCTGAAGGCGCTTCCCGTTCTGGTGCTCGGCGGCTTCGATTCCATCCTTGGCGCCATTGTCGGCGGGCTGCTCATCGGCGCCAGCGAGAAGCTCGCCGAGGTCTATATCGGCGACTATTTCGGCGGCGGCATCGAGGGCTGGTTCGCGTATGTCGTCGCGCTCGTCTTCCTGCTCATCCGTCCTTCCGGCCTGTTCGGCCAAAAACTTGTCGAAAGGGTCTGAGCCATGAGCGCGATCGCAACCGAATTGGCCGCGGCCGGATTGTCCAAGGGCGCAGGCTTGCCGAAGTGGCTGGCGCCGCTGCTCCTCATCGCCTTTGCCTACATCGTCGTCCCGCTTATCGGCGGCAGCTATCTGTTCGAGGCGATCCTTCTGCCCTTCCTGGCGCTCAGCCTGGCCGGTGTGGGATTGAACATCCTCACCGGCTATGCCGGTCAGGTCTCGCTGGGCAGCGCGGCCTTCATGGCGGCGGGCGCGTTCGCAGCCTACAATTTCAATCTGCGCGTCGAAGGTCTGCCACTCGTCGCCAGCATCGTACTCTCGGGTCTCGTCGCGGCCGCGATCGGCATCGTCTTCGGCCTGCCCAGCCTGCGGCTGCGGGGCTTCTATCTCGCGGTCTCGACGCTTGCGGCGCAGTTCTTCGTGCAGTGGGCGCTGACCAAGTTCAGCTGGTTTTCCAACGAGTCGGCGTCCGGCGTCATCGATGCGCCGAGGCTGGCGATCGCGGGGTTCGAATTCGATGGCGCGGCCGGTCGCTATCTGTTCGCGCTGACCGTCGTCGTCATCCTGACCTTCCTCGCGCACCAGCTGGTCATCTCGCAGACCGGGCGCAACTTCATCGCCATCCGCGACAACGAGACGGCGGCCCGCATCATCGGCATTCCGGTGCTGAAGACGAAGCTGCTCGCCTTCGCCATCTCGTCCTTCATCATCGGTGTCGCCGGCGTCATCTGGGCGTTCGCTTATCTGAGGACCGTGGAGCCGGCCGGCTTCGACCTCGACCGCTCGTTCCAGATCCTGTTCATCATCATCATCGGCGGGCTCGCCTCGATACGCGGCGCGTTCCTGGGCGCGGCGCTAATCGTGGTCTTCCCGCTCGCGCTGTCGCGCCTCGGTGGCTTCCTGCTCGGCGACGTCTTCGATTCGGGCGTGCTCGACATGAGCCAGCGCATCGTACTCGGCGCGCTCATCATCCTCTTTCTGATCCTGGAGCCGGACGGGCTGGTGGCCCTCTGGGATAGGGTCCGGAGACGGCTCTCGCTCGCAAGCGAGCTGAGCCGGTTGGAGCAACGCGCTCCCGACCAATCGCAAATCGGAAAATGAACCAGGGCCAATCCAAGTTTTGCCCCCTACCTGGAGTACCTCGACCATGACCTTCCTCAGCACAGTCAAGGCGGTCGCCATCTCGGCGGCGCTGGCCGTGTCGGTGGCCTTGCCGGCGGCCCACGCGGACGAGCAGTATTTCCCGCTGCAGAGCTATCGCGTCGGGCCTTACGCGGCCGGCGGCACCGGCTTCTTCGGCGGTTTCATCGACTACCTCAACCTGATCAACATCCGCGACGGCGGCGTCAACGGCGTCAAACTGACCTGGGACGAGTGCGAGACCCAGTATGAGGTTGAGCGCGGCGTCGAATGCTACGAGCGGCAGAAGAGCCACGCGGGTGCCGCCGCCTGGAACCCGCTGTCGGTCGGTATCGCCTACGCTATGATCGACCGCATCACCGCCGACAAGGTGCCGCTGATCACCGTCAATCACGGCCGCACCGACTCCACCGACGGGCGGGTCTTCCCCTATGTCTTCCCGCTGCTGCTCAATCCCTACAGCGAGACATCCGGCATCGTGAACTACATCGCGGCAAAGGAAGGCGGCATCGACAAGCTCAAGGGCAAGAAGATCGTCGTGCTCTATCACGGCTCGCCCTACGGCAAGGAGACGATCCCGATCTATGAGCTCCTGGCGCAGAAATACGGCTTCACCGTGCAGCAGATCGAGGTGCCGCATCCCGGCAACGAGCAGCAGTCGCAGTGGCTGACGATCCGCCGCGCCAAGCCTGACTTCGTCGTGCTGCGCGGCTGGGGTGTGATGAACCCGGTGGCGCTGAAGACGGCGGTCAAGGTTGGCTATCCGGTCGACCACATCGTCGGCAATGTTTGGTCGAACTCGGAAGAGGACGTGATTCCGGCCGGCGACGCCGCCAAGGGCTATACGGCGATCACCACCCAGGCCTCCGGCAACAGCTACCCGGTGGTGCAGGAGATCGTGAAGACCGTCTACGGCGCGGGTAAGGGCAATCTCGAGGACAAGTCGCGCATCGGCTCGGTCTACCACAATCTCGGCATCGTCAACGGCATCCTCAATGTCGAGGCGATCCGCATCGCGCAGGAGAAGTTCGGCCACCGCACGCTGACTGGCGACGAAGTCCGCTGGGGCTTCGAGCATCTCAAGCTCGATCCGGCCAAGGTCGAGGCGCTCGGCGCCAAGGACCTGTTCCACTCCATCAACGTCAGTTGGGACAACCACGAAGGCGAAGGCTACGTGACCTTCCAGCAGTGGGACGGCAAGAAGTGGAACGTCGTCTCCGACTGGATCGCGCCGGACTGGGCGCTTCTGCGGCCCATCATCGAGAAGTCGGCCGCGGCTTACGCAGCAGAGAAGGGCATCAAGCTGCGCACCGCCGCCGATGCAGACGCGGTGGCCACAAACTGATCCATCGAAGTCGGGCGCCGGGCCCTGATCCGGCGTCCGACAGCTTCGTTGACCAAACCAGGAAGACGCACAATGCCGGGCAATGACGTCATTCTCGTCGTGGACAATGTCCATGCCACCTACAACCACGCCATCACGGCGCTGCACGGCGTCAGCTTCGAGCTGCGGCGCGGCGAGATCCTGGCGCTGCTTGGCGCCAACGGCGCCGGCAAGAGCACGACGTTGAAGGCGGTCTCCAATCTGCTCCCCGCGGAGCGCGGCCAGACCAATTCCGGCACCATTCGCTACGAAGGCGCCGACGTTTCGCGGCGAAAGCCGGGTGACCTGGTGCGCGCTGGGCTTGTCCAGGTGCTGGAGGGGCGTCACTGCTTCAAGAGCCTGACGGTCGAGGAAAACCTGATCTCCGGTGGCATCGGCCGCAGCGGCCGCCGCGCCGAGATCAACCAGGATCTTCAACGGATCTACGATTTCTTCCCGCGGCTGGCTGAAAAGCGCCGCACGCTGTCGGGCCTCACCTCGGGCGGCGAGCAACAGATGACCGCGATCGGCCGGGCGCTGATGTCGCGTCCTTGCCTGCTGGTGCTGGACGAGCCTTCGATGGGGCTCGCTCCGCTGGTCGTGCAAGACATCTTCCTTGCGTTGAAGAAGCTCAACCGCGAGACGGGCCTGTCGATCCTGGTCGCCGAGCAGAACTCGGCGGTCGCGCTGAAATATGCCGACCACGCCACGGTTCTCGAGAACGGCGTTTCCGTCCTTTCCGGACCGGCCGCCGAGCTTCGACAGCGCGAGGATGTCCGCGCCTTCTATCTCGGGCAGCAGGCTTCGCCGCTGCTCAGCCTCCTCACCTTCATGCCGTCGCCTAACAACTCCGAAGGAGCCATGAAATGACCGTCTCCAACGTCAAGACCGACAAGGCCGCGGCCGCCGTGCCGCCGGTGCCAAGGCCTGCCACGCCGGCGCACATCATCAAGGACGACGCCGAGGCGATCGCGGTCGCTCATCGTCTGGCCGCGGAATTCGTGAAGGATTCTTCCAGGCGCGACCGCGAGCGGATCTGGCCCGTCGCCGAGCTCGACGCGTTCTCGCAGAGTGGCCTGTGGTCGATCAATGTGCCCAAGCCTTCGGCGGACCGGAGGTGTCCTACGCGACATTGGCCAAGGTGATCGAGATCATCTCGGCTGCCGATTCCTCGATCGGCCAGATCGCGCAGAACCATCTCGGCGTCGTGGCGGCGATCCGCACCGTGTCGGACAAGGATCAGCAGAAGCTGCTCTTCGCCGAAGTGCTGGAGGGCACGCGCTTCGGCAATGCCTTCTCCGAGTTCGGCTCCAAGCGCGCGGCTGATTTCCAGACCAAGTTCACCGACGCGGGCGACCATGTCATCGTCAATGGCCAGAAATTCTATTCATCCGGCGCGCTGCTGGCGCATCTGGTGCCGATCGTGGCGCTCGACGATGAGGGCCGTGCCTGGTACGCGATCGCTGATCGCGGTGCGCCCGGGTTGACCGTGATCGACGACTGGTCGAGCTTCGGCCAGCGCACGACGCTGTCGGGCACTGTCATCATCGACAACGTCAAGGTGCCGAAGACGCATCTCGTGCCCGGCTACAAGGGCTATGACAAGCCGACCGCCGACGGCGCGATCTTCCAGATCATCCAGGTGGCCGTCGACACCGGCATCGCCCAGGCGGCGATCGACGAAACGGTTCAGTTCGTGCGGACCAAGAGCCGCGCCTGGATCGACAGCGGCGTTGACAATGCCTGGGACGATCCCTACACGATCCAGGCCATCGGCGATCTGACGCTGCGCCTGCATGCAGCGCAGGCGCTGCTGGAAAAGGCAGGTCATGCGATCGACCGGGCGGTTGCCGAGCCGACCGCCGAGACGGTGGCGCATGCCCAGATCGTGACGGCGCAAGCCAAGATCCTGTCGACCGAGATCGCTATCGCTGCGACGAACAGATTGTTCGAATTGGCGGGCACACGCTCGACGCTCGCCGAACACAATCTCGACCGGCATTGGCGCAATGCGCGCACCCATACGCTGCACGATCCGGTACGCTGGAAATACGCGATCCTTGGCAAGTATTTCCTCAACGGCGAGAACCCGCCGCTGCACGCCTGGAGCTGAACGGATCATCCGACGGACCCGCAACCCCGCGGGATCATCTTGCCAAGCGGCGGCTCGGCCGGGGCCGCTTGCTCACAATCCAGGAGCCACTCGGAGTCTGTCCCATGTCCAATCCAGCAATCGTCGGCTTTTCCGGCAACATCACCCGCCCGTCGAAGACGCGCGCCTTTGTCGATCTCATCGTCCAGGATGTCGCCAACCGCCATGGCCTGTCCTCCCGAACCTATGACATCGACGATGTCGGGCCATCGCTCGGTGCCGCCAGATGGGCGCGCGACCTCGACGCGCCGGCGCAGGCAATACTGTCACATGTCATCGCCGCGGATGTGCTCGTCGTCGGCTCGCCGACCTACAAGGGCAGCTACACCGGCCTGTTCAAGCATTTCTTCGACCTAATCGATCCGGCCGCGCTGAAGGGCAAGCCGGTTCTTCTCACCGCCACCGGAGGCGGCGAGCGCCATGCTTTGATCGTCGAGCATCAGTTGAGACCCCTGTTCGGCTTCTTCGAGGCTTTCGCGCTGCCCACGGCCGTCTACGCGACCGATAAGGATTTCATTGAGGGCGTGCTGAGCTCAGAGCCGATTCTCAAGCGGGCCGCACAGGCCGTTGATGAAGCAGGGATACTGGTCTCTGGCCGTTCAGGTGTCCGCCTGGCTGCAGAGTGACCGCAGCGCCCTGTTGGCACGAGGCGCGTGTTGAATGTCCGGCCCCGGCTTGCGGGTGCCGACTAGCTGCCGGTCAGCTGCCAGCCCTAAATTTGTGGCGCTCATCCCCTGGTGAATGAAATCCATCGACCTTTTTGTGAGATAAGACAGTGGTACCGCCTGGCTTGAAAACTATTCTTTCCCGTGGTCCTTAGGTTCGCCAGACCATACGAGATCATACGAAGGATATGGGCTGGCTAACCATCCGCTAATGGCAGCTTGCGCCCAATAACGGTCGTTGGGGCGAAACTTTGCACCGCCCTGGAAGTAGACATCTTCTGCGGAGATTTGGACTGTCCGGAATTTCAGGCAACGTCCCGGCGATTTGGCTTGCGATCAGCCGCGAACACCGCGGTAGCCTCGCTGACAATGGAGACATGGTCTCTGGCCGCCTTGCCCGCGCCCCCGGCATCGCCGCGCATGATCGCGGTGACGATCACGTCGTGTTCCTGCCAAGATTTGGCCAACCGGCCGGGCAGCATGAACTGCGCGCGCCGGAACGGTGCCAGCCGGCTTCGGGTCATCACCGTCAGATCGTAGATATGCGCGTTGTGGGCCCCGCGATAGAGCCGGGTGTGGAACTCGGTGTTGAAATACTCGTAGTCCTCCTCGGCGCCTAGCTGCACCATCCGCGCCGATGCCTGATGCTCCATCTCTAGTGCGCGGCGCTCGGCTCCGGTCATGCGCTCGGCGGAGAAGCGGGCGCAGATCGCCTCCAACTCGGCCATGCTCTCGAACATCGAGGCGAGATGCTCCTGCGTGACCACGGCGACGATGGCGCCCCGGTTGGGCCGCCTCTCGACCAGCCCGATGGCGCTCAACTGGCCGAGCGCCTCGCGGACCGGTGTGCGCGAAACGTCGAAGCGGGCGGCGAGCGAGACCTCGTCGAGCCTTTCACCGGGGCGCAAATAGCCAGTCACGATGCGGTCGGCGATCGCCCTCACCATCTGATCCACGGTCGTCCCCGACCTGACCAAGCTGCGCTTTCCCGACACGTCTCCTCCGGCCCAATTTATTGCGGACGACCCGCTGGGCGGGTAGCCCACGGGCTATTTCGACTCAAGGCCACGCCTCTGTATGCCTAGGTTTTAATCTAAATGTCAAACTGATGATTTTTCAGGCAAAAAGTGCATGCAATTGCCTTTGGCTTATGCAGGCCTTCTAAATTCATTTGTTGATTTTATTACGGAAAATCAGAAAAAGGAACTGGCACAGCGATTGCATGCACTTTCTTGACAGCACATTAACCGACCCTGCCGGGGCCCAAGAAAGGGGAGCATTCGATATGACCGACAAATTCATGCTTAGCCGCCGCGATCTGCTCAAGACCTCCGCCGCCGGAGCGGCGCTTGGCCTAGCCTCGGCAGCCTTTCCGATCCACGCGGCGCGCGCCGCCGCCGCGACCGTCGGCTTCATCTATGTCGGCCCGAAGGACGACTACGGCTACAACCAGGCGCATGCCGAAGGGGCTGCGTCGCTGAAGGGCATCGAGGGCATCTCCATCGTCGAGGAAGAGAACGTTCCCGAGACGGTCGACGTCCAGAAGACGATGGAATCGATGATCAATCTCGACGGCGCCTCGCTGATCTTCCCGACCTCATTCGGTTATTTCGATCCGCATATGCTGGCCATGTGCGCCAAGTTCCCAGACGTGCAGTTCCGCCATTGCGGCGGCATGTGGAACAAGGACAAGCACCCGATGAATGCTGGCTCCTATTTCGGCTATATAGGCATGGGCCAATACCTGAACGGCGTCGTCGCCGGTCACACCACCAAGTCGAAGAAGCTCGGCTTCGTCGCCGCCAAGCCGATCCCGCAAGTCCTGCTCAACATCAACTCGTTCCTGCTCGGGGCGCGTGCCGTCGATCCGGCCATCACCTGCCAGGTGATCTTCACCGGCGAATGGTCGCTAGCGGTCAAGGAGGCCGAGGCCACCAACGCGCTGGTCGACCAGGGTGCCGACGTCATCACCTGCCATGTCGACAGCCCGAAGGTAGTGGTCGAGACGGCCGCCGGGCGCGGCGCCTTCGTCTGCGGCTACCATGCCAACCAGAGCCCGCTGGCGCCGGAAAAATACCTGACCGGCGCCGAGTGGAACTGGGCCAGGGTCTACAAGATGTTCGTCGACGACCTCATCGCCGGCAAGCCGCTGCCCAATTTCACGCGCGGCGGGCTGGCCGACGGCTTCGTCAAGATGAGCCCGCTCGGTCCCGCCGTCGGCGAAGCCACGCGCAAGCAGTTCGACGCCACGCTGGCCGAAATGATGAAGGGCGGCTTCTCCGTCATCAAGGGACCGTTGAAGAGCAACAAGGGCGCCGTCGTCGCGACCGAAGGCCAGGCCTTCGTCGAGACCGCCATCGAGCTCGAAAGCATGGACTATCTCGTCGAGGGCGTCGTCGGCTCGACGGCCTGAGGCATTGCGTGTCGCCCAAAAAGTGCACAGCGGGTTTGGGATGACGACACGCATCCGAACAAGAGCTTGAAGCACGCTTCAAGCGCGAGCCGAGGAGAGACGGGGATATGGCGGACACTGTAAGCAGCCCGGACGTGCGGACCATCCTCGATGCCAGGGGATACAGGGCGGCGCTCGAGTGGATCGCCAGGCGGGCGGAGGCCTTCGTTATTCCGCTCGCGGCGCTGGTCGTCGGCATGGTGCTGTTCAGCCTGTTCATCCTGGCTGTCGGCAAGTCGCCGGTCCAGCTCTACCAGACGATGTGGCGGGGCGGCTTCGGCTCTTGGTTCTCGATCCAGAACTCCCTGTCGCGCGGCGCGCCGCTCCTGCTTGCGGCGCTCTGCGTGGCGCTGCCGGCGCGCCTTGGCCTGGTCGTGATCGGCGGCGAAGGCGCCATCGTGCTGGGCGGCGTCGCCGCGGCGGCCATCGGCGTGGCGTTGAACGGCGCGCCGTCTTTTCTCGTTATCCTTCTCATGGGCGTGGGGGGCGCAGCCGCCGGCGGCATCTGGATAGGTGTCGTCGGCGCGCTCCGCCACTATCGCGCCGTCAACGAGACCATCTCCAGCCTGCTGATGGCCTATATCGCCATCGCCCTGATGAACCATCTGGTGGAAGGACCGCTGCGTGACCCGGCCTCGCTGAACAAACCTTCGACCCAGCCGCTGGCCGACATCTACCGCGTCGGCAACATCCCGGGCATGGAGGTGCATCGGGGCCTCGTCGTCGGCATCCTCGCCTGCGTGTTCTCCTGGCTGCTGATCGAGAAGACCCGCTGGGGTTTTGCTGCCCGCATCGCCGGCGGCAATGTCAGGGCGGCGCAAGTCCAGGGGCTGGCCGTCGGCCCGCTGATCGTCGGCTTCACCGCGCTGGCCGGCGGCTTCGCCGGTCTCGCCGGCATGCTGGAGGTCGCGGCCGTGCAAGGCAGCGCCAACGGCTCGCTTGCCGCGGGCTATGGCTATACCGGCATCCTCGTCGCCTTCCTCGCCCGCCACAACCCGCTTGCCATCATCCCCGTCGCCATCCTGCTCGGCGGCATCGACGCGTCCGGCGGCCTGATCCAGCGCCGCATGGACCTGCCCGATGCGACCGTGCTGGTGCTGCAAGGCATGCTCTTCATCGTCATCCTGTTCAGCGAGACCTTCTACGGCCGCTTCAAGCTCTTCAACCCGGACCTCTGGCAGAGGAGCACCTGATGGAGACGACCGACATCGGACTGTGGGGCGTGCCGCTTGCCATGCTCGGCGGCGCCATCCGCGTCTCCACACCCTTCATCTTCGTTTCGCTCGGCGAAGCCATCACCGAGCGTTCCGGCCGCATCAATCTCGGCCTCGAAGGCACGCTGGTGTTCGGCGCCATGAGCGCCTACGCGGTGGCTGTCATGACCGGCTCGCCATGGCTCGGCCTTCTGGCCGCGGCGCTCGCAGGCCTCTGCTTCGGTCTCTTTCATGGCTGGATCTGCAAGTTCCCGAAGGTCAACGACATCGCCATCGGGATCGCCCTGATGCTGTTCGGCACCGGGCTCGCCTTCTTCTTCGGCAAGCCCTTCATTCAGCCCTCGCGCCCGACCTGCCGGCGATTCCCTTCGGCGCCTGGTCCGACATCCCGCAGGTGCAGGCGGCGCTTAACGTCAACGTGCTGTTCCTGATCGGTGCCGCACTTGCCCTCTTCCTCTGGTGGGCCTTCCGCAACACGCGCATCGGCCTGATCGTGCGCGTGGTCGGCGACAGCGCCGATGCCGCGCGCGCCATGGGCCTCAACCCCAACGCGGTGCGGCTGCTCGCCACCGGTGTCGGCGGCGCGCTCGCCGGCATCGGCGGCGCCTATCTGTCGCTCTATTATCCCGGCAGTTGGACCGAGCGCATCTCGTCCGGCCAGGGGCTGATGGCGGTGGCGCTGGTCATCTTCGCGCGCTGGAATCCGCTCGGCTGCTTTGCCGCGGCACTCCTGTTCGGCGGCGCCGGCGCGCTCGGCCCGGCGCTGCAGTCGGTGGGCGTCACGCAGGGCTACTACCTATTCTACGCTGCGCCCTACATCCTCACCCTCATCATCATGATCGCCACCTCGTCGCCGAGCCGCACGCTCGCCGGCGCGCCCGGCGAACTGTCGATCACCAAATGACCGCGCACCACGCACCGCTCGCAAGACCGGAGTTTTCGCCATGAACGCCAGAGCCGAGATCACCCAGCGCTACATCGACGCAGATCCCTATCCCTGGCCCTATAATGGCGATCTGCGGCCGGACAACACGGCGCTGATCATCATCGACATGCAGACCGACTTCTGCGGGCCGGGCGGCTATGTCGACCATATGGCTACGACCTGTCGCTGGTCCGGGCGCCGATCGAGCCGATCAAATCAGTGCTCTCCACCATGCGGGCCAAGGGCTACACCATCATCCACACGCGCGAAGGCCATCGCCCCGACCTCGCCGACCTTCCCGCCAACAAACGCTGGCGCTCGCGCCGCATCAATGCCGGCATCGGCGATCCAGGTCCGTGCGGGCGCATCCTGGTGCGCGGCGAGCCGGGCTGGGACATCATCCCCGACCTCTATCCGGCCGAGGGCGAGCCGATTATCGACAAGCCGGGCAAGGGCTCCTTCTGCGCCACCGATCTCGAGCTGATCCTCAACCAGCGCGGCATCGAGAACATCGTGCTCACCGGCATCACCACCGATGTCTGCGTGCACACCACAATGCGCGAGGCCAACGACCGCGGCTTCGAATGCGTGATGCTGGAGGATTGCTGCGGGGCGACCGACTACGGCAACCATCTGGCGGCGATCAAGATGATCGAGATGCAGGGCGGCGTGTTCGGCGCGGTGTCGAACTCCGCCGCGCTCGTCGCGCAGTTGCCGTGAGGAGCCGGCGATGAGCGGAATGCATAGAAAGGCGATCGGCGTTGAGACCATCGGCATGACCATGCGCTTCGGCGCCTTCACGGCGCTGGACGATGTCTCGATCAAGGTGCCGGCAGGCTCCTTCCATGCCCTGCTCGGCGAAAACGGCGCCGGCAAGTCGACGCTGGTCAAATGCATGATGGGCTTCTACCACCCGACATCGGGCGACATGCTGGTCGATGGACGCCAGGTCGCGATCGCCAGCCCCAGGGACGCCTCGGCGCTCGGCCTGGGCATGGTCTACCAGCATTTTACGCTGGTGCCGTCCCTGACGGGCGCCGAGAACCTGGTCATCTCGCGCGAAAAAGTGCCGGGCGTCATCGACTGGCGCAAGGAACGCGGCGAGCTTGCCGCCTTCATGAGCGGCATGCCGTTCAAAGTGCCGCTCGACGTCAAGGTGGCCGAGCTCGCCGCCGGCGAGAAGCAGAAGCTGGAGATCATCAAGCAGCTTTATCTCGGCCGCAATTTCCTGGTGCTGGACGAGCCGACATCCGTGCTCACCCCGGGCGAGGCGCAGGAAGTGCTTGGCCTGGTGCGCGGCATGACCAAGGCCGGCGACCTCACCGTGCTGATGATCTCGCACAAGTTCCACGAAGTCACCGCATTCGCCGACGACATCACGGTGCTGCGCAAGGGCAGGCTCACCGGGACCGGCAAGGTCTCCGATCTCACCCACAAGGCCATGGCCGCGATGATGATCGGCGACCAGCCGATCGCCGCGCTCGACAGCCGCGCGGCGCCGAAGCCGGACGCCGAGATCGTGCTGAAGGTGGAGGCGCTGAAGGCACCGGACCGCACCGGCCTCAAGTCGATCGACATCGCCGATCTCGGCGTGCGTTCGGGAGAGATTGTCGGCATCGCCGGTATCTCCGGCAACGGCCAGAAGGAGTTCCTGGAAGTGCTGGCCGGCCAGCGCGCCCGTGATCAGGGTGAGGTCATGGTGCGCGGCACCGCCTATGCGGCGACGCGCGCCGAGGCGCGCGCGCTGAACGTCCGCCTCATCCCGGAGGAGCCGCTGAAGAATGCCTGCGCGCCCAAGATGACGGTGGCCGAGAACATCGCCTTCCGCACCTTCGACGTCGACGGCAACGGCAGACCCGTGAGCTGGATCAGCGCCGGCGCCATCAAATCCTTCAGCGCCCGTCTGGTCGAGCAGTTCAAGGTCAAGACGGCATCGCTCTCTTCGCCGATCGCTTCGCTGTCGGGCGGCAATGTCCAGCGCGCCGTGCTCGCCCGCGAGCTCACCGGCGAGGTCGACCTTTTGATCGTGTCCAACCCCTGCTTCGGCCTCGATTTTTCCGCCGTCGCCGAAATCCGCGCCCGCATCATGAAGGCGCGCAACGCAGGCGCCGCGGTGCTCCTGATGTCGGAAGATCTCGACGAGCTCCTGGAACTCTCGGATCGCATCCTAGTCATGTCGGACGGCGCGCTGGTTTACGAGACGCCGATCGCGCAGGCGAGCGTGCAGACCATCGGCGAGCACATGGCGGGGCATCACTGATGGCGGAAATCGAAGCACAGCCCTTCGCCTTTGCGTTCAAGCCCGAAACGACGGCGCTCATCGTCATCGACATGCAGCGCGACTTCGCCGAGCCGGGTGGCTTCGGCGCCAGCCTCGGCAACGACGTCAGCCGGGTCACGGCGATCGTGCCGACTGTGAAGCGGCTGATCGAAGGGTTTCGCGCCGCCGGCCTGCCGGTGATCCATACCATGGAGTGCCACAGGCCCGACCTTTCGGACCTGCCGCCCGCCAAGCGCAACCGCGGCAACCCGTCGATCCGCATCGGCGACGCCGGTCCGATGGGCCGTGTGCTGATCGCCGGCGAGCTGGGCACCGCGATCCTCGAGGAACTCGCGCCTTTGCCCGGCGAGATCGTCATCGAGAAACCCGGCAAGGGCGCCTTCTACGCGACCGGTCTCGGCGATGACCTCAAGCGAATCGGCGCCCGGCAACTTGTCTTTGCCGGCGTGACGACAGAAGTCTGCGTGCAGACGACGGTGCGCGAGGCCAACGACCGCGGCTATGAATGCCTGGTCGCCGAGGATGCGACGGAAAGCTACTTTCCCGAATTCAAGGCGGCCGCGCTCGCCATGATCCGGGCGCAAGGCGCCATCGTCGGCTGGACGGCGACCACCGATCAGGTGCTCGAGGGAATTGCGAATGCCTAATCTTGCCTTTGCCGGCCTCGTCAACGGTGGCTGGCGCACTCTGGCGTTCGAGCATTTCCGCCACGGCATCGGCGCGCACTGGCTTCTCAAGGGCGGCCCGGTCGAACCGTCGGTCGCGCTGCTCAAATATCAGGCTGGCGCCGGCGTGCCGCGCCACCGCCATGCCGGGCTGGAAACCATTGTCGTGCTGGAAGGCACCCAGAGCGACGAGAACGGCGACTATCCGGCGGGCAGCGTGATCCTCAACCCGGTCGGCACCGAGCACTCGGTGTGGACGAAGGAGGGCTGCGTCGTGCTGATCCAGTGGGACCTGCCGGTGATCATTCTGGGGGAGACGAAATGAGCGACATCCGCTTCGATATCGGCAGCCTGCACACGGCCTACCAAAGCGGGCTTGGCATAGCCGAGGTGATCGATACTGTGCTGGCTCGCATCGCGGCGGCTGCCGACCCAGGCATCTTCATCCATCTCCCGACACGAGCCGAGATGCTGGCCCAGGCCGAGGCGTTCGGGTCGTTCGATCCCGTGGCCAAGCCGCTCTGGGGCATCCCTTTCGCCGTCAAAGACAATATCGATGTCGCCGGCATGCCGACCACGGCCGCCTGCGCCGAATTTGCCTATACGCCCGCCCGTGACGCCACCGTGGTGGCGAAGCTCAAGGCTGCCGGGGCCCTGGTCGTTGGCAAGACCAATCTCGATCAGTTCGCCACCGGTCTCGTCGGCGTGCGCACGCCCTGGCCGATCCCGAGGAATGCGACGGATCCCTGTCTGGTGCCGGGCGGCTCCTCCTCCGGCTCGGCTGTGGCGACGGCGCGCGGCATCGTCTCCTTCGCGCTCGGCACCGACACCGCGGGCTCCGGCCGTATCCCGGCCGGCCTCAACAACATCGTCGGGCTGAAGCCTACCGTTGGCGCCTTGTCGACGACGGGCGTCGTGCCGGCCTGCCGGACGCTCGACTGTGTCTCCGTCTTCGCTCTGACGGTCGGCGACGCCTATGCCGTGCTCTCGGTCGCAGCCGCGCACGATACCGCCGATCCCTATTCGCGCGACATCGCCGTCCAGCAGCTGGCCGCCCGACCGCCGGTGCTGAAAGTCGGCGTCCCGGCAAAGGCCGACCTGAAGTTCTTCGGCGACGCATCGATGCAGGCCGGCTTCGAGGCTGCTCTCGCCGCGTTGGAGGCGCTCGGCGCCAGGCTTGTCGAGATACCGTTCGGCGACTTCTACGCCACAGCCGACCTTCTCTACGAAGCGCCTGGGTGGCGGAACGCTACGCGGCGATCCACGATTTCTTCGAGGCGAATGAAGTTTCCCTTCATCCCGTGACGCGCAAGATCATCGGCGGCGCCAGAAACCTGTCGGCCGCCGACGCTTTCCGCGGGTTCTATGCCTTGCAGGCCTACAAGGCGCGGCTTGCGCCGGTCATCGCCTCCGTCGATTTGTTCTGCGTGCCGACCGCGCCGACGCACTACACAGTCGACGCCGTGCTTGCCGATCCGATCGCCACCAACAGCCGGCTGGGCACCTACACCAATTTCGTCAACCTGCTCGACATGTGCGGCATTGCTGTGCCGACCGGGACGCGCGACGATGGTCTGCCGATGAGCGTGACCCTGCTTGCGGCCGCCGGACGGGATGGCCTCGTCGCGGCGGTCGCACGCGGTCTTCACGCCGCAAGCGGTGTTTCTCTCGGCGCGACCGGATGGCGACAGCCGATTGTCGGAGCCGTTGCCGAAGCGGCGGAAGACGGGATCGAATTGGTCGTGGTCGGCGCGCATCTTTCGGGAATGCCGCTTAATGGCCAGCTGAAGGATCTCGGCGCATCGTTCAGCAGGACCGCAAGGACCGTGCCAACGTACAGACTCTATGACCTTGCCGGCCAGACCGTCCCCAAGCCCGGCCTGGTCCGGGTCGGCGGCGGCGGCGCGGCTATCGAAGTCGAGGTTTGGCGCCTTTGCGCCGAAGCCTTCGGACGTTTCGTCGCTGCCATTCCGGCACCCCTCGGCATCGGCACCATCGAACTCGAGGACGGCACCTCGGCGAAAGGCTTCCTGGCAGAGTCAGCAGGCCTGTCCACGGCAACCGACATCTCCGCCTATGGCGGCTGGCGGAGCTACGTTGATCGCGGTGGACATGCGGCCCACTAGATGTGAGCAGTAAGCGATCTTTATTGATTGCACCCAAAGGGAGCTTGTGCGCCCAGATCCGGTCCCAAGCTAGCACATATGCATGCCCTAACAGCGGACGTGCGCCGATGCGGGTGTCGGTGCAACAGCGTGAGCGATTTTGTTGCATGCTGTATCTGGAACCCAAGGATGCTCTTGAGCGTCTTGTTTGGTTCACATGGCAATACTACTTGAAGAATCTCGAGTTTATCACTTTGGTAAACAGCGAGAATCTCCGTCGTGCCAAGCATTTGAAGAGGTCTGAGCTGGTTAAGGCGGAGACCCGAAAATTTGTTGCCATGGTCTCCGGCATATTCGAAAGAGGCGTCAGCAGCGGAGATTTTCGCGCCGGGATCGACCCCGTGCAGTTGAACATCACGATCGCGGCGATCGGATACTATTATCTGACAAACCGATTCGCCGGTTCGATTATTTTCGAGCGTGACTGATGGAGAAGGATGCTCTGAATGAGCGCCTGAAGTTCAATATCGACACGATTATGAGACTTGTAAGCGCATGACACTGCCTTTGGGACGCTCATGTCGTCGAGGTGTATCGCCTCTCTTAGCTTGACTTGCAGAATTTAGCATCCACGGCCGTGTCACTCACATCTCGGCCGACCGCGTCACCCATTCCAAGACCTGCTTTTCCCTGTCACCGATATTTCGGGGGATTAGCGGGAGTTCGCGGCCGCGCGCAGATCCGGAGTATCCCGGCATGCCGCGCGGGTGTTCCGGCAAAAACAAACGAGGCGTCGGCGGGTCCGGTGGTTTGCTTCGGCTGATGCAAGGTCGGCTTTCTTACCCCACTATCCAAAACCAGTCGCTTCACACCCTTGGTCAACATGCGTTCATCGGCCCGTTTTGTTGGACGAGACTGCGACGGCGCTTGAACTGAAAGCCAGTCCTCCTCCTGGTCCGTAGGTTCGCCAGACCATACGAGATCATACGAAGAATATGGATTGGCTAACCATCCCGTAAAGCATTGATTTTCCTTGGAAGTATCACACCCTCGGCGACTAACATAATCGTTATTTGCCAATAGCTTACGGGGCAGTTCGCCGAAGTTGATTCAAGAAGCCGATCCTGCCACTCACCCAGCCCATTTGTCTGCGGCGGAATGGCAGCTTTGCGCCTGGTCTCCGCCGTTCCGAGAATTCCGACGACTGCCCGAAGCGGACATCTTCCACTACGACCTAAGCGCAATGCGTCGAGCAGCGTCGGCCAGCGACTGGGCGAGTTCCGTCAGATTGTTGACTTCGGCGAGAATGGCGGTCTGGTATCTGTTCGTCTCGCTTCGCCGGCCGTTTCTTCGGCAGTCTGGACGGACCTCATGAACCGGCGCATTTCGAGATAGCCGTCAAAGCCGAGCGCCATCGCAAACCGCGTCACCGACGGCTGGCTGACATTTGCAAGGTCTGCCGACTCTATGCTTGAAGGGACCCCAACTGGGTGCTGTTCTCGATCATGCATTGGGCGATGCGCCTTCCAAGAGAACTTGGGTCCACGTCGCTGCACCTTGTGCCATGATGGCCGTTTTCGCTCGACCTAAAAAGGCAGCGGGAGCGATCAACACGCCCACGTCGGCTGCTGAGCTTTCCGCTGAACACTCGGTCCGACCATCACCTCATGGTCAGCGCTGCATCTGCAAATTCATCATATCCGGCGACAACATCAAATTCTCGTTCAGATTTGTTGTGATCCAAAGCGATCCAGCGACCACCAGTATGACGATGAACATACCAAACGCCAGCGCCAGCACATTGTTCGTGTTGTCCGGGGCTGTGGTGATGTGCAGGAAGAAGACCAGATGAACTCCCATCTGGGCGATGGCGAGAACGACAAGGCCGATGGGAATGCCGAGCGCCCAAATCATCGACGTGTTGGCGACCCAGAAGGAGGTGGCCGTGAGGATCACGGCGAGGGCAAAACCGATGCCATAGATGGCAACGTCGGTTGGCATCGTGCTCTCTGTCTCGGGAGATGTCGGGGCTTCCCCAGGCGCGCGATCGTAGGGGGCATCAGTCATGGTTGAACTCCTATCAGATAGACGGCCGTAAACAGCCAAACCCAGATGATATCGAGCGCATGCCAGAACAGGGCGAAGCACAGCAGTCGCCGCACCACGCTGGCGCGAAAGCCGAGGACTGCGACTTGCGCCATCATCACCGCCAGCCAAACCAGTCCAGCGGTCACGTGCAATCCATGGCAGCCGACAAGGGTGAAGAGTGAGGAAAGAAAAGCGCTGCGCTCCGGACCCGCGCCACTGGCAATCATGTCGGCGAACTCGTGCACCTCGAGAGCGACGAATGCGGCGCCGAGCAGGAAGGTGACCAATGCAAAGAGGTAGGTATCAGCCCGTCGCCGCGCATTGATCGACAGTGACATCATCCCGCAGGTGAAGCTCGAGACCAGAAGGCAGGCGGTCTCCATTGCAACTTTGGTTTGACTGAACAGCTGGGCAGCAGTCGGGCCTCCCGCTGTTGCATGCGCCAGCACTGCATAGGCCGCAAACAGTGCCGAGAACATCACGATGTCACTCAGCAGGAAGATCCAGAAGCCGAAGGCGGCCACGATCCGCTTCGGCGCGGGACCGGCTTCACTTGCGGGAGCAAATGCGGTCTGTTCTCCGTCTTCGATGCCGACAGCGACGTTCATAGCGCGACCTCCGCCTTGTGGGTGCGATCGAATTCGGCAATCGTCTTGGCCGACACCTCGACCTCTTCCTCGTCGCGAAATGAGAATGCGAGGAAGGTTGCGAATGCGCCGAGGAGCCCGAGAGCGGCCATCCACCAGATGTGCCAGATCAGCGCAAAGCCAGTGACCACGGCAAAGAAGGCATTGACGAAGCCGGCCGCCGTGTTTTTCGGCACCTCGATCGGCTCGTAATTGCGCGCCTGCGTCGGACCAGCCTGTGTCGCGGGCGCTAGCTTCTTCTGGGCCCAAAAGGCGTCTCGTCCCGCGACTTGGGGCAGGAGGGCAAAGTTCCAGGCCGGCGGTGGTGACGCGATCGACCACTCGAGTGTGCGAGCGTTCCAGGGATCTCCGGTCACGTCGCGAAGTTCCTCGCGGTGCCGGATCGAGACGACGAGTTGCACGATCTGGCAAGCGATTCCGGCAAAGATCACGACGGCGCCGACTTCGGCGACCAGCAGCCACGGCTGCCAGGAGAGGACGTCGTAGTGCTGCAAGCGCCGGGTCATTCCCATGAGGCCGACCACGTAGAGGGGCATGAATGCGAGATGGAAGCCGATGAACCAGCACCAGAACGCAGCCTTGCCCCAGCGTTCGTCGAGCCTGAAGCCGAAGGCCTTGGGGAACCAGTAAATGTAGCCGGCGAAGGCGCCAAACACGACGCCCGGGATGATGACGTGATGGAAATGGGCAATCAGGAACATGCTGTTGTGCACCGTCCAATCAACGGCCGGCACGGCGAGCAGCACTCCGGTCAGCCCGCCCAGGACGAACGTCACCATGAAGCCGATGGTCCACAGGACAGGCGACGTAAAGCGGACGCGGCCGCCGTACATCGTGAACAGCCAATTGAAGATTTTGACCCCGGTCGGCACGCCGATGATCATGCTCGCCATGCCGAAGATGGCGTTGACGTTTGCGCTCGCGCCCATCGTGAAGAAGTGGTGCAGCCAAACCATGCAGGAGAGGACGCAGATCGCCATGGTCGCCGCGACCATCGAACGGTAACCGAACAGCGGCTTGCCAGAGAACGTTGCGCTTACCTCGGAGAAGACGCCGAACGCCGGGAGGACGAGAATGTAGACTTCGGGGTGGCCCCACATCCAGAACAGGTTGACATACATCATCGCGTTGCCACCGCCGTCGATCGAAAAGAAGTGGAAGCCGAGGTAACGGTCGAGCAGCAGCATCGCGAACGTCGCGGTCAGGATGGGAAAGACGGCAACAATCATCAGGTTGGAGGCAAGGGCCGTCCAACAGAACACGGGCATGCGCATATAGCCCATGCCGGGCGCCCGTGTTTTAAGGATCGTGGTGACGAAATTGATTCCTGTCAGCAGCGTGCCGACGCCTGAGATCTGCAAGGACCACAGATAATAATCGACGCCGACCCCAGGCGAGAACTGCAGCTCGCTGAGGGGAGGATAGGCAACCCAGCCGGTCCGCGCGAACTCACCGACGAACAGCGAGACGTTTATCAAAAGGATGCCCGACGCCGTCAGCCACATGCTGATCGAATTCAACGTCGGGAAGGCCACGTCGCGGATGCCGAGCTGCAACGGGACGGCGAAGTTCATCAAGCCGATCACCAGAGGCATCGCCACAAAGAAGATCATGATGGTGCCGTGCGCAGAAAAGATCTGGTCGTAATGTTCCGGCGGCAGGTAGCCCTGCGCATCGCCGGCCGCGATCGCCTGCTGGGTGCGCATCATGATCGCATCGGAGAAGCCGCGCAGCAGCATGAGCAGTGCCAGCACGATATACATGACGCCGATACGCTTGTGATCGACGGAGGTGATCCATTCCCGCCAGAGGTAAGGCACATAGCCCTTCAAAAGGACCCAGGCGATGACGGCCCCAATGCCGAGGATCATACCGCCCGAGGCGCCCATGACGATCGGCTGGTCGAAAGGAATTGCGCTCCAGTCCAGTTTGCCGAGGAGATTCATCTTGCTATCCTCTCTGACGCGAGATCGGTGACGCACAGCGGATCGCCGGCCTGCATTGCGGTCCTTAGGATGCCGCGAAACAGGTCGTGGGCTACGGTGCCATAGGTGAACGGGGTGACAGCCTGGCTAGGCTTCGCCAACGTGCCGTAGGTCTGCTCATCGAGTACCGGGCCGCTGCCACGCTCGGCGGCCACCCACGCCGCATATTTTTCAGCTGGAACCGCCTCGACATTGAAGTGCATGTCGGAAAATCCCGCGCCGCTGTAATTCGCCGACATCCCCCGATAGGTCCCCGGATGATCCGCGCGGAGATTAAGGCGCGTCGTCATCCCGGCCATCGTGTAGATCTGGCCGCCGAGCTGAGGCACGAAGAAGCTGTTCATCACGCCGGCGGAGGTCAGCTCGAAGCTGATCGGCGTGCCCACGGGGACGGTCAGCTGGTTGACGGCCGCGATCCCCTCGTCGGGATAAATGAACAGCCACTTCCAATCGAGCGCGACGACCTGGATCTTGACCGGCTTTTCCGCGGCTGCAATCGCCTTGGGCGGATCGAGGTCGTATGTGCTGATCCAGGCGACACCGCCCACCAGGATCACGGTCATGATTGGGATCGACCAGACCAGCAGCTCCAGCCGGCCGGAATATTCGAAATCCGGCAGGTAGCGTGCGCGCTCGTTGGAGGCGCGAAACCAATAGGCTGTGCCGAGCGTGGCGATCATCGTGGGGATCACGATCGCCAGCATGATGGCAGTCGAATTGAGCATGATGAGGCGCTCGGCGGCGGCGACCGGACCTCTGGGGTCGAGCACGCCTTCAGAACAACCACCGAGCGTCAGAGCGCCAGCGAGAAGGCTTGCCAGTGCAGGGTACCGCATTTCAGACCCCCTTGCCGATCAGCAGTGACGCGAACAGCACCGACAGGTACAGGATGGAAAACACGAACAGGCGATATGCAGGCCGTCGATCGCCTCCTCTGCACCTGGCCAATCGAACCGCCAGCGCAACGAATATCGCTCCGCTAATTACGGCGACCGCGCCATAGATTGCGCCACCAAAACCAAGTGCCCACGGCAGCAGCGAACTCGGAAACAGCAGGATGCTGTAAATCAGGATCTGCCGCGTGGTCTCGGGCCGGCCGCTGACCACGGGCAACATGGGGACACCGGCCCGCGCATAGTCGCCGACACGATTGAGCGATAGCGCCCAGAAATGCGGCGGCGTCCACAAGAACACGATCAGGAACAGGACGAGCGGCTCGAGCCCGACGCTTCCGGTTGCGGCCGCCCAGCCGATCACCGGAGGCAGCGCGCCGGCAGCGCCGCCGATCACGATGTTCTGCGGCGTGCGTCGCTTGAGCCACATCGTGTAAATCACAACATAGAAGAAGATGGTGAAGGCGAGCAGTGCGGCGGCCAGGAGATTGAGTGCAAGGCCGAGGAGCGCGATGGCACTGGATGCGAGGATCAATCCGAATGCCAGCGCTTCGGACCGCGAGACCGACCCGCGGGGAATCGGACGCCCGGCCGTGCGGCTCATCAGCGCGTCGATGTCCGCCTCGTACCACATATTGAGAACGCCGGCGGAACCGCCGCCTACGGCGATCGCCAGAATTGCGATCAACCCAAGAAACGGATCGGGGCGGACCGGGGCAATCAGCAGCCCCACGAGCGCTGTGAAAACCGCGAGCGACATCACGCGCGGCTTCATCAACGCGACGAAAGCTCGTAGTCGCGCGGCTAAGCTGGGCAGTGAAGCCAACCAGGAGGGCGACAAGTTAATCGCGGTGGTCTTCATGGTAGATTCCTCAACGGAGGTTCTCTTGCAACGTCACCGGCCATGTATTGGCGACAGTCGCTGTCGCTTCTCAAGAATTACTCGGAGGCCACAAAGACGTGAGTAAAGGCCACCAAATCACTGCAAATTCTTCGAAAGCGGCAGATCGGGGATTTGGCCGTGAACGATCCTATGGCCGCTGAAGGCGCACGAGCCATCTCTGGCGCTGTAGCGCGACAGCGTGGCGGACGGCGCCAAGCTCCGAGACTAGCCGTCCGGCGTTCGCGCCGGTTCGAGGATCTTGTGCCCCGGTCTCCGTCGCAATGTACGGCTATGGTTGCGCTGACTGCTCTTTGGTCTGTGAACTTGAATAGTCAGCGCTTCTTGCCCTTAGGTGCTCCACAAGCGCTGCCGACGCCAGTAAAGCTCTGTAAATTCCGCCAAATTGCTGCTAATGAGGTGCAAGGCGTCTCCGGGGCCCATGGGGTACGATTTCCGCTCGACAGAGAGAGGGCTCAGGCGCGTGACGCGGGCAAGCTTGGTCGATTGGAAGTATTCAGACCCAGCCCGGAGTCTGACAGATGCATTCGCTCGATGGCTCGTACTCGGATAGCGAGTCTCCTGTTTTGTGGGAGGACGGTGAACGCGTCTTCCGGCGTGGTTGGCATCTCGACGCCTGCGGGGAGCGGCGCAGCGTACTGATGGTCCTGCCCGCGGGGGAGCACCTGTCGCGCCCAAGCCTCGATCGCCTTATTCATGAATACGAGCTGAAGGATGAGCTCAAAGGGCCATGGGCAGTACGGCCGCTGGACCTGTTGCACCGCTCCGGTCAGACCATTCTCGTGCTTGAGGATGTCGACGGCGAGCCGCTCGAGAGGCTGCTAGGCACACCCATGGACGTGGTGCGCTTCTTGGACCTCGCTGCCGCAATTGCGGCTGCTGTGGGGAAGCTTCACCAGCGTGGTCTCGTTCACAAGGACATCAAGCCAGCCAACATTCTTCTCAACACGGCAACCAACGAGGTGCGGCTCACCGGTTTCGGCATGGCGTCACGATTGCCGCGTGAACGCCAGTCGCCTCATCCGCCCGAGACGATCGCCGGCACGCTCGCCTACATGGCGCCCGAGCAGACCGGACGGATGAATCGGTCGGTCGATTCCCGCAGCGACCTCTACGCGCTCGGCGTCACCTTCTACAAGATGCTTACTGGTTCACTGCCGTTTGCTGCCGCGGACCCGATGGAATGGCTTCACTGTCATATCGCTAGGCTGCCGATTCCACCTGCCACGCGGGTCAGAGAAATTCCCGGCGCCGTCTCAGCAATCGTGATGAAGCTGCTCGCAAAACAAGCCGAGGACCGTTACCAAACAGCAGCCGGCCTAGAAAGCGATCTCCGCAGCTGCCTGACAAAATTCGGGGCGCAGGGCCGGATAGTCGATTTTCCACTCGGCGAACACGATACGCCGGATCGCCTGTTAATACCCGAGAAGCTGTATGGGCGTGGTCGCGAAGTAGAGACCTTGCTTGCCGCCTTCGACCGCATCGTCAATGGTGGTGCTCCAGAATTGATCCTGGTCTCCGGCTATTCAGGCATTGGCAAGTCCTCGGTCGTCAACGAGCTCCAGCCGGTGCTCGTACCCCCGCGCGGACTCTTCGCTTCCGGCAAGTTCGATCAGCTCAAACGCGACGTTCCCTACGCGACGCTGGCACAGGCGCTCCAAAGCCTGGTCCGGCCGCTGCTCGGCAAGAGCGACGAGGACCTTGCGCCCTGGCGCGGCAAGCTAAGAGAGGCGCTCGGTCCGAACGCAAGGTTGATGCTGGATCTCGTCCCCGAGCTGAGGCTCCTGACCGGCGAGGCGTTGGCGGTCGGCGAGCTTCCGCCGCAAGACGCAAAACGGCGCTTCCATGCGGTCCTTCAGCAGTTCATCGGCGTCTTTGCTCAGCCGGAGCATCCGCTGGCGCTCTTCCTCGACGACCTGCAGTGGCTCGATGCGGCAACACTCGACCTGCTGGAAGACCTAGTGTGCCGGTCCGACGTTCGCAATCTTCTAATAATCGGGGCCTTCCGCGACAACGAAGTTACCCCATCACATCCGCTCATGCGTAAGCTCGAGACGATCCGGACAATCGGAACGGTACAGGATATCAAACTAGCCCCGCTAACGACCAACGATCTGGGAAACCTTGTCGCGGACACGCTTCTCTGCGATGTGGAGCATGGTTCTCCCCTCGCAGAGTTGGTTCGCGCTAAGACCGACGGCAATCCGTTGTTCGTGATCCAGTTTCTGCATATGCTCACCGATGAGGGCCTCCTGGCCTTTGATCACGAAGCGGCGCGATGGTCGTGGGAGCTCGGAGCTATTCACGCCAAACGCTACACAGACAACGTCATGGAACTCTTGGCCGAAAGGCTGACCCGGCTGCCGCCCGACACGCAGGGCGCTTTGCGGCAATTCGCCTGTCTGGGCAATGTCGCCGACATTTCCAAGCTCTCGATCGTTCTGGAAATGCCCGAAAATCAAGTGCACGCCGCTTTGGGGGAGGCCTTGCGCCAACAATTGATCGAGCGGGTCGGGACGTCCTACAAGTTCGTTCACGACCGGATGCAAGAAGCCTCTTATGCACTGATCCCGGAAGTGGCCCGTGCGGAGGCGCATCTTAAGATCGGTCGGACGCTCGTGGCGCAGATACCAGCGGAGAGACGCGATGCGGCGATCTTTGAAATCGTCAACCAGCTCAACCGCGGCACTCCACTGATCACATCACGTGCTGAAAGCGAGCAGCTTGCAGAGCTCAACCTGACCGCTGGCAAACGCGCCAAGGCATCGACAGCTTATGCCTCCGCGCTGGCGTATCTGACCGCCGGCGCGGGGCTGTTGTCGGACGACGTTTGGGAGCGCCGACAGGGCCTGGCCTTTGAATTGGAGTTGAACCGAGCCGATTGCGAGGTCTGTGTGGGCGCACAGGAGGAGGCCGAGAAGCGACTGGCGGTGCTGGCAACGCGCACTATCGATACGATCCAACGATGCCTGGTGGCACACCGGCGCGTGGATCTGTACGTGATGCTTGGGGCGGGCGAAAAGGGGGTGACGATAGCTCTGGAATGCTTGCGGCATGTGGGGATCGATTGGTCAGCCCACCCGACCGAGGCAGAAGCGCGCCGCGAATACGAACGCATCTGGTCATTGCTCGGCGATCGCTCGATCGAAGATCTCGTTGAGCTGCCAACGATGCAGGATCCGCAAGCCCGTGCGACGCTCGATGTGCTCACCAGCCTTGTTTTGCCGGCGTTGTACACCGACAAGAACTTATATGCGCTCGGCGTCTGCATGGCCGCCAATCTCAATCTGGAGCATGGCAACAGCGAAGCAGCGCCAGTGAACTATGTGACTGTGGCCATGATCGCCGGTCCCCGCTTCGGCCACTACGATGAAGGCTATCGATTTGGGAAGTTGGCCTGCGACCTGGTCGAACGTCGCGGGCTGACGCACTTTGGGGCACGAGCCTATGTCGCTTTCGCGATCGTGGTCCCTTGGACACGTCCCCTTAGGGAGGGCATCGATCCGTCGCGTCGCGCCTTTCAGATGGCGAAAGATCACAGCGACGCGACATATGCCTCACTCGCGTCGCGCGGCCTCAGTTCCATCCTCGTTGCGTTGGGCGATCCACTCGATCAATTCGAGCGTGAAGCTCAGGACCAATTGGAGTTCGTGCAGAGATTCGGCTTTTTCTTGGACAGACTTTCCGCGCCACTGGCGCTTGCCCGGACGCTACGCGGGAAAAATGCGAAATTCGGCTCCCTCGACGATGGCGCGTTCACGGAGCGCTCCTTCGAGGAGCGGATCACGGGTCAACCCGCTCGCGCCTTCCTGGAGTGTTACTATTGGATCCGAAAGCTCCAGGCGCGTTTCTTGGCCCGCGACTACCTGTCAGCGGTGGTGGCGGCGGAGAAGGCAGAGTCGTGGTACGCGAAGTCCGCGGCACTTTCGCTCTTTCCCGCGGAGGAGGCGGAATGCCATTTCTACGCTGCATTGGCTCGCGCCGCATGCTGCGAGCCGCTGGGGTCCGATCCATATGCCACGCATCGTGAAGCGCTCGACGAGCACGAGCGGCAGCTACGGGCCTGGGCTGCGAATTGTCCGCAGAACTTCGAGGATCGTGCAGCACTGGTCGGTGCTGAGATTGCACGCATCGAAGGACGCCCGCTCGAGGCCATGGACCTGTACGAGCGCGCGATCGCGTCCGCACGCACAAACGGCTTTGTCCATAACGAGGCGATCGCCCACGAGGTGGCGGCCCGCTTTTACGCCGCCCGAGGCTTCGACGACATCGCACACCTCTACTTGGCGAACGCGCGACATGGCTATCTCCGCTGGGGAGCAGACGGCAAGGTGCGGCAACTCGAACAGCTCCATCCGTGGCTGAGGCATGATGAGCGCATGTCGGGCCCAACGAGCACAATCGAGGAACGGGTCGAACAGCTCGATATCTCGACCGTTGTCGAAATCTCCCAAGCACTCTCGGGCGAGGTCGTGCTCGAAAGGCTCATCGACAGGCTCGTTCGCGTGGCCCTCCAACACGCCGGCGCTGACCGGGGCCTCCTGATCTGCCCGCGAAGCGACGAACTGTTGATATACGCGGAAGCGACTGCTCAAGGAGACGAAGTAGCCGTTGACGTGCGGGAACGAACTGCCGGGGTGTCGCTGCCTGAGTCCCTGGTTAGGTATAGCCTGCGCACGGGTGAGACCGTGCTGCTAGATGATGCGTCGTCTCACAACCCTTTTTCTGCCGATCCTTTCATCAGAGAGCGTCGCGCCCGTTCCATTCTATGTCTTCCCCTGATCAACCAGGGAAGATTCGTCGGCATTCTCTACCTTGAAAACAATCTGACACCCCACGCGTTCACCCGTAGTCGTCTCACCGTGCTGAAGGTGCTGGCATCGCAGGCAGCTATCTCGCTGGAGAACATAGGACTCTTTCGGGCTCTGGCAGATCGCGAACGGAAGATTCGGCGTCTGGTCGACGCTAACATTATCGGCACCTTCGTCTGGAAAGTCGCCGGCCCGAGCTTCGATGATGTGCAGATCGTCGAGGCCAATGACGCTTTCCTCAATATGGTGGGATATGACCGCGACGACCTGGCCGCCGGGCGGCTAAGCAGGTCTATACTGTCGCTACCGGAATGGCGCGAGCGCGACGCATTGACAGTCGAGGAGTTGAGGGTGACCGGGAGAGCCCAGCCATTCGAGAAAGAATATTTGCGCAAAGATGGCAGCCGCATACCAGTGCTGATGGGGTTCGCTGCATTCGACGAGCTTCGGGTCGAAGGGTTTGCGTTCGTCCTCGACCTGACCGAGCGCAAGCGCGCCGAAGAAGCGCTACGAGAGAGCGAGCGCAGCCTGCGCTCGGTAATTGACGGGATACCTGGTCTTGTCGGGGTATTGGCACCGAACGGTGAGCTTGAATCCGTAAATCGCCCACTCCTTGAATATTTTGGCAAGTCACTCGAAGAGCTGAAGAACTGGGGAATAAACGAGACGATACATCGCGAGGATCTCCCCCGTGTTGTTGAAATTGTGGGGAGATCGATCGCCTCGGGGAAGCCGTTCGAATCTGTGCATCGCAACCGTCGTTTCGACGGCGAATATCGGTGGTTTGATACCCGGGGTGTCCCGTTCCGCGATGGCTCCGGGCGCATTACCCGGTGGTATCTTCTCGTGACGGACATTGAGGATCGCAAGCGTGCAGAAGAAGCGTTGCGCGAGAGCGAGCGAAGCTTGCGCTCGGTTCTTGATGGAATAGCCGGCCTTGTTGCAGTCGCGGCCCCGAATGGTGAGCTCGAAGCCGTCAATCGCCAAGTGCTCGAGTATTTTGGCCGGCCGGCGGAAGAGTTGAAGGACTGGGGAACAATCAATATCGTACATCCTGAAGACCTGCCCCGTGTCCTCGAGATATTTAAAAAGTCGATAGCCGCCGGTATTCCGTTCCGTTACGAAACACGTCTGAGACGCTTCGACGCCGAATATCGGTGGTTCGAGGCCCGCTTCGCCCCAATCCGGGATGACTCCGGACGTCTTGTCCGCTGGTACGTTCTGCTGACCGACATCGAGGATCGGATACGGGCGACGTCGCGATTGCAGCAGATGCAGTCGGATTTCGCGCACATGAACCGCGTGAGCACGATGGGAGAGCTGGCTGCCTCGCTGTCGCACGAAATCACCCAGCCTATCGCCAGCGCGCGCAACAACACCCGTGCGGCTCAGAATTTCCTTGACATGCGGCCGCCGGATTTGAGCGAAGTCAAGGAAGCTCTCGCCAGTGTTGTCGGCGATATCGATCGGGCCGGAGACATCATCGATCGAATTCGCGAGCACATGAAGAAGGCGCCGCCACGAAAGGAGCGTTTCGACCTCAATTCTGCAGTCAATGAAGTAATCGTATTGGCGCGCAGCGTGACCAACAGACATGCCGTCTCGGTGCAGGTCCGCTTCGCCGACGGATCGCGTCTCGTCGAGGGGGATCGGGTTCAGGTGCAGCAAGTGATCCTCAACCTAATCCTGAACGGGGTCGAGGCGATCGAGGCCGTAGAGATTGAGCCCCGGGAGCTGTTGATCAGCACCGGGCAAGTCGGCACGGAGGTCCTGGTGGCCGTCTACGACACTGGACTGGGCATCGACTCATCGCAGGTGGAGCGCATTTTCGACGCGTTCTACACCACCAAACCCAGCGGGACTGGGATGGGCCTGTCGATATGCCGCTCCATCATCGATGCCCACGGCGGCCGGTTTTGGGTTGAGCCAAACGAACCTCGTGGCGCGGTGTTTCGGTTTACCTTGCCCGGCGCAGAGCTGAGATCATGAATCTCCGGCTGTGGTGCCTCCTGCCCCGATAATCAAGCTGACGCACCGCTTGAGATCATCCGCATCCACCGGCTTGCGCAGATAGCAGACGACGCCATCGTTCAATGCGCGAGCCCGGTCGGCATCATTTGGGTAGGCGGTCACGAAGATCGTCGGGATCGCCCGTCCTTGACCGACAAGGTGCCCATGCAGTTCGATCCCGGACATGGCGGGCATGTGGATGTCGGCAACGAGGCAGGCAGTTTCCGGCAGGCGAGAGGACGCCAGGAAATCGGCCGCCGATGAGAACGCCTCGACGGTGAAGCCGAACGACCTCATGAGCCGTCGCATTGACTCGCGAAAGAACCGATCATCGTCAACAACTGCAACCAAGAAGTTCTTCATCATGCCGCCTTTGGCAGTTCGCTTGAACGGCCGTGTAAGCAGCCAATATTGCCCGTCGCTTCGCACGTCGACGTGATCTGTGCAAACAATGCCACGGCTGCGAGGTCGGTTCCTTGTAAACTTTGGCTTATGCCGGAAGCTCAGTTGTGCGCCCGTCGCCCCAGATCGGTCGCTGAACCGTCTCGCCACGCTTAAACCTTGGTCTATCGCCTGGCGTGCCCCAAGAAGGATCGAGGCTGTTCAGGTCAAACAATCGGGATTACAAGTTGCGGGCAAAGGCCACATCAGCGAATCGAGACAGAGCCTCTCTCCGGTGATCCTTAACTCGAGCGGCGACGATGCCTGACGCAAGCTCCACCGTCCTTGTCATCGACGACGATCCGGACCTGCGAGCTTCGCTCGGACGTTTGCTGCGGTCAGTCAGCATAAATGTTCAGCTGTTCGGGTCCATTGCCGATTTCTTGGCTTCCGCTGCACCGGATGGCCCCACCTGCCTGGTGCTCGACGTCAGATTGCCGGGGCAAAGCGGTCTTGATCTGCAGCGCGAGCTTGCTGAGGCAAACAGGGAGCTCCCTATCATCTTCATCACCGGCCACGGCGACATCCCGATGTCCGTGCAAGCGATGAAGCGCGGTGCTATCGAATTCCTGACCAAGCCGTTTCGCGATCAGGACCTCCTCGACGCGATTCAGCTTGGCCTCTCTCGCGATCGTGCGCGCCGTGAGAATGAGAAGGACCTAGCCGCCCTGAGGCAGCGGTTCGACTCGCTGAGCCCGAGGGAGCGCGAGATCGTCATCCAGGTCGCTTCCGGCCGGCTCAGCAAGCAGATCGCCCATGATATCGGGATCGCCGAAGCTACCGTGAAGGTGCATCGCAGTAGGGCAATGCAGAAGATGAAGGCCGGTTCGCTTCCTGAATTGGGCCGCATGGCTGACAAGCTCAATCTGGTGCCCGGTAAGCCGCAACGCCCCTGAGCTGAGCCGCTTCGGCGCAGCACTGACATTCTGACTACACCCAGCTATTGTCCAGGAGAACCATCGGTCCGACAGAAGGCTGCCGCGACCCGGTCGGTAAACTTAGGTTTAGTCGACACAGCCTATCGGGCATTCAGCGCCACCTGCGTGCAATGGTTCGCGGCGCCCATCATCGCCAAATTGGCCTGACGACGATCTTTGCCGCGAGCATCTCTTCCAACGCAAGCGAGGTTCCCGATGTTTACACCCGGGTCATCGACGGTGGTTTTCGGACGTTTTCCCTGGGAACAGCCGCCGGCAGCAGCGCAATTCGTGCCGGGAGCAGACGGCCGCAAAATTCCCAACATCGACCGGGCATTCGCCAGCAGAAGAACCGGAGCGCTCCTCACGGTTCCAACTGCGGTTTCGTTCGGCCCGTTTCGCCTTCTCCCGACACAGTTTCTCCTCCTGGAAGGCGACAGTCCGGTGCCCCTCGGCAGCCGCGCTTTGGAAATCCTCATCATTTTGCTCGAGCGACCGGGAGAAGTGGTCAGCAAGCAGGAATTGATGGCGCGAGTCTGGCCGAATATTTTCGTCGAACCGGCTAATCTCACAGTTCATATTTCTGCATTGCGTCGCATGCTACGCGACGGCCGGGACGGACATCGGTTCATCATCAACATTCCGGGGCGAGGCTACAGTTTTGTCGCTTCGATCGCGGTCGTCGACCGGCCCCAACCGGACGAAAATCAGAATTGCGGCGCAGCGTGAGGGTTGCCAAGCGGCTACCGCCGCCATCGGCGCCGCGGCGAACGACAACGCCAAGGTCATTGGCGGGATCTGCGTCGCCGAAGCCGGCTTCGAGGTTCCCACAACCAGCGAGGTAGCAGAGCCACATGTCGATGCCTTCATCTGATGATAAGCCGGTCACCGGAGAGGCGACCTCTGAGCACGTTATGGCGTCGACGCCTCTTGCGACGTCGCCCGCACCGTCCCTCGCCGCCACGGCTCAACCGATGCAGCGATCCGAGCCACCCGCCCCGCCGGCACCGTTGGCTCGCCCTGTTTCCGAGCCCGCTGAGACGCAGCCAGGTCCAAAAGCCGCTCCCAAAGCCTCGAAGGGCGCGGCGATCGTCGTTGTACTCACAGTGTCGGGCATTGCCGGGCTCTCCCTCTGGTACCTCGCGCAGCCGCAGGCCTTGCTCGTCCAGGGAGAGGCGACGCGACCCGCATCGACATTGCGGCGCGCGTCGATGGTCGCGTGGCCCAGCGGCCGGCTGAGCGCGGCGACAATATCACCGCAGGGCAGCTGCTGGTCGCGATCGACAATCCGGAGCTGCTGATGAAGCTCAGGGAGGCCGAGGCCGCCAAGGTGGTCGCCGCCGCCGACTATACGCGCATCCAGGTCGGCACGCGCGCCGAGGTGGTCGCCGAGCGCAAGGCCGCGGTTGCTTCGGCCCAGGCCAATCTGACGCTCGCGCAGCAGACCTACGACCGGGTAAAGCAGATCACGCAAGGCGGCTACGAATCGATCGCAAAGCTGGACGAGGCCACGGCCTCCCTCGACGTCGCGACGCGTACTCTAGAACAGGCCAAGCTAGCTTATGACGAAGCGGTTGCCGGCTACACGGTCGAGGAGCGTGGCGTCGCGCAGGCAGCGGTCGCCAAGGCAGACGCAGCGATCTCCACGCTGCAGGCGCAGGTCGGCGAACTGACCGTCAAGGCGCCGATCTCAGGGCAAGTATACCAGATCAGCGCGGAGCTCGGCGAATATGTCTCGCCCGGAGTTCCGCTGCTGTCGCTGGTCGACCTCGGCGACGTCTGGGTGCGCTTCGACCTGCGCGAGGACCTGGTGAAGGGGTTGAAGATCGGCGACCGCTTCACCGTCAAGGTACCCGCGCTCGGCGACAAGCCGGTCACCGTCGAGATCCGCACGATCGCGACCCGCGGCGAATATGCCGGCTGGCGGGCAACGCGCGCGACCGGCGACTTCGATCTGAGGACCTTCGAGGTGCGCGCCTATCCGGTCGATAAGACTCCCGAGCTCAGGCCCGGGATGAGTGCCTACGCCGACTGGAACGCGGTGCGGTGATGCCAATGGCCCGCCGAGCCGGCATTCTGGACGTCGTCGCCCGCGAGGTCGTCTGGATCTGGCGCGACAGGGTGGCGTTGCTGCTGGTCATCGGCATTCCGCTGATTGCGTTTGCGCTGCTCGCCGCCACCTTCAGCAATGCGGTGATCCGCGACCTTAGGGTCGACGTCGTCGATCAGGACCGGACCAAGACCTCGGAGAATTTCGTCCAGGCTATCAGCTCCGCACCCGGCGTGACGGTCGAGGAGCGCTCGTCGGACCTCAACGGGGCCATGCACTCGGTCCGCTCGGGCAAGGCGATCGCCGCGGTGTACATCCCGCAAAATCTCGAGCGCGACATCACCGACGGGAAACGGCCGCAGCTCGTCATCTTCTTCAACAAGCAGTTCTTCACGCCGGGCAACGTCGCCTCCGGGGCCCTGCAGGCGGCGGTTTCGGCGACCGTCGCCGACTTGCCGGCCGGAGCGAGGAGCTCGGGCTTTGCGCCCGGCCCGCTGGTGGTGGAGCAATATGTGCTCACCAATCCCGCGCTAAACTACGCGCAGTTCCTGCTGAGGGCGATCCTGCCGACAGTGCTGCACATCGTCATCGCGATCGCCGGCGGCTATGCGGTCGGCTCGGAATTCGGCTCGCGCAGCGTGCGCGCATGGCTGGCGACCGCCGGCGGCAGTCCGCTTACGGCGCTGGTCGGTAAGCTCGCGCCCTATTTCTGCATCTTCCTGGTCATGATGGCCGTCGGCCTCGTGATCATTCACGGCTTCTACGAGATACCGTACCGGGGCGACCCGGCCATGATCGTGGCGGCGGCTTGTCTCCTCATCATCGGCTACCTGTCGCTTGGTGCGCTCCTCCAGCTTCTCGTGAAGAACCTGGCCTTCGGCCTGACCCTCACCGGTATCATCTGCTCGCCCGCTTTCGGCTTCGCCGGCGTCGGCTTTCCCGTTCTGGCGATGAACGGCTTTGCGCGTGGCTGGGGCACGCTGCTGCCGCTGCGCTGGTACGTCCAGCTCCTGTTCGACCAGGCGGCGCGCGGCGTGCCGTTGCGCGACTCCGCCCAGCCTTTCGTCATGCTGGCCGGGTTGGCGGTCCTCTACTTCGGCATCTCCTGGCTGTGCCTTTACGCTCTTGCTCGCCGTCCGACGCCGGAGCCGGCACCAGCGGCTGCAGTCGGCAGGCCACCGAGGCGCGGAATAGCCGGCGCCTTCGGCGACGAATACGGGCGCGTGCTCGGCAACAGGGCGGCGTTCGGGCTGATCGTGATGGCTCCCGTGATCTATGGGATTTTCTACCCGCAGCCCTATCTCGGCCAGCTGATCAAGGACGTTCCCGTTGCCGTCGTCGACGACGACAATTCGGACGTCAGCCGCACGATCATCCAGGCGCTCGATGCCGACGAGGCGACCGCGGTGGCATTCCGGCCGACCACGCTTGTCGAAGCGCAAGCGGCGCTGGCGCGCCGCGAGGTTTTCGGCATTCTCGGCATTCCGGCCGGCACCGAACGCGACGTGCTGAAGGGCGACAAGGCAGGCCTGCCGGCCTTCGTCGACTCGACCTACTTCCTGCTCTACAACAGGACGTTTCAGGGCATTCAGGAGGCGGTCGGCGCCGTCAGGGCAGACCTTGCCGCACGCAGCGCCCGACCGGACGGCAGCCTTTACCGGGCCGCACTGACTCGGACCTCCCCGGTCGAGGTGCTGGCGCAGCCGCTCTTCAATCCGACCGGCGGCTACGCCAGCTACATCGTTCCCGCGGCCTTTCTTCTCATCCTGCAGCAGACGCTGCTGATGGGTTCGGCGACAGTCGCCGGCGCGGCTTTCCAGCAGGGCGGCCATGAGGCGCGTCGCCAAAGGGGCACGGTCGCATCAGTCATCGGCCAGAGCCTCGCCCACCTGCTGCTCGCCTTGCCGGGTTTTGTGCTGTTCCTCGTCGTCTTGCCGCGCGTCTACGGCTTCTCCGCGAGCGACCACGTGCTCGATCTGCTGGTCCTTGCCATTCCCTTCATTCTGTCGATCAGTTTCCTCGGCCAGTTCGTCGGCAGCTGGTTCAAGCGCTCGGAAACCGCGGTGATCCTGCTGATCGCCATCAGCCTGCCGGTCTTCTTCCAGATCGGCGTCGCCTGGCCGCTCGAAGCGATCCCGCCGCTCATCAGGACGGCGAGCGTCGTTCTGCCGAGCACATCCGGCGTCGACGCGCTGGTGCGCGTCAACCAGATGGGCGCCTCGCTCGCCGACGTGGCGCATGACTGGATGCGCCTGTGGCTGCTGACCGGTATCTACGCGCTGCTAGCGATCCTCGCTGCGCGGGTCATGACGATGGGGAGAGCCTCACATGCCGACTGACGCCAAAGTCTTGACGGCCATAGCCGCCCTTGCCGCCCTGGCGGCCTCTGCCTTCCCGGCTTCCGAGGCGCTCGCCGAGGACGGCTCGCAACCGCCGATCCCAGGCATGGTCCGCCAGACCGAAATCCGTATCGCGCCCGACGCGACGGGTCGCCTGGCCACGATCGCAGTGAAGCCGGGCGACCGTGTACATCGGGGCGACCTGCTCGCGACTCTCAACAACCCGGAGCTCGCCGCATCGGCGGGCGAGGCCAAATCGGCAGCGGCAAGCGCCAAGGCCGACCGCGACAACGTCTATTCCGGTGTGCGCAAGGAGGAAGTCGATATCGCCAACCAGGCGATCCAGACTGCCGAGGCCAATCTCATGCTCGCGCAACAGCAACATGACCGCGCGGTGAAACTTGCCGGCAAGGACTTTGCCAGCAAGCAGAAGCTGGACGAGAGCACCGCATCGCTTGCCAAGGCGCAGGCCGATCTCGACCTGAAACGCGCCGAGGCGGCAGAGGCGAGTGCCGGACCGACCATCGAGGAACGCGCCGTCGCTGACGCGAAGGTTGCGCTGGCCGAAGCGACGGTCGCGGACCTCCAGGCGCAGTTGGACAAGACGGTGCTCACTGCCCCGATCGACGGTACGGTCGGCATCCGCGTTGCCGAGCCGGGCGAGATCATCGGCCCGGGAAAGCCGGTCATGACGCTGGAAGCCGATGGGCAGCCGTGGTTTGCCTTCACCTTGCGTGAGGATGCCATGCAAGGCCTGACCATGGGCACGAAAGTCGCGCTGTCCGTGCAGGATGGCCGCACGGTCGATGCGCGTGTGACGGAGCTCAGGCCGCTCGGCGAGTTCGCTACCTGGCGCGCCGCCCGCGCCGTCGGCGACCATGACCTCAACGCGTTCCGCCTGCGTCTCGACCCGACCGGCACCGTCGACGGGCTGGAGGCCGGCATGACGGTGTGGCTGGCCGGGCCACAATGAGCTGCAGAGGGAGCGAGGACAAATGCCGACACACGGGGACACACTGCCGTTCGTCACGGCACGAGGCTTTGCCAGGGCGAAAGCCCTGCTGCCGACGATCGTGGCTGCCTTGTGTGCGACACAGCTTTGCGCCTGCATTGGCACGCGCGACGGGGTCCCTACCCAATATATGTCTTCAGCTGAGGTGCGTAGCTATCCGCAAGACATCCGCGAATGGGGCGACTCCTATGCCAGCTATTCCGCGAAGCGGCTTGTCGTCTTTCACAACGAGCGCTTGAAGTCAGCGCGGACAGATCCATCCATCAAACCGAATGAGCTCAACGCTCTCACCCTTTCGGGCGGTGGCAGTAGCGGTGCGTTTGGCGCGGGCATTCTCGCCGGCTGGGAGAAGGCCGGAACCAGGCCGCATTTCGATATCGTGACCGGGATCAGCACGGGCTCGTTGATCGCGCCGTTGGCCTTCCTCGGCCCGGCCTATGACGATGAGCTCAAGGAGGCGTTCACGACCATCGACGATCCCAAGATATACACCAAGCGTAGTTTGCTCGGCGCACTGTCGAGCGGCTCATTTACCAGCAACGCGCCGCTCGCGAAGATGCTGGATAAGTATATCACCGAAGACGTTCTGTATAAGATTGCGCGCGAGTCCAAGAAGGGCCGACGGCTATTCATCGGTACGACCAACCTCGATGCCGATCGCGCGGTTATCTGGGACATGGGGGCGATCGCGGCGAGCAACCAACCCGATCGCCTGAAGCTATTCAAGCAGGTCGTCCTTGCCTCTACATCCGTTCCCGGCATCTTTCCCCCGGTCGAATTGCAAGTGACGGCTGCCGGCAAAACCTATCACGAGATGCACGTCGACGGCGGCACCAGCAACGAGGTCTTTCTTATGCCCGCCGGCCTGACGCTGCATGAGCTCGACCAGACGTTTCACACCAGGGTCAAGGCGCGGCTCTATGTGATCCGCAACGGCCGCACCACGCCGGAAGCCAACATTGTCAAGTTCACCTTACCGGACATCACCGAGAAGGCGGTCTCGTCGCTGATCAAGACGCAAGGAATCGGCGACCTCTACCGCCTCTACGCCATCTCCAAGCGTGACGGAATCGACTACAACTACATCGACATCCCGATCGACTTCACAGTCGAACAGAAGACCCCGTTCGACAACCATTACATGCGGTCGCTCTATGAGACCGGCTACGAGATGGGCCGCAGGGGTGTGAAGTGGAAGAAAGCGCCGCCAGGTTTCTGAGCTGAGTCGGCCGCGCGATCGTGAGGCCATCACGCCGAAATGCTTTGGTATTGATCGCCGGCCCCAGACTTACAGAGAGTGCTCGTTCGACTGATTTGTTGCAATGGCCGCGCTGAGGGGACCGATGCTGAACTATGGCGAAATTGCCGCCACAATCGCCGATCCGATCGTGCAGACCGGGGCGCTCGCGTTGGTAGGCGCGGTGGCGACGCGGCTGATCCAGCGTAATCACCCCAGACGCCGCTTTGTCGTTCAGATCGCGTTCTTCGTCGCGCTGACGTTGCTGCTCACCTCCAACGGGATCGTCCCCTATCAACCCGGGCCGCCGAATGCCTTGCCGCTGCAGCGTTTCTTTATTGACCTTGCCAAGATCGTCTGGTGGACGAGTGCGGCCTGGTCGCTGATCAGCGTCGTCCGTGCCTTCCTGATCTTCGAGCGGCGGGCCCGCGAGGGACAATTGCTGCAGGACCTGGTCGTCGGCATCATCTATGTCGGGGCGGTGCTGTCGGTCGTCGCTTACGTCTTCGATGCTCCGGTGGGCACGCTGATCGCCACCTCCGGCGTCGTCGCGGTGATCCTCGGCCTTGCCCTGCAGAGCACGCTCGCCGACGTCTTCTCGGGGATCGCGCTCAACCTCGCAAGGCCGTACGGGATCGGCGACTGGCTCGCGCTCGGCAATTCGATCGAAGGCAAGGTCGTCGAGACCAACTGGCGGGCAACGCATCTGCTGACCGGCACCAACGACCTAGTCATCGTTCCCAACAGCGATCTCGCCAGGGCGAGGCTCACCAATCTCAGCAGTCCCGAGCCCAGCCACGGTGTGACGCTCAGGGTACGGTTCCGACCGACGATAGCACCGTCGGCGATGGTCGAGGTGATGCGTTCGGTCCTGCTCAGCAGCACCTCGATCATGATGGTCCCCGAGCCCTCGGTCCACGTGATCTCGCTCGATGTGGACGCAGTCGAGCTCGAGCTGTCGTTCAGGGTGGCGGACGTGGCAACAGTCGGCAAGGCGAAGACCGAAATCTTCGATCTGACCTATCGCCACGCCAAGGCGGCGGCATTGGCACTTGCGCAGCCGCCTGACAGCGTGGCCGGTGTAGCGGCACCATCTTCGGCCGCTATGCCCGGCGGCTTGCGTGCCACCCAGCTCAAGCTACTCGATTCCATTTCGCTGTTCGCGCACCTGACCGAGGAAGAGAAGGAAGCCCTCGCTTCGACGATGACGCGCCGTGACTTCCGCAACGGCGACGTCCTGGTCGAACAGGGAACCGTGTTGAAGTCCCTGATGATCCTCCGTAGCGGCGTGGCCCTTGTCACAAAGCGCGACGACAGCGGCTCAGGTGTGGTGGCCGAGCTGGACCGGCTGGCCCCCGGCGATTTCTTCGGCGAAGGCGGTCTGCTGACTGGCGCCGGCGAGCACGGATCGATCACCGCGCTGACATCCGTGGCCGTCTACGAGATCACGCAGGAGGGGCTGGGAGCCTTGATGCGGGACCGACCGGCCATCGCCGACGAACTCGGTTCGCTGCTGTCGAAGCGGACGGCCGCAGAACAGTTCAAATTTCGCCAGTTGCGCGGCGCTGCGGTCGCGAAATCAGCTTCCGGCGTAACCGCCCGCATCAGGCATCTGTTCAACCTCTGACCGCGCCCATCTGCGAGACCTGCGAGTAATCGCGGAGTTCTTCCACGCCCGTCCGGCAAAATGCGCCGGCCGTATAGATCAGCTAACCTTTGCGATTGACCAAAGCATCCGCAGCTTCATGAGGCGCGGTTGCGAAACGCGAAGCCCAACCGCCGGCACTGAACTTAGGTTTAGTTGACGTTACGTATCGACAGCAGCGCGCCACCCGCGTGCAATAGCTTACCGAGGACAAAACCATCAAATTACAGCTCGCAAGGTAGCCGCGAATGTTCTTCCAAAACACGGGAGGTTGGCATGCTCGCAACAGACCATACAACGGCTTTCGATCTTTCGCAGGCGCCGGTGCCGTCAAAGTCCAGCCGTAGCCGCTCGGGAGAGACTCCCGTCATGGCGGCCGACCCGCGGCTGCTCCTGGCGTCCATCGTTCACGATTTCAACAACCTGCTCACGCCGGTGGTCTCCGTCCTTGATGAACTGCAAGGCCGAGGGGCGGGTACGCCCAGGCAACTGCGGAAGATCGATGCCGCGATATATTGCGCATTTAGCGCAAAGATCCTTGCTCGCCAACTTCTCGATTTCGCCAATCCGCGGCCTGTAAAGCCCGAACCGGTTGACATTGGCGAGTTGTTCGAGCTGCTCGAGGCGGCTCTCATCAGCGCCCTCTCACCGAACATTGGGCTCAAGATCGCAACTGCCGAGAATCTCCCGCGCGCCTTTGTCGACCGGCAGTTCGTGGAGCGGGCTCTCTTCAACCTGGTTCTGAATGCGCGCGACGCGATGCCTAAGGGCGGAATCGTGACTGTCTCGGCCACGCTGGAGCTACCACCGGCGGCCCACGCTCACAGATACGAGCGGATGATCCGCCTTTCCGTCATCGATTGCGGCATCGGAATGAGTGACGAGACGCTGAGGATGGCTGGACAGCCGAATTTCTCGACGAAGACCAATGGGACCGGTCTGGGCTTGGCGACCGTCAGGCAACTTATCGAAGGTCTGGGCGGCGGGCTCTCAATCACAAGCACGCTTGGAAAAGGCACCACGATCGACCTGTGGCTCCCGGCGATGTCGAGCTGGTTCGCCGACTGACGCTACCGACGAGAAGGAATGTTACAATGAACCTCCGCACACTTCTCACAGACTGGTTTTCCAACGCTCGCGAATTCGCGGCGCCCAGCTACCGACCTGAGCTTCATTACATGCGCGGACCGGGCCCGGCCTCCGCACGGCGCGATGCGATGGTGGAAACGAGGCAGGTGCTGCCGATCCTGCGTGAGCCGCACCGGTATCGTTGATCTTCGGCCGCCGCCGATGAGCAGGGTCATCACGCGAGGCATCTGACATCCAGGCAGCCGACTACCCCCAAGGGTCGTCAGCTCAACCGGTGAATGCGAAACCCGGAGGAACGTCATGCTCCACTTACATGCCGCATCCTGCACGAGTGCCGTCGCTCTTGCCTGGCTTGCCGCCTCCGCACTCACGGCGTCTCCCGCCAGCGCGCATCAAGCGCCGACCGGATGGACATATCCCTGGGCCTGCTGTGCGAACATGGACTGCCAAGAGGTCGAGGCCAAGTCGATCAGCGAGAAGCCGCAGGGCTATGTGATCCAGAGCACCGGCGAGATTGTCGCCTATGGCGACAAGCGCGTGAAGAACTCGCCGGACGGCGAGTATCACTGGTGCGCGCACCAGGCCGGCATCGATGCTGGCCACACGATATGTCTCTTTGTGCCGCCGAAGGGTTTCTAAGCCATGAACGCACGTCTGGAGCAGGTGGCGTTTGCGCCGAACGAAAATGAGCCTGCGTCTGCCGATGCTCGGGCATCGGTTATGAGGAAGCATGCTCATCTGGTTACATTCGGACGAACCGACCACAGAAAATCTGCGGGAAGAGCAGTCCCGAGTAACACAGGCGGCCTAATGGGCCAGGAGGAGGAACTCTCGCTCTTTTGTTGCTGGAAATACGGGGGCGACGACCGCGCACTGCACAAGCTGGTCCTGGCATATGAGCCGCTTGTGAGCACTATTGCCAACGACCTTCGCAGGAGCGGTCTTTCGGTCGAGGACGCCAAGCAAGAGGCCCGATGTGGTCTGCTGGAGGCTGCGCGTCGCTTTGATCCCAACAAGGGTTTTCGCTTCGGGACCTACGCCCGTTGGTGGATGCTGTCGGCTGTGAGCACTTACATGATCGCCAATAGGAACATTCTGTCCAGCCGGCGCTTGAAGCGGAGGCCGAAGTTGCTCCCGTCGAACTTCGTTTCGCTCGACGCCTCGATCACACCCGACGGGCAATCGGCAGCTGAAATCATCCCCTCGGATCAAGAGGGTCCGGATCTGGTTGCCGAACGTACGATCGACGGCCAGCGGTTGCAGGATCGGCTGGCAAATGCGCTCAACTCGCTCGGCCCTCGGGAACGGCTGGTTGTTCAACGTCGGCATCTCGATGAGGAGGTCGAGACGCTTCGAACCGTCGCGAACGACATGCACATTTCTGCCGAGCGCGTGCGCCAGATCGAAAAGACGGCGCTTGCTCAATTGCGCAAGAGGCTCCCCAACCACAACAGTTTGATCTAGACCGGCGCCAGGGCTGCCTTTTACGGGCGCTGACGCTCCGCGTAAATCAAGAGAGGAGTGTAGGAATTGGCGACGAGGTCTCAGGAAACGTTCGTTCGGGTCGGATTTGCGCGACGGGAGCTCCGGCCTCGCATGGATTTCGAAGCGTTTTTCGTCGGCAAGCTGGACGGCCTCCACAAGGAAGGCCGCTACCGAGTGTTCGCCGATCTGGAGCGCAAGCGAGGCGATTTCCCGCACGCCGTCCGCCATTCGAATGGCAGGGCTCGCGAAGTCACGGTGTGGTGCTCCAACGACTATCTCGGCATGGGCCAGAACCCTGACGTGATCGCCGCCATGCACGAGGCGCTGGATCGCTCGGGCGCGGCGCTGGCGGCACCCGCAACATCTCCGGAACCAACCACTATCACGTGCTGCTCGAACGCGAGCTCGCCGACCTGCATGGCAAGGAAGCCGCACTACTCTTCACCTCGGGCTACGTCTCCAACTGGACGACGCTCGGCACGCTCGGCGCCCAGCTCCCCGGCGCGGTGATCTTCTCCGACGAGAAGAACCATGCTCGATGATCGAGGGCATCCGCCACTCCAAGGCCGAGAAGCGCATCTTCAAGCACAACGATCCAAAGGACCTCGACCGGCAGCTCTCCGAACTCGGCCGCGAGGTGCCGAAGATCATCGCCTTCGAGAGCGTCTATTCGATGGACGGCGACATCGCGCCGATCGCCGCGATCTGCGACGTCGCCGACAAGCACCACGCGCTCACCTATCTCGACGAGGTGCATGCGGTTGGCATGTACGGCCCGCGCGGCGGCGGCCTTGCCGAGCGCGAGGGGCTGATGCACGGCATCTCGATCATCGAGGGCACGCTGGCCAAGGCGTTTGGCGTGGTCGGCGGCTACATCACGGGGTCGGCCGCGCTCTGCGACTTCATCCGCAGCTTCGGCTCGGGTTTCATCTTCACCACGTCACTGCCGCCGCATGTGGCGGCTGGGGCGCTGACCGCTGTGCGTCACCTTAAGACGAGCAATGTCGAGCGCGAGCTACAGCGCGACCGTGTCGCCAAGGTGCGCACTCGGCTGGACAAGCTCGGCATCCCCTATATGCCGAACCCCAGCCACATCGTGCCGGTTATGGTAGGCGACGCTGCCAAGTGCAAATGGATCAGCGACATGCTGCTTGACGACTACGGCGTCTACGTGCAGCCGATCAACTATCCGACCGTGCCGCGCAAGACGGAGCGGCTGAGGATCACGCCCTCGCCGCTGCACACCGACGCCGACATCGACCACCTCATCAACGCGCTGTCGGAACTGTGGTCGCGATGCGCGCTGGCGAGGGCGGTGGCGTGATCGCGCGGCGACAACGTCGGGGCAGAACAGGCGCCGATCGCCATCTGCAATCCTAAACTGGATGAGCCTTCACGAGGCCGAGGCGACCCAAGGCGGTTGCCGGGCAGATCTGGCACGCGTCAGGCCAGCCGCGCGGGTCAAGCCGCGTGGCAACTGCCTGGTTGCGACTCCAAATTGAACTCGGCAAGTCAAGCTTCTATGGGGGCCATCTGCGCGGCCTCTTCCGGCCCGCAAAACCGTACCCGATCGGCTGAGAAATGCCAGCCATCCGTTGATTTTGCCTCATCCGAAAAGCTCGGAACCCCCTTTGCTCATTAGCAGCAATTTGGCGCGATTTGCCGGGCTTCACTGGCGTCAGGAACGCATGCGGGTCAATTAAAGGCAGCCAAGCATCCAAACCGAAAGGAGAATACCGCCATGGCAACGAATACGCTGACCAAACCCCAGGAGGCTGAGACAGAGAAGAAAATCCAGAAGCTCCGGGCGCTTTACGCCGACGCGCCGCAGTTCGCGCAGACGGCACTCGAGAACACGATCCGGGATCTGGCGTCGACGGCCGCGCAGCCGCGATCGCGGATGGAAAGCGCAGGCCGGACCGGCGTCCGCCAGGGCACTGTCTCGGAGTTGACCGTGATCGCTCCGCTCGCACCGGGTGGCGCCGCACGACTCCGCGCATTGCTGCAATTGCGGAACGGCAACTTCGACGACACGGACCGAGTGGGCACCGTCCACGACATGCGTTTCGTGTTTCTTGACAATGATACCAAGCTGCTGTTCGCCACAGCCTATGACGGCGACTGGGACGTCTACATCGAGGACTTCGTGGTGAAGATTCCCAACGAGATGGACGTGCTGTTTTCCTGCTGGGAAGGCTGGCCCGGGATTCACAGCCCGAAGGTGAAGGACTGGATCGCCGAGCACCAGATCACGGCAGAAGGCTGGTACGTCGCCCATCCGGACCTGACTGTGCGCGACATCCACCGCGTGAAGCGCGTCGGCAAGGCGGCTGAGGATTTTCTCGACAAGCTTCAATAGCCGCCACCCATCGTTCGCTCGGGGTCCGGTCCGCAATGGACCGGATCCCTGGAAGGTGCTCACATGTTGTCCTCCGAAGAATCTGCCGCCAACACTCTTTCGACCCCATCTCCGGCACTCGAAACGAGCGACATCCAGGCAGCCGTACTGCGCCCGCGCCCCAAACCCTACTGCGGAGAATACGTCGTTCTCCGCATCGGCAACGCCGATCAAGGACGGGAGATGCTGCGCCGGATACTTCCTCACGTCGCGCCGGCTGATGAATGGTGGGTGCCATCATTGCCCGGCTGGCTGGGGATTTCCTTCACGCTCGAGGGACTGAAGGCATTGGGTGTGCCGCAGGCCTCCCTCGATAGTTTTCCGATCGAATTCCGGCAGGGCATGGCGGCGCGTGCTGCGATCCTAAATGATTTCGGCGCCAATGCGCCGGCCAACTGGGAATACCCTTTCGGAACAGCGGACGCGCACGTTGCCTTGGCAGTATATGCCAAAAGCGATCAGGACCTTGAGACGGTCCTTGACCTCGCGCACAAGAGTCACAAGGACCTCGATCAAATTTCGGTTGTGTACCGCATGCAGTTCGGTGAACTGCCGGACGGACGCAACCCGTTCGGCTTCAAGGATGGATTGCACAATCCCCACGCTGAAGGAAGCGGTCCAGCGGAAGCCGGTACAGAAGCGTCGGTCAAGGCCGGTGAGTTCGTCATGGGCTATCCCGACGAGCGCGGGGAAACCGCCAACGTCCCGATTCCCCTGGAGCTGCGCCGCAACGGCACATTCATCGCGATGCGCAAATTCCACATGGATGTCGCCGCGTTCCGTCGATACCTGCGGGCCGAGGCCTCGTCGCCGGAGGAAGAGGAGCTGATTGCCGCAAAAATGGTGGGTCGATGGCGCAGCGGCGCACCCCTGGCGCTGGCTCCGGACCGCGACGATCCCGCGCTGGGCATAGATGGGAACCGCAACAATGACTTCAGCTACGCCGATGACATGAAGGGAATGAAATGCCCCTTCAGTGCGCACATTCGTCGTGTGAATCCGCGCGATGCCCTGAAAAACGACGTTGTCGCCGTCAATCTCCACCATTTCCTGCGCCGCGGCACAAACTACGGACCACCCTTGCCGGAGGGCGTACTTGAGGATGACGGCGCGGAGCGCGGCGGCGTCTTCCTGCTGATCGGCGCGCATCTGCACCGGCAATTCGAGTTTATTCAGTCGCAGTGGGTGACCGACGGCAACTTTATCAGCCACGGGACCGAGCAGGATCCGCTGATCGGCAACAACGATGGCGAAGGCATCTTCACCATCCCCAGAGTTCCGGTTCGGCGTCGCCTGCACGGGTTGCCGCGCTTCGTTTCCGTCCGCGCCGGTGAATATTGCTTCATGCCCGGGCTGCGCGCACTGCGATGGATCGCGGATCTAGGCCGATGATGGAGGCTAACCATGTCCGACCACGTTGACGGCCCGCGGTCGATCGGCGATCCCGCGGCCGATCTGACCGACCTGTTCGCGTTTACGAGTCCGGAGAACCCGGCGCACACCGTCCTCGCTGCGTGCGTCTTCCCCTCTGCCGGCGAAGATGCAATTTCTCGAACATCATCAACTACTCGATCGCCGTTCGCCGCGTGACCGTTGCAGGTGTTGGTAACAGCGCGAAGTTTCAGCCCGCAGACGACGAGATCCGTTTCAGCTTTCGGTTCGACGTTCTAAAGCGCGATGCCGCAGGGAAAGCGATCCAGCGCGGCGTTTGCATCCTGCCGGGCGGTGTCGAGCTGCCACTCACGGTGAACCATGAGACAGGAGCGTCGACACCCGAGGGTAATATCCGCGTGTTCGCCGGCCTGCGCTCCGACCCCTTCTACCTCGCCTGGGCAGTCGCGGACCTCAAGAAGCTTCCAAATCTGCTGCAGAACACCAATGTTCTCTGCATCGCCGTCGAGTTCGACACGCGCCGCGTGCTCGACCCCACCAAGGGCTCGTTATTCGGCGCTATCGCGGAAACAGTGCCCCCACAGCAGCGAAGCCTTATAGCACCTCCAATCCCCCGTATCGATTGGATCGGACGTCCCGAGCAGACGAATATTCGGCTTAACAATCCGGCGCTATCCGGAATCCAAGATTTGCGCGACCTGTGGAATCAGCAGACGCCCTTTGCGATTTCAAAGGAGCTGCAGCCACTGTTCTTGCAGCGATTGAAGGACAGCCTCGCCAACTGGGACATGCATGACGGCAAGGCCGATTGGACGCCCGAAGCGCTTGCTGCCAACGCCAATGTCTTCCTCGACGATTTTCTGTTGTTCGATGTGGCAAAGCCGATCAACGACGAAAGCCACCTCGAGATCGAGAAGAGCACGATCAACGGGCTTGCTTACCAAACGGGAGGCGGCCGTACGGTCGATACGAACTCGATCGACATCCTGCTCACCTGGCTGGTCAATCGCGATCGGGAGTTCCTTCAAGGCGGCGCGACCGGGGCGACGAAGCCTGGCACGAAAGTCTTCCCATACTTCGCAACGCCGAACACGGAACCGCAGACCGTCGCTGAATCGGTTGAGCTTGCGGCGACGCCAGAGGACGTGTGGTCGCTGATCGGAGAGTTCGGAGGCGGTTGGCATCCACTGATCGCAAGGGTCAATTTAACCGGCGCAGGCATCGGTCAGCTCGGCACCATCCTAACGCTCGACGGCCAGCAAATTGTCGAACGCCTTGAGGCGATCGACGACGCCAAGCGGTCCCTCCGCTACTCGAACATCACCGGCATGGGTGTTTCCCATTACACCGGCACACTCGAGGTGAAGCCGAAGGGCAGCGGCAGCGTCGTCGATTGGCGTGCGGAATTTCTTGCAACCAATAAGACCGACAGGGCCGTAAAAGTCATGGTGTCGACGTGGTTCAAGACCGGCCTCGAAAGTCTGAAGCCGCGCTTCGGAGCCGCGGAATGACTGCACTCGTGAGCCTTGAACAACCCGATCCATTCGCGACCCACGGAGAGATCGCCGCGATCAACCTGGAGAGCGCGCGCCGTGGCGCATGGGCACGCTTCACGCACAACCCGCGGCTACCGGGCGTGGGGGAGGAGATTGTCGACGATGAGCGTTTGGTATTGCAATTCTTTGGTGATCTGGACGCGCTCGACCGTCTGGATGGGCTCGCCCTGAAATTTGCAAATGCGGTCGACCCGTCTCGTGCAGCCCTTGTTCAAGCCGAGGTCGCCTCGACAGCGCATCGCTTCGACGAAGCTCGCGGCTATCTCGCGCTTGCAGCGCAGACAGGCGCGCCCCCCGAGACGATTGAGCGCCAAACGTTGGCGATCGATCAGGCCCGTGGTGCGAAGCCCGATGCGGTGCTCGCGGCGCGCCGCCGGATCGCTACCGTGAGCGGCCGGCTCGACGATCTGGTCCCTCTCGGCGCCCTGCTTGCCGATCTCGAAGGCTTCGCCGAGGCGGACGCCGTCTATCGGCAGGCGTTCTCCTCGTATGATGACGTTTCGCCGTTCCCGCTGGCGGGGGTCTGCTTTCAACTCGGCATGCTGTGGGGAGAACTCGTCCCAGTGCCGGACCCCGCTCTTGCCGAGGTCTGGTATCGACGTGCGATTGCTTACTTGCCGGGTTATGTGAAAGCGCGTGTTCACCTAGCGGAGATCTACGCGAGCCAAGACCGGACCCGTGAAGCAGAAGCGTTGCTGTTGCCAGCGCTTTCGAGCCGCGATCCAGAGGTCAATTGGCGCCTTGCCGATGTGCTGACTGCGCAAGGCAGGTTGGACGAGGCCGAGAGACAGCTCGATGACGCGCGGTCCGGCTTCGATCAACTCCTGGAGAAACATCTGCTCGCTTTCGCGGACCATGCCGCGGAGTTCTACGCGGGCAGCGGCAACGATCACGTGCGGGCGCTAGAGCTCGCGCGCGCAAATGTCGCCAATCGTCCCACGCGCCGTGCTGTCAAACAGGCGGATGCAATTGTGGCTATCTCCGATGAGGCCGCAGCCGAAAGCGGTCTATTCGACGCGTGAAGCGTGGGAAACACGGTCACCGTCGCTTCGCATCGATTTGCAGTTCTTTGGCAGCCTTCACTCACGCGCGCGGGTCCGCATGGCTTAACTCATGGATGCCGCGAGGCGCAGCCGAATTCCGTCAACCGCGCGGCCCGGGAGCTGCCGTATGACGATCTGGAGGAGCAACGATGATCAAAGTTAGCGTCATTTATCCCAGCAAGCCGGGCGTTCGGTTCGACCACGATTACTACCGTACGAAGCACCTCCCCCTCATCAAGCGCCGGATGGGTGCGGCCTTGAAATACTACGCGATCGACAGGGGGTTTGCGGATAAGGATGGAAAGCCACTCGGCGTGTATGTCGCCATGTGTCACCTGCTGTGTGAATCGCTCGACGCGTACCAGTCGTCGTTCGGACCGCATGCCCAGGAAATCAGGGCAGATGTGGCCAACTTTACCGACGTGGTGTCGATTCACCAGATCAGTGAGGTGGTGGTCGAGAACTCCGCCAAGGACGAGACCGAGGCTCCGGGAATCCCGATAGATCGAGGTTCGTCGCCATACCGATCCGATCAGGTGATCCGATGACGAAGCTCGTCGCGCTTCTGGTCACATTCAGCATGCCGGCGCAGGCACATGACTCACTCGCGTCACACACGCATCCGGACGGAATGAGCATGCCGGCGGGCAGCGATGCCGTCATATGCATGCTGTTCGCGCTTGTCGTAGGCCTGGTCGCCTTCTGGCAATTCGGGCGCGCGGCCTGACGCACGAAAGGCTTTAGGAGTTTGCCGTGTTCAGGAAGCTGTTCATCGCGATCGTCGTACTCGGATGCCTCGGGTTTGCAGGATTCGGCGCGTTGGCGTGGAGGCCTGCCATCGCTCCAGTCGCGCGGCCGGCGGCAAGCAGCTTCGCGCCAGAGTTGGTCGCGAAGGGTGAGGCTCTTGCGGGCGGCGGCTATTGCGCGGCGTGCCACACCGCAAAGGGCGGCGAGAAGTTTGCAGGCGGCTACGAAATGGCAACCCCGTTCGGCGCGATCTATTCGACCAATATCACGCCCGATCCGGAGACCGGCATTGGCACCTGGTCGGAGGCGGCCTTCAAGCGTGCCATGCATGAAGGCGTCTCACGCGACGGGTCGCATCTCCTGCCGGTGTTCTCCTACGACCATTTCACAAAACTCTCCGACGATGACGTGCGTGCTCTCTACGCCTACTTCATGACCAGAACGCCGGTTCACGCCGACCGGCGCCCGAACGGCATCCCGTTTCCGTTCAACATCCGCTACCTGCAGGCTGGATGGAAACTGCTGTTTTTCCGGCCCGGTCGCTTCGAAGCGGACGTTACCAAGGACGCGGAGTGGAATCGCGGCGCCTACCTAGCGGAGGGCTTGAGCCACTGCGCCGCGTGCCATACGCCTCGCAACCTGCTGGGAGCAGAGAAGCCGAACGACGCTTACGGCGGCGCGGTGATCGACAACTGGGTCGCGCCACCATTGACGGCCGCAAACCCCACGCCAGCACCCTGGACGCACCAAGAACTCTACGACTACCTGCGCACGGGCACGAGCAAGCTGCACGGAACCGCCGCCGGGCCGATGTTCCCTGTCGTGCAGGGGCTCGTTGCGCTGCCGGACTCTGACATCCACGCGCTCGCGACCTATTTTGCCGATCTCGACAAGGCGGCGGATGAGCTGCCGTACGTCTCCGGCGCAGTGAGTCTTGCGATGTCCAGCGCATTGGCCAAGCAGGGCACGCCGTTCGATCCCGATGCGCGGCTCTACACTACCGCTTGCGCGTCCTGCCACTACAACGCAACCAACGCGCCACTCGCGGCACGGCCTGACTTGGCACTCAACAGTGCCGTGCATCTTTCTGACCCAAGCAATCTAATCCAGGCGATCCTGCGCGGAATCAGCGCCAAGGAAGGAATGCCTGATGTCGTCATGCCTGCTTTCGGCGGCGCGCTGGGCGATGCCGACATTGCCCGCATTGCCGCCTATCTGCGGCGGACACGCACCAGCCTTCCGCCCTGGCCGGATCTCGCAGCAAAGGTCGCGGAAATCCGCCGGGAGAGCGGCACAGCCGAATAATCCAGCGGAGAACCAACATGACCTCATTTCATATCAATGGCCGTGCGGTCACCGTCGACGCCGAAGAGGACACGCCCTTGTTGTGGGTGATCCGCGACGTTATCGGTCTCACCGGTACGAAGTTCGGCTGCGGGATCGGCATGTGCGGCGCCTGCACAGTCCACGTGGGCGGCCGCCCCACACGCTCGTGCATCACTCCGCTTGCCAGCGTGGATGGCGCCAAGGTCACCACGATCGAGGGACTCGATCCCGAGAGCCAGCATCCAGTGCAAAAGGCGTGGGCCAACCTTCAGGTGCCTCAATGCGGCTACTGCCAGTCGGGCCAGATCATGCAGGCGGCCTCGCTAATCAAAGACTTCCCCTTCCCGACCGATCAGGACATCGATGCGGTCATGGCCGGGAACCTGTGCCGATGCATGACCTACGTCCGCATCCGCAACGCGGTCAAACAGGCCGCCGCTGAATTACGGAAGGTTGCCAGTGATGATTAAGCTGGAGAAGCAAATTACGCTTTCGCGACGCGCATTTCTGGTCGGCATGGCAGGCGCTGCCGTCACATTCGGATTCGCGCCGGTGCAAGGCACCGCGCGGGAGCCGGGGCCGAACCCCTTCGAGCCCACGATTTGGTACAGCCTAGATCGCGATGGCATCGTGACCGTGAACATCGTCCGTGCGGAGATGGGTCAGCACATCGGCACTGCCATCGCCCGCGTCCTCGCTGATGAACTCGAGGTCGACTGGAGCAACGTTCGCATCCTGCTGGTCGATACCGACCCAAAATGGGGCTACATGCAGACCGGCGGCAGCAAGTCGGTCTGGGTCGATTTCCCGGTTTACAGCCGTGCTGGCGCTGCAGGCCGCATCGCTCTCATCGACGCCGGGGCAAGGCTGCTCGGGGTGAGCTCGTCGCAATGTGTTGCGCGCCGGGGCGCCGTGTCTACCGAAGGCCAGTCCATCACCTATGGCGAAATCGTCCGACGCGGCAGGCCGGCACGCGAATTTACGTCGGAACAACTCGCGAAGCTGCCGATCAAGCCGGCCTCAGAGCGACGTCTTATCGGGCAAAAGAGCGACGCTCTCGATGTCCCCGCGAAGATCAACGGCACCGCGCGTTACGGAATCGATGCGGCCGTTGAAGGCATGGTCTATGCCCGGCCAAAGATTCCTCCGACGCGTTACGGTTCGGCGGTCCGCGCCGTCGATGATTCCGCGGCGAAGCGAATCAAGGGATATCTCACAAGCATCGTGCTCGAAGACCCCTCGAACACGGTGCCCGGTTGGGTCGTCGTGTGCGCGACATCCTATCCGGCGGCGATCCGCGCCGCCGACCTGGTCAAGGTCGATTGGGCCGCGGGTGATGCTGCGAAGGTGTCGGAGCAGGACATCCTCGATTACGGCGCAACGCAGATCGCTGCACCGGACGGGGGAGCGCTCGTGGTTGACGACCACGAGGTCGATTCCGCCTTTCGCGCAGCCGCCTCCACGCTCGAGCGGACGTACACAACCAGCAGCGTTCTCCATGCCCAGCTCGAACCGGTGAACGCCCTCGCCTTCGAGAAGGACGGCCGTTTCGAGATCCATACCGGTAGCCAGGCACAGAGCACGATTCTGCCCGTGCTGGCACGGGCGCTCGACCTCGCGCAGGATCGCATTGTCCTGCGCAGCTACCTACTTGGCGGAGCATTCGGGCGCAGGCTCAACACCGATTATGCCGTCCCTGCCGCGCTGGCCGCGAAGGCTCTTGGCAAGCCCGTGAAGCTCGTACTGACGCGCCAGGATGACATGCGCTTCGACTCATTTCGTTCGCCGTCGATCCAGAAATTGCGGCTGGCATTCGATGCCCGTGGGAAGGTCGCGGCCATGGAGCATCACGCGTCAGCCGGTTGGCCGACCTCGGTCTATGTGCCGCCGGCGAACATGCCTAAGGCGCCCGATGGAAACCCATTCGATCCATTCGCCATCGACGGCGCAGACCACTGGTACAGCGTGGGCGCGCAACGCGTCCGCGCGCTCGAGAACGACCTTGCCAATCGTGCGTTTCGTCCCGGCTATCTGCGAGCCGTGGGGCCAGGTTGGACCAACTGGGCAGTCGAGACCTTCATGGACGAGGCCGCACGGATGGCTGGCGCAGACGCGGTCGCATTCCGAGCCGGGCTATTGGACGGCGCCGGCCGCAATGCCGGGTCGACGCCCAACGCAGTGGGCGGAGCGAAGCGTCAGGCAGCAGTCCTCAAGCGAGTGGCGGAGAAGGCCGGATGGGGCGCTGTCATGCCGATGGATACGGGGTTTGGCGTCGCCACCACATTCGGTCAGGCACGATCGATGCCCACATGGGTAGCCTGCGTCGCGCGCGTTCGCGTTGACCGCAGCAACGGTGCCGTTTTCGTCGAAAAGCTTACGATCGTCGTCGATGCGGGCACCCTCGTCCACCCGGATGGTGCGCTCGCGCAAGTCGAAGGCAGCGTTCTATGGGGCCTCAGCATGGCGCTCCATGAGGGAACCGAAATCGACAAAGGCGAGGTGAAGGACACGAATTTCGACAGCTACACGCCTCTGCGCATCAATGACGTGCCGGATCTCGACATCGAATTCATCGACAGCACCGAGGCTCCGGTCGGTCTCGGCGAGCCCGGTACGACGGTCGTCGCGCCCGCCATCGGCAATGCCATCTTCGCTGCAACCGGGATCCGTCTGCGCCACCTGCCCATCCGGCCGGCCGCCGTGCTGGCGGCACTCGCGTCGCAAAAATGAGATCAACGTTGCGTTGCCCTGACGGCATTCGAACTGCAAATTGAAAATGCCGACGCCAGCTTGGAGATGAACTGGAGTGCTATGAAAGACGTATTGAGCTTCGTTACGTTTGCCATCGTAGCGCTGTGCCCCGTGGTGTTTGTAGCCACGATAAGGCCGCCCAGCGCGGACGTGAGCCGAGCGTAGCCGGCCTCGTTTCCGGCCGCTCCCTACCTTCGTAAGAAGATGTCTTTGGCGAATACGGTCTGTCACAGTACCCGCAGTTTCGCCGACCTGGGGCATTTCACCAACCAGGCCGTATACGATGTTTATCCGTTCGATTGCTGCCGTCGGCTGAGATCACCTCGTCAAAGGTCAAGGAATCTCAGATTATGCCGAGCGCCAGACCCGCGCCGAATACGGCGCTGACTGCTCCTGCCGCCCGTACCAGACCGCGAAATCGGAGGCCGAGGCTGGCTGCCGCGGATATGCCAACGCTGTGCAGCATTGCTGTCGCCAATGCGAACCCAGCCATGTATTCGAGGCCGCTGGCGCTCTCAGGCACCTCACTGCCGTGGGCGTGACCGTGGAATAGCGCAAACACACCAATCATGACGACGCCTGCCGCGACCGGCAGGTCGACCGCCGTCGTCACCATGAGCCCGAATGTCACAACTGAAGCGAGAATTCCAGGCTCGACGAACGGCACCGGCATATTCAGCATGCCCAGTGCGGCACCCACCAGCATCACACCGATAAAGGCCGCAGGCCATGCCCAAGTCGCCCTGCCGCCTTTCAGCGCTGCCCACAATCCGACAGCGATCATGACAGTCATGTGATCCAGTCCCGACAGCGGGTGCCCGAACCCGGCCGAAAAAGACGAGGTGGAACCGACCCTGATGTGGGCGTACGCAGGTGCTGCAGCACTGAGGCAGATAGCCGACAACACCCCTTTCCTGATCATGGAGGCGAGCATTGTTGAGACCCTTGTGTATCGAGGACTGTTGAACGGTCAACACAGTCTGGCGCAACGCTGGACAGTCTTGGCGCGACGAACACGTCGTTAATTCTTAAAGTGTCCTGCTTTTTTTGGCTGCACCAGTGAAGCGGCGCAAATCGTGCCAAATTATTGCTAAATGGATCGCGACGCGCCTGCTTCGTGCGGGGCATGATCAATGCGCGGCTGCGTTTGTCGCTTCTATCGGAATTCAGACGTCTCACGCAGAGCTAACGGATAGTGCAGACAGATCTGGCGCGGCCGGAACCGAACAACCGTCAGATATCCTTGTCGACTTGGATGCATGATACCGGGCGATGCACCTTCTGGAAGTCGTCCAGGGTGAGCGCCGCCTCAACTGCCGCTTTGATCTGCCTATGACGTGACGGGTGCGGTATCTCCCAGGAAGGCGCGGGGAGACATCGCAGCGGGTCGTGGCGTAATCAGTCGGTGAGATTGCCCGGAAGCCGGCAGCACGCGGCTTGCGTCGCTCGGCGGCGCAGCGTCACTGACCGGCGCGACGCGGCCTTTCGGAATCGGAAGTCATGACCTAGAGCGGTTCAGCGTTTCACGGAATCGCTGAGCCGCTCTAAGTATTGTTTTTACGCAATTCCGGACGGAAAACTGTTACACACTTTTCCTGGAATTGCTCTAAAGCCGTCTCGCAGTCCCGAGCGGGAAATGGCGCTAAGCGCCGGAAGGCCGTCCTTCGGTTCCGCTTCCTGATTGGCCTTCTGCCTTCGCCAAACTGACCTCCAGGCGCTTGATCAGCGCCCGATAGCGCGGATGATCGCGCAGAGGATTCATATCCACGTCCTGCGCCATCCAGTGCACTTGCTGCAATCCAAGCTGCGGCACGCAGTGCTCCAGCGTGTCGATCGCCTTTTCGACGGCACCGATCGCCGCCAGGAAACACGCGACATTGTAGTGGCTGTTATAGTCCTCCGGGTCGATGGTAATCGCGCGCTCGGCCCACTGGAGGGCTCGTTCGTCCAGGCCGAGATTGTGGAGGATGTAACAACCATAGGCATAGGCTGCCCCATCGTCCGGATAGAGCTGCATGGCTTTCTCGATGCGGGTCAGCAACTCCCCTGAAAGCCTGTGGGCTTCCTCCTCGCCGCCCAGGGTCTTGCGGCAATCCCAGAGCATGCACATCGCACCATAGCTGTTGCGATCAACCTCCGCCGCCTTCTCATAGGCGGCCGCGGCCTCTGCAAACTTGCGCTCCATGCGCAGCACGTCGCCCAAGGTCCTGTGCGCCTCGTAGAGATCGGGATCGAGCGCGATTGCTCGCCGGCAGGCGGCGCCTGCGAGCTCGATTTGCTCCTTCTGGAAATGCGCCATCGCGTCGGCCACGTGAGCTTCCGCCAGCGTCCTGTCCAAGGCCAGCGCGCGCTGCGCCTCGGCGCTTAAGGTGACAAGGTTTGCGCTGGGATCTCCGGATCTCAGCAACATGCCTTCAGCCAGCGCCAGCCCGGCCCGCGCCAGCGCGTATTCGGGATCGATCTCGAGCGCCCGCTGGTAGAGGCGTCGGGCGGAAAGGTGATTGCGACGGCCCAGGCGCAAGAAATGCTGCCGTCCCATCAAGTAATATTGATAGGCTTCGACATTCTCTGTCGTGCGCTTGCCGATGGCAGCATGCTCGGCCGGCATCAGCCGGATCTTCAGGGCATCGACGATGGCCCGCGCAATCTCGTCTTGGAGCGCAAATATGTCGTTGAGATCACGGTCATAGCGCTCGGCCCACACATGATGCCCACTCATCCCGTCGATCAGCTGCGCGGTGATGCGAACGCGACTACCCGCCTTGCGCACGCTACCTTCCAGCACATGCGAAACGCGCAATTGCCGCGCCGCTTCGCTGACGTCCATCGACTTGCCCTTGAGGGCAAAGGTCGTGTTGCGCGCGGTGACTGCCAGCGCCCCGACCTTGCTGAGGTCCGTAATGATGTCCTCGGTGATGCCGTCAGAGAAGTATTCCTGCTCTGGGTCGCCGCTCATGTTGGTGAAAGGCAGCACGGCGATCGACGGTCGGTTGCGGAACGGAAGCGCATCCTTGGCCGACGGCACGGACGAGCTGGTGGAGGATTGCTCAATGGACATGACACGGTAGCCGCGCACCGGCTCCGCAATGTTGTGAACCCGTTGCTCGCCGATATCCGCATAGACGTATTCGAGTTTGCCTTTTACTTGATCGTAAATGGCGCGCTCAATGCAAACGCCGCCAGGTCCGCGAGCTTTTCAAGCCGTGCCGCGATGTTCACACCGTCTCCGTATATCGTGTCGTCTTCGACGATCACGTCGCCGAGGTTTACGCCCATACGGAACGCCATACGCCGGTTTTCGGGGAGGCCGGCGTTCTCGCCGCCCAGCTCGCGCTGCAGCTCGATCGCACACTGCACGGCGTTAACCGCGCTCCCAAACTCGATCAGCAGGCTGTCCCCGGCGGAGCCGACGATGCGTCCGTGGAACCGGGCGATTTTGGGCTCGAACACCTCGGCTCGGAGCCGCCTCAGCCGTCCCAGCGTTCCCGACTCGTCGGACGCCATCAGCCGCGAGTAACCTGCCACGTCGGCAGCCAAAATCGCCGCAAGCCTGCGTTGCTCTTCTCGCAAGGGACGGACCTCCCGCCAGTTGGAACAATCTTAGCCTAAAAACGGCGCGAGCGAGCCCTTCTTCAATGCCTGAAATCCGAAATTGGCGTCAAGGAAGCATATCCTCGCGAAATTCGAACGTGCAGCAGGTCGCAGAACCATACGGAACGATACGGGAAGATTTCTGATTCAAGACCGCTAAATAATCAATTAAATCAATAACTTGAGCACTCCATCCGGCCCACCAGAATACTCCATTAAATTATTCAAATTGTTATATTTTTCCGAGCGGGCCCAAAACGTGGACTCGAACCCCCTCGGGTTTTATGAATCCGGTCGCAAAAAATCTCTGGGAGTGCCACAGAATCGGAAGGGTAGGGAGGAAGTTTGCCGAAGCGCAGGGCATATGTTGGTGTACTAAATTCAGCCTCGCTCCCGGCCTCTCGAACGGCAACTTTGCGCCTCATGCACGAACCCGCTTCGCGGGAGAGTCGCGAGGTTCTGAGATGACGCGTATTCATAGGCCTTGAGCAGTTAAAGCCTGCGTCTGACCATGGAGTTCCCTTCAACGAAGGGAACTTGCCATGGCTACCTTGTCGACCGATGCTCCGATCACGCCGCTTCGCCAGCGAATGCAGCAAGACATGCTGATGCGGGACCTGGGACCGCATACGCAGCAGGACGACGTTCGGCATGTCCGGCGCTTTGCCGCGCTCCTTGGCCGGACTCCCGACACCGCGACGACCGAGGACATTCGGCGCTTCCAGCTGCGTTGCTGACAGGCAATGTCGCGATCGCGCTCTGATCGTCAATCGTCAGACGGACGGGCCGGCTCGCCTGCGCAATTGTACCAGATCGTTCAGGGCGCGAAGCTCGAGCATCTTCGCACCCTGGCTACGGGCAGTCTCTACCGCGCGTTCAAGCGCCTCAGTGGCTGCCTTGGGGGCACTTCCCGACAGTAGAAGAAGGGCCGCTTTGATCCGGTAGAGTTCCGCATCGAAGAAGTGCACGTTTACGGCCGTGCTGCTGACGACCGCTTCGTTGATATGGCGAAGCCCCTCGCTTGGCTTCCCTGCTTTGCCGCAGGCGTCGGCGAGAAGGCCGAGCGCATAGCCACGAAACAGCTCCGCACCTGTTGCGGCGTACGCCTCGATGCCCTCGTTCAGCATGTTGATCCCTGCATCGGTTGAGCCTTGCTCGGCAACGGCCCAGCCCCGAAGAATGGTGCCCCAGGACATCCAGTACAAAAGGTTATTCTCGGTAGCTATCGCAACGGTGCTCGTCGCAAGCTCCTCAGCAATTTTTGGCTGACGGAGGCCTTGATGGACGGCTGCCGACATACAGAGTGCATAGGTGACGCTGAGCGGATGCGCGAGCGCTTCTGCCAGACGGATCGCTTCGCGGCTTCGCTCAACTGCACACTCGGAGTTACCTACGCACCATTCGAGCCAGGCAAGATTGGCAAGGCCAGCGACACCCGCATCGGATCCGTATGCAACGACGTTTCTGGGCGACAACGCTGGATCGTAGTCGCCGATGGCAGCCTCGAGCTGCTTTCTACTTGCTGTGAATTCGCCGAGGCAGAAGAGACACCAGCCGAGAGCGCGTCGAGCTTCGACTCGAATTGACCGGTCACTACCCCGGTCTGCCACCTCAAGGAATTGTTCACCAATTTCTCGTGCCGCTTGAACAGGTCCTCGCACCTGGTAGTACGACTGCAAACCTCGAAGGGCAGCCGCGAGCTGTGGGGTATCTCCGATTGTCTGGCACAGCAAACGCGCCCTCGCGTAGATGTGCTCAGCCTCCGAAGCGGCCCAACCTCTGATCGCGGTCAGCGCAGTGCCAAGCCCGATTAAGAGCGAAGCCTCCTGTTGCTGGCGCTGGCGCGAGGAAGAAAGGCTCGTGATCGCAGCCAATGCTTTTCGGAAGTGAGCTTCTGCCTCGAGGTTTGCATAGCGGCTCAGTGCTCGTTCGCCGGCTGTTTGCCAGTAGTTTATGGCGCGCTCTGTATCTCCCGCGAGGTTGAGATGCCCAGCTATTAGCTCCGGTTGCCGCTCGGCGAAATCCGGGAACTGATCAACCAGCGCCTCGGCGGCCCGCAGATGATAGCGGCGCCGTGAGCTTCGAAGCAGAGATTGGTAGGCTGCCTCCTGAATGAGTGCATGCTTGAAAGAATATGAAGCCTGCGGAGGAATACCACGCTGTAACAGAATCTGACGGTCGACCAACTGGGATAGAGCGCTCAGCAGCTCTGTCTCAGAAGCCGACGTGACTGCCTTCAGCAACTCGAACGGAAATTCGCGGCCAAGAGTTGCCGCGATCTGCGCGGTCGCTTTGATGGAATTCAGCCGATCCAGTCGGGCCATCAGGGAGTCGCGCAGCGTTACAGGGATGGCAGCCTCGTCGAGGAGGGCGGGAGTCGCCGCGCTATCGGTGGCCTGCGCAGATTCAATAACGGTCTTCGTTAATTCTTCCACGAATAGCGGCACGCCGTCAGCCCGTTCAATCAGCTGGCTGACCAACGCCGGTGATAGCTCGGTGCCTTTGGTCAGGTTGGCAATAATCTCGTTGGTGTCACCAGAGGAGAGGCGCGAAAGCGTAAATCGCATCGCGTACGAGGGATCGACCCAAGGTTGCACGAACTCCTGGCGAAACGTCAGGAGGAGAAATAACTTCACGGTTGGAACAAGCTGAAGTAGTTGCTTGATGACGTCGAGCGTCGAGGGATCGGCCCAATGGAGATCCTCTACGACAAGAATAACTGGGCGACGCTCCGTCTCTCGAAGCAACCAGGTCAGCAGGATTTCAATCGTCCTCTCCCGCCGCCTCCGAGGCAGCAGATTGGTCGTGTCCAATCCGGCAGGAGTCGGGAGCGACAGCAGCGAGGCAATCAGAGGCAGCGCTTCTTCCACCCGAAATGGCGATTGCTTTAGTGACGTTTCAAGTTTCGCGAGTCTTTCGGCCGCGCCATCTGACGAGGTAATTGCAAGATGCCGATGCAGCAAATTAATAATCGGGAGGAACGCGCTGTCGGACGAATGCGGCACGCAGTTACACGCAAGCATGGAATGCTCGTCGGCTATGCTGGCGTGAAAAGCGTGTACAAGGCGTGACTTGCCAAATCCTGGGTCGCCGCAAATCAACGCCACTTGACCCTTGCCCTGCAGTACGCGCTCCCAACCTTCTCTGAGGTGTGCCAGCTCGCGTGTGCGTCCAACGAGGGGAGTAAGGTTTCGAACTTCAAATGCATCCTGCGACGTGAAGGCTGATTCAGCCCACGGTACATAGACCCGAATCGGACGCGAAATGCCCTTGACGTGGCGCTCTCCCAAAAAGCGGCATTCAAATCGATGCTTGACCAGAGCGTATGTGGCATCGCTGATGAGTACCGTCTGGGGCGCAGCGAGCGCTTGCAGACGAGCTGCCAGATTGGGAGTTTCGCCGACGATAGAGTAGATCTCCCGTTCAGAACCGCTAGGGAGATCGCCAGCAACCACCAATCCGGTATGAATGCCGATGCGAACCTGCAAGCTGGCACCAGCGCAATCGACCATTTCAGTGCTACGTTGCTGGAAACGTGAGATGATTTCAATCGCAGCGCGCACAGCCATTACCGGATCGTCGTCGCCTGCACCGGGATAGCCGAAGTAAATGAGAAGACCGTCCCCGAAGTATGAAGCTATCCACCCGCCGCAATGGCGGACCACCTCATCGCAAGTGGATCGATAGGTAGCAAAAAGGTCGCGGAGATCCTCGGGGTCGAGTTGCTCCGATAAAGCAGTTGACCCGACGATGTCGCAAAACACGACAGTGATCTGCCTGCGCTCTGCGGAGGCGAGTGCGGCGTCGTCGGACAGAGGCGAAGGTACGTTCGTCAGCGGTGCTCCGCAGTTGCCGCAGAACCGCATCCCAACTCCGTTCTCGAACCGACACCGAGGACAGCGCATATGGAGCGTCTCCAGCTTATAAACCTGTGCCCGTCCCGAGAAATGGATCTGTGGCCGGGATTCGTGCGACTCCAAAGGTTGTCGAAGCCTTCTTGGAACCACGATGTGGATCGGGCGACATCATAGCCGTGGCAGCTTACATTAGAAACTCCGAATGGACTCTGGCCGAGCTGTTAATGCCGAACCGTGCGAACGCGCGCGACCACGCGCCTGGTCGCCGCGTGAAATCATCAACGCGATCTTCTACGTCGTGGAATTGCGTGGCGACTTCTCCCGCGCGACCTGCCGTCCGCACCGTCTATCCTGGTTCAGCCCTATGGCGCGACGCAGGTCTGCTGGCCCTGGAACGACCCCGAGGCCACCCTGGGTTTTCCGCTGGGTTGCCTCCGTTATGCTCCTTACGAAGGCCGGCTCGACCCTCAAGAATTTCGGACCATATTCTGTGCCGAAACAGGGCTCGGTACACCGATTGATGCAAAACGAGGCGATGTCTCCAGGGCTGCCCGTCGGAGCGCTTGCCGGCAGCGCGTTGGATTTCCCCAACGAGAGGTGCTATTCTTGCTGAGGAGGACTTGAGTTGCCACCCGTCCTGAACTCACCCCTAAGCATAACTCTGTCGATAACTCAGACTTGCAATCTAGAGTGCAAGCATTGTTATGCAGATTGCAAGGCCAGCGAAGCGTCTGCTGAAGTCACTACTGGTGAATGGCAGAGGTTCCTCGATTATTTGGTCAGAAATGATTTTATTTCCGTTTATTTCGAAGGCGGGGAACCTCTTTTCCGGGAAGATTTTCTTCAAATTTTGGAACATTGCGCTCGCCGCATGATGACCATGTTGCGGAGCAACGGAACCCTCATCAATCGCGAGATGGCGCATCGCCTAAAGCAGATCGGCATGGGACGTGTGCTCATTGACCTGATGGGAGCGAGAGCCGAGACGCACGATTATTTCACCGGAGTTAGCGGGAGCTTCCAGAAAGCCCGCGAAGCGGTTCGCTACCTGCTCGAGGCTGGCATCGATACTGATGTGCTCACGATCCTGAACCGGAGAAATATGCACGAACTGCAAGAGTATTTGGAGCTTGCACACGAGCTCGGTGTTCCCCGCGCAGGAATTCTGCGCCTCTATCCTCTGGGACGAGCTAAGTCCCGCTGGGATGAGTTGGCGATGTCCCTGCAAGAGCAGATGGCTGTGCTCAACTCGCTTGCACCACCACCTGGGCTTACCGTGATGAAGTCGTGGCATCCCAATGACCGGAACTGCTGCTGGCAGGCTGCTGCGGTAGATCCATTCGGCCGATCAATTGGTTGCGCTTATCTCCGCGAGTACGTCGATTACGGCAATATTCGCGAGGTGCCGTTCCTCGACACTTGGGAGCATTCCCTCTACCGAGAACTGCGCTCCGGTATGGTCGAAAAGTCGTGCCCGACCTGCGATGCCGTTGAAGGAACACGCGGAGGATGCCGCTCGGCGGCCTATGCCTTTCATGGTCGTTGGGGGGCACCTGATCCGTTCTGCTCGACATTGAATGACGGAGTCGACTTACGTGTCTTACCGTCGCGTCTCCTTTCGAAAGGTCGCAAACCTACGTATTCGCCCCGTCGATGAGATGGGTATCTGCATCGTGTTCACCCCAGAGAACCCGAGGCTATACACCCTCAATTCGTCTGCGTGGCTTATAATGGAATTGTGCGACGGGCGAAGTTGGAGGTCGCTGGAGCGTAGCTATTTTGCTACAATCGAACCTTCGCGCTCGCGCGAAGTTGCACGGCTTGAACTGCGGCGGGGCATTGAGGATCTCATTCAGCAGGGCGTCATAGAGCTTGTAGAACCGGCTTGAAGCGCCGGAGAAACCATTCGGCGACCGGGAGGACTGGCTAGTGGCACGCAATCCGACTATCGAACAGGTCAAGCGCTTGGTACGTCGGCAAGGCATTCCGGCGCCACCGGCGGTCGAGCCAGTTGTCGTTGAAGTTCGCACGCACGGGGCTATTTCATTTACACCGTGCGAGCCGGCTATTCCTTACGCCCTGGGTTGTATTCTGATTGAATGGACATTTGGCATCCCTTACCAGGATGTGCCCGCATTCCATAAATTCCTGGAAGACAACGAGGCTTTTATTCGGCAAAACGTGGAAAAGGTTGAGGGTGCGAGGTACTTGGGAACGTATTGGTCAATTGGCTACCGATATCATTACAGAACCTTTTGGTCATACGATTCAGAATCGGCGATAGCTGATCTGAATGACGCCATACGAAAGTCGCCTAACCTTTCCGAAGTGATCGCAAAGCTTCGAACTTACTGGTCGAAAGATCCATCCCGGAGCGAGTTCAAATACCAGCCTGCGTCCTTGATTACTGCCAAGAAGCTTGAAGATTACGCTAAAGAGGATCCGGTGGTCGGTATGGGACTGGTCGCACCGGCACAGGCGCGAAAACGGCCGAGAAGTAAAAAATAGATCACGGACGTTTACTAGGGCATGGACTCATCGATGCCAAGCTTTTTGTAACGTTACTGACCCGCTAGGCTGAGTCAACGAGAATTGTTGTAGAGAACGATTACGATCGATGGGCCCGCTTACCTGCTAGTTTGAAACCTCGTGTCTGCATCGAATTCCCAGCATCGACGTAAGCGCGCCAGCGAGGCGCCTCAGACTTAACGTCCAAGATGGTCAGGTTACGACGATGTTCGCGACGGCCTGAATGTCCACCCCCGTGTATCCCAACCCAAAGCGGCCTGTCGGCAATCGGCCCAGTAGAGACCTACCCAGTGCCGATGCGCGGCAGCTAGCGCCAAGGTGGCATAGATAGCGATTTCGTCCGATGACGGCTGCGGAACCATACGGAACGATACGGAAGTATGTCTGCCTTGTGCCCACGAAAACGCAAATCAAATCAACAGTTTGAGAATACCCTCCGGGCGCACCAAAAACTCACGTAAGGCAGTTGATTTTGATGGGTATTCTATGCGTGCCCATAACGTGGACTCGAACCCCTCCTTCCTACTCCGTTGTGCTCGCTTTTTTTCTGCGCCGATTGGCGTGCGACTGCGCGACGGCGATTTTTAACTCGGGTGTGATCTCCGACGGCGCATTCTCTGCCCCATGCGGGTTCTGCAACCCCTGGACGTGGACGGTCGGAAATGGGAGTTCGATGCCCTGCTCCTTGAAGACTTGGCGGAGGCGTACATAGAATTTGCCTTTCATACCGAAGGCGCCTCCCGGTCGGGTTGTGACCTTGACCCTCAATACGATGCCGTACTCGCCAAACTCCTGTATGCCCTGCATCTTGATCGGTTCGAGCACCCAGTGTTTGAACTCGGGATCTTCCGCCAATTCAAGCCCGATACGCTTGATCAGTTTGCGAGCGAATTCGATATCGGTGTCATAGCCAACGGTGATGTTGAATTTGTCGGTGACCCAGTCACGGCTCTGGTTCTGGACTGCCCCGAGTTCACCGAAAGGTATTGTGAACAGCGGGCCGCGATGGTGGCGCAGCTTCACCGAGCGCAGCGAAAAGCTCTCCACCGTTCCCACATAACGGCCGGATGTAATGTATTCGCCGACACGAAACGCATCATCGAGCAGAAAAAACACGCCCGAAATGACGTCCTTGACGATGGTTTGTGCCCCAAATCCCACAGCGACACCAACGACGCCAGCGCCGGCGATCAGCGGGCCGATCTGGATACCCAATGAAGCGAGCATCATCAGCACCGCCATCACGATGATCAATGCGAGCAGAATGTTTTGGATGATCGGCAAGAGCGTGTGCAGCCGCGCCTGCTGCGGATCGAAGGTCGGGACGTCCTCGTTGCCGATCACCGGGTGCGGTGTTTCGATGCCCAGCTTTCGTTCGATCAAAGCTTTGATGATCGACCAGCCGAAATCGGCGGCAAGCGCAATGACCAGGACATTGATCAAGCCGCGCAATATGAACGTCGTCGTCGTATCGCCGTCTTGCATGGACTGCATGTCCAGACCCCAGACGCGCGCGAGCAAATAAGCCGCCGCCAGGATCAAAATCATCCGGATTCCGCGATCGATGACAGCGATCGTCACCGCCGGGATCGTAGGCCGGCCAGCGTCTTCCGAACCCGGCCGCAGGACGAAATTCACCCCGCGCTGAGCCAGCACGATTGCCAAAGGCAGGAAGAATGCGGCGAAGGTAAACCAGAAGAATATATAAAGGCCGGCGATGCGCTGCAGGAATAGAACGACGAAATAAGCGGTCAACAACCATGTCGCTGCCGTGTGGTGCGCGCCTTCTCGCTGCGTTCTTGGCCGACGCCAGATGGCAAGCAGAAAGAGCAGCAGCAGCACGAAATCGGCGCCCACTGACAGGACCATCATTCCGTCCTGATCGATGCCGAGACCCGGCAAGAGGATAAACGCGGCTCCGAAGAAGGCGAAGACGCCGACGATCCGGGGCAGCCAATAGGACCAATGGTCGGCCGTTTCGTTGGTGATCGGCAAAGCACGAACCTCGACGGCGCTCTCGACCTTCCAGAAGGAAGGGATGAGCATGGCCATGACATACAGGCGCACACCCCAGGTAACGACTGCCGCCATCAGAAATGTCAGTACAATCTCGCGGATAAGCATTGGCCAGTCGAACAACATGAACGCGCCAGCGCTGCCCAATGCGAACGAGACGATCAGCAAGCTGGAATAAAGCGCGCGACCGCCAATCTTCTTGGCTCGCCCAATGGGCGTATCCTTCGGTTGCGCGATAATCCAAAGACGAAACGGACGGGTCAATTTGAACGTTGCCCAGGTCAGCGCCAGGCCGGCTGCGATGAACGTCGCAATTAGCATGAACACGCCGGCAGGCCCCTTGCTGGACATATCCTCCATGGTCTCTTCCCGAACGCGCCCGAACTGCGCTGGCAGCGTTGGCAAAGTTTGCACGATCCTTTCGATATGATGCTTGATCCGATCGAGCGTCGAGGATGCCATCGTATTCATCTGGCCTGGTGCGGCCACGGCGACGGACGATGCGTCGGCCGGTGAAGCTCCTGCCTCGGCAGGCGCTCCGGTGCGCCCGGCGTCCCGATTTCGTTGTTCGGCCACCCAAGCCTTCACCGACGGATCGTCGAGAAGCTCGAACAGCTGTTTGACCTTTTCAGGCGGGACGGTCGCCGGCGCCTGCGCCTGTGCCGGACCAGCCAACAGGAGGGCGACCCCAAGGACGAGCGGCCTGGCAATCAGGACCAGCATCGCAGTCAGATCCCCGAGACGTTGTGCCTGACGCGCCAGATTCCTGGCTCCCATTCGTCGAATCATGAGCGGCATCGCGCTGTTAGCCTTCCGGTCAAATCGGCAAGCAACGACATCTGTATCCGTTGTTGCCCTACCTTGAAGAAACCGAGGTTGCGGTGCAAGACGTCGTCGTTCCGAGTTGCGCCGGGTACTTGGCAGCGTTTATTTAGCCACCGGGAGCAGGGCATTCCGACCTCGACCAGGCCTTTAGACGCTCTACGCCGAAATCGCCTTCGTGGCCGTGAACTGGACAAAGCGATCGGCGGCGGCAGGCGTTCCTAACCGAAAGGACTGATGCGCATGGCAGCTGAGCAGACGCAGCCTCCTGACTTTAGCGTATGGACCCCCTCGACTAATACAAATTGAAAATTGCGCCCTCATGTTTCAAAACAGGTCGGTAGACCCGCGAGGGTGGTTTCGAATCCTGCCGGATCGCCCACGGTTCTCAACGCGAGAATTCTGAAAGACGTTCAACAATGACCCAGCACGTACAAGACGCTCGAATTCTCATGTACAGCCACGACACGTTCGGGCTCGGCCACTTGCAGCGCTGCCGGACGATCGCGCATTCGCTGGTCGAGGATTTCCGCGGACTTCAGGTGCTTATCATTTCGGGTGCGACTATCGCCGGCGCCTTCGACTACCGCGCCCGTGTCGACTTCGTGAAGATCCCCAGCGTCATCAAGTTGCGCAACGGCGAATACACCTCGCTGGAAAAGGATATCGATCTGCATGAAACGCTAAGGATGCGCCAGTCGATCATCCGCCACACAGCCGAGACCTTCCGGCCGGATATCTTCATCGTCGACAAGGAACCGCTCGGCCTGCGCGGTGAGATCGAGGACACGCTGTCCTACCTCAAGACGCGAGGCACCACGCTCGTGCTTGGCCTGCGCGAGGTGATGGACGCGCCGCATCTGCTCGAAGCAGAGTGGGAGCGCAGGGACGTGATGCGCAAGATAGGCCTGTTCTACGACAAGGTCTGGGTCTATGGTCCGCCGGATTTCTACGATCCGTTGACCGGCCTGGATGTGCCGCCGGCTGTCAGTGCAAAGATGAAGTTCGTCGGTTTCCTGCAACGGAGCCTGCCGCAGAACGAGTTGCCCGGCCACCGGCCCGAGGGCGACTATATCCTCGTTACCACCGGTGGCGGCGGTGACGGCGCCGACCTGATCCACGACGTCATCGACGCCTATCAGCAGGATCCGCAATTGCAGCATAGGGCGCTGATCGTGCTTGGGCCTTACATGCCGGCGCGCAAGCGCAACAAGCTGCGCAAGAAGGGGGCCAAGATCCCCTATATCAAGATCATCGACTTCGACAACCGCATGGAAGAACTGATTGCCGGCGCCAGGGCGGTCGTGGCGATGGGCGGTTACAACACCTATTGCGAGATACTGTCTTTCGACAAGCCGGCGCTGATCGTGCCGCGCGTCGAGCCCCGCGAGGAACAACTGATCCGAGCACGGCGCGCAGCCGAACTCGGCCTCATCGAGATGCTTTTGCCGGAGGAAGCCGAGGATTCCCAGCGGTTTGCCGATGCACTGGAGGTGTTGCCGGACCGGCCCCGCCCATCGCAGAGCAATCCGCATCTGACGCTGGAAGGGCTGCCTCACATTTCCCAAATCGTCGCGGAACTGCTCGACCGGCGGGCCGGCCACCACCTTTCGGTCATTGAAGGCATGAACTGAGTTGCAGCACCGCAAGATCGTCGTGGTTCTGAAGGGATATCCGCGGCTGTCGGAAACCTTCATCGCGCAGGAACTGCTCGGTCTGGAGCGTGCGGGGTTCGACCTGATACTCGTCGCGCTCAGGCGGCCGACCGACGCAAAACGCCAGCCCGTGCATGACGAGATCAAAGCGCCCGTCCACTATCTGCCGGAATATCTGCATGAAGAGCCGCTGCGCGTGGTTCGCTCGCTGTTTGCTTATCTGCTGCGGCCGGGCTTCTGGCGCGCGCTCGGATCGCTGGCTACCGATATCCCCCGCGACTTCACACGCAATCGCGTGCGCCGCTTCGGCCAAGCGCTCGTGCTGGCGGCCGAATGGCCGGAAGGCGCGGCCTGGCTGCATGCACATTTCGCGCACACGCCGGCATCGGTGACGCGCTATGCCAGCCAGCTTCGTGGCCTGCCTTGGAGTTGCTCGGCCCATGCCAAGGACATCTGGACTTCGGCGGATTGGGATCTGGCTGGCAAGCTTTCCTCGGCGCGCTGGACGGTCACTTGCACGAAAACCGGTTTCGACCGTCTGAAAGAACTCGCCAACGGCAAGTCGCCTGTGCATCTGAGCTACCATGGGCTGGACCTTGATCGCTTCGGCAGTTTCGGCGAGGCGCGGAAAGAGCGTGACGGCTCGGCGCCGGACGAACCGGTTATCGTTTTGAGTGTTGGGCGCGCCGTTGAAAAGAAAGGTTACGATACCTTGCTGGAGGCCCTTGCCCTCTTGCCTGGTGATTTGGCGTGGCGTTTCGAGCATATCGGTGGCGGCGAGGAACTGGAACGGCTCAAGGCGCTGGCGCAGAAGCTCGGCCTGGACAGTCGTGTCTCCTGGAAAGGCGCGCTTGCGCAGGAGGAGGTGCTTGAGCACTACCGCCGCGCCGACATCTTCGCCCTGGCCTGCAGGATCACCGCGAATGGCGACCGGGACGGTCTGCCGAATGTTCTGGTGGAGGCGGCTAGCCAGCGGCTTGCCTGTGTGTCGACCGATATTTCCGGCGTGCCGGAGCTTTTATCGCCGGATGAAACCGGGCTGCTGGTTCCGACGGAAAACCCAGTTGCCCTGGCAGAGGCGCTGGAGCGCCTGATCCGTGATCCCGTGCTGCGCGCCCGCCTCGGCGAGGCCGCAGAGCGGCGCGTGCGCGGCAATTTCGATCATACGGCAAGCATTGGACAGCTCAAGGAGCTGTTCGAGCGGGAGTGGCGGGCCGCCGAATGAAGCGACTGCGCGCTTTCTTCTATGTCCAGCACCTCCTCGGTATTGGCCATCTCGCGCGCGCCAGCCGCATTGCGGCGGCTCTGGTCGATGACGGGTTTGACGTAACCGTGGTGACCGGCGGAGCGCCGATCGCGGGGTTTCCAGGACCGGGTGTAAAATCTGTAGCCCTGCCACCTGTCACCTCCGGTGATGAAGGATTTTCCGGACTTGTCGACCTGCAGGGCAAACCCATCGACGATGCCTTCAAGAAGTGGCGTTCAGAAATGCTGCTGCAGGCATTCCGGGATTGCAGGCCCGATATCGTCATTATCGAGGCGTTTCCATTTGGACGCCGGCAGATGCGTTTCGAACTTTTGCCACTGATCGAGGCCATCGACGCGACGTCACCCAGACCGCTGCTGGCGACGTCTGTCCGTGATATCCTTCAGGAGCGCGTCAAGCCGGGCCGAAACGAGGAAACGGTCGATCTCATCAACAAGCATTTCGACCTTGTCATGGTCCACGGTGATCCGGCTTTCGCAACCATCGACAAGACATTTCCACTGGCTGGGGCGATCAGGGCGGAGGTTACCTACACAGGACTCGTTGCCGCGCCGCCACCGCCCGCGGCCTCCGAGCGCTTCGACGTTCTGGTGTCGGTTGGCGGCGGGGCTGCCGGAAAGAGCCTTGTCAGTTCCACCATCGCAGCGGCGCGGAATGCCAACAACGCTTGGAAATGGTGTTTGATCACCGGCCCAAACCTGCCGAAAGACGAGTTTGACGTGATCGCGCGCGATGCCACGCCGAGTTTGTCCATCTTCCGGTTCCGCGAGGATTTCGCCAGCCTCCTGACCGGCGCCCGCCTGTCGGTCTCGCAGGCGGGTTACAACACGGTCTGCGATGTCCTGCGCGCGGGTTGTCGCTCCCTGCTCGTTCCGTTTGCAGCCGGCGGGGAAACCGAACAGACGGTACGCGCCCTGATCCTCGAAGAACTCGGTCTTGCAACGGTGCTGATGGAAAAGGACCTAACGCCTGAAGGTTTGGCGCATGCGATCAAACAGGCGCTTGTGGGACCGATGCCGCCCGCGCATCGTCTCGATCTGGAAGGCGCGGGTCGGTCGGCGCAAATCCTGCGCGAGCGATATCGAACATGGTCCCTAAAAGCGGGGCCCGATTCCGGAAAGGCTCATGATCAAACAGCCGCTGGATGCTAAAGCGCGTCGCGATCTTTCAGGTTCGCTCCATGCGCCTTAAAGCGCGTCGCGTTGAAACGGATTCAGGTGACGCGCTTTAAGTCTTTGTTTTTATGTATGTTGTCCCAAGAACGCTACGGACTCTTGGGCGAAATGCATCAAACGGCTCCAATCAGCATGAAGCGCGTATAATTTTTTGTCGGCAGTTCGCCCGAGAACCGCACCTCCCGTAGCGCCGCCATCGCTTCGAAGGCTGCAAGTGAAGCCACGCAATTGATGTGCGTCGGCTCGCTGAAATAATCGTTCGATTGCAGCAGCACATTCGTGCCCCGCGGAAGCAGAGCAAGCCAGGCGGGCAGATCGGCTATGTGTTCGCAACTCGTATTGACGATCAGGTCGGGCCGCCCGGCCGCATAGTCAACCGCGTACATATCTGCCGTCAGCGCCCGGAACCGGTCGCCGGCATCCCGGTTGAGGGTCCGGGCGACCGGCGCGACTTCGGGATCGATGTCGATGCTATCAACTGCGGCCGCGTCGAAGCGGGCGTCGTTGAAAAGCATTGCCGGCAATACGCCGTACCATCCACCCAGAATCCATATGCGCCCGAACCGGCCGCCGTAGCTTTCGAACAGCCTGTCGAGCGCCCACATCTTGCAGGCGACCTGCTTGTGGTTGAAGGCGTTGGCGATATCGGCCTTCGGATGCTTGGCGATGACGCGCGCCAGCCCTGCCACGAGAGGGCAGTTGACGTAGGCAGCAATGCCCCGCGTGAGGTCCAAGGCTTGCTCGTGCCAGTCCATGCCGACATTGCGTGGTTGCGTGACATCCATCATATTCGTCTTGTATGTTGGGATTTCGGGCGACACAACGCAATCTTGCCTCCCGCAAGGCTGGTTGATTCGCGGACGTGAAAATGCTGCAAGCCGCTTCGCCATTGCCCGGTGCCGGAGAGAGCCTGTTGCATCTGTCCGGACCATCGGCGTGCATCCATCAGCGTCAGCCGCGCGGTTGCGGACCCATGCTGCTTGGCTATTCGCCAAAATCCTACGGAAGCCGCGAACCGGTTGGCCAACTGCTTCCTTCGCTCACCAGCACTGCCCATGTCGTTGTCATCGACCATGCGCCGGAACTGAACCGCGCCGCCTCGCAGGTTCCTTCCATCGTTGAGCGCAGGACAATTTCCATGCACTTCGAGCTTGTCGTCGGCGACGAAGAAATTGCCGGTACGCCATTCGCCAACAGGTGCTTTTCCACCCTGCAACCTTCCAACTGAAGGATCCGCGGTCGCATATGGAACCCAGCCTAGCCCGCTATATCTGGACGCACACCAAGAAGCAGCAGCTCTGGATATTGATGATCGTCCTGCTTTCGATGATCCCGTATTTCATGTCCTTCGACCTGCCGAAGCTGATCGTCAACGGCCCGATCCAAGGCAAGGGCTTCGAGCAGCCGGGCGCGACCCAGTCATTCATGAGGCTACACTACAACCTGCCGTTCATTGGAGAGGTGCAGTTCTTCTCCGGTTTTCAGCTCGACCGCACGGCGACGCTGTTTGCCCTGAGCCTTGTGTTCCTCTTGCTAGTCATCATCAACGGCCTGTTCAAACTCTACATCAACACCTACAAGGGCCGCCTCGGCGAACGCATGCTGCGGCGTATCCGCTTCGATCTGGTCGATCGTGTGCTGCGGTTTCCGCCGGTTTACTTTAAGCGGGTGAAATCCGCCGAAGTGGCGACCATGGTGAAGGACGAGGTGGAGCCGCTTGGCGGCTTCATCGGCGATGCCTTCCTGCAGCCGGTGCTGCTCGGCGGCCAGGCGCTGACGGCCATGCTGTTCATCATGGTTCAGAACTTCTGGCTCGGAATGATAGCGGTTGTGATCGTGGCGATCCAGATCGTGCTCATCCCGCGAATGCGCCGGCGGCTGATCGTGCTCGGGCGCAAACGGCAGTTGACGGCGCGCGCGCTTTCGGGCCGGGTTGGCGAAATCGTCGACGGCATCGGTGCGGTTCACGTCCACGATACATCAAACTACGAGCGCGCCGACATAGCTGCACGGCTAGGGCTCATCTTTAAGATCCGCTTTGATCTTTACCAATGGAAATTCATGGTGAAGTTCCTCAACAATTTTCTCGCGCAGCTCACGCCCTTTCTATTCTACATGATCGGCGGGTACCTGGTCATTCAGGGGCGGCTGGACGTCGGCCAGCTCGTGGCCGTGATCGGCGCCTACAAGGACCTGCCCGGACCGATGAAGGAACTGATCGACTGGGATCAGGATCGGCAGGATGTCCAGGTCAAATATCAGCAGGTCGTTGAACAGTTCACCGTCGAGGGTCTCATCGCGCCCAGAATCGGGGCATTGACGATCGACGATCCCGATCCGATGACCAGCCCCCTGTCGGCGATCAGTCTATCCATAGCAGACGATGGCGGTGCAATGCTCCTCGACCGTATCTCTCTCCAGGTCAAGCCGGGTGAGACGGTGGCGCTGGTCAGTACCGCAACAGGCGGAGCGGAGGCGCTTGCAGAAGCCTTCGCGCGGCTGAACTGGCCGGCCAGCGGAAGGGTCGCTTCGGGCGCCGAGACCTGCTTGAACTCCCCGAAGCAGTGACCGGCCGGCGCATGTCCTACGCCTCGTCGGATGTTTTCCTGTTCCAGGCAAGCCTCCGCGACAACCTGCTCTACGGATTGAAGCATGCGCCTTTGACGTCGGTGCCTTATGAGGGTGCTGCGGCAGACCAGCAGCGCTGGAACATCGACGAGGCGCGCCGCTCGGGCAATCCGGATCTCGATATCCAGAGCGACTGGATCAACTATGCTTCCGCCGGCGCCACCGGCCCGCACGACCTGTTTGAAGCCGTGCGCCGGGTGCTCGACGCGGTTGTTCTGTCACGCGACATTCTGGATCTCGGCTTGCGCTCTTCGGCCGACCTCACGCGTCACACGGAGCTTGCCAGGCGGATCGTCGAACTGCGTGCTGCGCTGCGAACCCGGCTGGAACGCGAAGGGCTGAGCGAACTGGTGGTTCCTTTCGAACCGGGCGCCTACAACAAGGAAGCAACGATCGGCCAAAACCTGCTCTTCGGCGCCGCCGCCGGCCCTGAGCTGGCCGACAGGGCTCTCGCGGCCAATCCCTATTTTGCGTCTGTGCTGAGGCAAGCCGGCCTCGACCGCACACTCTACGAAATGGGCATGGAGATCGCCGAACAGGCGATCGAGCTGTTTGCCGACCTGCCGCCCGATCACCAGTTCTTCCAGCAGCTCGCCTTCATGAGCGCCGAGGAGATACCCACCTACGAAACCTTGCTGCAACGGCTCAAGAATCGTCCCCACGAGGCGGTTTCGGAGAACGACCGCGCCATGATCGTCAGCTTAAGCTTTGCCTATATCGAGCCCCGGCACCGCTTCGGCTTGCTGAGCGACGAGCTCATGGGCAAGATCGTCGCTGCACGCAACACGTTCTATGAAAACCTGCCACCCGAGCTGCAAAATGCGATCGAACGGTATGATCCTGGCAAATACATTGCCGCGGCCACCGTCATGGATAATGTCCTGTTCGGGCGTGTGGGCAACAACCATCCCGACGCGCCGGACCGCATACGGTCCATCGTCTATGACATTCTTGACGAACTGGGGCTTTATGCCGAACTTCTGGATGTCGGCCTGGACTTCAACGTCGGTGCCGGCGGCAGGCGGCTGACCGCGGGACAGCGACAGAAGCTCGACGTTGCCCGGGCCTTGCTCAAGCGTCCTGATTTTCTCATTCTCAACCGGCCGCTGTCGGCGCTCGACCAGCGCGTGCAGGAAAAGGTGCTGCGAAACGTGCTCGAGGAAGCCAGGTGCGACGGCCATTCGCCGGCAATTGTGTGGGTCGTGACGAATCCGGCAATGGGGATGATGTTCGATCGCGTTATCGTCTTCGACGCGGGTCAATTGGTGGAAGACGGAACACACGAGACACTTTTGGCAGGGACGGGTATCTTCAAGGAACTGCTGTCGTAGAGCAACGGGCATCAGATGGGATCATTCTGCCGGTGGGAATTGATTTCATCTAAGCGTCCGTTGATCTAGTCTGGCAAACGCGAATTTTGAGGTTTGCGACAATGCTGCTCAAGGATGAAGTTGGAATGCTGCAACGCGTTCCCTTGTTCTCTGGCATCGAGCCCACAAAGCTCAAGCTGCTTGCGTTCACCTCCGATCGCGTGAGCTACAGCGCCGGCCAGATCCTTTTCCGGCAGGGCGACGAGGGAGACGCCGCCTATGTCATCCTTTCAGGCAGGGCGGATATTCTGGTCGATTCCGACAGCGGACCGATAAAAGTTGCCGAACTGGTGCCAAATTCGATTGTTGGCGAGATCGCCATATTGTGCAACAGCTCCCGCACCGCCACCGTCAGAGCGGCAAGTCCGCTGGAAGCCTTGAGAATCCGCAAGGATCATTTTCTGAGGCTTATGAAGGAGTTCCCGGAAATGACCATCGAGATATTGCGGGTTCTTGCCGATCGCCTAAGCCATACGACAGCGGATCTGATCGACGCACGAATCGCCAAATAACGAATGACGTGCGATCAATCCTCGCTGTCGTGATGGCACTGGCGTCTTGCTGAGAATATCACCCGGAGAAACCTGTCTCGCCTAGCTGCAGTTGTTTGGCTACGATGGGCGAGGGCACTGCGAAGGGCTAGCATGGACGACGACGTTTTCCTGGTCAGGTTTTGGGGCGTGCGCGGCAGCATTTCGGTATCGGGGCCAGAATTCTCTCGCTATGGCGGCAACACAATCTGCATTGAGATGCGATGCGGCAAGCATACGCTTCTGTTCGACGCGGGCTCTGGCATACGGCCTGCCGGCTGGGCGCTGCGGGCGTCGGGCGTGAACGATTTCGACCTGCTTTTCACCCATTGCCACTACGATCACATCATCGGGCTGCCGTCTTTTGCTCCGATCTATGACCGGAGCGTCAAGGTTACGCTTTGGTCCGGGCATCTTGCAGGACGCATGACGACCCGGCAGATGGTCGATGAGTTCATGCGGCCGCCGTGGTTCCCGGTGAAAATGGATGTTTGCAAGGCAAGCCTCGACTGCCGCGATTTCGTATCCGGGGACGTGCTTCGGCCGCGCGAAGGGGTGGTGGTCCGAACCGGCAGCCTTTTCCATCCGGGCGGCTGTATAGGTTACCGGGTCGAATGGGGCGGCCGCGTCGTGGCGGTGATCACAGACACCGAGCACGAGCCGGACAAACTCGATCAGGCGGTGCTCGACCTGATCGAAGATGCCGACCTCGTCATTTACGATTGCACCTACACCGAGGAGGAAATGGAACGCCGTCGCGGTAACGGGCACTCGACCTGGCAACAGGGCGTCAAGCTCTGCGAGGCAGCCGGTGCGCGGGGGCTTGCGCTGATTCACCACGATCCGACACGCACCGACGAGGAACTGGACGAGATCGAGAAACTGGCCAAAGACAGGTTTGCCGGCGCTTTTGCCGCGCGGGATGGCCAGACGCTCAAATTTCCAGTCTCATTGCACAAAAAGCGCTGAGCTATTTTCCTCTATCTCCTTGTTTTGACGCAATTCCGGACGGAAACCGCTCACACTTTTCCTGGAATTGCTTGTTTTGGGACGCAATTCCGAACGGAAAACCGCTCACACTTTTCCTGGAATTGCGTTACCGGCGCTGCGCCCGATCAATGTCCTGATCGGAAGCCATGCGCAGGTTTCAGTCCGTGCGGTGACTGTGAACAGCCGCTCGAGGAAAAGCCAGGCCGATTCATCATGTACGAGATGGTGGGTGAGCAGGCCGACCAGTTCGCCGCCGTCGGATGCATGCTGCAATTGCGCAATGATTGCCTGAACCAATAGGCCATGATCGCGGCAGCCGCGCGTGCCATGCCAATCCATGATGTCGACATTGCTGTTGATGACCGTCAGCGAAGCCGGCTTCGGCGGCCCAAAGACCGACAATGCCGCAAATCCCATCGATCCAAGGTCGGCTATCAAGCCGGCGTCGATCCTGTTCCAGGGTGGCACCAGCATCGGAACGGCACGTGCGCCGTGCAGGCCGGTTACGTGCGACAGCCCGCGAGCCAGATCATCAAGCACTGCCTCGCGCGGCCGATGCGCGCCGAGCTCCTGCTTTTTCTGGTCCTCGGGCGCATGATTTCGGTGCGCCCAGCCATGGATGGCGACCGCGGCGTGCGGCGCCTCGTCAAGCCGAACGACAAGCTTCTCATCGGTCAGGGCCGGAATGACGGCCAGAGTGACCGGAACCGCGAATTCAGCGGTGAGAGCGAGCAGCCGATCGAGCGCAGGCGTCGGATCCACGGCGTCATCGTCACGCAGCCAGAACTCAGCCTTACGGTCCGCCCGTTGCCAGCGCGCCAGTTCTTCCATCAAGGGCTGCCAGATCCGATCGGATGTCATGAAACCGGGATCTTCGCAAGAAGTTCGGCCAGACGCGCCGCTGCAGCACCGAGGCAACGTTCTTCGAGGATGAAACGTCTGGCTTCCGCGGCCATGATGGTTCTTTCGTCGTTGCCAGCCAGAAACCTTTCAATGGCAGAGGTGAACGCCGCCACATCGCCCGGCGGGGTGAGAAGCCCGGTCTGGCCATGCCGCACGACCTCCGGAACGCCAGCGGTGTCCTGAGCCACCACCGGAAGGCCGGCGGCCTGCGCTTCAAGATAGGCAACGCCATAGGCCTCGCCGCAACCCGGCCAGACGTAAATTCCCCCACTGTAGAGGACATCCGGCACGGCGGCTGGCTCAATCGCGCCAAGCCATTCGATACGGTCGGCGGGCAAGCCGGCGAATTGCGCTTTGACCTCGTCACGGGCAGGCCCGTCCCCGACAACCGACAAGGTCCAGGGCAGGTGGCCGATCGGACCGAGCGCTTGCGCCAGCATGCGATAGCTGTCGACTTTGTCGCCCGGGCGCATCATGGCGACGGTAACGAGGCGCGCCGGACAACCCCGTGCCGGCATCTCCCGGAATCCCGATATGTCGATGAAGGGCGGAAGCATACCGAAAGTGGCGCCGGGAATCGCGTCTGTCAGTCCCTGACGATCCCTTTGCGTGAAGCAGATGTTCAGCGCCGCCTGTTCGACGGCTCGCGTCACCAACGCTTGCGTATCGGCCCACAAACCGACGTTGCGCCGCCTCGAATAGGAGGCTTCCGCAGTGACATAGGGGACAGCAAAGGCCGACGCCAGCTCGGGCCCGATCAGGTCGGGCGCCTTGTAATAGGGATGATAGGAGAACCAGAGATCGGGCTTGCCGTCACGATCCCAAAGCTTAGTCAACCGCGCGGCTTCCTCTCGGGCCTCGACCTTGAGCGCATCGAAACTTTTCGGCTCCGGTTCGCGTAGATAGAGGCGCAATTCGGATGCCAGTTCGACGCTATGCCCTCCATGCTCCAGCGCCTTGACCAGCATCCGTGCCATCTGGCGGTCGCCGGAGGCAACGGGATCATTGGGCGACTTCAGCGGCGCGTAGAAGGCAATTCGCATCGCCAGACCCTATCATCGGAAAGCCTGCGCAAGTCAATTTCGAGGCATCATCGACATCACCTTCAAGCAGTAGAATGTGCTATTTGACGCTCATGGAAACAGCTGTCGCGTCCGACCCGTTTGTCGCTTCTTTGCCGGTCTTCGCAAAGTTCGAAAGCGTTGCCGATATCGATAATTATCGCCCCCTCCCGGATGGCTGGGCGCTGGCCACCGCCGACATCGTCGGCTCGACCAAGGCGATCGGGGCCGGGCGCTATAAAACCGTCAACATGGCCGGCGCAAGCGTCATTTCGGCGCTGCTCAATGCGCTGGGTCGGCAAGATCTACCCTTTGTCTTCGGCGGCGACGGCGCGCTCGTGGCGTTTCCCGGCTCGGCGCTGGAGATCACCCGCAACGCGCTGGCGGCTGTCCAGAGATGGGTGGCGGACGAACTGGACCTGACCTTGCGTGCCGCAATCGTGCCGATAAAGGATATAAGAGCGCAAGGCCTCGACGTTCGGGTGGCGAGGTTCCGGGCCTCCGAAGCGGTCTTCTATGCCATGTTCGCCGGCGGCGGCGGCAGTTGGGCGGAAGCCGAGATGAAAGCGGGGCGCTACCGCATCGATCCTGCGCCGGCCGGCGCACGGCCGGATCTGACCGGTCTCTCCTGCCGCTGGAACCCGATCGAAGCCCGGCATGGCGAAATCGTCTCGATCATTGCCATACCGGGGGCGTCGCGCGACTTGCGCGGTTTTCAGTTTCTGGTTTCCGACGTCATCGCCCTTGCCGGCAGGCAGGAACGCGATGGCCATCCGGTGCCAGTGAACGGGCCGGCCTACAGTTTTTCGCCCGCCGGCTTCGATCTGGAGGCGAGGGCGGTGGCGCCGGCAGGACGGCGGTGGCTGTCGAAGCTGTGGATATTGTTCCTGCTGACGCTTGCTGCCGTCACCGATCGATTTGGCTGGACGATCGGTCGGTTCGATCCGAAGATCTACAAACGCGACGTGGCCAGCAATTCGGATTTCCGGAAGTTCGACGACGGCTTGAAGATGACCATCGATGTCGACGCGGATGTGCTGCAACGGATCGAGAACCGGCTGAAACAGGCGGAAGAGGCGGGCATCTGCTACTATGGCCTGCATCGCCAGAAATCGGCCTTGATGACATGCCTCGTCGCCTCGCCGCTGCAGCGCGATCACGTTCATTTCATCGATGGCGCCGCCGGCGGCTATGCGATGGCGGCCGCAAGTCTGAAGGCGAAGGTGCCGGTCTGACGGCGTCTTAGCGGCCCGATGTCAGGATCCTGGTTGCTCTCCGCCGGCAGCCTCGCCATATAACGCGACAGGAGATAGATGCGGTTATGCCTGTTCCTTGGCCGCAAGGACAGTCATCCGGCAAATTCTTCGCCGCCTTGCCGCCAAAGCCGGCCTCATTGACTTCGGGGGTCTTATCGTTGGGGGCGTTGGCGGACTGTGTTATGGCGGATCAATGGATAATGGCTCCGTCTTCGAGGGTTTCGAGATAGCATGAGCACAGCGCAAGCAGAAATTTCCACCATTCTCATGGATAAGGTTGCCGATTGGCTGAACCAGTCGGCGTTGGCGGGCAACGACCTGGAGACATTGATAAAAGGCTTTTGCGAACGGCTGGCTGCTGCCGGCCTGCCGCTGAGGCGGGTGCATCTGAGCTTTTCGATGCTTCATCCGCTTTATGATGCGCTTGGCTTCACCTGGCTTCGCGGCCAGGGCATGGAAGTAGAAAGCTTCCGCAATAGGCCCGGCGTGCCGTCTGACAGGTTCCTGACCAGCCCATACTACCATCTGCTCAGCAATAAGCTCGAACATCTGCGACGCCGGCTCGACCCGTCGGTGCCGCCGGAGTTTCCTGTTTTCGATGACCTCAGGCTTATGGGCATCACCGATTACATGGCTTTCGTCCTTCCCTTCAGCGGCAATACCAGTCAGGGCATGATGGGGTCCTGGTCCACTGACAGTGCCGCAGGCTTCAGCGACAGCATGATTTCGGCGCTGCTGCGCATCCAGAGCCATCTCGCTATCGCAACCAAGATGGCGGTGCTCACCAAGCTCGCTGACAACATGATGACCACATATCTCGGCGGCGATGCCGGCAGGCGCGTGCTGGACGGTCAGATCAAGCGCGGCGAGGGCGATACAATCCGCGCCGCACTGGTCATGGCCGATATGCGCGGGTCGTCAAAGCTTGCCGAAACCGCCGGCCGCGAAATCTATATCGACACGCTTAACCAGTTTTTCGACGCCGTTGCTGCACCTTTTAATCGCCAAGGCGGGCAGATCATGAGTTTCATCGGCGATGGCTTCATTGCCGTCTACCCTTGCGAAAGGCACCGCTCGCAGTCCGAGATCGCCTGCCAGGCTGCTCTTGTGGCCGCGCACAAGGCCACTGTGCGCATGACGGATCTCAATCTGCGCCGAAAGGAGCAGGGGTTGTCCGATATAAAATTTGGTATCGGCCTGCATGTCGGCAATGTGATGTTCGGCAATGTCGGGCTTACCGACCGGCTCACATTCTCTGTCTTCGGCTCGGCTGTAAACGAGGTCCAGCGCCTTCAGACCCTGACCAAGAAATATCCGCACAGCGTTCTCGCCAGCAAAGACTTCGCCAGCTATTGCGGCGCCAACAGCTGGCTGACGCTCGGCAGCGAGGAACTGGCTGGCATCAAGCAGAAGCTGACGGTGCTTTCACCCGATCTGTCCGGTGCTCTCGCACTCGATGAAGACGGCGCGCTGGAGCCGATTTACGACCGAAGGTCGGATGCCGAGCAGGTCATGCTGCTTCACCGCGATGCCGCGCGGCTGTCGGCGGGCGACCCGAGGAAGCTCCAGTAACCGCCACGATCCGATCCGAACGCCTTCGGCAGGCAGCCCAGTCGCCGGTTCCGCCGCTGGCGACCGTTTCGAATCCAAGTTGCTCTGGGCTGGCAATACGCTAGTCTCGCTTTCTGGACCTGCCAGAGTGGGGCTGGTGTGGAATGAATTCGGGTGTTGATCTGCTGCGGATCGAAGATGTTGGCATCTCCTTTGCCATTATCGGGGGACCGCTACATGCTGTCAGGCGCGCAAATCTTCGCGTCCTGCCCGGCAAGGTTACCGCGCTTGTGGGCGAGTCCGGTTCCGGAAAATCGGTTCTCAGCCACGCAGTGATGGGCATTTTGCCGAACTCGGCCCATGCTCGCGGCCGTATTCTGTTTTCCGATCCTGAAACGCCCGGCACGACGCAGGATATCCTGAAGATGCCGCGTGATGGACCCGAAATCCGGGCGTTGAGAGGCAGCCGCATCGGCATGATCTTTCAGGAGCCGATGACATCGCTGTCGCCGCTGCACACGATCGGCAACCAGATCAGCGAATCCCTGCAAATACACACGCCCACGACTCGGGCGGAGCGCCAGGCGCAGACTGAGGAAATGCTCAGCCTTGTCGGCTTTCCCAATCCCAAGCGCGCCTATCACATGTATCCCTTTGAACTTTCGGGAGGATTGCGTCAGCGCGCCATGATCGCCATGGCGCTTATCTGCCGGCCGGCCCTGTTGATCGCCGACGAGCCGACGACGGCGTTGGACGTCACCATCCAGGCGCAAATCCTGCAATTGCTGCGCGGGCTTCAGACCAAGCTGAACATGGCGATGCTGCTGATCACGCACGACCTCGGCGTGGTCGCCAATGTCGCCGACGAGGTGGTGGTCATCTACCATGGCGAGATCATGGAAGCGGGACCTGTCGAGGCGATATTCCGCCGGCCAGGTCACCCTTACCTGAAGGGCCTGATGGCGGCCGTTCCGCATTTCGACCTGAAGCCTGGCGAAAGGCTAAAGGCGCTCCGCGAGGTGCCGGTGAATGTCGGGAACCTGCTCGGCAAGCAGACGGCGCAGGCATCGAAGGGGCCGGACGACATCCTGCTGTCGGTCAGAGATCTGAAAAAAGTCTTCACCATCCGCAAGTCCGGACTGTTCGGCGGGGATCATCAAACCTCTGTTCGCGCCGTGGACGGCGTGAGCTTCGATATCAGGCGGGGTGAGTGCCTGGGCCTGGTCGGCGAAAGCGGCTCCGGCAAAACCACCGTCAGCAAGATCCTCATGCGGGCTGTCACCCCCAGCGGCGGCTCCGTGATCTTCAACGGCCGCGATGGAGCGATCGACGTCTTGCGAGGCGAGGGAGACGCCTTGCGGATGCTGCGCGCGAAAATCCAGATGGTCTTCCAGGATCCGGTTTCATCGCTTTCACCTCGCATGACGGTGGAAAACATCTTGAGCGAGCCGCTGGAAATCCATCAACGCGGCAACGCCGCGTCCCGACTCGCCACGATCAAGAGCCTGATGCAGGCAATCGGGCTCGATCCGCGCTTCATCAAGCGCTATCCGCACAGTTTCTCCGGCGGGCAGCGTCAGCGTATCGGCATCGCGCGCGCGTTGGCGCTCGGACCTGAACTCCTGATCTGCGACGAGCCGGTTTCGGCGCTCGATGTCTCTGTCCAGGCGCAGATCCTGAACCTTCTGAAGGACCTGCAGAAGGAACTGGGCCTGACCTACCTGTTCATATCTCACAACCTTGCGGTGGTGGACTACATGGCAGACCGCATCGCGGTGATGTGCGGCGGGCGTATCGTCGAGCTTGCGCCGCGCGAAGTCCTGCTTAGGAAACCGGTCCACCCCTACACGCGCTCACTGGTCGCCGCAGTGCCTTTCCCCGATCTCGACAGGCCGATGGATTTCAAGACGCTGAAGCTCAGCGGCGCTTCCGACACCAGCGCATGGGGACCGCAATTCCGCGACGAGGGCGACGAGGACATGCTGTCGCCGCTCGATCTTGGCGGCGGCCACCTCGTGCTGGCCCGACGTTCGGCCGATGTCAGGGAGCTGCGCCATTGATCAGCCGGCGCACCGTCCTTGGGCTCATGGCTTCGGCATTTCTGCCGGGCACGTCGCGCGCCGGCGATCTGGAGCCGGAATTTCTTCAGGCGCAGCTGAAGGCCAGGGCGCTGCCGGCACTCGCCGAACGCCTGCCCAAGAGCCCGCGCGCGTTGAACCTCGCTGCGATGGGCCGGCAGCCCGGCCAGTATGGCGGCACGCTGCGCACGATCATCGGCAGCCAGAAAGATATCCGGATGATGACGATCTACGGGTATGCTCGCCTGGTCGGCTATGACGAAAAGCTCAACATGCAACCCGACATTCTCGAAAGTTTCGACGTAGCGGATGATCGCGTCTTCACTTTCAAGATTCGGGAAGGACACAAATGGTCTGACGGTAGCCTGCTGACGCCAGAGGATTTTCGCTATTGCTGGGAAGATGTCTGGCTGAACGATGAGCTTTCGCAAGGCGGGCTCGCACCGGCCCTGCTGGCGGACGGCAAGCCGCCACGCTTCGAGATCGTCGATTCGTTGACGGTCCGCTATGGTTGGGATGCGCCCAATCCCGACTTTCTGCCCAAGCTCGCTGCTGCATCGCCGCTTTCGCTTGTCCTGCCGGCCGCCTATCTCAAGCAGTTCCACAAAAAATACCAGGATCCATTCCGGCTCGCCGGCCTGATGAAGGAGAACCGGGTCCAGAAATGGACGCTCCTGCATATCCGCATGTCGCGGCAGTATCGCCCGGAGAACCCGGATCTGCCGACGCTCGATCCCTGGCAGAACCGGACCAAGCCGCCCGCTGAGCAGTTCGTCTTCGAGCGGAACCCGTTCTTTCATCGAATAGACGAGAATGGCCGGCAACTGCCCTATGTCGACCGGATCGTCATGAATGTCAGCTCGTCGGCGATCATTTCCGCCAAGACCGGTGCGGGCGAGAGCGACCTGCAATGCATGGGAATTGACTTCACCGATTACGCCTTCCTGAAGGATGCGGAGAAGCGCTATCCGGTGAAGATGCATCTCTGGAAGCGCACACAGGGTTCGCGGCTGGCGCTGCTGCCCAATCTGAATTGTGCCGACCAGGTGTGGCGTGGCCTTCTTCGTGACGTGCGCGTGCGCCGCGCGCTTTCGCTCGCTGTGGACAGGCGCGAGATCAATCTGGCCGTGTTCTACGGATTGGCGCAGGAAAGTGCCGATACGGTCCTGCCGGAGAGCCCGCTCTACCGGGCGGAATTCGCGAAAGCCTGGGTCGCCCATGACCCGGACCAGGCCAATGCCCTGCTCGACGAGGTCGGACTTAAGACGCGTGACGATGACGGCCTGCGGATACTTCCCGATGGACGCCCGGCGCAGATCGTGGTGGAAACGGCCGGCGAAAGCACGCTGGAAACCGACGCGCTCGAACTCATCACCGATCATTGGCGCCAGATCGGCATCGCCCTGTTCATCCGGACTTCGCAGCGCGACATCTTCCGCAGCCGTGCGCTCGGCGGCCAGATCATGATGTCGATGTGGTCGGGCATCGACAATGGCGTGCCGACCGCCGACATGAACCCGTACCAGCTGGCACCCACAATCGACGACCAGCTGCAATGGCCGCTCTGGGGCGCCCACTACTTGTCCCATGGCACGGTCGGTGAGGCGCCTGATCTTCCGCCTGTGGTCGAGCTGATGGATTTGCTCAAGCGCTGGAACGCATCGACCAAAGCCACCGAGCGCGCCGAAATCTGGAATTCAATGCTGTCGATCTACACCGATCAGGTGTTTTCGATCGGCACGGTAAACGGAACATATCAGCCGGTCCTGGTATCCTCGCGGCTGCGCAACCTGCCTGACAAGGCGCTCTACGGCTACGACCCGACTGCTTATTTCGGTGTCTACATGCCGGATACATTCTGGCTTGGAGAGTCCTGAGCGTGCTTCGATATATTGTCTGGCGCATTGCTGTGATGGTTCCAACGCTGCTGATCATTTCGGCGCTGGTGTTCACGATCATCGAACTTCCCCCCGGCGACTACTTCGACAGCTATGTCGCCGAGCTTCGGGCTCAGGGCGAAGCGGTGGATTCCGATCGCATCGAGATGATGCGGAAGGAATATGGCTTCGACAAGCCGCCGGTCATTCGCTACTTCTACTGGGTCGGCGGGATGCTGCACGGCGATTTCGGCTATTCCTTCGAATATGAGTTGCCGGTTCGCGACGTCATCGGGGACCGAATGTGGCTCACCGTGATGGTTTCCTTCGTCACCATCGTCTTCACGTGGCTCATCGCCTTTCCGATCGGCATGTACTCCGCCACGCATCAATACAGCTGGGGCGACTACGGCCTGACTTTCTTCGGCCTTCTCGGGCTTGCCATTCCGAACTTCATGCTGGCGCTGATCCTGATGTATTTCGCCAACATGTGGTTTGGCACGTCCATCGGCCATCTCATGGACCAACAATATCTCGGCGAGCCGATGAGCTGGGCCAAGGCGAAGTCGATCCTCGCCCATCTCTGGATCCCGGTCTTGATCATCGGCACCGGCGGCACGGCAAGCATGATCCGGCGGCTGCGCGCCAATCTGCTCGACGAGCTACACAAGCAATATGTCGTGACCGCGCGGGCCAAAGGCCTCCATCCCTTCAAGACGCTGGTCAAATATCCGCTGCGCATGGCTCTCAATTTCTTCATTTCAGACATCGGCTCTATCCTGCCGGCCATCATCTCCGGCGCCGAAATCACGGCGATCGTGCTGTCTTTGGAAACGACCGGGCCGATGCTGATCAAGGCGCTGCAAAGCCAGGACATGTATCTGGCAGGGTCATTCCTCATGTTCCTCGCCTTCCTGACGGTCATCGGCGTCCTGATTTCGGACCTGGCGCTGGCGCTGCTTGATCCGCGAATTCGTTTGCAGGGCGGCAGCACCAAATGAACACGCAATCGCCGCTGCCCGCTCCGGGGGCCCCGCTGCAACACTACGTTTCCATCGCGCCCTTTGACCTGCAGTCGGTCGAGGCGATGACGCCGGAGCAATCGAAGGTCTTTCAGGCGTCGCAGTTGCGGCTGATGTGGTGGAAATTCCGACGGCACCGGCTGGCTCTTGTATCCGGCATATTCCTGGCAGTGCTTTATTTCGGGATACTGATCTGCGAGTTCCTGGCGCCCTACAATCTGCACACGCGCAACATGGACTACATCTATGCGCCGCCGCAGCGGGTGCACCTGTTCCACAACGGCCAGTTCGTCGGGCCGTTCGTCTATGGCCGCCGGATGACGCTGGATATGGACACGCTCAAGCGGAACTACGTCGACAAACAGGATGATGTTCAGCGGATCCGCTTCTTCTGCAAGGGCGACGGTTATCGGTTCTGGGGCCTGATCGAAGGTGACAGGCATTTTGTCTGCCCTGCCGAAAACGGCCAGCTCTTTCTGGCCGGCACTGACAGGTTGGGGCGCGATGTGCTCTCGCGCATCATCTATGGCGCACGCATTTCACTGACAATCGGCCTCGTCGGCATCAGTTTCAGCTTCCTGCTCGGCATAGTCATCGGCGGACTGGCCGGCTATCACGGCGGTATCTTCGACCTGATCGTTCAACGGATAATCGAAGTTCTGCAATCGATCCCCAGCATTCCGCTATGGATGACTCTGGCGGCGATCATGCCGATAACCTGGAGTCCGATCCTGATCTATTTCGGCATCACCGTTATCCTCGGGCTGCTCGACTGGACCGGACTGGCGCGGGCCGTGCGTTCAAAGCTTCTAGCCTTGCGGGAGGAGGATTACGTTCTGGCCGCGCAATTGATGGGTGCCAGCAGCAGCCGCATTATCCGGCGGCACCTCATTCCCGGCTTCATGTCGCATTTGATCGCGGCGGCGACGATCTCCATACCCGGCATGATCCTGGGCGAGACGGCGCTGAGCTTCCTCGGGCTCGGCCTGAGGGCGCCGATAACCAGCTGGGGCATTCTGCTCACCGAGGCGCGCAGCGTCAGCGTGATCGCGTTCTATCCATGGCTGCTTTTGCCGATCCTCCCCGTCATCCTCGTCATCCTGGCGTTCAACTTCCTCGGCGATGGCTTGCGGGACGCCGCAGACCCCTACAAGTGAGATCGCTGTTCCGTCGCGCGCCGTGCCGCCAGCTCCGCCCGGTATGATCCTTGTCGGCCGCCTGTTCGGTTATTACAGTGTTCATTGTTCGCCTCTATACGCGGCAAGACTCGTGTCGGTTCGACACGTCGCCCTCGGGTTTCAGCCGCCAAACGCTCTGGTCGGGGCATTGCCGATTTCGTGAACCGGTTAAGGACATACAATCGCATATGAGTCGCCTTGATAGTTTCATCCGCAGGATGACGGCACAGCGCGACATTCTCGATCAGGTCTGCGCCGAGGTGGCGAAGATGGACGGGCCGGTGATCGAGCTCGGCCTCGGCAATGGACGGACGTTCCACCATCTGCGCGAGCGCCTGCCTGGACGCCGGATCGTGGCGTTCGACCGCGCACTTGCCGCACACGCCAGCTCAATTCCCGAACCTGAAAACCTCGTGCTCGGCGAAATACGCGAGACGGCGACCAGGTTCATTGGCATCGACGCCGCTCTTGTTCACGCCGACATCGGCACCGGTTATGAAGATCGCGATGCAGTGACCTCTACCTGGCTTCCCGATCTGACCGCACGCCTGCTTCGCGTCGGCGGCATCGCGGTCAGCGGCACGCCGCTCGATCACCCGCGGCTGCAACGCCTCCCGCCGCCGCCCTCGGTGCCCGCCGATCGTTATTTTGTCTGCAGGCGCGTGTGAGGGGTTAAAGCGCGTCGCATTGAAACGGATTCAGGCGACGCGCTTTAAGTCTTTGTTTTGATGCATGTCGTTGCCCCAGAACCGCTGCACACTTCTGGGCGACATGCACTAGGTTTTGATTTTACGCATGTCTTTGTCCCGAAACCGGTTCCCACTTTCGGGAGACATGCTTCAGACGACCGAAGTCTTCAGGGGATCGTATATACCGCTATCTCGCGCTCAATGCCGCGCAGCGAGACTTCGTGGGGCACGGGCGTCAGCGCGTTCCTGTGCAGCAGATCGGCGGTGAGATTGTCGTCGACCACCGCACGAGTGGCGAAGATCGCCTGTGCGTTGGCAAGGTTCTGGACCCGCGAGGCAATGTTGACCGTCTGACCGAAATAGTCCTGTCGCTCGTTCATGGACACGGCGATGCAGGGGCCGGCATGGACTCCGATCTTGAGCAGCAGATCCTCGCGACCGCTCTTGTCGTTGAGCGCACGCATGGCATCGCGCATCCTGAGGGCCGCAGCAATCGCACGATCGGGCGTCGGGAAGGTCGCCATCACCGCATCGCCGATCGTCTTCACCACCGCGCCTGCCTCCGCCGCGACGATCTCGTGCAGAACCTGGAAATGCTCGCGCACGAGATCGAAGGCTGAAAGATCGCCCACCCGCTCGTAAAGCTCGGTCGATCCGCGCAGGTCGGTGAACAGGAAGGTCAGGCTGGTGATCTTCAGGCGCTGGTTGATGTCAAGCGTATCCGTGCGATAGAGATCGCGGAAGGTCTGGTTGGTGAGCAGGCGCTTGGCGGTCAGGAAGGGCCGGCGTCTGCCCAGGAGATCATGCAACTCCTGGCCGGCGATGAAGACCGTCGGCAGCACCCGGGTGTCGGTCCTGTTTTCCAGCGAAATGCGCAACGGGCCGGGTTGCATCTCCAGCGTCTGGTTCTGGATATGGTCGCGGTCGAAGACCAAAGAGAGGCTTCGGCGCTCCCTTGTCGGTTCGCCTTTCACATCGATGAACTGCACTGAATGGGTGACCGGCTCGAAGACGATGATGAATTCAGACGGAAGCTGTATCGGCAGAACCGCCCTTTCACCGGGCGCAAGCTCGATATCTTCCAGCGAGAACGCTTCCATCGTTTTCGCGAAATCCTCTTCCGGCAGATCGACGCCGGACGCCCAGTAGATCTGGCGAAAATATTCCACCAAAGGCAGTTCGTGTGGATTGTGCGCGGCAATCCTGCGCACGCGGGGACTGACGGTGAATGTCACCTCGACCATCTCGTCGAGGGTCGGCGAATAGCCAGTGGAGCACAGCGCGCAGGTGTATTCGTCCTTCTGCAGGGTTTTCAGCGTGGCGTTGGTGTCGAGCACGCCGCCACAGCCGGGGCATAGAACATTCCAGGAAATGTCGAAGATGCCCACCCGCGCCGCATGGAGAAAGGCGCTTATGGTGTGTTCCTCGTCGAGGCCATGCTTGCTGGCGAAGGCTGGCGCATTGATGCGGCAAAGCTCGCGGTCCTTGCCCTCCGCTATGGTTCGCTTGATCGCGTCGATTGCCTGCGGATCGACATCGGTCGATTGCAGCAGAAGCGAGAATAGATCCTGAGCGTCGTTCATCGTGCAGGCTCCGGAAAATGCGCGCCCGGAGGCGTGTTGACCGGACCGGTCTTTGGTCCGAGTGCTCCATTTTACTTCGAAACGGACCCTACGGCCATTTCGAATAAATAAGCCTGGTGACGGTTCAATTTCCGTTCGGCGGATTTTCGCCGGCCGCAAGCGGCACTATGATGGCGCATAGGGCAGTCATCTTTGGGGCTCTCTCCCATGCCGACATCCAACAATCCGCCATTTCCCGCGGCCCTGCGCCTTTTCTCTTTGATGGTCATTATCGTCCTGATCGTAGGCGCCGGCCTGTTTTTCGCGCCCGCGCTGGTCAAGCCACGCTGGCCATGGGCCGTCACCCCGTTCAATGCCCGCTTCCTCGGTGGCTTCTACACCGCCGAAATGGTCGTGATGGCGGCGCTGCTGGTCTGGAATCGCTGGTCGCCCGGCAGGCTCGTGCTCATCATGGCCTTCATCTTCACCGTCATCGTGTCGGCGGCTTCGTTCATCAATCTCGGCTATTTCAACTTCGAGCGCAAAGCGCCCTGGCTCTGGTTTTTGGTCTATCTAGCTTCGGTCGTGGTATCCGGGTTGTTCCTGTGGCGGGCGAGGACCCGTCCTTCTGCAAAAGGCGTGACCTTAAACCCCGCAAGGCGCGGCTACATGGCCGTGGAATCGGCGATCCTTGGGCTCTATGGCGTCGGCCTGCTGCTGTTCCCCCTGACATTCAGCAGCTTCTGGCCATGGCCGATCGATGCCTTCCACGCTCAGGTCTACAGCGCCATCTTCCTCGCCGGTGCGGGCGGCACACATCTCGTCTGGAGAAGCGCGCCGCGCGAGGAACTGCTGGTGCTCGGCTTGGCGCAGTTGCTGGTTGGCCTGCTTGCCATCCTTGGCCTCGTCATCACCGACGCTGCGGTGCACCGGATCGACTGGAGGGCGACCGGGACATTGTGCTGGCTCGCCCTTTTCGGCTGGATCGGCATCAGCGGCGTGTTCAAACTCTATGCCGCCTCCCGGTATTTTAGCTCGCAATCGGCGTCGTAGATTGCAGAGACGGCTGGATTTTCAGGCGCCGTCCGGTCATCGTGCCGGGCCGATTGCTCTCGCCGGGAACGCCATGACCAGCACGACCTCGCCGTCCTCCGAGAAAATCCAGCCGCAGCTCCGGTCCGTCCGGCCAAGCGATGCAGAGGCGCTTTGCGCCATCTTCAACATGCCGGGCTTCCGCTGGGGCACGCTCAGGATGCCCTTCGAAATGGTGGAGCAGGTGGAGCGGCGCATCGCCAAGTCCGGCCAGGAAACCACCTGGATCGTTGCGGAGGTGGACGGCAAGGTCGTCGGCCATGGCCGCCTGGTCGTGCAGGATTCGCCGCGCCGTTCGCATATCGGCGAGATCAATATCGGCCTTGGCGATGCCTTTGTCGGCAAGGGCATCGGCTCTACCATACTTGGCGCGTTGCTTGACGTGGCCGACAACTGGCGCGCCCTGAAGCGGGTCGAATTGACGGTCTATGCCGACAACGACCCGGCCATCCGTCTCTACAAAAGCCACGGCTTCGAGGTCGAAGGTCGTCATGTGAAGGCCGGTTTTACCGACGGGCAGTATCATGACCTCCTAAGCATGGCACGGCTGCGGTTCTGAAAACTGATATTTGGCCTTAACTGTTTGGCCAATCTGACAATTCGTGCCGAGTCGGCGAACAGGTGATCATCATGGAGAACTCCGTATGATACGATCAATTTCGTCTGACACCATTTTGATCGAGTTCGACGATCTATGTGGGCCGGGCGCATCCAGCAAGTCTGGTCTCCCTTGGCGTTTGCGCCGCAAGCGGCTAGACGGGACCGATGACCGCCGTGGTTGACCCAATCCCTACGCCTCCGGTGGAAATTCTGGCCGTGCTGTCGCTGCTCTGCCCGGAAGTCGTGCGTGACATCGAGCACAACTGGAATGCGCCGGTGTCCGATTCGCCCGCCATCTGTGGCGGCCGGTGGCAAGGCCTGCATCGGGCCCGGCGATCGCTGCCCGCTCGATCCTGCGCGAGGTCTTGCATCAGCGCCTTGGTGCGATCATGCAGCTCGAACAGATCGGCAAGGCCCTCGAAGAGTTCGAGCACAGACCGGTGATTCAGTCCGGCCTGCACTGCCTGCTTCTGATGGACCGGATCACCTTCGACGCCCTCCTGCTTGCCTGGCTCGGCGCGGTCGAAAACGGGGTGTCGGCCTTCTTCGGCTTCATGGGAACGACGATGACCATGGAGACAATTGGCCGAGAGGGGCCGGGATGGCTCGATGTCGGCGACGACAAGGTCAACCTGTTTGGCATGGGGCGCCACAAACTGTGCCGCAAAAGCGCCTGCGTGGCCGGTCCCGTCTCCCTCAACAAGCGCGGGCTCGAAACGGTGGGCGACGAAACGGATGCCAGCCGCTGGCTGGGCACACTGCTTGCCAGCCAGGGCAAGGTGTTTGGAACCGCCGCCGATGCGCTGACGGCCCTCAACGAGGGTCTGGTCGCCAATTGGGATCGTTCCGGCATGGCCCTGCCGGTTTTCATCGATGATCGGGTCGCCGCGGCTGCCACGGCGCGGCATCTGGAATATGACGGCAGCCTTCTTTCCAGGCTGCTCTTTGAGCCGGCAAGGCGCCAGCGTCTCGAACGTGCCTTGCAAGAGGCCGCATCGAGCCCATTTGGCAGTTTCCTGCCCAATGCCACGGCCTATTTCTGGGGCGTCCGCGAGGAGCGCGTGCGAAAGCTCGTCCTCGAGAACGGGCACCTGATCGAGCCCGACAGGCCGCATGGTCTTTCCATCCCGTTCGAGAGGCCGCATCTCAAGAAGGCGCTGCTGGACGGCGTGCTGCTGCCGAACTTGTTCCTGATGTTCCTCGTTCTTGCCATATTGCCGCGCGTGCGGGTTGTGGGCGGCCTGAGACAGATTGGCTATGTGGCGCTTTTCCACTCGATACTGCTGGCTGCGCTAGACGAAAACGCGCCGGAAGAGCGCGATCTGGCTGCGGAGCTGCAGGTCCGGGAAAATGCCTGGGGCATGCGGGTCATCGATGAAAAAATCTCGGTCCGCGAGCAGCTTGCCGGCCTGCCGGAAGGGGCGCTCTTCCCGGAACTGCTCCGGCAATATCGCTTGCGGACATTTGCCGAGACGACCGACGACCTGAAATTGGTTCGCGAAGACGCCCGATGGCGCAAGATCGGCCAGGCAGAGATCAAGGCGACCTGAGCCTCACTTCATCGCGATCGGCTGCTGTTCAGGGCCTGACCTGAGTTGTGCACTGCGATGATCGGATCGATCAGGTCGCTGCACAGTGTCCGCAACCTCGCCAAGGTACGACCTTCGTCCGCGCTCGCGAGCCGGCTGTATCCGACCACATCTGCTGCCAGGATTGCGGCTAGCTTGCGGTTTTCGCTCATGGGTCCGTCTCCATATCTCCACAATAGCAGGAAGACGAAGGGTGAGAGGGAACTTTCGCAAAAGACGGCCACACAGGCGCCTAAATCGGCAGCGCCCTGCCACGGGCCCCACCTGATCGCTCGATGCCCATTTGCGTTGCCGCTTGCTGGTCGACGGCTATCGGTTCATCCTTGTGTGAATACCCCGGCCGTGAGGTGCGTAGCGAGACGCCGTCATTGCCCCTGGTGAGGTCTTGTTCGATGGACTGCTCGGGCTGTGGTTTCGAGATTGAGGGCGGTTACGCTTTCTGTCCGAAGTGCGGAAGGCGCCAGCCGGTGCCATGCGCCAGTTGCGGCTACCTCTGCGCACCTGATTTCGAGTTCTGTCCGAAATGTGGGGCAAGCATCGGTGCGCCCGCAAAAGTCGTCGAACGGCCCGCTCCTGCGCCAAGCCGGACCATTGTGCCGCCGTCTCGAACTCCGTCGCTGCTTTCGACCATCGAAGGCGATGGGCTGCAGCCCGTCTCAGACGCCGATCGCCGGACGGTAACGGTCCTGTTCGCCGACCTTTGCGGTTTCACGACACTCAGCGAGCAGCTCGACCCCGAGGTGATGCAAGCACTGCAGAACGAACTGTTCAAGGAATTGACGGCAGCCGTGCGAAACTTTGGTGGTTTCGTCGACAAATTCATCGGCGATGCACTGCTCGCTTTGTTCGGTGCGCCGGTCGCGCATGAGGACGATCCGGAACGTGCGCTTCGCGCCGCACTCGACATGATCGCCCGGACGACGCGGCTCGGCCAAAGCACCCCCCACTCCGGCTCGCCTCTGTTACTCCACATTGGCATAAACACTGGTCCGGTCGTCACTGGTGGATTGGGCATCGGCACCGCCAAATCCTATTCGGTGACCGGCGACACGGTGAATACGGCGCAACGCCTGCAATCGCTGGCCGCACCGGGTGAGGTGCTGGTGGGCGAGCTCACTCACAGGCTGACCCGGCATGCCTTCTCTTACGAGCCGCTAGGTGATGTCGTGCTTCGCGGTAAGGCTGGCAGTGTGCTCGTCCATCGACTGCATGCACCGCTTGCGGCGCCGCGCCCAGCGCGTGGGCTCGAGGCGCTCGGCCTCAGTGCGCCGATGATAGGTCGTGGCGCGGAGCTCAATAGAATGCTGGCGAGCCTTGACCAGGCGTGCGGCGGCTCGGCCCAACTTGTCCGCCTCGTCGGAGAAGCCGGTATCGGGAAATCGCGGCTGGTGAAGGAGTTCGTCGCCCGCGTCGGCGACGAGGATCGTTTTCGCAATGTCGCCGTGCGGCAGGCCACGTGCTCGCCGCTGGGCGAACAATCATTTGGCGCCCTGGGCGCAGTGGTGCGCAGCGCTGCCGGGATGATGCAAAACGACAATGGGGACGAAATGCGGGGGAAGCTCGCAGCCTTGCTTACCGATCTCGGCCTGCAGGGCGAGGAGGCGAAGCGGCTGATGCCTTTGCTCTACCATGTGCTGGGCCTCGGCGACCCCGATGCCACCTTGCAGCATGTCGAGCCCGAGCAGCTGCGGCGGCAAATTCTCTACGCAGTCCGCACAATCGTCGAACGGCGGCTTGCGTTGTCGGCGCTGTTGATTGTCGTCGAAGACCTGCACTGGGCCGACGCCGCGTCGCTCGAGGCGCTACGTTTCGTGATGGACAGGTTGGAACGCACGCGGCTGATGTTGCTGGTCACGCATCGTCCGGCGCCGGACAACGACCAGCTCGACTCCAGTCGGGTCAGTCACACAGCGCTCAGGCTTCCGCCGCTCAACCGTGATGACGGACGCAGCCTGCTGGCGGCGCTTTTCGGCGAGAGCTGGGTAAAGTCCGCAGGAGGGCTTGTCGACCAGATCCTCGAGCGCGCGGGCGGCAACCCCCTTTTTATAGAGGAGATCGTTCGCGGCCTTATCGATCGCGGTGTACTGATGCGCGAGGGCCAGCGATGGCGGACCGTGGCAGGCCAGGTCGCAACCGACATCCCCGCCACTATCCAGGCGATGTTGCTTGCTCGCATCGACCGGCTGCCCCAAGAGGTGCGCCGGTTGGCCCAGGAAGCCGCGGTCATCGGCCCGCGCTTCGATTCCACACTTCTGAAAGCCGTGACAGCCGATCCCGGCCGGCTAGAGGCCGGCTGCGAACTGCTTTGCGATGCGGAAATCATCGAGGAAGTCGCCGGATCAGGCTCGGTCTCGTCGCAAAGCTACCGCTTTACACAAACATTGCTGCAGGACGTGATCTACCAGAATCTGCTCCTGCAACGCCGGACCGACATCCACGGGCGGGTCGGTGCCGCCTTGGAGCAACTGTGCGGCGACAAGCCGGAACGGCTCGAGGATCTGACCGTGCTCGGTCATCATTTCGCACAGAGCGCCGAGCGCGAAAGAGGCGCGAATTACCTGCTGGCGGCGGGCGATCGGGCTCGCATGATTTACGCCAATGACGACGCCCTTCGTTTCTACGAGCGAGCACTGACTGCGTTAGACGCGATCGGGCAAACACCGCTCAAACTGGCAATCGCAGAGCGTATTGCCGATTTGAGCGGTCCGGCAGGCCGCCGCGAGATTGCCCACCACCACTACGAGGCGGTGTTGCAGGCATACCGCGGCGCAGCCGATCGTGTCGCTTCGGCGCGGGTCTTGCGTAAGATCGGTCGGCTGCTCTGGGACGTCGGCAAGCGGGACAGCGCAGAATCCCGCTACGCTGAAGCGGCAGTGCTCCTCGAAGGAGCGGATGCCCCGATCGAGCAGGCGCATCTGTGGCAAGAACGCGGCCGGCAGGCGTTCCGTAGCGGAGATCACGCTCTCGCCGCAAAATGGGCAGACGCGGCGCTGGATGGCGTACGCAATCTGACAACGGAGCATATCTCCGAGCTAGGGCGTGATGCCACTCTTGTGACCGCCGAGGCACTCAACACCAAGGCTGTCGCGCTGGCCCGCCTTGGGCGAGACCTTGAAGCGGTGCGTCAGGTCGAGCGTAGCATTGAATTGGCCGAAGCCGCCGGTCTGCTGGGCGCGGCCTGCCGCGGCTACACCAATCTCGGCGTGCTTTACACGACCATCAATCCGGCACAGGCGATAGAGGTCTGTCGGCGCGGTCTTGAAGTGGCGCGTCATGTTGGTGATTTGGGTTTCCAGGCGCGCCTCCTGGCCAACCTGGCGGTCGCTTGTTGTACTTTCACGGATCGCTGCCCAACGGAGGGCGTGCCTGCTGCCGAGAAGGCCATCGAGATCGACCGGGCGCTCGACCAGCGCGAGCACCTGCCGGTGCCGTTGATCGTGCTGGGGCAGATCCATCAGTGCAACGGCCGTCCGGAACTGGCGGTTGGCTTGTTCCACGAAGCACTGGACGTGGCCCGCGAAACGGGCGAGCCCCAACTGCTGTTTCCGTGCTATGATGGTCTTGCAACGCTTAATCTCGACTTCGACAATCTGGCCGAGGCCGAACGCTACTTTTCCCTGGCGCAGGGTATATGCGCCCAGCACGGGCTCGACCCGGAAGCGCTTGTGGTGCTGCCTTTTCTCGACTAGCCGGGCGGGAGGTTGAAAATGTCCGCGCATATTGATTTGGTGCCGCTTCAACCGGGCGACCGTGCGCCGAACGTGGTGCTCGACGCCATTACCCAGGAAGGCAAGATCGCGCTTGACGACTTTCGCGGACAAAAACCGGTTCTGGTCGGCCTGTTTCGAGGTCTGCATTGTGCGTTTTGCCGGCGCCATATCGCCGCCCAGGCGCGGCTTGATCCGGAGCTGCGCGAAAAGGGCGTGCAGAGCCTGACGGTGGTCAACACGCCGATCGAACGGGCGCGCCTCTATTTCCGCTACCACCCGATGCCGAATCTGCTTGCAGCCTCCGATCCTGAGCGCGCTTCACATCGTGCCTTTGGACTGCCCAATCTCGAATTCACCCAAGACGAGACGATCTGGCCGTACAAGGTTTCGATGGCAGCGGTGAAGGAGATGCGGATCGACATGCCAAGCGAGTTGCCCGGTCCCATGGATCCTTTTGCGGCCAGCGAATTCCTCGACAAGAAGGACAATTACGAAGTGACCGAAGTCGACGAGCAGATGATGGCAACGGGACACGGACAACTGATAGGTCAGTTCCTGCTGGACCGGCAGGGGATCGTCCGCTGGAGCTTCACGGAGGTTCCAGAGGGTGGGCGACACATGTTTGAGGCGGCAAACCCGCAGGAGCTGATGTCAGCCGTGTCCCAGGTCGCCCAATAGAGCAATTCCAGGAAAAGTGTGAAACGGTTTTCCGTCCGGAAATTGCGTGAAAACAAAGAGATTGAGCGGTTCGCCGTTTCCGTGAAACGGTGAACCGTTCTAAAGCGCGTCGCGTCGAAACGGATTCAGGCGACGCGCTTTAGTCTTTGTTTTTATGCATGTCGTTGCACACTTCTGGGCGACATCCATTAGACTTGCGAACGGGTAGACGGGCGGGACACCGAACATTCACTGTTCATTCGAGCACGGCCTCGACACGGGCAACAAAGTCATCGAGCGAGCGATCCCCGCGAATCTCGATGCGCGGAAGATCGATGGGATCGCAATCGAGATCCGCCGGCCCATGTTTGCCGCCGAAGCCGATCCGATAGCCGCACTCCTTGGCCAGCCGGCCAAGCCGTCGGTCGGTGACAGAGAAGGGTGCCGCGAACGCCGTGGTTGCCCGACCAGTCCATCGTTCGATGAACATGCGAGAGCGCAGGAGCTCGGCGGCCAAGTCAGAACTCGACAGACCATCGATCGCGCGATGCGTCGCCAGATGGCTTCCGAAGAACGCACCTTCGCCGGCGAGGCGTCGCACCGTCCCGGCGTCCATAAGCGGCGTCGGCGGACCGCTGTCGGCGTCCCACTGTGCACTTTCACCCACCAAGTCCGTCACCAGGAACACTTCCGCGGTCAGGTCGTTCGCGCGCAAGATCGGCCAGGCATGGTCGGCAAAATTCTGGAAGCCGTCATCGAAGGTGATGAGCACTGGGCGGCCAACGAAAGGTTGACGGTTGGCGATGAACCATTCCAACTGCTCGGACGTGATCGCGTGAAAGCCATTGGCGCGCAGCCATGCCATCTGGCTGCCGAATGCGGCGGGCGTCAGCCGGAAACGGGCGAGGGCGGCCGGACCATCATCGGCGACACCGTGATACATGAGGACAGGGATATGTTGCCGCCGCTCGTTACGTGCGACGTCGCGGCGCAAGGCCCGTGCCCCGCCCCAGACGATATTTCGCGCGACCCCAATACCGATGGGCGCGCGTATTGGCACATGATCAATCACCGGTTCCGTCGCCACGTCGTCCGGTGACAGGCGGCGGAAGCGGTCTATGCGATAGAGCTCGGTCTGGATCGATTGCTCGAGGACGAGGCCTTCGGTCGCTGCCAGCGTCTCCGAGATCGCTTGGGCACCGAATGTATTCCAGTCGAAGCCCGTCCTTTCAACATTGTCACGAAGCACGAATGCGTGTGCGCTGACGAAACTGCCGCCAGGCGCCAACGCCGCAACGATTTTTTTGGCGATGCGCCGCAACTCGTCGAGATCATCCAGGTAGTAGAGCACTTCCGAACAGACGATCAGATCCATCTCGCCCGGCAGCGTGTCCGCGGAAAAATCCAGTACGCCGAACTCGACATTCGGCTGATCACTGCACCGCGCGCGCGCCCGCCCGACGGCTACGTCGGAGATGTCTGTTGCGGTCAAATGGTCCACTCGCGGCGCCAGCTGACGCGTGAAGTGGCCCTCCGCGCAGGCCAGCTCAAGCGCCCGTCCGATGCGGCCGGCAGGCAGAATTTCGAGCTGCCGCTCATATTTTTCCTGCTCATAGGGCGAACGATAGTTCCAGGGATCCTCGGTCGCGAAACGGCGATTCCAGAACGACGTGCGATCATTGTCGTGCCCATCCGCGGCTCGTGCACGGCGCGGCGCTGCAAGACGCTCTGCAGGTTCGGCGCTCGACCGAACCAGCCGCCGCGCCTCCGCGGCCAACCGCGCGAGTTTGCCGAAGTGGCTGTCCCGATCAGACCGGCGTTCCGCGATGGACAACGATGCCTTGGCTGCAAACATGAACGACTTGTCGGCACCGGCGCCCGTTTGCGATGCAAGCTGCTCAGGGGGCACGAAATCCAGGGCCAACTCAATCCAATGACGCTTTGTCACTTTCCCGAGTGCGCCGAACTGCACGCGAGCCTCGATCTGGCCGTCCATCATCAGATAGGCATAGATTTGATCGATACCTTCCGGAAGTTCGATCGAGACCGGGTTTCGCGCGTCGACGCGAATTCCGAGCGTCCGCGCCAGTCTGCGCGGCGCGGCAAGATCGTCGGAGTCGAGAAGCATTTGCTCAAGGTGATACTGGACGCGGCGACCCGCTGCGGGATCGTCCCAGACCTTGCCGAGTTCGATGATCAACTCGGTGAGGGGGCCGCCAAACCTGTCCCACCTGGCAGCCAATTGCGTCGGTACCGAAAGGCTTCCTACCGTAAGGCCATCGAGGACCACCGTGGCGATCTCACGTGCCCACTTACGTCCTGCCGGCAGCGCGCGCAGGAACCGCGGATTGATCGAGCGCGAGCCGCGGCCGCAATCCGACGCGGCGTTCCACAACTGGAACCACGCGAGTGCCTCCGAAGCGGTACCGCCGTTCGCCTCGATCGCTCCATTGGCGTGAGCCGATGCTGGGTGTTCGACCCTGGGATCGGGAGAAAAGCCGCGGGCGATCACGATTTCCGCATCTGTCAGCATCTGCGTCGAATTGCGGGCGAGCGGGATGGGGCTGACGCAATGGAAAGCGAGCGGCTCGTCGACCATCACCCAACGTTTGCCTAGACGTGCGAGGCGCTGCCACAGATCCCAGTCTTCGCAGGTGCGCAACGACACATCGAAACCGCCCAACGCGACAATCGTCTCCCGTTCGACCAGCAGCGCGTGCGTGCGAACGGCACACCGGCGGGCGAAAGTTTCGAAGGGCTGGATCGCAACCTCGGTTGAGATGCTCGAAGGGGTGAGTTCGCCATCGGGCATCACGCGCTGAGAACCGCAATAGGCGGCCACTGCATCGGGAGCGGCTTTCAATGCGGCGAGCATTTTCGCAAGGAAGCTGGCATCCACCCAATCGCCCGCATCCAGAAACATGAGCCAGTGGCCGCGCGCCGCCGAAATCCCGCTATTGCGCACGCCCGCGGCGCTATACGCGCAAGAGCTCAACGTCCGAAATCGGGCATCGCGCTCCACATAGCCGGCGATGATCGCGGCGGTGCGGTCCGTGGAGGCGTCGTCGACGATGATCGCCTCCCAATCCACGATTTCCTGATCGAGAAGGCAATCGAGTGAGCGCGCCAGCGTTGCCTCGGCATTGTGTGCGGGAACCACGATTGAAACCAAGGGATTGTGCGCCACGCCGTCTTACCCGCGCATGGTTCGAAGGTAGAAGAGGCGTCCCGAACCATAGTTGGCGATTTCCTGCCAACGGGAACGGTCCCCAGGGACGTCCACCACCATATCCAGAGCCTGGTGGGTCTGCCGGCGGATGCGGGCAAGCGTTGCGTCGATGGTTTGCTCGGCATTGGAGGCCGGTACCACAACGCTCACGGCAGCATTGTCCTGGAACATTGAGCTTTCGCTTTCTTCGGCGGGAGCCGGCGAATGTCACATACGAATGACGGCATCGGATGGCAGCACTGCTCTGTCAAGACCGGGGCCAATTAGACAGGCAAAAAGACTTGAAGACAGGCTCGATGGCAAGCGCTCATGCCCGACGGTACCGACGCGGGCGTTGACGGTGAGGTTGCAAGACCGCCGCGCTCGGCAAGATCGCGAAAGGTTTTCAACCACATGCGTCAGCTGGTTGCCTGCTGTCCCGAAACCTGACAGTCCGATGCCGGTCCCAAGCTGCCTGTCAGGGATGCGCCGCATGGCAGTCATTTTTAAGGTCCTGTCGATTCATCAAAAGTAGACATCGCTAATGCAAGGACCGCAGGCAGCCTTGCGCCAATAACAGCCGTTGCTCCTGCATTCTCGAATAGCCATTCTCCGTCCGGAAGAAGACCTTTCTTTCGGTGTTGGGCCCGCGTTGGGAGGTGACGGTTACAGTATGCACGCCGGTGCTATAAAGTATCTACATATCTAGATAATCTAATTGAATTAATCTAAAGATAACGCGAAATTTATTTTCGGATAAGTAGATATATCTCCATAATACTACTTTCGTTGGTAGATTACAACGAATGACCAATTAGATTAGCCGGCTATTTCCGCTATAAAACGAGATGCAAGGGCGACATCAATCGGATCTCGTGCATTGGTTGCTAGTCCAAGGGCCGAACAAGTGATGCGCGAATCAGCTCAAGTCAAGAGGATTCCAGCTTGCGGGCCGGGTATTTGTCTGACATAATTTCTCGTTTCCGAGTTTTGCACTGGGCAATTGGGGCATAGTGATGGCTAAGGAATCTTCGACTGCCGCTTCTTCAGCAAATAAAGCGGACGCAAATCTGATCGGTAACGTAGAGGGAAACGGGCTGAACTTCATGGCTGGCCAGGCGCGCGAGGGCGGGCCCGGCGGTGACGCTCCAGGTGTCGACAAGATACGCGATCTGCTGTTCGGCAATCAGATGCAGGACTATGATCGCCGCTTCTCCAAACTTGAGGAACGGTTCCTGCAGCGGTTCAAGGATGTCGAATCCGAGGCCAAGCGCAATCTTGAGACCTACGAGTCGAATGCCAAGAAGCAGGTTGACTCGCTGGCGACGCAGTTGCGGAACGAAAAAGATGCGCGAGCCGAGGCCGACAAGGAGATCGACCGCAATCTTCGCGATCAAAATCAGGCACTTGAAAAGCAGGTGCGCGCTTTGTCTGATCAATTGAGCGAGCTCGAGCGCGAAATAGCGGATCGCATGAACAGAAGCGACCATTTGCTGCGCGAGGAAATCAAGCAAAAGAACGAAAGCGCTCAAATGCTGATGGAGAAGATCTTTTCCGACCTCAGCAACGTCAAGACCGACCGAAATCTTTTGGCCGGCCTGTTCGTCGAGGTCGCGAAATGTCTCAATCAGGATCCCGTCGGCAGCAAGGGCAGTTCGGAGCGTGGCTGGAAAGTGAGTTGATCGGAACTTGACGTCGAGCGTCGAACCAATCAGCCTTCCTCAAGGACCAGCTTCGAACGATACCGGGATTGATCGCGAGGCTCTGGCCCGCCTGTTGGTGGAAATTGCCCGGAACGTCGATCCGGACAACCATGCGCTTTACGAAGGAATTCCAGCCGCCGATCATCGGCTGGAAACGCTTCGCCAACTGCTCGTCGGCGGCGAAATCTCGGAACTTTCACGCGTTACGCACCTGCTCGACGAGCCCGAGCAGCTTGCCGCCGCTGTAGGGAACGTTCTTCCCGAGGCGACCGCGCGCGCGTCTAATACGCAACTCGGCGAGGCCCTCGCGCCGGCCGTCGAAAGGGCCGCGCAACGGTCCATCCAGAAGAACCCGCACACGCTGACGGATATATTGTATCCGGTGTTTCTGCCGGCCATTCGCAAGTCGATTGGCGAAAAGATTGACCAGACCTTCCAGTCGCTGAATGAATCTTTAAGGCATATATTTACCTGGCATGGCCTCAAGTGGAGATTTGAGGCCTGGAGAACGGGAACAAGCTTCTCCGAAGTCGTTCTCAATCATTCTCTCGTCTATCGCGTGGAGCATGTCTTTCTCATCAGCCGCAGCTCCGGGCTTTTGATCGCGCATGTGACAGCCGAAAACGCGACCAGCGAAGACCCCCAACTGATTTCCTCGATGCTCAGCGCAATCCAGGATTTTGTGAAGGACTCGTTCAACGAGAAAGAAAACAGCGGCCTGGACACCATCCGGTTCGGAGAGCTTCGCCTCTGGTCGGAAGTCGGACCGTTTGCGACGCTGGTTGCGGTGATCAGGGGAAATCCGCCGGAGGAGTTGCATGACGTAATCCGCGACGTATTGCTTCGCATCCATGATCAGTCCTCGCAGGCTTTGGAGCGCTTCGACGGGGACACCTCGCAGTTGCTGGGTGTAGAGACGCAGTTGCAGACCTGCGTCGAGCTGCAGCATACGGATTCAAAAGAGGGATTCCCGTGGCTGGTGGTGACGGCAGCCCTGCTGATTCTGACTGCGGCAGGCGCCTGGTTCTTTCTTTCCTGGCAAGCCGGGCAGCGCTGGCAGACCTATCTGTCGCGACTGGCGACCCAGCCGGGGATCGTCGTTTCCGAACAGAAAATTCGCGGCGGCCAGTTCTATATTGCCGGACTGAGAGACCCTCTCGCCGCCGACCCGCAGTCGCTGTTGTCGGGAACGGAGGTCGATCCCGCCCGCGTTCATTCAAACTGGCAGTTCTACCAGAGCCTTGAGCCGGAATTCGTGCTGAAGCGGCTGACAGCGTCGCTGGCGCCGCCGGATTCGGTACGACTCTCGGTCGTCGATGGTCGCATCGTCGCCGAGGGTGAGGCGACCACCACGTGGATCAACCGGGCCCGGGCCGCTGCCCAGCAGCTTTCGGCAGGCGGCCCGGTCTTCGACATCTCCGGGGTCCGCGATGTGAGCGCCGAGGAGCGCTGGCAGGCCTATGTGTCGCGACTGGAGACCCAGCCTGGCATCATCGTTGCCGATCAGACTGTGCGCGACGGCCAATTCTATATTAGCGGCCTGAGAGACCCGCTCGCCGCCGACCCGCAGTCGCTGTTGGCCGCAACGCAGGTCGATCCCGCGCGTGTTCATGCAAGCTGGCAATTCTACCAGAGCCTTGAGCCGCAGTTCGTGCTGAACCGGCTGACGGCGTCGCTGGCGCCGCCGGATTCGGTACGGCTTTCGGTCGTCGACGGCCGCATCGTCGCCGGGGGTGAGGCTACCACCACGTGGATCAACCGGGCGCGGGCCGCCGCCCAGCAGCTTTCAGCAGGCGGCCCGGTCTTCGACATCTCCGGGGTCCGCGATGTGAGCGCCGAGGAGCGCTGGCAGGCCTATGTGTCGCGACTGGAGACCCAGCCTGGCATCATCGTCGCCGAACAGAATGTGCGCGACGGCCAATTCTATATTACCGGTCTGAGAGACCCGCTTGCCGCCGACCCGCAGTCGCTGTTGGCCGGAACGCAGGTCGATCCCGCGCGTGTTCATGCAAGCTGGCAATTCTACCAGAGCCTTGAGCCGCAGTTCGTGCTGAAGCGGCTGACGGCGTCGCTGTATCCGCCGGATACAGTACGACTTTCGATCGTCAATGACCGCATCGTTGCCGAGGGTGAGGCTCCCGACACCTGGATAGACAAGGCGCGTGCAGCAGCCAGACAGCTCTCGGCAGGCGGACCGGAATTCGACATCTCCAAGGTTCGTGATGTGAGCCCCGAAGCACGCGCGGCGGAGCACTGGCAGTATTACGTGTCGCGACTTGAGGCCCAACCGGGGATCATCGTTGCTCAACAAACGACGAGGGGCGGACAATTCTACATTTCGGGCCTGAGAGACCCGCTTGCCGCCGACCCACAGTCGCTGTTGTCCGGAACGCAGGTTGATCCTGCTCGCGTTCATTCACAGTGGCAATTCTATCAGAGCCTTGATCCGAAGTTCGTGGTGAAGCGGCTGACGGCGTCGCTGACCCCGCCGAAATCGGTCCAGCTTTCGATCATCCAGGGTCGCATCGTTGTCGTGGGTGAGGCTTCTGCCACCTGGATCAACCGGGCGCAGGCCGCCGCCGACCAACTTTCGGCGGACGGAGTGGTTCTGGATGTCTCGCAACTGCATGAGCTGAACCTTGCAGAACTTAATCATTTGAGAGAGGCCATCCAGGCGACCGATATTTTCTTCTCCTCCGGCAGAGTTGTCCCCGGACCAGAGCAGACGCCGGTGCTCGACAGATTGGCTGATCAGTTGAAGGAATTCGCCGAAAATGCGCGCAAGGCAGGCGTGATAGCGCGGTTCATGTTGACCGGCCATTCGGATACAACGGGCCGTGAGACGGCCAACGCGTCGATCAGCGCCGCCCGCGCCGAGACAGTTCGCGCGCTTCTCAACAAGCGCGGCGTCGCTCCGGATCTGCTGCTGGTTCGGGGCGCCGGCACCTTTGAGCCGGCGGTGCCCGAAAATGAAAATAGTCGAACTGGGAGCTCCACCAATCGCCGGGTTTCGATTACGGTGAACCTGGAGTAGTGCGGGGCTCAGGATGCTGCAAAAAAAGATCTGCATGTTGGGCGGGTTCGGTGTCGGAAAGACGAGTCTGGTTCGCAGGTTTGTGCAAAGCATCTTTTCAGAAACCTACCTGACCACGGTAGGAGTGAAAATCGACAAGAAGAGTGTCGTACTCCCGGACAGAACCGTGGATCTGATTTTGTGGGACTTGGCCGGCGAAGACGATATCGGCTCATTCCGAGTCAGCTATGTGCGAGGTGCGACCGGGCTCGTGCTTGTCGTCGATGGAACCCGGGCCGCTACTCTTTCCGTGGCGCTTACGCTGCGCGAGCGGGCCGAGGCCGAATTCGGCGCTATGCCGTTTGTGTTGCTGTTCAACAAATCCGATCTGGCCGAGCGGTGGGCAATAGCGGACAGCGAGATTGACGAACTGAAGCAACGTGGATGGAAAATCTATCTGACAAGCGCGCTTTCGGGCGAACATGTTGACGATGCGTTTCATCAGCTTGCTTCGATGGTCGCCAAGTAGACCATGCCCAGATTGCCGAAAGAAGTCGGAAGCTGGATTTACGATTTCTTCTATAATGAGCGCTCTGTCGCATATCTGAAAATTGACGCCCAGCTTCGCATAGCTGCGAAGGGCGGTAATATTGAACATTACGGACTCTCATCACTTCGCATTGGTGCGCCTGTTGCCGAGCAGCTTGAGTTCATGGAAGGGCTGCTGCCTTGCCCGGAGCTTCCATTTCATATGCCCATGGTGGAACTGCCCGGCGGGCGTGTCGCGAACCTTCATCTCTTTGAAGACGGAGGCTCGGTGTGGCTGCTCTTTCTCGACGCTACTCCCGAGCGCGACAACCAACAGCGGCTTCAACAGAAGGCTTATGAAATGACGCTCCTGCAGGAGAGGGAGCGTCAACTCAACGAGAAATTACAATCGACGAACGAGGCGTTGAGAGAGAGCCAGGAGGGATTGACGCGTGAATACCGGCGCGCCGAATCCCTGCTCCTCAACATTCTTCCGGCGTCGATCGCAGAGCGGTTAAAGGCGGACGAACAAATTGCAGACAGCCACGCAGAGGTCAGTGTGCTTTTTGCCGACATCGTCGGTTTTACGGAAAGAGCGCGGAGCGTCGGAGCCGCGACGACGCTCGCTATTTTAAATTACTTCTTCAAGGCGGCGGATCTGCTCTCGGAACAATACGGCTGCGAAAAGATCAAGACAATCGGCGATTGTGTGATGGCGGTCGCTGGCCTGCCCGCCGCGCGACCCGATCATGCAGAAGCCCTTGCGCACTATGCACTTGAACTGCGGGAGGCGGCCAGGCGCGAACGCTTCGCAGGAGAGCCGCTAAGCCTGAGAATTGGGGTTCACTCAGGACCAATCGTCGCCGGTGTCATAGGCAAAAGGCGGTTTGCCTATGACCTGTGGGGCGACACCGTCAATCTCGCCGCACGTATTCAAAAGTCCGCGGAGCCCGATGAAATCCGTATTTCGGATGCAACCCACGAACTGCTTGGACCAAATTTTGCTTGCGACCCACTCGCGGAAACGGAATTGCGTGGTACGGGTCGTGTGCGAATGTGGCGGCTCCTGGCCTGACGCGCTTCATGCCGTTCCCCAGCCTCACCGGCCATCCGACATGATCAGCGGCTCCGCAATGTCGCCATCGACGGTTGTTGGTGAATTGGCGTGTGGTCAGGTATGTCCGGGCGAGTTGTGGCGCCTATCCGGCGGAAAATGAAATCTTCCGCGCCATTTTCATCTGCCTCCGGCGCGGCCTCTGACAACGCGGCGTCGATCAGCATCGCCATGCGAGTGTGAAGCGGCGACTTGATGCAGGCTGGATCCGTAGCCGCGGCGTCGCTGGCAATCGCCATCGCCTGACACCTGCAGCCGCCCCAGTCGAGCTCGCGACGCTCGCAGCTTCGGCACGGCTCCTGCATCCAATCGGTGCCGCGGAAGGCATTGAATGCCGGTGAATCGGTCCAGATTTCGGCAAGCGTGCGCTCTCCGAAGCGCTCGAAGCGAAGCGAAGGAATGGTCTGCGCGGCATGGCACGGCAGCACCGTGCCGTCCGGGGCGACCATGAAGGCGTCGCGCGCCCAGCCGCCCATGCACGGTTTGGGGTAGATGGCAAAATAGTCCGGCGTGACGAAATCGATGTTCATGATGCCGGCGAGCCGTTCGCGCGCCGCCGCGACGATGTCTGCCTGCCGGTCGACCGCGGCACGTTCGGGCATCAGCGCATTGCGGTTGGCCAGCGCCCAGCCGGCATACTGGACGTTGGCGATCTCAAGCCGCTCCGCGTCCAGCGAAAGGGCAAGATCGATGAATTCCGGCACTTCCTCGATATTGTGACGGTGGATTGGCGCATTGATGGTAAGCGGCAGGCCGGCCGCCCGCGCGCGGCGTGCCGTCTCCAGCTTCTTTTCGTGGCTGCCCTGATGGTTGCCGATGCGATCGGTGGTTGCCGGCCGGGCGCCCTGAAAGCTCAGTTGCAGGTGGTCGAGCCCGGCTTCGGCAAATGCCTCGATGCGGCCTTCGGCTATGCCGATACCGGCGGTGATGAGGTTGGTGTAGACACCGCGAGCCGAAAGCCCGGCGATCAATTGCTCCAGGTCTCGGCGCAGGGTCGGCTCGCCGCCGGACAGATGCACCTGCAGAACACCGAGATCGGCGGCCTGCGAGAAGAGATCGAGCCAAGTCAGCGTGTCGAGCTCGCGATTGGCCTTCAGCAATTCGAGCGGATTGGAGCAATAAGGGCACTGCAGCGGGCAGCGATGCGTCAGTTCCGCCAGCATGCCGATCGGAGGGAGAATGGACTCGCTCATAGCCTCACCAGCTGCTTGTCGGACCATTCCTGCAGAAAGGCGATGACGTCGGCCGTCACGGCCTCCTGATCGGCGTCATAGTCGGAGGCAAGGTGGGCGATGATGTGGCCGACGGTGGACCGCCCATCGCAGCGGCGCAATATATCGAGGCTGATCTCGTTCGGCCAGAATACCTTCTCCGGCGAAAGCACGGCGAAGGCCTGCCGCACGGGGTCGTACTGTATGCGCACGTGCTTGGGCAGCGATGGCACCGATTGCAACGACACGATGGCTCTTTGGCGCAGCGCCATCATTGGACCGACTCCGGTCGGAAGGCGCCGGGGGGTATGTTTCCTGGCGCGCCATATGCATGTTGAAGCGCGTCGAGCATGGCCCAGAGTATATCGCATTTGAACACCAGCGCATCGATCGCCTGCTGCTGGCGCTCCGCCGTATCGGCGTGGCTGAGCACATAGGCGAGGGCGAAGTCGGCATCGCGCGATGCCTGTTCGGGCCGCCGGTTGAAATAGGCCAGCGTATCCTCGGTGATGTAGTCGTATTTCGCCAGCATCGCCGGCACCCGCTCGCCGATGATCAGCGGCGAGAACATCTCGGTCAGCGAAGACGCGACCGCCTCGAACAGCGTCCGGTTCGTGCAGAAGGAAAGGTAGGCGCCGACGGCGAAACGGGTCGCCGGTAGCGCCAGCCTTTCGCTCTTGACGGCTTCGGCATCGAGCCCGAGCGAGGTCGCCAGATGCAGCCAGCGCGCGATGCCGCCGCTCCAGCCATCCTCGCCGTCGTGGTCCTCGATGCGTTTGCGCCAGGCGGCGCGAAACGCCGGATCCTCGGCATGTGCCAGGATCGTGGCGTCCTTGCGCGGGATGACGGCCTGGTAGCAATAGCGGTTCAGCGCCCAGGCCTGCATTTCGGCCTTCGACAGGGCGCCGCTGGTCATTCTGTAATGGAAGGGATGACGGTTGTGATAGCGCTCGTCACCGACCTGCCGCAGCACGGCCTCAAGCTCGCTCTTGGACAGGCCACCTCTGGCCGCGTCGCGGAAATCGCTCAAAATTCCATCTCCATCCCATCGCTGGCGACTTCCCAGCCGGCTGCTTTGACCGCCGCGTGTTCGGCGGAATCCTCGTCGAGAACAGGATTGGTGTTGTTGATATGGACGAAGATACGGCGGCCGATCTTCACATCGGCCAAGCCGGCAATCGAACCCGCCTCTCCAGACATTGCGATGTGCCCCATGCGCGCACCGGTTTTCTGGCCGACGCGGGCAACGATCATCTCGTCGTCTGTGTAGACGGTGCCGTCGAACAGAAGACAGGCGGCATCGGCCACACGAGCGCGCAGGGAGGCATCGATGCGCGCGCAGCCCGGGATGTAGAAGACAGCGTCGCGACTGCCGGCCCCGGTGATGCGGACTCCGATCGTGTCGCCCGTGTCGGAGCTGAAATCGGCGCTGGGATCGCCTCTTTGCTCGAGATAGAGCGCGATCTTCCCGGGCACGGGAAAGGCGTCGACGACCACACCGGTCTCGTGGCCGTCCGCATCGCAGATCGCCAGTTCCTTCGTTGGCGCCAGGAGGCGCCGCGGCACGATCGCCGGATCGAGAACATTGAAAATCGAATTCGCCTCCAGCGTCGCCAGCACCTGCGCGGTTGCATAGATTGCGAAAGGCTGTCGTTCACGCAGGCTGAGCAGGCCGGCGATATGGTCTACGTCGGCGTTGGTCAGCACCACCGCGCGGATAGGCGTCGAACGCAGCGGCGCGTCGGCTGCGGGCTGCAGTTCAGCCGTTTGCGCAATCTGCTGGCGAATGTCGGGCGACGCGTTGAAGAGAACCCAGCCTGTCCCGTCCGCCGATGCGGCGATGGATGATTGGGTTCGTGAATGCACGCTGGACATCCCGGTGCGAGCCGCGCGGCTCAGGCGATAGTTGCAATTCCATTGCGGAAAGCCGCCTCCCGCCGCCGATCCGATGATCTTCACGCGCATGGCAATGCCTGCTCCGCGGCCCATTCGACCGGCAGAAAATTCACGGCGGTAAACGGCTTTGCGCCCGCCTTTCCCGCGGCAAAGCCCGTCGCGAAGACCTCACGCGGCAAGGAGGTGCATGCCCCTGTTGCCAGGGACATGCACCTTTGCGGCCTACTTCCTGGGAGGAATTTCAGCAGGCAGATACCGCGAAATTTCGAAGCCCGCAGCGACCTGGCACATGGTCGGTTTCTTCCAGCTCTTCTTCTTCATGGCATTCTCCTCTTCTGCCAGCCCGAAGGGGCTGGTCGTGTCGTTGGCGCCATTGCGGGCAATGCAATGGCTCGTCCATCAACTCACAAATGGACAAATGAAATACTGGGTTCTCAAACAACCAAAAACAAATATGAAAGGCACAACTATCTGGCTCGAAGATCGATTCCTTCCCTCCATCACCTGTCCCGTTTCGCACCGACCAAGATCATCCCGGCGCTGCCGTGATCGCGTTGTCATGTTCGTCTATCAACGGCACGTTGTAGTCGAGCAGGAGCTTGTTGATCTCTGCCTGGTTTTCCCGGATCACCTTGTTGAGCGTACGCTTCCATTCCTGATCGGATGGACGCACTCCCATGGTGATGCGGTAGGACATGCGCGAGCCGGTCTTTTCCTTGACCAGTGGGACGATCGCGACATCCGCCTTGAGTTGCTTGGCATAGTAGCCTGCCATCGGTCCCCACAGGATCGCTGCGTCGATCTTGCCGGCAAGCATGTCCTTGATCACGACCTCTCCCATTGACGGGGTGACGCGCGTATCGACGGCCAGCGGGTAGATTTTTGCCGTTCGCAAGAGTTTGTTGGCGGCCATGTTGGCAGTTGGCGGCGTGCGTTCGACGACGCCAATCCTCTTGCCGGTGAGTTTCGGATCCTCGATCGTCTCGACACCCTCGAGGTCGTCGCCCTTCGGATGCACAAGCACATAGGAGGAGCGATAGTAAGCGTTGGTGTTCTGCACCAGCTCATCACCTTGCGCATAGCCCATGATGACGTCGCACCGGTTGGCAGCAAGCGTGTTGCGCACGAAGCCTATGACGGTTGGAAACCATGTGTAGGCGACCGACTTTCTTCCCGTCTTCCTGGCAACCAGCTCAGCCAGCTTGTTTTCGAAACCCTGGCCGCTCTGGTCGGTGAACGGCATGTTCGAAGGATCGGCGCAGACGCGCAGCGTATCCGGATCGACCAGTTCGCCCGCGGCCCCGAGGCCCGCGCCTTGCGCCTGGGCGTTCGTCGGCGACATGGCGAGCGCGGGCGACATGGCGAGCGCGCCGAGGATCAGCAAGATAACGCGTGGCTTGGATGCGTCACCGCCGGTCATGTCATCCACCCATGCAGGTTTTTTCGGCATCCTTCGCCGCCTGAGCCTTGTCTTCGTGCTTGGGCGGCCTTCCGCGGGGTGCCGCGCCATCGGCGCGGGCGCGCAGATAGACGTAGAGATCGTCCAGGTAGCAATAGACGTTCTTGTTGTCGCCGAAGGCAGGCATGACGTTTTCCTTGCCGTTGGCGGTATTCTTGCGGCCCTGGGCGACGATCGAGAGGAAAGTGGGGTAGTCGATGTTTTTCAGGCTGTTCGCCAGGGCCGGCGCGTAGCTCGAACCCGTTCCGTCCTGTCCATGACAGACATGGCAGTCCGAATGATAGCGGCGATAACCGCTGAACGTATACCAATCCACGGTTCCGTTCTCGATCTTGTAGGTTGGATTTCCATCCGCGTCCAAATACTTGCCGCCCTCATCCTTCACCACCTTGGCTTTTTCGGCGCTGTCCTCGGCCCGCGCCAGACTTGAGCCGGCCAGAGGCAGAAGAGCAGGGCGAGAACGGAAATTGCAATGCGAACAAACATTCAGACGCTTCCTTCTTTTGCCAAGGACAAAGGGTTGTCGCGCCGCGGCATTGATCGATGTTTTGGGATGCGCGGCAAATCGAGAGCCCGGAAATCTCCGGATGATCCGGGCTCTCGTATTTTCAGGCCTTCGGTCTCTAAGGCCGTTCCGGATATCAGTCCGGAAGACCGAAGACGGTCAGCTGGCCGCCCAGCGTCGTGTAGTCGGCAAGTGCCGCGTAGCCACCGACTGCTCCGAGACCGGCAGTTCCAACGACCGCGGCCTGATCGCCTTGAGCGCGGCCCTGATCGACGGCGCCATGCCAGGCAGCGGCGTTATCGGGTGACAGCAGCCCGCCGGCGAGGCCGATGCCGGCCCATCCGCCGACGCCGGACAGAACGGCGATGTACTGCTTGCCGTCATGCTCGAAAGGCGTGACGTTGCCGATGATGCCGGACGGGGTCTTGAACTTATAGAGTTCCTTGCCCTTCTCATCGACCGCCTTGATGTAGCCTTCAAGCGTTCCGTAGAAGATGACGTCGCCAGCGGTCGCCAGCGCGCCCGACCACACCGAGAACTGCTCGGGCTTTGACCACACGATCTCGCCCTTGGCAGCATCCCAGGCAATGAAGTTGCCCATATTGCCGTCACCGCCAGGCGCAGGATACATCGACACCGTGGCGCCCACATAAGGCTGGCCGGCCGTGTAGCTCACCTTATATGGCTCATAGTCCATGCACACATGGTTGGTCGGCACATAGAACAGCCCGGTCTTCGGCGAGTAGGCGGCCGGCTGCTGGTCCTTGGTTCCAAGCGCTGCCGGGCAGATACCCGTCGAGTTGGTGTCTTCACCGTTCTGCTGGGTCGAATATTTCGCCACGACCTGCGGACGGCCGTATTCCTTGCTCTTGGGGTCCATGTTGACCTCAGTCGCCCAGTTCACCGCCGGATCGTACTTCTTGGCAACGAGAAGGTCGCCGGTGGCGCGATCCATGGTGTAGGCGAAACCGTTGCGGTCGAAATGCACCAGCACATCATGCTTTTTGCCTTTGACCTCCATGCCGTCGACCAGGATCATCTCGTTGATACCGTCATAGTCCCATTCGTCATGTGGGGTCATCTGGTAGACCCATTTGGCCATGCCGGTATCGGCATCGCGGGCGAAGATGGTCATCGACCAGCGATTGTCTCCGGGGCGCTGAACCGGGTTCCAGGTCGAGGGATTGCCGGTGCCGTAGTAGACGAGGTTGAGCTTGGGATCATAGGAATACCATCCCCATGTCGTGCCGCCTCCCGTCTTCCACTGTTCGCCCTCCCAAGTATTCGTGCCGGAGTCCTTTCCGACCGGCTTGCCAAGCTGTGTGGTCTTCTCGGGGTCGAGCAGGGTGTCTGCATCCGGACCTTCCGAATAAGCCTTCCAGGCGAGCTTGCCATCCTTCAGATTGTAGGCGGCCAACCAGCCGCGGACGCCGAATTCCGCGCCGGAGACACCGACGAGAACCTTGTCCTTGACGACCACGGGCGCCGACGTGCCGGATTCACCCTTTCCGCCGTCGGTGTTTTCGCCGTTCTTGACCGACCACACGACTTTGCCGGTCTTGGCGTCGAGCGCAACGACGGTGGTGTCGGCCTGGTTGAGAATGATCTTGCCGTCTCCGTAGGCGACGCCGCGATTGACCGTATCGCAGCACATGATCGGAATGACGTTCGTGTCCTGCTTGGGCTCGTACTTCCAGAGGATCTTTCCGTCCTTGTTGAGATCGAGAGCATAGACGGTGTTCGGGAACGGTGCGTGAACATACATCACGTCGCCGATGATCAATGGTCCGCCCTCATGGCCGCGCAGCACGCCAGTCGAGAAGGTCCATTTGACCTGCAGGTTCTTCACGTTTTCCTTGGTGATCTGCTTGAGCTTGGAATATCGGGTGTTGGCGTAATCGCCGGTCTGCATCACCCAGTCTTTCGGGTTTTCGGCCATTTTCGCGAGTTCTTCGTTGGCTGACGCTGTATAGAGCGCGCCGAACGACAGTAGCGCAGAGGTCGTTGCGATGTAGGTAGCTTGCGTAAGTGCGCGCATTAAAATCCTCCCAGGTTGACAACAAGAAATCGAACTTCAAGCTCGCAAGAGCTTGTTCAAGCGATTCATTTAGGGAAGTATTTCCGGCAGCGTGTCACGACCTAAACCAGTTCAGCAGAGGAACATTTCTGACCTCTACCTATCTAGCCTAGCCCTGTACCCACCCAATTGGCCTACGAAAGACTGCCGCCGCTCCCGAATTACAGCGGCGTCCTTGAAGCCGGAAACGATGTAAGGCTATGTCATTGCAAAATGTCAGGCAAGGAAAAACCCTTCTGGAAATTTTGCACTGCAATATTTTTTGTTGCGTCGCAATATATAGAAGAATAATAGAAACTTTTCACGACCCCAGGCCGTAGAATGGTGGCGATCGGAGAATAAAAATTTAGGGATCATACTTCGATGTATTATCCATGTGATAGAAATTGGATTTATTTCGACATATTTTAGCGACCGTGTTGGCGATGACCCTTATTGGCTGTCGGTAGTGAGCGAGGTGTGGAAAGAACCTAGGAAGATGGATGCGGGACGGGTCATGAAGATGCCCCGAAACGCAGTTGGCGATGGGCCGGGCAATCCTCCTTTGGTCCTATATGGAGGCGATGAGAGGTTGACCGGGCTTTCAGCATGTCGCCAACTGGCGCGGTGATGCAGTCTCGATGCACCGCGCCCCGGCAACAGGAGGAATTCTCATGATCAGATATGTTGGATTTTCGATCCTGCCGCTCCTCCTTGCACCGACACCGGTCCTTGCAAATCCGGCCGGCGTTGCGGGAGACTACCCGACGGCGACGGTCGTAGACTATGTGCTCGGCTGCATGCAGACGAATGGCCAGACGCGTCAGGCGTTGGAGAGTTGTTCCTGCTCAATCGATGTCATCGCCTCGATCCTTCCTTACGACCATTATGAGAGGGCCGAGACCTTCAAGAGCATGTCTCTGACGACGGGCGAAAATGCAGGCCTGTTTCGCGAAAGCGCGCCGGCGAAAGCCGCGCGAACGGAGTTGAAGCGCGCTCAAGCGGAAGCCGACGTTCGCTGCTTCTAGAGCGGTTCACCGTTTCACGGGCACAATTCCGGACGGAAAACCATGTCCGCCATTTTAAAGCGTGTCGCGTTTTAAAGGATTCAGGATTGAACGAAGCCGCTGACGCGGCATTTGGCGGATCGGTTTGCGGGTGACGCTTCTGTTTTGAAGGATTGCGGCTGTTGAAGCGCAATCTCGAGAACAGGAGCAATGAGATGGTCGAGTTGAGCCCTCTTCGCCGGCGCATGATCGAGGATATGACGATCCGCAATCTGTCGCCGGCCACTCAGCGATCCTACGTGCATGCGGTGGCGAAGTTTTCGCGCTACTTTGGCCGCTCCCCTGACCGGCTTGGCCTTGAGGACGTGCGCGCCTTCCAGGTGCATCTGGTCTCAACGGGGATTTCGTGGCCGGCGCTGAACCAGACGGTGTGTGCGCTGCGGTTCTTCTACGGCGTGACGTTGGGCCATGCCGAGATCCCGGAGCGGATCGTCTATGCCCGCTCGCCACGCACGCTGCCGGTGGTGTTGAGCGCCGACGAGGTGGTCAGGTTCCTGGAAGCGGTGCCGAGCCTGAAGACTCGCACGGCCCTGACGACAGCCTACGCTGCTGGCCTTCGCGCCTCGGAGACCGTCGGGTTGAAGGTCGGTGACATCGACAGCGGTCGCGGCGTGATCCGGGTCGAGCACGGCAAGGGCGGCAAGGACCGCACCGTGATGCTGTCGGCGCAGCTTCTGCGTATCCTGCGGGTCTACTGGCGGCTGGCGAAGCCGCGGGACTGGCTGTTTCCCGGCCGCGGCGCCGATCGCCCTATCGATGTGCAGGTGTTGTATTCGGCCTGTCGTTCGGCGCGTGCGGCCGCCGGCATCGACAAGCGCGTGACGGTCCACACGCTCAGGCATTCCTTCGCCACGCATCTTCTGGAGAACGGCACCGACATCCGCATCATCCAGGTTCTGCTCGGCCACAACAACCTGTCGAGCACGGCGCGCTACACCAGGGTCTCGAACGGCCTAATCCGGCGCACGACGAGCCCGCTCGACCGGCTGAACGTCGAGGTCGTGCCGCCGGGCTGATCCGGTCCCGCCCATGCCGGCGAGACTGGAGGTGGCGGATATCTTCCGCCGCCATGGCGAGGCGTATCGACAGGCCCATGACGGCCATCTCGGGCGCGTCGAGCGGCGTGTGATGAGCGCGATCGAGTTCTGCCGGACGGCCGAACTCGGCGGCCATGTCGAGGGCTGCCGATCCTGCGGGGCGATCCGCGTGGCCTACAACTCCTGCCGCAACCGGCATTGCCCCAAATGTCAGGGGCAGGCTTGCCGGCAATGGCTCGCCGCGCGGCAAGCCGAGCTTCTGCCGGTCGCTTACTTCCACGTGGTGTTCACGCTGCCGGCCGAGATCGCCGCGATCGCCTTCCAGAACAAGACGGCGCTCTACACGATCCTGTTCAAGGTGGCGGCCGAGACACTGCGCACTATCGCCGCCGATCGCAGGCATCTGGGCGCCGAGATCGGCCTCATCGCGGTGCTGCACAGCTGGGGCCAAACGCTCACATACCATCCCCACCTGCATTGCATCGTGCCGGGCGGTGGCGTCTCGCCTGACGGCACACGCTGGATCTCGTGCAGGCCGGGCTTCTTTTTGCCCGTGCGCGTGCTGTCGCGCCTGTTTCGACGCCGCTTTCTGGAGGAGCTGCGAGCGGCCTTCGACGCGCACAGCCTCAAGTTCTTCGGCGATCTCGCCGGCTTGACCGAGCCAGCCGCCTTCACCGGCTTGTTGGCCAAGGCGCGCCGCCTTGACTGGGTGGTCTATGCCAAGCCGCCCTTCGGTGGACCGGAACAGGTGCTTTCCTATCTCGGCCGCTACACCCATCGTGTCGCTGTCGCCAATTCCCGGTTGGTCGGCATGGACGACGATCGCGTCGCGTTCCGCTGGCGGGATTATCGTCATGGCGGCAGGACGAAGGTCATGACGATCGACGCGCACGAGTTCATCCGCCGCTTCCTCCTGCACACGCTGCCCGACGGCTTCCACCGCATCCGCCATTACGGCTTTCTTGCCAACGGCCATCGCGCCGCCAGGCTCGACCTGTGCCGCCGACTGCTGGCCAGTCCGCAGCAAGACGATATCGAGCCAGAGGCCAAAAGCGCCGCTGCCACCGCCGAGCGCCTTGCGGCAACGCATCGCTGCCCATGCTGCGGAGCAACGATGACCACGCTCGCCATCTGGCGATGCGGACAAGCGCCGCCGAGCTCCTTCTGGAACGATACCTCATGATCATGCCGGGCGCGTCCACATCACCAATGGACCCATCCGACGCCATGCGCGCCGGCACGCCAATCCGCGACCCGCCGCACAAGGCTGGAAGCAGCCAGCAGGGCGATAGAAGGCACAACAGCCTGTCCGACGGTACGCGCATTCAAGGTTCAGTCTTCGACCATGGCATCCTTCGCCGCCGCCGCATCACACACGCCCTCCATCCGCCGGGCGAAGTTGATCCCCAACGCCGCGCCAGGCCACAATCCCCATAGTGCCAGTCCTGCCCGCGGCTCCGTTCAATCCGGCTTGCAATGAGGTCCGACAACCAGCCCGGCCGCTCCGTCGCGCCGACGGACCTCACAGAAGCCTCCAGATTCCCCTTGCTGCGAGTTCGTGATTCATTGCGGTTGAAAGGAAACCGCGATGGGCAAGCCGCTACCGCTTGAGTTGCGTCGGCGTGTTGTTGCGTATGTCGATGAGGGACATGGTCACCGCGAGGCTGCGCGCCATTTCCGCGTTTCGCCTCGTTTTGTGAACAATCTGATCAAGCTGCGCCGGCAGACTGGTTCGCTTGAAGCGCGCCGGCAGGGCCATGTGGGAGGCGGGAAGCTTGAGCCGCATGCTGAGTTTGTTCGCTTACGGCTGGCTGAGGTCGGCGAACTGACGCTAGATGAGCTTTGCGTCGAACTGGAGGGGCGCGGGGTGAGCGTGCACCGCTCCAATGTTGGGCGTCTGCTTAATCGCCTAGGGCTCAGTCATAAAAAAACTCTGCAGGCCAGCGAGCAGCAGCGGGCTGACGTGCGCCAGGCGCGTGAGTTGTGGATCGGGCGGGGCGAAAGCGCTTCTTCAACAAGGCTTTGACGCGGCTGATCTTCATCGATGAGACGTCGACCAACACCAAGCTGACCAAACGCACCGGCTGGGCGCCGAAGGGCAAGCGCTTCAGGACGCATGCGCCATTCGGCAAATGGCGGACGCAGACCTTCATCGCCGGACTGCGATGCCACGGTCTTGTCGCTCCCTGGATCGTCAACGCGCCGATGAATGCCACCATCTTCGAGGGCTATGTCGAAACGCAGCTTGCTCCCCAGCTGTCGCCCGGCGATGTCGTCATCCTCGACAATGTCGGATTCCACAAGACCGAGCGCGCAGCCCAGCTGGTCCGCCAAAAAGGCGCCTGGCTCCTGTTCCTGCCGCCATACTCGCCCGACCTCAATCCGATCGAGATGGCCTATTCAAAACTCAAGGCGCGGCTGCGAAAGAAGGCGGCCAGAACCTTCGACACACTTTGCGAAGCGCTCGGCGACATCTGCCACCTGTTCGAGCCGACGGAATGCCGAAACTTCTTCAAAGCTGCCGGATATGAGGCCGATTAATCGCAACGTGCTTTAGCCAGCCTTCAAGGGCATTCCGCCCACTGCGGGGCGATCAGGTCACGCCTGGAAACTGCTGATGGAACGACAGCAAAAGGTCGCTCGTCGCCTCTGGGCTGCGGTGCTGCCGAGGCAGCCTTACGTCGAAAATGCCGAGCACATGGGCTGGTCGTGGCGAGAGCACGATGATGCGATCCGACAGCATCAGGGCCTCGGTCAGGTTGTGCGTTACCATCAGGGCGGTCGTTGGTCTCGCCGACCAGACGGTCAGAAGCAGGTGCCGGAGCTGCTCAGCGGTCCGCCCATCGAGCGAGACGAAGGGCTCGTCCAGGAAAAGCATCGCCGGCTCGGTCGCGAAGGCCCTCGCAAGTGCTGCCCGACGCGCAAGACCGAGCGAAAGTTCGGCCGGATAGAGCGAGCGCATGCCGGCGAGGCCGAGGGTGTCGAACAGCCCATCGAGATTTTTCGCCCGCAGGCCTTTTGGCAGTGCCAGCCTGACATTCTGCTCTACCGTCCGCCACGGCAGCAGGGTGGGTTCCTGGAACACGGCGGCTATGCGGTTCGAGCCGCCTTCAGGCAGTTGGAAAGAGCCGGAGAACTGCCGGTCGAGCCCAAGCAGAATACGCAGCGTCGTGGTCTTGCCGCAGCCCGATGGTCCGAGCAGGCAAGCGAATTCGCCTTGCCGCACCTCGAAGGAAAGGTTCTTGAGCGCCGTAACCGAGACGCCTTGCGCGGACCTGAAGGTCTTCTCGACGATGTCGACCCTAAGCGGGGCGACGGCGCCAACGGGTTGCATGTCGTTCAACGGGCTGCACCAGAAGAAGTTCGATGACAAGCATCACCGCCACGAATGCCAGCGTGTAGGCAAGAATCGCGGCGACGTCGAAGAGCTGGAAATAGAGATGGATCTGGAAGCCGACGCCATTGGAGCGGCCGAGCAGCTCGACCACCAGGACGATCTTCCAGATGAGCGCGATGCCCGATCGCGAGGTCGCGGCCAGATAGGGCTGCAGTTGCGGCAGCAGGATATGGCGAACGCGGTCGAGCGGACCGAAGCGGTAGACGGCTGCCATGTCGGCGTAGCTGGGATCGAGCGCCCTGGTCCCTTCGCGCATGGTCACCACAACGTTCGGGATCTTGTTGACGGCAACCGCGCCTATCGCCGCCACCTCGGTGAGGCCGAACCAGATGTAGGCAAGCACGATGACAACCAGCGCGGGGATGTTGAGGAACAGGACTACCCACGGACTGAAAAACCGATCCGCGCCGCGATAGCTGCCGAGGAGAATGCCGATCACCGAGCCGACAATCATCGCGACGACGTATGCCGCGGCAACCCGGCCCAACGTGGCGCCGAGATGGTAGAAAAGATCGCCGCTCGCCGCCTCCCGGAGCAACACCTGCCAGACCTCTCCCGGCCCCGGAAAGGCCCGGCTCCGCCAGGCATTCGCCGCCAGGCTCCACAGCAGGCAAAGTCCGAGCAGAGAAATTGTTACAGTCATCGCCGGCATCAGCGCCGCTGCATGACCGGGTCGGCTGGACGTATCGGCCGTGGCGCCAGGCGCGCGATCGTCAGGATCCCCTGCCGTCATTCCACGGACCCCTGCCAGAACGTGCCGGGGGCCATTTCCGGCGCGCCGCCGACCAGCTTTTCGCCGCCGATCCCGGCCAGCACGCGGTAGAGCTTGCCCGCATCGGCCGCTTCCTCGGCGATTGGCCGCTTGGGGATACCCTCGCGATAGCGGTCGCGCAGCTTTACCAGTTCCCCGCCTTGCGCACGGACAATCGGCGCAAGGCGCAGCCACTCGTCGTCGGATCTCGCCAGCAGCTCCTTGGCCTGCGCGGAAGCCTTGAGAAAGCCGCGGATGGCATCCGGATTTTCGCTCGCCCATTTGTCGTGGAACACATAGCCGAGCGCGGATACAGGGCCCGAAGCTCCGAGCGCCTTCTGCGCATCGTCGGCGCCAATCAGCCGACGAAAGCCGCTAGCCTCGAGCCGGGCGCAAAAGTGCCAGAAATTGAGGACCGCATCGAGTTCGCCCTGGATCGCCTTTTCCGAAATCAGCGGCGGCGCGCCAAAGACGACATCGCTGATCGCCGGCAGGTCGAGGCCGTGATCGCGTCTGGCCAGCGCCTGGATCAGCAGCCAGCTTTTATCGAGAGCCCCGCCGGCGACGCCGATCTTCTTTCCCTTGAGGTCGGTGATCGTGCGGATCGGCGAAGTCTGCTTCACCATGATCGCCCCGACGGCCGTCGAATAGGGGGCCAATGTGACATCGCCCCCGTCCGAGCGCTGGCGCGAGACCCACAGCCAATCGGTCACGATGATATCGATCGCGCCGGCCAGCATCGCGACATTGGTCGCATCCTCACCGGCGAAATAGACAACGTCCAGCTCGATCCCGTTCGCCGCGTCGAACTTGTGTTGCTTCAGCGTATCAAGCTCCCAGCTCACCGTGCCGAACTTCAGCACGCCAATACGAACCTTGGATGCGGCGGAGGCGGCAATGGGGTGTGAGCCAAGAATCGCGGCCGTTCCAAGGGCCGCCAAACGGAGCGTTTCCCGCCGCGAAATCATGAAGTTCCCTCCCGGGACTGCAACAAACCAGGGGCCTCGGTCAGATCGCTTGGTCCTTCGTCGGGAAAGCGCATTTCCAGCGCCTGACCTTCAAGGTCGGGTGTTCCTGCGACCATTTCGCGATTTCGCTAGGCGCCAGCATCATGCATTGGAACAGAGAGCCACGGCTCTCGAAATAGAGATGCTCGTCTCGGCAATCGCCAGGATTGGCGCTCAGGCAAACCGTCAATATGAGGTCGACCATATTCATTCGGCACCTCTTGCGTGCAAAACGCCTGCTCTGGCGAAAATCCTGCCCGCCCCACTGGCTGGGTAAATCTCAGCCTGGACAATCGGCCTGCTGGGTTCCCGAGGTGCCCATGGGAATCCAGAATGACCTGAGGCTACGCGTTCGCCCTAAGGCCGTCAACAAAGGCGAAAGGACAAGGCGGCCGGAGTGCTCTGGACTTTCGTATGGTTGACTTCATCAAAGCAATGGCATGCAAATCAACCGGGGCATGTTGACGATCAACGAGGGAATGCCATGCGCGCTATCGCATTTTTCGCCGCCGTATCCTTGGTGACTTTCATCACGAACCAATCTCATGCGCAGGATGCTGCGGCAGGTGAGAAGGTCTTCACCAAATGCAAGGTCTGCCACGTCGCGGACAAGGACCAGAACAAAGTCGGTCCGTCGTTGAACGGCGTCATCGGCCGCACGGCCGGCACGCATCCCGGATTCAGTTATTCCCAAGCCATGGTTGCGGCCGGAAAGTCCGGCGTCAAATGGGACGAAGCAACGCTGACGACCTATCTCCACGATCCAAAGGCCATGGTGAAAGGCACCAAGATGGCGTTTGCCGGCCTTAAGGACGACAAGGACGTGGCCAACGTCATTGCCTATCTCAAGCAATTCTCGAAATAACGGCAATTCTCGAAGTAACTGCTTCGCCGGACGTCGATTTGCGTAATTGCCGCTGCCCGTTAGGCGGCGGCACTCAGCCTCTGCATCGCGGAAGGCAGATCGAGCAGGCGGTCGCAGACAAGGTCTGCGCCGAGCTCTTCGACGGGGACCTGGGTGTAGCCGCCGCGCAGCAGAATGACGGGCATGCCGGCGGCGCGCGCGGCGCCGACGTCGCTGCTGCTGTCTCCCACCATCAGCGTGTCGGTGGGTTCCACGCCAAGCTGGTCGAGCGCCAGCAGCAGGCCTCTGGCGACGGTTTCAGGTGTGTCACCGCATCTCCGCCGACGATCGCGCCGAGATATTCCGTCAAGTGGAAATGCAGCAGGATTTCGCGGGTCGCCAATTGCGGCTTGTTGGTGACGACGCCCATGGCTAGGCCGTTCAGGTGGAAGTGGGTGAGTGCCTCCCTGACACCGGGCATCAGCCTCGTCAGGCCAGTCAGATGTCTGCGGTAGATCGGCGCCATGGCACGGTTGGCCTCTTCGAGCGCGCCGGCGAGAAGCGGGACTCCGGACGCCGCGAAAGCCCGCTCGACCAGCTTCTTGACGCCGCCACCGATCATTGCCTTGACCTGATCCACGCGCAGCGGCGGCAGGTCGCGGCCGGCCAGCAGCTCGTTCACGGCCGCCGCTATGTCGGATGCCGAATCGATCAGTGTGCCGTCGAGATCGAACAGGATCGCCCTCTGTGACCGAAATGGCCTGCTTGCGCCGACGTTCATGCAGCCTCCTTCCATTTGATCGAGCAGCCGATCGAAGCGATCTGGTCAAGCGGTCCGTCACCGGTTCGGGCAACCTGCTTCATCGCCTCGAACAGATCGCGCCTCAGCCCGGGCGGTCCGGCGTCTCGTCGCGATGCGTCCAGCCGGCCACGATATTGCAGCGTCAACTCGCTGTTGAGGCCGAAGAAATCCGGGGTGCACACGGCTCCATAGGCGCGCGCCACCGCCTGCGACTCGTCGTGGAGATACGGGAAGGTGAAGGCGTTCGCCCTGGCGAAGAGTTTCATGGCGTCGAAGGAATCATCCGGGTAGGCGTCGGCATCATTGGAGTTGATCGCGACGAAGCCCACCCCTTCGGCCTTGAGGTCGTTGGCGTCGCGCACGATGCGTGAAATCACCGCCTTCACATAGGGGCAGTGATTGCAGATGAAAGCAACGACCAGCCCGTTGGGACCGGCTTGGCCGAAGATCGAATGCGATTTGCCGTCGACGCCGGGCAAAACGGCATCGACGGCTTGCCAGCCGAAATCGCAGACAGGTGGGATTGCCGCCATGTCATCCTCCGACCAAGCAGGTCACGCGGCTCGCCGGATCGCTCCGTCGGCGGCCTGTCTGATCGCGCCGATATTGGCGCGATAGGCCGCCTCGGTGCCACCCTTGAAGACGGCGGAGCCGGCGACGAGCACATTGGCGCCGGCCGCGGTGACCAGGGGAGCAGTGTCGGGCGTGACGCCACCGTCGATCTCGATGTCGATCGGACGTTGGCCGATCAGCGCTTTGACACGCCTGACCTTGTCGATGACCGCCGAAATGAAGGCTTGGCCGCCGAAACCCGGATTGACCGTCATCAAAAGCACAAGATCGAGCCGGTCGAGAACATATTCGATGACGCTTTCCGGCGTCGACGGATTGAGCGACACGCCGGCCTTCTTGCCGAGGCTCCTGATCGCCTGCAGCGAACGGTCTAGATGCGGTCCGGCCTCGGCATGCACCGTGATGATGTCGCAACCTGCGTCGGCGAAAGCCGCGATATAGGGATCGGCCGGCGCGATCATCAGATGACAGTCGAAGACCTTGTCCGTTCGATCGCGAATTGCCTTGATCACCGGCGGGCCGAAGGTGATGTTGGGCACGAAATGTCCGTCCATCACGTCGAGGTGAATCCAATCGGCGCCTGCCCGCGCGACCGCTTCGACCTCGTCGCCGAGCCGCGAGAAATCGGACGACAGAACGGAAGGGGCGATGATGGTCTTCCCGGTCATTTGCTTTCTCCTTCGCCTGGATTTAGCGCGAAGACCCGGCTGGCGGTGATGTCCTCGGCAGAGATCGTCGACAGCGCCTTTGCGTCGAGCGGCCCCTTGATGCTCTCGAACAGGCGGTTGGCCTGCCGCAGCCGTGCCCGGTCAAGTGCGTTGCGGATCGAGCGGGCATTGGCGAAATGCGGCTGCGCGCGGCGGCGTGCGATGTAGTCGGCCATTGCTGCGGTTGCCTTCGTGTCGAACAGGTAATTTTGCTGGTCGAGCATTTGTTCCGCGATCCTGAGAAGCTCGTCGTTGGAATAGTCGGGAAAGTCGATGTGGTGGGCTATGCGCGAGCGGAATCCCGGATTGCTGTCGAAGAAGCGATCCATGCGCTGCGCGTAGCCGGCAAGGATCACCACCAGGTCGTCGCGCTGGTTCTCCATTACCTGTAGCAGGATCTCGATCGCCTCCTGGCCGTAGTCGCGCTCGTTCTCGGGGCGATAGAGATAGTAGGCCTCGTCGATGAACAGCACGCCGCCCATCGCCTTCTTCAGGATCTCCTTGGTCTTGGGCGCGGTGTGGCCGATATACTGGCCGACCAGGTCGTCACGGGTCACCGAAACCAGATGACCTTTGCGGATATAGCCCAGCCGATGCAGCAGGTCGGCCATGCGCAGCGCGACGGTCGTCTTGCCGGTGCCGGGATTGCCGGTGAAGCTCATATGCAGCGTCGGCGTCTCATGGGCGAGGCCCATGCGGCGGCGTGCCCGCTCGACCAGCAGGAGCGCCGCCGTCTCGCGGATGCGTCTTTTGACCGGGGCGAGCCCGATCAGCTCGCGGTCGAGCTCGGCCAGGACGTTCTTGACGCCGGAAGTTTCGAATTCCTCACGCAGATCGATCGCCGTCGGGACGGCACCTTGAGGCACATCCGTTTCGGCAAAGGCTGGCGCCGACATGGCATTTTTCTCCTGTCCGACGATCAGCCGTACCTCGTTCCGGCCGGCTTGTCGGCGGCGTAGGGCTTGGTGGTGTAACGGATCGTGCGACCCGCGGCCTCCTGCCGCTCGAGCCGATAGCCGGGTTCCTCGGCCGGGCGGTTGACGATGAAGGAGAGCCTCACCGATTCCCAGCCATGCGAGGAATCGAAGGCGACGGCGCGGATATAGCGGTCGCCATAGAGCTTACGGCATGCGTTCAGCTCCATCATCAGCGCCGCCGCGTCGGGATTGTCGAACATCGGGTGACCCCACATCTCCCAATAGACGTTGCGCGGGTGAGGGTCGTCGGTGACCTCGAGGCTGACAGCCCATTTGTTGTCGATGCAATACTGCACCTGCGCGCGGATCTGGTCGTCGGTCAGGTCGGGCAGGAAGGAAAACGCCCCTTGGGTGATACGCATCGTCTGTCTCCTTATTCGGCGGCCGTTGCCACCGGAACGAAGTCCGGCGTGTCGGTCGAGGCATAGTTGAAGGTCACATCCTTCCAGGTCTCGAGCGCCTGTTTCAGCGGCAGACAGTTCCTGGCCGCGTTCTCGAGGATCTGCGGTCCTTCCCGCACATAGTCGCGGCCCTCGTTGCGGGCGAGGATCATGCATTCGAGGGCAACGCGATTGGCCGTGGCGCCGGCAGCGATGCCCATCGGATGGCCGATGGTGCCGCCGCCGAACTGGAGCACGACATCTTCGCCGAGCAGGTCGATGAGCTGATGCATCTGGCCGGCATGGATGCCGCCCGATGCCACCGGCATCAGCTTGTTGAGCGATGCCCAGTGCTGGTCGAAGAAGATGCCGTTCTCCAGCTTCGTCGGGTTATGGTTCTCGCGGCAGATGTCGTAGTAACCCTTTGTCGTCGCAGGATCGCCTTCCAGCTTGCCGACCACGGTGCCGGCATGGATGTGATCGACGCCTGCAAGCCGCATCCATTTGGCGATGACGCGGAACGACACGCCGTGGCTCTTCTGACGCGTGTAGGTCGAATGGCCGGCGCGATGGAGGTGCAGGATCATGTCGTTCCTGCGCGCCCACTTCGCCATCGACTGGATTGCCGTGTAGCCGATCACGAGGTCGATCATGACGATGTTGGAGCCGAGTTCCTTGGCGAAGTCGGCCCGTTCGTACATGTCTTCCATGGTGGCCGCGGTGACGTTGAGATAGGTCCCCTTGATCTCGCCCGTCTCGGCCTGCGCCTTGTTGACCGCCTCCATGCAGTAGAGAAACCGCTCGCGCCAATGCATGAAGGGCTGCGAGTTGATGTTCTCGTCATCCTTGGTGAAATCGAGCCCGCCTTTCAGCGCCTCATAGACGACACGGCCGTAATTGCGGCCCGAAAGGCCGAGCTTCGGCTTGACGGTGGCGCCGAGCAGCGGGCGGCCGAATTTGTCGAGGCGCTCGCGCTCGACGACGATGCCGGTCGCCGGACCCTGGAAGGTCTTCACATAGGCGACCGGAAAACGCATGTCTTCCAACCGCAACGCCTTCAGCGGCTTGAAGCCGAAGACGTTGCCGATGATCGACGCCGAAAGATTGGCGATCGAACCCGGCTCGAATAGGTCGAGGTCATAGGCGATATAGGCGAAATACTGGCCGGGCGCGTTCGGCACCGGATCGACCCTATAGGCCTTGGCGCGGTATTTTTCGGTTGCCGTCAGCCGGTCGGTCCAGACCACCGTCCAGGTTGCGGTCGAGGATTCGCCGGCGACGGCCGCGGCGGCCTCAATCGGGTCGACACCGTCCTGCGGCGTGATCCTGAACACCGCGATTATGTCGGTGTCCTTCGGCTCGTAGTCGGGCTCCCAATAGCCCATCTTCTTGTATTCCATGACACCGGACTTGTAGCGGTCCTTGCCGGTCACGGTTTCGGATTTGTTGGGCATAGTGCCGGTCCTTTCCTTGTTGGCGGACCGCCGCTCAGGCGGCTTTCGCGGTTGCGATTTGCGGGTCGAGTTTTCCCGCGGCGTAGCGTTTCGCCATCTCGTCCATGGCGATGACCTTGATCTTCGAGGCGTTGCCGGCGGTGCCGAAGCGTTCGAAGCGATCGCGGCAAAGGTCGCGCAAGGCGTCCATGGCGGGCTTGAGGAATTTGCGCGGATCGAATTCGCGCGGGCCCTGCGTCGCGACGCGGCGGAACTGGCCGGCCATGGCCATGCGGCAGTCGGTGTCGATGTTGACCTTGCGCACGCCGTGGCGGATGCCGCGCTCGATCTCCTCGACCGGAACGCCGAAGGTCTGGGGCATCTCGCCGCCATATTTGTTGATGATGTCCTGCAGTTCCTGCGGCACGGAGGACGAACCGTGCATGACCAGATGCGTGTTCGGCAGCTTTTCATGGATCGCCTCGATCACCTGCATGGCCAGGATGTCGCCGTCCGGCTTGCGCGTGAACTTGTAGGCACCGTGTGAGGTGCCGCAGGCGATCGCCAGCGCATCGACGCGGGTGGCGGTCACGAAGTCGACCGCCTGATCGGGATCGGTCAAGAGCTGGTCGTGGGCGAGCGCGCCTTCGGCGCCATGACCGTCCTCGGCCTCGCCCTGGCCGGTTTCCAGCGAGCCGAGCACGCCGAGCTCGCCTTCGACGGAAGCGCCGACCCAATGCGCCATGCGCGCGACGCGTTCGGTGATGGCGACGTTGTAGTCGTAGCTCGCCGCGGTCTTGGCGTCTGCCATCAACGACCCATCCATCATCACCGAGGTGAAGCCGTGGCGGATCGCCGAAAGACAGGTGGCTTCGTTGTTGCCGTGATCCTGATGGATGCACAGCGGAATGGTTGGATGGATCTCGGTCAGCGCCTCCATCATCTTGGCCAGCATGATGTCGTTGGCATAGGAGCGGGCGCCGCGCGAGGCCTGGATGATCACCGGCGCATCGCAGGCCCTGGCCGCCTCCATGATGGCGAGGCCCTGTTCCATGTTGTTGATGTTGAATGCCGGCACGCCGTAACCGTGCTCGGCGGCATGGTCGAGAAGCTGGCGAAGGGTGATGCGGGCCATTGTCCGTCCTCCTAGATGATGAGCCTCAGCGCCGCTGCTGCGACGGCTTCGGGCGTGACGTCGAAATGCCGGTAGAGGTCCGAGGCGGGAGCACTGGCGCCGAAGCCGGTCATGCCGACAAAAGCGCCCGTGTCGCCGATCCAGCGATCCCAGCCGAGACGGACGGCCGCCTCAACGGCGATGCGCGGCGCCGAACCGAGGATGGACCTCCGGTAGTCGGCATCCTGTTTCTCGAACAGTTCCCAGCACGGCATCGAGACGACCGCGGCGGCGGTGCCGTGTTCGGTCTCCAACCGTTCGGCAGCGGCAACGGCGATCTCGACCTCTGAGCCTGTCGCGATCAGCGTCACGGCGCGGTGCGCGGATGGCTCGCGCAAGACGTAAGCGCCACGGCTGGACAGGTTCTCCTGGCCGTGTGCCTGGCGCAGCATCGGCAGGTTCTGGCGCGAGAGCACAAGCACGCTCGGCCGCGTCTCGCTCTTCAGCGCCAGCTCCCAGCATTCCGCCGTTTCGATGATGTCGGCCGGGCGAAAGACGTTTAGGTTGGGTGTCGCCCGCAGCATCGCCAGATGCTCGATCGGCTGATGGGTCGGACCGTCCTCGCCGAGACCGATGGAATCATGCGTCATCACATAGATGACGCGCTGGCCCATGAGCGCCGAGAGCCGCATCGCGCCGCGAGCATAGTCGGCGAAGCACAGAAAGGTGCCGCCGTAGGGCACGAATCCGCCATGCAGCGCGATGCCGTTCATGGCGGCAGCCATGCCGTGCTCGCGAATGCCGTAGTGAATGTAGCGGCCGGCATAACTGCCCGGCACTATGCGATCCATGTCCTTGGTGATCGTCAGATTGGAATGCGTCAGATCGGCGGAGCCGCCGACCGTCAGCTCGGTTGCGCCGTTGATCGCGGCCAGCGCCATCTCGGAGGCCTTGCGCGTTGCAACCTTGGTCGCCTTCTCGACATGCTCCATGCGGAAGGCGCCAAGGGCCTCGAACACCGCGTCGGGCAATTTGCCGGCGATCGCGCGCTCGAAGGCCTGCCGCTGCGGCGAGGCGGCAAGCCGCTGCTCCCAGGCGCGCCGCGCCGCTTGCCCGCGCTCGGCAATCTCGCGCCATGCGGACAGGATATCGTCCGGCACCTCGAACGGTGCGTAGGCCCAGCCGATGTTTTCGCGCGTCGCGGCAATCTCCGCATCGCCCAGCGGCGCGCCATGCGTCTTTTCCGAGCCGCCCAGATTGGGCGCGCCCTTGCCGATCACCGTGCGGCAGGCGATCAGAGATGGCCGATCCGACTGCCGCGCGGTCTCGATCGCCGCGGCGACGGCCTCCATGTCGTGGCCGTCCACCGACTGCACAAGCCATCCGGCGGCTTTGAACCGGGCCGGCTGATCCATCGATGTCGACAGCGAGGTTGGTCCGTCGATGGAGATCGCGTTGTCGTCCCAAAAGACGATCAGGCGGGAGAGCTTCAGGTGGCCTGCGAGATCGATCGCCTCGTGGCTGATGCCTTCCTGCAGGCAGCCGTCGCCGGCGATCACGTAGGTATAATGGTCGACGAGATCGGCGCCGTGGCGGGCAGCAAGCATGCGTTCCGCCAGCGCCATGCCGACAGCGGTCGAAATGCCTTGTCCGAGCGGACCGGTCGTTGTCTCGATGCCAAGCGCGTGGCCATGCTCCGGATGGCCGGCGGTACGGCTGCCCAGCTGACGGAACCGCTGCAATTCCTCGATTGGCATGTCTTCGTAGCCGAGCAGGTAGTGCAGGGCATATTGCAGCATCGAGCCGTGGCCGGCCGAAAGCACGAAGCGGTCGCGGTCAGGCCAGTCCGGCGCTGTCGGGTCGATGTTGATGAAGCGGCTGAACAATATCGTCGCGACATCGGCCATTCCCATCGGCATGCCCGGATGTCCGGAGTTGGCCTTCTGCACGCTGTCCATGGCCAGCGCGCGGATCGCATTTGCCATGTCGCGCTCGGAGACGGCGGTGGCGACGGACTTCAATGCTGCCAGGCTTGTCATAGCGTCCTCCTCACGACACACGTTTCTTGCGTTCGATCAATTGCAGGATGAGCGGCGTCAGGATCAGCTGCATGGCAAGGTCGAGCTTGTTGCCCGGCACCACTATGGAATTCGACCGCGACATGAACGAGTCGTGGATCATTGAAAGCAGGTAAGGGAAATCGATGCCGCGAGGATTGGCGAAGCGGATGACCAGCATCGATTCGTCTGGGGTCGGAATCCAGCGTGCGATGAACGGGTTGGAGGTGTCGACGATCGGCACGCGCTGGAAGTTGATCGCGGTCTGCGAGAATTGCGGGACGATGTAGCGGACATAGTCCGGCATGCGGCGCAGGATCACGTCCATCACCGCCTCGGTGGAATAGCCGCGCGTTGCGCGGTCGCGATGGATCTTCTGGATCCATTCGAGATTTATGACCGGCACCACGCCGATCTTGAGGTCCGCATGCCTGGCCAGGTTGATCTTGTCGGTGACGACGCAGCCATGCAGGCCTTCGTAGAAGAGCAGGTCGCTCGGAGCGAATTCGCGCCATTCGGTGAAATTGCCCGGCGGTGTGCCGTACAGCTTCTCCTCATCCTCGTCATGGACGTAGGTGCGGGTCCTTCCGGTCCCCCGGCGGCCATATTCCTCGAAAACCCCCTCGAGGGTCCCGAGCTCGTTGGCCTCGGCATGGAAGTGGGTGAAGTTCGGGTTGCCGGCCTTTTCCTGGGCAGCGACCTCCACCTTCATCGCCGCGCGGTCGTAGCGATGAAAGGCGTCGCCTTCGATGAAGGCGGCCTCGATGTTCTCGCGCCGGAAGATCAGCTCGAAGATGCGCTTGACCGAGGTTGTGCCCGCGCCCGACGATCCGGTGATGGTGATGATGGGATGCTTTGCCGACATGCTGCAGCTCAAGCCCTGAAAAGTCCGCGGCGGCTGAATAGCGGCGCACGCTCGCCGATAGCGCTGGGTTCGGTGTGGTAGCGGGCGATCCGCGCGACTTCGCGCGCTGATCCGAAGACCACGGGGCTGCGCTGATGCAGGCTCTCGGGTTCGATTTCGAGGATGCGGGTAATCGTATCGGTCGCGGCACCGGCCGCCTGTTCGACCAGATAGGCAATCGGATTGGCCTCATAGACGAGCCGAAGCCGGCCCTGGCGGTAACCCCTGCGTTGGTCGCCGGGATACAGAAACACGCCGCCGCGCATCAATATGCGATAGCAGTCGGCGACAAGCGAGGCGATCCAGCGCATGTTGAAGTCCTTCTCCCGTGGGCCTTCGGTGCCATCCAGGCAGTCGTCGACATAGAGGCGCACGGCCTCGTCCCAGTGGCGGTAATTGGCGGCGTTGATGGCGAACTCCTGGGTCCGCTCGGGGATGATCCGGCTTTCGTAGGCCTGGACGAAGGTGCCCAGCCTGGCCGAATGCACGAAGACATGCGTGCCGCTGCCGAGCGACAGAACGAGCGCCAGCTGCGGCCCGTAAATAAAGAACCCGGCGCCCAGCATGTTCACGCCTGCCTGCAAAAAAGAGGCGGCCGGATTGGCGTCCGGCGCGCCAGTTGCAGGGAGGAGGGAGAAAATCGTCCCGACCGACACGTTGGCGTCGATGTTGGAAGAGCCATCCAGCGGGTCGATCGCGATGGCGAGGGGAGCTTGCCTGTCGAGCAGGGCCGGCTGCTCCAGTTCCTCGGAAGCATAGAGCGCAACCGGAGCGTGACGCATGGCGTCGAGGAAGATGTCGTCAGCGAAGATGTCTAGATCCTTCTGGACATCGCCGTCGGCATTGGCGCCGCGGGTCCCGGCAAAGGCGGTGCCCAGCGCCCCTTGGTTGATAGCGTTGCGCACCTTGGTGGCAGCCTGCGTGAGCTGACGGATGGTGGCCACGACCGCGGAGCGGCGTTCGTCCGGCGGGTCGCCGAGATAGGAGTTCAGAAAAGCGTCAAGCGTTGCCGCTGGCATCGTAACCTCCCGGTCCGGCCGTATCTGCTAGGGCCGGATGGAGAGATGAAACCAAACGATCCGAACTAAGTAAAATTCAATAACTTTACGTAGGCAGTAAAAATAATTTAATATGCGGCATGAGAAACCTCACGCTTAAGCAATTCAAGACCGTGCAGGCAATCGTCAGCCACGGGAAAATCGTCAGCGCGGCCAAGGTGTTAGGCCTTTCCCCTCCAGCGGTGACGATCCAGTTGCGCCAAGTGGAGGAGGAGTTCGAACTGGCCTTGTTCGACCGGACATCGGAAGGCATGCGTCCCACCGCCGCAGGGCTGGCCTTCGTCGAGGCGGCGCAGGCTATCGAAGAGCGGCTTCGCATGCTCGAAGACGACATGGACGCCATCAAGGGCGTGCGCACCGGCAGCCTAAGACTCGGCGTCGTTTCCACCGCCAAATATTTCGCGCCGCGGCTCATGGCCGGCTTCATGAAGGAGCATCCCGATATCGATATGCGGCTTGCCATCGGCAATCGCGCCGAAACGATCGACAGGCTGAAGAACCACGACATCGACATCGCGCTGATGGGCCGTCCGCCCAAGGAAGTTTCGGTGCGCGCTTCGGTCTTCGGCGATCATCCGCTGGTCATCATCGCACCGCCAGAACATCCGCTGGCGTCGGTGCGCGACATTTCCAAGGAAAGGATCGCCGAGGAGCATTTCCTTGTCCGCGAGCCAGGCTCGGGCACGCGCATCTCGCTGGAGATATTCCTGAGCGACGTGCCCGGCCGGATCGACGATCTCGGCGTCGAGATGGGCTCGAACGAGACGATCAAGCAGGCGGTGATGGCAGATCTCGGCATCGCTTTCATCTCCGCCCACACCATCGCCGCGGAAACGGAAGCCGGCCGGCTCGTTATTCTCGACGTGGTCGGCATGCCGATCCGCCGGCAATGGTTTTCGGTGATGCGCACCGATCACGCGATCTCGCCGGCCATGGCGACCTTCAACGATTTCCTAATGCGCAAGGGGGCAACGTACCTGCCCCTGTTCGGCAAACTGTATCCATACGCCGAAGCGAATGAAGCAGCGCCGAGGCAACAGGCCAGCGCGCCCGGAAAGCGGCCGAAGTGAAACGCCTCATATATCGACCGTCGGGACCGTGCCAAAAAGGTCGGGAAGCGGCGTGGACAATGGGCCGCCGCTGATGGTGGTCGGCAGGCCCGCATGTTATGTTGCTGTGCAGAAGGGCAGGGGCAGGCTTTTCACACTCGCAGCTAGACGGATGGGCAGCCAACACCCCTGCAGGCAAATCGCTATGCGTCCCGGGCGTGGGGTTCGGGAATTCGAAGGGGAAGGGGCAATGCTTTATACAATCGTGATGATGGTCTGCATGACGGCGGTGCCGCAGACTTGCGAGCAACGCGAGGAAATGGCGGACGGCCTGGCCATGAATCCCGGGGTGGCCTTCATGCAGGCGCAGCCGCTGGTCGCCCATTGGCTGGAGACACATCCTGGCTATTTCGTGCAGCGCTGGCGTGTGCTGCCCGGCCGGGGATCCTGACGGACTATTTCTTCGCGGCAAGCATTTCCGAGACAGTCTTTGACAGCTGATAAAGCCGCTGCTCGATTATCGTCGGCACATCGCAGACGTAAGTCAGCGATTGCGCACGCTCGTTGAAGATTCGCGTGGCGAAATTCAGTTGATCGGTCCGCCGCTCGACCTCGTCCTGATCCGCGTCGGGTTTTGCACGCAACGCATCGACATCGGACGCTTCCTTGCGCAATTCGGCGGCCATTTCGAGCTGCCGGTGGGCGTATCGGGAAATGCCGGAAATCACATGCGAACGCTCGGCATCCATGTGGTCGAACATGCCCTGCTCGAGCATCGCCATTTTCGGCGCAAGCTGCCCGGCCGGCAGGGAAGCCGCAAAGTCCCTGATCTTCTTCTGTGCGTCCGCAATCGGCAACCTGCGGGCCGCCACCTCCTCGACCAAGGCGGAGACGGACGGGTCCTCCGGCCAGTCCTTCGCCGCTGGTGGAAGGTCCGGTCCGTTCCAGACCTGGCCGAGCGAGAGTTGCGGCACCTTGCGCTGCACGCAGGGCCAGTCCGGATCGGTATTCGCGGCCATGGCGCCGGCGCTCGGTACGAACATGGCAGCCGCAACCAGGCTGCGAACAAGGCTCATTCGTGCCATCAACCGTTTCCTCCCGTGCCCTGTTTGCGGGTTATCAGGCCGCGCGAAGGGTCATAAGCGATGATGGCGCCTCCCAGAAACAGCAACGTGCAGCCGACGACGACACCCAGCGACACCCAATCGACCTGCCCGTAGAAGGCGAAGCGGATCAGTTCGACCGCGTAGGTGAAGGGGTTGGCGAGGCAGAGCTTGTAAAGAAGCGGGCTCGCTTCCTGGATGCGCCACAAAGGGTAGAGCGCCGGAGAAGCGAAATAGCCGGGAAAGATGACGAAGTTCATGATGCCGGCGAAGTTTTCGAGCTGCTTGATCATCGAGGACAAAAGCATGCCGAGCGCGCAAAGCATCATGCCCGACAGGAACAGCGCCGGCAGCACGAACAGATAGCCGAGCGGCGGCGCCTTGACGCCCCAGAACCAGGCAACGATCAGGAACGCGTAAACCTGCGCGATCGATACGGCAACGCCGGCGAGCATCTTCGACAGCAGCAGGAACCAACGCGGAAATGGGCTGACAAGCAGGATGCGCATATTGCCCATCTCACGGTCGTAGACCATCGACAGCGAAGACTGCATGCCCGAGAACAGAAGGATCATGCCGCACAGGCCGGGCGTGATGTAGACTTCGTAGAGCACGTAGGTCTTGTAGGGCGGGATGATCGAGACGCCGAGCACCTGCCGGAATCCGGCGGCAAAATGAACAGCCAGACGAGCGGTCGGACCAGCGATGAGATGAAACGCTCGCGCTGGTGAAGGAAGCGCAGGCATTCCCGTACCACGACTCCCTTGAGGCAGATGAGATAGTGACGAAGGCCGAACGCGCCGGATGTCGCCGGCGTGACGGCGGCAACCTTTTCCGGCATTGCGGAAGTGCTCATGGCGAAATCCCCGCAATGCCGGCCGCCTGGCTTCGGCTGAGCCGCGAAAAGGCGTCGCCGATCGAACCGGCGCCACTTGCCTTGACGACGTCGGCCACCTTGCCCTTGGCGACCAGTTCACCCTGCCTCAGCACGACGACATGGTCGCCGTCATCAACCTCGTCGATCAGATGGGTGGCCCAGAGCACGCCGATGCCCTCGGTTTCGACCAGCTTGCGGATGGTGGCAAGAATGCCTGCGCGCGACTGGATGTCGAGACCGACCGTCGCCTCGTCGAGCAGCAGCAAGGAAGGGTGATGGAGCAGCGCCCTGGCGATTTCGATGCGCCGCATCTGGCCGCCGGAGAGAGAACGGGCCTTGTCATGCTCACGGCCCTGCATGTCGACCGTTTCAAGCAGATCGGTGATACGCCGCCGGGCCTCGCCTCCGCTGATGCCGTGCAGCGAGGCGTCATAGGAGAGGTTCTGGTAGACGCTGAGGTCGAGATCGAGCGTACGTGCCTGGAACACGATGCCGACACGCCTGAGCGCCTCGCCGGAAGCGCGGCTGACGTCATGGCCAAAGATGCGGATCGATCCCCGGCGCGTGTTGTAAAGGTGGCTGATCAACGAGAACAGAGTTGTCTTGCCGGCACCATTGAGACCGAGCAGGGCGGTGAAAGTCGCCGGCGCGATTGAAAAAGAGACGTCGTTGAGCGCCAGCTTCGGACCATAGGAATGGCTGACGCCGGCGACGTCGAGCGCCGCCACCTCATCTCCCGCTTTCCCCGCCCTGACATGCTGCATGGATGCTCCTTCAGGATGTTTGCCTGACGCGCTCGACGCCGCCGGCGTCAGTCTTCCGGCCGCGTTCATTGGGGCGATATGGCCACGCCCCAGGGCTGCTGGCCGACGGTGACCGACTGAACCGGCTCGTCAGTCGCCGTGTCGATGAAAGTGATGTCGTTGGAATTGCCGTTCGTGGTGATCAGTGTTTTCTGATCGGGCGTGAAGTCCAGATGCCAGACCCGCTGGCCGACGAGGATGTATTTTTCCACCTCGTAGCTTTCGGTGTTGATCACCGCGACATGGTTCGCCGGGCCGAGCGCGACATAGGCCTTCTTGCCGTCGGCGCTGATGGCCATGCCTACCGGCTGAATAGTCTCGGCCCGTAGCCCCGGAATCGCGAACTTGATCTTCTTCACGACCTCGCGCTTGGCGTTGTCGATGACGCTGACGGTGCCGCCGACCTCGGCACTGACCCAGACCTGCGATCCGTCGGGCGTGAACGCAGCAAAGCGCGGGCGCGTGTCGACCAGCACGTTGTTGGTTACGTCATGGCTCTCGGTGTCGATGAAATGCGCCATGCTGGTGGTCTCTGAGGTGTTGACCATTGTCTTGCCGTCGGGGCTGACGGCCATGCCTTCCGGTTCCACGCCAACCGGAATCTCGGTCTTCACTTCCTTGCTGTCGACGTCGATCGCGGTGACCAGATTGTCGTTTTCGTTGGCGACGTAGAGCGTCTTGCCGTCGGGCGAAAGCACGAACAATTCCGGATCGTCGCCGGAGGGCAGCGTGCCGACGACCTGCAGCGTCGCGGTGTCGATGATTTGGATCGTATTGTCGTCGCTGGCACACAAAAAGATGAACTTGCCGTCGTGCGAGATGGTGATGCCGCGCGGTCTCTGGCCGACGTCGACGGTCTTGACCACCTGCATGGTCGCCGTATCGACGACGGTCATCGTATTGTCCTTCTCGTTGGAAACATAGGCCGTGTAGGCCGATGCCGGGCCGGCCATGATGCCGGTTGCGACAATGGCGAGTACGCAAGCTCGTCTCTGCACGAATTCCTCCCGATTGGCGCTACTTGAGGACGCATTTCGTTTCCGGTTGATCGATGCCGAGGGTGTCGAGCTCGGAGACCTGGTGGAGATAGCCTTGCTGGGGAGATGTCGAAACGACCGATTTGGTATCGCCAAGCAGGATCGGCTGGCGAAGCTGGAGGTTCCATTTGCGGAAGGTCAGCTTCTGTCCCTTGAAGGCGGCGACCGAGAAATCGTCTGAGCGGATGTAGTCGCTGATCTTTTTCGGATCGTCGCCATTGGTGCGCGTGGTGGCTTCGCCGACGGCCCGCACGGCCGTCCAGGCCGACATGTCCTTGGACAGCATTCGCCGGCCCGTCGTCCTCAGGAAGCGACTTTGCATCTGGATGCCGCCCCATTGCTCGCTGGCGGGGTGCCATGACGATGCCACGAGACCGGCCGTGCCTGCGACCAGCCGCGGCGTCCAGGTGCGGTAAGGGACATAGGTCCCGAACACTTCGCTTTCATCGGCGACCAGCACCACATCGTGCTCCGGCAGATCCTGCGTGAAGACGGAGATCTGCTGCTGGATCTGCGTGGCGCCTGTGTCGGTGCGCCTGGCTGTGCCGGTGTCCTTGAACTCCTTCTCGGCGACGATCTGGCCGCCGAAACGGGTTGCCGCGCGGCGCAACGCATCGGCATAGAGATGGTCCTGCTCATGCGAGCCATAGAGCAGCACCCAGTTCGGCCATTTCTTGACCATGAGATACTGCGCCAGCGCGTCGGCCAGCATGCTGCGCGTCGGCGCGATGTGGAAAACGTTTATGCGGCAGTCCTCCTCGCGCAGGCTGTCGTCGGTGGCGCCGATGTTGAAGATCAGCACACCCTTGTCGCGGGCGATATCGGCGATCGACAGCAACTGCTTGGCCGAGAGGTCGGCGATCACGTAGCGGTCGCCTTTGGCGATCAGGTCGCCGAATGCCTGAACTGCGTCCGATTCCGGCTTAATCTCGGTAACGTCGAGGCTGAATTTCTGATTGATGAACTTCCCGGTCGTATTGTTATCGCCGATAGCGACATTGGCACCGGCGACACCTTCGTCACGCGGCGGCACGTCGAGCAGCGAAAGCGTCAGTCGCGGCGCGTAAGCCCGCAGGTAGCCTATCTTGATTTCAGTGATCTTTTTTTCCGGCTCGGCCGTTGCCGTCGGTTGTTTGCCCAGCTCTTCCTGGCCTGCCGCCCCGGAAACGCTGGCGGTCAGGAAAAGAAAGCACAAAAAGGCCGCAAAAGTGCTCGGCACCGCGCTCGTCATCGATAACATTGCCCGTTCTTGCGCTGAAGCCCGACCATGTCGGGCCGGCGTCAAGCCAAGGTGCCCGCGGCGAACTTAGCGGAAGTGCTGGATTTATCAAACGTTGCAAGCTGGCTTGTCGCTTCTGCTTTAGTCCTATTCCCGCGGCAGGGAGGTCGCGACCAAGCGGGTCACGACTTCTCGAAACCCGCATAGAAAGTTCCGAACTGATCCTCAAGATCAGCGCCGCGTCCATGCCGCAGCTGCCTCGACGGTCGGGGTACCTTGGTAGAATAGACTTATGAGGCGGATCGTTCGATTATCGCGACCTCACGACGGCCAAGAAACGGACATTTTGTTGCGAGCGGGCCTCAAGCCTGCCCGAACACGAAGCTCTTCGACTGCCTTGGGAGGAATGCCTCATGAAAACGCGTGCCGCAGTTGCCGTTGGTGCCGGAAAGCCGCTGGAGATCATGGAGGTGGACCTTGAGGGCCCGCGCGCGGGCGAGGTGCTGGTCGAGGTCAAGGCGACCGGCATCTGCCACACCGACGAGTTCACGCTCTCGGGCGCCGATCCGGAAGGCATCTTTCCGGCGATCCTCGGCCATGAG
>NZ_LPWA01000097.1 GCF_001510895.1 Mesorhizobium loti | reverse complement strand
AAGAAACCAAAGGTGGCCATCGTTGCCGTCATGCGCAAGATCGTCGTCACCCTCAATGCCAGGCTCCGGGATGCCATCATTCAACAGAGTTGATGACGACGTTCGGGAAGTTTCAGCCAATTCCGAACGTTGCGATGGTCACCGAAACGAGCTGTGAAATCTTACCTGCCGACAAGCACGTGCAACCCTTCAAAATCCCTGTGTCGAGGAATTACGGCTTGTTGAGCACGCCGCCCACCGCGACGCCGGTGCCGAAGATCAGCGCCTTGGTCAGGAAGTCGTTGTTGTCGTTCGGCGGCGGGCCTTCCTCGCGAACCACGGTCTCGCGGTCGCGCCTCCGCTGGACGACCTGCTGCTGTTTCCTGCGCGGCTTTTCCGCCACCGGCTTCAGCGTGCGGGTCTTCTGCACTACCGGCTTTTTCGGCGCCGCCGCGCGCGCCTGGTCGGCGGCATTCTTGGCGCGTACCGCATCCATCATCGGGTCGGTCTGGATCACCAGGAACGCCAGTTGCTCGCCTGTCAGATAGGTGGTCTGCGGCAGGCCGTTCTTGCCTTGCCACACGCCGATCGCCTGGCGGGTCTTCGGGCCGATATTGCCGTCGACCTGGCCAAGCTCGTTGCCAAGCGCCTCGATACGCAGCTGCAGGTCGATGCGGCCGTCGCGATCGAGCCCGATCGCGCCTTCCGTTTGCTCGGTGCCCGGCGTCTGCTTCATCTCGTCGGTGATGCCGACGGAGGTGCGGACGGCCGAGCCGGCATTGGCGTCAGCTTTATTCGTATCGAGGGCCGCGACCTGCTTGTTGGCCTTGGGGTCCTTCAACTGATCGATGTTGAGCTTGGCGACCGTCGCGAAACGGCCGTTCGGGAATTGGTCGAGATAGGCTTCGTAGAACGGAATGGCATTCTTCTTCGAGGCCTCGTCCCAGAGGCGCTGCTCGACTTCCCAGGAGGGCGGCTCGCTGGCCACCGGGGCAGGGGCGGGCGCGGTTGTCGTCTTGGCGTCAGTGGCAGCGGGCGCGACGGGCGCGGCCTCCGCCGCAGGCTTGCCGAGGAAGACCTCGCGCCCCAGCGATGCATTGTGCCAGGGCCGCTGACGGCCTTGCGTGGCTTCCGTCACCTCGCCGCGCACCCGCGTCAAGGCGCTCTGGATCTCGACGCCGGGTTCGGTCAGGTGCTTGGCCAAAGCCAGCGAGTAAGGGCTGTCGACGCCGTTGCCGTCGAAGGCGATGGCGCCGGGGTCGGTTGCGTAGGCGATGAGCACGCCACCGGTGCCGACGCCGTCCGCTTTCGCTTCGACCGGCGCAAGGCCGGCGCCGAGCGAGCGGCTTTTCGGCAGGGACGCGGCCAGCGTCCTTGCCAGCGGATTGTCGCGGCAGGCGTCGAGGATGATGACGCCGACGGCCGGGTCGGGCGGCAGCGCCGCCATGAATTCGTCGATCTGGACGGTGCGGGTCTTGAGATAGGCGGGCGACGTCAGCTCGGCATCGACCGGGATCAGGTAGTTCTTGCCGTCGACCTGCATGCCGTGGCCGGCATAGAAGATGACGGCGAGGTCGGCGTTGTAGGACTCTTCGGTGAACCGGCTGATCAGGTTGTGCATGCCTTGATTGTCCTGGTCGACGCCTTCGATCACCTCGAAGCCGGCATTGCGCAGCGTCGATGCGATGAGCTGCGCGTCATTCGCCGGATTGGGCAACGGCACGGCGTTGACATATTTGCTGTTGCCGATGACCAGCGCGACACGCTTGGCCGCTTCGGGCGTGGCGGCCTGGGCACCGAACGCGGCAAGGACAAACAGGATAAATCCGCTCACAAGGACGGCGAACGTTTTCATGGATCAGCCCTCCGCCCCGCAGGGGCGCGCTATCGTTGTCTGCGCATGCTAAATTCCGCTCGCGACAAAGTCGCTTCTGCCAAAATGGCTTCTGGACGTATGTGATCTCGACCACAGTTTTGGTTCACAAAAAACTTTGCGACCATGCGCTAATATACCATTCGCAAGCATGAAAACCAAACCGCTTGGCTGCCCAGCTGCGACCTTTGGTGGACCGAAACCTGCGGTTAACCAGGCTCGATCGCACTTTGAATCGAATTGACCAGCGCCGTTATTGCCTGCTTGTATTTTTCGAACTCAGGCGAGGTCTGCCGGATCTGCGTCGTCGTCTGCCGGCTCTGATCGGATGCCACGCGGGTCACCTTCTGACCCATCTTCCGTTCGGCCCAGTCGACGACGTAGCTGGTGGTCTTGCCGGTGAGGAACGGGTTGGCCTGGATGACGGCTGATCCGAGCACGGCACTCAGTTGCGCCGAGCCCGGCGCCGCCAGCACCTGGGCCGCGCCTTCCATGCCCAGGAAATGGCAGAGATAGAGCCGCCCGGCGGTGATCTGGTGGCCGCGGGCGCGAAGATAGGCTTCGCCCTCGCGCGCCAGGTTGCGCACCATCTCGCGCGACAGCGTGGCGTCGTAGCGAAGCGCCAGCAGGTCGGCGGTCGACAGCGAGCGGGCAAGATCGGGCCGATAGGTGTTCATCATCCGGATCCAGGTCTTGGTGATGAACTGTCCGGCGCCGGTTGCCGAGGACAACGGGTTCTTGGCCCGTGCGCTGCCGCCGCTTTCGACATGCACGATCCGGTCGGTCAGCGTCTCGACGGCGGCATCGGCGGAACCGCCGGAACCGGTAGAAGCATAGGTGGCAACCATTGTGACCGTTCCCAGCGGATCGATCGCCTCGCCGTTCTGGTAGAGCTCGAAATGCAGATGCGGCCCGGTCGAAAGGCCGGTGGTGCCGATATAGCCGATGACGTCGCCAGCCTTCACCTTGGTGCCGACGCCGCTTGCGATGGCGAATTTCTGCATATGCGCGTAGCGCGTCTCGCGCCCGTTGGCATGCGCGATCTTGACCAGATTGCCATAGCTGCCGCCATCGCCCTGGAAGGATATCTCGCCGTCGAAGGCCGCCATGATCGGCGTGCCGACCGGAGCGGCCCAGTCGACGCCTTTGTGGATGCGAACCGTGCCGAGGATCGGGTGCTTGCGCGGACCGAAGGTCGAGGTCATCACACCGCTGACCGGCGTGACCATGCCGTTGGTCACGTTCAACGAACGAACCTCGTCATTGCCGGTGACGCATGCATACTGCCCGTCGCTCTGCTGGAAGACGAAACAGTCCAGGCTCTTTTCTGCGCCCTGGACGCCGACATAGAGAACCCGTCCGGAAATCTCGCCCTGGCCGCGCGGCGTCTGCGAGTAGATCAGCACCAGACGCTGGTCCTCGCTGGCGAAGGCGTCGAGATCCTGTCCCCGCGACAGATACATGATCGCCTCGCCGATGACGCTGGTCGGGACCTTGTTGCGGGCGGCCGTCGAATAGATCGCATCGAGCAGGCGGTATTGCCGCTTGGGCCCTCCTTCGTCGGATGCGCCCGAATAGTTGAACAGATCCTCGCGCACCCAGGGGTCGACGCCCGACACGAACGCGCCCGCCGCATTGCGCGTCAGCGTGCCGACATAGACGTTCCTGGCATAGATCGAGACCTGCATGAGCGACATGGTCGCCGTCTCGCGGTTCGGCTTGAAGCCGCGCATGGCCACCACGTAGCCCGCCTGCAATCCGTCGCGGTTGAACAGCGCCTTCAAGGCTTCGCCGGCGAGCTTCGCGCCGTCGGCGGAGAAATGCGCGTCGGCGACGACGCTGTCCAGGCTGCGGTCGTTGAGGATTTTTACGAACGTGTCTTCGGTCGCCTCGAAGCGCTGGTATTCGCTGGTGACGGCCGCAACCGTTGTGTTGTTCTCGATCGCGGTCTTCTTGAAAGCGGGAAGGGCGGCTTCGCCCTGATCGACGGTCTCGCCCCAGCCGGCCTCCGGGTCGTCGGCGTCGGCCTTGGGCGCTGAACCGGCTGGGGCTTCGCCCTCGTCTGGCGCCGGCTGCAGGTCGTTCTCCAGATCGCCTTGCAGGTCGTCGGTTGCAGCCGGAGCGGGAGGCGCGGCTTGTTGATCGTCGGGCGCTGTAGCCGGAGATTTTGCCGCGGTTTGCCGCTGCGCCTGGAAGAAGGCGAAATCCTCCTGGGTCGACGGTATCGTCGTCATGAATTTTTCGCTGGCGCTCAGCATCACGTCGGAGAGGATTTCGATCTGCGGCGAGGCGCCGGAACTGTCGAGCTCGGCCGGGCGCGCGACAATGCGGCCCTTCGTTGCCGTGTCGGCATCGGGCGCCAGCGTGATCCACATCGGATCTCCGGCGAGGTCGATGATCGCAGGCACATAGACCGACGCGTCGGGCGGCACGTCCTCCATGCCCTCGACAGGGTGCAGTTCCTCGTCCTCGTCGCCGAACGACCAGTAGTCCTTGGTGAGGTAGAAACCCGTCGCCATGGAAACGACGGCGAGCACGGCAACAGCGGAAAGAGCCCAGCGCCAGAGCTTGCGCCGGCGCTCGGCCAGGCGCGCCTGCTTCTTCAATTTGAAGCTGGTGTCGATGCTGTGCGTCACGGGCTGTTTCCGGTCAGGAAATAGGTCCAGCGCACCTGCTCGAGCGTGTCGACCTCGACGAAGCGCGCGGCGATATGGCCGCGTTGCCAGCATTCATCGATGCCGCGGATCGAGAAGCGGCGCCGGTCGATGCACATATCGATCGATCCGTTGAGGATCGCGTGACCGAAGACGTCCGTGGCGTAGATGTAGATGTAGCGGTTGGTCAACTCCTCGCGGATGACGTTGACGCACTGGTTGGCGCCGATGGTCCACCAGCCGTCGGTCTGGTCGGCATCGTCGACCTTCTGTCCGACGGCAAGGTTGACGACGTCGAGCGTCTGGTTGCAGACGGTGAATTCGGCATGCGCACGGTCGGTCAAAAAGATCGAGAGCAGTGCCGTGCCCAGAGCAATTCCAGGAAAAGTGCGTAGCGGTTTTCCGTCCGGAATTGCGTCAAGGCAAAGAGGTGGAGCGGTTCGCCGTGAAGCGGTGAAACGCTCCAGAAACGCGGCAAGCCTCGCCCGGTCAGGCAGGGTGAACCAGCCGCGCTTCATGCGTAGCCGTAGTTGGGACAATGAACGCGGGCTGCGGAGTTCCATCGTCGTCCATGTCTATCCGCCAAGCCGGAAATACTTGGCGGTGGCGGAGAACTGGGAACCGTCGGCCTCGATCTCCTCAAGGATCTTGGGCAACAGCTCCGAGGCCGGCGTCGGCCGCGAGAACATCGCGGCCTGGATGTCCTTGGGCCCGGTGATCACCAGCATGATCTGCGGCACGGCCTTGCCGGCCGCCTTGTCGGCGCCGCCGAGCCCGATCGGGATGCTGAACGTCGCTTTGTCCGCCTGCGCGACCATGCGGTCGTCCAAGTTGAAGGCGATGCCCTTGTGGTCGATCAGCATCACGTTGGAGATGAGCCCGCCGCGCGTCGCCAGCGTGCCGTTGATCGGCGAGCCGTCCGCCACGGATGTCCGGTCGAGAACGAGTTGCGGCCGCTCGGCCCCGCTCCGGTCGAGAAAGCGAAGGAAGTTGGTCACCTCGCATTGCGGCGGGTCGATAAGACGCACGCTGATGTCCGGCTCGAGATGGAATTTCGCCTGGAAATCGTTGAGCATCTGCTCGAAGGGCTGCACCGCGGTTCCAAAACCCTCGATCGCCGCGGCGCTGTCCGTTGCCGACGTCAGGCTCGCATAGAAGCAATCGCCGCCGCTGAAGTCGCGCACCCATGCGGCGCGCTGAGCCAGCTCGTTTGCCGGCGGCGGAACCGCCGGCTTGGGCAGGTTGATGGCGACGTCCGTATTCTGGGGTGGCTTGGCTGCAGGCGGCGGCTGCGGCGGTGATGCCGGTTGTGTCGATGCGCTCGGTTTTGCCGGCTGGCTAGCCGCTTCGGACGTTGTCGGGTGGTTGGAAGGCGGCGCCGATGCCTGGTTTTCGACAGGCGAGGGAGTCTGCTGTTTGGGCTGCTTGGACAGAGCTTCGATGATGTCCGATACCTTGGGCTTGGCCGCCGGCGGCTCGCCGGCCGGTTGCGCCGGTTTCTGGCTGTCCGCCGCCTTCGGTGCTGGAGTTGGCGGTGTCTCGGCTGGCGGTTTCGCAGGCCCGATCTCAGTTGGCTGCGGGATCGGCGCCTGATTTTGGGTGACGTTCCCCGGCTGGGCCGCCGGTGGCGTTTTTTGGGCGGGCTGCTCGACCTCCGCCGTCGGCGGCTGAGATTTTGGGATCGGCATCGGCGTTTCGGCAGGCTGATTGGGCTTCTGCTCGGCCGCCGCATCCACCGGCTTTTCCTCGTGGGGCGCCTCGGCTTCCGTTTGCGGTGGCGCAGGCTGAACAGGCTTTGCCGGCTCATTGCCGGCGGCATTGCTGGGGGTCGAGGGCAGGGGCTTCGGCTCCTCCGGTTGAGGCTTGGGCGTCTCCGTCACCGGCTTTGGAGCAGGCTTAGGCGCGAGAGGCGCGGGCTTTTCAACTGCCGGCGGCGGAGGCGACATGACGCCGCTGAAATAGAGGCCGGCGCCCGCCACGATAGCCAGCGCCGCCACCGCGCTAAATGCGATGGCTGGTGTCCTCGAAGCCTTTTTCTGCACCGCAGCCGTGGCGGCTCTCGGCGGAGTTGCCTGCGGCGAAGGCCGCGGCTCGGACAGAAGCGCCGGCCGTACATGCGGGACGAAGCGTGGTTCGCCGGGAACCGTCGAAGCCGGGGGGCTGGAATTCGGCAGAGAGGTCCAGCCGGCGCGCGGCAGACCCGAGCGCTCGCGCTGCGTGAAAGACGCGGGCGGCGGCAAGGTCGCGTCGACATCTTCGTCACGCGTTGCCCGGGCAATCTCGGCCATGCTTGCCGGCCGTTCGCGGGGATCCGGCTGCAGCATCGCTTCGAGGAGCATACGGAAATCGGGGTCGATGTCGGACAGGTCCGGCACTGTCCTGCGCTTCTCGACAACCTCATATTGCGAGCCGCTCATGTCGAGCGGCTTTCCGCGAAGGGCTGCGGCCAGCACCAGTCCGAGGCTGTAGATGTCGGACTGTTCGCTGACCTCGCCGCCATAGAGGCCGAGCTGTTCGGGCGAGACGTAATTATATTTGCCGGCGAACTTTCCGCCGATCAGCGTCTCGCCGCCGACATTCGCCGAGCGCGCGATGCCGAAATCGATGATCTTGGCGCGCTCGACCCGGCCGCCTGGCAGGATGATGTTGTCGGGCGAGAGATCGCGGTGGACCGCGCCGGCCTGATGCACGGCGCTCAAGCCCGAGGCGAGGCGATGGCAAAGCCGGCGGACATCCGGCGGCGACATGGGACCGTGCCGCATGACATCGAACAGCGACTGGCCGTCCACGAACTCCATCGCGAGGTAGGGACGGCCGATCCCCGCATCGATGGTGAAGACGTGGTATCGCACGACAGCGTCATGCGACAAATGGTTGAGGATCGACGCTTCCTTGCGGAACAGAGACAGGATCGTCTGGTCGCGGGCGAATTCGGGCAGCACGATCTTGATCGCGACATGGTCGCCGGTCTGGATGTTGTGGCCGCGATAGACCTCGCCCATGCCGCCGGACGCGATCCGTTCGTCGAGCTCGTAAATGCCGCTGAGCTGCGTGCCCACGCCTGCATAGGCGAGATTCGGCGAAATCCGCGTCTTGTCGTCGTCGCTCATCTGTCTCAGCCTTCCGCCCTGGACCGACCTGCATGAAGCGGTCCGTTGCGCCCGTCGCCGACCTTGACCAGCACGATGGTGACATTGTCCGTTCCGCCGCGCGCCAGCACCGTCTCCAGCAGCTTCTCACACGCCGCCTGCGGCGGTGCGGACTGGACCGCCGCCTCGATCTCCGCGTCGCTGACATGCGCGGTGAGGCCGTCGGTGCTGAGGACGAAGACATCCCCCGGCATCAGCTCGCCTTGCTGGAAATCGATCTCCAGTTCGTCGCTGACGCCGACGGCATGCGTGATCACGTTGCGGCGCGGCCAGGTGAGCGCTTCCTCCGCGCTGATCATGCCGCGGTCGAGAAGCTCCTGCACTTCGGTGTGATCCCTGGAAATCTGCGAGATCGCGCCGCCACGCACCAGATAGATGCGGCTGTCGCCGGCCCACAGGCCCGCGAACCGCCCGTCCATCGCGAGCAGGGCGGCGAAGGTGGAGCCGATGGTGATGCCGCGCGATCGCGATATGTTGCGGATCTCGGCATTGGCGCGGCTCAGCCGGTCCTCGAAGCGCGCGCGAAGGTCCGGCGCCGAGCTGGCGATGCCGATCGTCGCCAGATGATCGACGATGCTGGCCGAGGCGACTTCTCCGGCCTCATGCCCACCCATCCCGTCGGCCACCACCCACAGGCCGGTCCGTGGCTCGACCAGATAATTGTCCTCATTGTGGTCGCGCACACAGCCCTTGTGGCTCACAGCAAAGCTTTCGATGGGAAGGGCGACAGTGCTCAATTTGCCACCAAGCGCTTCGCGAGCGTCCTCTGTGACGAACCATGGGCCGCGTGCCCAGGCCACTCTGCCACAAGCGCATACATTAGAGTACCGAAATGAAGGTTGGCGCAGGCGATGCTCTGGAGCGCTGCCATGTCAGAACGCCTTCGGGCAGCTGAACCCGGACAACGCCGGAAGCAGGAAGGGATTGGCCCCCGACCCGGTCTCAATTCTGTAGGCGACGTCGCGGCCCCCGATCACGAAGCGCGCTTCGGTGTTGCTGCCGTCGCTGGTGACGCTCGCCTTGTCCAGCAGGCGCTTCAAGGCCCATGGACCCTCGAATTTGAGGGCGGACTCGCGGCCCGGCATTTCCGGCGTCAGGCTGAGGCTCGCGGATCCCGAAGCGGCGCCGCTCGGCCATGTCACCGTGCTCGGCGCGTTGCCGGCCTGCGCGCTCTGCACCGTCTGCCCGTCGACATTGAGCACCGCGCTGTCGGCCTCGCCGTTCAGCGAGGTCGGCGTGAACGTGATCGAGACCGACGGCGCCGAACCGCCGGACGGGAAGTAGGCATTGCGGATTTCGGCCGCCGACTGGAACGCTTTCAGGGTCGACTTGGCAAGGTCGCGGCCGGCGCGAGCATCCGGCTTCCAAGTCCAGTCCTGGCCCGTCATGTCGATCAATGGCGCGAGGTTCTGCGCGAAGAACCGGTCCATCAGACCGCCCGGCGCGAACAGCTTGGCGAAATCGGCAAGAGAGATTTCCTCCATACTGTCGCTAGCAAAGGGATAGTGGCCGTTGACGGCTTCCTCGCAGGGGCGCGTGACTGTCTCATCGAGCGTCTGGTTGAGGTTGGCCATCGAGGTTTCGGCGACATTGCCCTCGAACTCGTCCGCGACCGCATCGACCATGCGCGCGAGCTGCTTGGGTAGGCGCGAGGCATTGGCGCGCAAAGTCGAGATCTGCAGCTTCAGGTTCGCGTTGACGCGCTCCGTCTGCGAAGGCACGTCCGCCGCGAGTTTCACGCTCTGGTAGATGTCGTGGAAATTCTGCGTCAGCGCGTCGAGCGGGCGGCGTCCGCTGGAGCCGCTCACCAGCGCCTGGAACGGCTTGAACTGTGCTTCTACCGTGGCGCCGGCGTTCTGCGTGGCGGACGAGCTTGTCCCGGCACGGCTTTGCGATTTGCCGCCGGCGATCTGCAGGCCGATGCGGGCCAAGCCCTTGGCCATGCTGGCCGTATCCTGCTGTGCCGCGCCGGTCTCCTCCTGGAAGGCGGCGCCGTCCTTCGTCAACGTGGTTTCATCGGCGATCGCCGTGAACAGCCGGTCAAGCGGTGAGTCCGGTGAGGCGACGGCGGAGAGCGCGATATATTGCGGCTTGTCCTTCAGCATCGCCTTGAATTTCAACCGGTCGAGCGCGCCGTTCCAGGCGGAAGAGAATTCCTTGCCGTAGCGGTCGATGAGCTCGGGGCCAAGCTTGGGCAGGTCCTGGTCGATGCCGCCCTGCTCGCCGCCGCCGCCGAGAACCCATTGGTCGTCGACCAGCATTTGCGCGATGCGCGAGAGCTGCGGCAGGTAGAAGCCATTGAAGCCGGCCCTGGTGTAGAGGCCTGGAACATCAAGCTCGTCGAGTTCGCCGCCGTCCATACGTTCGAACAAAAGCTGCGCCTCCGAACCGGCTTTTGCGGCGACGGAAAAGTCCTCCAGCCTTGCCCCATAGACCGCCGATTTGATCAGCGCCGATGCGCGATCGGCAAGGCTCATGCGTCCGAGCGAGCGCTGCGCCGCCTCGACCAGCGGCTGGTTGAGCTCGAAAACCGGATCATAGGCGTCGTCGAGCGTGAGCATGGCTCGCAGATGCTTTTCGAGCTGCGCGCGGCCCTCGCGGTTGTTCTCGCCCGGATAGCGGTTTTCCTCCCAATCCTGCTTCATCCAGGAGACGACCAGCTCGTCATCGACCTTCGGCGCCTTGCCGCCCAGCATCAGATAGATCTTCAACGGTTCGTAGAGCGCGATCGGATCGGTCATCTTGGCCTGGATCGTCCGCTCCGCCTGAACCAGGAGACGGGAGCGGAAGCTTCGCTCCAGCGCCTGCCGGTAGGCGGTTTTGGACGCCGACAGAAGCCTCTCCCGCTGACTCAATCCAAAACTCTCCTCGACCGGCCTCGTTTGGCCGGCGGTTTCAAATCCGGCCGGCAAGGTGCGCAACTGGTCGAGCAGGCCGATGACGTTCTCGAGGTCGACATCGGTCACCGTCGTGCTCTTGAGCAGCGAATCCGCGCTGTCGCGATACTGCGCCATCGCCTGCCGCGTCGAGGCGATCAGCGATTTGTTGGCGGAGAAGCTGAGACCGAGCACGCCGAGCGCCACCAAAGCGACGAGCCCGATCGCGGCAAGACCGCCAAATCTGGCGAGCCTGGCGCGCCGCTCCGCGGCCCTGTCGAAGGAGACCCAGCCTGCCTCCGGGAAGATCACCTTCGCCAGAAGATCGTGCAGGAAGAAGCTTCTGCAGGTGCCGGAAAGATGCGCCTGCGAAGCGCCGCCGAAACTGCGGCCGATCGCGCCCAGCACTTGGTCGATCGGCGTTCCCTCCTGCGTGCCTGACGAAAAATAGAGGCCGCGCAGGCTGACGTTTACCTGGGCCCGGGACGGATCGAACAGGCTGGTGACAAAACGCACGATGCGGGTTCTCAGCGCCCCGAACTGCGCCGGGAAGCCGAAGATCGCGATGCGGGCCACCGGGTCGGCCTCGTCCTGCAGGCGGTCGGCGATCTCGTCCGCCAGCTGCCTGGCCAGCGTGTCGAACTCGGCCGGAGCCTCGCCCACCATGTTCCTGTTGCGGTCGGTGGTCTGGAAGGTCGCACCCCACACTTTCTGCCGACGCGGCTCGTCGAAATCGCCGAAATAATCCATGAAGCCGGCGACGAGATCGGCCTTGGTGAAGAGCAGGTAGACCGGGAACTGGATCTTCAGCGTCTCGTGCAGCTCCCGCAGGCGGCTTCTTATCTCGGTGACATGCGCGTCGAGCTGCTGGTCGTCGAGGCCGATGAGATCGGCAAGGCTGATGGCGAGGATCACGCCGTTGATCGGCTGCCTGGTGCGGTATTTCTTCAAAAGTCCCAGGAAGGCGAGCCAGCTCGCCTTGTCGCGCTGGGCGTCCGAATCCTGCGTCGTGTAGCGGCCGGCGGTATCGATCAGCACGGCATCGTCGGTGAACCACCAGTCGCACAACCGCGTGCCGCCGACGCCGGCCACCGGTTGGGCGTTGCCGGAACCGGCAAGCGGAAATTTCAGACCCGAATTGACCAGCGCCGTCGTCTTGCCGGCGCCGGGCGGGCCGATGATAATGTACCAGGGGATCTCGTAGAGGAAATTGCGCTTGCCGCTAGACTGCTTCAGCGTTGCGATGGCCTCGCTCATGCGCGCCTCGAGCACCGGTGAATCGTCGTTCCGATCGTCGCTGCGCACAATGGCCGTTTCGATCGCCTTTTGCGCTTTGCGCCTTTGCCAGAAGCGGATGCCATAGAAGAGCGCGAGCACCGCGACGGTCACGCCGATGATCGTTGCCCTGAGCCAGACCGGCCCGAGCGGACGTGTCTCGGCAAAGCGGATCAGCGGCCCGGCATACCAGACCGCCGCCGCGAAACCGGCGAGTGCGAGCAGGCTGAATATCCTGAGCAGCCAGCGCATCAATGCCGCTCCCCGCCGCGCCCGGTCACAGCGTCTCCTCCTTCGGGATCATCACATCGACGCGGCGGTTCTTGGCGCGGCCTTCAGCCGTGCCGTTGTCGGCAATCGGTTCGTCCTCGCCCTTGCCCTCGACGGTGATCCGGGACGGCTCTTTGAGCTCCTTCGCCATCATCGCCTGGACGGCCTTGGCGCGAGCGACGGAAAGATCGAAGTTGGATTTGAACTGGCTCGACTTCTTCGGCTTCACATTGTCGGTGTGGCCGACGATCCGGATTGGTCCGGGCTCGGTATTCAGAGCCGTGGCGATATCCGCCGCAATGGGCTGGAACTGTGCCTTCAGCTCGGCCTGGCCGGGCGCGAACAAAAGCTGGTTGTTGATCTCGACAACGATGAAGTTGCCCTTCGTGCCGACCGTCAGCCCACCGCCGTCGATCTCCTCGGCCAAAGCCGCGCGAATGCGGTCGATCTGGGTGGTGGTTGGGACAGCAGGCGGCGGCGGAGCGGCTTCCGCCGGCTTAGTGGGCGCCGCAACGCTGGCGCGCTCTATGGTGACCGGTGTCGACGGGTTGAGCGCCAGCAGTTCGCTGGCGGTCGCGTCGCCCTCGTCGGTGATCATCACCCGTAACCCGAAGAACGCCGCCGTCACCAGCGTCGCGGCGGCAGCCGCGACCGCCCATAGCGGCAGCCGCGCCTTTGGCTTCGACAGCGTCGCCGCCATGCCTTGCCAATGGGGCGAGATGTCGTCCTCGGCGCGCGGCCTGAAGTAGCGGATCGTGTCGTAGACGTCGCGTCGGATGCGTTCGAGAGTGTCGCGTTCGCCGGCTCGCCCGCGATATTGGCCCTGGAACCCTAGCGACAGGCAGACATGCATCAGTTCGAGCAGATCGTGGTGGCCTTCCGGGCCGCCAAGGATCTTGTTCAGCGCCTCATAGAAACCGGCGCCGCTGGGCTTGGTGTGGAAGAATTGTGCCACCAGGCTGTGCCCGCTCCAGGTATCGTCCTTCGGCCAGGGCAGGTTGCCGACCAGATCGTCTGCTGTCTCGCAAAGCGCAAATTTCGCGATTCTGCCGTCCTCCTTGGCGATACCGGCTCTCGCCACGTCCCGGTCGAACGTCTCGATCATTTCGGCGATATGCTGCGCCAGGGGGGCCGCCTGCCGTTCGACCGGCATCAGTCGCAACTGGCCGAACAGCATCAGCAGGGGCGCCGCCGCAGCGAGAATTGGATTTGCCGCTGCATATTTCACGCCAACCGTGGCGTCGAGCAGGATCTCCTGCTGCAATGCGGGCGTTGATGCAGCAGCCATGGCTGCCGGAGCCGAGCCTTGAACGATCACGGTTCCGGACGACCAGCCGGTCGGCATCTGCCGGCCGACGCCCGGATCGAACACAGTCGATTCCCGGGCTGCCGGCGGAGCAGGCGCAACGCCGCCGGCAGCGGAACTCTGCGCGGCCGCAGGCGACCGTTGTCTTGGCCGTGGCGCGCGAATGACGGTCTTGTCCGCCGGCACGGAAGGATCGTCCTTCGAGCTCATCGTCGGTCCACCGTCGAGGTGCAGCGACTTCTTTGGCGGGAAATGAGGCCGGTTACGCGCTTTTCATGCCATGATTTGGCGGCGGGCCGGATGGAGAGGCTCATCTCGCCGAAACATGACATTGCTGCACACGCCCCAAGCCACGCCGCTTTGCCCGCCTGGCAAGCTTCCGTGCGCTATCCTAGCCGCCCAAGCACCCAATTGAAATCGGGCAGCTGATTGGAATCGGAAAGCAGGATGCTCAAAGCGGCGGTTTCTTCTGTGAGACCGGTCACATAGCGCCGGGTTGCTACTTCTGCTTGCCGGCCTTGGCGTAGGCCTCGCTGAAATAGGCCAGGAAGACATCGAGCATGCCGTTTTCGTGCTTCTCCTCCATGGTGCGCCAGGTGGCGACGAGGGCATCCCACGCCTGGCTCTTCTTGGATGAAAAAGAAGTCGGCGGCAGCTTCCTGGCGATCGCTTCCGGCGACAGGTCGTCGAGCAGCCTGGAGAGCGCGGCCTGCATGGCGGCGTAAGTGGCCAATTCGTGCATCTTGAGATCCCGGAAGGCGTCCTCGACGCTGTGCGCGGCGTCAAGGTAGCCGGCTCGGCGTTTCGCGAACATGATCTCCAGTATGTCGTCGGTGCCGGGAACGAATTTCAGCGGGTTGTTGTTCTCGGCGCCGATCATCGTGCGATGCGTGCTTTTGGCCAGCACCTTGGCCGCCGCGCGTGCCTTGAGCAGCAGGGACAATTGCTCGACCGTGGTTCTGAGCACGGTGCCGATCTCGACGGCCACTTCATGCGGATCGCGCGCCTTCAGCAGGTCCGGCGAAATGCCGGCCGCCTTCGCGATGTCCCGCAACAGCAGGTCGGCGTCCGCGGCCCGGCCAGCCGGGGTTGCCGGGGCCGGGGGCGGTTGCTGCAGCGCCGAGGACCTCGATATCGGCGCTGCCTGTCCGGTGCGCTGCTCCGCCGGACTGAAAAACGGCTCGTTGCCGAGGTTCAGCGGCCTGCCTGTCGATGGCGGCAGCTCGCGTTGCGTCGACCCGGTCCGGCCTTGCGGGTGGCCGGTGGCAATGTGTTCCTCGTCGATCGAAACCGAAATGACATAGCGGCCGATCAGCACCCGGTCGCCATGGGCGAGCCGATGCGGACCTGCCATGCGCTGGCTGGAGCCGTTGATGAAGGTACCGTTGCGCGAGATGTCATAGAGCCAGAAGGCGCCCGCCTGGTAGCGAACCTCGCAGTGCCTGCCCGAGATGATTTTGTCCGGATCGGCGAGCATCCAGTCGCAATTCTCCCGGCCGATCTCGAAGCTGCGGTCGCGGGCGGCATAGCTCGCCGCATTGCCCGAGGGCAGCCTGTCGACATTGCTGATCTGGAGCGAGATGAACATCCGGAAGCGTCGCCAAACCTGGTCAACAAATACTTACTTTTCACGCAATTCCAGATGGAAAACCGCTACGCGCTTTCCTGGAATTGCTCTGGCATTCTAGCAGCTTGCAAGCGCGGCGGGAGAGGAGCGTTTCACACCGGCGCGTGGGCAGGGTTCAGCCATCGCTGTTGTTTGGCCGCCACCAAACATGTGGTAGGCTGGGTCGGTCCGGTGCGGTGAATGCGAAAACTTCCCGAACGTGATGCAGTTTACAGAGCGGGGGCTTCGATCCATCACACTGGCGGCCGCGTCCAGGAGGGGCACGACCCATGCCGAACGAACGTGCCACGGTGGTGCAGACGCCGGTTGGCGGCGATGTGCTGACCTTCACCCATCTCGTCGGGCGTGACGAGATCAGCCGCTGTTTCGCCTACACGGTCGGCTTCGTTTCCAAGAGCCACGACGTCGATCCCCTCAAGATGCTGGGCGGCGTCGTTTCGGTCGAGGGTGAATCCGATCCGAAACGCTGGTTCAGCGGGCTGGTGTCGGAGTTCAAGCTCACCCGCATCGAGGACCGGCTGGCGTTCTACGAGGCCGTCGTCAGGCCATGGCTCTGGTTCCTCGGCAACACCACGGACTGCCGCATCTTCCAGAACATGACGGCGGTCGAGATCGTCGAAAAGATCTTCTCGAAATACGGCATCGCAAAATTCGAGAAGCGGCTGCAGGGCTCCTACCCCTCGCGCGAATACTGCGTGCAGTATGACGAGAGCGATCTCGATTTCGTGCAGCGGCTGCTCGAGCACGAGGGCATTTTCTATTTCTTCGAGCATGACGAGGGCAAGCACACGCTGGTCCTCTGCGACGCGATGAGCAAGCTGAAGGCGGCACCTGGCTACGAGAAGGTGCTCTACAATTTCGAGGGGCAGGGCTCGCGGCGCGACGTCGAATACATCACCGAATGGATTCCGGGCAGCGCGGTGCGGCCAGGCGCCTATGCCCATACGGACTATGATTTCGAAAAGCCGGGCGCGGATTTGATGGCGAAGTCCGCCCAGCCGTTCGGCCACAAGGAGGCTGCGGGCGAGAACTACCGCCAGCCCGGGGCGCATCTCGATGTCGGTCGGGGCGACACGATCGCGGGGATCCGCCGTGAGGAACTTCAGGCGATACACCAGCGCAACACCGCCGTAGGCACCGTGCGCGGCCTCTTTTCCGGCTGCAAGTTCAAGCTGGAGAGTTTTCCGCGCGACGACCAGAATCAGGACTATCTGGTGGTCAGCGCCGAATACCGCCTGTTCGATCCGGGCTACCGGACCCAGAACGAGGCCCATAGCGAGAATTTCAGGGTGGTGCTTGGCGTGGCACCCACCAAATTGCCCTATCGCCCGCCACGCATCACGCCGCGGCCGATCATGCGCGGCCCGCAGACGGCGACGGTGGTTGGCCCTTCGGGCGAGGAGATCTTCACCGACAAATATGCCCGGGTGAAGGTGCAGTTCCACTGGGACCGGCTCGGCAAGAAGGACCAGAACTCGTCCTGCTTCGTGCGCGTGTCGCAGACCTGGGCCGGCAGCGGCTGGGGCTTCATCCAGATCCCGCGCATCGGCCAGGAGGTCATCGTCGATTTCATCGAGGGCGATCCGGACCTGCCGATCATCACCGGCCGCGTCTACAACGCCGCCGAGATGCCGCCCTACGCCCTGCCGGGCAATGCGACGCAATCGGGCTGGAAGTCGAATTCCTCGAAGGGTGGCGGCGGCTACAACGAGCTAATGTTCGAGGACAAGGCCGGCTCCGAGCTGGTCAATTTCCAGGCGCAGAAAGACCACCACCTGCTGATCAAGCACGATCGCAACAAGACCGTCCAGCACGACCAGTCCGACCGTATCGACCATGACGCCAAGCATTCCGTCGGCCACAACCTCGACGAGGACGTCGGCAACAACAAGACGGTCAAGATCGGCGTCGACCAGACCACCAACATCGGCAGTAACGACACCGAGACGGTGGGCGCGAACCGCTCGCTGATGGTCATGGCCAACGAGACGATCCATGTCGTGGCGAATTCGACGGAAAACATCGACGCCAACCATTCGCAGACGGTGGGGCTCAACCAGACGGTCACGGTGGGTGTCGCGCGCGTGGATACGGTTGGAGCCGCTGAAACAAGGACGGTAGGCGCGGCACAGATGAATACCATCGGTGCAGTGCGTTCGGTCAGCGTGGGCATCAGCCAAAGTCATGATATCGGCGCAGGCGACAGCTGGACTGTAGGGGCAAGCCAGAACATTCAGATCGGTGCCGACCAGAGTCTGGCGGTCGGCGGGGCTCAATCGTCGCAGATAGGCAAGGCAAGAACGGCCAAGATCGGTGCGGACGATGCGACCGACATTGGCGGCGCGCATGCGCTCAAGGTGGGCAAGGGCAGCGGTATTCAGGTTGCGGAAAACAGCACGATCAAAGTCGGCAAGAAGCTGATGATCGATGCTGGCGACGAGATCACGCTGAAATGCGGCGATGCCTCTATCACCATGAAGAAGGACGGCACTATCGTCGCGGACGGCAAGGACATCACGATCAAAGGCAGCGGCAAGATCACCGTCAAGGCGGACGGCGACGTGATCGTCAAGGGAAGCACCATCAACAATAATTGAGGTCGTCATCATGGAAGTGCTGAATCGCATCGACGGCGTCGTGATCGGCCTGCTGATCGGCTTCGAAAACGGGACGCCTCTGGTAGTCTTCGTAGGCAATCCCCGCGAGACGGCGATTGCAGCCCGCAGCCTGACAGAACTCGACGCATCGTCGATCGGCTCCGAACTGGCACTGCTCTTCGAAGGGGGTGATCCGATGCGTCCGCTGGTCGTTGGGCGGATTATCGATCCCGCCCATAAAAGGCCGGAGCTGCATATCGCCCGCGACGGTGAACGTGTTGTCATCACTGGAGAAGAGCGCATAGAGCTGCGCTGTGGCCTGGCTTCGATTATTCTGGAAAAGGATGGCCGCGTCACGGTTCGCGGGACTCAGCTGACCAGCCAGGCGAGCGGCACCAACCGTATTCGCGGTGGAGCCGTGCATCTCAATTGAGCCTAGCGATGCTTCGGGTTGCGACCATCGCCGCCATCGTGGACCAGCACGCCGAGGACGCGGCGTTCCTTTGGCTTCGCCGCAGGCGGGAGATCGATGGTCCTTTTCTTGACGAGACCGACATAGGCCGCATCGATCAACGTCTCGAAGCAAATCTCGAGGGATTGATGGCTGCCGGCAAGGCTGGCTGGGAAGCCGCCCAGGCCAGGTTCGCCGACTATGCTGAACCGGGTGAGCTCTTCGTGTTAGGTGCTCTGGCATTGCGTTGCAGCGAGGCCGCGCTTGTCGCCTCGGCAATCGACGCCAGTGTCCGCCTTGGCGAAGCCGGCATGTCGAGCCTGTCCGGCGCAATCGCGCGCGCGCCGCGTGACAATTTGCGGCCATTCGTGGCCAAGTGGCTCGACGCTCGAGATGCTTGGTCGCGGGCACTTGGCCTCTCGGCGCTTTGGCACCATCGCGTTGATCCGGGGCCACGGTTGCGTGATCTGGTGGAGCATTCCGATGCGATCGTGCGCAGGCGGGCCATCAAACTTGCCGGCGCGCTCAAGCGTCGTGATCTGCTTCCGGCGATACTGGCCGGCCTTGATGGCAGCGAGTCCAGAGAGCGGTTGACCGCTGCTCTGGCCGCTTGCATGCTTGGCGAGGCGCGGTCCGCCCATCCGGTGATCGACCAAATCGTGATGACGGAGTCCGGGCTTGCCGAGGCGGCGATCGAGATTCGGCTGCTGACGACACCGATGAAGGCCGGCAAGCAATGGCTGCAGAAACATCTGGAACGGCCAGCGCTTCGCGGCGTGGCGACGGCATCGGTTGGCTTGTTCGGCGACCGCGCGGTGGTACCGTGGCTGATCGAGAAAATGCGTGAGCCTGACCTCGCGGGCGCGCCGGTGCCTCGCTCCGTGACCTGTTCGATGTTGATTTCGGGGACACGGATCTCTTTGTCGTCGACCCGGCGCTCCTGGGCAATGACTTCGCCCATTTGGATGATGGACCGCTGCCGGCGGCGGACCGTGTCGAGGCGTGGTGGGACGAGGGGCGTGGCGGCCGCAATCACCGCCTGTTCCGGTCCATGCGCCAGTTACGGCTTGGCGCGTTGCGCACTGCCTTGGCCGAGTCCGAGACACCGCTTGCCGATTGGCGCGGCACCCGCTGTTTTCCGGCCTGGATGTAAGTTCTCAGCGTCGGGTCACGCGCCCCATCACCACTGCTGCCCGTAAACCCGTTTCGGACGCGACTTCGCAGACAGCGGTTGGCCCTGGCGCGTAATCCTTGAGCAAACTGTCGGCAGCAAGCATCAATGCGAGAGCTCCGCCCGCTGTTCCTATGTCACCGATGGTCATGGCCGGATAGGCGATAGGCAGAACCTGGCGTCGCGTGCGATAGAAACGAGGCCGGGCGATCAACTGCTCCCAGCCGCTGTAGCGCTCGCCGTTGCTGTTGCTGACGACGAAGTTGATATCCCCTTCGGGTAAGCCCGATCCGTTCACTGCGTCGCGCAAGGCGCTGAGTAAGGCGCGCCCCTGGCTATAACGGTCGGAGAGAACATTATCCTTCTCTTGAGCCAGTCCAACGCTTTGAATGGCTGCGTGGAAGCGCGCCGGCTCTTCCGGCTCAGGAGTCAGTCGGACGAACGCCGCCGCTTCGCCCGGCACCAAGCCTTGCGCGTTGTCGGCCCCTTTCAGGCGGCCCGCTTGTCCCAGGCGACCAAGGTCCGAATCGTTGACAAGGCTGTCGACACCGCCGAGCAAGACCTGTTGGACGCCATTTTGTTCCATCAATTCAGCCGCGCGCTCCAACAGTCCAACGCTTGCCGCGGCGCCACCGTCGACAGCCCGCGAGGTGGCATGAAATTTCTCGCCGGTCGCCGCCGTCACTGCCGCGAGAAAGCTCTGCGGAGCAATGTCGCCGTAGCTGGATGGTTGCGAAAGCCTTCCGGCGGCGTCAGCAGGATTGCAGTTGCCTTGGCAGCGCGCGTTCCGCTTCGCAAAGCTTCGCCGATGGCTCGAGCGGCCATGTTGACCAGCCATTGACCTTCGGTCTGCCGCAACTGGTAATGAGTCGGAATGCGGGCGACGATCTGAACGGCGCCGAAGGGGTTGCTCAGTATCTTTTCCTCGAAGGCGGAGAGGCTGGCTCGGATTGCCGCGAGGGTCTGGCGTGCGTTAAGGCCAGCGGCTGTCACCGCTCCGGCGCCGCTGACATAAAGCGGCCGTTTCATGGCTGCCACACCGGTCGATCGATCAGCGTCCCGTCACCGCCTCTTTGACTGAAGTAAGCCTTGCGCTTGCGTCTGGCCGCCAAAAGCGCCGGCGAAACATGTCCAAAAACAATCTCTCGCAGCGGCGGTGCCTGGCGCCTGGTCAAAAAGGAGAGGCGCGCCTTGAGAGTTATCCGCCAGATATCAGGCTCGATAATCAACGTATCTGCGAGGAAGGCGCGGTCCTCGACGCGGTCGCTATAGATCAACCGCAGAGGCGCGACGACGCGAGGAAGCCTAAAATCCCAGCGCCCTGTCGGAGTGAGGCCTATCAAGGACACCTCCTCGTGCCAGCTGAACTGCCGCAGCTGTTGGTCTGCCGGTGCGCACAGATTGTACCGAGCATCAAAATCCTTCGGTGGCAGTGGCCATTGTGTTTCGATCCAGGCTTGGTCGTAAGTGCCTGCATACCCGATGCGCGGCTGCCAGCCGCGACCGAGCGCGCCGAAGCCCGCAGGCCTTGGTCGGTCCGAGGGACTGAGAAACGGCTCGCCCGGATAGGTGATGTTGGGCGCCTGCGTCTTCACTGCGCCGTCAGCGGATGGGAGGTGATGAAAGCCGACCCCGACCGGATTATGCTGATCGACGACACTTCCGTCGGGTGCGGTGCCGCCATAGGCGCGCTCATAGACGATCGGCATCGTCCTAAACGGATGCGGAGCGCTGTAGTTGCCGGAATCGTAGACCCGATCGCCAACGACGTTGAGAACCTTGCGGGTGCCGCCGATCCGCAGACCAACCTGCATTTCCTGTACCGGCTTGCCATTGGGAGCATATGCCGTACCGTTGACGATCACCTCCGCCGACGGTTTGACCGGGGCGATGTCCGCCTCATAGCGGGTGGAGGACAAAGCCGGGTTGCCGAATGGCACATCACGAAAATTTACTGGCAGCTGTACCTCCGCAGGTCTCAACTCGGCGTTTTGAGAGGGGGCTTCGAAGCTGGCCGAGAACATGACCACCAACACCTCTTGCCCATCCGCGTCGGGTTGCACGTGGGTGGCGGCGGCGAAAGGAGTTCGGTTGACGAGCTCTACATCGAACGCCATCGCTCAGCACCAGTTGCCATTCTCGTCTAGTCCAACGGGCCAGTAAGGCATGCAGGCAATCAAACGCACAAGCTCGGTCTCTTCTGCATCGATCAGCCATTGGAGCAGAAGATATTCAGGCCGAATTTTTTCCGAGTCGGCCATCATCGCATTGCGGTTGGCGCATTCCAGCCAGATGACGCGGACGATCCAAACAACACGTGGGTCGGAAGCGGGGCCCGCCATCCGATTGTTGAAGGCCGCTTCCAGAGCGTCTTTTTCCGGCAGCCCCTTGTTCCGTTCGGCTTCGACCGTCCCATCCCACCACGGAGCCGCCTCGTTGTAGGCCTGCTGTATCAGTTGAACATAGGCATCGAACAGCTGCTGGTAATCGACCGCAGCCTTCTCGCGTGGCTTGTCCGTGGTGTACCAGCCAGAATGGGCGCCCAAATCGAACATGCAATTGAGCAGGCGCTTGATGCCGTCCTGGGTATCGTAGAGCGTGAGCAGAGCCATCTAGACCGCCTCCTCGAACTGATTGAGGCCAATGGGGATGTACACGATGCCCGCGACCAACTTGTGCAGGTCGGGAGCTGCCGTTTTGATGTCGAGGATCAACAGATCAACTGGGCGGCGATAGCCTACCGGGTCGCCATTGTCGTTTGTTCCCCAGAGCTCTTCAGGGTGTTTGTCCGGTGGCGGCTTTTGCGCGGCTTCGAGCGCATCCTGGTTCAGGTCGTCAATTTCCAGATAGTATTTTCGAAAGACGGCAAGGACCCGCGGATGGCCCGAATAGCCGGTGGGCCACCGGTTGGCCACTTCGGCCGGCACCGGATCGCTGAGCTCATCAAGACCTGCAAGTTTCTTCCACCACTCGATAAGTTCGGGCTGCAGAAGCCTGAGCTCATCAATGTAAGCCTGCTGGATTTCTTCGAACGTTCGCATGGCACCTCTCTCTCAACAAGCGTTATGCACCGGGATACTTTGCCCTGGCATAAGCATCGGCCTGGCTGCCTTGGCTCTGCGCGTGCTTGCGACAATGGGGTTTAACCCGATCCGTCTCGCCCATGTATTTGAGAAACGCATCCGGTGATTTTTCCATATGGCAGCCTCCCATTGCCCAAGCGACGGACAGTGGAGGCTGATGGTCGGGCGTGAAGGCTTCCTGCTCCACGCTGCCATCTTCTGCGAATTTGGATTCCTGGTGAACTCTGCCGCGCTTGCGGTCGACCACGATCAACGTGCCGTTGGAATACTGGTTCTGGCCATTTACCCTAGAGATCAAGGTGTCCCAGACGCCTGGATTGGTTGGAAGTTTGGCACACTCCCAGCAGGGTCCACCCATAGTCTTGTCGTAGTGCGGCTTGTTAAGCGGCGCGCGATGCTTTTCCTGGTCATAGGGTACCGTGCAAGGCTTTCCGGCGTTGTCCCCGAGCACCTTTTTGAAGTCCACCATCGCTTGAGCGTCGATGCAATTCGGTGGATCGCTCATCTCGTTCTGGCCCATGGGGTCGCCGTGACGGTCGACACCCTTGCCTCCACCTTCACCGTGAACGACCAGAGCTTGAATGTACCCTTGCCCTTCGTCTTGTGCGTGACGACCCCACCGCCTTGAGTGCCGGCTTCATCGCCTGTGCTGGTGGCAACTTCCGATGCGTTCTCCAGAGCGGTCGGATTGCCTTGTATCTTGACGCTCTTGCTTCCCTTGGTCAGGTCGCTCGCAGAGAGCATGTTGACGTAGGGCACGGGCACCGGCCCGGTTGGCGGCGGTGGCGGGCTGAGGCAAACATCCCCCGGCGCAACGCCCTGGCCGCCGCTGCCTTTGTGAAAAAAACCCATGCCTTCCGCATAGACACTGTTGCCCATGGCCTACAACGCCTCCGCTTTGCCTCGCGGGGCGCGCATAGCGGGCAGCCCGGCCGACGCCAGATCATGAATGTCCGTAAACTTGAATTCGTTGACCTCCCAGTCGTCGCACCAGAACATGATCGCATTTGTATTAAGCCCCGCGACCGGCTGCGCTACGCTGGCAAGGCGCTCGATCAGCCGGGTCTGGGACCAGAATTTCTCAACGCTGCCGTCGACGAGATTGACGATGGCATCGAACCATGCGTCGCCGGGATCGGGTAACAGACCCAGCCGAACGATCGCGAAGGGATAGCGCCGGCCTACGCGATCTTCGCTCATACGCCAGACACCGGCACAGGGATGGTCGCCAAAAATCCCTGCTTGGATGATGAAGCGCCATGCGCGCGGATCAAGCTCTCCCTCATCTGGCCGCGCGCGCAATTCCATCGACATCCACCGGTCCCAGCGGTCGATAAAGGTACGCGGCAGGTTCCAAGCGACGAAATCTCCGGTCGCTGGAATCTTGCCGAAGAAACCGGCATTCATATCTGTGGCGGACATGTGAACTTCTTGAACATCTCGAGCGTGTAGGGGTTCTCGACGCTGGCCGCCTTGAGTTCGAAATCGGCATACATGCCTTTCGTGCCAAGGCGCAGGGTGTAGACGTCGGTGAGCTTGGTCCCGGCGAATTTGCCGCCGCGCAGCATCCTCAGCCACGCCCAGCTGCCGGTCTCGTTGAGCATCACCTCGGGCGAGCCGTCGACCGGTTGGAAGGCGAGCGAGATCACCCCGGTGCCGTCCTTGCCCGGCCATGTCATCGGCTGCGGCCTGGTCGCGTTGTTGTAGTAGACGAGGTTCTGGCCATCGAGGTTGAGCGTCACGCGCCCCACGTTGGGCGACAGGTCCTTCGGCTCCAGCGTGAAGTTCATCACCGGGCCGGCGCCGCCGGGAAAGAGGTCGTCGCGGATGTGCCTTGCCTGCTCGAACGCAGCCAGCGCCGCCGGATCGAGGCCGAAATCGGCGCGCCATTTCCAGGGCTCGCTGGCGGTGTCGACATAGTTGATCAGATGGTCGTTGATGAAGGCGTCGATCAGGCCGGCGGGACCGAAGAGCCGCTGGAAATCGCGCACATTGACGTCCACCGCGCTCTCGGGGCTGAAGGGGTAGCGGTTGTTGAGCGCGGCCTGGCAGAAGGGCAGGATATCGGCGCGCCAGATGGCGTTGAGCTCGTTGGTGACGGCCTTCTGCGACAGGCCGCTGGTGTCGCCGGCAATCCCGCCCAGCCAGTCGTTGATCGGCGAGGGCAGGATCTGGGCCTGCCGGGCCACCGCGCCTGTCAGCTCGGCGAGGCCGCCCTGCTTCTTGATGGCGTCCTGCGGGTCGGGATTGGCGGTAACCGTCTGCAGCACGTTGGACAGCGCCGTCAGCGCCACCACGGCCGCGTCGAGCGCCGGCGGCTGGCCGTCGACCTCGGCGATCGTGCCCTTGAGCGGCTTGAAATGCGCGGCCACCAGGCTGCCGGTCATGTCGACCTGATCGGCCGAGCCCGCGCGGGGCAGTAATTTCGCTCCCGTCTTCACCACCTTGCCCAATTTGCCGAGCTTGGAGAGCAGCTTCGAGCCGGTCTTCGCGGCGCCGCCCTTGTCGTCGGCCGGCGCTTCGTCGGACCGGGTAAGGTCGGTTTCCTGCACCACCGCCGTCAGCAGCCGCTTCAGCGCGGAATCGGCGCTTGAAAGATCCTTGAGGTTTTCGCTGGCGACATTGAGGTCGCTCAGCGGCGCCAGCCGCATGTCGCGCAGGAAAGAGTCCCACTGCGCGATATAGTCATCGTAATAGAGTTTCAGAATGTCCTCGGACAGCGCCGACACCGAGGTCTCGGAATTTTCCGAGCAGCCGCCGGCGAATACCGCCCGATCGAGCGCCGCCTGCGCAGCCACGTCCTCGACCCGGTCGAGGACGGCGTCGTGGAAACCGGCATAGGTGAAGGCGCCGGGAACGCCGACGCGCAGCGTCTTGTCGGAGCGGCGCGCGAACACTTTGGCACCGTTCGGTCCGGCGAAATTGGCGGGCACCCATTCCTTCACGGCGGCAACTTCGGGGTCGGCGAGCAGCTGCTTGTAGGCGCGTTCCGGCAACGAGATCGTGCACACCGTCTTCAGCGCCTCGGCGACCAGTTCCTTGTCCGGGGCGATGTAGCTGTCGTCGACCGCCATGCGGCGGATCGCGGCAAGCTGATGTTCTTCGGCGTCGGCGGTCGGGAATGGCGGGGCGGGCGCGAATTCCGGCAGGCTGTTCACCCACCAGTTCTGGGCGAAGTCGGTGTCCATCTGCGACAGGCCGGTCATCATGCGATAGGTCTTCAGCGCGCCGAGCATGAAGTCCGGATCGCGGATCTGCCGCCACATCGTGGCTTCCAGCAGCGCCACCATATGCGGCTCGAGCACGTTGCGCAGCGCGTGGTCGTAGGTATCGGTCTGCGCGCGCACCAGTTCCGCCGAAGCTGTCGGCCCGAGCAGGTTGTGGACCGCGTCCGGCGGCGCGGTGCGCGCCGTCGCCACCGCGTCCATGGCAGCCAGCGCTCCGTCCATCGTCGGCTGTTCCACCGACGCCGGCGCGGCAGCGACTTCCGTGAGAGGCGCCTGCAATGCCTCGAATTGGCCGGCCTGGTCGGTGATGGCGTTGCGGTTATCGAGATAGGACCAGGTGAATAGCCCGCCGGCGAGCAGGGCGGCAAGCGTGCAAGCTGCGGCAGCACCCCGCCAGATCCAGGCGCGGCGGCGCTGCGCCAGCGGATCGAACGTGCCGAGACCCGCTTCCTTGAAGATGACTTCGGTCAGAAGGTTCCTCAGGAAGAAGCTGCGCTTCTCGACGCGCGGCGTAAGCATCGCGCGGCGCGGCGGCAGCCCGAAGGAGGAGGACAGCGCCGCGGTCAACCGATCGATCGGCGCGCCTTCCTGGGTCGCCGATGTCAGATAGAGGCCGCGCAGCCAGGCCGCCTCTTCGTAGCGGCTTTCGCCGAACATCGCCTCGATCAGCACCTGGATCGGTTCGGAGAGGCTCGCAAGCTGGGCCGGGAAGCGGAAGATTTCGGCGCGGGAGCCGAGCTTGTCCTCGTCCTCCAGCCGTGGCACCAGCCGCCGCTCCAGTTCAGCGGCGAGCGTGGCGATTTCCCTTTCGACGGTCTTGGCGTCGACGCGCGCATCGAGCGGGAAGGTCGTTCCCCACACCTGCTCGCGCGCTGTCGTCGACAGGCCGCCGAAAAAGGCTTCGAACCCCTTGATCAGGTCGGCCTTGGTCAGCATCAGGTAGACGGGAAGGCGGATTTCGAGGCGGTCGTTCAGCTCCGCCAGCCGGCGGCGGATCTTGCGGCCATGTGCCTTGATGGCTTCGTCGCCTTCCGAGAGCACATCGATCGACAGCGCAACGATGACGCCGTTGAGCGCGCGCCGGCCGCGATGCTTCTTCAGAAGATCGAGGAAGCCCAGCCATTCCGTCGCATCGACATCCGGCTGGCTCTCCTGCTGGACGTAGCGGCCGGCAGTATCGATCAGCACCGCGTTCTCTGAAAAGAACCAGTCGCAGTTGCGCGTGCCGCCGACGCCTTGCAGGTCGTCGGTGAGGTCGATCGGGAAGTTGAGGCCCGACTGCCGCAGCGCCGTCGTCTTGCCGGTGGCCGGCGGTCCGACGATCACATACCACGGCATCTCGCGCAGGAATTTTCTGCCGCCGAGCTTGCGCCGCTTGAGCTCCGCCATGACCTCGCCGAACTTGGCGCCGACGGCCGCGACGCTCTCCTCGCCGGGGGTGAGCTGCTTTTCCTGGACAGGCGCGGCGATCTCGGCAACGAACATGCGGTTGGCGCGGATCGCGCGGCGCTGCGCGATGATCAGCCAGATCAGCCACAGGATGACCAGCCCGGCGATCATGGCGATGCGCACATTGTCGGATTCGAACGGTGCGTAAGGGCCGACCTGAACGATCGGACCGAACACCCAGATCAGCAGCGAAAGCAGTGCGATGCCGATCAGCGTCCAAAGGAAGCGCGAGGTGAGCACGGCCCATAGGAAGCGCAGGATGAACATCTCAGAGCCTCTTCTCGACCAGAACCTCGACACGCCGGTTGAGCGCGCGGCCCTCGCGCGTGGAATTGTCGGCTACGGGATCGGTATCGGCGCGGCCTTCGGAATGAATGCGCTCCTGCGGCACGCCGGCTTGCACCAGAAGGTCGGCTATGGTCTCGGCGCGTGCCTCCGACAGCCGCTGGTTGGACGAAAGCGGATTGGATTTCTGCAGGCGCACATTGTCGGTGTGGCCGACGACGGTGATGTTTCCGATCAGTTCCTGATTGGCGAGGATCACCTTGGCGATCGACTCCACCAGCGGTTCGTAGCCTTGTGTGAGCGTTGGCCGCGCCGACTGGAACAGCTCAGGGTTGGAAGACTGGATGACCAGCTTGGCCAGCGACACGCTCTCCGTGCCGCTGAGCGCTCCCTTGAGACTGTCCGGAGCCTCGGCCTTGAATTCCGGCAGCAATGCAAAATCGACCGGCTGCGGCGGTTCCGGTTCGGGAGCATCGGGCTTGGGCGCGGCGCGGGTAACCTCGCCTCGCGAAGGAGGCGGCAGCGTGCGGACCAGCGCGGTAAGCTCGACGGCCTGGCTGCTCAGCCCCATCGACAAGCCGATATAAGCGGCGGCCGCGATGACCACCGCCGCAAGCGCCATCACCCAGATCGGCACGATGAAGCGCTGAGGCTCGTCGGAGGCGATCACGCCCTTCCAGTTGGGCGACAGCGGCGCGTTTTCGGCATCGGCATTGCGCAGGAAGCGAGCCGCCGCCACGCGAACGGCGTTGAGCGAGCGGTCGCCGGCCCGACCGGGCACGCGATATTTGCCGCGGAAGCCGAGCGCCAGGCAGTAATATTGCAGCTCCAGCATTTCGCGGTCGCGGTTCGGATGCCGCTCCAGCTCGTCGAGACGCGAGAAGAACTGAGTGCCGGCATCGACGTCGCCGCGCAGCATGACCACCAGCGGCTGGCGCGGCCATGCGCTGGCGCCGCCCCAGGGCGTGTTGAGCGCGAGATCGTCGAGCAGCGCCGCCACCGCCCAGGCCGCCTGGTCGGCCCTTTCGAGTGAAGATCCGGCCGCCATCGCGGCATCGCGCGCCCGGACCAGTTCGTCGAGCAGGCGCGTGCGCATCACTTCGGGGTTCTCGGGCGCGAGCGCGCTTTCGAGCTCGGGGGCGAATTCGAGCAGCGGCGCGAATGTGTTGATCAGTATGTTGGGATGGGCGCGCGCCAGCTTCACCGGCGCGGTCGGCATCAGCGGCGCCATCGGCCGTGGCGACGCACCCGTCAGCCTGATGCGCGTGCGTTCGCGATCCTCCGACAGTCCGAAAGGATCATCCCGGCTCATGGCCTCACCTGTTCACCGAATAGCAGTCGACCTGCGGCTCGCTCGGCAGGACACCGGAAACGCCGATGACGAAGCCGGGGGCGTCGAGCAGCGAGGCCCAATGCTCGCTCTTCTGGTCCAGCTCCAGGCACAGCCGGTCGCCGTCATACGGGATTTCGCGCGGCTGCGAATGGAGCGGCTTCAGCGGAATGCCGGGCAGGCGCGACTTCCACAGGCCCTCGAATTGGTCGGCGGCACCGACGGTCGCCTGGTTGACGAAGATTTTGCGCAACGCATCTTCGGACAATTCCGATCCGACGCGGATGACGATGCGGCTGGCGACCAAAAGCTTCGGATTGTCGATGCGCACCTTCCAGACATTGGTCGCATGCCGCATGACCGGCAGCGCGCGCGATTTCGGCTCGATATAGCGCAGGCTGAGGATCAGCGAGCGCAGAGCATCCGCCAGCGCCATATAGGCCGGGCCGGGCGCCATGTGGTCATAGGCCGGCAGTTCGCCGAGCCGGCGTGAGCTGGAACCGTAGGTCGCCATTTCGCCAGCGAGGCCGGCAAGCTCGAGGTAAAGCTCGGCCGGATGGAAGACGTCCTGCGCCAGCATATGCGCAAGCCGCGGCTTGGCCGCATTGGCGAGGTGGAGCATCAACAGGTCCTCGACGCTGCGGCCGGGTCCGCCCATCACCATCTTGCCATGCGCCTCGGCGATCTGGTCGAGGCCGGTGACGACTTCCTGCAGCAATTGCCGGTACCAGGCGACCGCGCCGGTGATCAGCGTCGGCGGCAGGAAGCTCTCGTCTAGCGAGACGCCGCCGTCGGCGCGAACACCCTTGATGTCGGCGATCGGCAACGCGGTGTAGCCGCCGACCGATTTGCCCGGCGCAAGCAGCACTGCCTGCGGCCGGGCGATCTCGATCTCTTCCGGATCGGCCCCCCCCTGGACGGCGTCGCGCACCGAAACGATCTTGCCGTGATAGCGCGCGCCGGTCGACGCGGCATGCGCCGGGTCGAAACCGACGCCGCCGGGCGGCTCGAGCGGCAGGGCAACCAGCACCGAGCCGGCGCCGGTGTCGGCCGTGACCGGCAACGGCTTCGGCGCATCCATGGTTTCCGGGATGGCAAAGGGTGTGCCGTCGGGAAAGATGCCCCGCGCCGACACGATCGATACCTGGCCGGCGTCGAGCAGCGACTGGTCGAGCGTCAGCTGTTGGAAGCCGAACGTATGGAGCTGCCCGGCCTGCAAGGCGCCGCGCACCATCGCCTCGAAGAACCGGTCCTGCTGCTGGAAATGCTGGGTCCTCAAGAAGAGCCCCTCGGACCACAGCACCCTGTTTGCGTCGCTCATGCCGTTACTCTCTGCACTGCCACCTGTTGTCTCGCCGTCAGGCGGAAATACCGCCCTTGCCGAGGCTGACGTTGATGGTGAATTTCGACCCCGCCGATACCGACTTGGTCGTGCGCCAATTGCGTCCGCCGGGCTCGCGGATGAGCGCGACGAAACCCAGCGCCGTCGCGTTCGGCTCGACCGTGATGGTCTTTGCCGCTGTCTTGCCCGGCGCGACGGAGATGGTATCGGATCCGATGAGATCGGCGCCAAGCGCGGACCCCGCATCGCCCTGCAGCGCGAAATAGTCGGCCGAATTGAACTTGCCGGTGCTGGCAAGCCGCATCACCAGCACGGTCACCGGCCGATCGCCGCCGCCCGGTCCGGGATTCATGCCGGCGCCACCGGTCACATTGACCGAGATGACCGATGGTTTCGGCGGGCCGCTCTGGCAAGCCGCAAGCAGCCCCGTCGCGCCGAGGGCAACGATGAATTCGCGTCGATCGATCATGTCCTACTCCTCTTCGTAAGCATCCCTGAAGTCCGCGCCGATCTCGCCCAGGAAGCTCGATTCCGCGCTTTGGGCGATGTCGCGATGGCGTTTCTGGTAAAGCTCCCACAGCTTGGCGTTTCGCCCGCCTGAAAGCAGGTTGCCGATCGCGGAATTGGATTTGAGTTCTTCCTCGATCGCCGCCGGATCGAAGCGGTCGATCATGCGCCGCAGCGCCGCCTGCACGCCGCGCCAGGCGCGCACATGGTGCTGCGCGAGATCCTTCACCGCATCGGAGATCGCCGCCTCGCCGGAGAGAAAGCCGGGGCTGCGCTCGGAGATGATGGTGACGATGACGTCCTCGACCGTCGGCAGGAATTTGAGCGGATTGACTTCCGACGCCCCGACCATCGTTTGGGCGACGCGTGCGCTGCCCTTTTCCTCGGCGCGCTTGCGCAGAAGCTGCATCAGGCCATCGAGCATCAGTCGGTATTCGCGCCCGAATTTCTCCATTTCGGCGACGGCGTCGCGCCCGGGGAAATCGGCTTCCTCGACACCTATGCCGCGCAGGAACGCGGCCCGTAGCGCCATGTCGCTCGGCGCAGGCTGCGCGGGGCGGGATGGCTTGGGGAGAGGAGCGGAGCGCGGCTGATGAGGAGGCTCGACCGCTTGGCTCGGCATATCCCAAGGACGAGCGGCCTGCGGCTTTTCGGCCGGCTGCTCGCCGCGACCGGCCGGTTGGGCATCGTTGGTGGAAGCAGGTGTCGCGGCCGGACCGAAGCTGAAATCGTCTTCGAAGCTGGATGGTTTCGCCGCGGGCTCAGCCGTATCGCTGCGCGACGGCATGTCGCCGAAGCCGAACGCGTCCGACCGGCCAGGTGCGACGTCGTCGTGAGATTGAGGTGTCGCCACCGGGTCCAGGCTGAACGGGTCGTCGAAAGCGGGCGAGCTGCGCTGGTTCGAGGCGCGGTCATAGGCGCCGGGCACCGGCTGCTCGAATGGGTCCGGCAGGTCGGCTGGACGCGGCCGCCGCGGCTCTTCCTCTACCTTGGCCGAGAAGAAATCGTCGCCGCCGATGCTGGGCGGCGTTCGCGCTTCCGGCGATGACCATTGAGGCGTGGAATGGTTGGCTGCTGGCGCCTGACCGACCGACGTCTGGCTGGCTTTGGACTGGACTTCGACATAAAGCACGTAGTCGCCCAACCGCAGCCGCATGCCGCTTTGCAGCCGCGTCGACCTGCCGGCGCCGAGCGGGCTGTCGGAATTGTCGATGAACAGCCCGCTGCTCGACGTGTCGGTGACGAAATAGCCGTCGCGGCCGCCGCTGATTTTGCAATGCGCGCGCGAGACGAACATGTCCGGATCGTCGATCTGCCAGCCGGCATCGGCGCTGCGGCCGATCACCAGCTCGCCCTCGTCCAGCCGGGTCTGCCTGACCACCTGGGAGCGTGGCCCTTGTTCCAGCGTCAGCAGCAGGCTCATGCCGCCACCTCCGCCAGTTCCGGCCGCCAGCCGACGATCGTGCGCAGCCTGAGGTCGTCGGCGTCTCCCTTCTCGGCGGGGCGCGCAAGCCAGGACGTTCGGCCGAGCTGGACGGTTCCGATCTTCGGCGGCGGCACGGCGTCGCGCGCAAGCACGATGCGCAAATCGACGTCGAGCGCCTCCCCGATCATGTCGCGCACCGCTTTCTTGAACAGGGCAAGGCGACGCTCGCCGGGCAGGAATGCCTTGAAGTCGTCGAGGCTGAGCGGGCCGACGCGCAATTCGATCCGGCTCTGGCGGCTGAAGACGCGCGGGCCGATCGTGGCGCCGCGTCCGAGCGCCGCATAGGCCTTGCCGATGCGGCTCTGCAGTGCCGCCGGTATGGTAATCCAGGCGGCGACGAATTCCTTGATCTGCACCGGAACCTTGAAGGCGGTGGCAAGGAACAGCGTCAGCCGCTCCGCGCCGTCGACCTGGTTGGCCAGCGATCCGGCTTGGCGCAACCGCACCGTGTCGAGCTCGGGATCCTGGGTTCCGGGAAGGCCGATCCCCGCCATCGCTTCCAGCATGGCGCGGACGCGCCCGCCGACGGAACGTTCGACCTGCACCGCCGGATGCGCGTCGGCCCAGGCGCGGTAGTAAAGCGCGATCATCCGGTGCTGGAGGATGTTGACGAAGTCGACGAAGGTCGTGTCGCTGGTCTGCTCGGCATCGGCGCCGGTGAACCAGCGCTGCGACAGCCGGTCGAGCACCCAGCGCGTCAGATGCAGCGGCATCGGTCCTTCGGGCCCCAGCAGTCCGAGATTGGCGACGGTGATCCGCGCCGGAGCCTTTTCGCCCGCCTCCTGGAATTTGACCACGTCCCTGGCCGAAAAGCTCAAGCGCACATGCTGGCCGAGTCGCGCCGGTTCGCGATTGGCCTGGCCTGAATAGCCGAACAGTCCGCCCCTCTGCTCCAGACGACGCAGCAGCTCGAAGAAGTCGAAGCCTTCCGAGAGAGCGGCTTCGCTTGGGGCAGGCTTCGCTAGATCAGGTAGCGATTGCCTGGCGTCATCGGCCATGGCACATCCTCCTGCTTCTGCAGCAGCCGCGTACGCGTCCGCACGAAGCCGTTTATTCCGGCATGGCGGGCAAACAGCCGCGCAAGCAGGGCCGAAAGCAGCAGCGTGCTTTGCCCCGCCAGCACCGACTGGTCGACATGCAGCGTCACCTCCGTGCCCCGCCCGAAGCACATCGGGCCGTCGATCTTGAGCCGCTCGATGACCGGGCGCGAGTCGATGCGCGTGATCGAATGCACGTTGCGGGCAAGGCTCGGATCGCCGCGGTCGGCATAGAGGTCGAGCAGCGCATGCAGCGGATCGACGCCACGACCTTCCTTGGCGAGGCTGAGGAAGTTGAGCGAGAGCTGCGCCACCAGCCGCCAGGCGAGATTGTCGGCGCGGGATTCGCCTTCGGCGCCCGCAGGCATTGACGCCGGGATCGCCGGCTGCGGCGGCCGCAATGCGCCGAGCAGCCTGACCGCTTCGACCGGGTCGGCCGTCTCCAGCGTCAGCGTCGGCGTGTCGTCCAGGATCGGCAGGTCGCGGTTGGTGCAGAGCGCCATCACGTCGAGGCGCTTGAGTGGCCGGTTTGCCGGGCTGCCCGCCGGGCGTGAGACCGCGAGGAAAACGTCGTCACCCGTATAGGAGGTGCGGGTCAGGCCGTCGCGCCGCTCGTCTTCGGTGGCTCGGCGCGGGCGCCGCTCGGTCGAGTAGACCCAGCCGCTGCCGCGGTTCTGTCCGAGGCTGAACAGCTCTGGAATTTGCGCCTCGCTGCCCTCGGCGTCGGCGTCCTCGACCCGGGTGACGCGAAAAATCTCGAAGTCCCGAGCCCGCGTGCGGTCGGCATGCACCACCTGCCGCGTCCTGCGCGGATCGATCTCGATGACGTTGCATTCCCGCTCGAAGAGATTGATGAGCGGCGTCACGAAAAGCTCGAAATCGGCCGGCGTCACATCGGCGAGCTCCGGCACCGGGCGTCGGAACAGGAAGATGATCTCTATTCCCGCATCGCACTTGCGCACCACCTGCTGCAGGCCCGTGACCCGCACATAGTGGAAGCGTTCGGGAATGATGAAATATTCGCGCAGCAGCCGGTAGCCCTCGAAGGTGGGGCGGGTGCGCGGCATCAATGCCTCGTCGTCGCGGATGCCGACCATTTCGGGCTCGGGCAGAGCCGAGAGCGGATTGGTCTTGCCTTCGGCCCGCGCGCGACCGCCGAGCAGGCGCCGAAGATCGCGTCGAAGATGAGCGGCGCTTGGTGCGTCCGGCGAAATAGAGGTCGAGGCGGTCGAGCGACAATTCGCTGAGCTTGCCTTTTCCGGTCCGGGCGAGGGCGATGCGAAAGGCCGCTTCGCCGCGCACACCGCCGATCGGCGCGATGCCGGCGGCAGCCAAGGCGCTGCGATCCTGGAAATAGCTGACCGAGGTGATCGCGATCGGCCACAGCGTGATCTCTTGCGCGGTGGTGAAGGTTGAGCGCGTCGAAAGACCCGGATGCAGACCGGAGACCAGTCGCGTGCCGCGCCCGACGGTGTGGCCGGCGATCATCGCCTGCACCTGCTGGCCGGGTTTCAGAACGGCCATCGCCGTCGCCGGAGCCGGCGTGACCAGGTCCGGATAAAGCACGTCGAGCACGGCGCGCGAGAAGCGCGAGCGCTCCGCATCGACCTTCAGCCGCGTGCGCGCGGCAAGGAAGGCCACGCCGTCGAGCAGCCGTTCGACATAGGGGTCGGGACAGGGGACGGTGTCGAGGGAAAGATTGCGGGCAACGGCGGGGTGCATGTCGGCGAATTCCGCGGCCAGCGCGCGGATATGGGTCAGTTCCTCTTCGTAGTATTCCACGAAGACCCGATCCATCTCAGGTCTCCCTGAATTCGGTTCGCGCCAGACCGTTGTCGAGGTTGATCGTGGTGCGCAGCCGCATGCGTTCCGGCGTTGGTGTCATGATCAGCACGGCGTCGATCTCGATCTTCAGACCGACGGTCTTGTCGCCGAGGGTGACATTGACCGTCGTGGCGCTCTCCTTGAGACGCGGCTCGAAGGTGGCAAGCACCGAGCGGATCTCACGCGCCAGCGCATCGCGGTCGAAGTCCCGCGACGAGCGGCCGGAAAAGGACGGCACGCCATAATTGACGACGCTGCGGCGCACTTCCGGAAAGTCGGCGAGCGGCGGCAGCTCGTCCAGGGGCTGCTCGTGCTCGGCATCGGAGAGCATCGGCACGGACTCGAAACGCTCGGTGTTGAACAGGGCCTCGATGTCGCGCCGTACGGCTTCCCGAAGCACGCGCGCCGACACCACCACGCCGCGGCTTTCGATTTCGACGCGATGCTCGGTCTGGAAGATCAGCCGCTGCAGGCGCCGCTTCTGGTCTGGCGTCAATTCCGCATCGGCATCGATGGCACGCACGCTGCCGGCAAGAAGAACCTCGACGCGTTCGGCGCCGAGTTCTTCTTCCAGCAGACGACGCAGCCCGTCGATCTCCGACGTCAGCCCGGGCAGGTCGTTGACGAGGCGGTCCCAGAGGGAGGGCTGGACCGCCTCGCGCTTTGCCCGCGAACTGCCGGCAAGCTGCGCCTTGTTCGCGCCGGGCCGTTTGGCCTCACTTGCCGACATAGACATCCATTTCGATCTCGTCGTCCTTGTTGTAGACGAACTTGATCTTCTTGTAGGCGAAGCTGACGTCTTCCTCGATCAGGTCGGCCTCGTCCTCCGCTTGCCTCATGTCGTATTCCATGACGGACGCATCGGTGAGCGTCACGACCAGATAGTCGCTGGTCTCGCCGTCGATGGTGCGGCGGGCCGAAAACACCACTTCGTCAAGCGCCTTGTTTTCGAACAGCGCCTTCTTCAGGTACGGCGAGGACTTGTCATAGTGCTTGGTGAACTTGATCATTCCCATCGACACGCGGCCTCGCCGCGACAGCGAATTCGGGTCGTACGGAGCGACCATTTTGTAGTCGACGCCATGGATTTCGATCTCGTCTTCATGGCCGTCACGCTTGCTGGGGCCCTTGATATCCGGGACTTTCAAAAAACCATCGATCTTCACTGGCATTGTCTTTCTCCACCGCTTTCAAACGAAACAAGATGACTTTGCTTACGATTTCAGCCCTTCACTGACGGCAGTTCCGACACCAGCCGGAGCGAGGCATTGATGCCTTCCAGCTGGTAGTGCGGACGCAGGTAGAAACGGGCATTGTAGTAACCGGGCCGGCCTTCGACGCTGTCGACCTGGACCTCGGCCGCGGCAAGCGGGCGCTTGGCGCGCGCCTTGTCGTCGGCAAAGGCTGGATTGGCCAGCACGTACCGGTTGATCCATTCGGTCAACCAGATCTGCATGTCGGTGCGTTCCTTGAACGAACCGATCTTGTCGCGCGCAATAGCTTTGAGGTAGTGCGCGAAACGGGACACCGGGAAAAGATAAGGCAGGTTGGCGGAGAGCCGCTCGTTCGACTGCGCGTCGGGATCGACCAGCCGGCCGGCGCGTGTCTCGTCGTCCTGCAATGAATGGGCGCCGATGAAGGCGGCCAGGTCGGTGTTCTTCCGATGCAGGATCGGCATCAGGCCGAGCTTGGCGAGCTCCGCCTCGCGCCGGTCGTCGATGGCAACCTCCGTCGGGCATTTCATCGCGATCGATCCGTCGTCGGTCGGGAAGGCATGCACCGGCAGGTTGAGCACCGTGCCGCCGTTCTCGACGCCGCGGATCTGCGTGCCCCAGCCGTAAAGCTTGTGGCTGCGGTTGATGTTGACCCCCATCGGGAAGGCGGCGTTCATCCAGACATATTTGTTGTGGTCGCCACCCACCTCTTCCTCGAAGGTGAATCCCTTCACCGGAACGGTTTCGGTGCCGTAGGGCAGGCGCGCCAGCACTCGCGGCATGGTGAGGCCGATGTAGCGGGCGTCCTCGCTCTCGCGCAGCGACTGCCATGAGGCATAGGCCGGGTTGTTCACGATCATCTGCAGGTCCTGCGGGTTGGGCAGTTCCTGCCAGCTGTCCATGCGGAACAGGCGCGGCGAGGCAGCGGCGATGAAGGGCGTATGCGCCGAGGCGCAGATGCCCGAGATGTTGCGCAGCAGGCCGACGTCGCGCGGATGGTTCGAGAATTCGTAGGCGCCGATGATGCAGCCGATCGGCTCGCCGCCCAGCATCGAATATTCGTCCGTGTAGACCTTCTTGAAGATCGGGCTCTGGTCCCACATCTGGCCTTCATAGTCTTCGAGCGTGTCGGCCAGTTGCTCCTTGGAGATGTTCATCACCCGGATCTTGAGCTTGGTATCCGTCTCGGTGTTGTTGACGAGGTACCAGAGGCCGCGCCAGGTGCCTTCCATCTCCCGCACTTCCGGCGCGTGCAGGATCTCGTTGACCTGCGTCGTCAGCATCTTGTCGATGCCGGCGATCAGCGACTTGATCGACTTGATGGCATTGGACGAGATGGTCGTGGTCTCGGAGCGCGACTGTGCCGCCAGCGCCAGGTTGCGCACCAGCTGCTGCAGCTTTTCGCTGTCGTCCTTCTTGACCTTGAAGTCTTTTTCCAGGAGTCCGCTGAATTCGCCGAGATCTATTGCTTCCGCCTCGGCGGTGGCGGCTGCGGTCTTTTGCTGTTCAGCCATGACTTACTCCTCGCCCTTGCCGTCATCCATCGCCTGGCTGGCGATCTTGCTCAGCAGCGGCTCGTTGTTCAGAAGCTGCGCGATGCGCTTTTCGGCGTCGACGCGGCCGTCCATGAAGCCGAGCAGTTCCTCGAGCTGGCGGCGCATCTTGAGGATCTCGGCCAGTTGCGGAACCTGCTCGGCGATCTTGTCCGGCGCGAAATCGCCCATCTTCGCGAAGGTGAGATCGACCGCGAGCTCTTCGTCGCGCTCGGCGCCTTCGGCCTGCGGCAGCGTGTTCTTCACCCGCGCCTTTACGCGCGGCCCCATGGCCTCCATGAATTTCGGGAAGCGGTTGGCGTCGGTTTCGACCAACGTGCGGTCCAGAACCGACTTCATCGCTTCCTTGGTCTGTGAAGCGCCGGAAAGATCGGCCATCACGGCCATGACGAACGGCAGTTCGATCGTCGTCGGGCTGCCGTAGGTCTCAACGTCGTAGGCGATCTGCACGCGAGGCGCGCGGTTTCTTTCGATGACCTTCGCTTTGCTCTCTGCTGGCATGCTTGTTACCTTTCATCCTTCTGGGCCGGCTTCTTGGGATCGGGGACACCGGCAAGCAGCCGGAACTCCTTCAGCCCCGACGGGGCGAGATCTTCCATCAGTTCCACGAAATCCATGTGCACCATGCGCCGCACGCGGCGGGCGAGATGCGGTATCGGGCTCGACGGCTCGGTGCGGTCATAGAAGGCGACGACCAGGTCGAGGCATTTGACGACGTCGTCGCGCGAGGTGATCCGGTCGGGCAGCCCGGCGCTCGGCTCCGCATAGGTTGCGACACTTGCCATTGTCTCGGCTCCCATCGCTTGAGCTCCCATTCCATCGGCGCGACCGTTTCGGGCCGGCGCTGCCGGTTCCGCCGGCTGCGCGGATGGCTTTGTGGCCCCGTTCGCAACTGTGCCGGCGGCTGAATTCCGCTCCAGCGTCGTCTGCAAACGCTGCAGGAACCGTTTCAATTCCGGGATGGTCGGGCCATTGCCTTCGATGCGCTTGTTGAGAGCGGCATCGACCTCGTCGAGGGCGGCGATGGCCGCGCGGGCGTCAGCGAGCAGCGACGTCATCGCGTCGCCGGCCTGGTCGATCTGCGCCGCGCAGCCGCTGCGCACCCGGTTCAAGAGCTGGCTGTGAGCGGTCGCCAACGCCGCTTTTTCGGATGCGCCGAGTCCGGAAGCCGCTTCCTGCAGCATGACGCGCTCGTCGAGCGCGCCCTGTTCGAGATCGCGTCCGCTGATCGGTCCGACCTGGCGTGGCGAAAAGAAGATCGTCTCGCGCAGGTTCGCCAGCAGGCCTTCCTGGCCGTTCTGGAGATCAAGGAGCGCATTGATGCGGCGTAGCGCGGCATCGCGCGGCGGCGCGTTCGGCCGCAATGCCGGATGCATCGTGTCCCAATGCTGGTCGAAGGTCCTGGCGATAAGTGTCAGGCCCTGCGCCAGGCCTGCCAGCCCGTCTTCGTTGGCGAGAGCGCGCGCGACGATGACCAGCAGACGCAAATCCCGGCCGCGGGCGCGCAGCTCTTCCGCTTTTTCGAGGACAGCGGCCCAGTCAACCGGGCTGGACTGCGAGGTGGGCTTGTTGTTGCCGTCGTGGACAACCTTGACTTGCGGTTCGGTCAGGCGTTCCAGCTCGTGGAAAGCCGGGTCGTTGCGCAAGTCCTCTCCCGACGGATTCTCACCGTTCAGAGGATTCAGCCAGAGTGCGAGATCAATCACACTAACCCCCAGCCAGCGGCCCTGAGACCCCTATGTGACGCCACGTTATCACACGGTCTCACTCTACCACAATTGAGCAACCGCTCAAAAACTAACGGAAGCTAAACGCGACCGTTTTCTTCGGCGAAACCCATTGCGCGATTGCCGGGCCCGGTATGTGAAATGGCTCGCATAGCCCGGACAGTAATCCGGTGTTTGTTGGATGAGTTTGCAAGGCTTGTGTAACCGGGCGGTGCCGCCCGGATGAATCCAAACGCCATATCCGTCACACGGCTTTGTCAAGTAGCCGCTTATATGGCAGGGTACGGTCGGCAGGTTGCGGGAGCAGGTTCGATGGAACAGCGCCGGTCATCGCAGAGCTTCAAGCGTAAGGAACTGGTCGCCAAGCTCAACGCCACGGGGGTGCGCGCCTTCAAGGCTGCAGCCGACACGGCCAAGCTGCGCGGCAATCCCTATGTCGAGCTCGTCCATTTCATCCAGCAGCTGGTGCTGTCCGAGCGCTCGGATGTGCAGATGATCGTCGCCGATGCCGGGCTGGATGTCAGCCGGCTGACAGCCGACATGACCCGCGCCATAGACAAGCTGCCCTATGGCGCCACCTCGGTGGAGGAATTCTCCGATCACATCTTCCACGCCATCCAGGAAGGCTGGAACCTGGCGACGCTGGAGTTCGGCGTGGAGGAGGTGCGCAGCGCCCACATCCTGCTTGCCTGCCTGAAGACGCCGGTGCTGGAAGGCCTGGTGTCCAAGATCAGCGCCGAATTCGACAAGATCGATGCCGACGGGGTCATTTCCCGCTTCGCCGATGTCACCGATGGCTCGCTCGAAGCCGGCTCACCTCCTGCCGCGACTGCCGCCGAGACGCCGCTGAAGCGCGGTCCGGGCGGGGATTCGGCGCTGGCGAAATACGCCACCGACCTCACGCAGCGCGCCCGCGACGGCAAGATCGATCCGGTGGTCGGCCGCGATCCGGAGATCCGGCAGATCGTCGACATCCTGATGCGACGCCGGCAAAACAATCCGATCCTGACCGGTGAGGCGGGCGTCGGCAAGACGGCGGTGGTCGAGGGCTTTGCGCTCCGCATCGCTCAGGGCGACGTGCCGCCGACGCTCGAGAACGTCAGCGTGCGTATGCTGGATGTCGGGCTGATGCAGGCCGGCGCAAGCGTCAAGGGCGAGTTCGAGAAGCGGCTGAAGGCGGTGATCGACGAGGTCCAGGCCTCCGAGGTGCCGATCATCCTGTTCATCGACGAGGCGCATACCTTGATCGGCGCCGGCGGTGCTGCGGGCACCGGCGATGCGGCAAACCTGCTCAAGCCGGCGCTGGCGCGCGGCGAGCTGCGCACCATCGCCGCTACCACCTGGGCCGAATACAAGCAGCATATCGAGAAGGACCCGGCGCTGACGCGCCGCTTCCAAGTGGTCAAGATCGAGGAGCCGTCGGAAGCGGTGGCCGTGCTGATGCTGCGCGGCGTCGCCGGCGTGCTGGAGCAGCACCACAAGGTGCAGATACTGGACGAGGCGATCGAGGCGGCGGTCGCGCTTTCGCACCGCTACATCCCGGCCAGGCAGCTGCCGGACAAGGCGGTCAGCCTGCTCGACACCGCCTGCGCCCGAGTCGCGATCTCGCAGCATGCGACGCCGGCCGAGGTCGAGGACATTCTGCGTCGCCGCCAGGCGCTGGAAGTGGAGAGCGGCATCATCGGCCGCGAGGCGGCGATCGGCATCGATGTCGCCGACCGGCAGGCCAGGGTCGACGCCGGGCTGGCGGAAACCGAGGCAACTTTAGCCGCCGCCCAGGCGCGTTGGGATCGGGAAAAGGCGCTGGTGGCCGAGATCCTCGACCTGCGCGCAAAACTGCGCGGCGAGGGCGTGCCGCTTGACGCGGCGGCCGAGGAGGCCGCCGAGGAAGCCATTGCGGCCGAGCCGGCTGGGTCCGAAGCTCCCAAGGCCAGGGCGCCCGAGAGCAAGGCGGCTGAAACCAAGCCCGCGAAATCCAAGGGCTCGAAGGGCAAGGCAGCCAAGAGCGCGGCCAAAGCCGAGGCGGCCGTCGCAGAGACAATGGCCGAGGGATCGGCGGGTTCTGATGCCGATCTCGCGCGGCTGCGCGAATTGATGGTCGAGCTGGCGGCAGCGCAGGGCGAGACGCCGCTGATCCTGCCTTCGGTCGACCGCAACGCGGTCGCCGCCGTGGTGCAGGACTGGACCGGCATCCCGACCGGACGGATGCTGTCCAGCCAGACCGAAAAGGCGCTCAGGCTCGCCGCCACCTTGTCCGAGCGGGTGGTCGGCCAGGACCACGCGATGGAGATGATCGCCAAACGCGTGCAGACCAGCCGCGCCGGCCTTGGCGCCCCGGAAAAGCCGGTGGGCGTGTTCTTGCTCTGCGGCCCGTCCGGCGTCGGCAAGACCGAGACCGCGCTGGCGCTGGCCGAGACGCTCTATGGCGGCGAGCAGAACCTGATCTCGATCAACATGTCCGAGTTCCAGGAAGCCCATACCGTCTCGACGCTGAAGGGCGCGCCGCCCGGCTATGTCGGCTACGGCAAGGGCGGCATCCTGACCGAGGCGGTACGCCGAAAACCCTATTCGGTGATCCTGCTCGACGAGGTCGAGAAGGCGCATCCGGACGTGCACGAGATCTTCTTCCAGGTCTTCGACAAGGGCATGATGGACGACAGCGAGGGCCGGCGCATCGACTTCAAGAACACGCTGATCTTGCTCACCTCGAATGTCGGCTCGGACGTCATCATGGAGCGCACGAAGAATGGCACGGTGCGGACCGGGATCGACGATCTCGACTCGGCCTTGCGTGCCCCGCTGCTGAAGGTGTTTCCGGCGGCGTTCCTCGGCCGCGTCGTCACCATTCCCTACTATCCGCTGTCGGATTCGATGATCGAGGCGATCGCGCGGCACCAGTTCGGCAAGATAGCGCGCCGGCTCAGGGCGACCAACGACGCCGAGCTGGTCATCGGCGACGGCGTCATGGACCTGGTCAAGGCGCGCTGCACCGAGATCGAATCTGGCGGCCGCATGATCGACGCCATCCTCACCAACACGCTGCTGCCGGAGCTCAGCCGCGGCGTGCTCAACCGCTCGCTCGAGGGGCAGAAGATGACGAAAGTGACTGTCGGCGCCTCGGCGGAAGGATTTACCTACTCGTTCGAGTAGCGGGCTTGGGGCGCAAAAAAATCGGCGCCATGTCACATTGGCGGGTCCCTCGCTCGTCTTGAGGTCGGAACCAACGAAAGGAACCGACCATGACTGCCAGACTTGACCCCCTTGCCGCCGCCCCTTCGCTGATGAAGGAATGGCACCGCGCCTCGCTCGCGATTTCCGCCAGCCTCGATCCCGCACTCGCCGAGCTCATCGAGATCCGTTCCTCCCAGATCAACGGCTGCGCCAACTGCATCAACATGCACACGACCTACGCCCGCGAACGGGGAGAGACCGAGCAGCGCGTCTATCTGCTGGCGGCCTGGCGTGAGGCGCCGTGCTATACCGAACGCGAGCGTGCGGCCCTCGGCTGGACCGAGGCGCTGACGCGGATCAGCGAAGGCCATACGCATGAAGCCGCTTATGAGGCGCTGAAGGACCATTTCACCGAGGAGGAACGTGTGAAGCTCACCTTGATGATCAACATCATCAACGGCTGGAACCGCATCGCGGTCGGCTTCGGCGGCTTTGTCGACCCGGCAGCTGTGAAGGTCGGCAACGCGAAGACCGTCAGCAAGGCGGCCGCCGCTTGACGGCGGAACCGACATCAAAGGGCGCGGCGGCGGTGTTCGAGCCGCTGCGCCCGAAGCTCATGCGGGTCGCCTACCGCATGCTGGGCTCCGTGGCCGACGCCGAGGACATGGTACAGGAGGCCTTCCTCCGTTGGATGAGGACCGACCGCGCCGAGGTGCGCGAGCCCGAGGCCTTTCTGCGCCGCACGGTCACGCGCCTCTGTCTCGACCAGCTCAAATCCGCCCGCCACCAGCGCGAGACCTATGTCGGCTCCTGGCTTCCCGATCCTGTCGTCGAAGACGACGAACCGGACGACGTCACCTTGCCGCTGATGCTGGCGCTGGAGCGCCTGTCGCCGCTCGAGCGGGCGGCCTTCCTGCTGCACGACGTGTTCGGGCTGCAATTCGAAGAGGTCGCGGCCGAGATCGAGCGCGACCCTGCCGCCTGTCGCCAGCTCGCCGCCCGTGCCCGCAGCCATGTCCGTGAGGCGCGCCCTCGTTTCAAGGTCGAGAAAGAGCGCGGCCTGGAGCTGGCCGAAGCCTTCTTCAACGCCTCGCGCAGCGGCGACATGAAGGCGCTGGGCGCGATGCTGAGCGCCGATGTCAGCGCTCACGCCGACGGCGGCGGCAAGCGTCCGGCGGCTATTGCCCCGGTATTCGGCTTCGATGCCGTGATCAAACAATACGAGACCGTCGTCGCCTGGCTTCAGGAAAATCGTTCGCAGCTTGTCCGCTTTGGTTTCATCAACGGCTTGCCCGGTTTCGTCACGCTCGAGGCCGACGGCGAATTGCAGACGACCGCGCTGGACATCGAGGACGGCAAGATCACGGCCATCTATGTGATGCGCAATCCCGACAAGCTGAGGCATCTGCATTAGCAGAGCCACTTGCAAGCCGTCCGACGGAACGTTTGTTGCGCTGGCGATTTTGGCTATATGTTTGGATGCCAGATGGCCAGAAGGGTTGCTGACGATGACGAAATACCTTGCAATCTCCGCCCTCGTTTTGAGCACGGCCGTTGCCATGTCCGTCCAGGCATTCGCCGGCGACAGGCACCATCATCGTCCGGTCGAGCGCGAGCGCTACGTTCCGGCCGAGGGCGATCTCATCGACATCCTGTTCGGCGGCCCTCGTTACTATGACGCCATGCTGGTCACCACCGCGGCGGGCGCCTGCTCCTATCACCGGACAGGGCCCGATGCGAACGCGCTGAACAAGATCAACGACCATCACTGCGGAAAATAGGTTCTGCCTCCGGCATTCTCTGCGGACAGCCGTCGACAAGCTGTCATTGCCGTATCGTTCATCGCCGCTGCGAACCGATCTGGTTCGCCGAGGAGGCTGCCGTTCGGGCCGCCGGCCCTTCTTTGAGTCTGCCCCTGCCGCAGGTCGACGAGCCGTCGCACATGTTCGGCTCAAAGATTGTATACAAAACATAAGAAAGATGTTGACAATCTGTCGCAGGCGGTTTCCCTTACGCTATCCGCGCAGCCTACGAGCAAAACACAAAGCGCGATAACCAAAGGGGAACTGCAAAATGATCAACCGACGCTCGACTCTGAAATCGATGGTGCTAGGCGCCGTCTCGACCCTGGCCATTGCCGCTGTCGGCATTCCGTCCGCGCAGGCCGAGAACAAGGAACTGAAGATCGGCTTCGTTGGCGTCACCAGCGGCCCCGCCGCCGCCTGGGGCACGTCGAATGTGCGCTCGATGCAGACGCGCGCCGCTTGGCTGAACGAAAAAGGCGGCGTCAAGATCGGCGACGACACCTACAACATCAACATCGTCACCTTCGACGACCAGAAGGATCCCAAGCGCGCCATCGCCGGCATGGAGAAGATGGCGCAGGAAGGCATCCACTATGTCGTCGGGCCGAATGTCGACGACGGCGCCGCCGCGGTGCGTCCGGTCGCCGAGGCCAACGGCATCATCTATTTCCCTTATGCCTTCCCCAAGGCGCTCTACCAGAAGCCGGCTTCGAATGCCGTGCTCGGCATGATCGCCAACTATCAGTCCGGTCCGGCGATCTACAAATATCTCAAGGAAAACAAGGGCGTGAAGACGATCGCCTTTGTCGCCGCGAACGAATCCGATCCGCTCAGCCAGCGTGACAGCGGCGTCGAGGCGGCCAAGGCGCTCGGCCTCGAGATCGTCGCCCAGAACGACACCTACCAGAACGACACCCGCGACTTCACGCCGGTGCTGACGCCGATCGTCGGGCTGAAGCCCGATCTCCTCGTGTTGTCGGGCGTGGCGCCGGCCAACGCGCCGCTGCTTATCCGCGCCGCCCGCGAGCTCGGCTTCGAGGGCCTGATCTCGACCGAAACGGCGCAGGACGCCAAGGTCCTGGAAGAGGGCGCCGGCGAATACGCCAACGGCTTCATCTCCGTCGGCGGCGCCTCGACGCCTGAGATCGCGTCCGACCAGATGAAGGAGTTCGTCACCCGCTACACCAAGATGTTCGGTGAGTACAACGACGAGTCCAACACCAAGGTCTACGCGCTGGAATACATTATCGACACGCTGAAGGCCAATCCCGCCGCCATCAACGACGTTGCCGAATTCAAGAAGACCATGGACACCTTCTCGGCGCCCAATCCCTTCCTGAAGGGCGACGCCAAGCTGAGCTATGTCGGCTCGACATCCTTCGGCCAGAAGCGCCAACTCTCGGTGCCGATGGTGGTCAACGAATACAAGGACGGCGCCTTCCAGACCCTGTTCGTCGGTTCCGTCGACTAGGGTTAGGTTCCTAAGGTTACTTCCTCCCGCATGCCGGGGGTCCGGACTTGGTTCCGGCCCCCGGAAGATCGAAGGGATCCATGGAACAGGTCATCGCCAACGGATTGTATCTCGGTGCCCAGTACGCGCTGATCGCGCTCGGACTCACCCTGATCTTCGCCCTGATGAACGTGCTCAACTTCGCCCACGGGCAGATGTACGTATTGGGCGGGTTCATCACCTATACCGTCTACGGCCAGCTCGGCCTGCCCTTCGTGGTGGCGCTGCTGGCCTCCGGCGTCACGCTCGCAATCATCGGCGCGCTGATGGAGAAATTTCTCTTCCGCACCGTGATCCGACGTAGCCACCGCGAGGAGAGCACCATGCTGCTCGCGGCGGCGACGGCGTTCTTCTTCGACGCCGTCATCCTGCTCCTCTTCGGCGAGAAGCAGCGCGGCGTGCCCAAGATCGTCAAGGGCGTTTTCAACGAAGCCGGCATCATCATGCCTTACGACCGCCTGGTCGTCGGCGCTCTGGCCATTATCTTCATCGCGGCCTTCGTCCTCTATATGCAGTATAGCCGTGTCGGGCGCGCCATGCGGGCGCTCGCCCAGGACCGTGTTGCGGCCCAGCTGATGGGTGTCAGGGTCGATCGCTATTCGATGATCGGCTTTGCCATGGGCGCGATGCTTGCGGGTGTTGTCGGCGGCCTTTTGGTCACCATCACCGGCGTCAACTCAGGCATCGGCGGCCCGATCTCGATCAAGGCCTTCCTGATGGTGATGATCGGCGGCGCCGGCGTCGTCGGCGGCGCGATCGCCGGCGGCTTCATCCTCGGCATGATGGAATCGGTCGGCCTGACCGTGCTGCGCGAATATGGCGACGTCACCTACCTCGTCATCTTCGCCGCCCTGATGGTGTTCCTGTCGATCCGCCCCAACGGGCTGATGGGCAAGCCGTGGGGTTGATCGCGCCATGACCCGCAATCGCAATGTGAAAATCGCTTGGGTCGCCGCCTTCCTGGCGATCGTCTTCATCGCCGTGCCGGCCGCGATCTCGGCAAGCGGCCGCATCGACCTTTACTACACGCTGACCTCGGTGGCGCTGCTCAGCATCGCCAGCGCCGGCGTCTGGCTCACCTTCTACATCGGCCGCATCAATATCGGCCAGGGCGCCTATGCGCTGATGGGCGGCTATGTGTCGGCCATACTGGTGATGAACCATGGCTGGTCGTTCTGGCTGACGCTGCCGGTGGCCGGCCTCTTCTGCGCCGCGGCAAGTGTGTTGATCGGCCTGCCTATCCTGCGGCTGCGCGGCGTCTATTTTGCCATGGTGACGCTGACGCTGACCGAGGTGGCGCGGCTCCTCGCGCTGGCGCTGCCGATCACCAACGGCGCCAAGGGCATCGTCAGCATTCCGCTGCCCGGCGCGCTGTCGGCGTTCGGCATCACGTTGATCCCGGATTTCGCCACGCTGCAGAATTCGCGTCTCGCCTTCTACCTGCTGGCGGTCACGCTGATGGTGATCTGCTTCGGCGTGATGTACAGGCTGGTCCATTCGCGCATCGGCAAGCTTTGCCAGTCGCTGCAGCAGAACGAGGAACTTGCCTCCTCGATCGGCGTCAACATCGCCTATCTGCGCGTCATCGCCTATGCCGTCTCGTCCTTCTTCGGCGGCGTCGCTGGCGCGATTTTCGCCGCCATCTCGCAGTCGATCTATCCGTCGAGCTTCACGGTCACCGATTCCGTCAACTTCATGTTGAACTGCTTCCTTGGCGGCCTCGGCTATGTGTTCGGACCGATGCTCGGCACGCTGGTGCTCTATTTTGGCTGGGACATGCTGTTCCAGACCGGCCAGTTCCAGCTCTTGATCTATTCCGGCCTGATGATCGTCCTGATGCTGGTGCTGCCTAATGGCCTGCTCAGCCTCACGGTTCCGACCCGGAAGAAGGCTTGAGCCATGGCCGAAATGCTCGAAGTCTCAGGCATCACCAAGCGCTTCGGCGGTCTCGTCGCGGTCAACAACGTCTCCTTCTCCGTGCGCGAGAAGGAGATCCTGTCGGTCATCGGTCCGAACGGCGCCGGCAAGTCGACGCTGTTCAAGCTGATCTCTTCGTTCCTGCGGCCCACATCCGGCGAGGTGCGCCTGAAGGGCGAGCGCATCTCCGGCCTCGCGCCGCATATCGCCGCCCGCAAGGGGGTCGTGCGCACCTTCCAGGAGACGACGATCTTCAAGAACATGAGCGTGCGCGACAATGTCATCATCGCGCATCATCTGCGCTCGAAGGCGAGCCTCGTCGGCTTCTTCCTCGGCACCGGCACGGCAACGACCGACGAGGCGGCTTTCGGTCAGTCTGCCGACGAGATCCTAAAATTGCTGGGCTTGGCTCAGCTCGCCGATGAAACCGCCCGCAACCTGCCGCACGGCCATTGCGCGTTGGGCATCGCCATCGGCCTTGCCACCGATCCTTCCATCCTGCTGCTCGACGAGCCCTTCGCCGGCATGAACCACGAGGAGACGATGCGCATGGTGGCGATGGTGCGGCGCCTGCGCGATCTCGGCCTCACCATCCTGCTCGTGGAGCACGACATGCCGGCCGTGATGAAGATCTCGGACCGCATCGTGGTCCTCAATTTCGGGCAGAAGATCGCGGAGGGAACGCCGTCGGAAATCCAGGCCAACGACAAGGTGATCGAAGCATATCTCGGCAGCGAAGACGAGGCGATCGGCCTATGAACCAGATTCTGAACTTCGCCGGCGTCGAACTCTACTACGATCACGTCTACGCGCTGAAAGGCGTCTCGCTCGAGGTCAACGAGGGCGAAACCGTCGCGCTGATCGGCGCCAACGGCGCCGGCAAGTCGTCGATCCTTCGCGCCATCACCGGCCTCAACAGGATCAGGTCGGGCGAGATCCATTATCACGGCAAGCGCATCGACGGTGCTGCTCCCGACGCGATCGTCAAGATGGGTATCGCCATGGTGCCGGAAGGGCGGCGCGTGTTTCCCTACATGACGGTCAGGGACAATCTCCTTATGGGTGCCTTCACGCGCTCGAGCAAATCCGAGATCGCCGCGACGATGGAGATGGTGCTGGGGCGCTTTCCCCGGCTGAAGGAGCGCTTCTCGCAGGCCGCCGGCACGATGAGCGGCGGCGAGCAGCAGATGCTGGTCATCGGCCGCGCGCTGATGGCGAAACCGAAGCTCTTGCTGCTCGATGAGCCGTCCCTCGGCGTCGCGCCCAAACTCGTCCAGGACATCGCCCGCTCGATCGTCGCCATCAACCGTGACGAGAAGGTCAGCGTTCTCCTGGTCGAGCAGAATTCGCGCATGGCGCTGCGTATCTCGCAGCGCGCCTACGCGCTCACCACCGGCAGTGTCGCGCTGAGCGGCAACTCCGCCGAATTGCTGACCGACGACCGGGTCAAGCGTCTTTATCTCGGCGGCGAGATCTGAGGCTGATTTCAATGCGCATACTCGTCATCAACCCCAACACGACCGCGTCGATGACCGACAAGATCGGCGAGGCCGCGGCAAGCGTCGCGGCGGCGGGCACCGAAATCGTCGCCGTCAATCCGGCCGACGGTCCGCCGAGCATCGAGGGTTATTTCGACGAGGTTTTCGCTGTACCCGGCATCATCGCGGAGATGGGCAAGGCGCCGGCGGCGGATGCCTATGTAATCGCCTGCTTCGACGACACCGGGCTCGATGCCGCGCGCTGCGCGACCGAGGCTCCGGTCATCGGCATCGGCGAGGCGGCCTTCCACCTCGCCAGCCTGGTCGCCGGCAGGTTTAGCGTCGTCACCACGCTCGCCCGCTCGGTCCCCGCCATCGAGCACAATCTGGCGAAATACGGGCTTGCTTCGCGCTGCGCCAAAGTGCGTTCGTCCGAGGTCGCCGTGCTCGACCTCGAACAGCCGGGCTCGAACGCGAGGCACAAGATCTCGGACGAGATCGCGCGCGCCATTCGCGAGGATCACGCCGAGGCAATCGTGCTGGGCTGCGCCGGCATGGCCGACCTCGCGCACAGCCTGTCGGAAGAGCATGGCGTTCCGGTGCTCGACGGCGTGGTCTGCGCGGTCACGCTGGCCGAGAGCTTGTTCAAGGTCGGCTTGCGGACATCGAAGATAGGCGGCTATGCCGCCCCGCGCGGCAAGCGTTTCGCCGGCATCTTCGCGTCGGCCTCGCCGACGGGCGCCGGTTCGCCAGGCTAGTGCGACGGATTCGGCGGGATTGACCGGCGCGCGAGCGCCATTAGATTGGGTTGGCTGCTGGCGATTTGGGGGCAGAACGGGCCGCATCGGGCCTGCGCATTGAAAGCATGTTGACGGTACTCAGGGAAGAAGATCGCGACGACAAGCCGGCAGCGCGCTGGTCGCCGATCTATTATGGGCTGAGGGACGCCATCGTCAGCCACCGTCTCGCGCCGGGCACCAAGCTGCCGGAGGACGAGCTGGCGTCGATCTATTCGGTGAGCCGCACCGTCGTCCGCGCCGCCTTGCAGGCCCTTGCGCATGACCGGCTGGCGCGGCTGGAGCCCAATCGCGGCGCCTTCGTCGCGCAGCCCTCGAAGATCGAGGCGCGCGAAGTGTTCGAGGCGCGCGCTTTGATCGAGCCCAAGGTGGCAGCCCTTGCCGCCAAGGCGGCGGTGCCGTCCGACATCGCGCAGTTGCGGGCGCATCTGGAGAAGGAGCACGAGGCGCTGCATGACGGCCGCGACAGCGACGCCATCATGTTGTCGGCGCGCTTCCATGTCGGCATCGCCGAGATCGCCGCGCATTCGGTGTTCACCAACTTCGTGCGCGACCTCGTCTCGCATTCCTCGCTGATCATCGCGCTCTATTGGAAGCGCCGTGACGCCACCTGCGAGAAGCACGCCCATCACGCGCTGGTCGACGCGATCGAGGCCGGGGACAGCGCCGACGCCGCGGCCCTGATGAACAGCCACCTGGTCGACCTGCTGTCGGGCCTCGACCTTACCGACAAGGTGGAAAAGTCGGACAGCCTGGCGGATCTGCTGCGGGCATAGCGAGCGGGGGTATTGGTATCCGGCCGTGGACCGGACGCATCCACCCATCTGACCGAGAAAGCAGCGCCGCCTCAGGCTCGATCGGAGGTATTCCATGAATTTCGATCTCAAATGGTCCTCGGCCGAAAAGAAGGTCGCACGCCGCGCCTTCGATGCGGCGCTGGAGGTGGCGATCGGCAGGACGATGACCGAACTCAAAAGCAAGGTCAGTGCCGTCACGACACCTGCGGCGATGTGGGAGATCGAGGACTATTTGCAGCAGCAACGGCGAAAGATCGATCAGCTTTTCGACTATCGCTATTCACAGCTTCTCATCGTCTTTGCCGGCCTGATCCGTCAAGGATATCTGGACGAGAGCCAGCTTTCGGGTTTGTCGGAAGACAAGCGGGAGGAAATCCGCAGGTTCCTTTCCTGGCACGCCAAGGAGTAGCGCGCGGGCGGTTGGAGGTCTGACGCTGCCCAGCCAGAAGCTTCCTCGATCAAGCCATATCTGATACCTCAGGCCCGCCGTCCCGGTAATGGCTTTCGCGAAACCTCGGTGTCGCCCTGACGCCTGATATGATCGATGAATGCGCGCAGCTTTGGCAGGACCTGATGCCGTTCCGGGTAGTAGAGAAAGATACCCGGCGATGTGACAGCGAATGCCGAAAGCAGCGTCTCGAGGCGCCCGTCTGCGATAGCCGAACCGGCAATCGGACTGGGCACCTGGGCGAGTCCGGCGCCCTGGATCGCGGCTGCAAGAAGCGTGGGATAATCGTGTGCAATGAGGGGGCCGGTGACGATCGCCTCTATCGCCTTGTTGCCCTTGGCAAAGCGCCACGGCGCCACCGAACCATTCGATCGACGCAAGCGCAGGCAGGCGTGGTGGCGCAGATCCTCGATGCGCTCCGGCTTGGGCCGGCGGCGAAGATAGTCGGGGCTGCCGACGACCACGAGCGGGAAGGGCGGCGTCAGCCTTACCGCCACCATGTCGACGGCGACCAGCTCGCCCATTCGGATGCCGGCGTCGAATCCTTCCGCGGCGAGGTCGACCAGCTCGCCGCTAGCCACGATCTCCAGCTCGATCTCCGGATAGGCCTGACAAAAGGACGCGATGAGTGGCTCTAGCAGGATCGGCATTACCGCCGGGGGCACCGAGAGGCGCAGCAATCCAGTCGGGCGTTTGCCTAAGTCGCGCGCAACTTCGCTCGCGGCGATCAACTCTTCGAACGCCGGCCGGGCGCGCGAGAAGAAGCGCTCGCCGGCTTCGGTCAGGCCGACGCTGCGCGTCGTGCGTGTGAAGAGCGCTGCGCCAATGCGCGCTTCCAGCGTCCGCACCGCCTGGCTGATCGCCGACGGCGTGACACCAAGCTCCGCCGCCGCCTTGCGGAAATTGCGGTGCCGGGCGACGCTCAGGAACGCTTCGACGCCGTCGAGCGCGCCATGTCGGACTGTGAAGTTCTGCTTCATAACCCATCGACATTATCGCGGATAGTTGCCGGCACAAAGCGGCCGTATCTCTGTCGTGGATTGGAAGCCTGAAGGGAAGTGACAATGACAGACGATTTGGATGGCGTTCGCGATCACTATCGCGCGACCGGCCTCGCCGAGCGACTGAAGACGGTGCTGGCGGTGTTAGGGCCGGAGGATCAGCGGCTGAAGCCCGAGCAACTGGCAACCCTGGACCAGTTCCACACCCGTGGGCTCGCCGCGACCGCCGAGCTCGCCAAATTGGTCGGCATCGCGGCCGGCATGTCGGTCCTCGACGTCGGATCGGGGGTGGGCGGACCGGCCCGTTTCCTCGCCGCGACCTATGGCTGCGAGGTGACGGGGGTGGACCTCAGCGAGCCCTTCGTCGAGGCCGCGATCTATCTCACAGGGCGGACGGGGCAGGCCGGGACCGTTTCATTCAAGGCCGGCAGCGCGCTGGCGCTTCCCCTCGACGACGGCGGATTCGACGTCGTGCTGCTGCAGCATGTGGCGATGAACATCGCCGACCGCCCGCTTCTCTATCGCGAGATCAGGCGCATGCTGAAGCCGGGCGGAAAATTCGCGACTTTCGACGTCGTGTTGAACGGCGGCGACCCGCACTATCCGGTTCCCTGGGCGAAGACCCCAGCCGAGAGCTTTCTCCTTTCCGCCGCCGCGACCTGCGAGGCGATCGCGGCGGCCGGATTCCGCACGCTTGTCCAGCAGGACGACACCGCGGGCGCCAAGGCCTGGTTCGCGGCGCTGCGGGCGTCCGGGCCGCCGCCTTCGCTGAAACTCGGCGTCGTCATGGGACCGGGTTTCGCGGATTTCGCCGCCAATCTCGGACGCAATCTGATGGAAGGCCGGCTGGGTATCCTCACCGCGGTGTTTGAAGCCGTTCCAGCCAAAGCTTGATAGGAGGCGAAAAATGTCGCCGGCGACGATCTTCAACATCCATCTCGTCCTGGGCTACGTGCCGTGGCTGCTTTGCTTTGGCGCCTACATATGGCCAAGACTCAAGCTCATGGACCGCGGCGAGGCGCAGCGCGCCATCGCCACGCTGCACAGCTTCCGCTTTTTCGGGCTGGTCTTCCTGCTTCCGGGCGTCGTCGGCCCGAACCTGCCCGCCGGTTTTGCCATCTTCGCCGCTTATGGCGATTTTGCTACTGGATTGCTGGCCATGCTGGCGCTGCTTGCCGTGCGGAGACCACCGATCTTCTGGCCGCTCGTCGTCGCTTTCAATGTTGTCGGAATTGTCGATCTTGTCGTCGACTATTACCACGGCACCGTGCTCGACCTTCCGGATCTGGCGGGACAATTGGGCGCGACCTACGCAATCCCGATCATCTATGTGCCGGTGCTGATGATCACGCATGTCGCCGCTTTCTATCTGCTGGCGCGCCCTCAGCACAAGGCCGCACCGGGCGCCGGCGACGAGGAGACAGGCGGCCTCAGTTCCCTCCGCTCGCCTTCATCCGCTCGATGATCTCGGCCAACATTGGTCGCGCGTCGCCCCGTACCAATCGCGTCACGCCATGATATGGCTTACGCGGATCAGAAAGATTAGCCCGAGTCGCATGAGCGAATATCAGTATTACGAATTCCGGGCCATCGACAGGCCGCTCGATCGTGCTGCGCAGCAGACGCTGCGGTCCGTTTCGTCGCGAGCGCAGATCACCTCGACCAGCTTCGTCAACCACTATGAGTGGGGCGATTTTAGAGGCGATCCGGTTGAGTTCGTGGAAAACTGGTTCGATCTGCATCTCTACTTTGCGAATTGGGGCACGCGGCGCCTGATGATGCGGCTGCCCGCGCGATTCTTGAAACGCGAGGACGCAGATCCGTTCTTGCGTCAGGTCGATTGGGTAGAGCTTTGGGCCTCGGGAGACGATCTGATCGTCGATATCCACCGGGAAGAGGCCGAGGCGGAGGACTACTGGGAAGATGACACCCAGTGGCTTTCGGCGCTGGCACCGCTGCGCTCAGAAGTGCTCTCGGGCGATCTCAGAATGTTCTATCTTTTGTGGCTGACGGCGATACAAGATGCGCGGATTGCTGATGATGAAATCGAACCGCTGCCCGGCATCGGTCCTTTAACCGACGCATTCGAAACTTTTGCAGAGTTTTTCGGCATCGATTCCGATTTGCTGCAGGCGGCTGCCGAGTCCGGCGAGGATGCTACGGAGATATCCAAAGCTGAGCTGCGCGCGGCGCTGGCGGCCATAGCCGAGCGCGACAAGACGGAGTTGCTGGTGCGCCTCGTCGAGGGGGATCCTCATGTTGGCGTTGAACTTCACGGCAGGCTCCGCAAGCAACATGCGAAACCCGCACCCCGTCGCACAGTGGGCGCGTTGCGCATGCGAGCGCGGGAAATCGCCGAGGCGCGCGAACGCACGGTAGCCGAGCAGCGGGAGGCGGAACGACGCCTCCGGGCCGAGGAAGCCGAAAGGGCGCGCCGCGCGAGGCTCGAAGACCTCAAGCGGCGCGGCGCCGGCGTCTGGCGCCAGGTCGAGGAGGAAATCGAACGCCGCAACGCGTCCGGCTATGACCGGGCGGCAAGCCTTCTTTCGGATCTTCGTGCGCTGGCTGCCGAGGAAGGAGACTACGACGATTTCAACCGTCGCCTCGCATCGATCCGAGCGCGGCATGAAAAGAAGGGAAAATTCATCGAGCGGTTGGTGGGGCTCGAAACCCGCAGCGATGGATCGGCATCCGGATTTTAGCAGACCGCGTTCATCGATCAGTTCCCTCCGCTCTCCTTCATCCGCTCGATGATCTCGGCCATTAGCGCCAGATCCCGTCGTGAATCCGCAAGATCGGTGAGCGGCTTCGTGCCCTCCATGATGTGGCGGTGGAAGGTCTCCAGCTCGTTGGAGAAGGCGTCGCCATAGAGCGGCCCGAATGTCTTTGTCACCGGGCCGAGCGGGCCGGCTTCCGTCACCTCCAGCCGCGTCGGCAGGCTGCGGATATACGGCGTGTCGTAGATGATGAGCACTCGCTTGGTGTTGGAGCGCACCTCGATCATGGCGTCGAACAGGCCGAGATCGTCGATCACGGCGTCGAAAGTAAGCCTAGGCCGAGCGCAACGGTGCCAGCGCCGGTCCGTCCATCCGGAACAGGTAACAAACCGCCGCCGCGATATCGAGCGCAATCGGCGTATGCAGCGGCGTGGCGTCGCCGCCTTCGGCCTGCACCACCATCGACACGTCGGGCGCAACCTCGATGTGGAAGATGGTCAGGCTGCCGAGCCGTTCGGCCAGCGCTGCCTGTCCTTTGAGCGGTCCGTCAGACGCGATCTTGAGATGCTCCGGCCGTATGCCGAGCAAAAGCTCGTCGCCGGCCTTGGCGCCGCCGGTCTCGACAGGCACGGTGAGCGTCTTGCCGCCCGGCAGGCTGACGCCGACGCCGTCGGCGCCGGCCGAGACCACCTTCACCTTGATCAGGTTCATCTTTGGCGAGCCGATGAAGCCGGCGACGAAAATGTTGGCCGGCCGGTTGTAGAGATCGAGCGGCGAGCCGACCTGCTCGATGGTGCCGCCGTTCAGCACCACGATCTTGTCGGCCATGGTCATGGCCTCGATTTGGTCGTGGGTGACATAGATCATCGTCGCCTGGAGCTGCTCGTGCAGCCGCATCAGCTCCAGCCGCATGCTGACGCGCAAGGCCGCGTCGAGATTGGACAGCGGCTCGTCGAACAGGAACACTTTCGGATTGCGCACGATGGCGCGGCCGATGGCGACGCGCTGGCGCTGGCCGCCCGACAGCGCCTTTGGCCGCCGGTCGAGCAGATGCGCAAGCTGCAGCACGTCGGCCGCCTCCTTTACCTTGCGCTCGCGCTCTTGAGCGGGAACGCCGGCGATCTTCAGCGCGAAGCCCATATTCTCAGCCACGCTCATATGCGGGTAGAGCGCATAGGACTGGAACACCATGGCGAGCCCGCGCTCGGACGGATCGATATCGTTGGCACGCCCGCCGTCGATGGTGAGATCGCCTGCGGTGATCTTCTCCAGCCCGGCGATCATGCGCAGCAAGGTCGACTTGCCGCAGCCGGACGGGCCGACGAAGACGACGAATTCGCGGTCCGCCACGTCGAGGTCGATGCCCTTGATGATCTCGGCCGATCCATAGGATTTGCGCACGCCGCGCAGCTTGAGCTCAGCCATGGCTTGCCTCCCTAGAGCATGATGCCGAAAAGTGTGAAGCGGTTTTCGGACGACATCATGCTCTATCGCTTTGGCTAGAGCCGGACGCTCCACCAGCGCCGTTCTTGGTCTCTTCGTCCTGCACCATCGCCAGCGCCGTGCCTGGCTCGCCCTCCCACAGGATCAGGCTTGCAGCGCCGACCAGTCCGGCGCGGTCGCCGAGCTCGGCCGGCACGATCGGAACGTCGCAATAGGCTTGCATGGCACGCCCCTCGATCGTCGCCCTGATCCCCGGCGCCAGAAGGTCGAAGCCGTTGGCGAGCCCGCCGCCCATGACGATCACCTCGGGCGAATAGAGATGCAAAAGGTTGGTGAAGCCGATGCCGAGCCATTTCGCCTCCGCCTCGACCAACTGGCGAGCGGTGGCATCGCCCGTCCGTGCGGCCTCGACGACATGGCGGGCGGAGACGTCGCCGTTGTTGGAGAGCCGCCGGAGCAACGAGCCGTCGCCGGGCGCGGTAAGGCGCGTCGCCTGGCGTCCGAGCGCTGTGCCGGAAGCAACGGCCTCGAAGCAGCCGACATTGCCGCAGAAGCAGCGATCGCCTTCGCCGGTGATCGTCATGTGACCGATCTCGGCCGCAAGCCCACGCCTGCCGTGATAGATGTGGCCGTCGGCGATCACGCCGCCGCCTATGCCGGTCGACACGGTGACGAAGACCATCGATGCGGCGCCGCGGCCGGCGCCGAAGCGCCACTCGCCGAGCGCCGCCGCGTTGGCGTCATTCTCCAGCCGCACCGGCAGGCCGAACTGGCGGCTCAAAATGTCGATCATGGGCACGTTGTGCCAGCCGGCGAGCGTTGGCGGTCCGATGACGATGCCTGCCTTGGGATCGAGCGGACCGGGCGCGCATGCGCCGATGCCAACGACCCTTGCTTGCGGGTGCTCCTTGAGCAGCTTGTCCGCGAGAGTGATGATCTGACCGATCACCGCTTCCGAACCCGCGCCAGCCAATGTTGCTTCCGAGACGCGCGCGACCACGTCGCCGCTGCGCTCGACCAGCGCGCCGCGCAGCTCCGTGCCGCCGAGATCGAAGGCAAGCGCGAGCGTGCTCATCAGGCGGCGGCCTTCAGCCCGTGCAGCCACGCCATGCGCTGCGCGAGGTCGGGATCGCCGAAGGCGAGGGAGCCCAGCACCACCGTGTCGGCGCCGGCGGCGCGCAGCAGCGGCACCGTCTCAAGGCGGATGCCGCCGTCGGCTGCGAGAATGATATCGGCTTCGCGGCCGGATTTCTTCATCAGCGCGCGCGCTTCGATCAGGCGCGGGCAGGCTTGATCCGACAGGCTCTGGCCCTTGACGCCGATCGAGGTGCCGAGCAGCGTCACGAAGGCGACTTCAGGCAAGAAGGGAGCGATCGCCGACACCGGCGTCTCCAGCCGCAGCACCACGCCAGCCTCGGCGCCGAGCTCATGCGCCAGCTTGGCCGCGCGCAGGCCGGCTTCGCCATTCTCCGCATGGATGGTGACGAGGTCGGCGCCGGCCTCGATGAACTGACGCGTCTGCGCCTCGACGATTTCCGCTTCGACCATCAGATGCACATGGATGGGTTTGGCCGTCAGCCTGGCGATGCGCGCCACCATGTCGGGAAAGAACAGGAAGCCGGGGGTGAAGCGCGCATCCGCCACGTCGATGTGATGCAGATCGGCATGGGCTTCGATACGCTTCAGATCCCGCTCCATATTGGCGAGATCCGCCGACCACAGCGAGAATTCGCCGATAAGCCGATCGCGCGGTAGCGCCGCGATAGCGGCAGGGCCGGAGAGGGGTTTGGCGGTCATGACGGAATGAGGCTCCGGGCATTCGAGTGAGACTGAAGGAAGGAACTGATCTGCTCATGCAACTCGCCGAAATGCTTCGCGCTATCGCGTGCCTTCGGCGTGACCTCGGCGAAGATCGCGTCGGGTATCGCCGCAGCAAGCGCGTAGGCGGTCGAGAGTGGGTGCACGGCATCGATTTCGTTGCCGATGACAAGTGCTGGAATGTCGAGCCCGGCGGCGTCGCGTTCGGACACGCCGGGTCCGTCGCCGGCGATATTGACAAGGACTTGCGCGAAGGCCTTGGCATCGGGCCGGTCGAAATAGCCGAGCAGCGAGGAAAGATTGTCGGGCGCCTCGCGATAGAGACGCAGCGCCGTCTCGGATTGCGCGAAGATCGCTCTCGCTTTCTCCGAGCCGTGGACCAGAATGAGCTCGGCAACCTCGGCAATCGGCTGCATGTTCTGCGGCGCCGGCGAAAACGTCCATGCCGGCCGCACCAGGATGAGGCCGGCGACGCGCCGCGGATGACGGCAAGCGAGGCGCAGCGCAATCGCAGCACCCATCGAGACGCCGCCGGCGACGAAGCGGTCGAGGCCGGCCTGGTCGGCGGCGGCCAGAACGTCATCGGCGAACATTTCGAACGAGAAGGGTCGCCGCTCGCCGAGCCCGGAGCCGCCATGCCCCCGGCATTCCAGCGTGATGCGGCGGAAGCCGGCGGGAAAAGTCTGCGCGATCTGCGCCTCGCCGCCGCCGAGCCCGTGCTGGAAGACGACCGCCAGGCCTTCGCCCGTGTCGGTAACGCGAAGTGTGGCGCCGTCGCGGAGCAGCGTGCCCATCACACCAGCACCTTGAGGAAGCGCGCGACGCCCGGCGCTTCTTCGGCCGACAGTCCGTGCGTCACCAGCGGCCCATCGAAGTCGGCGGCTTTCAGGCGAGCAATGAAGTCGGCGAAGTCGACGACGCCTTGTCCGGCCGTGGCAAAGCGCCCGTCGGCGAAACGGTCCTTGGCGTGCGCCAGAGAGACGTAGCCTGCTGTCCGGTCGACCGCCTCGGCAACGACGGCGCGCGCTTCCTCGGCATTCGCCCGCTCGAACAGATTGGCGGGATCGAGCACGATGCGCAGCCGCTTCGAACCCATCTCGGAAATCAGCCGCATCGCGTCGCTGGCCGAGGTGACGATGTTGGCTTGCTCCGGCTCGATGCCGAGATCGACGCCGTGGCGTTCGGCAAGCCGAAGCGCCTTTACCATCTCGCGCGCCATGTCGGCCCAGGCCGAGGGATCGGCATTGTCGGGGTGGTGCGCCCACTGGTCCTCGGCGTTGCGCGTTCCGGTGCAGAGCGTCACGAGCGGGATGGACAGCCGGGCTGCCGTCTCGATGATTATCGCGAGCCGCCGCAATCCATCGTCGCGCACCCTGCTGTCCGGATGCGCCATGTTGTATGTGCCGGAGAGCGCCACGAGGCCGATGCCGGAAGCCTTGGCGGCGCCATCGATGGCGTCGATTGCTGCGTCCGGAACCGCGTCCGGCATCGACTGCAGGCCGGCGCAGGCGAGGTTGAACTGGGTGACCGCGAAGCCCGCATCGCGCACGGCGGCTAAAACGCCGGCCGGCTCGCTGCCCGGAAAAGTCTTGGCGAACACCCCGACCTGCATCAGACCGCTCCCGTCACGCCGGCGAGCTCGACGCGCTCGCCGCTTTCGACCGAGCGCGCGATCGCGACCATGGCGCGGATCGAGGCGAGCCCGTCCTCGACATTGGCGCCGCGCTGCGGCTTGCCGTCGAGCACCGCGTCGGCGAGGCCCTCGAGCTGGCGGCGGAAGAAATGGCCGTCGGCGCCGAGGGGCCTGCGCGAGGTAGCATCCTTCTCGTGAAAAATGTCGACCTCGCTGGCGCGGAAATACCAGGGATTGAAGGTCTTCGCGATCACCGAGCCATTCTCGCCATAAAGCTGGAAACCTTCGTGCCAGTCCATGCGCACGGCAACCGTGAGATCGAGATGGCCGAGCGCTCCATTGGCGAACTCGGTTTCGACGAACCAGCAATAGGCGCCGAAGCGCTCGTTGAGGCGCGCGCGAACGGCCGTGATTTCGCCGACGAGGAAGCGCGCCGTGTCGACCAGATGCGAGCCATGCGCCAGCATGAAATACTGCCTGAGATCCGCCTTCGGATTGCCGGCCGGCTTCTTCGCGAGCTTGCTGGTGATGGGCAGCGGCTGCACGGCGTCGGTGTTGGTGTAGCGGTGGGTGGAATCGCAATACCACGCCTTTAGCGCCAGGATCTCGCCCATCTCGTCGCGGACGAAATCGCGCGCCGCTTCCAGCGCCGGGTCGAAGCGTTTCATGTGCCCGACCTGCAGCACCTTGCCGGAACGCCTGACCGCTTCAGCGAGCTTCCCGCCTTCCTCGACCGAAACGCCGATCGGCTTTTCGCACAGCACATGCTTGCCGGCTTCGAGCGCCTTGATCGACATCGGCACGTGATAGACGTCCGAGGTGGCGACGATCACCGCCTCGAGCTCTGGATCGGCGAGCATCTCGTCATAATCGCCATACATCTTTTCGGGCTCGTAGGTCGCGCCCATGCGAGCGAGCAGATCGGGCGCCGCATCGCAGATCGCGTAGAGGTCGGCATTGCTTGCCTTCACGCAGGACTCCAGATGCGCGAACTGCGCGATCGGCCCGCAGCCGAGCACACCGACACGAAGGCGACGGTCTTTCTTGCGGATCATCGTCTCAGGCCCCGTAGCCGCGCATGGTCTGGCGGTTAGTCTTCACCGCGCCAACCGGATCGGCGGCAGCAGTTTCCGATTCCTCCTCCAGCACCAGCCAGCCGTTGAAGTTGGGCGCGGCACTCGCGATCTCGATCACCTTGGCCGTGTCGCAGACGCCCTTGCCGAGCATCGCCCAGGTGCCTGCCGCATCGACATCCTTCAAATGCACGTAGCGGATGCGGTCGCGATAGGTGGTGAGCGTGTCGGCCATGTCCTGATGGCCGCGCAATATGTGGCCGGTGTCCGGCACCCAGCCGACCAGCGAGGCATCGATCAGGCCGAAAATGCGGTCATAGTCGGCGCGGTCGAAGAGCAGCGTGTTGTGATGCGAGCTCGGATGCACCGCCATCTCGACACCGGCCTTGCGGCCGAGCTCGCCGGCCTTGTTGTAGACTTCCGCCGCGATGGCGAACTTGTCGTCGCGCGGGCCATCGGAGACGACGGTCGCCGAGCCCATCGACACTAGCGCGCCGGGAAAGGCGGCGGCGAAATCGATCCAGCGTTTGGCGGTCTCGAGATCGGCGCCGATCTGGTCCTTCAGCGTGAAGCCGCTCTTCGAACCGAAGGCGAAGGAGACGAGCGTCAGACTGCGTGACTTTAACGCGGCGGCGAACTCAGCCGACTTGCCGGCATAGCGGCCGATCATCGTGTCGGTGATCTCGATGCCGGCATAGCCGCCATCGGCGATCGCCTCGAGCAGATCGTCGGGACCGCCGGTGAAGCGATCTCTGAGCATTTCCCAGGTGAAGGTCTGGCAGCCAACTTTGAGGTCTTTCACGGTCATCCTTTCATTCCTTGATGCCACCTTGGGTCAGGCCTTCGATGATGTGGCGCTGGAAGAACAGCACCAGCACGATCAGCGGCACGGTGACGACGGCCGAGGCCGCGGCGATGTCGCCCCAGGGCACATAGTAGAGGTTGGTGAAATTGGCGATGCCGACGGGGATCGTCTGGCGGTCGATGTTGGAAGTGAAGGCGAGCGCGAACAGGAACTCATTCCAGGCGCTGATGAAAGCAAGCAGGCCGGTCGTCACCAGGCTCGGCAGCGACATCGGCAGGATGATATGCCACAGCAGCCCGGGAATGCTGACGCCGTCCATGCGCGCCGCCTCGTCGATCTCGCGCGGCAACGTCTCGAAATAGCCGAACAGCACCCAGGTCACAAGCGGCAGGCCGAGCGCCAGATAGGTGATGATCAGCGCCGTGTAAGTGTCGAGCAGGCCGAGATTGGTGGCCACCAGGTAAAGCGGCCCGACCAGCGCGATTTGCGGGAACATCGACACCGACAGGATGACCATGAGGATTCCGAAGCGGCCTTTGACGTTGAGCCGCGACAGCGCGAAGGCGGCGAGCGATCCGACGACGAGACAAAGGAAGGTCGTCGCCAGCGACACCACCAGCGAATTCCAGACATAGCGGTGCAGTTCCTTCTCGACGAAGGCGTTGTAATAGTGCTCCAGCGTGAAGGGATGCGGGATCAGCGACGGCGCGCCCGAAGTCAGCGCCTTGTCGAGCTGGAACGAGGTCGAGAACTGCCAGATGAACGGCCCGCCCGACCAGACGAGGATCAGGAAGGCGCCGAGATAGATGGCGAAGCTCTGCAGCGGCGAGCGCGTGTCGTTCATTGCGCCCTCCGGATTTGCCGGATGAGGAAGACGACGAATGCCAGCGCGATGATGCCTTCGGTGATGAACATCGCCGTCGAGACCGCGGAGCCGTAGCCGAACTGCAGCGTCGAGAACAGCACCTTATAGGAGAGCGTCGACAGCGTCTCGGTGGAATCGGCCGGGCCGCCGCCGGTCAGCACATAGACCAGGTCGAAGACGCGGAAGGCGTCGAGCGCGCGGAACAGCCCGGCGATCAAAAGCGTCGGCATCAACAGCGGCAGGCGGATGTACCAGAAGGTGATCCAGCCCTTGGCGCCGTCCATGCGCGCCGCTTCGATCAGCGAGTTGGGTATGGTCTGCAGACCGGTGAGCAACAGCAGCGCCATGAACGGCGTCGTCTTCCACACATCGGCGATGATGATTGTGGTCATCGCCGTGTCGGCGGAGCCGTACCAGTTGATGTTCTGGTCGATCAGCCCGGCATGCAAAAGGATGTAGTTGATGATGCCGTTCTGGCCGTTGAACAGCCAGCCGAACATCTTTGAAGTGACGACGGTTGGCATTGCCCACGGCACCAGCATTGCCGCGCGTACCAGGCCGCGGCCCTTGAAGGCCTCGAAAAGGATGAGCGCCATGCCAAGCCCGATCACCGTCTCCAGCACGGTGGAGGCGAAGGTGAACCACATCGTATGCCACCAGGCGTTCCAGAACTGCGCGTCGCCCAAAAGCTGCAGATAGTTGGCGAAGCCGGTGTAGTCCTGCTCCTGCGTGATCAGTGAGGTGTTGGTGAGCGAGAGATAGAGGCCGTTGATGATCGGATAGAACGAGACCGACGCCAGCGACACGAAGGCCGGCGTCAGCAGGATGAGGGCCCACAAGGCGCCGGGAAGCGCCTTGCCAAGCCGCCGCGGCCGGCCAGCGCCAGATAGAGTGGCGGCCGCGGTCATGGTCAGGCGACGATCTTGTTGATCTGGTCGGCGAGCGCGTCCATCTCGGCCTGGACGTTGCCGGAGACCAGTGCCTTGGAGATGCCGGACTGCAAGGCCAGCGTCACCTTGGCGTATTGGGCCGTCTTCGGCCGCGCCGTGGCGCCGGTGAACACCTTCTCGAGGCTCGCCATGAAGGGCTGTTCCTTCTTGATCTGCGCATCCTGGAACAGCGCCGGCCGCGTCGGCGCGAGGCCGAAGTTGAGCGCGATGCGGTGCTGCGTCTCGGTCGACGACAGCCAGGTGAGCAACTCGATCGCCGCTTCGCGCTGCTTCGAGTTGGCGTTGACGCCGAGCTGGTAGCCACCGAGGCAGGCCGAGCTCTTGCCGCCGGGGAAGGCGGGCAGCGGCGCGACGCCGACCTTGTCCACCACCTGCGAGGTCTTGGCGTCCTGCGCGATCGGCCAGACATAGGACCAGTTGCGCATGAACATCGCCTTGCCCGAGGTGAAGGGCTGGCGCGAGGGTTCCTCGTCCCAGGACAGAACATCCTGCGGGCTGATCTTGGTCTTGGCGATGGTGTCGTAGAGGAACTGGATCGCCTCGACCGCGCCCTTCTGATTGATCAGCGCCGACTTGCCGTCCGGGGCGAGGATGGCGCCGTTGTTGGAAGTGATGATCTCGACCGCGTCGCAGACCAGAACCTCTGCCTGCTTGCCTTGCCACAGATAGCCGAAATCGATGTCGCCGGCCTTCTGCGCGGCCGCAGCGATGGTCGCTATGTCGGCCCAGGTTTCCGGCACCTTGCCGCCATGTTTGTCCAGCACGTCCTTGCGGTAATAGAACATGCCCGAATCCATGAACCAGGGCAGGGCGGTGAGCTTGCCGTCATAGGTACAGGCATCGAGCGTTCCGGTGAAGTAGGCGCTGCGTTTGTCGGCCGGGAAATATTCGTCCAGCGGCAGCGCCCAGCCGGCGGCGGCGAAGCCGGCGATCCAGATCACGTCCTGGCTGAAGACGTCCGGCGTGCCGTTGCGGCGGGCGAGCTGCTGCACCAGGCCCTGATAGACTTCCGTCGAGGAGCTCGGCGGCGGCAGTTCGATGTTTTTGACCAGAATACGGTCCTGCGATTCGTTGAAGGCTTTGATCAGGTCGCCGAAGGTTTCCTTGCCGAAGAAGGCCGCACTGGCGAAGCTGATTTCGGCGCGCGACTGGGCACGCGCCTTGCGGATGCCGAGTCCGGTGCCGAGGGCGAGCGCGGCAGCGCCCATCGTGCCGGCGCCGATGAGAAACTGCCGGCGGTCGGCGATCGTGACGTGCCCAACGGGCATCGTCGCGACGTGACCCGGGGTCATCGTCACGTGATCCACGGGCTTGGACTCGGCGGTCGGCCGTTTTTTCATGTCAGTCATTTTCTCCTCCTCAAGGCTGGCGCCTCCGATGCTGCGCCAGCGTTTTCACATGCTCTATAAAAATTTTACGCGCGTCAAGATTTAAAATGCGCTATAGCGAGTCACGAAAATTGTCCGCCGTCATCGCGGCGGGCTATCTTAAGCGCTGCGGCATTGGGAGGCCGGAAGGAAAATGCAAGCAAAATCAGTAGTGAAGCTCGGCATCGGCGTTATCGGCTGCGGTAACATATCGATGACTTACCTGCGCAATGCCGCACTTTTCGCTGGTGTCGAACTGCGCGCCTGCGCCGACATCTCGGCCGATATGGCGGCCTTGCGCGCGAAGGAATATGGCATCCGCGCGCTCAGCGTCGACACGCTGCTGGCTGATCCGGAGGTCGATCTCGTCCTGAACCTCACCATTCCCTCGGCGCATTTCGACATCTCCTTTTCGGCGCTTACGGCCGGAAAACATGTCTTCACCGAAAAGCCTCTCGCGACGTCGGCCAGCGAGGGCCGCAAGCTTGTCGCCGAAGCCGCAAAGCGCGGTTTGCTGTTGGGCTCGGCGCCCGACACCTTCCTCGGCGCAGCCGGGCGTCGGGCGCGCCGCCTGATGGACGAGGGCGCGATCGGCCGCGCCGTGACCGGCACCGCCTTCATGATGGGGCGCGGCATGGAGCACTGGCACCCGAATCCGCAGTTCTATTATCAGCCGGGCGGCGGTCCGGTCTTCGATATGGGGCCTTATTATCTGACCATGCTGGTCAACCTGCTCGGCCCGGTCGCCCGCGTCATGGCGATGACGACGCGCGGCCAGGAGGAGCGCCTGATCACCGCCGAGGGGCCATACAGGAACACCACCTTCAGGGTCGGCACCCCGACCAACATCCTGTCGCTGCTCGAATTCCGTTCCGGCGCCACCGTCACCTTCGGCGCGTCGTGGGATGTCTTCATGCACTCGAACCATCCGATCGAGCTACACGGCACGGAGGGCTCGCTCAGGTTGCCCGACCCCGACACCTTTGGCGGCACCGTCTCGCTGTCGGCGCGCGGCGACGACTGGAAGAATTTCGAGAGCGAAAGCGAGCTCTACGGCGCGCGCAACTGGCCCTATGCCGCGCCGGACCGCGCCAACTACCGTATGCTCGGCGTCGCAGACCTGGCGCGGTCGCTGTCGGAAGCCAGAAGGCCGCGCGCGTCCGGCGAGCTGGCGCTGCATGTGCTGGAGATCATGGAGGCGATCCTCGCCTCGGGCGAGAGTCGCAACTCCGTCGCGGTCGTCGGCACGGTCGACCAGCCGCCGCTTCTCGGCGAGGACGAGGCGGCGAGCCTGCTCGCCTGAGGTGCAGTTGCCGACTGGCGGAAGCCCGACAGTGCTTTCGCTCGCTCAGGCCGACTGACGCATCACCAGCGTCGCGTCGAGGTTGACCTTCGGCGCGACGGCCGCGCCGTCCTCGTCGAGCAGAGCGAGCAGCGTCTCGACGCTGCGGCCGGCCATCGCCGCGAAGTCCTGCGCCATGGTGGTAAGCGCCGGGCAGGTGTAGCGGCTGAGCGGATGGTCGTCGTGGGCTGCGACGCGCAGGTCGCAACCGGCCTTGCGGCCCACCTTCAGCCCCTTCGAGAAGGCCGCCGCCATCACGCCGAAGGCGAGGCGGTCATTGGCGCACAGGATCGTCTTGCCCGGCAGGCCGCCATTGCCGAGCAGCTTCTCCGTCTGCTCGTAGCCGATCCGTTCAAACTCCCATGTGTAATCCTCGATGTTGCCGAATACGAGCGGCTCCTGCCCGAGCCGGCGCATGGCCTCGATGTAACTCTCCACCCGCTCGCGCGAATTGTGGTTGACGTGCGGGATGTCGAAATAGACCGGAGCGTCGCCCGAGCGGCAGAGATAATCGACGATGGTCGACATGCTCTGCACGTTGTTGTTGCCGACGAAGGGCGTGTCGCCTTCGAGATAGGTGTCAAAATAGACGATCGGGATCGCCTGCGTCAGCTTCTCGATCGCCCGCTGATCGGAGCGCCGGCCGAGAGGCGCGATCAGCGCGCCGGAGACTTTCAGCGACAGGATGGTCCGAGCCGCCTCCGCCTCGAGCTCGCTCGACCCATGCGAGGAAATGACGATCGGCCAATAGCCTTCGTCGCGCAGCCTGAGCTCTATGCGGCTGACCATCTCGGAATAGAAGGGGTCGGTCACCGTCGGCACGACGATGCCGATGCTGCGGGTGCGCTTGCGGTTGAGATTGCGGGCGAAGAGATTTGGCTGGTAGTCGGACGAGCGCAGCGCCTCCTCGATCCGCTTGCGGGTCGCCGGCTTGACGCTGGTCGGGTCGTCGAAAAATTTCGACAGTGTCGGTCGGGAGACGCCGCAGGAACGGGCGAAATCCTCCATCGTCTTGTGCGTCATCGGCATTCGAACCCTCGCGACATGGAATCCTTGTCCCATGCGCTGCCTCGGTGCTTACATACGGTGCGCTCGCGCGCGACTTCAAGTTGAAACTTTACAGAAAGCTTTGCAAGTTTCAACGCGTTGTGTGAAATTATTCCATACGTAAAATTATTAATTGACGTGAAAAAGCCGAAACTCTATTCAGGTTTCGGAACCTGTGGGAACCGCCGGAGGGCGGACGAACGGGAGGACGTGATGAAGAAACTGGTCTCAGCCGGCGAGATCCTCGTCGAGATCATGGCTGAGCGCATTGGTCAGAGCTTTCTCGAGCCCGGGCCGTTGGTGGGGCCATTCCCGTCCGGCGCGCCGGCGATCTTCATCGGCCAGGCGGCGGCGCTCGGCCAGCCCGCGGGTCTCATCGGCGCCGTCGGCAAGGACGATTTCGGCCAAGTGAACATCGACCGGCTCAGCGCGCTCGGCGCCGACGTCTCGGCGATCGCGGTCCATGAAGGCCACGCCACCGGCACGGCCTTCGTCACCTATCGGCCCGACGCTTCCAGGCATTTCGTCTTCAACATCCGCAACAGCGCCGCCGGCCTGCTGGAGATAGACGATGCGGCCAAGCGGCTGCTCTCCGGCGCCGATCACGTCCATGTCATGGGCTCCTCGCTGTTTTCCGACCGCGCCACCCAAGTCGCGCTTGGCGCGATCGCGGCGGTGAAGGCCAAGGGCGGAACCGTGTCCTTCGATCCCAACATCCGCCGCGAGATCATGCAGGCTTCCGGCATGCGTCAGGCGCTCGACCAGGTGCTGGCACAGACCGATGTCTTCTTGCCCAGCGGCAACGAGCTGTTCCTGTTTTCTTCAGCGGGCGACGAGCAGGGCGCGGTTGCCGACCTTCTGGGTCGCGGCATTTCCTGCATTGTGTTGAAGAAGGGCGCCGATGGGGCCGTCTATCACGACCGACAAGGAACGGTCGCCTTGCCCGGCTTCGCCGTCGAAGAAATCGATCCGACCGGCGCCGGCGATTGCTTCGGCGCCGCCTTCGTTTCCTTCTGGCTGCGCGGCGCAGCACCCGCCGATGCATTGCGCATCGCCAATGCCTGCGGCGCGCTCGCCGTCACCCGCAAGGGGCCGATGGAAGGCATTCACCGGCTGGCGGATGTCGAGGCTTTCATCGCCAAGGCAGGGGCACACGCATGACCGGCGCCACCGAAAGATTTGCGCGGATTGCCAGACGGCGCGTGGCGGGCGGCAAGGGCGGCATCGCCTCGATCTGTTCGGCGCATCCGCTGGTGATCGAAGCGACGCTGCGCCATGGCACAATGCATGGCGCGGATGTGCTGATCGAGGCCACCTGCAACCAGGTCAACCACGAGGGCGGCTATACCGGCATGACGCCGGCCGCCTTCCGCACCTTTGTCGAGGCGCACGCGGCGCGCGCCAGCTTTCCGCTCGACCGGCTGATCCTCGGCGGCGATCATCTCGGACCTAATCCGTGGAAGCACCTGCCGGCCGCCGAAGCGATGCAGAAGGCGGTCGCGATGATCGATGCCTATGCCGCCGCCGGCTTCACCAAGCTGCATCTCGACGCCAGCATGGCCTGCGCCGGCGACCCGCCGGCGCTCGCCGACGAAACGATTGCCGCGCGCGCGGCCGAGCTTGCTGCGGCCGCCGAGGCGGCGGTCGCGCGCACTGGCGGTGAAAAACCCGTCTACATTATCGGCACCGAAGTCCCGGTGCCCGGCGGCGCGCTGGAAGCGCTCGACCATATGCATGTGACCGAGCCGGCCGACGCGCTGCGCACCGTCGAGGTCCATCGCCAGGCCTTCTCTCGCCTCGGCCTCGATGCCGCCTTTGCCCGTGCCGTCGGCGTCGTCGTTCAGCCCGGCGTCGAATTCGGCAATGCCGACATCGTCGCCTATGCGCCTCAGAAGGCGACGAAGCTGGTGGCGTCGCTGGAAAGCATGCCGCAATTCGTCTTCGAGGCGCACTCGACCGACTATCAGCCGGCCGAAGCGTTGGCCGCGCTGGTGCGCGACGGCTTCGCCATCCTCAAGGTCGGCCCCTGGCTCACCTTCGCGCTGCGCGAAGCGCTCTATGGCTTGAGTTCCATCGCCGACCAGCTGGTGCCCGATCCGTCCCGCGAGGGCCTGCCGGCGGCGATGGAGCGCGTCATGCTGGCCTCTCCCGGCAATTGGCAGAAATATTATCCCGGCACGCCCGACGAGCAGCGCCTGCAACGGCATTTTTCGTTCAGCGACCGCATCCGCTACTACTGGCCGTCGCCCGAGGCGCAGCACGCGACCGAAGCGCTGCTGGCGGCGCTTGGCGAAAAGGAAATTCCCCGGCCGCTTATCAGCCAGTATCTCGGGCATCTCGATGCCGGTGTCGGCGCCGGCCGGATCAAGCCGACAGCACATGAGCTTCTGGTCGCCAGCGTCACGCGCGTCCTCGACATCTACCGCGGCGCCACGAACCCGTAAGCCAGTCGGGTTGGCCTGCTGCCGTTAGCAGTTGCAACGTGGGCTGCAACGCTCAGCAAAGCCAGCGCTTTCAAGATTTTCCAAAAAATCTTCTACGTCGCGTTCCGTTTCCATCCTTCGGGTCGTCCTTGGTGTGTCCGAAACAGAAGGGAGCGCCGCAATGGCCCGGATGGTCGTTATCTACCCGACACCGAAGGACGTCGAGGCATTTGACCGGCATTACTTCGGAATCCACGTGCCTCTCGCCAAGAAGATTCCAGGTCTCAGGAAATACGAGGTCAGCGACGGCCCCATCGCGACGCGACTGGGGACTTCCAGTATCCATCGGATCGGAACGCTGTATTTCGACGACCTCGCAGCGCTCGAGAAGGCGTTCGCAAGTCCGGAAGGACGAGCGGCTGGGGCCGATCGCCGAATCTATGCACCTGATGACTCGGGCGTTCAAATGTACCTTTTCGACAACAAGGAAGTTTGAGTCCCCCTTGCCCGTCTAGAGCAGTTCATCGTTTCGCGGAAACGCCGAGCTGCTCTAACTATTGTTTTTACGCAATTCCGGACGGAAAACCGTTACACACTTTTCCTGGAATTGCTCTAATACACCGGCGTCGCCATGTGCCGCGGCGCCGGCCATTCGGCGGTGATCTCCGGCTGCACGGGTCGTTCAAGGTAGGTCGACAGCACCACATAGCTGCGTGTCGAGACCACGCCCGGCGTCTCGTAGATGCGCGACAGCAGACCTTCCAGCGCCCGTGTGTCTTCGGTGCGCACCTTGAGCAGCATGCAGGTGTCGCCGGCGACCGAATGAATCTCTTCCACTTCCGGGCATTCCGAAATCGCCATCAGCTCCGGCGTCTTGCCCCAGCCCCTGGTGTCGATATGCACGAAGGCGAGCAGCGGCTTCTTCACCGCCTTCGGATCGATGATCGCCGAGGTGGCGCGGATGGCGCCGCTGCGCCTGAGACGCTTCACCCGCTCGTGCGCCGCCGGCGGCGAGAGGCCGACCCGATCGCCGAGCTCGGCATAGCTGATCGTCGCGTCGTCGACGAGCACGCCTAATATTTTTCGGTCGATCGGTCGACCTCGCGGGCAGGATGCCTGTTCCGCCGAACGTCATCTGTTTCTGCGTCCATATGGAAGTTCTCCATTGATGCTGAATATAATTCGGCCATTATGGAGATATGTCGAACAGTGATCAATCAGTAATTCTGACTGCGGCGCCGCGCGCGCCGATCCCGGCAGCCGCTTATCTGCTCACCGGCTGCATCGCCGTCATCGGTTCCAACTCGCTGGTTCTCGGGCCGATCTCGCCCGCTGTCGCGGCATCATTCGGAGCCAGCGTTCCGGCGGTGATGACGGCCGCGGCGGCTTTCGGCCTCGGCACCTCAGCCAGCGCGCTCTTCCTCGCCCGCTACATCGACAGGATCGGCGCGCGCCGCATGCTGCAGGGCGCCTTGCTTTTGCTTGCGCTCGCGCTCGTCGCTAGCGCGCTGGCACCGGCGGTGACGGCGCTGGTCGCAGCCCAGCTCGTTGCAGGCATCGCCGCCGGCGTCGCCATGCCGGCGATCTATGCCAGCTCGGCGGCGATCGCGCCGCCCGGCCGCGAGAGCGGCACGATCGGCGTGGTGCTGACCGGCTGGACGCTGTCCATGGTCGCCGGCGTCTCGCTGTCGGCCGTGCTCGCCGATCTCATCCATTGGCGCGCCGTCTTCGCTGCCGTGGCGCTTCTCGCCGGAAGCGCCGTCGCGGGTCTGACGATGAGCTCGCTGCGCGACACCAGGAAAAGCGGTCCGGCGCCTTCGCCGCTCGGCGCGCTGGCGGTGCCGGGCATCCTGCCGCTGCTCATCGCCTGCGGCGCCTTCATGACCGCCTTCTACGGCGTCTATGGCTATCTCGGCGACCATCTCCACAAGGGCCTCGGCGAGCCCGTCAGCGCCAACGGCCTAGCGGCAATCGCTTACGGCCTCGGCTTCGGCATGGCCGCGCTGCTTGACGGCGTCATCGACCGCATCGGTGCCCGTCGTGTCATGCCGTTCGCTTACCTGCTGGTCGCCGCTGTCTACGCCGCGATGGCCATGCTGAGCGGCGCTTCGGCCCGCTGATGGCGACGATCGCCGTCTGGGGCCTTGCCAACCATTTCGGGCTGAACGTTCTGGTGATGCGCCTGACTGCGCTCGATCCTGCGCGTCGCGGCACCATCATGGGGCTGAACAGCGCGGTCACCTATCTCGCCGTCACCGTCGGCACCGCGGGCTTCGGTCCGCTCTATACGGGCCTCGGCTTTGTCAATTGCGCTTTGATCGCCGCCTTGCTGATGCTGGTGGCGGCGTCGGCCGCGGCATGGCGCTCGGCGGCCTGACCAGTCCGCGCAGTCAGTTTGGGTTGGCGACGACAACCGCGCGCCGCCCTCATCAGCCAAGGGCATGCGTAATAGTCGCTTATCCGATTGATGATCCCATTGGTCGCTTCGATCCGAACCGGATAGACCGGTTTCCAGCCGCCTTCGCCTCGGTGGAACACGAGCAGCACGATCTCCTCATCAACCGCGCCGATCGCCATCTGCCATTCCGTCTGGCCCTTTTCATATTCGACGAAGTAGGGCGATTCCGACAAGGGCCCCTTGAAACAGTCCGAGACCCGCAATTGCGCGTCCGCGCTGGTCAATTCCCGCACGCCGTCCCAATCACGACGGTTGAAGAGTTCGACATAGCGGGCGAGCAGTCTTGAAAGCTGGGGATCTTGCCAAGGCTTGGAACGGACGACTGGCTGGCATGGCAACGCGGCCAGTTTGGCGCGGCCACGGCTCAGCGCTGCCTTGACGCCGCCGACCGTCGATCCGACGAGATCGGCAATATCTTCCAGCGAATGGTCGAAGACGTCCTTCAACAGAACGCAGGCACGCTCCTTAGGCGGCAGGTGGATCACCAACCGTTCGATTGCACGATCGGCGCCCTGGCCCGATGGTTCGGCCGGAAGAACGATCTCGTCGACCGCGAAGTTGGCTTTGGCGCGTCGGCGCGTTTGCTGGTTGCGCAAGAAATCGATGCAGCGATTGTGCGCTGTGCGAAACAGCCATGGACGAAGAGCGCCCGGATCGTCGATCTTTTCGATCTTGCGATATATCTCGAACAGCGTTTCCTGCATGACGTCTTCGCCGTCTAGGACCGAGCCTGTCATGCGTGCGCAATAGCGGTGCAGCGGTCCACGCAAATGCACCACCGTTTCCAGAAATGCGGCATACCGAACGTCGAAGAGCCTGGCGGGTTCCAGTCTTGTAGGTTCAAGTCTTGGCTGCATCGTCATGACATCCAGAACATTGTCGTGCACGTCTCGCCGAGGCCGGCGAGGCAACACCCGGCCATCTTACATCAGCCTGATGTCACTGGGAGTTCGATCGAAGCGATCGTGTCTGCCGTCGACATACATTACCGGCGCCGCAGCCAGTTCCTCTGGATCGATCCCGTCGAGGGCCGCTATCGGAATGGCGATCACGATGCCGCCCAGAGCTGGAACATCGCCTCGCGCCGGCATGCGCACGCCGCAGGTCGCGCAGAAGTGATACTGGATGCTGGGTCTATCCTTGCCCGGCGGTGTCCACTGATATTCGGTCTGCGATTTGGCTCCAGACATGAGGCGGTAGTGCTGAGGGCCGACGAACCCCACCCAGGAGCGCGTCTTGCTGCACGTCGAACAATTGCATTTGACCGTTCCCCGGCTGAGGTCGATATCGGCCTCGAACCGAACTTTGCCGCAATGGCAGCTTCCGGCGTAAGTTTGAGCATTGCCTTCTCCGCGTTCGCCGACCGGTACAATCGCCGGTCGACTCCAAGACGTAGGGCAACGAGAAAGGGATACGTGCCGCCTGACGCTTTCTTGCGGCCGGCATCCGGCATGCTCGGCTGCACGGTCGCGCCGGTGCTTGCTTTCAGTCTTTTCGGTTGAAGCTGGCATCCGAGGCGGTCTAGACATCGCATGGTCGGCTTCATTGCGCCCATGTCATTTCAGCACGCGTTAGGTCAGCGTGACGATACCGCCGTCGAACCGGTGTGTGTCCGTGAGCTCCAGCCTGACCAGCGATGGATCGACATCCTGGAAGGCGCGTTTGCCGTGGCCGACCCGCGTCGGCACGATCGAAAGCTGGTACTCGTCAACAAGCTTATTGGCGAGCAGGGTCTGATCGAGATTGCTCACTCCGTATTTCAAAATGTCGTCGTCGCCTTGCGCCTTGATTTCGGCAATCCGGGTGGCGACGTCACCCTCGATCAATGATGCATTCCAGCCGACCTCTTTCAGGGTTCGCGATGCGACCAGTTTCTTCAGCCCGTTCATCCGGTCCATGTACTTGCCCTTGATCTGCGGCCAGCGGCTGGAAAACAGCTCGTAGGTAACACGTCCGAGAAGGAAGTAGTCCGCATCGCCGGCTTTGGCATAGGAGTGTTCCAGGGCGTCTCCGACAAAGAAGGGCGACGCCCAGTTCATCGGTGCCTCAATGACGCCGTCGAGCGAAATGAAGCTGCCCACGATCAATTTCCTCACCACAAGTCTCCTGCTGCATGAACGACGCTGCAAGGACGTTCGCGGCTCGCTTCAGGATACGTCGCGCTGCCAAATTTTTTGCGGCCGGGGCTCGGCTTGCATCCTCCTGAGATCATTCGATAAGGCTTGGCCAAAGCCGGCCGATCGGGGACACGCGATGAAGACCACCCTTGAGATCACCTCCGAACCCTTGCCGCGGGATCTCGCCCTTGTCGGCGAGGGGCTCAGCGCTTTCAATGATCGCGACGTCGGCGCTTCGGGCAGGAAGACGCTCGCCGTCTTCGTGCGCGACGATGCCGGAGCGATCGTCGCCGGCATTTCCGGCTACACCGCCTGGGGCTGGCTCTATGTGCAGTGGCTATGGGTCGACGAAAAGCTGCGCGGCCAGCGTATCGCCGCCAGCATGCTGGATGCCGCCGAGCGGGAGGCGCTGGCGCGCGGCTGCAAGGCCGCCTGGATCGACACTTTCAACCCGACCGCCGCCAAGGTCTATCAGCGTCAGGGCTACCAGCCGTTCGGAACGCTTCCCGACTTTCCTGCCGGCCGCAGCCGCATCTTCCTGCAGAAGCGTCTCGCTTCAACCTGATCAGCCAGCCAGCTTTCCGCCGCGCATCGGCTGCGGCACCCCGGTGGTGCTCGGAAAGCTGATCGGCAGGCCGCGCAGCACACGCACCGCCAGGAAGGCGAAGCACTCGGCCTCCACCGCGTCGCCCTTCCAGCCCAGCGTCTCGGCCTGGATCACCTCGACGCGAGCGCGGCTCTCAAGCATCGCCATCATCGTCGGGTTGCGGCGGCCGCCGCCGCTGACCGCCAGCCGCTTCGGCCGGCGCGGCAAAAGGTCGAGCGCCTTGCCGACGGCGGATACGGTGAAGGCCGTCAGCGTTGCAGCCCCATCCTCTGCGCTGAGCCCATCGGCCATCGCCGCGGTGAAGTCGAAACGGTCGAGCGACTTCGGGTAAGGTTTTGTGAGATAGGGATGCTGCAGCAGCTGCTCGAGCCTCGCCTCGTCGACCGTGCCGCCGGCTGCGAGCTTGCCGTCGCGGTCCATCTCGCCGAGACCCTTCGACTTGATGAAATCGTTGACCGGCGCATTGGCCGGTCCGGTGTCGAAGGCGACGATTGCGTCCTTGCCGTCCCACCAGGTGATGTTGCCGACACCGCCGAGATTGAGCACGGCGGTGTCGCCGCTGGCGTCCGCCTCCTTAAGCAGCGCCGCATGATAGGCGGCGGCCAAAGGCGCACCTTGCCCGCCTGCGGCCACATCGGCCGAGCGGAAATCATAGGCGACCTTGGTGCCGAGCAGGGCGGCCATCAGCTTGCCGTCGCCAAGCTGCCGCGTCCGGCCGATCCGCCCCGGTTGCGGGGCGCGGTGCAGCACGGTCTGGCCGTGAAAACCGACGACGCCGATATCGGCCATGGTTAGCCCATAGCTTTCCACGAGATCCCTGACCGCGACCGACTGCGCGCGCGTCAGCGCCTCCTCGGCCTCGCGGAAGATCGCCGGTTCAGGTCCTTCGAAATTCCAGGCGCGCGCCTGGCGCAGCGTCTCTTCCAGAAGCGTGCGGATCGATTGCGGGTAAGGGGCCAAAGTATAGGTGCCGAACTCGGCGATGCGCTCGCCGTCGGTCCGGATCAGCGCCACGTCGATATTGCCGTCAAGCACCGTGCCGGTCATCAGGCCAACGGCCCAGATTGGTTCCATGGTCGCTCCTCGAATCGCCGTTGGACCACGTGTCGGACGGATCGGCGCGACTGGCAAGTCCTTCGCAATAGCCCTGCACATAGCGTCCGCTCACGGCTTTTTGCGTCGAACGGCGAAAATGGAGCAACGCCGTTCTTGCCTCTTGCCGCAGAAGGCGCGAGCCTGTGCGACCATCGGCACCGGCCGAACGCTACATCGCAAGGGAGGAACGACATGGCAGCCAATGTCGCAGTGATCGCAGGCGCTGGAGCTGGCCTCAGCGCTTCGCTGGCGCGGCTTTTCGGCAAGGAAGGTTTTCGCGTCGTCCTTGCCGCCCGCAATGTCGACAAGCTCGCGTCGCTGGTTGAGGAGACCGGCGCGTTAGCCGTGGAAACCGATGTGTCGGACGCGACTTCCGTCGAGCGGCTGTTCGAGACGGCCGACAAGGCCGGATCGCTCGTAATTGCCGTCTTCAACGCCAGCGGCCGCACACGCGGCCCGATCGCCGAGCTCGATCCCGAGGCGGTCAAGCAGTCGTTGCTGGTCGGCGCCTATGGCGGCTTCCTGGTCGGTCAGCAGGCGGCGCGTCGGCTGCTGGCGCGCGGCTCTGGTTCGATCCTGTTCACCGGCGCCACCGCAAGCCTCAAGGGCTTCCCAGGCTCGGCCGGCTTCGCCATGCCGAAGTTCGGCCTGCGCGGGCTGGCGCAGTCGATGGCGCGCGAGCTTGGCCCGAAGAACATCCATGTCGCGCATTTCATCATCGACGGCCAGATCGAGCCGCCCGGACAGGCGGCCGATCCCGACCATCCCGATCGCCGCCTTTCGCCCGACGCGATCGCCGAGACCTATCTCGCGGTCCATCGCCAGCATCGCAGCACCTGGAGCTTCGAAGTCGAGCTCAGGCCATGGGTCGAGACCTTCTGACAATCCGCTGGTTCCACAGCGGATAGTTAAGCGTCCCTTACGCTGCTCTCGGTATATTAGCCAATGTGCATGTTTAACGAAGCCACGTTGTTCTGTGTACTAGTAATATTTAAAGGTTTAAAAGACACGTTTGTTTAACTTCGCCGTGCATACTGCGAATTGGTCAGATCTGTTTGTCCGGCTCCTTGCACGAATTGAGAATGCGCATGTCGCTTACACGTCGTACCCTGCTTGCGGCCGGAGGCGGCGGGCTGCTGATCGCGCAAGCGCAGCCAGCCAGCGCTCAAGCGGACAGCGCCCCAAGCCCTATCGCGGCCAACAATGCGCTGCGCATCGCCATGCCGGCATTCGCTTCCGATCCGTTCTTCCCGGCTGACGGGGCGGGGGACAAGGGCATCGACATGGAACTGGCCCGCGGCATAGCCGCGGAGCTTGGCGTCGAGCCGGTGTTCGACCGATCCGCCGCGACGTTCGACGGCATGGTGAAACAGCTGATGTCCGGTCAGGCGGACATAGCGATCGGCAAGCTCAGCCGCACCCTTCAGCGCGGCCGCTCGATCCTCTATTCGCGGCCTTACGCCATGCTGCATCAGGGGCTGCTCGCCAACCGCCTCAACCTGGCGCGCATTACGCAAGGCAAGCCGCCCGAACAGATCATCCGTGATTTCTCCGGCGATCTCGGCGTGATCGAGGGCTCTTCGTTCGCCACTTATGCGGCCACGACCTTCCCGCACGCGCAGGTCCGTCGCTTCGCGGGATGGAATACGGTTGTCGACGCGATCCGCAACGGCACGATCGACATGGCCTATCGCGACGATTTCGAGATCAAGAAGCTGATGGTCGACGATCCGTCGATGACGGTGGTGGCGCGCTCGATCACGCTGACGGACAAGGTCGACACGATCGCGATCGGTGTGAGGCCGGACAATCCGCATCTCGCGGCCTTTGTCGACCTTTATCTCGATCTTGCGCGGGGGCAGCAGGTTCTCAACACCGATGAGATCATCGCGCGCTATCGCCTGGGGAGCAAAGCCTGACCATGGCCGTCTCGGAAGTAGCCGGATCCTTGCCTTTCGATTGGCGCCTGGCGGCAAAGCGCATATTGCGCTCGCCGGTGACGACGATCGCGATGATCCTGGCCGGGATACTGTGCGGCCTCTACTACCCAGGCTTTTCCCATGCGATCAGCCCCGTCGCGCAGGTCTACCTGAATTTCCTCAAGATGGTCGTCCTGCCCTACTTGGTGTCGTCGGTCATCTTCTCCATCACGGCGATGGTCCAGGACCCGAAATCGGTTCGCTACCTGGGCAAGGTCGGCATAGCAGTGCTGGTCGTCTCGTTCCTGGCCGTGCTGGTGAGCGGCACATATTCGCTGATCCTGCAACCGGGCCAGATCGAAAACCCGCAGTCGCGCATCGAGCTCGGCGAGTTCATCAATTCCCAGGGCAGCGTATCCACCGATCTCGCATTCCCGTTCCAGGCGCCGCCGCCCGACGCAAGCGCCGTTGGCGAGCATTCGATCCTGCTCGACCTTGTGCCGAACAACGTCTTCAACGCGCTCGCCTCTGGCCAGACCATCCAGGTCCTGCTGTTCTGCCTGCTTTTCGGGCTGGCAATGGGCAAGATTCCCCAGCCCTCGTCGATGAGCCTGTCGCAGGCGCTCAACGCGGTCTACCGGGCCTGCACGGTGCTCACCAACTGGTTCGTCTGGGGATTGCCCTTCGCGACCTTCATCCTGATCGCCGACCAGACCGCCTCGACCGGAACCAGGCCGTTGATGCTGATGGGCGGCTACCTGCTGGTGATGGGCCTGTCCTGCCTCACCTTCCTCGCCGGCGCATTTGCCATTATCGCCATCCGGTCGCGGCGAAGCTACTGGGCCACGATCAAGACCCTTCAGCCCCTTCTGATGGTGGCCATCACCACACGCTCCACCGTCGCCTCGCTGCCGTGGGTCATCAACCTGTTGACCGAGCGGCTGAGGTTCAACCTGGTGGTCGTCGAACTGCTCGTGCCGCTGCAGGCGGCGCTGCTGCGCACTGGCCCGGCGCTGCTCTACAGCTCGGGCGCCCTGTTCATCGCCCAGCTTTACGGCCATCCGCTTGGCGTACCCGACCTCCTGCTCGTCGGTATCGTTTCGGCGCTTCTCGCGCTCACCACAGGCGGCATGGGCAGCCTGCTCATCCTGTCGCAGATGTCCATCGTTTGCGGTTATCTGAAGCTTCCCTTCGAAGCGGCGTTCGCCCTGTTCGTCGCGGTGGACGCGGCCGTGGATACGTTCATGACGCTGTCCAGCGTCAGCACCGTCGCGGCGAGCACGGCAATGATCGCGCCCAGCCACAGGGAGGGGGCGCAGCCTGCTGAGATCGTCTCGGAAGTGCCCGAAGCCGAGCCCGTCCGATGATCGACCCCGGCATTCGGCCGCAGCTAGGTATCATAGGCGGTCTCGGGCCGCTTGCATCGGCGGACTTCTACTTCAAGCTGACCCGGATGACCGAGGCGCTGCGCGATAACGAACATGTGCCCGCCGTTATCCTCAGCGTGCCGCAACTGCCGGACAGGACCGAAGCGATCCTCGGCAACCACGACGGGCCGCTCGCGCCCCTGCAAGCCGCGGTCGCGACGCTCAACGCGCTCGGCGTCGCCTGCATCGCGATGCCGTGCAACACCGCCCATCATTGGTACGGCCAACTGGCGGCGAACTCGCGGGCGGAAATCATCCACATCGGCGACGCCGTGATGACCGAAATCCGTCGCAGCCTGGTCCGCGGGCGGATTGCGAACCTTGCAACGAGGGGAACGCTGGTCTCCGGCTTCTATCAGGACAAGATATCGGCGGCGGGATTCGAGCACTGCCTCCCCGCGAGCAACGAGTTTCAGGAACGGGTTGATAACGCGATCGCTCTCGTCAAGGCCGGTTCGATCGTGGAAGCGGCGACCGAGACCGAACGCGCGCTTCATCTCGCGCTATTGGCTGGCGCCGATGCTGCTCTTCTCGGCTGCACCGAACTGTCGGTGGTAGCCGCCAGCCTTACCGACACCAACGGATTGGTGGTCATCGACAGCAACGCAGCCCTGGCACGAGCCTGCCTGACACGACTGGGCTTCGGCGTTCAGGAAGCGCGGGGCCTGCCGACTGTGTCGCGGCTGCCAGGACATGACCCCTTGCCCTGGCGCGCCGCGCAACGGGCTTCATAAGCGCCACGGCTTCGACCATTCGCAAAAGCGAACATCTGCTCACCGGTGGCCAGCGTTCTCCAAGTCATAAAATCTTTGAGAGAATATTTTCCGCCCCCCGTTTGATAGGAAAAGCGCTTCTTTGCCCAACCGGGCGGCATTGGTGATGCTGACATCAAGGCTTCGCATTCCGCCAGGCCGAAAAGATTCAGGATCGCAAGGAACGCATCATGTCCGAACGCGGCAACGCTTCAAATTCTCCCGTTACGTCAATCACCAGACGCGCCGGACTTGCCGCGCTTCTCGCCGCGACGTTCGCCGTCATCGGCCTCACCGCGCCGTCGCCATCCTTCGCCGACGACAAGAAGGCGATCAAAGTCGGCATCATCAGCGGCGAGGATGAGGATGTTTGGCGCGTCGTCACCGCCGAGGCGGCCAAGAAAGGGCTGACGATCGAGACCGTCGTCTTCAACGATTACACCCAGCCCAACGAGGCGCTGGAGCGCGGCGAGATCGACGCCAACGCCTTCCAGCACAAGCCCTATCTCGACAACCAGATCAAGACGCAAGGCTATCACATCGTGCCTGTCGGCTATACCGGCGTCTGGCCGATCGGCCTCTATTCGAAGAAGCACGCCAAGGTCGCCGACCTGCCGGAGGGCGCCGTCGTCGGCCTGCCGAACGATCCTTCCAATGAAGGCCGCGCGCTGCATGTGCTGGAGCATGAGGGCCTGATCAAGCTGAAGGACGGCACCGGCATCCTTGCGACGACCGCCGACATTGCCGATAACCCCAAGAAGCTCGAGATCAAGGAACTCGATGCCGGCATCGTCGGCCGCTCGGTCGACGATCTCGACGCCGCCGTCGTCAACACCGATTGGGCGCTGAAGAGCGGGCTGACGCCGGAAAACCGCATCGCGCAGGAGCCCGTCGCTGACAATCCCTACCGCAACTTCATTGCGGTCAAGGCCGGAGCTGAGAACGAGCCCTGGGTGAAGACGCTGGTCGCCTCCTATCAGAACGAAGCGGTCAAGGCCGAGTTCGACAAGGTCTACAAGGGCACCGGGATCAGCGCCTATTGATCGGCGCGTGGCTGGCAGGAACGGGCGGTCCGCTGTCGAGCGGACCGCCGTCGCGTTTGCGCGACGCTGAACGGAAACAAAGATGAACCAGCATGTCACGGCCGAACTGGCCGATCCGGTCCACATCCAGCCCGCGAGGCTGGAAGATGTCGTCCGCCTCGTCGACCTGAAGCGTCGCTTCGGCGCGACGGCCGCACTCGACGGCGTCTCGCTCACGGTGCGGAAGGGCGAGATCCTTGGCATCATCGGCCGCAGCGGTGCCGGCAAGTCGACGCTGATCCGCTGCCTCAACGGCCTGGAGCGGTCGGATTCGGGTGAAGTCTTCATCGAGGGTCGCGAGATCAGCCGTCTGAGCGAACGCGACATGCAGCCACTGCGCCGCCGCATCGGCATGGTCTTCCAGCACTTCAACCTTTTGTCGGCCAAGACCGTCGAGGAGAATGTTGCGTTGCCGCTCAAGATCGAAGGCCGGCCGCGCGCCGAGCGCATGGCACGCGCCGCCGAACTGCTGCAGCTCGTCGGCTTGGCGGAGAAGGCGAAGGCTTATCCGGCCTCGCTCTCGGGCGGTCAGAAGCAGCGCGTCGGCATTGCCAGGGCGCTGGCGGCGCGGCCGGCGCTGCTGCTCTCCGACGAGGCGACCTCGGCGCTCGATCCTGAGACGACGCGCTCGATCCTCGCACTGCTCAAGGACATCAATTCCAGGCTCGGGCTCACCATCCTGCTCATCACGCATGAGATGGAAGTGATCCGTTCGATCGCCGACCGTGTGGCGGTGATCGACGCCGGCCGGATTGTCGAGGAGGGCGCCGTCTGGCAGGTCTTCGCCAATCCGAAATCAGACATCACGCGCAGCCTGCTCGGCGGCATCCGGCCGCAACTGCCGCCGGAGATCGCCAGCCGGCTGGCCGCGGGCAAGGGCGCGGAAACGATCCTCAAAATCGATGTGGCAGGCGAAGCGGCGCGTGGTCCGCTGCTCTCTGATCTGAGCGCCCGCGTGCCCGGCTCGTTCCGCCTCGTGCATGGCGGCATCGACCATGTCCAGCAACAGCCTGTCGGAACGCTGTTTCTCGCCGTTCCCGGCGCAGAGGCCGCGCATCTCGCGCGGGTTACCGCTTTCCTCAAAGACCGCGGCGCGCGGGTGGAGGTGCTTGGCCATGTCGCCGGTCCTGTTTGAACTCCTGCTTCGTTCGATCTGGGAGACTATTCTGATGACCGGCGCTTCCGGCCTCATCTCGCTGGTCTTCGGCCTACCGCTTGGGCTCGCGCTGGTCGCCACCGATCGCGGCGGCATTGCCGAAAATCTTTGGGTCAATCGCATCCTCGGCGCTTTGATCAATGGCTTCCGCTCGGTTCCTTTCATCATCCTGCTGGTGGCGCTGATCCCGGTGACGCGGCTGATCGTCGGCACCTCGATCGGCACCTGGGCGGCGATCGTGCCGCTGTCGATCGCCGCAACGCCTTACTATGCTCGCATCGCCGAAGTCTCGTTGCGCGAGGTGGACCACGGCCTGATCGAGGCGGCGCGCGCCATGGGTGGCAACCGCTGGACGATCATCCGCGAGGTGCTGGTGCCGGAGGCGCTGCCGGGCATCGTCGCCGGCTTCACGGTGACGTTGGTGACGCTGGTCGGCGCCTCGGCCATGGCCGGCGCCATCGGCGCCGGCGGTCTCGGCGACCTTGCCATCCGCTATGGCTACCAGCGTTTCGAGACGAGCGTGATGATCGCGGTGGTCATCGTGCTGATCGTGCTGGTCTGCGGCATTCAGTGGATCGGCGACCGGCTGGTGGCGCGGCTGGATCATCGCGGATGAGCAGCCTGCGCGGGATCCGGCGGTCGTCCGAACGTTATTTGCCGCAAAGCCCGTGAATTGAGCGGCGGCTTGCTCCGTTCGCAATGAGATTGGTTGGTGCGTTTCTTCACCCCCAATGACGCGCATGTCATCGTGCGGCGGGGTTGCTAGAGCAATTCCAGGAAAAGTGCGCAGCGGTTTCGTCCGGAATTGCGAAAAACAAGAGTTGCCGCAAGAGGAGCCTGTCCATGGCCAGAATAATCCCGGTGCTCGATCTCGACCGTCTTGAGCAGGGTGCGTCGGAACTGCGGACCTTCTTGTTTGATCTGCGAACGGCCGCCCGCGACGTCGGCTTCTTCTACCTCAGTGGCCACGGCATAGCTCAATCCGATATTGACGCCGTGCTCAACGCAGCGCGCCACTTCTTTGCCTTGCCGGAAGCCGAAAAGCTGGCGATCGAAATGGTGAAGTCACCGCAGTTCCGCGGCTACACGCGCGCCGGCGGAGAACTGACCAGAGGCAAGGCCGACTGGCGCGAGCAGCTCGACATCGGCGTCGAGCGCGCGGCTATTCCACAGGGGCAAGGCGTGCCGGCCTGGACACGGCTGCAAGGCCCCAACCAGTGGCCCGCCGCGCTGCCCGAGCTGCAGCCGGCATTGCTTGCCTGGCAGGCCAAGGCGACGGAAGTGGCCATCCGCCTGCTCAAGGCTTTCGCGCTGTCGCTCGACCAGGCGGAAGACGCCTTCGATCAGATCTATCGCGGCGAGCCCAACCACCGCATGAAGATCGTGCGCTACCCCGGCCGTGACGCCACCGGCGACGACCAGGGCGTCGGTGCGCACAAGGATGGCGGCTTCCTCACCCTCCTGCTACAGGACGACAACAAGGGGCTGCAGGTCGAATATGACGGCAGCTGGGTGAATGTGGACCCGATTCCGCGAACGCTCGTGGTCAATATCGGCGAGCTGCTCGAACTGGCCTCGAACGGTTATCTGAGGGCAACGGTGCACCGCGTCGTCACGCCGCCGGCCGGCGTCGAACGGGTCTCGGTGCCGTTCTTCTTCAGCGCTCGGCTCGACGCGACGATCCCGCTGCTCGACCTGCCGGAAGACCTGGCGGCCGAAGCGCGTGGGCCGGCCAGCGATCCCGACAATCCGCTCTTCCGCAATGTCGGAACCAACGTGCTGAAAAGCCGGCTGAGATCGCATCCCGACGTGGCGCGCCGGCATTACGCCGATCTCCTGGAAAAGGCAGTGGCCGCAGGCTGAAATTTTGTGCTGTCCGAGCGAGATTTTTTCGCGTTTTGGATAGTTTTTGGAATTCTGTTCGTCGCAAACGGACCGGCCAAGGCCCACATAACGGTTGTCGTCCGGTGTTTTCCTCCCATTGCGCCGGGCGATGTTCCCCTCTGAAGGTTATGGCCTTCATTTCTTGGCCGGGCCGCTTTCGCGCCCGGCCTTTTTCTTTCTAGGGAAGCTTGGCGCGGTCAGGCGAAGGCGATGCGGATCGCACCAAAGGGACCGAAATCCGAGACTATTCTGTCGCCGTGCCGGCATTCGACCGGCCGGATAAAGGAGCCCGACAGGACGACCTGTCCGGCCTCGATTTGCATGCCGTACTGATGGAGCCGGTTGGCGAGCCAGACGATGCCTTTGGCCGGATGATCGAGCACGCCGGCACCTAAGCCCGTCTCCTCGACCTCGCCGTTGCGCGATACGATGGCGCCGATCCAGCGTAGGTCCGCCTCGCGAGGGCCGGCCTGACGCCCGCCGACGACGATGCCTGCATTGGCCGCATTGTCCGAGATCGTGTCGAAGAAGGTGCGTATCCTGCCTGTTTCCTTGTTCATCCGCTCGATGCGGGTGTCGAGGATTTCCAGCGCCGGCGTGATGTGGTCCGTGGCGTCGAGCACATCGTCGATCGACACGTCGCTGCCGGCGAGCGGTGCCTTCATGACGAAGGCGATCTCGGCCTCGATGCGCGGCTGGATGAAGCGGCCGGCCGGCACCGTGCCGCCGTCCTCGAAGAACATGTCGTCGAACAGGATGCCGGAATCCGGAATGTCGATGCTGAGCGCCGACTGCATCGCCTTCGAGGTCAGCCCGATCTTCCAGCCCTTGATGGTGAGGCCCGACGCCGCCTTCCTCTTCACCAGCGCCGCCTGCACGCGATAGGCATCGTCTATCGTCGCTTGCGGAAAATCGAGGCTGAGCAGCCTGATCTGGCGGCGGTCGCGCTCGGCTTCGAACAGCCGCTGCGCGGCGTCCTCGACTTGCTCTTCCGTCATCATCTGCCGGCTCCTTCGTCGACGACGCCGTTGCGCAGAAGCCCGATGCCTTCGGCCTCGACCTCGATCACGTCGCCCGGCTTCAGCCAGATCGGCGGCTCGAAGCGTGCGCCGGCGCCGGTCGGTGTTCCAGTGACGATGACGTCGCCAGGCACCAGCGTGGTGAAGGTCGAGATGTAGTTGATGATCTTGCGGAAGGAAAAGATCATGCGGCCGGTGCGATCCTGTTGGCGCACCTCGCCGTTGACGCGGGTGGTGAGCGCTATGTCGGCGATTTGCGCCTCGTCCTTGAACGGCACCAGCCACGGCCCGATCGAGCCGGAGCGGTCGAAATTCTTGCCCTGCGTCACGTTGAACTTGGCGTGCCGCACCCAATCGCGGATGGTTCCTTCATTGCAGAGCGAAAGCGCGGCGATATGGCCGAGCGCATCGGCCTCGGCGATGCGTCGGCCGCCCTTGCCGATGACGATGACGATCTCGCCCTCATAGTCGAGCTGCGAAGAGTCCGGCGGCCGTACCAGCGACGCGCCGTGACCGACGAAGGAGCGTGGGAAACGAATGAACAGCGACGGGTTCGAAGGCGCTGCCTGCCCGTCCTTGTACTCCGCGTTGCGGTCCGGATAGTTGACGCCGACGCAGATGATCTTTTCAGGCGACGGCACCGGAATTTCGTAAGCGATGTCCTCGACCGGGAAATCGGCCGCGAGGCCTTCGGCCTCCTCGGCGAGTTTTACGAGCGCGCCGGCCTCGATTACCTCGCGCAGCGTGGGCCATTGCGCGTGGCGCGCCGAAAGGTCGACGACGCCCTTGTCTGTGATCGCGCCGTAGCGCGTCTTGCCGCCGACGGTGAAGGTGGCGAGGCGTCCGGCGCTCATGCTGATACTCCGTAGCGGTTAGGGCGCGATGATCGGCGAGGCCGCCAGGTCCGACTGGCGCGGTTTCACACCCGCAAACAGGCTACCTTCCTCGAACCAGCTTCTGGGCGCCGGCGCGCCCCACAGCGTCTGGCGCTGCGGGTCCTTGAGGTCCCATTTGATCGGCTCGAGATCGGGATCGACCGTCTGGTAGTCCGAGCAATAGATCTCGATGCGATGGTTGTCGGGATCTCGGATGTAGAGGAAAAAGGCATTGGAGATGCCATGCCGTCCGGGCCCGCGTTCGATGTTCGGCAGCCAGCCGGTGGTCGCCATCAGGTCGAGCAGGTCGATGATGTTGAGCGGCGTCGGCACCCAGAAGGCGACGTGGTGGAGGCGGGGGCCGAAACCGTTGGTGAAGGCGATGTCGTGCACGCCGCCCTTGCGGTGCGTCCAGGCCGCCCACAGCTTCCCGGTCTCGGCGTCCTCCGTGTACTCGGTCACGCGGAAGCCGAGCTCGTTATAGAAGGCCACCGATTCATCGACGTTCGGCGAGAAGCAGTTGAAGTGGTCGATGCGCAGCGGCTTCACGCCCTTGTACAAGGCGTATTTCTGGTGGATCGGCGGCAGCGGTCCATCTTGGAATAGAATTCGAGCGGGATGCCGTGCGGATCGCGGGTGCGGAAGGTGCGCGACTGGTAGGGCCGCTCGACCCATTCCACCGGCAGATCCTTGGCCGCAAAGAAATGCGCCGCCTTGTCGAGGTCCTCGTCGGAAAACACCTTGAAGCCGAGGTCGCGCGCTTCCGGCGTCGTGGCCTTGCGCAGCACGATGCAGTGGTGGCCGCGTTCCTCGAGCGCGCGCAGGTAGATGGCGTCGTTGGTCTCGTCGGTCACCTGCAGGCCGAGCGTGTCGACATAGAAGGCGCGGGATTTGGCAAGGTCGGTGACGGCGAGCTCGACATGGCTGAGCCGCACGATGTTGAAGGCAGGGTAGAGGTTGGGTTGGGGCAGGGCCATTGGGTGTCTCCGGTCAGCCGCCGAGCTTCTGGATCGAATGCGGCGCCGTGGCGAACGCGATGTTCTTGGTTTCCATGTAGAAGTCGAACGACCAGTCGCCGCCGTCGCGGCCGATGCCCGAACTCTTGACGCCGCCGAACGGCGTCGGCAGGTGGCGCACATTCTCCGAATTGACCCAGATCATGCCGGCGTCGAGCGCATCGGTGAAGCGCAAGGCGCGGGTGACGTCGGAGGTCCAGAGATAGCCGGTCAGGCCGTATTGCGTGTCGTTGGCCAAAGTCAGCGCCTCGGCCTCATCCTTGAACGGGATGGCGGTCAGCACCGGCCCGAAGATTTCCTCCTGGGCGATGCGCATCTTGTTGGTGGCGCCGGTAAACAGCGTCGGGCTGACATAGCAGCCGCCGCCCGGGCCGGCGAACTTGCCGCCGCCGGCGGCGACGACCGCGCCTTCCGATTTGCCGATCTCGATATAGGACAGCACCTTTTCCTCATGCACCGGATGGATCAGCGGGCCGACCACGGTTTCGGGATCGAGCGGATGGCCGATCCTGATGCGTTTGGCCTTCTCGGCCACGAGATCGGTGAATTTGTCGTGGACGGAGGCCTCGACCAGCAGGCGCGACGACGAGGTGCAGCGCTCGCCGTTCAGCGAATAGATCATGAAGACGGCGGCGTCCGCCGCGCGCTCCAGATCGGCGTCGGCGAAGACGATCACCGGGTTCTTGCCGCCAAGCTCGAAATGCACGCGCTTCAGCGTGTCGGCGCCTTGGCGCATGATCATCGAGCCGGTGCGGCTTTCCCCGACGAAGCCGATCGCCTTGATATCGGGATGTTCGGTCAGCGCGCGGCCGGCATCCTCGCCAAAACCGTTGACGAGGTTCCACACGCCCTTGGGCAGACCCGCTTCCTCGGCGATCTCTACCAGCAGCCTGGCGGTCAGCGGCGACAGCTCCGCCGGCTTGTGGACGATGGTGCAGCCGGCAGCGAGTGCCGGCGCGATCTTCCAGGTCGACAGCATGAAGGGCGTGTTCCACGGCGTGATCACGCCGACCGGCCCGATCGGCACCCGCGTCGTCAGATTGACCTGGTTCGGCGCCCGGAGCGAGCGGCCGTCACGCGCCTCTGGCGCGCGGTCGGCATAGAAGCGGAAATTCTCGGCGCCGCGCAGCGCCGCCTTGGCCATGAACTTCAGCGACTGGCCGGTATCCATGCATTCGACGAAGGCGATCTCTTCCGCGCGCGCGACGATGGCGTCGGCGATTTTGTGCATGAGCTTCTTGCGGGCGTCGCCGGAGATCGCCGCCCAGTCCTTGAACGCGGCTTTCGCCGCCTTGGCGGCGCGGTCGATGTCGGCTGCCTTGCCGCGCGCAACCGTGGCGATCGGTTTCAGATCAATCGGCGAGATCGTCTCGTATGTCGAGCCATCCGCCGCGGGCACTGCCTCGCCGCCGATCTGGTTGAGCACACCGCCTTTCTTGAAGCGCTCAAGATAGGCTTCGGCCTTCCTCAGATTATCGTCCAAAGCCGCCATGGATTTCTTTCCTGTTCTCGATTATTTGCCGCGCCCATTTACTTGCTACGGAGTCGCGGGTGGATGGCGTTCTTCTTCCAGCTGAGCTCGGCATCGATCTCGCGGATCTCCAGCGACAGCGCGAAATGCGGCGTGGCAAACAGCGATGCGAGATGGTCCGTAACGGCTGCGAAGATCGCTTCGCCGGTGCGCTTCTTCTCTTCGGCGCTGCGGCCCTTGCCGAGGCGGAAATTCATGTCGATGAAACCGTTCTCGGGCAGAAGGTCGGCAATCGCATAGGCTTCGGCGCGGAAGGCCCGCACCCGCACCGCGCCCGGTTCGAACAGGCCGGTTTCGAGGATGGTGCGCGAAACCAGCGCGCAGAGTTCGCCCATATCGACCTTCGGGTCGAGATTCGCCGAATATTCGATCGACATATGGGGCAAGGGCTCCTCCACCTTGTAGTTAACATGTGAATTACATCTTGACGGCGGAATGTCAAGCGCCGTTCTTTGTGCGGGATGCAGCTTCCGGCGGTGGGATTGCCGCTCCAGGCAAAATCGCGGATATAGCTGCGATCCCGCTGTTAATATTTACCGCGAGTCGTACTGGATTGGATTTTTCGGAGACCTGATTTTGCTACCGCCCAGCACCCGCCGTTCGCTGCCGATGGCTTTGCTTCGCGCCCGCGAAGTGATCATGGCGCATTTCCGGCCGATGCTTGCCCGCCACGACATCACCGAGCAGCAATGGCGCGTGCTGCGCGTGCTTGCCGAGACAGGGCCGCTGGAGGCGACCGAACTTGCCAACCGCGCCTCGATCCTGCCGCCCAGCCTCACCCGCATCATCAAGGCAATGGAGGAGCGTGAGTTCATCACACGCAACAAGGTCAAGGATGATGGCCGCCGCGCATTGCTCGCCATCAGCCCGACCGGCGTGGCGCTGATCGAGGAACTGGCGCCAGAGCGCACCGCCATCTACGACGCGATCGAGAAGCGCTATGGCGCCGAAGAGCACGAGCGCCTGCTCGACATGCTGGAAAGCCTGATCCAGTCGGAGTCGATGGAGGGGTGAGACTCTTTCCCTTCTCCCCTTGTGGGAGAAGGTGTCGCCGAAGGCGACGGATGAGGGGTGTTCCAGCTTGGCAAGGCGGCGATCTGTCGCGCACCCCTCATCCGTCTCGGCGCTGCGCGCCGATCCACCTTCTCCCACAAGGGGAGAAGGAGAGCCGGCGCCTCACCCGCCAAAACTCCCCAGCGCGCTCGGCTGCATGTAGTTGCGCCCGACATAGAGCAGCGCCGCCTCGTCGCTGCCGTGGCGGATGTCGACGACGCGGCCGAACATCACATTGTGAGTGCCGACCTTGTTCACCGCGCCGATCTCGCAGTCGAAGCTGACGATGGCATCGAGCAGCGCTGGCATGCCGGACGGCATGGTCTGCCATCGCGCCGCGCCGTAGCGTTCGGCCATGTCGCGGATCGCGCCAGCGAATTTTGCCGCCAGATGCATATGCGACTGCGTCAGCACGTTGACGCAGAAACGCTGGTTGGCGAGGAACATGCCGGTCTGCGCCGAACGCTCGTTCATGCACACAAGCAGCGTCGGCGGGTCGTCGGAAACGCTGCACATGGCGGTCGCGGTGAAGCCGCCGCGCCCCGCCGGACCGTCGGTGGTGACGATGTTGACCGGCGCGCAGACCCGCGCCATCGCCTCGCGGAATTCCAGCCTCGCGACTTGCGCCTCCATGGCTGGCCTCCCGTCAGTTGGGCTGGGCGGCAAGCGGCGGCAGCCAGGTGTCGCCGGTCCAGCCCTTCTCGTCATAGTCGGCCATGCAGGCGTCGACCAGTTCCTCCATGTGCTTCAGCCGTCCGCCGCGCTCGGCGCCCTTCAGCACCTGCAGCCGCACCTCTTCCGGAGCGCCTGCATAGTTGAGCTCGTAGAGCGCGTGGCGGCCGCCGAATTCGGTGCCGGTCGCGTCCCACAACAGCTTCATGATCTTGATGCGCTCGACATGGCCCATGTCGTTGGAGCCGCGCACATATTGCGCCAGGTAGCGGTCGATCTCGGGATTGTCGAAATCGCGCGCCGAGGAGGGAAGATAGATCAGTCCGGAAGCGACCACCCGGCGCACTGTGTCGATGACGCGCGGATAGGCCTCCGACATGAACGTCCGGTAGGCGAGCGCGGCCTCGAGATTGGGCAGCACCGCGCCATTCGCCCATGGTATCGGGTTATGCGCCATCGCGTTGGAAAAACTCCAGAACATGTGGCGCAGCGCAATCACCTCGCCGAGCGCGGCCTGGTTGCCGCGGAAGGCATCGCCACCGGTCGCCCTCAGCGCTTTGGCGAGCAGGCCGGCGAGGAAGTCGAGCTTGACGGCAAAGCGCGTGCAGCCCTGAAAACAGTAGCCGTGCATGAAACCCGACGCCGGATGGAAGGACAGGATCTTTTGCGCGTCGCGCAGCACCAGAACGTCGTCCCAGGGGATGAAGACGTTATCGAGCACCAGGATCGCGTCGTTCTCGTCGAAGCGCGAGGACAGCGGATAGTCGAAAGGATGGCCGACGCTGTTGGCCGTCTGCTCGTAGGAGACGCGGCAGAACATCTTTATGCCCGGCGCATTCATCGGCACGATGAACATCACCGACAGCGACGGATCCTCGGTCACGGTCGCCGAGCTCTGCGCCAGGAAATTATAGTGGGTGAGCGCCGACGACGTCGCCACCACCTTGGCGCCCGACACCCAGATGCCGGCGTCGTTCTCCTTGGTGATATGCACGAACGCGTCCTTCACCTGCTCGGCCGGCTTGTGACGGTCGATCGGCGGGTTGACGATCGCGTGGTTCATGAACAGGACGGCTTCCTGCGCGCGTTTGTGCCAGGCGCGCGCATTGTCCTTGAACGGCCCGTACCATTCGGCATTGGCGCCGAGCGTGTTCATCAGCGCCGCCTTGTAGTCGGCGGTGCGACCCATCCAGCCATAGGTCATGCGCGCCCAATGCGCGATCGCGCTTTGCTGCGCGGCAAGCTCGGCGGGGGAATGCGCGACGCGGAAATATTTGTGAGTGTAGCCGCCCGAGCCGGTATCGGTGGGCGAGGTGAGCACCGGCTGCTGGTGTGGATCGTGCAGCGCATCGTAGAGGCGGGCCAGCGAGCGCACCGAATTGCGCATCGCCGGATGACTGGTGACATCGGCCACCCGCTCGCCATTGATATAAACCTCGCGCCCGTCGCGCAGGCTCGCCAGATATTCGGCACCCGTGAACGGCCGCGACTTGTCGGCCCGGAAATCTTCCGATCGCATCATCATCCTCCCTTGATCTCTTGAGAGTAGCCGGAGACGCTGCGATGGTTTATGGACGAAAGCGTAAAACCGCTTGGACTTTTTCGAGCGACCATGAGCCAGACCGTCATTCCCGAATTCTTCGTCTACGGCGAGCCCGCGCGGACCCTCGATGTCGGTTTCTTGCATGTCGAGACCGTCCAGGCCCGCGCTTCCGTACATCGCGGCCGAGTTCTGGCGCACAAGCATCCGCAAATGGCGCAGATCACCTTCTGGACGAGCGGGCAGGGCATCTATCGGATCGAGGACAAGACCTGGAGTTTTTCGGCACCGACGGTCAGCTTCATGCCGAGCGGCGTGGTGCATGGTTTCGACATCGAGCCGGGCACGGACGCCATCGTCGTTTCGGTCGCGGACGCTGCGCTTGCCGCGATCGCGGAGCATTCCGCGCTGCCGCTCGACCAGCCGGTCTTTGTCACCGGGCGAGGTGAGAAGGCGCTTTGGCAAAGGTTCGACGAAACGATCAGGTTGATCCAGGCCGAATATGCCGAGGCGCCAGCGGGCATGGAAAAAGTCCTGCCGCCGCTGGTGGCCGTCGCGCTGTCCGGTATCGCCCGACTCGATGCGCAATCGCATTCGGTGACGGTGCCGGCCGCGGTGGCGCTCGGCGGGCGGCTCAGGCGGCTGATCGACCGCCATTTTCGCGACGACTGGCCGGTCGAGCGCTATGTCGAGGAACTCGGCACCACCCGCCATCTGCTCGACAAGGCGGCGCATCAGGTGTTGGGCTCAGGCGTGCGCCAGGCGATCGGCGAACGACGCCTGGTCGAGGCGAAGCGCCTGCTGCTGTTCACCATACGCACGGTCGAGGACATCGCCTACAAGACTGGCTTCAACGATCCGGCCTATTTCTCGCGCTTCTTCCGCCAGGCAGAAGGTGTGGCGCCGGCGGCGTGGCGGAAAGAGCGGCTGGCGCTAGGCGGTAGGCAGTAGGCAGTAGAGCTTTCTTTCTTCACGCTATTCCCTACTGCCTAAGCCCTACTCCCTAGGCCGCGGCAGCGGCCGCCAACCCCGCATCCAACCCTTCCGCAATCTTCGCCACGTCGGCCGCTGAGATCACCAGCGGCGGCGACAGGATGATGTTGTTGCCGGAGACGCGCAGCATGACGCCGGCGCCGTAGGCCGCATCGGCGACAGTGGCCATCGTCTTCTTGTCGGCCGGCTTCTTGGCGGCGCGGTCCGAGACCAGTTCGAGCGCCGCCATCAGACCCTGGTAGCGGACATCGCCGACCAGCTGATGCTTCGCCTTTAGCGCCTCCAGCACCTTGCCGAGCTCGACACCGCGCGCCGCAGCGTTCTCGTTGACGGCCAGCCGTTTCGTCTCAGCGAGCGCCGCAAGCCCCGCCGCGCAACCGACCGGGTGGCCCGAATAAGTGTAGCCATGGCCTATCGAGCCGAAGCTCGTCTTGTCGGCCTCGAAGACGTCGGCAACCTTGGCGCCGATCAATGTCGCGCCGAGCGGAAAATAGCCTGACGTGATCGCCTTGGCGATGGTCATGAAATCCGGCTTCACGCCGGTGAGCCGCGAGCCGGACCAGGCGCCAGTGCGGCCGAAGCCGGTCACCACCTCGTCGGCAATGAGCAGGATGTCGTGGCGGTCGCAGATCGCCCGCACCAGCGGCATGAAGCTCTCATGCGGGACGATGACGCCGCCGGCGCCGAGCACCGGCTCCATGATGAAGGCGGCAATGGTGTCGGCGCCCTGGAAGGCGATCTCGTCCTCGATCGCCCGCGCGCAGAGTTTCGCGAGCTTCGCCGGATCGGTCTCGTCGAACGGGTTGCGGTAAGTCCACGGCGCGGGGGTGTGAAAGACGCCGGGCAGCAGCGGCTCGTAGTTGCGGCGGAAATTGGCATTGCCGTTGACCGAGGCGCCGCCGAAATGCGTGCCGTGATAGCCCTTCTTCAGCGCCAGGAATTTGGTGCGGTCGCCTTGGCCGCGGATCTTCCAATACTGCCGCGCGAGCCGCAGCGCCGTCTCGACCGAGTCCGAGCCGCCCGAGGTGAAGAAGGCGCGCACCATGTCTTCCGGCGCGAACCATTCGGTGAGCTCGTAGGCAAGCTCGATCGACGGTCCGGTCGAGGTGCCGCGAAAGCCGGAGTAATAGGGTAGGGCGTCGAGCTGGGCTGCCATCGCCTGCTTGATCGGATCGCAGCTGTAGCCGAGATTGACGTTCCACAAGCCGCCGACCGCATCGAGCACCGTGCGGCCGTCGACATCGGTAACCGATACCCCGTCACCCTTCATGATGATCTTCGGTGGCGTCGCCCGCATTTCGGCCGGATGCGCCATCGGATGCCAGATCGGCTTGGCGTTGTTCTCGGTGAGGAAGTTGATGTCACGCATCGGGAGGAACTCCGGTTTTCCGATTAGGAGAGCGTCAGGCCGAAATGGCCGAGCGCCTCGGCATAGCTTTGCGCCGGTCGGGCGACGTCGAAATGAACGGCAAGCATGCCGGCGGCAATCGCGCCGTCGACATTGCGCTTCTGGTCGTCGACGAAGACGCAAGCCTCAGACGGCAGCCGCAGCGCCTCGCCGACCATCGCATAGGCGTGGCGGTCGGGCTTGAGGACCTTGGTATAGGTCGCGTCGATGATTGCCTCGAACAGCGAGAGTAGCGGCAACCGTTCGCGGAACGACTTGCCGTAGAACAGGTCGAGCTCGTTGGAGAGGATGGCGAGCTTGACGCCGGCCTCATGCGCAGTACGGATCGCCCGCTCGGCTTCGGGCCGGATCACCGCTTGCGGTTCAGCGCCGCGCGCCCGCTGCACGAAGGTCGCCATGTCCTGCCAGTCCTCGCCGACCAGCCGGCCGACCTCGCGCGTGCGCGTCTTCCAATAGTCGCGCTCGCTGATCTCATCGGCCTGCATCGCGCGCCAGAGCGCATCGGACGCCGGGTCGAACGGCCCGCACCAGCCGAGCGTGCCGGGCTTGAGCCCGAGCGCCTGCTCGGTCAGCGCATGCGTCTCGAACAGCGTGCGGGTGACGACGCCGCCGAAATCGAGCACCAGCGCTTTTGGCTTCGCCTCGCTCATGCCGCTTCCCTGCCAGGCGGAACGATGCCCTCGGCGACCCAGCGGTCGAAGATCTCCAGCGCCTTGGCGCTGAAGGCGGCGTCGTTGATGTGGCCAGCGATCTCGTGCAGTTCGGCGTTGTCGGGCACGCTGGCGCGCATCTCCTCGACAAAGGCCGAAAGCGCCTCTGGCTCGTATAGCGGCTCGCCTTCCTGGTCCCATTGCTGGATGCCGCCGGCCGGCAGGATGAAGGCGGTCGGGCCGGTCGCCGTGCTTAGCTTCTCGCCGATGGCGCGCGCGATCTCCTGGCGCGTAGCGCCGTCCGAGGTCACGGAGGCAAGCAGGCGATTGTGCGCATGATAGGGCCGTTCGGTGAAGCGCGGCGGCACGGCCTGCCAGGTCGGAAAATCCACCATGTCGATGGCGCCGGGCGCGACGATCTGCGGGATGCCTTGCCGCCCGGCATTTTCAAGTCGGTCGGTGCCCGAATTCACCACCGAGCCGGTGAGTTGGTTGGCGAGCTCCTGCAGGCTGAAATCGAGCACAGCAACGAAACCCTTCTGCGCCGCGATCGCCTCCAGCGCGCGTCCGCCCATGCCGGTGGTGTGGAAGACGATGACTTCATAGCCGCGCTTTTCCAGCTCCGGCTTCAGCGTCACCATATAATGCAGGCAGCTTTTTCCGAGCGAGCTCATGCCGATCTTTGGCCGCGACGCATCGAGTTTGACGACAGCCTGCGCGGCGCCCACCACCGCGCCGCAGGCCTGCGACAGCACCGCCTTGCAGGCGCTGTTCAGGCCATAGAGGCCGCCGGCCCACAGGATCATCATCAGGTCGGTGGCGATCCGCTCCGGCGGCAAGAGATGCGAATAGGCGATCGTCGAGACGACGAATTTCGGCACGCCGAGTGGCAGTGCCAATGCGACGTCGAGCGCAAGGTCGGTGCCCATCGAACCGCCGAGCGCGATGACACCGTCGATCTCGCCCTTGTCATGCAGCGAGCGGGCAAGCCGCGAGCCCCGAGCGCCATCAACGTCATCGCCGAATTCTCGTCGCCGCTGGCGACGATCGCCTCGATCGTCGTGTCGGCCGCGCTCGCCACGGCGTGCCGGTCATGCTCCGGTCTATAAGGCGGATCGCCCAGCACGCTGACGTCCATCATCATGGCAATGCCGCCGACGGCCTCGATGCACTCGCGCATGAACAACAGCTCGTCAGCCTTGGTGTCGCCGGTGCCGATAACCAGAATGCGGCGTGTCTCCTCCACAATCGGTCTCCCTGCTGTGTGTTGTTATGCGCGCTTGCGGCCCGGCTGCCCTTGCCGTCCGAACAGCCGCACGCCGATCTCGCGCGCAGCCGCCGCGACGCTGGCGCCTTGGCGCTCGATGTCGCCCTTGCGGACGCGCGCCTGGGGCGCGGCCACCGCGATGGTGCCTATGGCGAAACCGTCGGCACCGAGGATCGGCGCGGCGACGCTGAGCACGCCTTCCTCGAAGCCCTGCGTGCCGATCGAATGGCCGCGCGCGCGGGCGGCGGCGACATGTTCGGCCAGCGTCGTCGGATCACCGACGGTGAAAGGCGTGAATGCAGGCAGCGGCCCGGCGAGAATGGCTTCACGGATGCGCGCTTCGGTGAAGGCCAGGAATGCGATGCCGGAGGCCGTCGCATGCATCGGCAGCACGTCGCCGAGCTGCACGCTGACACGGTTGGCCTTGGCCGATTCGATGACCTGGACGGTGATCAGGCCGCGCTTCGAATATTCCGAAAGATGTACGGTCTCGCCAGTCTCCGCCGCCAGTTGCTCGACCACCGGCGCCGCCATGCGCAGGAACGGGAACTGTGCCTCGCGCATCAGCGCCAGCCGCGCGATGCCTGCGCCCAGCCGGTAAAGACGCGTGGTTTCGTCCTGTTCCACCAGCCCATGCGCAATCAGCGACACCAGCAGCCGGCGCGTCGTCGCCTTGTCGAAGCCGGCGCCCTTGGCGAGGTCGGCAAGCGCCGTCTCCGGCGCGCCGCTCCCCAGCATTTCCAGCAGCGAAATGGCTTTGCCCACCGTGCTCATTGCCGTCTCCGCTCCTCCTTCAGATACTTAACGTGCGAATTAACTTGACAGCAAGTCGATTCCTTTGCAAGTCTAATATCGAAATGCCGTTGCAAATAATGAAATGATCATCGGGCCCGCCAGAAGGCCCTCGGCATCTCAGGGACACTTGGTTTCCGCAGCGCGGAATGGAGGGAAAATGACGACACTTGAAGCCGGCGAAGTGAACCGGCTGAGGAAGAACAGTCTCGGCGTCGGCGCCATCACCTTCATGGTGATCTCGGCCGCCGCGCCGCTCACTGCTGTCGCCGGCGGCACGCCGCTCGGCATGCTGATGGGCAACGGCGCCGGCTTTGCCGGCACCTATCTCATCGTGACGCTTTTGCTGCTGCTGTTCGCGGTTGGTTATGTCGCCATGTCGCGCCACATCGGCAATGCCGGCGCCTTCTACGCTTATGCCGCGCGCGGGCTCGGCGGTCTCGCCGGCGGCGCCACGGCGCTGATCGCGATCCTGTCCTACAACGCCATGCAGATCGGCGTCATGGGCCTGCTCGGCGCCGCCACCGCCGGCCTTTTCGCCGGCTGGGGCATCACGCTGCCCTGGTGGGTGTGGAGCTTCATCGCCATCGCCATCGTCGCCGTGCTCGGCTACCGCCAGGTCGACCTGTCGGCCAAGATCCTGACGGTGCTGGTGCTTGCCGAATATGTCGTGGTGCTGATCCTCGATCTGACCATCCTCAAGACCGGCGGCGACAGCGGCCTGTCGGCCGCACCCTTCAGCTGGAGCCAGATCACCAGCGGCGCGCCGGCCATCGCCATCCTGTTCTGCTTTGCCGCCTTCATCGGCTTCGAGGCGACGACGATCTATGCCGAGGAGGCGCGCGACCCCAAGGTCACCATTCCACGCGCCACCTATTTTTCCGTCATACTGATCGGCCTTTTCTACATGATCACCGCCTGGCTGATGGCGGTTGGCGCCGGTGTCGACAAGCTCTTGCCGTCGCTGCAGGGCCTGCAGGACCCGACCACCTTCCTGTTCGGCCTGTCCGATCGCTATGCCGGAACGCTGCTCACCCACGCCATGAGCATCCTCTTCGTGTCGAGCCTGTTCGCCGGCGTGCTGGCCTTCCACAATGCGGTCGCCCGCTACATCTACGTCGCCGGCCGCGAGAAACTCCTGCCGCAGACGATCGGCGTGACGCATTCGGCGCATCAGAGCCCGCATGTGGCCTCGGTCATCCAGACCATGCTCGCGGCGATAGTCGTCGGGCTCTTCGCCGTGCTCGGCCTCGATCCGGTGCTGGCGCTGTTCTCATGGCTCACCAACGTCGCCACGCTCGGCGTCATCGTGATGATGGCGGTGGCTTCGCTTGCCGTCGTGATGTACTTCCGCGCCAACCCGTCCGCCCAGGAGAACGCGCTGAAGACCACCGTCTTGCCGGGGCTGACCTTCATCGCCTTCGTCATCATCATCTACCTGATCGTCATCAATTTCGGCAGCCTGTCGGGCGCCGCCGGCTTCCTGGGCGTGTTCCTGCCGTCACTGGTGCTGATCGCGGCCGTGGTAGGTCTGCTGCTGGCGAGCGCTTTGAGAAGCCGCGATCCGGCCGCCTTCGAAAGGCTTGGCCAGCCACTGAACGATTGAAGGCAGAAGGGGCGGCGCCTGCGCCGCCCCTTTCCACACAATGGGAGAGCGGCATGAGCTTTGCCGAGAGCATCACGGTCGAGGCGCTGGAGGCCGATCCTTATCCGATCTACGCGGAGCTGCGGCGCAGCGCCCCGGTCGCCTTCGTGCCGGCGGTCAATCTCTGGTTCGTTACGCGCTGGAAGGACGTCGAGAGCGTCGCGAAATCGCCTGATATTTTTTCCGCGGTCGTCGGCACCTCGCCGGTCGAACGCTCCTTCGGCAAGCCGACCATCCTGACCACCGACGGCGAGGTTCACAAGCAGCTGCGCCAGGGCGTGGATCCGAAATACCGCCCGCGCACCGTCGCCTCCTATGCCGGCGACCTCGTGTGCTCGATCGCTGAACCCTATCTCGACAAGATTGCCGAGCAAGGCTCGGCCGAGCTGATGGCCGACTATTTCGAACCGGTGTCGACGCTGGCCCTGGCGCGCTCACTCGGGCTTGCCGATGTCGACATGCCGACCTTGCGGCGCTGGTTCTACGGCCTTGCCCAGGGCGCCATCAATTTCGAGAACGACCCGAAGCGGCAGGAGATCGCCGACGCGATCAGCACCGAAGTCGGCGCCGCCGTCCGGCCGACGCTGGAGCGGCTCACCCGCGAGCCCGAGGACTCGGCCTTGTCGCACATGCTGCATGACGGCATGCCGGAGGGCACGACCCGGCCGATCGAGTTCCTGATGCCGACAATCAAGGTCATCCTGCTCGGCGGCAGGCAGGAGCCTGGCCACGGCGCCGGCTCTATTCTGGTCGGCTTGCTCACCCATCGCGAGCAGTTGCGGCAGGTGCTCGGCGATCTGGAGACCTTGGTGCCGAAGGCTGTCGACGAGGGACTGCGCTGGGTGGCCCCCATCGGCACGCAGACTCGCCAGACGACTCGGCCCGTCGAGCTTGGCGGCGTCACCATTCCCGCCGGCGCGCCGGTCGCGGCCCTGGTCTCCTCGGCCAGCCGCGACGAGAGCCGCTTCAGCGATCCCGACCGGTTCGACATCAGCCGCGACGAGGGCAACCATGCCGCCTTCGGCTTCGGCCATCATTTCTGCTCGGGCCGCTTCTTCGCGCGCGAGCAGATGTGTCTTGCGGTACGTTTGCTGCTGGAACGCTTTCCGGATTTGCGGCTGGTGGCGGGCAAGGAGCCGGTCTTCCGCGGCTGGGAGTTCCGCGCGCCGGCGACGCTTCATGTAGCCCTTGGAGCCAATTGACGATGATCAGCCAGGATACCATCGACACGCTGCGCAAGGCCGACGTCGGCGTACGACGTCTGTTCATCGATGGAACCCAGGTGGACGCCCAGAGCGGCGCCAGCCTGCCGGTGCTCTCGCCGATCGACGGCCGCCCCTTCGCCAGCATTGCCGATGGCGGCGCCGCCGATGTCGACCGCGCCGTCGCCTCGGCGCGCAAGGCCTTCGAAAAGGGCTCCTGGTCGCGGGCGGCTCCCGCCTTTCGCAAGAAGGTGCTGATGAAACTCGCCGAGCTGATCGAGAAGCATGTCGACGAATTCGCCGTGCTCGGCGTGCGCGACAATGGCACCGAGATCAACATGGCCTACAAGGCCGAGCCGCTCTCGGCTGCCGGCACCATCCGCTACTATGCCGAGGCGATCGACAAGGTCTATGGCGAGATCGCGCCTACATCTGAGAACGTGCTCGGCCTGATCCACAAGGAGCCGCTCGGCGTCGTCGGCGTCATCGTGCCGTGGAACTTCCCGCTGATGATCGGCGCCTGGAAGATCGCGCCGGCTCTAGCCGCCGGCAACGCGATCGTTGTCAAGCCGCCGGAGATCGCCTCGCTGACGCTTTTGCGGCTGGCGGAGCTTGCCGCCGAGGCCGGGCTGCCCGAAGGCGTCTTCAACGTCGTCACCGGCCGCGGCTCGGTCGCCGGCGAGGCGCTCGGCCTGCAACTGGATGTCGACGCCATCGCCTTCACCGGTTCCGGACCGGTCGGCCGCCGCCTGCTCGAATATTCCGCGCGCTCCAATTTGAAGCGGGTCTTCCTCGAGCTCGGTGGCAAGTCGCCCAACATCGTCTTTGCCGACGCGCCGGATCTGAGGCAGGCGGCGATCGTCTCAGCCAACGGCATCTTCCGCAATTCCGGCCAGGTCTGCGTCGCCGGCTCGCGCCTGCTCGTCCAGGCCCCGATCTACGACCGCTTCATGGACGAGCTTCTCAAGGCGACCACGAAGCTGAAGGTGGGCGATCCGCTCGATCTTTCGAGTGACATCGGCGCGGTGTCGAGCGCCGAGCAGCTGACCAAGAATCTCGGCTTCGTCGCGAAAGCGGCGGAGGAGGGCGCCCGCCTCGTCACCGGCGGCGAACGCATCCTGGCGGAGACCGGCGGCAGCTACATGGCGCCGACGATCTTCGAGAACGTGACCGAAACGATGCAGCTTGCCCGCGAGGAGGTGTTCGGGCCGGTGCTCGGCGTCATGCGCTTTGACACCGAGGAAGAGGCGGTGCGCCTCGCCAACGCCACCGTTTATGGCCTCGCCTCCGCCGTGTGGACCTCGAACCTGTCGACCGCGCATCGCATGGTCCGCGCCATCAATGCCGGCGTCGTCCACGTCAACACCTATGGCGGCGCCGACATCACGGTTCCGCTCGGCGGCGTCAAGCAGTCCGGCTTCGGCCGCGACAAGTCCCTTCACGCGATCGAGAAATACACCGACCTGAAGACAGCGTGGATCAATCTCGGCTGACTCGTCGTGGCGGGCTAGGACATCATCTTCGGCAATCCCGCCGCCAGCGCATCGACCGCGAGCCGTACCTTCAGCGGCAGATGCGGCGTCTGCAGCCAGAGAGCGTGGCAGTCGTAGAGATAGTCCGGATGGTCCGGCAGCAGACGGATGAGCGTGCCGTCTTCGACACGCCGGCGCACCAGCCACCAGGGCAACCATGCCAGCCCCATGCCGTCGGTCGCCGCATCGGCGATGGCGTCGAGGTCGTCGAGCCGCAGCCTGCCGGCCGGCGCGATCTCCCTGACGGAGCCGTCGTCGCACGGAAACAGCCATGGCTGCAGCACCTGGCCGAGCCGCCGGTAGATCACCGCCTGATGGCCGGCGATATCGTCGAATCGAAACGGCCGGCCGAACCTCTCGATGTAGGACGGTGAAGCGCAGACGATCATGCGCTGCGCGCGACGCGGCGCGCGATGACGCCGGCCCTGTCATCCAGAGCGCCCGTTCGGATCGCGAGGTCAAAGCCGTCCTCGACGAGATCGGCGAAGCGGTCGCTGAGCGACAGGTCGAGCTCCAGCGCGGGATAGTACCTGGCAAGCGCGAGCAGGATCGGCGTGACGCAGTGGCGGCCGAAATGCGCCGGCATCGTCACGCGCAGTTTGCCGCGCGGTTCGGACAATTGGTCGGCCGCCAGCGCATCGGCGGCTTCAGCCTCCGCCAGCACGATCCGGCAGCGCTCGTAATAGGCGCGCCCGAAATCGGTCAGGCTCTGGCGGCGCGTCGTGCGGTTGATGAGCCGCACGCCGAGCCGCTCTTCCAGGAAGCGGACATGCTTGCCGACCATCGGGCCAGACAGGTCGAGCGCTGCCGCGGCGGCCGCGAACGAGCCGAGATCGACCGCCTTGACGAACACTTCCATGCTTTCGAGGCGGTCCATATTCAAAACCAATCGTTTCGACTGTTCTGCCTGCCGGATGATTTATCGCTTCGGGATGCCTCTGCATAGTGAATTCCGTCGATTGGATTTGGAGTTGCATGGATGGCAAGGGTTGTTCGCTTTCACGCTCACGGCGGTCCCGAGGTGCTGCGCATCGAGGATGTCGAGGTGCCGCCGCCCGGTCCCGGCGAGGTGCGGATCCGCGTCAAGGCGCTGGGCCTGAACCGCGCCGAAGCTTCGATGCGCAAGGGCGCCTATATCGAAACGCCGGCGCTGCCGTCGGGCCTCGGCCTCGAAGCGGCGGGCATCGTCGATGCGGTCGGCGAGGGCGTCGATGGCTTCGCGCCGGGCGATGCGGTCAGCATCATCCCGCCGCGCTCGATGGCGCGCTGGCCAGCCTATGGCGAGCTCGTCACCTTCCCGGCCGAGCTTGTCGTCAAGCATCCGCCCTCGCTTAGCTTCGAAGTCGCCGCGGCGACATGGATGCAATATCTCACCGCCTATGGCGCGCTGGTCGACATCGCCCGCCTCGGCCGCGGCGAGCCTGTCGTCATCACTGCAGCGTCGAGCAGCGTCGGGCTCGCCGCGATTGAGATCGCCAAAATGATCGGCGCCGTGCCGATTGCCGTCACGCGGACATCGGTCAAGAAGGAGGCCCTGCTCGATGCCGGCGCTGCCTATGTCGTGGCCTCGCAGGAGGAAGACCTCGAAGCGCGGCTGAAGGAGATTGCGCCGCAGGGCGTGCGCGTCATCCTCGACGCGGTCGGCGGCCCGATCTTCACGCCGCTGACGGCCGCGATGGCGCGCGGCGGCATCCTGATCGAATATGGTGGCCTCAGCCCCGAGCCTACACCGTTCCCGCTGTTCGACGTGCTGGCCAAGACGCTGACATTGCGTGGCTATCTCGTCCACGAAATCACCGGCGATCCGATCCGGCTGGAAGCGGCTAAACGCTTCATTCTCGATGGCCTCGCGTCGGGCGCGCTGAAGCCCGTGATCGCCAGAACCTTCCCGTTCGAAAAAATCGTCGAGGCGCACCGTTTCCTCGAATCGGGTGAGCAGTTCGGCAAGATCGTCGTGACGGTTTGAGGCCCCAAAGAAAACGAGGCGGGCTGTCGGGAGCCGCGCCGGCCGTTCGTCCTCAGGCTGCAAAGCGCAATCAAGAGGAGCCCGCCAATGTCCCCCACCATCACCGCCTTTGAACGGTCGCCCGATCGCGGCCGGGGACAGCGCGCGACATGCGTGTTCGCTGGGCGCTCGAGGAAGTGGGCCAGCCTTACGATGTCCGCCTCGTTTCGTTCGAAGAGATGAAGCAACCCGCTCATCTTGCGCTTCAGCCTTTCGGGCAGATCCCCACCTATGAGGAGGGCGGCCTCGTTCTGTTCGAGACAGGCGCGATCGTCTTGCACATCGCGGAGCGCCATGCCGGTTTGCTGCCGGACGATGCGAATGCCCGGGCGCGCGCGATCAGCTGGATGTTCTGCGCGCTGAACACCGTGGAGCCGCCGATCCTCGACCGGCAGATCGCAATGTTCGCGGAGCGCAACGAGAGCTGGCACGAGCAGCGCCTGCCCATGGTCGATGATCGCATCCGCGACAGGCTCGGCGAACTTTCCGTTCGCCTCGGCGACGCCGACTGGCTCGACGGCGCGTTCAGCGCCGGGGATCTTCTGATGGTGACGGTGCTGCGCAGGCTGAACAGGTCAGGCCTGCTGGACGAATTCCCGAACCTCGCCGCCTACGTCGCCCGCGGCGAAGCGCGGCCTGCGTTCAAGCGCGCTTTTGATGCGCAGTTGGCGGTTGCGGTAGCGGCGTCGGGTGGGTGAGTCCGGTCTGGGCTTCCTGACGTCCTCGGACAAATGCCCGGTCGATGCACCACCGTCCTCACTTGTTCCCGCAACTCCCGTGGGCGACCACATGGCGGCCGGTCGGCTGGTGCCGATTTTACCCGGCTGGACCCTACCCCTCCGGCGGCATCCACGCTGCATGTCCAGCCGCCCGCTTCCGTCCGCCCAAGGTGACGCGATTTGTGGAGGTGCTCGCCCAGGCCGGCAAGGTCGGTGTCGGCGCCTAGTTGCGCCAAAGGCATTCACGATGCGACTGTGCTGCGTCGCCGTTATCGATGCTTACGTGAGGCCAATTTGATGCTCCTGGCTGTCCATCATGTCGCAATCATCTGCAGTGACTATGAGACCTCCAAGCAGTTCTACACGAACAAGCTCGGTTTCGTCGTTCTCGCCGAAAATTGGCGCCCCGAAAGGCAGTCTTGGAAGTGCGATTTGCGTCATGGCCCCATCCAGATCGAATTGTTCAGTTTCCCAGATCCACCAGGCCGGCCCAGCAGGCCCGAGGCCTGTGGATTAAGACATATTGCATTCGTGGTCGCCTCGGTCGAGGCATCTGCCGAGCTGCTTCGGTCGCGAGACGTTGAGGTGGAACCCATCCGAACAGATCCCTACACGGGACGATTGTTTACCTTCATCGCCGACCCCGACGGACTCCCGATCGAACTTTACCAGGACGGTGTTTGACGGCGAGGAATTCGACCGAACGAGAACGTCTAGTGATGAAGCGCGGCATCCTGCCGGTGTCGTCACACGGCGTCTTCGAGGCCGTGCTAGTCAATGATCTACGTCTCGACTAGGGCGATGGGCTGATCCCCGCTCGCGAGGGAGGCGAAATGGTCAAGTCAGGTTTCGAGAATCTGGGGCCACAACGTCACCTGCCATCGGGACGGCGTCGGCAGCACCTAACTATCTTCGCCGCAACGCCGGAAATGTGATGCCTCGCCGGTCAGCCGCGCCGAGATCAGCCGCGCTGCTCTCACTACCGCCTCGCCCTGGCTGGCCGCGACCGCGTCGTCGATGCGGGAGACGGGGCAGGCTACCGACAGCGTGCCGATCGGCTGGCCGTCGGCGCCGAGGATCGCGGCGCCTATGCTGTGCACGCCTTCCTCATAGCCCTGCGCGCTGCGCGAATAGCCGCTGGCGGCGGCAAATGCGATGGCTTTGGCCAGCGTGTCCGGCCCAGTCGTCGTATGCGCGGTGAAGGCCTGCAAAGGTTTTCCGAGATAGGCGCTGACAACTTCCAGCCGCGAGGCGGCGAGGAAGGCGATGCCCGAGGCCGTGCCGTGCAGCGGCAGCACCTGGCCGACATCGACATTGACGCGGTTGGCCTTGGCCGACAGTTCGACATGCACCGTGAGCAGCGCGCCGGCGCTGAATTCCGACAGATGCACGGTCTCGCCGGTTTCAAGCGCCAGCTCCCGGATCACTGGCGCCGCGAGCCGCACGAACGGGAAATGCGCGTCGCGAATGCGGGCCAGCCGCGACAGGCCGGCGCCCAGCCGGTAGCGGCGGCTCTTCGGCTCCTGCTCGATCAGCCGATGGGCGGCAAGCGCCATCAAAAGCCGCCTGGCGGTGGCCTTATCGAGGCCAGCGCGGCGGGCGAGGTCGGAAAGCCCGATCTCCGGCTCGTGCAGCGTGAACAGCTCCAGCAGCGACATCGCCTTGCTCACCGTGCTCATCGCGTCTTCTCCGAGATAATTCGCATGTGAATTAACTTGACAGGCGCCGTTCCTGCCTTCAGTGTGTCTATAACATACAAAACAACGGTTCAAATAGTGAACCGGTATGGGAGCGGCGAGGCGCCCCAAAGTCTGCGCGCCAGGGGAGAGTTCAGCGCCGTGATGGCCGCCAGCAGAAATGATTTGCAACCCGCAACGATCGAACACCTGCTCGACCGCGAGCAGGCGCGGTTCCTCGACACACATCCGCGCTCGGCGGCGGCCTGGGAAGAGGGCAAGAAGCATTTCCTCTACGGCGGGCCGTCGCACTGGATGCGCCGTTGGGCCGGCGGCTTTCCGATCTACGCGGCTTCGGCCCGCGGCGCGCATATAAGCGACATCGACGGTCACGACTATGTCGACTTCGCGCTTGGCGACACCGGCGGCATGTGTGGCCATGCGCCGGAGGCGGTGACGCGCGCAGCCCTTCGCCAATTGCAGAACGGCACGACCATGATGCTGCCGACCGAGGACAGCCTCTGGGTCGGCGCCGAGCTCACGCGCCGCTTCGGCCTGCCTTACTGGACGCTGACCACGTCGGCCACCGACGCCAATCGCGGCGCCATCCGCATCGCGCGCATGATCACCGGCCGCGACAAGGTGCTGGTCTTCTCCGGCTGTTATCACGGCGGCGTCGAGGAAGCGCATGTCGAGATCCGCGACGGCCGCGTCGGCATGCGCAACATGATCCACCCGAACGGCGTCGACCATTCCGCCGTCTCTCGGGTGGTCGAGTTCAACGACGTCGCGGCGCTCGAGGAAGCGCTGTCGCATGGCGACGTCGCCTGCGTGCTGACCGAGCCGCTGATGACCAATTTCGGCATGATCCCGGTCGCTGAAGGTTTTCACGCGGCACTTCGCGAGATCACCCGCCGCACCGGCACGGTGCTGATCATCGACGAGACCCACACCATCTCAAGCGGCCCCGGCGGCTACACGGCGCTGCACGGGCTGAAGCCCGACATTCTCGTTGCCGGCAAGGCGATCGCCGGCGGCATCCCGGCAGGCATATTCGGCGTGTCGCGGGAAATCGCCGAGCGGCTGTGGAAGATCGTGCCGATGGTCAATCCGCGCGTGCGCCAGTCGGCGCATCTCGCATCGGCGGCACCCTTGCCGGCAACGCGCTCACCGTCGCCACCATGCGCGCCGTGCTGGAAGAGGTGCTGACGCCGGCCAATTTCGAGATCATGATCGCCAACGCGACGCGGCTTGCCGAAGCCGCGCAGACGATCATCTCCGACAACAAGCTGCCCTGGCATGTGACGCAGACCGGCGCCCGCGCCGAGATCATGTTCATGCCGCATCCTCCCAGGAACGGTGCCGACGTCATCGCCCGCCGGCGCGGCGACCTCGAGACGCTTTTGCACGCCTTCTACATGAACGAGGGCATATTGGTGACGCCGTTCCACACCATGTTCCTGATGTGCCCGGCGACGTCGCCGGCCGATGTCGACCGCCACACGCAAGTCTTCGGCCGCTTCATCGATCTCGTCCGCGACGCGGGCGCGTCTGAAGGCCAGGCACTCACCGTTTCAGCCTTGATCGCAGGATCCGGCAACTGTCGAGGATCCACGACAACGAAACATTGGAGAAGGCGTCAACTTTGCGTCTACTGGAGCTTAACCAGCGCGCCGCAAACGGGTATCAATCGTCGCGACATCATGCTTCGGGGGTCATGAGGGGGCGGCTTGCAGCTGGATTTGAAAACAATCGAGGCTTTAGCCCCGACCAGGCCTCGCTTGGCGCCGCCGCCAAGCTGACCAAGCGGTCGAACTGGCCCCGCCTTGAGACGAACGAACAACTGGGCCTCATCTGGGGCGAATGCCAGGGCTCGGGATCGAATCCCTATCGCGTCGCGTTCGACACCCGCGACCACGGCTATAAATGCACCTGTCCGTCGCGAAAGTTTCCGTGCAAGCACATCCTGGCGCTGATGTGGATTGGCGCCACCGCGCCCGCCAGCTTCGATCGTGTCGATCAGACGCCGGACTGGGTGAACGACTGGCTTGGCCGTCGCCGCAAGCCCGGCCAATCTCCAACACCGGCGGCAGCCAGCTCCGAAGGCAAAAGCATCGACGAGGCCTCGAGGCCGGACGAAAGCGCTCCGGTCGAGGACGCCGCGGCCGCCGAACGCCGCGAGGCGGCGCAGCGCAAGCGCGCCGAGGACACGAAAAGCGCGGTCTCGGCCGCGCTCGATGAGCTCGACCAGTGGGTCGCCGACCAGCTTCGCCTCGGCCTTGCCGGATTTGTCGACGCCAGCAGCGAGCGCTGCCGCCGCATCGCGGCGAGGCTTGTCGACCTCAAGGCAACCGCGCTGGCCGGCCGCATCGATGAATTGCCGGCGCGGCTGATGGCGCTGCGCGGCGAAGAGCGGCCGGACGCCGCGATCCGTGAGCTCGGTAAGCTGGTGCTTCTCGCCAAGGCCTGGCGCGCCGCGCCCGACGATGCCGAGCTGAAGCGCCTTGTCTCGACATCGGAGACGCGCGAACAGATCCTTGCCAATCCAGACGCCCTCCAGGTCGAGAGCGACTGGGAGGTGCTCGGCGAGAAGATCGAGACCCGCCGCGACGGCCTCGTCAGTCACGCGACCTGGCTGCTCGATCTGAAAACCCCGACGCCACGATTTGCCGTCCTGCTCGATTTCTTCCCGGCTTCGGTCGGACGGCGCTCCGGCGCCTTTGCGCCGGGAGACCGCTTCAAGGCTAGGCTGGTATTCTATCCGTCGCGCAATCCGCTCCGCGCGCTGGTTGCGGAACGGCTGGGTGATGTGGCACCGGGTGCATGGCCGGCGTTCGCCGAGGGCAGCGCCGGCGACCCGCTGGCTGCTTACTCAACCTTCCAGGATGGCGCGCCTTGGCTCTCCGATTGCCCGGTCATCCTGCCGGCCGGCGCGATCGCGCTGGACGAGAAGGGCGGCGCCTGGTGGCAGGCGGCGAACGACGCGCATGGCATCGCCCTGCCGGTCGCCGACTTAGTCAACCAGACCTTGCTTGGCCTCGACCTCGCAGCCACGGCGGCGCTTTGGAACGGCGCCAGGCTCGAGCTTCTGGCATCGCAGAGCAGCATCGGGAGGCTCGATCTGTCGTGAAGGAGCTCGAGCAGGCAGGGCTGGCAAGATTGCGCGACGGCTGGATTTCCGGCGGCGCCGCTTTCGAATTAGCCCCAGTCGAATGGAAGGACCTCGCTGCTGCTTCCAGTCCCGACGAGCAGGAGCGGCGACTCCTGGCCATCGCTGCGCAAGCGCTGGACGTTGGGCTACGGCCGGCGGCGCCCAAAACCTTGAAGCGGCGCCCTTCGCTGCCGGTGTTGGCCTTGCCAGTGCTCCCCGACCGGCTGCGGCCGTCGCTGCGGGCGGCGCTGAAATATGCAGCCGATGCGAGGCTCAAGACCCGCGTCGCCACGCTCGTCGCCAGCCGCGGCTTCGTGCTGCATCCGATGGATTGGATGCCCGCCGCGTCATATCAGGAGAGTCCTGACGTCTATGCGCCCTGGGTCGACTGGCAGGCAGGGGCGGATGGCGAGAGAAAGTCCCGGCGGGAGCATCTGACCGCAGAGACCTGGGATGATTTCTATCCCGCAGCGCGCCGTACTGCTTTGGTCGATTTGCGGCGCACCATGCCTGCCTTGGCGCGGACTCTGATCGAGACAAAAGGCGCAACCGAGCCGGCGGAGGTCAGGCTTGCGCTCATCGAACTCATGCGCTTCGGCCTAGGTGCCGATGACGTTCCGTTTCTGCAGAGCCTGTCCACCGATCGCTCGGGCAAGGTGCGCGAAATGGCGGGCCGGCTCCTGGCAAGATTGGGTGAACGTGGCAATCCGGCTGAAGGCGGGTCGGAAGACCCGATAGCCGAGCTCGCCGCTTTCATCGAGGAAGGCAAATCCGGCTTCATCCGCCGCCGCACCACCTACGCGCCGATAAAACTCAAGTCGCCTGCGCAACAAGCGCGTCGCGCCAACTTGTTCGCATCCTATTACTTCCGGGATCTCGCTTCCCACTTCGGAAAGACAGAGTCCGATTTCATCGGCGCATGGCAGTTCGGCGTCGATGACAATGCCGATCTCTTTCTCGTTCGAATGATCTCGGTGTCCGGCAGCGATGCGGCGGTGGCCTGTTTGGCAGATATACTTGTCGCCGAAGGCGGCAAGCTGGCGCTTCTCGTCCTCCAGCTCATGTTGCGTTTGGACGGTGGCAGGAAGCGTCTCCTGATCAGGCAGATCCTGAATGACGCGCAAAATCTGGCCGCGCTCGCTCAGGTCGAAGGCGCGGAAGCAGGCTGGCTGGAATGGGGCGACCTCACAAAAGGCAAGACGCTTTCAGCGCTGCGTTCCGCTGTCTCGGGTGACAACGACGTCATGAAGCGAAGCGCCGAGCAGCATCTCGAAACCATAGGCTTTCTCGTCACTGCGGCGGCGGCGGAAAAATTGATCAACGAGGTCGTCGCCGCGGGCCTGCCGCCCGCATCCCCATCGCTCGGCCTGCTGCGGCTGAACGCGGCGCTGGCCGAAAATCCTTCCCAATCCGACAGATGATCAACCCGGAGAAGATCGCATGAACGCAGCCATCCGCCTTCCGGCCGAAGAGGTCTATGCCGCCGAACTGCAGGCGCTCGCGCGCGCCGACGACCGGCAGAAGCCTGCCGGCTGGAGCCTGTCACCCAAGGCCGTTCTCACTTACCTGATGGGCGGCAAGGCGAGCGACGGTACGCCTATCACGCCGAAATATGTCGGCCGCCGGCAACTGATGGAAACCGCGGTGGCGACGCTCGCGACCGATCGGGCGCTGCTTCTGCTCGGCGTTCCCGGGACGGCGAAATCCTGGGTTTCGGAACATCTCGCCGGCGCCATCATGGGCAACTCGACGCTGATCGTGCAGTGCACGGCAGGCACCGACGAGAACCAGATCCGCTATGGCTGGAACTATGCCCAGCTTCTGGCAAAGGGCCCGAGCCAGGAGGCGCTGGTGCCGACGCCGCTCTATCGCGCCATGCAGGAAGGCAAGCTCTGCCGCCTGGAAGAACTGACGCGCATGGGCTCCGACGTGCAGGACACGCTGATCACCGTGCTTTCCGAAAAGATGATGCCGGTGCCGGAGCTCAACACCTCGATCTACGCGCAGCGCGGCTTCAACATCATCGCCACCGCCAACAACCGCGACAAGGGCGTCAACGAACTCTCCTCGGCGCTGAAGCGCCGCTTCAACGTCGTGGTCCTGCCTCTCCCGGACGACATGGCGGAGGAAGTCTCCATCGTCTCCCGGCGCGTCGGCGAGATGGCCGGTGGGCTGGACTTGCCGGTGCCGAAAAATGTCGGCGAGGAGATTGCCCGCGTGCTGACCATTTTCCGCGAGCTGCGCTCCGGCGCGACCGCCGACGGCAAGGTGACGCTGAAGACGCCGTCGGGCTCGCTTTCCACCGCGGAAGCGATCGCCACCATGATCAGCGGTCTCAGCCAGGCCACCTGGTTCGACGGCGGCAAGCTCCACGCCGAAGGCCTGGCGCCAAGCCTGGTCGGCGCGATCGTCAAAGATCCGGTTCAGGACAAGGTCGTGCTGGAGGAATATCTGGAGACGGTGCTGAAGAAGCGGCCGGAATATGCCGGCTATTACGCGGCGCTCAACGCGGCCATCTGAGTCATGACCCAGGGGGGCATCAGCTATTTCGGCATCCGCCATCACGGGCCGGGCTCCGCCGAGAGCCTGGTCAAGGCGCTGCAGGAATTGCACCCCGTTGCCGTGCTGATCGAAGGGCCGGTGGACGCTTCGCCGCTGTTGCCGCTGCTTGCCAGTGCCGGCATGAAGCCGCCGGTGGCGCTGCTTTGCTATCCGGAGGACGACCCCGCGGCGACCAGCTTCTGGCCCTTCGCCGAATTCTCTCCCGAATATCAGGCGGCGCTGTGGGCTGTCACCAACAAGGCTGCGCTGCGCTTCATCGATCTGCCATCCGCGGCGCGGCTGGCCGAAAAGGCTCCCGACGGTCCGGAAGAGGGCGACGAAGCAGCAGCCGATGCCACGGAAGAGGGGAGGGAAGAAGCTTCGCGTATCCAGGATCCGATCGGCACCCTGGCGCGCGCCGCCGGCTATGAGGATGGCGAGAGCTGGTGGTCGGATATCATCGAGCAGAATCCGGAACCCGGCCCGATCTTCGCGGCCATCGCCGACGCGATGACGACGCTGCGCGCCGGCGAGACTTCGATCGACAGGTTCGAGGCCATGCGCGAGGCGCATATGCGTCTGGAGATCGCCGCCGCGCGAAAGGAGTTCGATGGGCCGTTGGCCGTGGTCTGCGGCGCATGGCATGTGCCGGCCTTGCAGACGGCGCACACGCAAAAGAGCGACCAGGCGCTGCTCAAGGGCATCGGCCGGCGCAAGACCATGATGACGTTTGCACCATGGACCGGACCGCGGCTGGCGCTGGGCTATGGCTACGGCGCCGGTGTCGTCGCGCCCGGCTGGTGCAAGCACCTGTGGCAGACGCGTAGGCAAGATGACGCTTCGGTCCTGTGGCTCGCGCGGATCGCTTCGGTGCTCAGGACGAAAGGTCACATGATCTCGACCGCGTCGCTGATCGAGGCGGAGCGTCTGGCGCGAGCGCTCGCCGCCATCCGCGAAAGGCCGAAGCCGGGTTTCGAGGAATTGCGCGATGCTTCGATTGCGGCGCTCTTCAACGGCGAGGCCTTGCTGTGGAAGATGGTCGAGGCCGAGCTGCTGCTCGGCGCCGATGTCGGCGAGATCCCGCCCGACACGCCGCTTGCGCCGCTGATCGACGACCTGCAGCGGAACCAGAAGGCCGCCAGGCTGAAGCCCGAAGCGTTGGAGCGGGAACTCTCCATCGATCTCAGAAGCGAGAGCGGCCTCTTCCGGTCGACGCTGCTGCACCGGCTGAACGTGCTTGGCGTGAACTGGGGCAGGCTGACGGATGTCGGCCGCAGCCGTGGCACGTTTCGCGAGCGTTGGATGCTGGCTTGGCAGCCGGAATATGCCGTCCGCCTGGTGGAAAACCTGATCTACGGGCCGACCATCGAGAAGGCCGCCAACGGCCGCCTGGTCCAGATGATCGGCGCCGCCACGACGCTCGATGCTTTAGCCACGCTGGTCCAGAGCGCCATCACCGCTGCCTTGAGCGAGGCATCCGCGGCTGGCCTCGCCGCGCTGGAGGAAAAGGCGGCGCATAGCAGCGAGTGCCTGGAGCTCCTGGCCTCGGTGCCGCCGCTCGCCGACATCATCCGCTATGGCGAAGCGCGCAAGACCGAGACGGAGCGCCTTGCTGGTCTGCTCGAACGGCTGATTATAGAAGGTTCGATCGCGCTGCCTTACGCGGCGCGCGACCTCGACGCGCAGGCTGCGGCCGCGTTGATGGGCGCGCTGCGCAAGGCCGATGAGGCGATCAAGCTGGTCGAGCCGGACGAAGACGTTCTGGATGCCTGGCGCAACGGCTTGGCGGCGGTGCTCGATTCGTCGCGATCGACGGCGCTCGTCGCCGGCTGCGCCGCGCATCTGCTCTATGAGGCAGGGCGCCTTTCCGCCGAAGCCACGGCCGACCTGCTGGCCAAGCGTCTGTCACCCGGAACGCCGGTCGCCGATGCCGCCGCCTTCTTCGAAGGTTTTTTCAGCGGCGCCGGTCAGCGGCTAATCTATGACGAGGGGCTGCGCGACGCCGTCGATGCCTGGCTGGCATCGCTCGACGAAGAGGCCTTCGTGGCGCATCTGCCGCTGCTGCGCCGCGTCTTTTCCAACCTCGACAGCATGGAGCGCCGGCGCTGATCGAGGCCGTGCTTGGCAAAAGAGCGGGCCTGCCCGCCGGGCTGACGCCGGCGCCGGATGGCGGCGAGGCCTGGCGCAGGCATTTCGGTCTCCTCGGGAAGCTTCTGGCAGGGGAGCCCAGCCATGGATGATGAGACAATCGGGTCGGATCTCGATCCGACGGAAGGAACGCGAGAGCGCCGCTGGCGCCTGGCGATCGGCGCCGACGAAGAGTCCTCCTCGGCGCTGTCGGCGGAGGACCGCCGGCTTTCGGCGGCGCTCGATGCGCTCTATGGCGATGGCAGCGGCGACACCGACCAGCGCAAGCGCCGTGGCGGACTCGGCCGTTCAGCGCCGCGCGTCTCGCAATGGATGGGCGATATCCGCTCCTTCTTCCCCGAGCCGGTCGTCCAAATCGTGCAGAAGGACGCCTTCGAGCGATTGAACCTGAAGCAGATGCTGATGGAGCCGGAATTCCTCAAGGCGATCGAGGCCGACGTCAATCTCGTCGCCGACCTCATCTCGTTGCGCTCGGCGATGCCTGAAAAGACCAAGGACATCGCCCGCTCCATCATTTCCGACATCGTCGCCAAGCTGATGCAGCGTCTGGAGCAGAAGACCGCCGAAGCGATCCGCGGCGCGGTCGATAAGTCGCGGCGCACCAACCGGCCGCGGCAGCGCGACATCGACTGGCCGCGCACGATTACGGCAAACCTTCGCCACTATCAGCCGGACCACAAGACCGTCGTGCCGGAAAAGCTGGTCGGCTTCATGCGCCGCCAGCGTCGCCTGGTCGACCTCGATGAGGTGACGTTGTGCGTCGACCAGTCCGGCTCGATGGCAAGCTCGGTCATCTACGCCTCGATCTTTGCCGCAGTGATGGCCTCGCTGCCGGTCGTGCGAACGAAACTCGTCTGTTTCGACACCGCGATCGTCGACCTTACGGAAGAGCTCAGCGATCCGGTCGAGGTGCTGTTCGGCGTCCAGCTCGGCGGCGGCACCGACATCAACCAAGCGGTCGCCTATTGCGCCGAGCGCATCGAGCGACCGACCAAGGCCCACTTCGTGCTGATCACCGATCTCTACGAGGGCGGCAACGGCAAGGAGCTTCTGCAAAGGCTGGCAGCACTTGTCCGGTCGGGCGTCAATGTCATCGTGCTTCTGGCGCTCACCGATCAAGGCCGTCCCGGCTACGATCCGTCCATGGCCGGTTCGGTCGCGGCATTGGGCATTCCGGTCTTTGCCTGCACGCCGGACCATTTTCCCGACATGATGGCGGCGGCGCTTCGTCGGGAAGACATTGGCGCCTGGGCGGCGGGCGCCGACATCAAGCTCGTTCGCACCGACGCCGAGACCCCAAACGCGGCCGAGTAAGCTTGCCAGCCTTCCGGCATCGCATACTCAGGTCTCCTTCTCGCTGATCACTTCGAACCGCTCGACCGCGCAGTGCCCAGCGATCACCGCCAGCACATCCGTCTGAGGCTCGATCGCGTCGGGCTGCTTCCATTGAACGTTGAAGGAAAACACGAAGCGATCGCGCTCAGTGTCGTGCTCCATGCCGATGAAGCGCGCGTCATAGCCGAGCGGGCGCACCATGTCCCCAATGTCGGGCGGCGAGCTCTTCGGCCATGATACCGAAAGGATCGCCTTGTGGTCGCGCGGGATCTTGAGATCGACCCATTTGAGCGCTTGTAGCGTCACCAGCGTCAGAACGGTCGCGATCGCGCCGAGGCCGAACTGGCCGCCGCCAAAGGCGAGCCCGATCATGGTCATGATCCACATCGTGGCGGCGGTGGTCACCCCGGTGACGAGATCGCCGCGCCTCAGGATAGTGCCGCCGCCGATGAAGCCGACGCCGGTGAGCACGCCGAGCGCGAAGCGCATCACATCCATGCGCACGAAGGAGTCCGGCCCTTTGCCGGACACGTCGAGCAGCATGTTGGCCTGGACCATGGCGACGCAGGCTGCCAGGCCGACCAGGATGGTCGTGCGCAGCCTGGCGGAGTGGCCGCGGGCCTCGCGGTTCAAGCCGATCAGGAAGCCTGCGAGCAGCGTCAGCAACAGACGCGCGACGAGGTCCGGCCAGGCTGGATGAAGCGGCATGTCGCAGCAAAGCGGCTCGAACATCCGTCACGGCGGCGCAGCAGCGCCCTCCATTGCATCTGGACTGTTCAACTTGGCTTGGCGCGGATGGTTCCTTGGCGTGCCTGCCGGCAACCAGCAGCCGTCACCGGACGACGATGCTCAGCACCAGCGCCAGCACGACGATGCCGACGAGCCCGGCGATGAAGATGATGCGCCTTGCGCGCGTGCGCAGGATGATTTCGCCCTGGCGCACATCCTGTCCGGAAAAGACCGGCCTTCTTCGTCGCGATCCTTGTTCATGATCTGCTCCTTCCCTGCGGCTGGGCACGGGAGGTGTCAGAACAGGAACCGATCTGCCGGCGTGAAGTTCCGCCGAGTTCGTCCTGGCGGAGTGGCGCGCGCGTGGTCTCCCGCGACCGGGTTCGGCCTGTCGCGGGAGATGGTGGTTTAGCCGAATTTCGGATCGAGGCTGCCCGACTTGTAGCGCTTGGCCATGTCCGACAACGGGATCGGCTTGATCTTCGGCGCGTTGCCGGCGGTGCCGAACTGTTCGAAGCGCTCCTTGCACAGCTTCTTCATCGCCGCCATCGCCGGCGTCAGATATTTGCGCGGATCGAATTCCGACGGGTTCTCGGTCAGCACCTTGCGGATGGCGCCGGTCAGCGCCATGCGGTTGTCGGTGTCGATGTTGATCTTGCGCACGCCGTGCTTGATGCCGCGCTGGATTTCTTCCACCGGCACGCCCCAGGTCGGCTTCATCTGGCCGCCATATTTGTTGATGATCTCCTGCAGCTCCTCCGGCACCGAGGACGAACCGTGCATCACGAGATGCATGTTGGGCAGGCGGCGGTGGATCTCCTCGATCACGTTCATCGCCAGCACGGCACCGTCCGGCTTGCGCGAGAATTTATAGGCGCCGTGGCTGGTGCCCATGGCAACGGCAAGTGCGTCGACATGGGTGTCGCGCACGAACTGCTCGGCCTGCACCGGGTCGGTGAGCAACTGGTCGTGGCTGATCGCGCCTTCGACACCGTGGCCGTCTTCCTGCTCGCCGCCGCCGCTCTCCAGCGAGCCCAGCACGCCGATCTCGCCTTCGACCGAGACACCGCCCCAATGCGCCATGTCGACGACGCGCCGCGTGATGCCGGAATTATAGGCGTAGTCGGCCGGCGACTTGCCGTCTTCCTTCAGCGAGCCGTCCATCATCACCGAGGTGAAGCCGTACTGGATCGCGGTGACGCAGGTGGCTTCATTGTTGCCGTGGTCGAGATGCATGCAGACCGGGATGTCGGGATGGATTTCGACCAGCGCGTCGATCAGCTTGGCCAGCACCACGTCATTGGCATAGGCGCGGGCGCCACGGCTGGCCTGCAGGATGACCGGCGACTTGGTCTCCTCGGCGGCCTCCATGATGGCGAGCCCCTGTTCCATATTGTTCATGTTGAAGGCAGGCACGCCATAGCCGTGTTCGGCGGCATGGTCGAGCAATTGTCTCAGTGTGATGCGAGCCAACGAATAGTCTCCCGTATCTGGTTCAAGCCCGTGTTTGAAAAGGCCGCCCGGGCGGGCGGCCCCGTTGCTTCTGGCCGGAATCCCGCCGGACCGCAACCGCCACTGAAGCAAATCTTGTTACGGCATGGTCGCAATGCCGGTCGGGCGGGCATTGCCGGGCGGAAGCACCCGGCAATGCCTTCGTTTCAGGCGGCGATACGCTTACGCGCGGCGAGGATCTCGACGCAGGCTTTCGCAGCTTCCTTGCCCTTCACTTTGAAATGCTCATGGAAGAAGCGGTGATGCTCGGCGCTGTCGTGAAAATTGTGCGGTGTTAGTACGGCCGAGAGCACCGGCACGCCGGTCGCAAGCTGCACATTCATCATGCCGTCCAGAACGGCACCCGCCACGAAGTCGTGGCGATAGATGCCGCCATTGACGACGAAGGCGGTGCCGAGGATCGCGGCGTAGCGGCCGGTCTCGGCAAGCGTCTTGGCGTGCAGCGGGATCTCGTAGCGCCCGGCACGTCGAAGACGTCGACGGCGAAGCTGTCGAGCGCCGCAAGCTCCGCCTCGAACGCCGTCACGCACTGGTCGACGATCTCGGCATGCCAGCGCGCCCGGATGACGGCCACGCGGTTGGTTTGTTGGTCTTTGGGGAAATGCTGATTCATGGGTCCTTCCTTCCGTTTCGAACCAGAATCAGGACGCACGACGCAAAAACCGGCCAGCACGAGCGGGCCGCCCTCACGTACGTTCTCTTCCATCCGGACTGTAACCGTCGGCTCGGGAATCGCACCGGATCTGCTGACCCTCCTGCTGCCAGGAAGCGCTCGCGGGCTTGAGCCGAGGCTCTTACCGCCGGTGGGGACTTTCACCCCGCCCTGAGAACATTAACGCGGCTTGTATGGGAGGGCGGAGCGGCGCTGTCAATCTCCCCCCTTGAGGGGGAGATGGCCGCGAAGCGGTCAGAGGGGGTCATCTCACATCGAGCGCCGACGCCTTGCGGAAGAAGAGGTTGGCGCTTCACGCGCGGCGACCCCCTCTGTCGCCTACGGCGACATCTCCCCCTCGAGGGGGGAGATTATCCCCGCTCCGGGAACATCGCCTTCAGCCCCTCGCGCGAGGCTTTTGCCACGCCGCGCTCCGTAATGAGCCCCGTCACCAGTCTTGCCGGCGTCACGTCGAAGGCAGGGTTCGCCGCCGGCGTCGCGTCGGGCGAGACGCGCACCTGGGCGACCTTGCCATCAGCCGTTTTGCCCCAGACCAGCGAGACTTCGTCGCCGGAACGCTCCTCGATCGGGATCTCGGCGAGCCCGTCGGCGACCGTCCAGTCGATGGTGGGCGAGGGCAGTGCGACATAGAAGGGCACGTCATTGTCGGCGGCGGCTAAAGCCTTGAGATAGGTGCCGATCTTGTTGCAGACATCGCCATTGGCTGTGGTGCGGTCGGTGCCGACGATCACCATGTCGATGTCGCCATGCTGCATCAGATGGCCGCCGGCATTGTCGACGATGAGTGTGTGCGGCACGCCCTGTCCGGCCATTTCCCAGGCCGTCAGTTGGGCGCCCTGGTTGCGCGGCCTGGTCTCGTCGACATAGACGTGGACCGGAATGCCGGCCTCGGTCGCCAGATAGATCGGCGCGGTAGCGGTGCCGTAGTCGACCGTCGCCAGCCAGCCGGCATTGCAATGGGTGAGGATGTTGACTGTTTCGCCCGGCTTCTTGCGCGCCGCGATCGCCTTGATGATGGCAAGCCCGTTCTCGCCGATGGCGCGGTTCAGCCCGACATCCTCGTCGGCGATCTCGGCGGCCCGCCGGTAGGCGGCTTCGGCGCGCTGTTCCGGCGCGAGCGGCTTGAGGAAGCGCCGCATCTCGTCCAGCGCCCAGCGCAGGTTGATCGCCGTCGGCCGCGTCCTGTGCAGCGTCTCCCACACCGCGTCGAGCGCTTCGTCGGACGGATCGTCGGTCATCTGGATGGCGACCCCATAGGCGGCGGTGACGCCGATCAGCGGCGCGCCGCGCACCCACATATCGCGGATCGCGGTGGCGATGCCGGCGACGGTGCCGATCCTCTCGATGCGGAACTCATGCGGCAGCCAGCGCTGGTCGATGATCTCGACCGAACGTTTGTCGTCGCTCAGCCAGATGGTGCGGTAGTGGCGCTCGCCGACGTTCAAAGTTTGCTCTCCTGTTCGATCAGCGCGGCCAGCGTGTTGACCTCGTCGATGCTATGGATCTGACGCCGGTTGACGGCGATGTGGCGGCCGAACTTGAGTGCCTTGGCTTCACAACTGGCGCGCAAGTCGGCGTCGGCAATGGTCTCGAAATCGGCATTGTGGGCGAGGCCGAGGATGCGCCGGTGCACCTCGATGCCAGCAAAGCCGAGCAGGTCGGTCCAGATGCCGGCGAGCATGTGGTCGAGCGCCTGTTCGGCGCCCAGCCGGTCGCCCTGATCCTCGAACAAGCTCTTCTGGTAGAGCATGCCGGTGCGCTCGGTCCGCCACAGATCCGAGAATTCGGCCCGGAAGACCGACCAGGTTTCGGCCGTGACCCTGAGCAGGTAGGCGCGCATCGAGTCGCGGCTGCCTTTGTCTTCGTGGCCGCGCTGAGAGAAGAAGGCCATCCAGAAATTGGCGAGCAGCATGCCGACGTCGAACGCGACCGGACCGTAGAAGGCGAACTCCGGATCGATCATCCGGGTTTCGGTGTCGGTGACCATGATCGAGCCGGAATGCAGGTCGCCATGCAAGAGCGTCTCGGCATTGGCGGCGAAGAGATGCTTCAGCCGCTGCGCCTCGACCTTGAGGTTGCGGTCGGCGCGAAGTTCCGCCACCAGGCCGTCGAGCTGCGGGCTGGTGTGCCGGTTCATCTCGGCTTCGAAATACGGGTCGGAGAACACCAGGTTCTCGGTGATGTCGCAGAGCTCGACATTGTCGGCGAACAGCGCGAGGTCCGCCTTGCGCTCCTTTGTCACCATCGACAGGTCAGAGCCGCGGAACAGCGTGCGGGCCATGAACAGGCCGATGTCGCGCGCGATGTTCGGCAGCTCGCGGCCATCGATCAGCGCGCGCCTGAGAATGACATGCGGCGACAGATACTCCATGACGATGAGCGCTTGCGCCTGGTCGAAATGGTAGATCGCCGGCACGGAGCCCGGCGCGCGCGCCTCTTGCCTGGTCAGCGCATGGTACTCGAAGAAGGAGCGCTTCAAGGGCAGCGGCCAGCTGTCGCCGACCAGCCGCACATAGGGCAGCGCCTGCTTCACGACCGCGGCGCTGTGATCGCCTTCGACGATGAAGACGAGGTTCAAATTGCCGTCGCCGACCTCGCGTACTTTCCACCGGCTCGCATCCTTGCCGATGCGCTCGCCCAGCGCCTCGTTCTCGCCAAGGCGCTTCGGCAGCGTCTCCACCGACAATGCTTCGAACGGCTTCGTCTCGGTCATCCTCACCCTCCTGCTCGTGATCTCCAACGATAGCGGACCCACGGCGGCGGGGCCAAGCTAGGTAGCGCTCTGGCAATTGTCAATCGTGTTGACAATTGCCGAATGAGCCCATAGCGTCGTGAACCAGGGAGGAACGAATGGGCGCAGATGCCGTGTTCCGTGTGGAGGGCCTGAGGAAATCCTTTGGCCAGAACGAGGTGCTTGGCGGCATCTCGCTCGAACTGCATTCGGGCGAGGTCACGGTGCTGATGGGCGCCAACGGCGCCGGCAAGTCCACCCTGGTCAAGATCATCAGCGGCGTCCACGAGCATGGCGGGGGCACGATGCAGCTCGCCGGCGAGGACTTCGATCCCCAGGACTTCGATCCAAAATCGCCGGCGGAAGCGATCCGCGCCGGCGTCGTCACCGTGCATCAGAACATCAATGACGGCGTGGTGGCCGATCTCGACGTCGCCACCAATTTGACGTTGGACAGGTTGAGCGGCAAGTGCGCGTCGTTGCTGTTCAAACCCGGCTATGTCCGCGCCCAAGCCAGGGCCGTCGCCGACCGCATGGGCCTCACGCTTGACCTCAAGGCCCGCGTTGCCGACCTCTCGCTCGCCGACCGGCAGATGGTGGCGATCGCCCGCGCTATGGCGCACCAGCCGAAGGTGCTGATCCTCGACGAGCCGACTTCCTCGCTGTCGAGCGCTGAGGCCGACCGGCTGTTCTCGCTGATCGACAGGCTGCGGGTTCAGGGCGTCGCGATCCTCTACATCTCACACCGCATGTCGGACATCAGGCGCCTTGCCGACCGCATCGTCTCGATGCGCGACGGCGTTATTTCCGGTGTCTTCGACCAGAAGCCGCTCGACTATGAAGGCGCGGTCAACGCCATGCTCGGCCGCAAGATCCATCTCGACCGCGTCGTCGCCAGGAATTCGGCGCGCGCGGTCTTCACCGCCGAAGGCCTGCAGCTTTCGCATGGCTCCAAGCCGATCTCGATGACGCTCGGCGCCGGCGAGGTGGTGGCGGTCACCGGCCTTGTCGGCGTCGGCAAGACGGCGCTGGCCGAAACGCTGTTCGGCGTGCGCAGGCTGCTCGCCGGCACCATGCATATGGACGGCAGACCTTACGCGCCCAAATCGGCACGCGAAGCGATCGCCGCCGGCGTCTTCCTCGTCGCCAAGGATCGCGCAGAAAGCGGCATCGTCGGCGGCTTCAACATCGAGCGCAACATCAGTCTGCCGTTCCTCAAGCGAATGTCGGGCTTCAGTGTCATGAAGCGCCGCGCCGAGCGTGCCGCCGCACGCCGCCAGATCGATGAGCTCGGCATCGTCTGCCGCTCCGAGAAAGACGAGCTCTCGGCGCTCTCCGGCGGCAACCAGCAGAAGGTGATGGTGGCGCGCTGGATGTCGCAATCTTCGCGCCTGTTCATCCTCGACGAACCCTTCCAGGGCGTCGACATCTCGGCAAGGCGCGACATTGCGGCCAAGCTGAGGGCAAGCGCCGACGGCCGCGCTACGCTCATTTTCGTCACCGAGATCGACGAGGCGCTGGAGACCGCCGACCGCATCCTGGTGATGTCGGAACAAACGATCGTCGGCGAGCACAGGAACGCCGAGATCGACCTCGACCGGCTGCTGGCGGAAGTGGCCGGCGGGCCGCTCAACAGTGCGGCGTGAGGTTACCGGATGACGAGATTTGGAGTGCGGGCATGAGTTCCAGTTTGGCGGAGAGGGCAACTGCGCGGGAGCGTTCGATGACATTGCGCGACTATGCCATCCGCTATGGTTTCATCGTCCTGCTTGTCGGGCTGATCGCCTATTTCGCGATCGCCGCCGACGGCTTCGCCTCGCCGCAGAGCGCCGTCTTCATCTTCCAGTCAGTGGCCATCACCGGGGTGCTGGCTTTGGGTGTGACCGCGACGCTGGTCGTCGGCGGCTTCGACCTGTCGATCGGCTCGGTCGCCACCAGCGCCATGATGGCGGCGTCCTATGCCATGGTGGTGCTTGAGCAGAACGCAATCGTCGCCGTCATCGCCTGCCTGGTCATCGGCGTCGCCGTCGGCCTGATCAACGGCTGGCTGATCGTCTATATGCGCGTGCCCGACCTGCTCGCGACGCTCGGCATGATGTTCCTGCTGCTCGGCCTGCAGCGCATCCCGACCGAGGGCCGGTCGATCGCCACCGGCATGACGATGCCCGACGGCTCCGTCGCCAACGGCAAGTTCTCAGAGGCCTTCCTGGCGCTCGGCCGTCACCGCATCGACTTCTTCATCCCGAACCTCATTCCCGTCTCGGTCGTGGTGCTCGTGGTGCTTGCGGTGCTGATCTGGTTCTTCCTCGAATACACCCGCTTCGGCCGCATGATGTATGCCGTCGGCAGCAACGAGCGCGCGGCCGAGCTCGCCGGCGCGCCTGTCAAGGCATACAAAATCTGGGCCTACGTCATTTCGGGAGTTTTTGCCTCGATCGGCGGGATTTTGCTCGCCGCCCGGCTTGGACGCGGCGACATCGCCTCGGGTAATAATCTGCTGCTCGACGCAGTAGCGGCGGCGCTCATCGGCTACGCGGTGCTCGGCGCCGCCAAGCCCAACGCCTTCGGCACGGCCGTCGGCGCGGTGTTCGTCGGCGTCCTGCTGCAAGGCCTGACGATGATGAACGCCCCTTACTACACGCAGGATTTCGTCAAGGGCGCGGTGCTCGTCGTCGCCCTTGTCTTCACCTTCGCCCTTTCCGGCAGGGGCAAGAGATAGTTTCGACCGGGGCATTGAACAGAACAACGGAGGAAAACGACGTGAGCATCACAAGAAGACTTTTGGGGAAGGCCGCACTTGGCCTTGCGGGCGCGGCGCTGCTGCTGCAGGGAACGGCACTTGCGGCGGACCGTCCGGCGCCGTTCGACAAGCCGGGCGTCAAGATCGCGCTGGTGCGCTATCTCTCGACTGGTGACTTCTTCCAGGCCTATCTCTCGGGCGTCGAGGCGCAGGCCAAGGCGCTCGGCGTCGATTTGCGCGTGCTGGACAGCCGCCAGGATGCCGCCCTCCAGGCCGATATGGTCGACCAGGCCATCGCGCTCGGCGTGCAGGGCATCATCATCCAGCACGGCCTGACGGAATCGATGAAGGACGCCGCCCAGCGCGCGGTCGATGCCGGCATCAAGGTCGTCGCCTTCGACGTCAATGTCGAGAACCCGAAGATCCCGCAGATCGAACAGTCCGACCGCGACTTGGCAAAGCTCGCGCTCGAGCAGGCGGTCAAGGACAATGGCGAAAGCTGGAAGGCCGGCTATGTCTATGTCGCCGGCATCGCGCCGCTCGACCGCCGCAACGAAACCTGGGTGGACGTGAAGAAGAAGCATTCGGGCATCAGCGAGGTCGCCATGTTCGGCACGCTCGACAACCCGATCGCCAACTCCGTCGCCAACCAGGCGCGCTCAGTGCTGCAGGCGCATCCCGACATCAAGGTGATGTTCGCGCCGTATGACGAATTCGCCAAGGGCGTGAAGATCGCCGTCGACGAAGCCGGGCTGAATAAGGGCATCAAGATCTACTCGGCCGACATCTCGACCTCGGACATCGCCGCGATGCGCGAGCCGGACAGCGCCTGGGCCGCGACCGCCGCCACCAACCCGGCCGTCGTTGGCCAGGTTTCGGTGCGCGCGCTGGCGCAGCTGCTCGCCGGTGAGGATCCCGGCCACAACGTCATCGTGCCGCCGACGCTGATCACCCAGAAGGAGCTCGTCGACAGGGACATCAAGAACATGGAGGACCTGTCGGCCAAGCTGCCGCAGTTCGCCCATGCCGATGTCGCGATGCCCGCCTGGATGCCGAACCCGAACGCCAAGTAGCTGGTCTGAAGCGCGTCGGGCTGCGCGTCTATTGGCAGCATGGAAACATCGCGCTGCCCCTCATCCGCCTGCCGGCACCTTCTCCCCGTATAGTGACGGGGAGAAGGGAGATGGCCGCAACGCTGGCGCCCATTTTCCGCAACGCTGGTAGTTGGCGAAACCGTCGGTGACGGCGTCTTTCTCCCCGTCACTATACGGGGAGAAATGCCCGGGAGGGCAATGAGCGACTATCTGAGGTGTCAAGTTGCATTTGCGAACTCGCTTCGCGCATCGCGTGCTTTTGCATTGAGAATGACGAGCAGCTTTCTGGCG
>NZ_LPWA01000096.1 GCF_001510895.1 Mesorhizobium loti | reverse complement strand
CCCTCAGACATGCTCGATCGGTGGGGTGAGCGCTATTTCATCCTCGAGACCGGCTTCAAGCCGTTTGGGGTCTGCCGATGGATACACACGGCGGTTGACTGCTTGCGCGCATTGCTGACCCGCCACCGTTTTGGCCGCGCCGACGTCAAGGCCATTCATGTTGAAACGGTGAGCGAGTTCGTCCGTGACTTCAACGGCCCTTGGCCGCAATCAACCGTGGAGGCCGCATTCCATATCCCCTATGCGTTCGCCCTCGAACTGCATGACAAGTCCTCCGCGACGGGCCTGCGCGAAGACGACTTGGCCGACAAAAACCTCCAAGAAACCGCGGCCCGAATAAGTCTTTCGACGCTCGCCGGCGCCGATGAGAAGTTCTATGCGAAGAAGCTCCTGCCTGCCCGCGTCATCGTGACCCTCCGGAATGGCGAAACTGTTTCCGAGCAGGCTGAGATTCCGACTGGCGCCCCCGGCGGGCCCGCTTTTGGGCCGGCGGAGGTGGAAGCCAAGTTCCTCACTCTC
>NZ_LPWA01000095.1 GCF_001510895.1 Mesorhizobium loti | reverse complement strand
CCCTCAGACATGCTCGATCGGTGGGGTGAGCGCTATTTCATCCTCGAGACCGGCTTCAAGCCGTTTGGGGTCTGCCGATGGATACACACGGCGGTTGACCGCTTGCGCGCATTGCTGACCCGCCACCGTTTTGGCCGCGCCGACGTCAAGGCCATTCACGTTGAAACTGTGAGCGAGTTCGTCCGTGACTTCAACGGCCCTTGGCCGCAATCAACCGTGGAGGCCGCATTCCATATCCCCTATGCGCTCGCCCTCGAACTGCATGACAAGTCCTCCGCGACGGGCCTGCGCGAAGACGACTTGGCCGACAAAAACCTCCAAGAAACCGCGTCCCGGATAAGTCTTTCGACGCTGGCTGGCGCCGATGAGAAGTTCTATGCGAAGAAGCTCCTGCCTGCCCGCGTCATCGTGACCCTCCGTAATGGCGAAACTGTTTCCGAGCAGGCTGAGATTCCGACTGGCGCCCCCGGCGGGCCCGCTTTTGGGCCGGCGGAGGTGGAAGCCAAGTTCCTCACTCTC
>NZ_LPWA01000094.1 GCF_001510895.1 Mesorhizobium loti | reverse complement strand
CCAGCCGAGATGGCCGATGCGGAAGACCTTGCCGGCCACCTTGTTGAGGCCGCCGCCGAGCGAGGTGTTGTACTTCTGGTAGGCGCGCTTGACGACGTCGGCGCTGTCGATGCCTTCCGGCACCAGGATGGCGCTGACCGTGTCGGAGTGCCATTTGCGTTGCTTGGCGCACAGCTTCAGCCCCCAGGCCTCGACCGCCTTGCGCACGCCTTCGGCCAGGCGATGGTGGCGGGCGAAGATGTTCTCCAGCCCTTCCTCGGCGATGAGATCGAGCGAGGCGCGCAGGCCGCGCAGCAATTGCGTCGCCGGCGTATAGGGGAAGTAGCCGGTGTCGTTGGTGCGGATCATGTCCTCGAAGGAGAAGTAGCAGTGCCGGTGGGTGGCGGTCCTGGAAGCGGCCAGCGCCTTCTGGCTCACCGACAGGAAGCCGAGGCCGGCCGGCAGCATAAAACCCTTCTGCGAGCCGCTGACGGCGCAGTCGACGCGCCATTCCTCCTGGCGGAAGTCGATCGAGCCGATCGACGA
>NZ_LPWA01000093.1 GCF_001510895.1 Mesorhizobium loti | reverse complement strand
GTCAACCGCCGTGTGTATCCATCGGCAGACCCCAAACGGCTTGAAGCCGGTCTCGAGGATGAAATAGCGCTCACCCCACCGATCGAGCATGTCTGAGGGTTCGAACCGGTCGGATCCCGCCATTGCCCAGAACCCGTCGTCGCCGTCAAAGATGGTGCGATTGCCCCGGAACCCGGCGCGGACAAGGTCGATTGCCGTGATGGCTCCTTTGTTCGCCCATCCGTAGTTGTTCTTCAAAAGGCTCATCGGCCGCGAGTGGAATTTGCGCAGAAAAGGGAGCGGGGCATGCATTGGGATCAGCCCGTAGGCATCCGCGGTCTGCGCGGCGCTGAATCGGTGTAACAGGCTCGCCGCGGTGCAGGCGCCGAAGATCTGCCAGGTGGCGTAGCCCTTGACTTGGCGGTCGCGGTTCTCGCTAGGACGCATGGCGGTGCCAAGGCGCAGGGACATTTCGTAGCCGCCGACAATCGCTGCAATCAGCTCCTTGCCGGAGCTGCCGACGTCTTCGGCGACAGCCAGGGCGGCCGGGATAATTGA
>NZ_LPWA01000092.1 GCF_001510895.1 Mesorhizobium loti | reverse complement strand
GCCGACAATCCGATGATCAAAGGACTCAAGGAAGGCGGACATCGCCTTGGGCATATCCCTCTCGGGGTCGACGGTGATGAAGAGCGGCTGAAATTTCTCAGCGTCCGTGCCCAGCTTCTCCAGCGCGACACTCATATTGGCGAGAGCCGTGGGGCATGCGTCCGGACAGAAGGTGTAGCCGAAATAGATGACCATCCACTTGCCGCGGTAGGTCTGGTCGGTCACCGCCTGGCCGTTCGCCGTCGTCAAAGAGAACGGCCCACCGATATCGGCGGTGCCCGTCCGCACGACCCGCACGCCTGTAACGACCTCCGACGACTGGCGGACGATCGTAAGCGCAGCAAGCATCACCGAATCGAAAACCAGGAATGCGACCAGGGCCATGAGCAGCAATTTGACGCGACCGTTTGGCATCACTTTGCTGTCTCCGGGCCGCCTGCCGGCAAGTGCAAGTGCTGACGAAGCAAGGCGATGGTCTGCGGACTGTCCCACTCGGCCGGTCCGATCTTACGACCGATTTCTCGGCCGTCGGCGTCGACGAGCAA
>NZ_LPWA01000091.1 GCF_001510895.1 Mesorhizobium loti | reverse complement strand
TTGGGGTCTGGCGCGATGCCATCGACAAATATGGGATAGCCGAGGCCAAGCGCATGCTCGCAGACAATGGCATGGTGGTGACGGGCCTCAATCGCGCGGGACCCCTCGTCGGACGCGAGGCCGCCCGATGGGCAGTGCTCGACGACGCGAGACGTGCCATCGATCAGGCGGCGGAACTTTCGGCCGGGTGCCTGCCGGTACTTCCCGGTAGTCTGCCATCAAAAACCAAGGACTTAAATGCAGTTAGATCGCAGTACAGAGAAGCTCTGGCCGAACTCCTCCCTCATGCCCGCAAGGCTGGCGTCACGTTGGCGCTTGAACCTCTCCACCCAATGTTGGCTGCAGATCGGTCATGCATGAACACGATGGCCGATGCCAACGATCTCTGTGATGACCTGGGGCCGGGGATAGGAATCATCGTCGACGTTTATCATGTTTGGTGGGACAGCCGACTCGAAGCGGAGATTAAACGGGCCGGAAAAGACCGGCTGGTGGGGTTTCACGTCAGCGACTGGCTTGTTCCGACCCGCGACCTCGTCTTCGATCGCG
>NZ_LPWA01000090.1 GCF_001510895.1 Mesorhizobium loti | reverse complement strand
CAACAGCGTCTCCGGCAACTACCAGGGCTCCGACGGCAGCGCCGGAACGATCAGCGGCAAGATGAACGGCAACATTCTGCGCTTCGGCTGGGTGCAGAAGGATGGCACCCGGGGGAGCGGCAAGTTCGTGCTCGCCGGCGACGGCCAGTCTTTCGACGGCAGCTACAATTTCGGCAACAACCCCGACGCCGTCGAGGGCAACTGGAACGGAACGCGGCAGTAGCCGCGCCGCACGGTGAGGTGGGAAGTCATGAGAACGCTCCAAGCCAGTGTAGTGGTGCTCTTCGTCTTTGCGCTTGCGAACTCATCTGCCTTGCCAGAGGTTACGACGGGAGCCGCAATGACGACCGGCCGACGGTTGTCCCTGCCTCTTTGCCGGGACTGGCGACGGCCGGATCGACGGCGGCGAGCACCGTTCGGCCGATCAAAGTGGCATGGAGTTGTCCGCCTGGCTACGTTGCCAGCCGATATTATCGTCATTGTGTGCTCGCGCGGAGACTGTCGCACCCGACGTCGACACCGAGCGCAGAGCAGCTGCCCAGCGCAGTACAACGCAACGCTCTTGCTTGCTCTCAAAAGAGCCTGATGCCCGGCGGAGATGCGGCGTGGTCATTGGGGACAAGTGCCTATGTCCCCCAGGATCCCGCCCCCTGACAGGCAGCGCGTTCGTATCGTCTCGCAACGAGTGCGGCCTGTAGAAAATGGTGTCGGCAAGAGCGGCACCGGCAATGACCATCGCGAGCGGCGTTCGCAGCGCCGCCCCGTCCCCCAAGTCGATTTCCCTTATTCAGCCGTCGCGCAGCGATCCCTTCGCGGCCTGGCGGAATCGCTGAACGGAGAATTCCAAATGTCACCCCTGAGAATCGTTCTGCCGCTCCTGGCGGTCCTGCTTGGGATCGCCGTCGTCACCTCCGCCGCTGAAGCGGTCGCCGCCGACGGGCCGTATAGCGCCCCGGTGATCCGAGCCGCCGCCTTCGGCTGCACGTTCAGCGACGGCCAGTTGATCTGCGGCACCCTTAAGAAGCACAGGCGGACCGACGGGCAGCAGGGCGGCAACGAGGGGGGCGGAACCGAAGGCGAGCCGCCCTCCTTCCGGGAGGCGCGGCAGGGTTGACCAAGTCCCGCATGCCCTGCGCGCAGGCGGGTCACAACGGCAAGAAGAAGAAAAAGGACGTCGACGTCGGAAGCGAGGGCGAGCGCTCGTGCCCGCCTGGCTATGTGGTCCTCAGGGAGAAGAACAAATACGGCGCGTTCTGTGAACCGAAGGAAGGATTTCCCACTCAGGCCGACCAAGGTGGAGCGGGCCCTGCGCCCGCAGCGGTTAAAAACGTTTGCTGCAACGCCCACGCCCATGGTGGCAATGGACCGATCGTCTGCTCCAGGGATTCCACGCCGCCGGAGACCGAGGCCGAGATTCGGCACACGTTCGAAAGCCTCTTCCCCAATGACACCACCACCTGCGCCCCGGAGTAAGGTGCGATTCCTCGCGGCCCAGGCCGCACCTCGGACGGAGAAATTCGAATGTCACTTTCGAGAATCAGCCTGCCGCTCCTACTGGTCCTGCCTGGTTATCGCTGTCGTCGCCGCAGCGGGCGCCTCGGAGGGGCCATGCAGCGCTCCGGTGCCGCAAATCGCCGCTGGCGATCCTGTTGTTTCGTCTCTTTGGCAGAAGGTAGGATGATGTGGGATTTCTCGGTTGGCAGATCCGTGGCGATCATGTTCAGGACATGGCCGTTCATCCTTTTCCGCATGATCGTCTATTTCGCCATGACGCTGGCCTATGTCGCGGCGACGGGCACCGGCGCCGGCATCGGCTGGGGTGTCGGCCACATCTTCGCCGACGGCGGGCCGGAAGGCACGGCCTTTTACGGCGGCATCGTTGGCTTCGCACTGGTTTCCATCGCGGTTTACTGGATCCGCGAATATATCCTCTACGTGCTGAAGGCAGGCCACATCGCCGTGATGGTGCACCTGATCGACAGCCGCGACGTGCCCGGCGGGCAGAACCAGATCGCTTATGCGAAAGCGGTCGTCGCGCAGCGCTTCGCGGAGGCCAACATCCTCTTCGTCGTTGACCAATTGGTGAAGGGCGCGATCCGTGCCGTCACCGGTCTGCTCGGCGGCATCGCCGCATTCCTGCCCGGGCTGGACGGGCTGGTGCGCTTCGCCAATACGGTGATCCGCATCTCGCTGACCTATGTCGACGAGATCATCCTCGGCTACTACATCCGCATCGACTCGTCCTCGCCCTTCGAGACCGCCCGGCAAGGCGTCGTGCTCTACGCTCAGAACGGCACCAAGATGATCAAGAATGCGGTGTGGCTGGCGCTGATCCTGTGGGGCGTCACCTTTGTCATCTTCCTGCTCATGCTGGCGCCGGCCGGCGCGGTCGTCTACCTCATGCCGGGCCAGTTGAGCGGCTGGAGCTTCGTGCTGGCCATCGTCTTCGCCTGGGCGCTGAAGGCCGCTTTCGTGGAGCCCTTCGCCATCGCCTCGCTGATGCAGGTCTATTTCAAGACGATCGAAGGGCAGGTGCCGGACCCGGAATGGGACCGCAGGCTCTCCGCGGCGTCGCGCCAGTTCCGCGAACTCAAGGAAAAGGCACTGTCGTCTTTCGGCGGAAGGCCGGCGGGGCCAGCCCCGCAGCCGAGCATATAAAGGGATGAGGCGTGCCCCGCTCGGCATCTTACCTCCGGCGGGCACGAGAAGACCGAGACGCCTTCGGTGCGACGTAGTTGATCGCGCCGACCGTCTTCATTACCGACGAACAGAGAGGCTCGGGCCGGCGAGATCACGGAGGTCACGAGCGGCTCGAATGACGAAATCGGACCGTAGACGGAACAGTTGCTTTCTGGCGAACCCATCCGAAAGCGGATCGTCGACTTGCGACCCCGATGAAGCCGCCGTAGGGCCGAGGAAGCTATGAGTGCCAATGACCGGCGGAACGATTTCCACGTTTGTGCTTTCTGGGTGCATGGCTCCGGTACCACCAGTCGAACCGCCCCTGCTTTCTGAAGGTAGCCCCGACCGCCCCATCAACTGCGAGGTTGCCCTTGAGCCCGCGTTTGAGGCTTTGGTGAAGGCCTCCCTTGTCAAAGGCTGGTCGGCTCAGGAAATCGCAGAAACGCTACTCAAACTCGCAACAGAGCATGCAGAGACGATTGTGGGGCGCCAAAGAGTGGCCACTCAATTATACCGCTGGCGCGTCAGCAGCTTGGTAGACATGCACGTCAGGCAATTTCTCGGCAGATTTAGGTGATGTCCCGGCCCGTCTGCCGCCGCTTGTCTACGAGGCGCCTAGAGCAATTCCAGGAAAAGTGTGTAGCGGTTTTCCGTTCGGAATTGCGTGAAACAATGGTTAGAGCAGTTCAGCGATTCCGTGGAACGCTGAACTGCTCTCGCGCTCCCTTCAATGGGATAGCGCCTCCTCGACAAAGGGGCGTCATCGGGTGCTGCGGTCGGCAATGAAAGCGGGCGCCAGCACGGCTAAAACCATCCGGGGAAGGCGGCGCGTGCGGCTGTCGCCAGCGGTGGGATGTCCTCGTCGGGCACCGAGGAATAGGGCCACAATAGCCGGGCGCTGATCGAGCTCCAGCTGCCGGCTGCCGCCATCGCCTTGTCGAGGGCGGCGTCGCTGACGGCATAGCGTGCCCGAAATGGCAGGACGTGGTCCGCGAGAAAGGCCTGTATGCGTGCTTGCATCTCGACGGCCGCTTGCTCACCGGCTCGTATCTGCGCCCACCACTGCAGCGCTCCGTTCGGGCTAAGGCAGGCGATGTTCGAATAGCTGCCATGCGCACCGTTCGCGTAACCGGTCGCCAGCGTGTGGCCTGGCACGAACACCGAAAAGCCCGACAGTTTGCGCCGCATGTCGGCGTACCAGCTGGCGTCGCCGCCGGGGAGTTTTGCCCCGACAAGCGAGGGTACCGCGGTGCCCAGTGCGGCGACATTTTCCAGGGTCAGCCGCCGCTTGGCGTGGGGCGGGTTGTAGAGCACCAGGGGTGTGCTCGGCGCTGCCTCGGCCAAACCCGAGACGAAACGCAGCACTTCCTCGTCGCTTGGTGGCCACCAGTCCGGCAAGGTGAATTGCACTCCCGAGGGCCCCAATCCCGCAACGCGCTTCAGCCGCTCGCGTGCGGCTCGCGCGTTGGACTGGCTGATGCCGATCTGGAATGGGATTCTCGCGGCGCCGGCGACTGCCGCCACCATCTCGCTCAGCCGGTCGAATTCGACTTCGGTCTGGCAATGGAATTCACATGCCGTGCCGTTGGAATAGACGCGGTGAACGCCGGATGCGCAGAGCCGGGCGACGGTTTCTTGCGTGGCGCTCCAGTCGATATTGCCATCCGGACCCACGGCCAGCATCACGGCGCCCCAGATGCCGCGAGGCGCGTGTTCGGGGAGGGCGGAGAGATGATCGCTCATTGTCGACTAGCTCAGCATGAAGGAAAGCGGCGTAAAGTCTCCAAGACTGATCTCGATGTGACCCCTCTTTGGAACGATCAGCAACGGCGACAACGATCCGGTGGTGATCACCATGCCTTTTTTGAAGCCGCCGAAATGATCGTCGGCCATTTCGGCGAAAGCGATGATGGGAGAAATGGCGTCGCCAAACGGGTATTTGGCGGTCTCGCGCTGGCTGATCGCCCCGTCGCTGGAAAGCGTGATCGCCATGCCATCGACCTTCGGCGCGTGCGCCAGTACCTGCTTGCCGATGACATAACCCCCGGTGACCATATTGTCGGCCAGCGGGCCGAAAGGGCCGGCTTTGGTCCGGTCGTCGATGCGGGAGCCGATGAGCTCGATGCCGAGGACGAAATGCTGGATGGTCTGCAACGCGGCCGGGCGGCCAGCTTTGGCGATCTCGGGCGTTAAGTCGGCGCCGAGCCTGACAGCCACTTCGATCTCAAGCCCGGCGAGATCGCGTTCGCCAAGCTCGATCGTTCCGCCATCGTCGATGACCATTCCGGCGGGGATCGGCGCACCCGTCGCGATGCCATCGGGCGGCATGGCCACCTTGGCAACGGGCACGCGCTCACGGAGCCGCTTCAACACCGCGCCTTGAACGGCCATCGCATCGCCGCGCGTCAGGTCGACGAAACGCGACGCCGGTATGCGTTGGCGCGGATTCCTATGGGCCTCGGCGATGGCCTCGGCAATTGCATCTATATCAGCCGGCATCGGCGATCGTTTCCTCGCGGCGGGATTTGTCCGAGGCGTAGGCTGCCTCGATGATGCCGATGAGGTTGCGCCCATAGGCGCCCGTCACCGGTACCGGCTTGTCGTCGACGATGGCGTCGCGCAACGCAGCCCATTCGCGTTTCACCGCATTGTGCATCCAGGCGGGCTCGAATGAATCCGGCAGGTCGGCCCACACCGTATCCCGACCAATCTTGGTGCCGCGATCCATGTCGATCTGCAGCGTGCCGCGTTCGCAGACGAGATCCATCGCAAAGCCGACCGCGCCGTTGCGATAGCCGACACTCTGCACTTGGCCCAGGCCGCCATATTTGAAACGCAGCGCCAGCATCGACGTGTCATCCGCTTCCTGTTGATGGAATTTTGCGCCGAGCATGGCGCTCACCGAGATGACTTCGTCATCCATCAGCCAGACGAGACGGTCGAGCGCGTGAATGCCAGCCGTCATCAGCATGCCGCCACCGGTAGCGTTGCGCAGGTGCCAGTCGCGCCGGTTATGCTCCATCCAGAGCTTGATCATCCAGCTCGACGCGATCAGCGGCCGTCCGATCTTGCCTGCCTCGATGACCTTCTTCGCTGCCATGCAAGGTTTCGAGAAATGCAGGAGGTGAGCGACCATCAGCTTGACGCCGCTCTGCGCCACCGCCGCATTGATCGCATCGCATTCGGCTGCAGTTCGTGCCATCGGCTTTTCGAGCAGAATGTGCTTGCCGGCCCTGGCCGCGCCGATCGCCATTTCGGCATGCAGCGCGTGCGGGGCAGCGATGACGACGGCATCAACGCGGCTGTCTTCGAGAAGTTCGCGCCAGTCGGCGTAGCCCTTGCCGCCATATTCGGCCGTGAAGGCGGCCAGCGCCGTCGCGTCTCCACGGCAGGCTGCGACGAGGCGTATGCCGTCGACCTCTCTGATTGCGCGTGCATGCGCGGCGCCAAAATCGCCCGCGCCGATAATGCCTACTCCAATCATCGTCCTGCCTTCTGATACGCGGCGTCGATCAGCGACATCGCCGCAACATAGTCATCCATGGAGATTGCCGGCGCAGCGTTTCGCCGCAACCGTTCGAATGTGTCGCGCATGCTGAGGCGGTAGCGAGTAGCCGGCAGCTCGACCGGCAGGTCCACAACCGCAGCGTCGTCGAGCGTCGCGCAGGTCGCCTTGTCGCCACGGTCGATGAGCGTGGCGTTGGCGCCGACGATGCGCCATTCGAAATCTCCGCCGGGCCGCATTGAAGCGAAGGTATAGCCCGCCTCCACGGTGAACACCGCGCCGGCATCGTCCTCGAGCACCAGCAGCGCGTAGTCCTCAACCGGAGACCTGTGGATGCGGTTGCCCATCGATACGGCTTTGAGATGGAGCTCGCCACTGGCGAGACTCAGCGCCGCATCGACACCGTGGATGCCCAGGTTGCGCAATGCGCCGCCACCGCCGATCGCGGGATCCACCACCCAGCCAACGCCGTCGGCGGCGTAGCGCTCCGGAGGCCCGTTGACGACGCGGAAATGGCCGTGCGCGACTTGGCCGGCGCGGCCTTCCCTTCGCAGTCTTTCAAAGGCGGTCACCGCCGGGCCAAAGCGGTTGGGCAAAGGCACGCCAACGAAAGCTTTTCGTCGATGCGCCAGGTCTCTCAGTTGGATCAGCGGCGCCGTGCTGGTCGCTGCCGGCTTCTCGAGGATAAGCGGGATGTCCGCTTCGATCATCCTGCGCGCCCTGGCCGGCACGTTCGAAGGATGTCCCATCAGCAAGATCAGATCGGCAGGTGTTGCAAGGACGTCTTCGAATGCAGCAATCGCCTTGAGCGAGTTGCGGGCCGCAAAGCCCATTGCATGCGCCTCGTCCTCATCCCACACGCCGATGATTTCAGCGCCGGCATCGCGCGCCGCATCGAGATGCATGTCGGCGTGCCAATGGCTCGTGCCGGCCAAAACGATCTTCATGTCCTGATATGTCCTCCTGCATCTTGCAGGATATCCCTCTCACGCGATGTGGTTATTTGGCGTCGGACAGCAGTGGGAGCAGGGAAACAAAATGCCGGAATTGAAGTCGATCGAACCGCTCAGCCGACCACCGCTTTTGCATGTGACCGTGCAGGAGAGCCTGCGGAACTATATCGAGGCGAACAGGCTGAAAGCGGGCGACCCGTTGCCCCCGGAGATGTTCCTGGCACAACAGCTCGGCGTTGGCCGCAATTCGGTCCGCGAGGCGATCAAGGCGCTGGAATCGATCGGCATCCTGGAGACGCGCCGTGGTATCGGCGTGTTCGTCAAGGAATTCTCCTTCAAGCCGCTGCTCGACAATCTGGCTTATGGCCTGCAGGACTCGCTGCGCGATGTCGAGGAACTGCGCGAGATACGCCGCGTGCTCGAGACCGGACTGATCGCCAAGACCATCGAGATGATCAGCGCCGAAGACATCGACGAGCTTCGCCGGCTGACCGAAAGCATGCGCCAGCGGGCCGAGCGCAACGAGAGCTTTGCCGAAGAGGACCAGCAATTCCATCAGATGCTGTTCCGCTGCCAGAACAACCACGTGCTTAGCGCACTGATCGACATCTTCTGGGTGGCGTTCAACAAGGCCTCGGACTTCACCAATCTCGACAATCCGACGCTGCTTGCCACTTGGCGCAATCATCATGAAATCGTCGAGGCGGTCGCCGCCAAGGATGTCGACCGGGCACGTAGCCGGCTAGACGATCACTACAGAGGCATCCAGCAAGTTATCGCCAAAAACCGCACAACCTGAAAAATGCCAAGGGAGGAAACCATGCGCATCAAGACGATAGCCATTGCTGCCGCGCTGCTGCTCGGCACCGGCATGCCGACCATCGTGCAGGCACAAAGTCCAAAGACCATTGCGGGTGGTTTCGACGTCGGTCCCGGCGGTTTCCCCAAGAACTTCAACCCGCTGGTCGCGACTGGTGGCTTCACCTGGCTCAGCACCTATTTTGAACCGCTGGTCATCTGGAATGCAGGGCTGACCCAACTCGAAGGCGACCTGGCCAAGAACTACACGGTGAGCGCCGACCAGCTGACCTATACGTTCAACCTGGTCAAGGAGAGCTGGCACGACGCAAGCCGTTCACGTCGAAGGACGTGAAATTCACCATCGAGCTTGCCAAGAACAAAACTTCCGGCAGCCTGTTCGCGGCACGCCTCGGCGATATCGCGTCGGTCGAGGCGCCCGACGACAGCACCGTGATCATCAAACTGTCGAAGCCCAACGGCTTCCTTCTTATCCATTCTTTCGCAGGTTCTGATCCTGCCGGAGCATGCTCTTGCCGCAATGCCGCCGGAGTCGCTCGCAACCAGCACCTGGTGGTCGACCAAGCCGGTCGGCACCGGTCCGTTCAAGTTCAAGAAATACGTCACCGACCAATATGTCGAACTGGCCGCGGATGATGACTATCGTGGCGGCAAGCCGAAGGTCGATGTGCTGATTAACCGCTATTTCGAGAGCCCGGCCGCGGCGGTCGCGGCGCTGCGCGCTGGTGAGATCCAGTTCACCTATGTCGAGCCTGACGATGCGGCATCGTTCAAGACCGATGCCAGCTTCAAGGTGATCGAGGGCGGCTCCTACGTGGTCAGCTATATCGGCCTCAACCAGAAGGTCGACCTGTTCAAGGACCTCAAGGTTCGCCAGGCGATCATGTACGCCATCGACCGCAACGCCATCATCGAGAGCCTCTACGGCGGCGCAGCCAAACCAGCCAACTGCGGCTATGTCGCGACGCAACTGGTCCCCGAAGGGCTAGAAGCCTACGCCTACGATCCAGCCAAGGCCAAGGCATTGCTCACAGAGGCGGGCTGGGACAAGATCAACGGCGACAAGCCCATCACCTTGCTGACCTATTACGGCTCGCCGCAGGCTGCCAATGTCATGGCGGCCATCCAGTCCATGCTGTCCCAGGTCGGCATTAACGTCGTGCCGCGCGTCGTCGACACGCCGACCTACAATGGCATCGTCTACAAGGAAGGCACGCCGGACTGGAACGCATTTCCCATGGTCTATGCCGGCCTGCAGAATGGTCCGAACCCGGCCGGCATCAATCCGGGCCTGAACAAGTCGCAGATTCCGCCCGCCGGCTTCAACACCATGCGCATCGACTTTGGCGACCTGAGCGCGGCTTTCGACAAGGCGCTCGGTGAAACCGATGCATCGAAACTCGATGCCGCCTGGCAGGATGTCTGCAAGGTGATGAACAAGGACCTTCCATGGGCAACGCTGTGGGTGAATCGGCGTGCAAAATTGACCCCATAAGCCGGGGAATCGGGGCAACACGCCTCGGTGCGCCGAGCGCGCCAAAAAAATAAGCGATTTCAGCAATTTATGGAGGCGCGAGCGTAGAGGCTTCGGCGGAAGGGAATGTCGGGAGAAGAGGGGATGGTGCCCAGAGGCGGAATCCAGGTAAAGAAAATCCTATTTTTCTTTCAGATGCTTAGGGGTAGGCCAACCGCAGCTGCTACCAACAGAAATACCAACAAAATATTTCTGTGGATAGGTTCGGTTCCCGTATCTTAAATGGCGCAGGCGGATCGAGCCAGAGGTCCGGTACCGTCGATCCATTGAGGCAGCGTATCCGAGTGAACCCTCATCATTTCGGGACTGGCAGAGAGAGCGTCTTTCGATTCTCGCCTTATGCAATTGAAAACATTGCTCTTTTTTCTTCGCTTGTTACGCAGCTTGTTACACAGCTGCCAAAATTAAAATGCGAGCCAAGCCAGAGTTGAAATTAGGCGATCCGCGACTTCAGAGCGTCAGCACTCTCAAGGGCCGCTCTGATTAGAGGTTCCCTGCGTCCGCAACTTTTCGGTCAACTCGGCCCGGACATCTTCACGGTGTGCTCTGGGGGGAACCGGCTGGTCTATGAGCGTGCGATCCTCGCCGTCCACGAGCTTTCGAGAAGGCGCTGAGGGGCCTCAAGGCACTTCCTTCTGGCTCCAGAAGAAATCGGCCTGTTCTCAGAGCCGTTTCGGCATCCCGGCTATGCACCGTTCGAGGCGTTCCAACCTAGCCTTCTGCAAACGAAGCTGGTGGCCAATGTTTTGCAGATTGGACTTGCCCCTGGAAGCCGCAGCGTTGATCAATTCGCATTCTAGCGAGGCGATCCGATCTCGTATCTGCTGAGCTTCTGTCAATCGTATGTCTCTAATCCAGCCTAGGCCACGCATATTCAACTGTCACCGTCCATGCAGTGTGGAATAGCGTCTGAAAGCTAACACCGGCACAGTCGAATACCGCGAATTTTAATCGTTGTTAAAATTCATCGTGCTGTCCCAATCCTCTAGAATCACGGCAGGTTCGCTTCGCGCCCTTCATTTCAGAATAATCTTAATTGACAGGGTAAGAACTCTTTCAGCGATATTGTTTAAATAAGCAACACTCATTTGTTAAAAGAAACAATATGACGCCGCGCACCAAACGTATTGTGGGCAAGTCGGTAGTCGTGACGATCATTGCAATCGTCGCGACCTTCGCCCTGTCGTTTACGGCAAGAATCGCCTTGCAGATGCCGATCGACTGGCTGAGCTGGGTGGAATGCACTTTCATCCCTATTCTGATCGGAATGCCCGTCGGCGCCTACATTTTCGCCCAGTCGGAAACGATCCAGGACACATGTGACAAGCTGGAAAAGTCGTACCAGGCGCTCAGAGATACGCACGATCGGCTGACCTTCGTGACCAGCCACGACCCGATGACCGGGCTTCTTAGCCGCGGTGAATTCATGGCAAGGATGGACAGGAAGCGAGATGATGGAGAGTGCGACACCCTTCTTCTGATCGATCCGGATCACTTCTCCTTGTTCAATGACAAGCACGGACATGCCAGGGGTGACGAGACCTTGGTGCAGATTGCCAAAGCGCTCATCTACCTGACGCGCCCAGGCGACCCGATTGGCCGCCTTGGTGGCGAAGAGTTCGGGGTCCTGCTGAGAGGCCTGCATAAAGAGCAGGCAATGACGATTGCGGAAAACATCCGTCGGCATGTCTCAGGACTTCCCTGGATCAAAGGGCCATCCGATGACGTGAAGGTGACCGTCAGCATCGGGGGTGCGGAAGTTTCTCGCAACGCAGATCCTCAAGATGTCCTTCGCACAGCTGGGCGATGCCTTCTTGACGCAAAGCAACGTGGACGAAACCGCGTTTCGTTCGACTATGAAGCAGCCAAGCTCCGAGTCGTGACACCTAAGTCGACCCTTTTGGAAACAGACCGACGAGAAGGCTGATTGGCTGACGGTTTTGGACCTTTAGCAATGCTCTTTGAGACGGCCGGTGAAGCGCTTCAGGCTCGCCCCAATCCATCCTTGCCAACGAGCGTGATCCGAAGACCATCGCCCGGCAGCGCTGGTTGCGCGCGATCTACGGTGAGCATCCACTTGAGAAGGCAGGCTAGCTGGCAACACTGGCCTTGCTGGGCGGCTCGGCCTGCAAATCCTGTGTCGCCTTGATAAGCGGGTTGGGCCGCCTAGGTTCCGGGCCAGCCCGATCCTGCCGACGAGGTGGTGATCTGGAACCCTAGCTGCCCGATCCTCGACGCCGACCAGAAGCCCGCCGCTCACCCTGCGGATTTTTTTGTGTTTTGGGTATTGGAGAAAGGCCCCTCATACATGTAGCTTCGCCAGCCGGGTTAAAGGAGGGGGTATTGGTGGCGCGCAAAATCAAGGTTTCCGCATCAGCATTGAATGTTCGGTTACATCCGCATTCACCTCAGATCTATATGCGCTGGATCCAATCGATTTACTCCAAGCGACTGATTTCTCAAGTTCATGGAGATCGGCATGGGATGATATCTAGCTTGGATCGCTCTGGTGCGGCCAACAATGTAATCACGGGAGCAATTACCACGTTTGTCAAATTTGATGGCGATGGTAATTGGTTCAATGCAGAAGACATGGCGGAGGCAACAGATGAGGACATCTCTGAAATAAATATACCGCACAATTTATTCCCAAATGCGGCTGCTTTCTATTTGTATTTCGATGTTCAGGAGCATCGGATTTATTTTCAAACGTATTCAAAGGGAAAGGTGCTCACGGCCGGATCGGCTCTCCGCTTTTTCAATGGGCTCGCCATTCAATCGGAAATCGCCAACGAATTCGGCGAAGCGAAAATAACGATTGTTCAAGATAAGTCGTCACTCGAATCAATGTTTGCAATAAAAAGAATAAAAGAGATAAATATTACGATTGTAAAGCCTAACACGGACATATTCAATGATGATTTTGAAGCAAATATTGAAAAGCATTTAGAGAGCACCGGCAGTAGGGAGTTCTCGGTCTCCTACAAATCGGAAGGAAATGGGACGATAAAGCCCGATGACGACATCAAGAAAATCAGCAAGGTGGCACTCGAAAATGGAACGGTGGAGGTGATCGGCCGGGACGAAAAAGGTGCCGTGCGTCTGAATAGTGAGAATTTTCCCAAAGAATTGCACGATCGCTATGATCCGGAAGAACAAAGCGAGCGTAGTGCGTTCATCGGGCTGATCCCTGCCCGTAAAAATACGGCCAATTAGCGATGATTGGTAAATGGTTCAAGCCATGGGGCACTCTGCTAAAGTGGCTGAATCGCTATCGGCGCGCCTACGGTGGCGTCCGGGGGATGCTGGCATCACCCTTTTTTGGGCTCGCGATCCTAATCACCGGCTTGAGCTACTCCCTGTGGGTCGAGCCGAAGTGGATCGAGAAAGCGGAAACACTGATCCCCAGTCTTCTGGGATTCAGTCTCGGAACATATGCAATAATTTTTAGTATAGTCGGTGGCCGAATAAAGGGCGCGTTACGACAGGTGTCCGCCCCGCACGGGGTGAGTTATTTGGAGGCCGTAAATGCAGTTTTCTTCCATTACATTTTTGTCCAAGTCGTATGCCTTTCTTGGGCCTTTTTATATCAAGGGACATGGCTTTACGATCTTACGCGAGCGTTGGAAGTCTATATGCCGTCCGTTAAAACGGTCTTCCTCTACGCCAGTTTGACGGGCTCTTTTATCGGTTGCTTTCTGCTAGTTTATTCTGTCCTCCTAATGATTGCCGCCGCTCTGGCAGTTTATCGTTTGGCGATTCTCAAAGACCCTTCCGAAGATGCTGGTCGTTAAGGCCCTTTGGACACCATCAACCGACATGCCAATTCGGGCTCACGGCTACGAACAGCGAAGGTTTCCGAAACCTCAAACCAGCTGCCATGAAAGCCGGAGCCATGATTTGCACCCATGCAAGAACACTGGCACTCGTGGCCTTCTGCCTCCATGCATGCCCTGGCGCATATCTCTTGCTCCCGATACGGTTGAATTATGTAGACCATCTTATACTTCTTTAGCGCCCGGTTGACGAAGTCGTTAAACCAAGCCTTCGGCAATTCCCAATATTTTGATTTTCCCCTCCGACCCACACAGGGCGTGTGCGTCTCCGGTTTCGCAGCCACGCCCTGTTTTCCGATGCGAAGGGCAACCGGGCTCGAAGGCATTGTCCTTTGCCGCCGCGTCGCAACACGACGGGTATGCGATCTTGATCCCAGATCGCCTTTAGTCGTTTGGCATTTTCATCGGAATCGTTGTTGACCATGCGAAACCCTCCCAAATCCTAGGAAGGAAGGTAGCGCACATCCGGCCGCTAGCCCGGTTGAACTGTGCCGCCCTGTCCGAAACCGTCCTGGAATCTGAGTTGTTTGGGCACGAAAAGGGTTCCGTCACCGGCGCCATCTCGCAGCGCGCGGGGCGTTTCGAATTGGCGAATGGCGGAACTCTTTTGCTTGATGAAATCGGCGAGATTTCGCCGGCATTCCAGGCCAAGCTGTTGCGTGTCTTGCAGGAGGGCGAACTGCAGCGGGTCGGCGGTACTAAGACGCTGCGGGTCGACGTTCGGCTCATATGCGCCGCGAACCGGGACCTCGAGACGGCTGTCGCGAATGGCGAGTTCAGAGCCGACCTTTATTACCGTATCAATGTCGTACCAATCATGTTGCCGCCATTGAGAAAGCGACCGGATGATATTCCACTACTCGCCAACGTTTTCCTCGACCAATTCGACAAGGAGAACCGCCGCAACCTCGCGTTCGCGCCGTCGGCGCTTGAGCTGCTCTCCCAATGCTGTTTTCCGGGTAATGTCCGTGAACTCGAAAATTGCGTGCGAAGGACGGCAACACTTGCGCGTTCGAGGATAATCATTCCATCGGATTTTGACATTGATATGCGTCTTTGGTCGCGTCTCCCGAACGGGGCCAGCTTTCTCCCACCGAGAGACGCCATCGATCAACTGCCCCGCGGGAGCACGACGCCGGCTGCATCGCCGCTCTCATCCAGGAGGATCGGCGTATCCGAAGGCGAGGTGACGCCCGCAAAGGCTTGCGACCCGTATAGTCCTGCTTGCCCTGCAATGGGCTCGCGTCTGACGGAACGCGAGAGGCTGGTCGAGGCGATGGAGCGGGCCGGCTGGATTCAGGCCAAGGCGGCTCGTATCCGCCCTCACGCCGCGGCAGGTCGGTTACGCTCCGCGCAAACATGGCATCGAGGTGAAGAAGTTCTAAACCTGCGCTGACGCTTGCTCGACATGCGGGCGCTGGCAAAGCGAATTGAAACTGTGACAGAAGAGATCCGCAACGGCCACCGTCAGCAGATCCGGGGCAGCTGTTCGCCAGACAGCCAGTCGACGATCCGAGCGCCCCCGAACGACGTCGCCATCTGTACCAAGCAATTGTCATCCGCCACGGCATAGCCGATCAGCGCCGCTTCGAGGCCCAGCGGGTGGGCCCGCATCGCCTCCAGCACTGCGTCGGCGGCCTCGGGCGCCACGACCGCAACGAGCTTGCCCTCGTTGGCGACGTTGAGCGGATCGAGGCCGAGGAACTCGCAAGCGGCGGCGACTTCCGGCTTCAGCGGAATCGCCTCCTCGTCGATGTGGAAGCCCACCTTCGAGTGGCTGGCGATCTCGTTGAGCATCGCCGCGATACCGCCGCGCGTAGGATCGCGCATCAGCCGGATATGGGCACCTCCCGCCGCGACCATGTCGGCCACAAGCCTGTGCAGCGCGGCGCTATCCGAGACGATCGCCGTGTCAAATTCGAGGTTGTCGCGCTTCGACATCACCGCGACGCCATGGTCGCCGATTGAGCCGGATATCACCACCGCGTCGCGGGGCCGGGCAGCGTCCGACCGCAAATCGAGCCCGGCCGGAACCATGCCGACGCCGGCGGTCGAGATGAAGACGCCGTCGGCCTTGCCGCGCTCGACCACCTTAGTGTCGCCGGTGATGATTGGTACGCCCGCGTCGCGCGAGGCGGCGCCCATGCTGTCGGCAATCTGCTCGAGATCCGTCAGCGGAAAACCCTCCTCGATGATGAAGCTGGCGGAGAGATAGAGCGGCACTGCGCCCGCCATGGCGATGTCGTTGATCGTGCCGTTGACGGCGAGCGTACCGATATTGCCACCGGGAAAGAAAAGCGGTGAGACGACGTAGCCGTCGGTCGTCATCACCATCCGCCCACTGGGCACGACGAACGCCGATTGATCGTTTCCGGCGCGCAGCCAATCGTTGTCGAAGGCCTTATGGAAGATGCCCTCGATCAGCTGGCGCATGGCGCGGCCGCCCGCGCCATGCGAGAGATCGACACGGCCGTTGGCGAGGTCGAGCTTGCGGCTGCTGGCCTTGATCATCAGGCTCATGCCACCGCCCTGCCTGGATCCACTTGCCGCGGCTCTTCGCGAAAGCGGCCATAGGTCCAGCGGGCAGCGCACGCGCCTTCCGACGACACCATGCAGGACCCCATCGGCGTGTCGGGCGTACAGACCGTGCCGAACAGGTTGCAGTCGGCCGGCTTCTTGACTCCGCGCAGGATCGCGCCGCATTCGCAGGCTGGATTGTCTTTGGCGGCCGGCGTCACCATCGAGAAGCGCCTCTCGGCATCGTAGGCCGCATAGTGCGGCCTTAGCCGCAGCGCGCCATGGGGCACTTCGCCGAGCCCCCGCCATTCGAAGCTCTCGCGCAGTTCGAAGACATCAGCGACCTCCGCCTGGGCCTTCTCGTTGCCGAGCGCGGTCACGGCGCGGATGTACTGGTTCTCCACCTCGTGCCTGCCGGCATTGAGCTGTCGGACCAACATCAGGATCGCCTGGAGGACGTCGAGCGGCTCGAAGCCCGCCACCACCATCGGCTTGCGGAATTCCTCGGCGAAGAATTCGTATGGCTGGGTGCCGATGACGGTCGAGACATGGGACGGGCCGATGAAGCCGTCGATCTTGATAGTGCCGAGCTTGCTCACGTCGGGGCTTTTGAGGATGTTCTGGATTGCCGCCGGCGTTACCACGTGGTTGCAGAAGATCGAGAAATTGCCGAGCCCTTTTGCAATCGCCCCCTTAAGCGCCAGCGCGGTCGGTGGCGTTGTGGTCTCGAACCCGATAGCGAAGAACACCACTAAGCGGTCCGGCTCGGCCTCGGCGACCTTCAGCGCATCGAGCGTCGAATAAACCATGCGGATGTCAGCGCCGGCCGCCTTGGCCTTTAGGAGGCTCGATCCGTTCGAACCGGGCACGCGCATCAGGTCGCCATATATGCAGAGCGTGATTTCGGGCCGCATGGCGAGCGCGATCGCCGCGTCTATGCGGCCGACAGGCAGCACGCAGACGGGACAGCCGGGCCCGTGGATCATCCGCACGTTGGCGGGCAGCAGATCTTCGAGGCCGTAACGAGAGATCGCATGCGTATGGCCGCCGCAGAATTCCATTAGATGATAGGAGCGGGCAGGATCGGCGATAGCGCCGATCTGCCGGGCGATGTCCCTGGCAAGTCTGCCGTCGCGATATTCGTCGATATATTTCATGCCGCATCTCCCATCGCAGCTTCGCGGATCAGAGCCAGCGTCCTCTGCGCCTCCGCCGGATCGATCTTCGCCAGCGCATAGCCGACATGAAGGACGACGTAATCGCCGACCTTAACATCGTCGATGAGCGCCATCGAAACGAGCTTCGACACCCCGTCGATCATCACTTTCGCCATGTTGTCGGGCAGCACTTCCTTGACTTGGACCGGGATGGCTAGGCACATGTCTGGTTCTCCTCCATTGACGGGTGTTCGTTCGCGATGACCTGCCGTGCAAAAGCCGCCTGGCCGAGCGCGATGCCGCCGTCATTGGCCGGCGCCAAGCGCGGCAAATAGGCATTGAGCCCGCGCGAGCGGAGCGCTTGCATGAGTCCGGCCGCAAGGACGCGGTTCGTCATGCATCCGCCGCCCAGCGCGATCTGTCGGGTATCGAGGCTTCGCGCTCCTTCCACAGCCCATTCCGCAAGGCCCGCGATCAGCGTGCCGTGAAACAGGTCGGCGGAATCTCTCTCGCAAAGACCTTGCCGGGCGAGGTGCAGGATGAGAGGCCGGAAATCGAGTACCCCGCTCCGGACGGCATACCCGTCGACGAGCCGGAGTGGTGTCCGGACCTGAGCTTCGAGCTCCATTGCCGCCTGCCCCTCGTAACTTTGGACGAGACGAACGCCCGCTATCGCCGCGGCGGCATCGAAGAGCCTGCCCAGGCTGGTTGTCCGGGGTGGCTGCATGCCGCGCTCGAACATCGTCGTGAGGCGCACGACGCCGCGATGGCGCGGCCAGAGTTGTGGTGCGAGATAGATACATCCCGCCGCCTGAAGCGCGGCAACACCCATGCGCCAAGCTCCCGAGCCGCACGGTCACCGCCAGGCAGCGGAAGCGGCGCGAGCGCTCCCGTGCGCTGCCAGTGATGGCCGTCCATGACGAGCATTTCGCCGCCCCAGCTCGTGCCGTCGGCGCCGAAGCCGTGGCCGTCTAGTGCCAGACCGACAACCCGCCCCTTAAGGCGATGCTCCGCCGCCACCGCCGCGACGTGGGCGAGATGATGCTGGACCGGCACGATGGGCAAATTCAGATCTTCCGCCATCCGCCTCGAGCGGAAATCCGGATGCAGGTCGCATGCGGCGAATTGCGGCTGCACGTCAAGGATCGAGCACAGATGGCTGATCGCCTCGCGCTGGAAGCGGATTGCCTCGGCATTGTCGAGGCCGCCGACATGCTGCGACAGAAAGGCCTCTCGTCCGCGCGTGACACAGACCGTGTTCTTCAGATCAGCGCCTGTCGCGATCACCGAGGGACCGTCCTCGGCGAGATCGACGGGCTCCGGCACGAAGCCGCGCGCGCGTCGGATGAAGGCAGGGGCGCCGGCGATCACTTGCATGACGGAGTCGTCGGCCCGCACGGCGATGTCGCGATCATGGGTGACGATAAGATCGGCGATCGCTGCGAGGCGGCGCTCGGCATCGGCATTGTCGGCGACCAGCGGCTCTCCGCCGGGATTGGCACTGGTCGCGACCAGAACGGGAAGACACTGCAAACGCTTCGCCAGTGCATCGAACAGCAGATGATGCAGCGGGGTATGGGCGAGCATCAGGCCGATGCGGCCGAGCCCGGGTGATACGAGATTGGAGACTTCGCCGGCACGGGCCTCGACGACTACGATCGGGCTTGCCGCCGAGATCATAAGTGCCTCCTCGGCTTCGGTCAACTTTGCGAGTCCCCGGGCTGCCTTGATGTTACCAACCATCACGGCGAGCGGCTTCTGCTCACGTGCCTTGCGTAGCCTGAGGAGGCCGACCGCAGGGTCATTGCGGGCGCGCAGAATAGATGGAAGCCGCCGATCCCCTTGAGCGCTACGATCGCGCCACTCGCGAGCCGGGCGGCCACCTCGCCGATCGGATGGCTGAGCCTCGGACCACAATCGGGACAGGCGACGGGCTCGGCATGGAAGCGGCGGTTTTCCGGGTCACCATAGTCGGCAGCGCAGGCCTGGCACATCGCGAACGAGGCCATCGCGGTCTGCGCCCGGTCATAAGGAAGCGCGCGGGTGATGGTAAATCGCGGGCCGCAATGGGTGCAGTTGACGAAGGGATAGCCGAAGAAGCGGCTCGCGGGATCGGTCAGTTCCCGACGGCATTCGGCGCAGGTCGCGCAATCCGCACCGATCCGTGTCGCGCTCCTGCCGTTCAGGCTCTCGAGGATCTGGAACCGCTCACCGCCGGCCGGCGCGAGTTCGAGCACGTCGATCGAGTCGATACGGGCGCGCGGCGGCGCCTGCGCCCGGATCGCGTCGGGAAAGCAGGCCGCATCGGAGCCCTCGATTTCGATCAGCACGCCGGCACTGTCGTTCAGTACGAAGCCCGAAAGCCGCATGGTCCGCGCGAGCCTGTAAGCGAACGGCCGGAACCCGACACCCTGCACGGTACCGCGCACTCGCAGCCTCAGCCGCCGGACCCCGTGTTCGATCGATCGTGCCAGCTCTCGCGCCATCGTTCATGCCACTTTCGGCCGCGCAGCCCGGTGGGTGACGGATGCTTCGAGCCAGGCATAGAAGGCTTCCGTCCCCTCTCCGGTGTGAGCGGAAAGGGTCAGCGTCTGCAAGCGCGGATTGATCCGCAATGCATTTGCGACGCAGAGCCCGACGTTGAAGTCGAGATGCGGCAGGAGGTCGGCCTTGTTGAGGATCACCAGGGCTGCGGCGGCGAACATGTCGGGATATTTGAGCGGCTTGTCTTCGCCCTCGGTGACGGAGAGCACCACAACCTTGTGCGCCTCGCCGAGATCGAAGGCGGCGGGACAGACGAGATTGCCGACATTCTCGATGAAGAGCGCCGAGCCCGGTTCCGGCGCGAGATAATCGGCCGCATGGCCGACCATGTGGGCGTCAAGGTGGCAGCCCTTGCCGGTATTGATCTGGATCGCGGGCACGCCGGTTTCGCGGATGCGGACCGCATCGTTCGAGGTCTGCTGGTCGCCTTCGATGACAGAGATCGACAGGCGATCCTTTAGCTCATTGATTGTCCGGACCAGCAGGCTGGTCTTGCCCGAGCCGGGGCTGGAGACGAAGTTCAGGGCGAAGATGCCCTGGCGCTCGAAATAACGTCGGTTCTCGGCTGCATAGGCGGCGTTCTTGGAAAGGATATCCCGCTCCACCTGGATGATCCGCTCCTGGCTCATCCCCGCAATATGCACGCCGGCAATGCCGTGGCCGTAGTGGACGCCGCCGTGCCCGGCATGCTGGTGGTCGTGCCCGGCGTGCTGGTGGTCGTGCTCGTGCGCGCCATGGCGATCGTGGCTATCGTCGTGATGACCGTGGTGATGAGGATGGTCATGGCCGTGACCATGACGGCCCGCATCGTGCTTGTGGCCCTCGATGGCCGACTTCCCGCAACCGCATACGGTGCACATTAGATCACCTCCATGTCTCTGATCTTTAGTTCATCGCCTGCCGTCATCTGGACGTGATTGCGCCCGCAGTCCGGGCAGGCGCCGAACCGCTCTTCCAGAGCCACCGTCTTGCCGCAATCGAGGCACCAGCCTTCGCCGGCGATGCGATTGATCTCCAGCGTCGCGGCCCCGGCGATCGTGCCGTGCCGCACCGCCTCGTGGCAGAAGAGCAGCGCGTGCGGATCGACGTGGCTGAGGGCGCCTATATCGAGGCGGACCGACTTGACCCGCGTCGCGCCGTTCTGCCGCGCGGTCTCGCACACGATCTCGATCACGCTCTCCATCAGCGACATTTCATGCATTGGCGGCCTCGCGAACATCGACCTCGAAGGCCACGCAGGGATCGAAAAGGGCCGCGAGCCGGGACACCGACCGGACACTAGCTTCATCGGTCCGAAGCGGCGACGATAGAAGCGTCTCGACGAACGGGCCGGCTGGATGAAAATTCCATTCGGTCGGGGCGATGATGCGATAGGCTGAAAGTCTGCCGTCGTCTCCGATCTCGGCCTGATGATAGAGCCGTCCGCGCGCGCATTCGACCGCACCGTAGCCCCCCGCGCCCGGCGTAGGCCCGCTTGAGGCCAGCAAAGTCCAGTCGAACTCGCCCGTCCACGCAAGTGCCGTGAGCTGACTGAGCGAGATGTGGACGTCGCCGGTCCGGGCCAGCAGGCGCTGCGCCAGATGCGACGCCCCGGCGAAGCCGGCGGACGCGAAACGGGCGTAGGCGCCGGTCTCGGCCACACGGCCGAAAAGGTACGGCAAGTTGGCATAGCCGGGCTCGTCCCAGAGCCGCGTCGCGACTTCTGGGTCGTCCTTGATGGTCAGCGGATCGGGACTGCGTCCGGTGATGGTACGATCATTCTCGACATCGCGCAGCATCGCCGCCAAGGCCGTTCCCGCCATGAGCGTATCGCCCTGACCGGGGATTCCGAGCGCGGTGGCCGCGACGGAAAGCTGCTCTGCCGTAACCGCCACGCGCGCCCGATCCAGTCTTTCGGCCTTCACCTCCTCGACGATCGCCTTCGAGGCAGTCAGCGCGCCGCGCAGATTCGCACCGGCGGCCGCGGCAACCGCCGCGGGCAGGGGGGTCGGCCAATGGACAATGAGTGCCCGCAGAGTTTCGAAGATCCGCTCCGCCAACAATCCGGCGCAGGCGCCCATGCGATCCTCGTCGTTCATCGTCAGATCCGCCGCCTCGAGGACCGCAAGCCGGGCCGCCACCGATTGCGCAAAGCCGCAAAGCGAGAACAGCTTTTGCGCAAGCGCGGGCGCTTCCTCAGGGCGGCGGTCGAGGAACATGCGCGTCAGCCCCTGCGGGCGGTTCGCCTTCACAGCGACTGAGCGGGTGCGCGCGCGGGACACCGTCACCTCGATCCTGATCGTGCCTGTCCCGATGAAGGGCGTCATTCAGAAGCCTCCTCGCCCCTAAAGAAGCGACCGCACAGCAGATCACGCCGGTTGACAGCGTCGGGCGGCGTCGGCGGCGGTTCGAGCGCGCCGGGATCGAAGAAGACGCAGATGGCCTCCTCGGCGATTTCAAGTGCCGCTTCCATTGTCGCGAACTCGAAGACGGGAGAAAACAGCGAGCAGGAATCGACGCGGCCGACCGCATCGAGTTCACCGGCGATGAAGTCTACCTCGCCCGCAGGCAGGCCGATGCGAACGGTGGTGCCGACAGCGGCGGGCGCGGCAGGCCTTCCATCGGGCATATCCGCGGCCACAAGCTTCATGAACCAGGGCGTGGTCACGATTCCGAAGGCGCGGTCGCCATGGGTCCGGAAGCCGGTCGCTGCGATGCCGAGCGCTGGATTGCAGATCGGTATATCCGCCATGGCCGTAGCTTGAACGTGCCGATAGCGCGCCTCGATCCGCAAGCCAAGTGCATGCGCCGGATTAACTTGCGCTGTGCCGGCGACGTCAGTCTCCATCGCCGAGCCTCACAAACTTAGATAGCAGTGCATCGCAGTTCGGACTGCGCCAGTCGCGCGGCAGCGCCAAGAACGGCGTACCGGGTGGGATCTGCGAGACCGGAGCGCCGTCAGCGCGATCGCATAGACGCCAGCGGATGCCGCATTCCGTTCGGCCGTCGTCGGAAAGGGTCTCGTGCTTGCGGAGATTCTCGAAGGCGCTCATTTGAAATACGCCTCCGCAATTTCGCGCAACCGCGCGGCGGAGTCGCGGAAATCCTCCTCGGCTGCGAGTGCGACCGAAGGGATGCCGCAGATTTCCAAAGTATCGAGAATGAGCGTGTCCGTGGCGTTGAACAACTTGACCGACCAGACATTGCGCGCGCCGGTCGCCACGATACGGCAGGTTCCGTAGCCGCGTGAGGTGAGCTGGACCGGACCTGCGCCCAACGTCTCTTGCAGGAAGGCCATGTCTTGCGGGCTCATCGGGAAGAGCGAGAAGATTATGACATATGCCGGATCGCCATCGCGATAACGACCGATCCGGTCGCCGATCTCGGTCAGCAGGGGCATAACGTTCATTGCGCCGCACGGCGCCGGCCCGTGGCTGATCGATGACGGCAGCGCCGAACATGCCTGCCGGACGGCGGCCGGGATGCTTGCTACCTCGACACAGTCGGCAATGAGCCGGCCGTCGGCGTCGGTAAATCGGATGCGCCAGAGGCCGGCCATGACTGATTCCTGCATCTGCGCTGTGATGCCGTTTGAAAGGGTCGCGACGCCGGCGACCTCACCCTGGCCGAGGGTCTGAGCAATCAGCTCCCTGTCATCGTCGGGGAAATCGGTGATGTCGAACAGCCGCCCCGGCTCGTCGGCCCGCTGAAGCGCGAGCGCGTCGGCCAGTTCCGGCAGGAGCAGCGCGGTGTCACGACAACGGCCGATCATCTCCTCGGCGCTGCTGGTGGCCAGGAAATCGAGCTTGCGGGCGCGCAACGGCGGTTCGGCCCCGATCGGCACCACCGTCATCGCGGCATCCTCGCCCTCGGCAGCATCCAGAAAACGGCCTTCATCTCCGATCTCCTTGCCGGGAAAACGTCGATATTTTGTCTCGTCGACGACAGGCGCATCCGCTCGCTCGGGGTGCGGACCAGGGCAGATGGCATTGTCTTCTCCAGCATGCAGAACGTTTCGGAGTGTTGACCAGCAAACCGCGTGCCAGACTGAGGAAAGTGGGATTAAGGTGATGGGAGTGTCGCCGGCTTTTGGATGCAAACTCAATTTTGCGGATTGGAAATTTCTTTTCACCGGTCGCGCAGATGCGATGGCAGCTCCGGTTCACGGCAGATGAGATCGGCGAAAAGGGTCTCGAAGGGTCTTCCCTCTGCCGCTTCGGCCAAACCGGACAGCGCATGGTCGATCACGCGCGCCTCGTCGGCGTCGAGTACCCGGATCGCCGAGCTGAGATGGGTGAGGACATAGGTGCCCGGCGGCTGCGGGCCGACTAGCATGAGTGAGATCGAGGTTATCGCACCTTGACGTTCGCATTGCGCAACGAACTGGTCAGTGGCGACGACACGCATGGGAATCCCTATGCACATGATTTTCTACTCCATCCTAATCCGGCGCAATCGGGAGCCGCGGGGCGCAGGCTCCTGAGCGGCTTCAGCCCCGTGAGGCGATTCATCCGGCATGCAGAGCCGCTCCGACCAGAGTGACAGCCGCGCCGGCGATCCTCGCCGCGGCGTGCCCGGCTCTGCCGAACCTGAGCGAGGTCAGCCCGATGCCGATGAGCTGCAGGACGATCGTCGCGCCCGGGAAGCCTGCGACATAGCCGCCCGCATGCGCCATCGTCGACTGTTCGGTACCATGGGCATGGCCGTGGAAGAGCGCGCAGATCCCGACTACGGTCGCGGCCACTACAGTAGGAACCTTCGCCTCGAAGACCACCAACACTCCGAGCACAGCCACCGTCAGCGCGATTGCGGTCTCGACCATCGGAAGAGCGATGCCATAGATCCCCACGCGGCCGCCAAGAGCCATCACCGCGACGAAGGCGCAGGGCACGATCCAGGGCCTTGCCGTCCCAAGGTCGACGTCCAGGAGGCGGTCGCAACCATCGCCAGGATATGGTCAAAACCGTTGAACGGGTGGTTGAGACCCGCAAGCGCGCCATCGGCATGCAGGCCGACATGAGCGTGGGCGATGCCCGGCAGCCTAATCGCGGCGAGCGCTACCGCCATTGTCCGATAATTCACGGGATCTCCTCAAGTATCGAACGCGGCCGATCCGGCGCGCCGCTCGAAATGTTCGCAATCGATGTCGTTTTCGAGTAGCGGCCGGACCACCGCCCCATCCGGCCGCGTCGCGACGGCTACACCCCAGCTTCTCAGTATCCGGGCGGCCATTTCGACGGCCGTGGGGACGACCGCCTTGATCGGTGCCGTCAGTGGACCACCCCACGCATCGAGATCAAGCGGCTGGCAGCCTATCAAAGCCAGTCGCTCCGGATAGTGTCCCATGAGGTCGGCGGCGCTCAGCACTTCCTGGAACCCGGTCTGGTGCAAGCTCATCTTCTTGGCGCCGGTGAATTTGGGCACTTCCTCGTCCAGCACCAACTTCATCGTGCCCGGCTCGAGACCGTAGTCGATGGCGTCGAAGACGATCACCCGATCGTGCTCGTTGAGGAACTGGACGAGGTAGAGCCCTTGCGTGCCGCCATCAAGAATGGTGACATTATCGGGCGCTTCGTAAGTCCTGTGGAACTGTTCCACCGCGCGTACGCCAAAACCCTCGTCGGCCCACAGGATGTTGCCGATGCCCAGTACGAGAACGCGCGGCGCTGATGAGGGTGCCAGGGGGTAGGGGATGGTCAACTGCTTGTCCTTGAAGGGCCGCTCGCGCGAGATCATCGACGAGATGATCCCCGTCGGCTTATGATGTGCTCGCGCGCGGCCACATAGATGTGCACCATCACAAAGACGAGGATCACCCACATCCCCAGATGGTGGTAGGAGTGGATGTCCTGGCTGTTCGGCCAGATAGAGGACACCCAGCCGAAGAGCGCGTATTGCCAGCTGTCGCGGCCGGTGCCTTCGCTGTAGAGCGCGAAGCCGGTGATCACCATGAAGAAAAGCGGCAGGGTGAACATCACGAACATGGTGAGCTGGGCGAGCGGATTGTGGCCGGCATATTTCTTCGGCTGCCGCGCCAGGTAGCTATACCCGCGCACCTCCTGCAGCCACTGCCCCCAGAAAAGGCCGCTCCAAAACGGCACGTAGAAGATCTGGCGCGCATGGGCATTGCCGACGAAGGCCAAGTAGACCCTGAGGATCAGGAACACGGCGAGGATCTGCCCGGCGGCGAAGTGGACGAAGCGAATGTAGCCCATCACAAAGTTCGCGCTCGCCTCGCCGGGCACCGATGGCAGCGGCGAGCCGATGAGGTAACCTGTCAGTGCCAACGCCAGGATGGCGAAGGCGTTGACCCAGTGCCAGATGCGCATCGGGACTTCATGAACAGGGGCGCTCTGGCTATGGAGCGCCAGTTCGCCATGGGCCTCGGCGCCGGGCGCAGTTTTATGGATAGTCATGAAGCAGCCTCCTCATCGGACCTGGACTCTGGCCATTTCCTGACCGTCCGGGCTCATGACATGTGTCGAGCATGCCAGGCACGGATCGAAGGAGTGGATGGTTCGTAAGATCTCGAGTGGCTGAGCGGGATCCGACATCGGGGTATCCATCAGCGATGCTTCGAAGGCGCCGATGTTGCCGGCCGTGTCGCGCGGGCTACCGTTCCATGTGGTGGGAACGACGCATTGGTAGTTGTCGATCTTGCAATGCTTGATCTTGATCCAGTGGGCGAGCGCGCCTCGCGGTGCCTCGGTGAAGCCAACGCCCTTGACCTCCTTGGGCCAGGTTTCGGACTTCCACTTGTCGACGTTTGCTGTGCTCATATCGCCGGCCTTGATGTTTGCGATTAGCTTGTTGTGGAAATGGCGCATCTGGTAGCCCGCCCATTGTGATTCCAGCGCGCGGGCCGCGGTACGGCCGAGCGTCGAAAACAGCGCCGAGAACGGCAGGCCGAGGTCCTTGAGCAGCTTGTCGACCGGATCCTTGAACTCCGCCTTGTTCTGGGCGTAGCCGACGATCCAGCGGGCGAGGGGCCCGACCTCCATGGCGTTGCCACGCCAGCGCGGCGCTTTGATCCAGGAGTATTTGGCGCCTTCGTCGAGCTGCTGGATATGGGTCTTGTTGCCCTTGGCGTTGGGTCCGAGTTCGAAATGCGGCTCGGTAACACCATCCCACGGATGCAGGCCGTCGGACCCGTCGGGATACTTGTACCAGGAGTGCGTGACAAATTCCTGTATCTGCTCTGGGTCGGCGAGATTGACCGGATGCACTTCGGCAAACTTGCCGTTGATGATCGCGCCGCCGGGCAGCTTCAAGCTCGCATCCGAATAGTCGTTGGCGTGCTCCGGCACGTCACCATAGGCGAGCACACTCTTGGCCGAAAGCCCGCCGCCGTAGAGCCAGTCCTTGTAGTACGAGCCGATTGTCATAATATCGGGGATGTAGACCTTGTCATTGAACTCGATCAGTTGATCGATGATCGAGGCGACCATGTTCAGCCGCTCAATATTGACGGCACCGACGGCGCCGGTGCCGTCGATGTTGATGGGGCAGGGCACGCCGCCGACGAGCCAGTTCGGATGCGGGTTCTTGCCGCCGAAGATCGCATGGATCTTGACGATCTCCTTCTGGAAGTCGAGCGCTTCGAGATAATGCGCCACCGCCATCAGGTTGACCTCGGACGGCAGCTTGTAGGAAGCGTTGCCCCAATAGCCGTACTTGAACGGGCCGAGCTGGCCCGAGGCCACGAATTTCTTGAGCCGGCTCTGGATGTCCTTGAAATATCCCGGCGAAGAGAGCGACCAATCGGACACGGACTGCATGAGCGCGGAAGTCGCCTTCGGATCCGCCGAAAGTGCCGAGACCACGTCGACCCAGTCGAGGGCGTGGAGGTGGTAGAAATGCACCACGTGGTCATGAACCTGCAGCGCAAGCTGCATCAGGTTGCGGATCGAATTGGCGTTGTCTGGGATTGTGATGCCAAGCGCGTTCTCGACCGCGCGCACCGAGGTCAATGCATGGGTGCCGGTGCAGACGCCGCAGATGCGCTCGGTGAAGGCCCAGGCGTCGCGCGGGTCGCGGTTCTTCAGGATCACTTCGATGCCGCGCCACATCGTGCCGGTCGACACGGCATTGCGGACGACGTTGTTCTCGTCGACATTGACCTCGATCCGCATGTGACCCTCGATGCGGGTGACGGGATCGACGACGATGCGCCTGCCGGAATTGTCTAGCGTGAAGCCGTTCGGAGTCTCGACCGTCATTATGGTGATTGATTCCCGGTGTGTTCAAGTGTCGGCTTTTCGCGCTTTGTGGTCACGCGCTTGACGGCGCTCACCGCCACGTGCGCGGCGATCGCGCCGCCCACGATGCCGGCCGCGGCCATGCCGACCTTGTCGGCATTCGCCTCGATGCCGAACCGATGGATGCTGGTCAGCCGGTCATAGAAGCTGCCATTGTCCCAGAAACCGTCTTCCGAGCAGCCGATGCAGCCGTGGCCCGACTGGATCGGGAAGGAGACCCCGCCGTTCCACCGCACGGCGGAGCACGCGTTGTAGGTGGTGGGCCCCTTGCAGCCCATCTTATAGAGACAGTGGCCCTTGCGCGCGCCCTCGTCATCCCATTCTTCGACGAACTGGCCGGCGTCGAAATGCGGGCGGCGATAGCACTTATCGTGGATGCGCTGCGAATAGAACATCTTCGGCCGGCTCTGCCGGTCGAGATCGGGCAGCTTGCCGAAGGTGGTGATGAAGGTGACGACGCCCGTCATCGCCTCGGCGATCGGCGGACAGCCCGGGAGCTTGATGATCGGCTTGTCAAGGATGACCTTGTCGATCGGCGTCGCCTGGGTCGGGTTGGGTTTGGCCGCCTGCACGCAGCCCCAGGAGGCGCAAGTGCCCCAGGCGATGACCGCCGTCGCGTGCTCAGCCATCCATTTAAGCTTCTCGACGAAAGGTCGGCCGCCGTCGATGCAGAACATGCCGTTCTCGTTGAGCGGCGCATTGCCTTCCACCGCGAGAATGTACTTGCCCTTGTACTTCTGCCTGGTCTCTTCGAGGATGGCTTCCGCCTGATGGCCGGCCGCCGCCATGATCGTGTCGTCGTAGTCGAGCGAGATCATCGACAGGACGACGTCCTTCACCAGCGGGTGGGCCGAGCGGATGAAGCTCTCCGAACAGCAGGTGCATTCGAGCCCGTGCATCCAGATAACGGGCACGCGCTCCTTCGTCTCGAGTGCCTCGGCCACGGCTGTCGCCGCTCCCGGCAAACCCAGGCTCGCGGCCGTCAGGCTGCAGAACTTGGTGAAACTGCGCCGTGTGATCCCCTGGCGGCGAATGACGTCATAGAAGGTCTCAGCAGTTGCCATGTTGCTGCTCAGGCAATTCCACTGCATCACGCGGATGGATTTCGGGCTTCTCAGAGACGTCTATTGGAAGAAGCATAGAGGCGTTCTTGGCCATCTCCTTTGTGGCGCAGTGCTTGCACCAGGGCGCACTCGCCGATCGCCGACCAGTGGAATTCGCTAAAGGCACAGGGCGACCGTTAACGCGCGAATCTGCATTGCGCTTTCCACTTCTTGTTTCGGATTCCTGCCGTGGCGTCTGCGCATCATTCGACGCACTAATCGTGCCAAAGAAAAAAGGCTTTCAAAACAAGGTGGCGAGCCGATCCAACTATGTCCGGCCTCCGACATTCGTTGTGGACCCGACACAATTGACGTCTAGGCGCCAAGGTGGACCGTCTCTGGGCCGGCGCCTTCCCCGCCTGCGTCGCGCCCGAGGTGACTTCGCGCCCCGATCCTATTGGTCAGAAGGAAGTGTCTCCTTCCTGCGGGAGATCGTCACCGAAACCGGGTTCGCTGTCCCGCTGGTCATTCACTACCGGGGCACGGCACCAGACAGGGCGAGCGCCGCGCCGCAGGCGGCGACAAGCGCCTTGCTGAGGCGATAGCTCCAGATGATCCGTTCGCCGATTGGCTTGAGAGGATAGTCGGCATTCCACAACCGTTTTTTCCATCGTCCGCGCGACGGTTGCGAACGCAATGGCGGTCTCGCCGATCGCCGCCCTCAGCAGAGCGCCGTCCAGCAGGATGGCAAGTGTCGAGAAAGCCGTGCCTGTTCGTCTGATCGATGTCAGCGTCCGGCTCGCTTGGCAAGGCCGACTTCGGCGACCGCGTCAGCCGGTGTCTCGATGCCTTCGATCGTCATCACCGAATCCATCGCCATCTGCCGCTATTTCGAGGAGTTGCGAATCATCGGGTTCATGGCGTCCATGTTGAAGACACAACGTCCTTACCGTCGGCATCAGAATCGCGAAGGTCCTCAGGAAATCGAGCTTGGCCTCAAGACTGTCGAGCAGATATCTCCGAACTCATAGGCTACGGCTGGCTTCCGCCGCTCAGCTTTCATGCCAAAGGCCGCGACGGCAAGACAAACATCTGGGGCGTCATTCATCTGCCACCCAACTTCGATCCGAAAAAGAAATACCCGGTCGTAGAGGACATCTATGCCGGGCCGCAGCGCTCCTCCGTCCCCAAATCGTTTTCCACGTCGGTCGAGCCGCTCACGCAGTTGGGTAATCCCCTACACAAACCCCAGCAGTCATATTCACGAATCGTAGGGGCTAAGCAAGAAGGCCGCAGGGCTTTGAGCTTTTATGCTTACCGGGTGATGGCAAGGATCGGGCGTTAACGGCGGAGGTCCGTCTCGCGGGGGGGCCGAGAGGATGAACAGCCAGCAGGGACGCCACGCATCGATCCATCACGATGATGATCGTCCGGTCATGATCGGCGGCACCGCCGCGACCAACAGCAGCGCAGGCATCATGCTGGTCATGCTGATCATGGTAGCCGACAACGTCGGCACCATCGCCGCCGTCGGCATCATGATGGTGCTGCTCTTCCTGTTCTTCTCGAGCTGTCGGCGAAGCTCCCCGACTAAAATGCCGGAAAGGTCGATCATCCGCCAGGACACTATCGTGGACAGAGTGGATAGACTTCAGGTGCAGGAAGCGCGGCTGGCATGCCGCGCCTGCGCCTCATGCTATTAACCGTTGCCGATGATCTTGCTGGCGAACGCAACGCCGTCAGCCATCAGAACCACGGTGAGCGCGGTCGAGATGCACAGCATCAGGTAGCTCACTGGGGCGTCCTCTTTTGGAACGCCAACGCTTGAAATAGGTATTCTAGGACCCTGCAAGTATGGGCTGGCAGCCGAGAGTGAGGAAATACGTCGCAAGTGAGGCCGTTTCTGACAGCTCTTTGTCAAATATGCCGTTGATTGTTTATTCCGACCCGCGCATTATCGTGCGGGGCGGGATACGACAAAATTGCCTAAAGCTGTTGAACTAGAGTTCGTGGTGGATGTTTCGCCACAATTTGAAAAGCACGTCAATTCGGCGATGCTTCGCCTTCAGGCACTTTACCCTGCGTGCCGGTTCGCCCGCCGCGAGGGTGGGATATCAATACGCGGTTCGAGCGACCTCACCGAAGAGCGGTTTCGCAAAGATGTTTTGCACGCTATCTACCGTGAGAAAATCTACGCCGAAACTCTGACCATGCGCCAAGCGCTCGTCGCTGCGGTCACAAGCCGATGAGCGTCTGGCCGCTGAAGTTCCGCGAGATGTCGGACGGTTCGGTATTGTTCTGCGACGACGCAGGCGGATTCTTCAAGTCAAGCCACGACTTCTTGGATCGATACGCCGCCGATAACCTAACTACCGTCGACGTATCGTTCCTCACCGAAGGGAACCACGGATTCGATCGGGAGTTCGACCTTCGGTGGACATCGTTCGCCTATAAGTGGGCGCGGCGGCAGGCGAGGCCGACGAGAATGAACTACGTCATCCTCGTGCCGACGCTGAGGTGCAATCTCATCTGCGGTTATTGCCAGGTCTCCCGGGCTGCCGAGAAAGCTCGTGGATTCGACTGGTCGGACGAGACCCTCGCCGGTGTCCTTTCGTTCCTCGACCGCTTGGACGGTCCAGATATCAAGATCGAGTTCCAGGGTGGCGAGCCCTTGCTTCGGGTCGATCTTCTGGAAGCCGTTCGGGACTTCTGCCGCGGAAAGTTTCCCCGGTCTCAATTCGTCGTCTGCACGAACCTGCAAGCACTGGACGAGCGTGCCTGGGCCTTCCTGGATGCCGATGACACATTCATCAGTACGTCGCTTGACGGAGACCGGGCGACGCATGAGAGTCAGCGGACCCACGGCAGCGAAGTCACCGATGCCTTCTTTCGAAATCTCGAGGCAGCGGTTTCCCGCTATCCGGAGGGGAAGATCTCGGCCCTTCCCACGGTTGATGTGGCCAACCCGCCGGATTTCAACACGCTGCTGGACAACTATGAGCGCTATGGAATCCGGTCCGTCTATCTGCGCCCGATAAACCACCAGGGATTCGCCAGAAAGATCCAGCAAGGCGACAATGTCCTCGCGCGCTGGAATCGGCTCCATGCCGAATTCATCGACTGTCTCATCGCCCGCAACCATCGGACCGGGCGCTTCATGGAAGAGTACTACTTCAGCCAGTGCTTGAAGCGAGCGCTCCGCTTCGATGCCGACAGCCACGTCGACATTCGGAACCCGAACTTCTTCGCCTCCGACTATGTCGTCATAGATCACGACGGCCGCTTCTATCCGACCGATGAAGCTCGGATGCTGTCCAGGATCGGCCATATCGATCTCAGCATTGGCGATGTCGGGACAGGAATCGATCGGGCAAAGGTCGACGTTCTCAATTCCGGTGCATTCAACCACTTCGATCCGGAGTGCCTTCACTGCGCCTACCAGGCGTTCTGCGGCACTGACGTGATCGACGACATCTCCCGGTATGGCCGGATCGATGTCCCGCGGCCGGACACATGGTTTTGCGGCCGGCATTTGTCGCTGTTCGACAAGGTATTCGAGGTCCTTTACCGCAAGGACGAACCTGCCCGTGCCTCGCTGGCAGCCTGGCTCGGCGTGGGCGGCTGGGACGACAACATGGCGCCCACGCACCAATGATACCCTTGCGCATCAAGGTGGAGGCAAACGCTGACCAGCCTTTCGTGGTCCGGCTTCGCTCGTTTGAGGCCGATGCCCGCGAACAAAGGACTGACCAACTGAATCCTTTCGACGCCGCGCTGGAGCGCGTCGGCCCGGAAGGCGCCCACTATGTCGGCGCGGGCGGACCGATACGAATTCTTGGCATCGATCCGTCCAAGGTCGATGGAGACGTGCTGCTCGTGAACCCGCGGCGTGGAACCGCGGACCGCCTCATCCGCAGTTCGTCGCCGCACAACACCTTCCTGGTGACGGAGCGGTGCGATCAGGTTTGCCTGATGTGCTCCCAGCCGCCCAAGAAGCACCACGTCGACCTATTTCCGTATTTTGAGACCGCCGCGTTGCTTGCTCCGGAAGGGGCAACGATCGGGATTTCCGGCGGAGAGCCGATGCTTTTCAAAGGCCAACTGCTAGCGTTCCTGGGGAGGGTTCTGGACGCTCGCGCTGACCTATCGTTCCACGTCCTGACCAATGGTCAGCATTTTGATCCGGATGATTGCGAGGCGATAAGACGTATTGATCGGGGAAGGGTGGTCTGGGGTATCCCGCTCTATTCCCGCGATCCGGCCGTTCATGACAAGATCGTCGGGAAGGCCGGCGCGCTCGAACAGCTGTTGGAGAACCTGGCGCTCATGTGCCGCCTGGGCTCCCAAGTAGAACTCCGCACCGTGCTAATGCGTCCGAATGCAGATGGGCTGCCTCGACTGGCGAGGTTCATCGCCTCCACGCTGCCGTTCATCCGGACATGGGCAATCATGCAGATGGAGAACATCGGCTTCGGCCGCATGAATTGGAAGACGCTCTTCTACGACAGTTCGGAGGGCTTCGACGTCGTCGGCCGTTCCATCGATCTCGTCAGAGGCCGGGGGATAGATGCCTGGCTCTACAATTTTCCGCTCTGCACTGTCCCGGAAAGATATCGCCACCTGGCGCCTGCCACGATTTCCGACTGGAAACGCGCCTACCGAGGCGAATGCGGTGGATGCAAGTTGAAGGCTGAGTGCGGGGGATTTTTCGAGTGGCACCCAGCTAGCCACGGATACAGCAATTTGGGAGCTATCCAATGAAGAAGCGGCTCTTCGCGATTCCGTCGCTGCTCGTGGCGGGTTTCCTGCCAGCCAATGCGCAGGCACTGCCGACAAAGCCAACGTTGGACGGCGATCTTGGAAAGACGAAGTCTCTCTTCGATATCTTCAAGCTCGACCACCTGTACACACTGGCCGGACATCGCAGCCACAGCAGTCATAGCAGCCATAGCTCGCACTCCAGCCATAGGTCGTCGACGGGCGGCTATTCTTACGTCCCGCCGACGCCGAGCGAACCAGCCCCCTTGTACAGCGCGCCTTCAACACCTGCGCCGACTTACCAAGCGCCCACGATCGCCCCAACGCCTGCGCCGCTCAAGACGCTCCCGGGCAATGCCTACAAGTTCAAGGAGATCGTCCAGGAGGTCCAGTTCGCCCTACTCGCATTCGGCTACTACAGCGGCGAGATAGACGGCGAGATGAATCCTGAATTGAGGGCGGGGCTGCTGCGCATGCAGGCGGACTACTCGCTGAAGGTCACCGGGACGATCACGCCGGAGACGCTGACTGCGCTGAGGATAGAAGCGCGCTAGCGCGCATAGGCCACTGGATCAGTTTGCACGTCGCATGGGTTGGCGAACTATCTGGTCGGATATGAAAACGTTAGGGTGGTGATGGAATGGCCGGACGGCCTTTGCGTCTTTCGATTTCGATAACCACTGCTCCACGTCCTCGACTTCCGAGTTCAGCTTTCTAACTGATGGAAACCAACGTATTTCAGATACTCGCGCCTAGGCGCGTTGCGGCTCGGGTCAGCGGTCAGCAGGCAATTCAATGAGGGAAGGAAAAGCCGGCCGGAGCCGGCTAGTAGCGACTTCCCGGCTCAGTCATGGACGGCAGCTTTGCGCCGGATTGTGTTGAAAAAGTCCGGCTTGAAGCCGTTCTGAAGCACTGATTCAATCTCCTTGGGAAAAGGAGATTGAGTCGATGATGGGCGAGCGGACCATGATGCAGGAAGCGCTGTTCTACGAGTTCAGCATCGAACGTCATGTGCCATCAGACCATCTGCTTCGCTCGATTGATCGGTTCGTCGACCTGTCCGAACTGCGCTCGCATCTGCGGCCGTTCTACAGCGAGATCGGCCGACCCTCGATCGATCCGGAGCTAATGATCCGGATGCTGATCGTCGGCTACTGCTTCGGCATCCGCTCCGAGCGCCGGCTCTGCGAGGAAGTGCATCTGAATCTCGCCTATCGCTGGTTTTGCCGGCTTGGCCTGGAGGGTGATGTCCCGGACCATTCCACTTTCTCCAAGAACCGACACGGCCGCTTTCGCGACAGTGATCTGCTGCGCGAACTCTTCGAGACGACGGTGCGCCGTTGCATCGAAGAAGGTCTCGTCGGCAACGAGGCTTCGCCGTCGATGCCAGCCTCATCAGGCGGACGCGAACAAGCAGCGCTCTGCCGAGGGATCGGAGCAGGTCGACTGGGAGACGATGGCGGCAACACGCCGCTCGGTACAGGAGTATCTCGACACGTTGGACGATGCCGCGTGGGGTGCAGCGAGCGAGGTGAAGCCGAAGTTCATATCGAGGTCCGACCCGGCGGCTCAGTGGACGGGAGCGATGAAGGGGCATGCCTTCTTCGCCTACGCCACCAACTATCTGATCGACCTGGATCACGCCGTCATCGTGGACGTCGAGGCAAGCCGCGCCATACGCCAGGCGGAAGTCGGCGCGGCACGCACCATGATCGATCGCGCCCAGGATCGCTTCGGCCTCTATCCGGAACGCCTGGCCGCCGACAGCGCGTACGGCTCGGCCGAGATGTTGGGCTGGTTGGTGCACGAGCGCGGGATCGAGCCGCATATCCCGGTCTTCGACAAGTCGGAGCGTCGCGATGGGACCTTCGAGCGGGCAGAGTTCAGCTATGATCGCAAGCGCGATCTCTACACCTGTCCAGGCGGCAAGGAGCTCAGGCAGTATCGTCGGCGGTTCGCTTCACCCCGCGACGGTGTCGACGACGAGGGCTTCATGCGCTACCGCGCCAGCAAGCTCGACTGCGACGCCTGCGCCCTCAAGCCTCGATGCTGTCCGAACGGTCCAGCCCGCAAGATCTTGCGCTCTATCCACGAGGGTGCGCGGGACATGGCCCGCGATATTGCCGCCACCGACGCCTATGTCACCTCGCGTCGCGAGAGGAAGAAGGTCGAGATGCTGTTTGCCCACCTCAAGCGCATCCTGAAGCTGGATCGCTTGCGACTACGGGGACCGAATGGCGCCCGAGACGAGTTCCACCTGGCAGCCGCCGCCCAGAACCTCCGGAAACTCGCCAAGCTGATCCCGGTGCCGATGCCGAAACCGGCGTGAAAGGCCCTGGCCTCCGAACATCCTCAAATGGCGACCAACGAACACGCTGTCATCAGCCGACTTCTTCAACACAATCCGCCGCAAGGCGGCCGTTCGTTGGCGTACACTCGTGTCTCCGGTCGCCTCGACTCCGCTCATCGGGGCAGCAATCGTTGTGTAGGAATGGCTTCGTTCAGGTATGGTCTTCGCACTGTTGCGCTGCGTCGAAAACCGGCTAAGAGGTTTCATCTACGGAGTTACTGCATGCCGGAAAAGATTGAGAACAGCCGAAGCCAGTTGATCGAGCTCACCGCGGACATTGTGTCTGCCTTCGTCAGCAAAAACCCAGTGCCGGTTGCGTCTCTTGCAGAGTTGATCGAAAGCGTGAATTCATCGCTGTCGAAAATCGGACAACCGGCCGAGCTTGAGAAGCCAGCCCAGGCACCCGCGGTCAATCCGAAGCGGTCAGTGTTCCCCGACTACATCATCTGCCTCGAGGACGGGAAGAAGTTTAAATCGCTGAAGCGCCATCTCGGCGTGCACTACGGCCTGACCCCCAACGAGTATCGCGAGAAGTGGGGATTGAAGGCGGATTACCCGATGGTGGCGCCGAACTATGCCGCCCAGCGGTCGGTGCTGGCGAAGTCTAGCGGGCTCGGCCGGAAGCCGGCGGCAAAGCCGGCGAAGAGCAACGGCAAAAAGCGTTCGGTGCGGTGACTGCGGATCCTTGCCCGTTTTGCACGAGCTCTGAAGTGAGGCCAGAAGTGACCGATGAGGGCCGTATTGTGGTGCAGTGCGACGACTGCGGCGCATCCGGTCCGATTTGCGTCGACGAATTGAACGCCATTAGAAGCTGGAATCGCCGTCCCGCCACACCTGATCAGGATTGGGACTAGGGGCGGGCCGTTGCTCGCAGGCATGATCACCCCTCGAAACCTTATCCTTGGGCGTCCGAGTAAAATGTATCATTTTAATACAATCCTCGATTTGTAGACTCCTGCAACACATCGGCAGCTAGTAGCTCCGTCCAGGCTAAGGGAGGAAAAAGCCACGGACCGGGAGGAGACTATGTCTGTCCAAAAAGAAGACTTTCGAACGAACAGAGCGGACTATTTGATCGCCGCGATGAAAGGCCGATCGGCCGTTGATGTAGACCGCAATGACATGCTGGAAAGAAGAGCAAAATCTCTGTGGCTAAGAGATTCGCGAATTGCCAGATTGGCCGCAAATCCGTGTGATAGCGCGCCGGGATCGAGAGCCAGACCCCGCGGCAATTAGCGGCTCTGGTATTTCCGGCGACACCTTGCCTTTGTGCTACCCAGCTTCGTCCTTATGGATGCCTGCCGATCATTTTAGGCGGAGCGTATATTTGTCGTCAGCCGGCGCTGTGTTTCGCCCCCGAGCCCCGCCGGTTAGGCCCGGCGTTTGCTGGCCTACCCCGCCAGCCTGCCGGGCCGCTCTCGCGTCTGCGACCCTAGGCCCCTCACTCATCCCGCCACACCACCGGCCTCTCCCATCGAATCTCCACCAGCCGCCGATAGCGGACGTGTTTCGTGACATGGTCTCAAGGGATCGTCATTGGCGTGGCTGAAGGATGCTCTTGTTAAAGAGATAGATGGTTAACCGACTAACTAAAAAGTATAAAGGTAATGAAGGATTAAGCGATTGATAAGGCAACATTATCATTCGTTTTGTCACCCCGACAAGCTGTGCGTTTTGCGCCGAAAATCGTGGCACAAAGCGCACCGCCATTTTACCCTCGAAATCATGATTCGCCTCGATCCAGCGATCGCTACGTCCGTCCTCACGCCGCCCACCGTTCCGGCCTGGGCGCTAGGCCGGGACGCGCCCAGTGACGCGGCCGCCGCCTTCCAGGCGGGAGCCGCACTGGCTTCGCTGGACACGCTTGCCCGCGCGCAACCTGCTTGGGCCGGCGCCTGGCGCCAGCGGCTGGCGCTCAACTGTGCCGCCGCCTCGATGCGGCTCGCCGGCCGCGCCGAGGACGAAGCCGGCTTGCGCGATGCCTGGCAGCTTTGCCCGGCCGACGCCGATCCCGGTCCCACCGGCGCCATTTTTGGGGCCTGGCGCCAGCTGGCGCTGCAGCCGCCGGCGGTCAGCGCCGATCGGCTGGCAAAAATGGTCGAGATGCTCGGGCTCGCCTGGGACGATGAGGCTCTCGCCGACCTCTGCACGAAGATTAAAGAAGTGGGGGGCGCGTTGCTGCCGGCGCCGTTCGCCGCGGCGGCAATCGCCGCGCACGTCGTCGCCATGCGGGCCGACTCCGAGCTTTTGGCCTGGTGGCTCGCCGACCTGGTGCTGGCGCAAACCCTGCGCTGGCCGCGGCCGCTGCCGCTGTTTTTGGCCCAGCCTTTGGCCCGGCCTTCCGCGCCGAGGCCGGCGGCAGGCGCATCCGACCCGGCGAAAAGGGTTTTGAGCGCGCGGTCTGCGTTGCGCTGGTTCATGCAGCAGCAGATGCCTGCCGGCTTGCCGCCGAGCTGTCACGCCGCGCCGAAAAACTCCTGGCGGTGGCGCCAAAACTGCGCGCCAAAGGCGCCGGCGACGTGATTTTCTTGCTCCTGAATGAAGATGCTGTCGCTGGATCGCTTGTGACAAAGAACCTGTCGCGCTTTGCCGCGCGACGGCTGTTCGAACGGCTGCAGCAACTCGAGGCCGTACGCGAGCTGTCGGGCCGTCCCACCTTTCGGCTGTTCGGGCTCTAGGGATGAGCGAAGCGTCCGCCCGCCGCAAGCCAAACGATCAGCCAGCGCTGCTGGACACCGAGCTCGAGCACCTGCCGCCAGAACTGCGCTGGCGCGAATGGATAGGACGCGTCGAAGCGGTGATCTTTGCGGCCAGCGAGCCAGTGCCCCGCGAGGTGCTGTCGCGCGTCGTCGGCAAAAGCTGCAATCTCGACCTGGTCATCGACGACATCCGCGCCGAGCTCGCCGGCCGTCCCTATGAGCTGGTGTCGGTCGCCGGTGGCTGGCAGCACCGCACCAAGAAAGTTTTTGGCGATGCCATCAACGTCGCCTTCGGGACAGTCGCGGGGCAGGGGACAAAAGAACTGTCGCAGTCGGAGGCCCTTGTCCTCATGTGCATCGCCTATTTCCAGCCGATCACGCGAGGCGAGCTATCATCGTTCTTCGGCAAGGAGGTGTCGCGCGACCTGATCGGCGTGCTGCGCGCGCAGGACCTCATCGCATCGGGGCCGCGCAGCCCGCAGCCGGGCGCGCCCTACACCTATGTGACGACTAAAAACTTCCTGTCGCAGTTCGGGCTCGACACGCTGCGCCAGCTGCCGGATTTCGAGGCGCTCGAAGATGCCGGGCTGCTGTCGAAAGAGAAGTTGCTCGCGGGCGATATTCTGGCAGGATTGGTTGGCGGGGAGGGCGAGGACGATTTAGTTGAGGACCAGGTGCCGTGAGCGGGGGGCGTGGTCGGGTTGTGGCCATTAGGATGCCACTGGCGTGCTGACCCGTGGCCGGCTCGGTTAGCGCCCCCGAGGTCCCGATTGCTGGCCAATCAGCGCAACATGTGGACTTTAGCGTGGTCTAGGGCCCGCTGTGCAACGACTTCCGGGCCTGCACTACTTTGTAAATCTGCGTTACTTCGGCCGTACAGCTACCTTGGCTCACCCGCAAAACAACTTGCACGTTACGGATTCGCTTCCTACATCTAGTCTATTCTGTTTTGAGGGCTCCATGTCAGGCAAATACGAATTTCGCTACGGCGACACCAAAGTCGATTCCGACCAGGAATTTATGACCGGCGCGCAGATCAAGGCTGCGATAAAAACGTTGGTGCCGGCTTTCGACCCTAGCCAGGATCTCGTGCTCGAGGGTCGTGGGAACGACGCCGATCAGGTCATCACCGATGACCAGTCGGTCGACCTCTCCCACAAGCATGGCGGCCCCAAGCAATTCTTTTCACGCCCCCCGACGAATTTCGGCGGCCGCGCTTGATTTCCCCGATCACGCTCAAGGAGATCGAACGTGTAAGGGAGCGATTTCCGGAGGCAGCCTACCAAGAGCTGCCATCCACAGCGATCCTCGTCACGCTGCCGAATGTCCCGCTCGCGGACGGATGGTCGCTTGCTGAGACAACGATCTGGTTTGTGATTCCGGTTGGATATCCCGGCCCATGTCCCGATTGCTTCTGGGTCGAGGGCAAGCTGCGACTGGCCGGCGGTGCCATTCCCCAAGCAGCGCAGATGCAGACGATTCCTGAGACGCCAATCGAAGCCTTGTGGTTCTCATGGCACGTGACGGATGCCCAGAAGCAATGGAATCCGGCGCGTGACAAACTGGCCACATATGTTTCAATCATCCTCGACAGGCTTGGGAAGGTTGTATGATTGCGCTTGCCTTCGCAGCACCGGCTTTATCTGACCTGCGTGCAGCGCTTGATGACGCAACGCTGGAGAGCGCGGCAATCCTTCTATGCGAACCTGTCTTGGAGGGCGCACAGGCGCGTATCCTCGTCAAAAAAGCCTTTGTTGCATCTGATCAGGACTATCTGGAACGGTCGGCGGTGCGGGTCAGCCTGGATCCGAAATTCTGCCTGCCGATCGAAAAGGCAGCAAAACAAAGTGGGCTTTCGCTGGTCTATGTCCACACGCATCCGACGGTTGGGCATCCAGACTTTTCCTTCGAAGATGATGCGACAGAGGCCAAGCTCGCCGAATATCTAAGCTGGCGATGCCCGGGTGTGCCTCACATGGCGCTCCTCTTTCCAAAGGATGCACCGGCACGCTGCCGCGTACTCGGTTCGGCCCAGCCGGTGCGCGTGCTTGAAATTGGCGCAAACCTTGTCGCGGCAACGGAAGATTCCCAGCAACCCGACACCGACCGTTTCGATCGTCAGATTCGGGCCTTTGGGAAAGACGGTCAGCAACGCATCGCTGCCTTGCAGGTCGGCATTGTCGGGCTTGGCGGCACCGGCTCGATTGTAGCCCAGCAACTGGCTCACCTGGGCATTCAAAGGTTTTTGCTCATCGACCCAGACGAAATAGAAATCAGCAATCTGAACCGGGTGGTTGGAGCAACGCCAGCGGATGTGGGGCAGGCAAAGGTAGCAATAGCTGAATGTATGATACGGCATATCCGCTCTGACGCGGACGTTGTGGCCATTGCTGGTGACATCACGACGCGGTCGGTTGCCCGACGGCTTTCGCGTACCGATTTCATTTTTTGCTGCACGGACACGCACGCCAGCCGCCACACAATAAATCAGCTTGCTTACCAGTATCTCATTCCAGCCATTGACCTCGGCGTTGCCATCGGCGCCTCGGGGGATCAAACTACGATCGGCTCCCATGTGCAGATGTTGGCACCCAATTTGCCTTGCCTATGGTGCTCCAACCATTTGAATGCGCATCGCATTCGCGAGGAACTCATGACGGAAGAGCAGCGTACCTCCGATCCCTATTTTGAGAATGGAGCCGGCGTTGAACAACCGGCCGTCATTAGCCTCAATGGCACGACCGCTTCATTGGCAATCACTATGTTTCTATCGGCAGTCGCGGGTATCCCCTCGCGTCCGCGATATCTTGCCTATGATGCCGTGCGCGGCCGCATGAATGCACTGGCGGTAACGGCGAACCCTGACTGCCCCTTCTGTGGTCCAGATTCGACCTTGGGGGTGGGTGATAGGGCTCCATTGCCTGGCCGACCGGAATGACGCGCGCCCGCAAATTGAGGCTACTCGGCGAAGCAGAGGGACATAATCGAGCTCAGAGTCTTTTAGAAAAACCCGGAGATGTCGTCGTCGATCGACGCGGCGTTGAGCGGGCGTTGGTTATGGCCTGTCCGGACGGGTGTGGCGATGTGCTGACGATCAATCTTGACCGCCGGTCCGGCAAGGCATGGCGATTGGATCGTCGTCACGGCAACCTCACTGTATATCCATCGGTCTGGCGCGATAGCGGGTGTCGTGCGCATTTCATAGTTTGGCGCGACCAGATTCTGTGGTGCGATTGGCGTGAGGGGCCAGATCCGGCGGATCAGGCCCTTGCGAACCGCGTTTTCGACCATTTGCTAGAACATTCGAGTCTTTTTGTACACTATGAGCAAGTGGCAGAAGCGCTTGATGAAAATCCATGGGATGTCGCGTGGGCGTGTCGTGTTCTCGTCGCCAACGGCAAGGCGATCCAGAGGGATTTTGTTCTCTATCGCGCGGGAGCGGAACAGCCGAGCGAAGGGCGTCTTGAATGGGAGTGAGTGAGCGGCCGAAACGTACCGTCGTGATCAACGGGCAGGCTTTTGAGGTCGCTGTTGCCCATCTTTCGCAATTGCAGATCCGCACGCTAGCGAACCTGTCGCCAGAAGATGACCTAATTTTGGAGGTGAGTGGCGGGGCCGATCGCGTGCTTGCGCCTGATGAGCGCATCGAACTCTCCTCTGACGTTACCCATGTCTTCAGTCGCCCGCAGACGTCGTTCGGGTGAAGCTGCAATGCGAAACAGGATCATTTGGGTCGGCGACGGCCCGACGCCTGAGATCGAGCGCCAGCTCATTGAACGGTGGTTGCAACTTGACAAGCGCAGCGCCGAAACGGCCGTTGAGGCGCTGGCTAATGCGCGCGTCCTCGTCATTTCCTGCGCTTCGGCGGGCGATCCTGTCCTTTCCATCGCCAAAGAGCGCCTTATCGACCAGGCCCTGCGACATGGCTTGATGGTGAGGGTGATCGCCCCGCTTGAAAATCTTGGCGAGGTGCAGACTGCGGTCAAAACGCAATTCTTCCGCGCCGAAAAGCTCGATGCGGCCGAGCACCTGCGCGAGTTCTGCGAATCTTGTGCGCGGTTTGAACCTGGCCCAGACTTTTCACATTTGGTCGCCATTGAGGGGGCGCAAACCCTCAACAGCGAGCAGATCATCTTGCTGAGGCGCGCCTTTTTCGATTGCACCCGCGTCCATCTAAAACGTCTGGAGGGCGGCCGCAGCGCGACCGTCTTTCTGGCGCACGCCGAGCTCGCCGACTCGCGAGCCGGTGCTTACCCTTTGCCATTCTTTGCCAAACTGGATCGACGCACCAAGATAGAACGCGAACTCACGAACTATCGTGAATGCACGACACTTTTTGTCCCATTCTACGCGCGGCCGAACATCGACGAGGCACGCTGCGTGCTGGGGGCTGAATACGGACTGATTGTGGGCAACTTTGTCGAGCAATCGGAGCCGCTCTCGGCTGTTGTGGAGACCGGTCGAGGCCACTCGGCTATAAATTCCCTGTTTGAGGATGCACTGCGCGGCTGGCGTTGGCAGGCGCATCACGGAGGCTATGGGATGATGGTGCAACGCCCTGTCAGCCAATCCATGGGTGGGGCTCTTTACAACAAACCTGCCAATGGAAGGCTATTTGGTTACGCGAAGGAAGCGGCCAAGATCGGTCCGGTTGCAGCGCCAGATGCGATCGCCCAAATGCTGGATACCTTGCCTGCCACCTCCCACATGGTTGCACTCTCCCATGGCGATCTCCATGGCAACAACGTTCGGGTAAGGCTAGGGGGCCAGGCCATTCTCATCGATTTTGCCGCGGTCACTACGGCTCCGCTGGTATCAGACCCTGCGCATCTAGAGGTGTCTTTGGCCTTTCACGCGGTGGCGGCCGAGAAGGACTGGCAGGAGACCATGACCGCGCTCTACGCGCCCGATGCTTTGTCCTCCGTCCCGGCGCCTAGAACACCCACAAGCCCTCTAAGTGAGCTATGGGATACGGTGCGGCAGATCCGCCGGGTTGGGTTGGGGGACGAGAAGACGCAGGGCGAGTATATGAACGCGATCGCTGTGGCGCTGCTGCGGAAGGCCTCGCATGAGCGCGATGAAAAGGAACAAGGGTCACGACGTCCCTATCTCGTGTGGCTTGCTAACCGAATAGCCAACCATCTAAAAGCTAGACAGCCGTGCCAGGGGACAGATAGAGGCAAGTAGGGACTCGTCGGCTACGCAAACGGGATTGAAGGCACCAGCACTTCGGTCAAGATCCGGGGCTCGATCCGTACCTTAGCAAGCCTCGACAGCTTAGAGCAGTTGCGATTCTGAGCATCTTGAATGTCAGAAAAAGATAGACTATTTTCTGACACATGAAAACGGCCATTACATCAGTTCCCGATCGAGTCATGCACCGCGCCCGCGCCGGTGGGCGTGGCGGTGTTTTCACGCCTAGCGACTTCCTCGACGTGGCCGGGCGTGCTGCTGTCGATCAGGCCCTCTCACGCTTGGTCAAGAGCGGAAAGTTGCGCCGCTTGGCGCGTGGCCTCTATGACTATCCGAGGGTGCATCCGAAGCTGGGTCAGCTTTCGCCGGCCCCCGACGACGTCGCGCGTGCGCTCGCGCGGGAGACTGGTTCAAAAGCACAGATCGCCGGCGCGCACGCAGCCAATGCGCTCGGCCTCTCGACGCAGGTGCCCGCAAAGAGCCTTTATCTGACGGACGGGCCTTCTCGCCGTGTCGTGCTGGGCAAGCGCGTGGTCGATCTGCGTCACGCTTCCCCCAAGCATCTGATCGCGCCGGGCAGCCTTGCCGGAACCGTTGTCCAAGCTCTTCGCCATGTCGGGCCGGGGCGGGCCTCCGACGTGACCCAGCTCGCCGCGCGTCGGCTCTCGGCGAGTGACAAGAGACTACTCGCTTCCAACGTGGTTCAGGCTCCCGCCTGGATGCGTCCGACGCTGATCTCGATCGGCAACGCAGCGTCGAACGCCGCAAATGGATAAGGTAGCCCTTCTTTCGGCAAGTGATCGAGCGGCGCTCTTTGGCGAAACCGGCGCCGGGCGCGGCGTCGCCAACACGATCATCGAGAAGGACTTCTGGGTTTGCTGGACCTTGAAACGATTGTTCGATCTTCCGGAGGACGCCGCAGCCAGCCTGGTCTTCAAAGGCGGAACGTCCCTGTCCAAGGCCTTTGGCATTATCCGTCGTTTCTCCGAGGACATCGATTTGTCCTTCGACAGGGCAGATCTCGGCTACACAGGTGATCGCGATCCAGAAAAGGAGGGCGTGAGCCGAAAAAAGTCAGGTCAACTCATCGACGACCTGGTGGGAGATGTCGAGAAGCATATCGCCGACAGGCTGCTTCCCGCCCTTCGTGCCGCGATCGTCCAAGAGCTCGGCGAACCGCAGCATGACGAGTGGTCGTTAGTGATCGATGAAGCCGACGCGCAGACGCTGAACTTCCACTACCCGGCCGCGCTTCCGACGGCCGAGTATCGAGGCATGGCGTACATTACGCCGCGAGTTAGGCTTGAGCTCGGCGCCCGCGGCGATCCTTGGCCCGCCGAGAAGAAAGTCATTCGCCCCTACGCGGCCGAGGATTTTCCCGATTTCTTCGAAGACCCGGATACGACCGTCACGGTCCTGTCTGCACGGCGTACCTTTTGGGAAAAAGCCACCGCATTGCACGCCGAAGCCCATCGTCCGGCAGAGTCGGCGACCCCGAAATATTTCTCGCGCCACTACTACGACCTCGCCATGATGCTCGACTCCGTCGAGGGAAAGGCCGCCGCCGCTGATCTCGAGCTGCTGGCAACCGTGGCAAAGCACAAGGCGACGTTCTTTCGCTCAGGCTGGGCCAACTACGGTACGGCGCGCCCAGGCACTTTGCGCTGATGCCAAGCGAAGCGCGGATCAACGATCTCAGAGCGGATTATCGGGCAATGGCGCCGATGATGTTCGATGACACCCCGCCTTCATTCGACGACATTTTCTCCAGGATTGAGAGATTCCAGGGGGCCATCAACAGGTAGGCGCACGACCTCCCGAGAATCGTGGGCCACCGTATCTAGCCGGCCTCCCGTTGCCCAACGCTGTCGGACTTTGCTACCGAGGCTTTGACCTGGTCGCAGTCATACGGTTTGGGCGGCTTGGAACTCGACAGAAATGGCCTGAGCTTCGGTTCGGCCCTGGAGAGCGCCCCAAATGGCATTTCGATTTATCCATACGGCCGACATCCATCTCGATTCGCCACTGCGCTCGCTTGCGCTGCGCAGTCCCGAGCTTGCCGAGCTGGTCGGAGATGCCAGCCGCCAGGCATTCACCGCGATTGTGGATCTGTGCTTGGCGGAGGGTGTCGATGCGCTTGTGATCGCCGGCGATCTTTACGATGGCGACCAGACCTCAATGAAGACGGCGCGCTTTCTGGCATCCCAGATGACGCGTCTCCATGAAGCTGGCGTCAGGGTCTACCTGATCCGCGGCAACCACGACGCCATGTCGCGGATTACGAAGCAGCTCGAGTTGCCCGACACGGTGACCATTTTTGGCGGCCGCTCCCAATCCGTGATCCAGTCTGGCGCTGGGGTGGATGTCGCGTTCCATGGTCTCGGTTTCGCCAGTCCCAAAGCTCCAGAAAGCCTTCTGCCCAAATATGCAGGTCCGCAGGAGGGAGCTGCAAACATCGGCATTATGCATACGAGCCTCGCCGGCTCGCCAGGGCATGACGTCTATGCACCCTGCAGCGTCGCCGACCTGCACGGCCACGGCTTTGACTATTGGGCGCTTGGCCACATTCACGTTCGCCAGGTGTATTCCGGTGCGAGCACGCTCGTGATGCCGGGAATCCCTCAGGGGAGGGATATCAACGAGGCCGGCGAGAAGTCGGTGACGCTGGTGAGCATTCGCGACGACCGCTCTATCGAGATCGAGGAGAGGCTCACGAGCGTGGCGCAGTTCGAGCGGGTGAGCATCGATCTGACTGGGGCGTCGGAATGGAGTGAGGCCATCGTCCGCATCCGAGCGGGGCTGGAACAATCCCGGGAGGTTACCAGATCGCGCTACCTTGTTGCCCGCCTTGGCCTGATGGGCACTTCAGCGCTGTCATGGTCGCTGATCCGCGACCGGGATTTGCTGGTCGCAGAAGCCGAACAGGCTGCCGAGCAGGTGGGCAATAGCTGGGTGGAGAAGGTGGAACTCGCCCTTTCGACTCCCGGCATCGGGGATTTGGAAGGCGGTGCCGATCCCACACTGGAGCTTGCGCAGTCCATGCGCGACAACGCGGGGTCAGAAGCATTTCGGTCCGAAGCTCGAGAATTCGTGTTGAAGACGATCGCCGACCTGCCGCCAGATGCGCGCGGCTTCGCCGGTAAGGACGAAGCGGGGCTCGAACTGTTTCTCGATGATGTGCTTGCCCGCGGGGTCGACGTGGTCGCTGCCAAGCTCAAGGCTGGTGGAATGCGATGAGATTGCGACGCCTCGATCTCACGCGCTACGGCAAGTTCACAGATAGGGCGATCGACTTCGGAGAGAAGCCGGTTTCAGGGCCCGATCTGCATATCGTTTTCGGCTTGAATGAGGCCGGAAAATCGACCGCGCTGTCTGCCTACCTTGATCTGCTCTTTGGCATCGAAGAGCGCAGCCGCTACAATTTCCTGCACGAATATAGCTCCATGCGCATCGGCGGGCTGCTCGAATTCGAGGCGCAGACGCTTGCCGTTTCACGCACCAAGAGTCGCAGCAACTCACTGCACGACGCCGAAGGCAGGCCGCTGAGCGAAATTGCCATCTTGGCGCACCTCGCGGGCTTGTCCCGCGAGGCCTACAGCAGCATGTTCTCGCTGGATGACGAGACGCTGGAAGCGGGCGGCAAGGCGATCCTTGAATCGCGTGGCGATCTCGGCAAGCTCCTCTTCACGGCCAGTGCCGGGCTGGGACATGCCAGCGATGTGTTGGCCGCACTGGAGACGGAGGCAGATGGGCTTCACCGAAAACAGGCCCAGACCACCGAGGTCGCGCTGCTGAAGAAGCGGTTCGCGGAACTCAAGTCACGGAAGGAGACGATCGACACCCTGGCCTCGACTTTCGAGGCGCTCGAGGCGGAACGGGTGGAAGCCCAGGATAACTATGATCGCAGCCTCGCGGAACGCTCGGTGTTATCGGCGCGGCTTGCCACGATCGACCGATATGTACGCGCCGCGCCGCTCCTGGCCGAAATCAAACGCAAGGCGAGCAGACTGGCTGATCTGCCGGACATGCCCTCTCCTCCCAGAACCTGGGGTGGCAGCGTCGCGGAATTGATCGATCAGGACGCGCGCTTAAGAACCCGTCTCCAGGCAAATACCGACGAGATTGTTCGCGCGAAGGCTAAGACCGCCTCAATCGTTGTCGACGACGCTGTCCTGGCGATCTCCGAACGGGTGCGAGGACTCGCCGATCCCAAGGCGCGCTATCTGTCCGCGGGCATGGATCTGCCGACCCGCAAAATGGAAGTCCAGATGCTCGACCAGGTGGTGGCGAACTGTCTCGCCGCGCTCGGAAGATCGGCCGAAAAGGATCCGTCCCGGCTCATCCTGCCGGCCTTTGTGGTCGGTACGCTTCGCACCATGGTCGAACAACGCTCCGGCATCACGACGAGCTTGCGGATGGCCCGCGATGAAGCCGCTGCCGCCCTCGATGGGCTCAACGCTGCACGAGGTCGCGTTGGCGAGGAGAGGGCGGTGCCCGAGCCCGCCAGAGCCAGGCTGATGGCAGCCATGTCGGAAGCGAAGGCCAGCAGTCACGCACGCGAAATAAGAGAAGCGCGCGCGTTCGAGGACGAGCGGCAAACAAAGCTGGCGGATGCGATGAGGCGACTCCAGCCGTGGTCGGGAGATGCGGACGCTCTTTCGAAAATATCGGTTCCACCACCGACGCAAATGGCTGCGTGGAAAACACTGGCCGCTGACCTTCAAAGGGACAAAGCTGTCTTCTCCGAGCGTCTGGCTGAGTATGAACAAAACCGGGTAGCTACTTCGTCACGGCTGGCTGCTGCCCGCGCCTCGGCCGATCTTGCCGACGATGACACAGCCGCAGCCATTCGATGTGAGCGAGACGAGGCCTGGCGAAATCACCGGGCGGACCTCAAGGCCGAAACTGCAGATGTGTTTGTCGCAGCATTGGCCAAGGACGATCATGTCGGCGCGGCTCGATTGGCCCATGCGGGCGAACTGGCTGATCTGCGCGCAATCAAACAAAAGGCGGCCGAGACCGAAGCGGCAATAGAGCGCGTAAGCTTCCAACTCGCCAGGGTGGCCCAGCGCGCAGAAATGGCGTTCGCTGAAATCAAGCGAATGGCCAGTGCCTTGCTCGAGGATTGCCAGGCGCAGTCGCTCGACCTCCTGATCGGACTTCTCGAGGAGCGCGTTTCCGCGCGCGCTGACGCGCTTGCCGCTTGGGATGACATCCTGCTCGCACGCGCAAGGATTGAACGCGCAACCGCCGAAGGTGAGCGGGTGAATCTCGGTTTGGCCTCGGCTCTTCTAAGCGTGGGAATCCAGCCGGAAGCTGGTGAGGCTCTAGAGGCATTGGTGGTCGCCGCCGACCGCTTTCTGGATAGGCAGGCAAAGGTCGATGCGGAACGAGCGGAAGCGCTGAGGAGCGTCGCCGCGAAGGAAGAGGAGCTGGCCGCCAGGCGGCTCGCGGTTGAAATTGCCGAGAGGCGAGAAGGTGCATGGCAGGCCGAGGTCAATGAAACGCTGAAGGGCACTTGGCTCGAAGAAGGCATTGCCGGGACTGGGCTTGGCAGCGTGCTCGATCAGTTGTCTGAGCTGTCAAGGGCGCTGCAGGATCGTGAGGCCTTGCGCATCCGCATCCGCAAGATGGAGGCGGACAGGACTGCATTTGCTGAAGGGGTTGCCCACCTTGGTTCGCTGGCCGGCGGGCATGCAAGCGACGTGGCGCCGGAACAGGTGAGCGTCAGGCTGACAGAGCGTCTCGAGCAAGCCGAGCGCGCCCACGAGGCGAGAGCAAATCTCGTCCTTGACGTTCAGAAGTTGCAGGACGTTCGAGAGGCACTAAACGCTGAGTTCGCGGCACACGAGACGACAAAGCTGGATGTGCTCGATGCCTTTGCGGTGAAAACTTTGCCGGAGGTCGTAGAGCGCGATGAACAGCTTCGCGAGCGAGACGGCCTGCAGGGTGCCGTGGCCGAGCTTGAAGAACGCTTGACGAGCGAGCTAGCCTTGGACGACTTTATCCAGGCGCAGTCATTGCTGGAGGGCCTCGATCTCGATGGGCTCGCAATTGAAAAGGCGGAAATAGAAAGACGCCTCGCCGACCTCGATGACTCACTGCAACAGCAACTCGTCCGAAGAACCCGGGCCACCGACAAGCTCGATGCGATCGGCGGCGACAGCGCAGTTGCCCGAATTGATGCCGAGCGCCGCACCGTCCTTCTCGAAATCGAGGATAAGGCTGTCCGTTACATCGAGTTGAAGCTTGGTGTGATGTCGGCGGCGAGCGCGCTCCGGGTCTATCGCGAACGTCACCGTTCTGGGATGATGAGCGAGGCCTCTGACGCCTTCGCACTGATCACGCGGGGCCAGTATACAGGCTTGACAACCCAGCCGGTAAAAGGCGGCGAGGTCCTCATCGCGACACAGCGGGATGGCCAATCGAAGGTCGCAGACGCTTTGTCGAAAGGCGCGCGTTTTCAGCTCTACCTGGCTCTACGGCTCGCCGGATATTACGAGTTTGCCAAGCTCAGGCCGGCTGTTCCGTTCATCGCCGACGACATCATGGAGACCTTCGATCATCTCCGGTCGGAGGAGGTTTTCCGCCTGTTCGGTGAGATGGCCAGTGTGGGCCAGGTAATCTATCTGACCCATCATCAGCACCTATGCGACATCGCCAAGACGGTCATTCCTAGCATCGCCATCCACGAGCTCGGGTAATTCAAACGGCATGTTGTTGGCCCGTGCTCGCGGCGGCTGCTTGTCAACGACCGCTTCGCGCCACATCTTGGTCATACCCTTGCTGCGGCCGCCCGCCAGAAGCGGGCGTTCGGCTAAGACTTTGAATAGGGCACGGTATCCGACCGTCTATTTTTGGCCCGGACGATGACCACATCGTTGTACTGACACCCGGTAGGCGGCGCACCTCGGTGTATCACCTCGGACGGTCGGATCATCGGGGGCTCAGCCGCCTGCCGTTTGAGGGGCAAAGCCGCAAGATGCCGCATCCCGCATCGTTCCGAACCTTCTAGCCATTTGAATCCCATCATTCGTAGGGAAGTTCTCCGAACAAGCCGATTATCAAGCCGATCATAAGGTCGCCGTCGTAAAGAGAGAATGGAATCTCGACATAGCGGTCGCGATGGCGCGGCAAAGCGCCTGCCGCAAGGTTGGATGAGCGCGTTGGCGGCCGCGATGGCAGCTTCGCGATTGGGATAGTGGTCGGCAAAGACCGTGTCATTGTCCCCAGGTACCATGCGCTCACGCCAAATCGGCGCCAGCTCGCCCTTGTTCATAAGTTCTTGCATGAACCAACGCTCGAACAAGGGACGATAACGGGGCCAGACGGCCAGGACGACATCGGACGCCCGTTCAGCTCGGACCATTTCACCATGAAGGGCCGCCTCTGGCGCGACGCCGCGTGGCCTGAAGATTGATCATCATGCGGCCGCCTCCTGCCGGGTTCGAATATCGGCGATCCAATTCTCCAGCGCGTCGATCTCGCTTTCGACCGCCGACGGTGCGGGCAAGCGCGGATTGATTTCCCCAGGCTGGCTGTGAAGCAGGGCCGAGCAACGTCCGAACGCCTCACGCATGGCGGTGCAATCGGCGTCGGTCAGCACGGTGAGCTTGATGAGGCCCGTCGTGTCGACCTTGCGCGACAGGCGGCGGAGCACCGATCCGACAACCTCCTCGACGGCGCGCTCCCAGGTCGTGCGGAGCTGGTCCTGGAAGGACGTCACCTCGCGCAGCCATTTTGCCTGGTCGCCGCGTTCGTGATGGATTTTGACGTTGGCGAGGTGCGCCCTCATTCCGTCGATCACTTTGTCGAGCGGCATGACGTTGGCGGGTGGGTCCTGATGGCAATAGCCCGCATTGTCGGGGCCGCGGCTGATCAGGCGGTAGGCCACCGGCGTCGCGTCCCGGTCCTTGGTCGGCCGACAGGCTTCGTCGAGGAGAAGCAGGAACGCCATGTCGTGGGTGAATACGATCACCTGGCGGGTCCGCCCGGCCTCGGCCAGCCGCGCGGCGACGTTGTCGCGGTGCAAATGGTCGAGCGAGGAGACGGGATCGTCGAACACGATCGCCGACTGCGCATCGATGGTCGACAGCTCGGCGAGAAAGGCAGCGAGCGCAACGCAGCGATGCTCACCTTCGCTCAGCACCTTGCCGACCGGCTCGCTCGGCTTGTTCATGAGCCGGACCTGGAAGAATGGGACGCCGGCGCTGGTCTTTGCTTGCTGGAGTTCTATCGCGAGACCGGCAACGCCGAGCTTGTCGACCTCTTTCGCAAAGCTCGCACGCAGGCGATTCGTGACCAGCGCTTGGGCGATACGCGCGCTCTGGGTCGTGATCTTGTTGGTCGCCGTATCCTTGCTGGCTTTCTCGATCGCTTCGGTAGCCTCGAGCCGCTCAATCTGGGCGAGCACATCGGCTTTCACCACGCCGAGCCATTTGCGATCTGCAAGGCCGTCGCGCTCGGCGATGAGCGCGACACGTTGCGGGGAGCTGGCTTCCGACTGCAGGCCCTCGATGCGCGTGGCGATGCCGCTGAGGGTCGTGCGCAGCAGATCGAGCGAGATGGTGGCTGCGGGCGGAAGATCCGGCAGGACCGCGAGATTGTGGGTACGCAGAATGGCGCGCAGCCGCCAAGCCAGATAGAGGATTTCGCGACGAAGGGTGCTTGCGACTTCCTCCTGGCCGATATCATCGCGGATCGTCGTGACGATCGCGGCAAGATACTTCATCGAGATGGCTTGCGACGAGACCTCTTCGAGCTTCTTGTCATAGGCGTCTGCGGCTTCCTGCTCACGGCGCCTGCTCTCGTCTTTCACGAAAGCCTCGAAGCTGCTGAGCCGGTTCGAGGCTTCGTCGCTGAGCGGCTGCTGGCAAAGAACGCAATGGGTTCCAGTCCCGGTCACGGGAAACGGCCGGTCGGGATAGGCGGATGCGCGGGAATAATCCCGGGCCGCCTCCCACAGAGCCTTCCAGACGTCTGAACCGATGTCCGGCAGCGGCTCATCGGCGAACAGGTCGGCCGAGGCCGCCGCGGCGGCGGAGCGCGCGGTTGCCAGGTGTGTATGGGCATCGCGTAATGCTGCCCGGCTCTCGTCCGTGGTGGCGGCCATCAGCCGCTCGAGCTGCTCGATCGCCGATTTGATGCGGGTTTCCTGACCCTGGAGCTGGCGGACCGTGCGCGCAGGGTCGCTGGCCAGGTCAGTGTTGAGCGTTTGGAGCCGGGCCTCTTCCTCTGTCGTCAGGCCGGCGAACTTCTCGACCGATTCCGGCTTGGTCCTGCCCGACAGGCCGGTGATCAGCTTGCCGACCGGCGTGTCCGGCTTGCATTCGAGCTTCGACAGGATCGCAGGTGTTTGCTCCTGGAGCACCTTTATCTCGGCGGCCAGTTTGGTCTTCACATCCTGGCATGCCTGCGCGAGGCCGGCGAGGATCCGGAGCGGCTGCGGCGTATAGGCCAGATCGTTGGTGTTCTCCACATGGACGTTGGCGGTGCGCGAGTCGAAGACACTGACGGCGGACAGCATCGGATCAGGTGCCGAGCCCTGGGTCCAGGATGTGCTTCGCTTCTGTCCGCCCATGAAGAAGTCGACGCTGGCGGACGGCGTGCCCGATGAGGCCGCATAGATATTCGGAAGGATTGCGTCGCCCTTCGGTGAGCGCGCGCGGCAAAGTTGCTTCAGGACGCGGGCATAGCCGGATTTGCCGGCGCCGTTGTCGCCGTAAATGACGGTGAGGCCCGATTTGCCGAAGGACAAGCGCTCGCCCGGCGCCAGCGCGTTGACATGCGAGAGGCCGTAGAGGGCGCCGAGGCTGACTACGGCGTGGCTGGCTGCGGGATCCCTGACATGGCTCGCGTCGAGCGGCACGCCTGCGGCGTCGCCTTTGCAGATGCCGACGAGGGCTGTGATGTCGGCTGCTTCCAACTTGGTTTGGCCGCACAGCCGCCGGAGCGCATCGCGCTGCCAAGCCGGTAGCTCCGCTGACCATTTGAGGATGTCGGCGAGCGCTGCTGCCTCATTCGAGAGATCGTTCTCCTGCGCATCCATTGTTTCGCCCCCTGATCGTGCCGCTGTTTCCCATTGATGCCTATGTTCGGTGGCCGCTGGTTCAGGTGCTGCCGATGATGCGGCGCTCCTCACCAAGCGGGATGATCCAGCCGCCGGCGCGATCCGGTCGCGCAAATTGATCCGCGCCTACTATCTGCGTCAGGCGGGTACGAACGGTTTGCAGCTCCGCGTCGATAACGGCTCGGATGAGATCGCGCTCGATGCCGACGAAGGCCGGCCGAAGGTTGAGGCGAGCGAGCGCCTCCTGATCGGCGGGCGCGACGTCCGTGTCGGTGACGGGCCCGGCACGGGTGACGATCCCTCCGACCAGTCCACCAATGGCCGTGGCTTTTTCCACTTCTCTTACCGGCACAGCATCCAGCAATGTCCGGGCGCGTTGGATGTCCCCTTGGAGCCTTCGCGCGAAGGGCTGGTGCGTGAGGCCGCGGAGGGCGCTGGCGAGCTCGGCGTGCCCGAGCGATTTGATGAGATTGGCGATATGTAGGCGGAGAAGCCCGATGAAGAGCGCGTCTTTCTCCTTCGGTTTGATCGGCTCGCCTTCATCGACCGGATCGCGGACCGAGAGGTGGGCGTCGGTCGGACTTGGCGCCGCCATCCCCCAGCGGGTCGCGATGGCGATGCGCTTCACTGTGACCTTGCTGCCTCCGGCGGTGATATCTATTCGTCCGGCCTGAGCCAGGCGCGGTTCAATGCTTTGGCCGGGCCGCCATTGTCATGGCAGCCCTTCGCCTCGGCCACGGTCAAGGAGGACAGGTCGGACGCGCAGGCGATCCAGTCGGGCAGGTCGCCACGGGACAAGCGCGTGACTTTGACCTGTCGGCGGCGATCGAGGTCGATGATGCGGCTGCCGAGATGCGCGAAGATCGAAAGGTTGAAGTAGCGTTCGAGATAGGCGCGGGCCACGAAGCGGCCGAACAGGCCGGATAACGCGACCTTCAATTCGCGGGCCTGTCCGAGCGGTTCCCGGAAGATGAAGGGTGTGCCCGCGCCGGTTGGCGTCAACAGCGCGTCCAGGATGGACCACGCGCCATATGCAGCCCCTGGCGTCTGCAACACTTCGCGAATCCCGGCGTCCTCGATCTCCGAGACGTCGAAGTCGACGGTCGGGCCCGTGACAGGACTATCTGCCAGTGGTTCAAAATTGTGAAGGAACGTTCTGGTCATTTCGTCAGCAAAAAGTTAGCAATATCGACGTCTATATCTTACCGTGCATTTTTTCATCAAAAAAACGACGTGCGAATTGTTGTCATATTTTCCTAGTTGCAATAATGTTAAGTTCACTTGCCTGTCTTTCATAAGCATTAAATGTATGACGTTGGTTGCAGTATATTGAACAGATGCAATCCTTCGGTACGAACCCAAAAGCCGCCAGTCAGCTTCCGGCCCAAGCTTGCAAGGTGCGATCACAGCTAAACTCTCCGCCCCCATCCAAAGCGGGTCGGTTTTTTCGAGCACTGAAGTAGCTCAGCCAATGGCGCCGCATACAACTTAGTCACGCGCCCGATCATTGATTGCCTGCGGCCTTCGTTCCCGAGGCCACGCCCTTGAAGACAGATAGCGAGGACACCTGGTCCAGCATTGAACACATGTTGTTTGGACCATCGAAATTGAAGCCCATACATTTCTGGTCCACGGCGCACGCGGTCACGCAATTGGCATAGTTGCTGGGCTCGTTCGAATAGGAATCGCCTACGACCACCGTATTCTTGTAGAAGATGAGGCTGGAATACTGGACTTTGCTCGCGACCGCGGGTTTTGCTGCCATGGCGGCGTCCGGAGCTCTGACCAGGATCGAGGCGTCGCTTTTCAGGAAGCACGCGGAATGCTTCTTGTCGTAGGTGATGGCCTGACATTGTTCGTCACCTTCGCATCTGGTCTGGCACTGATCGAATGACAGGTTCATGAGCGGCATTCCTGGAAGGTCGAAGCCCATGGCGTCCCAACCATCTTGCGCGATGAGTTTCTTGGCCGCTTCGGCTCGTCCAGATGGGAGCTCGAAGTCTGCGGCGTTGAAAGTCCTGCCATCGAGCCACGCACATTTCGAAGCAAGCTCCCTGGCGGAATCGTCGTTCAACCCAACCGATGCGAGTGTCGCTGGCGGCGCAATGGGCGCCTGGGGCGTCGCCGTTGGCGTCACCCGGTTTACAAGGTCTGTGTTGACATCGACGCCGTTCACAAGCCGACGCGTATAGCACCAAGCCCGATCCCAAGTGGGATCGTTCTCTTCGGTGAAGTAGTGCCCCGATGTGAGCGTCCAGTGAGCACCACCGAAGTCGACCTCCTTCGTAAGAAACTTGTTGAAATCCTCGGTCACCTTATCAGGCTTGCTGGGCAGCGGTACCGGTGGAGGATCGACCGGCTTCGCTTCCTTAGGGGGATTGGCCCGGTCCGACTTGGGCTGCGTGGTCGTGTCGGATGGATCGAGTCTGTCGGTGCGCTTCTCGATCGGCTTATCAGGCGCGACAGGCGGTCTGATCTCACGCCCGAAGAACAGTGCCGCTCCATAACCAATGCCGACCGCAGCAACCGCCACGGCTGCGCCCGTCATCATCCTGCGGAAGGCATTAGCGCGGGCCATCCTGTCGTAGGCTGCAGCTTCAGCCTCCAGAGTGGGAATGGCCGCTTGCTTGACGACTAGGTCGACCGCCTTTTCGAGGAGTGCAGTGTTATGCCGGACCAGCACGTTTGCGACCGCCCTTTGCTGCTACCTTGACGAGATCCACGACCTCGGCCGGCAAATCCTCGTTCAGTGCTTTGCGCAGCGCGTCCGGATCGTCGGTGAGGACAGGAACATAGAGAATCTCCTTCACCACTTTTTCGACGGGGACCTCGACGCGCTTTTCCACCTCCCTGTCCACCGGCACTTCGACCGGGACTTTGACAGTTCGCACTCGGCGCCAGCGCCATCCTAGAAGCAGCCGCCTGACCAGACGCGACAACCGGTTCTCGGAACGAGATTCAGCCTGTGCAGCGATGCGCTGCAAACCGAGAGCCACCATCGCGGTGATCGGTCCGGCAAGGCCGGCGATGACCGCAAGCGAGCCAAACCAAATGGCCGCTATCTTTCCTGCCTCGCCCTCGCTTACCTGTTCAGGCTTCTCGCTGTACCACCGCGCTGCAATTCGCCGGATCTGGTCAGTCCGAGCCAGCGGAATTCGCCTCTTCTCAAGCTCGTTGAGCTGTTTTGCTATTCCGTCGCGTCTCGCCTGGTTTGCTGCAAGCGCCTTTCCTTCGGCCGCTTCGGCGGTCTGTGCCGCGGAAAGGTCTTCTCGCGCTTGAGAAAGCCGTCGTTCCCAATCGGCCGAAATCTCGTCCAGTGACTTCTCCAGATCCGCACGCCGATTTTGCAGCATCTGCTTCTGTTCATCGGTCATCTTGGGGCTTTGTAGCCTCAGCCGGTCGAACTCAGCGCGGGCAGCCGCGATCTGCTCATCAAGGCTCTGAATCTGCGGGTCGTACTTTGACTCCGTCTTCGTGCGGGGATTAGCGAGCTTTCCGATCTCGTCTTCCCAGCGCTTCGCTGAAGCCGCGTCGCCGCTTACCCTGGCGTCTTTGATCCGTTCGACGTAACTGTCTCTTTGCCGCTCAAATTCCTCGACCGCTTGCTTGACCCTTGTGTCTCTTTCGGCAACTAGGTCCGTGCGCCTTTGCTCCTGATCCTTAAGCTGTTCTCTTGCCTTTGCTGCCTCGGGCGTCAGTGCCGTGGTTGCCTGTAGTTCCGCGTCGACATCCCCGATGCGTGATTGAATTTCCTTTCGCGCGTTGTCGGCAAGCGTGCCCACCTCCTCAAGATCGGCCTTTGCTTTGGCAACTTGATCCGTCTGTTTTGCCGCTTCGTCCGAGGCTGCCAGCTTTGCGTTTTCCCGGGTGAGAGTGTCGATCTCGTCAGCGATCTCCTCGTACTGCAGTTCACGAAGAGTGCCGGCGCGCTCCAGGCCAAGCAGCACAGTTTCGAAAGTGATGCCAGCAAGCAGGAGCAGGAAGATCAAAAGCACAGGCTTCCAGAACCAGGACGCGCTGTACAGAAGCGTTGCGATCGGGATCTTGGTGAGTTCGGCAATCGAGACAATGAAGAACGGAGCGCTCGCGAGAACCAAGTCCATTGCCGTGGCTGATTGGCTAGCTTCGAAAGCTTGAACACCCAAAGCCAAGCCGGTGGCCAATCCGATAATGGATGCTGTAATTTCAAGCGCCCAAGCGCCACGGTATGTCCACTGGCCGTAGCTGGCCAGCTTTTGGCTCATGCTTGAATTCACTCGGCGCCCCCGCCTTTTTACTTTCCCATTTTACCCTGCCATTTAATTGCTGGGCTTGCATCAGGAAATTTTCTGAAACGGGACAAGCGGCCCACAAGTTGGAAATATCGTTACTATGATCCCGACGAGTTGCGTTCCCGTCGAACAAGCCGGCAAACAGAGCCCTCAGAGATGGCTTCGTTTGGCCGCTTTCTCGGCTGATCGAAACGCGATTGAAGGGGCCTACTTCAAGAGCCCGAGTGCGGAGGTCCGTCGCATTGTTTTCGCGCAGGAACCGAGCTCGACGTCCCAAAGAGGGGTTTCCGTCCTGCAGAGAAACTCTACCGCTTTGACCTTCGCCAACCGGCTGCGACAGCCTCGGCTTCCGAGCAGAACCACCTTTCCCCCTTGGCCGGGCTAATCAGGGTGACGCTATAATATTTTTGTCCCGGCATATGATAAATGCGTTCGCCCTCAGCTGATATATTGCCCTTGATATTGCAGCCGGCATTTCCGCTCCCGAAAACTGAAAGCGGTGCAGTCGTTGGCCCGTCGCCACTATGTTGCGCTCGCCAGTCCCACGGCGCTTGAAAAGACCCCACCCATAAACCGACCCTCGCAGCACTGGCCTTCGATTGTTGCCGTGCATATTCGCCGCGACTGTACTTCGGCCAATCGAGAGCTTGGCCATGCTCGACCATCCACGCCGCCACGTTGGCGCCGTCGGATCGGGTGCAATCTCCGACAAAGCGCCCGTAGCGATCCCACGTAACGAATGAGCAATGAACCGGCCTGGAGGCAGCCAGGAACTCATCCAAGGCTTGGGCGGAACGCCGGCCGCAGGGATATTCGAACCCCTTCGCATCGTCGCAGTACTGGCGGCTCTCCGGCGCGTCGATCCCGTTGAGACGTATTCGTTGACCATGCACCTCGATGGTATCGCCATCGATGACCGAGGCGACCCCACCAATCGCGACTGGCTTCGGCTTGATCAGGTTTTGCAGATTGATCTCTGGCAGCGAGCCGGTGTTATGCATAACAAACTGCGTCACCAGGGCGGAAGCCGCCGCCACAGTTACCAGCACGAGGCGGAGCGGCACGCTTTGCCAACGGCTGGCACGAGAGCGCTTGGCGCCGAACTGCTTCATCTGCCGCCAAACAGCTTTTTGAGCAGGCTCCAGAAGCCGACGGTGGTGCGGTCGTAGACCCGATTGTAAGCGGCTCGCTTAGGGTCGGTAACCCATCCCATACCGCGCGGGGCTTTGAGGCCGAAACTGTGCTTAACCATACGCTTAACGGATGTTCTGGCCGCCAGGCTGCGTTTGATACTTGGTCTGCGGATCCCGAATTTCATTTTGCTACCTACCTCTCGCATCCCACGCCATCATGATCACGGTCAAGGCGGTTGGGATCGGACTGGCCGACCGAGACAGGTCCCTGGACGACGGGGTTGTTGCCCCTACCCCCGGCGCAGTCCAGATCGGCGCCGTTGTTTGGGAAGGCAGATGCCGGCTGCGGCGTTCCGCGGTATCTTTGAACGACAGCCGTCATCCGCTGCCCGTCGCCCTCGATCTTCGTGTTGTTGCTGTTGGGATTGAACGGGTCGACCGTCTGGAGAAGTTGGTTCTGGCGCGTGGAGTCGCCTGCCGCCAACGTCACGGTGTCGTAGTTGTTGAGATAGTCGGCCGCGCAGCCGCTAACGCTCGATGCCACGATGAGGACGCACACCGAGATCTCCCTTCGCATAACGTCGTTCCCGCCTTAAACCGGGGAGGGATTAATGCCGGCTGATTTCAGCTTCGCTCCAAGTTTCGCTCGTGTGGCGCAAGCCGCCTTGTCACCAGCAACGCATTTGTTGTTCGCATCCGACCAGTCCAACAACGCGGTGTTGATCCAGCTGCCAGGCGCGCGTGCGATCCCATAGGGTGTAGGCGGTGCACCGGTAGCGACCGACGCTGCTGCCGCGCCGGCTTGTCCATGCGGCGCACGCTTCCAGCCGCTGATGATGAGACAATTCCTCATGAAATCATCTTCAGCGATCGCATTGCCGATAGCATTGCCAATCCCGGCACCGGCAACAAACCCCGGCGACCCAATCGCAATATAGCCTTGGTCCACCGACCTTTTCTGAAGTTCGCATTGTGCATGGGCGACATCGAAACTCGGCCCATACCCGATCTGAACATAGTCTGCTTGATTGCTAGTTTGACAGCCGCATAGCGCGGCAGCGGCACAAAGTGCCGGCAACACCTTTATTTTCATACCCCCAGCCCTCCCACGGCTGAGGCCAGCATCTCTCAAAGCAAATATTAGCGCAAGATAGCAAATCTGTTCTGGTAAATGCCCGTGGGTTTCGGAAGTTTGCTGTAGCCTGGCATCGTCCGGGTTGTTTGCGGGCGCAGCCAAGCTGGGCAGCTTTCTTTGTGTCGTCGCAATCGCGCTGTCTCAGCCGCCTGCACTTCTCGAATGGCAGGATGTTGCACCCTTTACAATTCAGGACGTTCCGGCGCGTCGTGCGCGCACTTTACGAGCACATTCACTGCCTCCTGAAGCAGTGTGCAAAGCCGCCGGCCCTTTTGCCAGGACAGGAGGTAATGATAGAGGGCGCTTGGCCAAAAGGTGCGGACTTCGACCGGAAAAGATGCAAATCGCCGAGCGGCAAAGGTGTTGCTGCTTGAAATGCCCAGACCTGCGGCAACGAACTGGGGCGGGTTCAGTCGGTAGAATAGCTGAAAGTGCCGCAGAGGCTTTTGCTATTGATGTCGTGTGGGACTTCTTTTGATCCAAAGACGGCCATTCCAAGCAGCGGAGAGGAGACCCCGAACGTCGATCTTTCGAGGAACACGACATATTGAGCCGGGTCAGATTGCGGATCGCCGCAGAGCGTGTTGCCGTTTCTGAGATGACCCGGATCCCTCGACAACTTGAAGACTTCCGCAGTCAGTTTAATACTAAACCCAGCTTTTATTGAAGTTTGGCATAATCTTTACTTCCAAGCGGCAAGGACGTGGTACGATGTATCCAGAGCGATATGGGCCGACGCCGTCCGGTTATTATGCTCCGAAATTGCGGAACTCTTGACGGCTCTTATGGAAAATGACCGGGAGGCGATTGGAAGCATAAGGCGTAATTACATAAAATATTTTCACCGCAGGATTGTCACCAAGATTGATGCTGCCAGCGATATCGACGCCACTGAAAACCGATCATTTCGCTGAGCCGCAAAGGTGGCCGCTGTCTGGGCGGGCCCTGAACCGTCGCTGGTGTCTTTACGCTTGCAGCGTGGGCTGTCGTCCTCGCGCTCGCCGGGATTTGCCACCTGGGAGGCCAAGGCATGACCGTCCTTTTCCCACTTACCTCGCTGATCCAGCCGGTGGTTGCCCGTGGGGGCCTGGAGCCTTCTCGGAGAGTTTTGACGTGGTCCAGTCGGTAGGAGGCTGCGTGGTGATTGCGGCTGCTTGGGATAGGATGATCCACTTCTGCCGCCCTCCCGAGATACATATTTTTATATCGTAACGTCACTATTATCAGTTTTCTATATCAAGACGTTGACGAGCAGCGCGCCACCGTTTAGATATAGCATCCTGATCGCAGCTGATCTCTTGATCTGGATTGTATATCATGGCCTATCAGAGTGAAAACCTGGTCGCGCAAGCACGCGAAATCCGAGAAGCCTCCGGCGTCAGCCAACGAGCTCTCAGTGAGCGGGCCGGACTGACGCAAAGCCATATCTCCCAAATCGAGAGCGGCAAGATGGAGCCGGGGTTGTCGAGCTTCGTCGACTTGACCCGCGCGCTCGATCTCGAGGTCATGCTCGTGCCGAAGAAGCTCGTGTCCGCCGTACTGGGCCTAATTAAGGTCCAGGCGACGCCGGACATGCATATTCATGCCGGTCAGCCGAACGACAAGCGCTTTGCCCGCGCCGAGCGCCTAGTCAAGAAAATGAAGCACCTCTACGGAAGCTCGGCCGACCTTGATCGCATCGAGGAGACACTGCGATTCCTACGCCGAGTGAGCCTCGAGGATCAGGAGATGCAGCTGGTGCGCGAACTGATTGCCCGTCTCGAGCGCTACCAGGCCAGCGACCAAGCGGCGCCCATCGTCCGTGACATCGCGCAGAACCTGCAGCGATTGCGCAATTCCATCGCCCATCGCGCTACCCCCGAGCCGAGGCCGGCCTATTCGCTGGATGACGGAGGCGACGATGCCTGACGTCTCGGTTCTCGACGTACGGTTCTACAACCAGCCGATCGGTACGCTGACCCATCTGCAGGGAGACCGGACGATCTTTGCCTTCAACGAAGCCTACGTCGAGAACCCGGATCGGCCCACCCTCAGTCTTTCGTTCAAGGACGATCTGGGCGGCCTCATTACCAAAATTCGCCCGACGCAGCGCGTTGTGCCGCCGTTTTTCTCGAACCTGCTGCCCGAGGGAAGCATGCGGCGCTATCTCGCCGAGCGAGCAGGCGTGAACCAGCAGCGGGAATTTTTCCTCCTCTGGGTGTTGGGCCTCGATCTCCCAGGCGCGTTGTCGATCCATCCTGCCGCCGGCGAGGCCTTGCCGCCGGGTGCCGACCAGGCCCTGCCGGAGAATGCCAAGCCCAACGCCTTGCGCTTTTCGCTCGCCGGCGTGCAGCTGAAATTCTCCGCGTTCGAGAACGCCGGAAAGGGCGGCGGCCTCACAATTCCCGTCGAGGGCGTCGGCGGCTCCTGGATCGTCAAGCTCCCCTCCCAGCAGTTCGCCGGCGTTCCGGAAAACGAGTTCTCGATGATGACGATCGCCGGGATGATCGGTATGGAGGTGCCCGTCATCAACCTGATCGATCTCGATGCGATCGCCGGTATTCCAGAAGGCATCGGCGAGTTGAAGGGGCAAGCGCTTGCGATCAGCCGTTTCGACCGCACCGCCGACGGCCCCGTTCACACCGAGGATTTCGCGCAGGTCTTCGGGGTCTTTCCGGACGACAAGTACAAGCGCGCGAGCTACGCAAACATCGCCCGCGTCATCGGCACGGAGGCGGGAGACGCTGGGGCCATCGAGTTTATCCGGCGGCTGGTGTTCAGCGCGTTGATCGGCAATGGCGACATGCATCTCAAGAACTGGTCGCTGATTTATCCGGACCGGCGTTCGGCCGCGCTTTCGCCGGCTTACGACCTGGTGTCGACCATTCCCTACATGAAGGGCGAAGATACGGCTGCGCTCAACTATTCTCGGACAAAGAAAATGGCCGAGCTCGATGCCGATGAATTGCGCCACCTGGCGGCCAAGGCACTCCTGCCCGAAAAGCTCGTCATCGCCACCGCCGCCGAAACCGTCGAGCGGTTTCGACAGGCGTGGCAGGCCGAGAAGGGCCACCTTCCCCTCGCCGATACCGTCGTGGAGGCGATCGAGGCCCACGCTCCGACCGTGCCGCTCTATAGTGAACTCGCATAGCAGGGATTTAGCTGAGCGTTCGCGCCCATGTAATGGCCGTCCTCTGGCAAAGCGCGTGGCAAGAAGGTGGCGGCGACGCCATCGCCAAGGGCAAGCTCGCAAAGATCGACGAAGCGCGCCTGCAGACGCTTTACAATGACAAGAGCTTTGCTCGGTCCTGCACGCTTTCGGATGTGGCAGGCTACAATCGCGAGCTCGGCATCGCCGCAAGGGGCTGCGGCCGATGTCGAGGAGGCAGCGGCTGTTGGATAAAGGGAGTTGGCCCCGCCTTGGGCGGCGGGGCCTTTTTATGGTCGCTATCGGGTGCTCGCCGACAAGAGCGGCGCTTCGAGCGGACAACGCGTGCGCACACGCCTTCGCCCCCCGGAGAGTTCAACCCTGGTTCTTCTTTGGGTTCGCGGTCAAAGGCCTTGCGATTTGGCGATTTTGCTGCGTTATTTCAGGCGCAATATAAACCGGCTTGGCTTTTGGTCAGGCCATTCTGAAGTGTTATGAAGGAATACGATATATGGCGACTGGAACCGTGAAGTGGTTCAACAGCACCAAGGGTTTTGGCTTTATTCAGCCCGATGCCGGCGGTCCGGACGTGTTCGTCCACATTTCGGCTGTCGAGCGTGCGGGCCTCAGGACCCTCGCTGACGGTCAGAAGATCAACTATGAGATCGAGCAGGACCGCCGCACCGGCAAGTCTTCCGCCGGCAGTCTGAGCAAGGCAGGCTGACCACTGTCCACTACCCCTGCACGCGAAGTTTGTAGAGTGAGGCAACTTCAGACCTGATAGTGGTGGCCGCTCGACAAGAGCCCACGATAAATGGCGCAGGACCGACTAAAAAATCTCAGGATTTTTCCCGGGAAAAACAGCAAAGCAAAAGGCGGGAATTCCCCGCCCTTTGGCTTCGGCTTGGGTCGCTGCTTGACCCGCCAAGCCAAGCGTCGGCTGCCAATCAGGTTGTGCCGTTCTTGCGGGTCCGCTTCGCAGGCGTGGGCGATTCCGGCTCCTGCGGTTTGCGGCCGAGGCCCATGGTCTTGGCCAATGCCGAGCGTGCGGCGGCGTAATTTGGCGCGACCATCGGATAGTCAGAAGGCAAGCCCCATTTGGCACGGTATTCGTCCGGCGTGAGACCGTAGTGGGTCGACAGATGGCGCTTCAGCGACTTGAACTTCTTCCCGTCCTCCAGGCTGATGATGTAATCCGGCGTGACCGACTTCCGGATCGGCACGGCTGGATTGAGAGCTGCCGGTTTTTCCGGAGCGGGGCCGGCCGTCACTCCTTTCAGTGCTGCATGCACCTGGCCGATCAGGGCGGGCAGCTCGCCCACCGGAACCGGATTGTTGGAGACATAGGCTGAAACGACGTCGGCGGTGAGCTCGATCAGGGCATCGGTGTTGTCGACGGCTTCTTCTGGCATGGGCGCTCCTTGTGGCATCATCAACAGTCGGCGAAGGTTCCGCTTTTAGTGAGGGCGGGGTGCGAAGGCAACGAAAGCGGCGGTCACTCGGTTTGAAATTCGATCCGGATCGATCGAAGTCGTACTCATCGGCGCAAAGAAGCACAGGCGGAAGTCCCGCCTTAGCTCACCGAGATACGCGTCAGATATTCTCTGGCGTCACGATTTCGAAAGGTATCGACCGCTGGAGCGTGGCGAAAGCCGCTTGTGGTCCGACGACGTCGATCATCGTCTGCACCAGAAGAGCTGAGGTCGCTTCAAGCGGGTGGCAGAGGGCAGCAGTGATCAGCCCTTCGGACAAGCCTTTTCGGGTCTCCGGGCCAATGTCCCTGCACACCACCTTGATACCCGACCGTCTCTCGGCAGACACTTCTCGAAGCGCGCGAAGCACGCCGGTTATGCCGCCACCGACGATCAGAATTCCCACGAGATCGTCAGCCGTCTTCAGCAACTCGGCCACCATACGGTAGGCCTCGCTCGCTTCCTCATGCGTGGGGCGGCTCTCCTCAACCGTGAGCCGTGGAGCGTGCTCGCGCAAATAGGAGCGGAAGCTGGCGTCCGAGACATCCTGGCATTGATAGCGATGATTGCCGATGAAGACAGCGATCCGGCCAGCGCCTTGCGTCGTTTGCGTGATCAGGAAGGCCGCGGTGCGTCCCAGCTTCCAGTTGTCGGTGCCGACATAAGCCGCCCGTTCCGGCGCGGATTGGTCGGTGATATAGGAAATCACCGGCTTTCCCATCTCTTTGAGAGAACGGATTGCCTGGCCGATGATCGGGTGATCCGCGGCGACGACCGCGACAGCGTCGCATGAATCCCCAAGCGCAATGAGGCGGCTTGATATGGTCTCAGGCGTCAGCAGATCCACAAAGTCGACCACTGCCTCGATCACTTCATCGCGGCGGTCGCGACAAGCGGCAACGATCTCCTTCCCGAACAACTGGTAAAGGTCCCGGGTCGACTGCTGGAGCAAGAAACCAAACCGGTAATGCGGCGATATCTGACGGACCCGGTCGTCAATCGCTCCGATGCCGTAGAATCCTATCTCTTCGGCAGCGCTCTGGACGCGTTGGACGGTCTTCGGGCGAACGGACGCAGCGCCGCTCAGGATTCGATTCACGGTCGCTACCGATACCCCTGCCGCAAGGGCGAGATCGCGAATTGTCGGCCTTTTCATAGTGCCTGCCGTATCATCGTGATTGAGATTAAATGATACAATTGTCATTTTGATACTATTTCGGTCTTCTGCACATATCAAGCTTTCGATATGTATCACGTCAAGCAGACATTATGATCTTGGCCCCTGGAAAACATGGGATCCAGGCAGGGAGGCGCTGTCACGATGGATGACCTTCAGTATGGAACGCGCGACAAACGCGGCAATTGGGCGCCGCATCGCCCGGCCGAGCCGGCGCCGATCTGGCACCGCCCGTTCAATGCAAAAAAGGTCGTGGCCTGGATTCCTGAATTTCTCTGGCCATGGAACACATTCCATCTCGCCACGTCGGTCATCTGGGTCAATCTGCTGATCCCGAGCTGGCAGAGCCTCGCCAGCTTCTCGCTGCTCAACTACCTGTGGCTGTATGGCCTGAACGCTGCCGGAATTTTTCTTTTCTACGGCTTCTTCGAGCTGCGCTATTACGTTCAGCGCAAACAGCAGAACCGCTTCAAATACAATCCGAAATTTCCGTCAGATGCACCGTCCGACGTGTTCTGGTTTCAAAGCCAGAACATCGACAATTTCACCCGCTCGTTTTTCGTCGTCATCCCGCTGTGGACAGTGGTCGAGATCGTCATGCTGTGGGTCTACGCCAACAGCTGGGCGGTCTGGCTGCCGTGGACGACGAACTGGCTCTACCTGTCATTCCTGGTGCTCATCGCGCCGGCGGTGCATGAGGTCTATTTCTTCTTCCTGCATCGGGCGATCCATTGGCCGCCGCTCTACAAATGGGTGCATTCGGTCCATCACAATTCGATCAATCCGAGCCCGTGGTCGTCGCTGTCCATGCATCCGGTCGAAGGCTTCCTCTATCATGCCGAAGCCTGGCTGCATCTGCTGATCCCTTCGAACCCGGTCTGCGCCTACTTCACTTTGCACGGAGCAGGATTTGGCGCGGTGAACGGCCATCTCGGTTTCGAGACCTTCGAACTCACCGACAAAGTCAATCTCGATAGCCATTCCTACGTGCACTACCTGCACCACAAGTATTTCGAGGTGAACTACGGCGGCGATGGGCTGGTGCCCCTCGATAAGCTGTTCGGCACCTGGCACGACGGCAGCAAGGAAGCCGACGAGGTCATGAAGGCCCGCTTCCGCAAGAAGAAGGAAAAGATGCGCGGCCGGCAGGAGGGCAGCAAGGATCCGGCCTCTGGGATGCCGGCGGAATAACGAACCAAACGCTGTTTCGACTGTGCCCGTGAGGAGCGGGCCCGGGGCAGGAAGATTTTTGTTGAAACCCCACGGGGTAAATTGGGAGGAAGACCATGAAGCTTTTCAAGACACTCGTGTCGACCGCGGTGCTTATCGGGATCAGTACCGGCGCGACGCTCGCGGCCAATATATTCGTTGTCGGCGGCAAGCCTGACGATCCGTTCTGGTCGATCGTCAAGCGCGGTGCCGAAGACGCCGGCAAGGTGGTCGAAGCGCAAGGCGGCAAGGTCACCTGGCTCGGGCCGCAGAACTACGACAATCTGGGCGTGGACGCCGCCGAGCTGATCCGCCAGGCCATCGACCAGAAGGCCGACGCCATCGTCGGTCCGGACTGGGTGCCGGAAGCGATGGACCCCGCATTCAAGGCGGTGAAGGACGCCGGCATTCCGCTGCTCATCTACAATGCCGGCGGCTTGAAAGCGGCCGATCGTCTTGGCGCCATGAACTATGTCGGCTCCGACGACTACAAGGGCGGCGTCGCGGCCGGCGAGTATCTGGCCAAGGCCGGCAACAAGAAGGGCGTCTGCATCAACACGCTGCCGGGCGCCGCCAACATCGAGGCCTTCTGCGGTGGCTTCAAGGAAGGGATGACCAAAGGCGGCGGCGAAGCCGACGTGCTGCCATTGCCCGCGACATCCTTCGGCTCGGCAACGGCCGTTGCCCAGGCGGTCAAAGCCTATCTGCTGCAGCACCAGGACGTGAACGCCGTCTTCACCATCGGCAACGTCGATGCCAACTCGGCCATGAACGGTATCACCCAGGCAGGCAAGGTCGGAAAAGTGCACCTGTGCGGCATGAATTTCGACGAAACCATCCTCAACAACATCAAGGGTGGCCAGCAGGACTGCGCCATCGACCAGCAGGGTTACCTGCAGGGCTACCTCGCCGTGGCGATCCTCAATGGTCATGTCAACTACGGCTTGTCGGTGCCCACCCGCGAGATCCTCACGGGGCCAGGCATCATCGACAAGGCGAACGTCGACGCCACCATCGCCGGCGTGAAAGCAGGGACGCGATAGTTTCCTCCCGCCTGGGCCGCCCTGCCTTACGGCAGGCGGCCCTTTTTAACTCTGCGGCGGCCCACATCGGCCGGCCGTCTGCTCGCGGATTACCCTAATGGCACATCCCGTCGCATCCACATCAACTCCGGCCCCCGACTACACGCAGTCCCGACTGGCCCTTGGCCGGCTGGCGCGGCGACCGGAGTCGGGCTCGTTCCTCGGCATGGTCGCGGTTCTGCTGTTCTTCGGACTCTTCGGCGGAAGTGGCTTTCTGTCGGCGGCCGGCACGGCCAGCTGGCTGAACATCGCTTCCGAGATCGGGATCATCGCGCTGCCGATAGGGCTGCTGATGATTGCCGGCGAACTGGACATCTCTGTCGGCGCGGTGATCCCCGCGGCATCGCTCACCGCTGCCATCGTCTCGGGCCACTACGGGCTCACCGACTGGCTCGGCATAGCGGCAGCGCTTGGACTGGGCCTCGCGGTCGGCTTCCTCAACGGCCTGCTCGTGACCAGGACGACAATCCCATCGCTCATCATCACCATCGGCACCATGTTCGGCACGATGGGATTGACGCTGGGCCTCACCGTGAAGATCGCCGGCAGCACCGGAGTCTCGCTGGTGCCGGATCCGTTCACTAAGCAAATCCTCGGCGACTATCTCGGTGGCATGTTCCAGGTCACGATCCTGTGGTGGGTGGTGTTCGTCATCGGTCTATTCTGGTTCCTGCACATCTCCCCGATAGGCAACTGGATCTATGCGCTCGGCGGCGACAAGGAGAGCGCGCGCAATGTCGGCATTCCGACCAAGCGGCTTACCATCGGCCTGTTCATGCTCTCCGGCTTCAGCGCCGCATTCGTCGGCGTCAGCGAGGTGATGGTCTATCAGAGCGCGCAGGTTCTGGCCGGCCAGTCCTTCATCTTCAATTCCATCATGTGCGTGGTCATCGGCGGCGTTCTGCTCACCGGCGGCTTCGGCTCGATTGTCGGCATCGTGTTCGGCACGCTGACCTTCTCGATCGTGAACCAGGGCATCTATTTCACGAGCCTCGATCCCAATGTCGGCAGCGTCATCATCGGCGCGCTGCTTTTGATCGCGGTGCTGACCAACGACACCTTCCGGCAGCTGGCGCTCAGCTATTCATCGAAGAAGGGAGGACAGTCGTGATGGACGCAATCAAGTCCTTGCTGCGCCGTCCCGAAGCCGGCTCCATCCTCAGTCTCGTCGGCGTGGTGCTGTTCTTCGTCCTGTTCGGCGGCGCCAATTTGGGCACCCTCGTCGGCGCGGCGAGTTGGGTCAACTTCGCCGCCAATCTCGGCATCGTCGCGATTCCCGTCGGGCTGCTGATGATCTCGGGCGAGCTCGACATCTCTATCGGGGCTTTGATCCCGGCGGGTTCGATGACCACCGCCATCCTCACCGGTTACTACGGGCTGCCCATAACGGTCGGCATCGCGGGGGCGCTGACAGTCGGCGTGGCAGTCGGCCTGGTCAACGGCCTGCTGACGATCCGCACCTCGGTGCCATCGCTTATCATCACGCTCGCCACGCTTGTCGCCATGCAGGGCGTGGTGCTCAGTGGCTCGGTACTTCTGACCGGGAATGCCAGCGTGGCGCTGACCGCGCCAGACTGGGCCAAGTTCCTGTTCGGCCAGCTGATCGGCGGCAGTCACCAGGTCATCATCGTCTGGTGGGTCGCGTTCGCCGTCGTCATGGGCTTCGTCCTGCACAAGACCCGCTATGGCAATTGGCTGTTCGCCATGGGCGGCGACAAGGTCAGCGCTCGCAACGCCGGCATTCCGACGAACCGGATGACGATCGCACTGTTCGTGTTGTCCGCAGTCAGCGCCACCTTTGTCGGCATGTGCCAGGCGATCCTGTTCAATTCCGCCCAGGTCTCCGGCGGCATGAACTTCATCTTCAACGCCATCGTGTCCGTGGTGGTCGGCGGCGTGCTTTTGACCGGCGGTTTCGGGTCCGTCCTCGGCATCTTCGTCGGCACCGTCACCTTCGCCATCGTCAGCCAGGGCATCTACTTCACCCAGATCGACCGAAACTGGTCGAACCTGATCATCGGTGTGATGCTCCTGGCGGCCGTGCTGATGAACCAGTCGTTTCGCGACCTGGCTCTGTACTTCCGACCGCGGCGCCAGCGAACCCTGCCACGGGAGCCAGCAAACCCATGACAACTCAACCGTGCCGGCCAGGCCGGTCCCCATGTGAAGGGATGAGCACGCCATGAACGACAAACCTGCCATTCTCGAATTGAGAAACGTCAACAAGTCCTTCGGGCCAATCGACGTGCTGCACGATATTTCGCTGAGGGTGCGCGCTGGCGAAGTGCTCTGCCTGCTCGGCGACAACGGCGCCGGCAAATCCACGCTCATCAAGACCTTGGCCGGTGTCCACAAGCCAACGAGCGGCGAGATCCTGATGGATGGTCAGCCCGTGACTTTCACCGGGCCGAGCGACGCGCAGGGACGCGGCATCGCCACGGTGCACCAGTTCGGCGGCACGTTCCCGCTGATGAGCATAGGCCGGTCATTCTTCGTCGGCGTCGAGCCGACCAAAGGCTGGGGACCGTTCCGGATCTACGACCGCAAGCGCGCCAACGAGATCGCCGTGAAGGCGGTGCGGGATTTCGGCATCACCCGCATCGACGACGGCGACCGCCTGGTCGGCGGCCTGTCGGGCGGCGAGCGCCAGTCGCTCGCCATTGCGCGTGCCGTGTATTTTGGAGCGCGCGTGCTGATCCTGGACGAGCCGACCGCAGCGCTTGGCGTCAAGCAGGCCTCGCACGTGCTGCGCATCGTCAATGAAGCCAAGAAGCGCGGCCTGGCGGTGGTGTTTATCACCCACCAGGTCATGCATGCCATGACCGTTGGCGACCATTTCGCGGTGCTGATCCGCGGCGCCATCGCGGCCGATTTCCGCAGAGGGGAAAAGTCCCGCGAGGAGATCACGGATCTGATGGCCGGCGGCGAGACCATGGCCGACCTCGAAGCCCAGGTCGAGGGTTATATGGAAACCCATCAGGGGCATCCGCCGCCTGCCAAGGTGCTGGAGGGTCCAGCCGCTCAGTAAACTCTTCCTGAGGAGGTTTCAGCCTGGCACGCCTCCACGTCGCCGTTTGCAAGTTCGAAAACAAGAAGAAGGCAAAAATGACAATCCGCATTGCGGTGATCGGCGCCGGCCTGATGGGCGCGGATCACGCCAAGATAGTCGCCGAGGAACTGCCCGGCGCGACCCTTCAACTGGTCTGCGACATGGATGAGCAGCGCGCTCGTCGGGTCGCCGATGCGCATGGAGCCGTCGATATTGCGATCGACCCCCGGGGCACCATCGCCCGGCGGGACGTGGACGCCGTGATCGTTGCGAGTCCGGACTTCACGCATGCGCCGCTCTCGATCGCCTGCATTGCCGCCGGCAAGCGCGTTCTATGCGAAAAGCCTCTGTCGCAATCTTCGGCTGACTGCTTCGCTGTGATGGAAGCGGAACAGAAGGCAGGCGCGAAATTCGTCCAGCTCGGCTTCATGCGGCGCTACGATCGTTCCTACCAGGAGATGAAGCGGGCGCTGGACGACGGCCATCTCGGCCGCGCGCTGATGATGCACAATTTCCACCGCAACGTCGAAACGCCGGCGGCCGATTTCACCGGCGCCATGGCCATCACCAATTCCGCCCCGCACGAATTCGACGTCGTGCGTTACGTGCTTGGCACCGAATATGCCGCCATTTCCGCCTTCCAGCCGCGCCGTTCGGACGCGCGTGTCGCGCCGGTCGTGATGGTGCTGGAGACGGTCGATGGCCAGCTCGTCAACATCGAGATCAATAACAATGCGGCCTATGGCTATGATGTCCGTGCCGAGCTGATCGGCGAGCGCGGCGCCGTGGCGACCAACAATGTTGCCTATACCCGCGTCGATTCCGCGCTTGCCCAGAGCACCGGCTACGACGCCGACTGGCGGACGCGCTACTACGATGCCTACCGCCGCCAGAACCGTGACTTCCTTCGCTTCGTCTTGACCGGCGAGTTCCCCGCGACCGCCTCGGATTGCTGGGACGGCTACTGCGCCGCAATCGTCGCCGAGGCTGGCGTGACGGCGCTGAAGGAAGGCCGCCGGGTTCCAGTCCAAATGATCGCCAAGCCGGAGTTCTACGCGTGAAACTGGGTTTCGTTTCAGACAGTCTCGGCAGCCTGCCGTTCGACGCGGTGCTCGACCATGCAAAGCGCATGGGCGTATCAGGCATCGAGGTGAACACCTGCGGCTGGTCGACCGCTCCGCATTTCCCGCTTTCCTCGATGCTCGGCGACAGGCAAGCGCAGAAGCGCTTCACAGGGGCGTTCGAGGAACGCGGGCTGGAGATCATCAGCCTGAACGCAAACGGCAATCCGTTGCATCCCACCGACAAGGCCCAGGGCGAGGGGCTGAAGGACACCATCCGCGTCGCCGGCGAGATGGGCATCCGCACCGTCTGCACCATGAGCGGCCTACCGGCCGGCAGCGCCGGTGACTCCATGCCGAACTGGGTCGTCTCGTCCTGGCCGCCGGAAACGCAGACGATCCTCAAATATCAGTGGGAAGAAAAGCTGATCCCGTTCTGGATCGAGATCGCGGCGCTGGCCAAGCAGAACGGCGTAGAGCGCATCGCGCTCGAACTCCACGGCAATCAATGCGTCTACAACGTACCTTCGCTGTTGAAATTGCGGGAAGCCGTCGGGCCGGTCGTGGGCGCCAATCTGGACCCCTCGCACCTGTTCTGGATGGGTGCCGATCCGCTCGTTGCGGCCGAAGCTCTGGGCGAGGCCGTCTACCATGTGCATGCCAAGGACACGATGCTCAACCGGCCCGTTCAGGCAACGACCTCATTGCTCGAGAACGGCACCCTGATGGACATTCCGGCCCGTTCTTGGAGCTACATCACGCTCGGCTTCGGCCATGGCGAGGAGTGGTGGCGGCAGTTCTGCTACCGGCTGAAAATGGCCGGCTATGACGGCTGGCTTTCCATCGAGCACGAGGACGTGCTTCTGAATTCGCTGGAGGGGCTCGAAAAGTCCGTCGCGCTGCTCAAGAGCGTCATGCCGTCGGCTCCCGCAGATTTCCAACCGCAAGCAATCTGAAGAGACATCCCAATGCCCTGGATCGACGCCTGTGCCGCTGACGACATCGAAGCCGAGGAAGCCAAACGCTTCGACAGTGGCGGCCGTACCTTCGCCATATTCCGCAACGACGCGGATGAGTATTACTGCACCGACGGGCTTTGCACGCACGAAGCGATCCATCTTGCTGACGGCCTCGTCATGGGAAACACGGTCGAGTGCCCCAAGCACGCCTCCGTCTTCGACTTCACCAATGGCGAAGTCGAGACGCCACCGGCCTGCGAGAACCTGAAGACCTACAAGACGAAGGTCGAGAACGGCCGCGTCATGGTCGAGGTCTGATCGATCATGGGGCAGCCGTTTCAACTCGCTGCATGCGCCGAGATGCTTTGGCGCGACAGACCGATCGAGTGGCGTGCCGCACGCCTGAAAGAAATGGGATTTCAGGTCGGTCTGTGGAATTGGCCCGACCACGATCTCGCCAAGCTGGAACGTTCCGGCGCGACCTTCTCGATCATGAACGGCTATCTGCGCGGCCGCCTGACCGACGACGAGGGCGCGGCGGAACTCATCAAGACGGCGCGTGAAACCGCCCAGGTCGGAAAGCGCCTCGGCGTCGCGCGGCTCAATCTCCATGGCACGGGCCTTGGGGAGGGCGGCCTGCCTGTCACGCCGGTGGAGCTCGTCACCGGCGCCATGTGGCTGAAGGCCCGCGACACGCTGGGTCGCGTCGTCGACATGGCGGACGAGGAGGGCGTCGTCTTCACCCTCGAAAACCTCAACCTGCCGGTCGACCACCCCGGCGTTCCCTTCGGTCGCGCCGAGGACACGCTGGCGCTGGTGTCGTCGGTCAACCATCAGCGCCTGCGCCTCAACCTCGATCTTTACCATGCCCAGATCGGCGAGGGGAATCTGATCGAGCTCTGCCGGTCCAGCCTGCCGTGGGTCGGGGAAATCCAGGTCGCCGACGTGCCTGGCCGCAAGGAGCCCGGCACCGGCGAGGTGAACTGGCACGGCATCGCCAGGGCTCTCAAGGCCATGGGCTATTCCGGCCCCGTCGGCATGGAAGCCTTCGCTTCGGGCGAGCCCGAGGCTGCGCTCGAAGCTTTCCGCAACGCATTCACGGTCTAGGTCCCATGGTCACCAGGAACACACGCCCCACCGTCGCCGACATCCGCGCCATGAAGGCGCGCGGCGAGAAGATCTCCATGCTCTACGTCACCACTTTGGAGGAGGCAGCCGCCGCAGATGCGGCCGGCATCCACATGCTGTCGATCGAAGGCCGGTTTTTCAGCCACGAGATGCGCGAGGCGGCGGGCCGCTGCTTCGTGCAGGTCGGGTTGCCCTATGGCGGCTGGGGGACTTTCCAGGGCCGCCCGCTGGCTACCGCCGAGGACTATCTGCGCGCCGCCTTCCACTTCGCGGCGATGGGCGGCGATTGCTTCTATTGCGCGGCCTCCTACGACATTCAGAAGATGCTGTGCGACAACCACGTGCCGATTGTCGCGCATGTCGGTCTCATCCCCTCCTACATCACCTGGACCGGCTTCCGCGCCGTCGGCAAGACGGCCGGCGAAGCCACGGCCGTCTGGCGGCAGGTGAAGCAGCTCGAGGCCATCGGCTGCTTCGGCGCCGAGCTGGAGGTCGTGCCCGACAGGGTGGGGGCGTTCATCTCGAAGAACACGTCGATGATCATGCTCGGCATGGGAGCAGGTCCCGAGGCGGATGCGCAGTATCTCTTCGCCGAGGATGTGCTAGGCCACACGCAAGGCCACAGGCCGCGTCACGCCAAGACCTATCGCAACTTCGCGGCCGAATACGAGCGGCTGCAGAACGAGCGGGTCTCAGCCTTCAAGGAATTCATCGCCGACGTCAGGACCGGCGCCTATCCGGCGCCGCAGCACAATGTTGCGATCGCCGACGAGGAGTTCGACCGCTTCATGGATCAGGCCAAGGCCTGATCCCGAGGCGCCTCGTGGAGCGCCAGCAGTTTGTCCATCAGCAAAGGTGTTTGAAGACCACCAAAGCCGCAACCGATCTAGACTTTGACAGGCCCTAAGCCATGGTGCAGTCCACGTAGAGTGAAGCGTAATGGATAGACCGAGAAATCTGGACGAGCTCAAAACACGCGACGTGACGCTACCGGATGGAGCATGTAGTGAGGGCGGTTTTTAAGAAGCCCGAAATGGTCGCCTTCGACAGCGCATCTGGTATAGCGCGCCGTTGCCACGTCGGCACCTGGTAGCGATTATCCTCTGACGCTTGGACGCGCTGTTTTGGACAAACCATTCTCCGGTAGGCGGGTCGTTGCGAGAGTAAGGTTCGGGCTGTCTGACAAAAATCCGCCTGCCGACGCGGATGACATAGGCGTCGTCCAGCGGGTGGCAGTCTCGATTGCCGCACTTCCCAATGTAAAACAGGATCCGTCTTGCCCGTATACCAGCCGTGGGCATCAGTATCCCCGATCAAGACAAGGCAGATCAATGCAGAAATGCCCCTCTGCGAATGCTTCATTGAGACCCCCTTCACCTCGCCTACGACATATTAGCATAAGCTAATTATGGGCCCTTGGCCGCGCATGGGTCTATGCCGCGCGGTTCTTACAACGGCCCTATTTGCCGGGCTTCAGCGTCCATCTTCTCGCATCGGACTGGCCTATTTGGAGGCGCAAGCACTGGTCGCGGACATGAATTCGTTGCACAATCTAAAACGGCACTTTCTTCGCCTCTGAACCCGTTCTGTGAGATAGTGCGCATAAGTCGCGCCGAGGGCGTCGGCCATGTCATTGTCGCGTTGCCGTGGTGTCTACTGGCCTGCTGATCTGAATATGCTCCAGCGGGTTTTTGAGCGACTGTGCACTGAGCGGCGACTGGCCAAGAAAGACAGGGACCAGCGGGACCGTCTGGCAATGGAGGTGTTTCAGGTTTTCGATGATGGTACGAAGGACGAAGCGGAGCTATTGCGAGCCATATCCAAGCGCCGGCAAGCCTAGCGGTTTATTGTTTGTTCTTAGATTAGCCAATTCTCATAAACGGTGAAAACTGAGGTATCCGGTCGGCATCTTGCTAAGCGGCCACGAATGACAGCCGACGCCGGAAGATTTGCAACAGGAACAGAGTATCTGCGCCAACCAACGCACCAATCGGCAGGCGCATTCCAACACCTGCTGACACCGCCGCGGCTAGACGCCCTTTTTGTTGCCCCCAGAGCAGAACATGAAGCTGCGGCAGGACGCGCGCCTCAAACGTCGAGGGTCACCGTTTCCCCCAGCACCACACTATTCCTGGCGAGATCGGCTCATGGCTTGATCCGAGCGTGACCGCGCAATCCCCGACCAAATCGAGTGGGAGTCCGACCATGGCATGTATTCTCCGGCCTGCGCTTTGGCGACCGCTTGGCAACCATCAGACCCGCTCCAGCGCGATCGCAATGCCCTGACCGACGCCGATGCACATGGTGGCCAAGGCCAGCTTGCCGCCGCGCTCGCTGAGCTCGAGCGCCGCCGTGCCGGTGATGCGGGCGCCGGACATGCCGAGCGGATGACCGAGCGCGATGGCGCCGCCATTGGGGTTCACATGCTCCGCCTGCTCGGAAATTCCGAGCTGGCGGAGCACGGCAATGCCCTGGGAGGCGAAGGCTTCGTTCAATTCGATGACGTCGAACTGTTCGGGCGTCAGGCCGAGGCGGGCCCAAAGCTTCTTGGTGGCCGGGGCCGGGCCGATGCCCATGATGCGTGGCGCTACGCCGGCGACGGCGCTGCCAAGGATGCGGGCGATCGGCGTCAGCCCATGCTTCTTCGCCGCCGCCTCAGAGGCGATGATGAGGGCGGCCGCGCCGTCATTGACGCCGGAGGCATTGCCGGCGGTCACTGTGCCGCCCTGGCGGAATGGCGTCGGCAGCTTGGCCAGCGTCTCGATGGTGGTGCCGGCGCGTGGATGTTCGTCCTTGGAAACGACGATCGCGTCGCCCTTTCTCTGCGGAATGGTCACCGGCGTGATCTCCTTCGCCAGCCGGCCACTCTCTTGCGCCGCCACCGCCTTGTTCTGGCTGCGCACGGCAAAGGCATCCTGGTCGGCCCGGCTGACGGAAAAATCCTCGGCGACGTTCTCGCCGGTCTCCGGCATGGAATCGACGCCATACTGCTTCTTCATCAACGGGTTGATGAAGCGCCAGCCGATGGTGGTGTCGTAGATCTCGGCATTGCGCGAGAAGGCGGTGTCGGCCTTCGGCATGACGAAGGGCGCGCGGCTCATCGATTCCACGCCGCCCGCAATCATCAACTCGGCCTCGCCTGATTTGATGGCGCGCGCGGCGATGGTGACGGCATCCATGCCCGAGCCGCACAGACGGTTGACGGTCGAGCCTGGAATATCCTGCGGCAGGCCGGCGAGCAGCATCGCCATGCGCGCCACGTTGCGGTTGTCCTCGCCGGCCTGGTTGGCGCAGCCAAAGACGATGTCGTCGACCGCGGTCCAGTCGACGCCGGCATTGCGTTCGGTGAGCGCCCGCAGCGGGATGGCGGCGAGATCGTCGGCGCGCACGGAGGACAACGACCCGCCGAAGCGGCCGATCGGCGTGCGGATGTAATCGCAGATGAAGGCGGCGGTCATCTAGGCAGCTTTCCCTTTCGCGGTTCCTTGATGCGCCGCCTTCGTGCGGGCCTGCAGGTCGCGCAATGTCTTCAGCTCGAGTTCCGTCGGCGCCGGCGTCTCGTCAAGTGCCTCGGCAAATCTTACGACCCAGCCACAGGTCGCCTGCACCTGCTCGCGCGTGACGCCGGGATGCAACGAGACGACGGTGAATTCCTTGGTCACCGGGTCCGGCTTCCAGATGGCGAGGTCGGTGATCAGAAGCGTCGGGCCGGCGGTGTCGATGCCGAGGCGCTGGCGGTGATCGCCGCCTTCGCCATGGCCGAAGGAGGTGAAGAAGTCGATCTTCTCGACCATGCCGCGCTTCGACTGCGCCATGGTGATGTAGACATGCCTCGACGAGGTGGCGATCTCCGGCGCGCCGCCGCCGCCGGGCAGGCGGGTCCTGGGATGCGCATAGTCGCCGATGACGGTGGTGTTGATGTTGCCGAATTTGTCGAGCTGGGCGGCGCCCAGGAAGCCGATCGAGATGCGGCCACCCTGCAGCCAGTAGCGGAACATCTCCGGCACCGCGACGGTGGTGACCGCCGTCTCGCACAACTCGCCGTCGCCGATCGACAGCGGCAGCACGTCCGGCGCGGTGCCGATGGTGCCGCTCTCATAGATCAGCGTGATGTCGGGCGCATGCGTCAGCCGCGCGACATTGCAGGCGGCCGACGGCGCGCCGATGCCGACGAAGCAGACATCATCGCTTTTCAAGGCGCGGCTGGCGGCGATCGTCATCATCTCGTTCAGGGTGAAGACTCGGTTCGTCGTGTCGCTCATGCGGCTTTCCTCAGATGCTCGACGCGGCCGGCAAAGTCGCTTGCCGTGCTCTCGATGACGTTCTTCCGGATCCAGGCCTGAAAGCGGTCGCGGTCGGCGGCGATCTCGTCCCATTCGAGATAGGCGGCGTTGTCGCGCTCGTAATAACCATGCGTGTAGGAGGGATGCGAGCCGCCCGGAACGACCGAGATCGCCGCGATCGTCCAGTTCGGTAGCACGGTGAGGTTGGGATGCAGGTCGTTGAAATTGTCGACTACTTCCTCGACCGTCACCACGGCGCGCTTTGCGGCGAGCACGGCCTCCTTCTGGATGCCGATGATGCCTTCGACCAGCACATTGCCTTTGCGGTCGGCCTTCTGCGCGTGGATGAAGGTGACGTCGGGCCTAATCGCCGGAACGGCGGCCAGCACCTCGCCGGTGAACGGACAGCTGACGGATTTGATGTTCGGATTGACGGTGGCAAGGCCGGCGCCGCGATAGCCGCGAAACACCGCGCAGGGCAGGCCGGCGGCGCCCGCCTCATAGGCGTTGGCCATGCCGGCGTGGCTGTGCTCCTCGACCTCGATGGCGCGCGGAAAGCCGTTCTCGATGGCGTCGCGGGCGCGTCGCAACAGGCCGACGCCCGGATTGCCGACATAGGAGAAGATGATCTTTCTCGCCATGCCCATGCCGATCATCTGGTCATAGATCAGGTCGGGCGTCATGCGGATCAGCGTCAGGCCGCGAAAGCCCTGGCGGATCGCCTCATGCGCGGCGGCGGTCGGGATCAGATGGGTGAAGCCCTCGAAGGCGACCGCGTCGCCGTCATGCAGGTTCTCCGTGACAGCCTCTTTCAGCGGCAGGAACTTGACCATCGTGGCGGCTCCGGAGATATAAGAAAGTTCGCATTGCGAACATTTGTTTTATATGAGATACTTCTAACCTCAACCTTTGCATTGAGTCAACGCCAGTCTGGAGGCGCTCTTGGAAGAGGAAGCAATTTCACGCGACCACGTCGGTTCGCTGGAGCGCGGCCTGGCGGTGATGGAAATCCTCGCCCGCCATCCCGGCGGCATGACGCTGACCGAGATGGCCGAGGAGGCGGGCCTGACGCGCGCCGGCGCCCGCCGTTTTCTGCTGACATTGGTCGCAACGGGCTATGCGACGCAATCGGGCAGGCTGTTTTCACTGTCTCCGCGCCTTTTGACCGTCGCGCGGACATGGCTCGGTGGCGCTTCCTTATGGATCTTCGCCGCGCCCATCATGCGCGAGGTGGCCGGCAAGTTCGACGAAGCCTGCAATGCGGCGGTGCTGTCGGGCGAGGACGTCGTCTATGTCGCGCGCATTCCCGGCCGGCGAATCCTGAGCGTCGCTCTCGACGTCGGTACCAGGCTGCCGGCTTACTGCACCTCGATGGGGCGGGTGCTGCTCGCCGGGCTGTCGGCGGATGACTTGAAGGCCTTCCTTGCCGAAGCGAAGATCGACCGCCGAACACCGAAGACGACTACCAGCCGTGCCGCGCTGGCCAAAGCAATCGACAGGGCGAGGGCGGATGGTTTCGCCATCGTCGACGAGGAACTGGAGCTTGGCCTGCGCTCGATCGCGGTGCCGATCGACGATCGCGCCGGCCGCATCGTCGCCGCCATCAACGTCTCGACGCAGTCGGCGCGCTTCTCGGTCGAAGCGATGGAGCGCGAGATCCTACCGGTGCTGCTGAAGGCCAAGCAGCGGGTCGAGGAATTCTTCTTTGTATAAAAGCAAAAGAGGAATGAAGAAGTTATTTTAAGGTCGAGCGTCTATGATTAAAAACTCGCGTATGACGCCAGTATTCGGCGCGACGCGCTCGCGTCGCCGCCGTCCGCTAAATTAGCGCGGCCGGCGCCCCAGTCGCTTTCCAGCAGCAGTGTCCCCAGTTTCCGGGCCAAGGGCCGGCCTCGGCCGTGCCGCGAGCTCGGCGGCGGCACTTGCACCAATCCCCGTCATGCCAAGAAGGCGCGCGATGACCTGCTCGGCGGCGCTGGCTGGCAGCAGACCGACGGTGATTGCTAGGCATGCACCGATGATAGCGTGGGTCGTCAAGCGCCAAACAAGTTCTGCATCCGCGACCTCGAAGCGCCCGGCCTGCGACGCCAACCGCAGATCGCGAATAGCGAAGGGACCCATCACCCTATACATGGCGTCGGCGATCACTTCCGAACGGTTCAGCATCTGCGCCCAGCGCACGTCACCGATCGCGGTGTCCAACACAGTGCGGATGCCGAACGCATAGACCTGAGCGGGATCCGAAAAGGTGTCTGTCACGGCCTCGATCCTGATGGCAAGATCGTGCATCAACGACTCGAGAACGACGATGGCGAGTTCGTCCTTCGACTTGAAGTAATTGTAGACTGTCCCGGCACCAACGTCGGCGCGCTCGGCGATTTCCAGCATCGTCGCCGCTTCGACCCCTTTTTCGGTCATGACGTCACGTGCTGCCGCGATTAAGGCTTCGCGGTTTCTCCGCTGTCGCCGCGCGACGCGGCCTTCTTCTCGGACCTGACCGTCCACCACGCAAGTCTCCCCGCCTGATTAAACCCGAATCCTATCCATATCACCCGGATAGCTCAACCGCCGGTCGGCCGGTCGCGATATGCACACTACCCGGCTGGTGAAATCAACCCGCAATGGCCTTTGACGGCGTAGACGCGGCGCCGTGACAGCCAATATTTGCGGCGGAGGTATCAGGGACAGAAGCGCCGTGGCAACGCAGTTTCAGCCGCGCTCGTCGCACCTCGCCACTGCAAGGGGAGTTGCAGGCATGCGCCATGGCCGGCGACCGAGCGCCGTCCGCAATATAGCGTAACGCTATGTAACTTGGGGTTCATGTGATCAAGATCGCCCATTATGCGCTGTAGCATCACAGCCGGGAAGTCGGGAGTTCGCGGGCGCGCACTACCCGCGCGGGCCCGGCAAAAGAAGGTGGAGGAGGAGCATGATCACCCGACGGACATTTCTGAAATCCGGTGCGGCTGTCGCTGCCACGACGGGCCTGTGCCTGCCGGCCTATGCTGCGTCGAAAACGCTCAAGATCGGCTATGTCAGCCCGCAGACCGGGCCACTTTCGGCATTCTCAGCGGCCGACTCCTACATGGTGGACAAATTCCTCGCCGCCGCGCCTGGTCTCGGCCTTGACGTCCAAGTCATTGTCAAGGACAGCCAGTCCAACCCTAACCGCGCCGCCGAAGTCGCCAAGGAATTGATCAGCCGGGACAAGGTCAAACTCATCCTGGTCGCATCGACCCCGGAAACCACCAACCCCGTCTGCTCCATCGCTGAGCAGGAAGAAATCCCCGTGATCTCCAGCGTCGCCCCTTGGCAGCCGTGGTTCATCGGACAACAGGGCAATCCTGCAGATCCGAAGAGCTGGCAACCTTTCGACTATGTCTTCCACTTTTTTTGGGGGCTAGAGGACAACGTCGCCGTCTTCATGAACATGTGGAGCGGCGTCGAGACCAACAAGAAGGTCGCCGCGCTGTGGCCGAACGACGGCGACGGCAACGCCTGGGCCTCCGATGTCGGTATGCCGCCAGTCCTGAGGAAGACCGGCTACCAGCTTACCGATCCCGGTCGCTACCAGAACCTCACGGACGACTTTTCGGCCCAGATCAATGCCTTCAAGCAGGCCGGATGTGATATCATGACCGGCATTCCGATCCCACCGGACTTCACCACTTTCTGGACTCAGGCCAAGCAGCAGGGGTTCAATCCCAAGCTCGTCTCTGTGGCTAAAGCACTTCTCTTCCCCGAAAGCGTCGCCGCCTTGGGGCCCCTTGGCCATAACCTTACCGCCGAGGTCTGGTGGTCGCCCAACCATCCCTTCAAGTCGTCGATCACCGGTGAGAGCGCGGGTGTAATGGCGAGGGGATTCGAGGCCGCCGCCAAGCGCCAGTGGACAATGCCGATCGGCTTCGTGCATGCCCTCTTTGAGGTGGCCGCTGATGCAATCAAACGCGCTGATGATCTAAGCGACGGCAAGTCGCTCGCCGATGCGATCTCCAAGACGGATCTCGATACCGTCGTGGGCAAGATCCAGTGGGGACGTGACAACGTGCCGGAGTTCGCTCGCAAGAACGTCTCCAAGACACCGCTTGTCGGCGGGCAGTGGCGCCGAAACCCGGATGGCAGGCTCGACCTTGTCGTCGTCGAGAACGGGCTGGCGCCCGAGATCCCTATCGGCGGCAAGCTCGAAACGCTGTCGTGATTGGCACAGCCCGGCGCGCCACGCCGGGCCACTAAGCGAGGCGCTGATGCCGATCCTTTCGCTCAATAGCGTGTCGAAATCTTACGGCGCCCTCAAGGTCACGGACGCAGTGAGCTTCGACCTGGAGCCTGGCGAGGCTCTCGGCATCATCGGGCCCAACGGCGCCGGCAAGTCGACGCTCTTCAACCTGATCACCGGCAACGTGCGCGCCGATGCCGGGCGCATTCAAATCGATGGTCGCGATGTAACCGGCGAGACACCTATGCAGCGATGCGCCTCGGGCATTGGCCGATCATTCCAGATTCCGCAACCGTTCGGGCATTTGTCACTCTATGAGAACCTACTCGTGGCGGCTCGCTTCGGGGGTGGCGCTACGGCTCAGGATGCCCCGCGGCTTTGTCTCGATATCCTTGCCCGCACCGGCCTTGCGGCTGCGGCGAACAGCCTGTCCGGCGCCCTGCCTTTGCTGCAGCGCAAGCGACTGGAACTCGCTCGGGCTATGGCGACCCGGCCGCGGGTCATCCTGCTGGACGAGATTGCCGGAGGGCTCACCGACGCCGAATGCGTCGAGCTCGTGGCGACCATCAAGTCCATTCACGCGGAGGGCACCGCGATCATCTGGATCGAGCATGTCCTTCACGCTCTGACTTCCGTCGTGCAGCGCCTAATGGTGCTCAACTTCGGGCGCATGCTGATGCTCGGAGAGCCTGGGAAGGTGATGTCGTCGCCCGAGGTGCGGGAGATCTATCTGGGGATCGAGGCATGACCGCACTGCTCGAGATTGGCGCGCTCACGGCCCATTATGGGGACTTCCAGGCACTCTTCGGAGTCGATCTTCGACTGGAAGCGGGTGAGACCGTCGCCATCATCGGTGCGAACGGCGCCGGCAAATCGACCCTGATGCGCTCTATAGTCGGGATAGCCAAGGTGAGCGGCGGCAGAGTCCGGCTCTCGGGGGAGGAGATTCAGGGGCTTGGCGCCCCCGAGATCCTGATTCGAGGCGTATCGATGGTGCCGGAGGGTCGGCGTCTGTTTCCCTCCCTGACGGTTGAGGAAAATCTCCTGATCGGTGGCCAAATTCGCAAGGTCGGGGGCAACTGGACGCTGGAACGCATCTACGAACTCTTCCCGGTGCTGCGCCAGCGCCGGCACGATCCCAGCACCGCCCTCTCAGGCGGCCAGCAGCAGATGGTGGCGATCGGCCGAGCGTTGATGTCGAACCCGCGCGTTCTTCTATGCGACGAACTGAGCCTGGGGCTTGCACCTGTCGTCATCAAGGAGATCTACGCAGCGGTCCCCACGATCAAACAAAGCGGAGCATCAATGATCGTCGTGGAGCAGGACATAAGCCAGGCGCTCAAAGTGGCCGATCGCATATACTGCTTGATGAAGGGACGGGTAACGCTCTCGGGCGCCCCTAAGGAGCTGTCGCGCGAGGCGATCCACGACGCGTATTTCGGAGTGGCTCACGCATGATCTGGATCGACACTCTGACGCAGGGCATACTTTTGGGCGGCCTTTATGCCCTTTTCGCCTCCGGTCTTAGCCTCGTGTTCGGAATCATGCGGCTGGTCAATCTCGCCCATGGCGACCTGATCGTCCTGGCCGCCTACCTCATCCTCACGATCGTTACGGTGCTCGGCCTGCATCCTTTCGTGGCGGTGCTCCTCGCCGCGCCCATAATGTTTGCGGCTGGGTGGCTGCTGCAGACCCACCTCTTCAATCGAGTGCTCGGTACCGACATACTGCCTCCGCTGCTCGTCACCTTCGGGCTGTCCGTAGTGATCCAGAATGGCTTGTTGGAATCTTTCACCGCAGATAGCCAAAAGCTCACAGCAGGCGCGATCGAATCGCAGGCAATGCATGTCGGCCCGGTCGCGCTCGGCGTCATGCCGGTGCTCACCTTGGTCTCCGCGGTCACCGTAATCCTCATGCTCAACCAACTTTTTTACCGGACGGCGCTGGGCCGCGCCTTCCGCGCCACCTCGGACGACACCGTGACGGCACAACTGATGGGGATCCGCCCCGAGAAAGTGTTCGCAATGGCTACAGGTATAGCGCTGATGGTTTCCACCATCGCGGCCCTTTATCTCGGGACCCGCGCGAACTTCGATCCGTCCATTGGTCCGGCCCGTCTTCTTTACGCTTTCCAGGCAGTAATCATCGGCGGGCTTGGAAGCCTCTGGGGAACTCTCGCTGGGGGCATCGTGATCGGTATCGCACAGGCGTTTGGCGCGGCGCTCAACCCCGAATGGCAGATCCTGTCGGGTCATATCGCCTTCGTCTTGGTCCTGCTTCTGCGGCCCCGCGGACTGTTCCCCCGAGCCATCGACTGAGGTCTGCCATGACCGCTCGCCGTTATTCAGGTCTCGTCCTCGCCGTCGTCGCACTTGGCGGGCTCTACGCGCTGCCTGCGATCGGTCCGCGGGCCATCGTCCAGGACCTCTTCGGCATCCTTACCTTGCTCGTGCTTGCGATGAACTGGAACATGCTCGCCGGCTTCGCCGGGCTGGTTTCGGTCGGCCAGCAAGCCTTCGTAGGGGTCGGCGCCTATGCGATGTTCGCCGCGATTATTCTTTTTAAACTCGACCCGCTTCTCGGGGTTGCGATCGGCGGCCTCGCCGCGGCTCTTTTCGCCGTTCCGATGGCGTTCTTCGTATTCCGGCTCAACGGGGCCTATTTCGCTATTGGAACTTGGGTTGTCGCCGACATCGTGAAGCTCGCCATGGGCCAGTGGAAAGCGCTCGGCGGCGGCACCGGGACCTCCCTGCCAAAAGGGACGACCAGGGACATGTTCGGCGTCGATGCGGTCAAGCAAGTGCTCGACGTCTCCGGCGCTGCAGCCGCGGACGCGATTACCTATTGGCTGATGCTTACGCTGGCGCTGATCCTGCTGATTGCGAGCTATGTCTTCTTGCGCTCACGCATGGGCCTGGGGCTACAAGCCATACGCGACAACGAGAACGCAGCACGGTCTGTCGGTGTCGACCCCATCAAGCTCAAGGCCTCGGTGTTCCTTCTGACCGCCTTCGGCACAGGAGTCTGCGGCGCGCTGGCTTTTATCCAAATCACCCGGGTGACGCCGGATGCGGCCTTCTCGGTGGTCGACTGGACGGCCTTTGTCATATTCATCACCGTCATCGGCGGCATCGGCACGCTCCCGGGGCCGGTGGTGGGCGTGATCGTTTTCTACGCCCTGCAGCGCCTGCTGGCGGATTACGGCACGCTTTACCTGATCGTCCTTGGCCTGACCGGCATCGGCGTAATGCTGTTCGCCCGTCGAGGGCTTTGGGGCCTGTTCGCCCACCGCTCCGGCATCGATCTGCTTTCACTGCGCCACCTGGCGCGGATAAACTCCCCACCTCTGTCGCCTTCAGTTCCAGCCGTAATGCCGCCTGAGCGGCTCTCCCATCGGAGCATGCGCCAATGATGCACTATTTTACCGAGGACGCCTCAACCGAAACGGTCAACGGACGAATGGGCGACGGCATCAATCCGCGTCTCGCCGAAGTCATGGCTTGTCTTGTCAACCATCTCCATGCTTTCACCAAGGAAATCCACCTAACGCAGACCGAATGGGATCTCGCTGTCGAGTTTCTTACCAAGACAGGGCAGATCTGCTCGCAGGAGCGGCAGGAATTCATCCTCCTTTCCGATGTGCTTGGGTTATCGATGCTGGTCGACGCGATCAACAATCGGCGCCCGTCAGGCGCAACCGAGAATACGGTGCTCGGCCCCTTCCATGTGTCAGACGCGCCGGTCCGCTCGATGGGCGACGATATCTGCCTCGATGGCAAGGGCGAGAGCTGCCTTTTCGAAGGCAAGGTGCTGGATAACCATGGCGGACCGATTGAAGGCGCCTGCGTTGATGTTTGGTCGGACAATGCCGACGGGTTTTATGACGTTCAGCAGCCAGGAATCCAACCAAAGTGGAACAATCGCGGGCGCTTCTTTACCGGGAAGGATGGCCGCTACAGCTTTCGGGGCATCAAGCCCACCGCCTATCCCATCCCCAATGACGGGCCGGTCGGCAAATTATTGGCGCAGCTTGGCCGGCATCCCTATCGCCCCGCCCATATGCATTTCCTGGTCACTGCGCCAGGTTTCCAAAAGCTTGTGACACACACTTTCGTGGGCGACGACTTCTATATCGAGTCAGACGCGGTGTTCGGAGTGAAGAAGACCCTGATCGCACCTTACGAGCGCGTGATGGATGACTCCACGCTTTGGCGCTCTCCTTTCGACTTTGTCCTGACGCCTGCCTGAGGTCCCGAAATGCCGAATCTCAAGATCTTTGTTGACGAGACCCTTTACCCGGAATGCCGGGACAAACTAGCGGCTGCCATGGAGCCGATCCGCTCGATGCTATGCGAGGAATTGAAAGTGGATGTCCCCGCCTGCCAGTTCGCGCTTTTGCCTGTCATGGCGATGAACGATCTTCCCCGCGTCAACGCGGAGATGCAGATCCTTCCGAAGCCCGAACGGACCCGAGACCAACTGATCTTCGTCAGCCGACGGCTTCAGGATATGCTGCGGTCAGCGGCAGGAACCCATGTCGCGGTGCGGGTCACGGCTCTGGATCCGCAGACCTACATCGCCCTGAAATAGGCGTCGTCAGCCGCGACGGCGCGTGACCTGCTGCTCGTGCTGCATCCTTGCCTCGAGCAGCTTGAACTCTTCGACCAAGAAGTCGGCGAAAAGTCTCAATGCGGGCGGTGCCTGACGGGCGCCGACCGAAAGCATGCCGAGCCGCCGATCCGGGTGCTCGATCTTCAAGGGCAGGGCTTCCAGCCCCACTGTCCTGCGCGCCAGAAAAACTACTGAGTAGGGGAGAACGGTCAGGGAATCGGACCCGGCAAGCACGCTGACAATCGAGGCAAAGGTGCCGCCCGAGAAGTTCACCCTAAAATCCTCTTTTCCGATCGATTTGAGGGCTCGTTGCAGGTCGCGGAACAGCGGGCTCTCCGGCGGCGGGGCAATCCACGGATATGGCTCGAGATCGCTAAGCGTGATTGCGCCGCGTCCCGCCAAGGGATGGACCGCCCGGCAGGCGACGACGTTGCGCCCCGGTAGCAGCGGGACGAAGGTCATGTCGGCTGGGACAGCGTTAGGATGAAGAGGAAGGATCGCCATGTCGAGCGATCCATTCCTCAACCCCACGGCGAGACTATCGAAATAACCGTATGATTGGGCAAGTTGGACGTCGGGGTGGCGGTTATGGAAATCGGCGATGAGTGTCGACACGACCCCGTCCATGAAGATCGGCGTGCCGGCGATGCGGATTCGTCCGGTATGACCCTTTCGATAGCTTTGGACGAGCTTGCTCGCCTCAGTGTTGAGCGTGTGAATGCGGGCGCCGATCCGCGCCAGGCTCTCTCCGAGCTCGGTCGCGCGCAGCGGACGCTTGCCTGGTTCGAACAGCGGCGCACCGATACGGTCCTCAAGTAGCGCCATCGTGCGGGAAACAGAGGGCTGCGATTTGCCGAGAGCGTCCGCGCCCTCGGTCAGGCCGCCTTTCTCGATGATCATCGCCAGGATTTCGAGGTGTTCGCTGTCGAGTTTCATAACATCCAGTTATATTTTGCGCCGGTGATCGGATCAATATCCGCAAGAGTCCTCGTTAATCTGTCACCGCAGGCGGCAAATAGAGGTGCTCCGCGATGTCCATGTTTCAGGAAGAGTTCGTCACCAGCAGCGCCTCGATGCGGGTGCGCTTCGGGGCGGGTGTTCGTCGCGCTATCGGCGAGGAAATGGAGACGCAGGGCCTTAGCCACGCTTTGATCCTGGCCACGCCGCAACAAGCCGGGACGGCTCAGGAAATTGCTGAGCTGCTCGGCGCGCGCGCTTGTGGAACCTTTACCGGCGCTGTCATGCACACGCCAGTTTCGATCTCTGAGGAGGCAACCGAAATCGCACTGCGGCTTCAGGCCGACTGCGTCGTTGCTGTCGGCGGCGGCTCAACAACCGGCCTTGGAAAGGCGATCGCGCTGCGCACCGACCTGCCTCAGATCGTCGTGCCAACGACGTACGCAGGGTCGGAGGCAACGCCTATCCTCGGCCAGACGGAAGGTGGCCGCAAGACCACAATTACCACGCCAAGGGTGCAGCCCGAAGTTGTCCTCTATGATGCCGAGCTCGTATGTTCGCTTCCGGTAGGCATGACCGTGACCAGCGCCCTCAATGCCATGGCTCATGCAGCCGAGGGGCTCTACGCGCGCAACCGCTCGCCGATCTCAACGCTAATGGCGCTTGAGGGCCTGCGTGCTTTCCGAGATGCGCTGCCACGCGTCCTGGAGCGCCCACAAGACCTGAAGGCGCGGGGCGAGACCCTGTATGGCGCTTGGCTGTGCGGAACCGTGCTTGGCCAAGTGGGAATGGCATTGCACCACAAGCTCTGTCACACGCTAGGTGGATCGTTCGATCTGCCTCACGCGGACACGCACGCCGTCATACTGCCACACGCGATCTCTTTCAACGAAGCCGCGGTGCCAGACCTGCTTGCTCCCATCGCCGATATTTTCGGCGTCAGAACTGCCGGCCGGGCGCTCTACGATTTCGCGGTCGCAACAAAAGCCCCGATCGCACTTCGCGATATCGGAATGAAGGAAACGGATATCGATCGCGCCGCCGACATCGCCACGCAGACCCCATACTGGAATCCGAGGCCCATCGAACGTGAGGGGTTGCAGCGGCTTCTGCGTGCGGCCTGGGCTGGTGAGGCTCCCTCGCCCTGACAACAGCCTTTCGAGAGGATCGAGGAGGAAAATGGCGGATATTGAGACTGAGGTGCTTATCATCGGCACCGGACCTTCCGGCTCGGCGGCCGCAGCGCTCCTTTCGAGCTACGGCATCGAAAACATGGCCATCAACCGATACAGGTGGCTCGCCAACACCCCACGCGCCCATATTACCAACCAACGAACGATGGAGGTGCTGCGCGACCTGGGCCGGGATGTGGAGCAGGAGGCTTACCTCTTTGCCACGCGGCAAGAGTTGATGGGAGAGACCATCTTCTGCGAGAGCCTGGCGGGCGAGGAGATCGGCCGGATGAAAGCGTGGGGCAATCATCCGCTCTCCAAGGCGGAGCACCTGATGTCGTCTCCGAGCCTGATGAACGACCTGCCGCAGACGCTCATGGAACCGCTGCTGTTCAAGACAGCCTGTTCGCGCGGCACGCAGGCACGGCTATCTACCGAATATCTGTGCCACGAACAAGACTCTGGCGGCGTGACGACGACCTGCCGGGACCGGTTGACCGGCAAGGAATTCACCATCCGATCGAACTACCTGATAGGCTCCGACGGCGGAAAATCCCTGGTGGCCGAGCATGCGGGACTGCCGTTCGAAGGGCGAATGGGCGTGGGCGGATCGATGAACATCTTGTTCCGCGCGGATCTGTCCAAGTATGTCGCACACCGGCCTTCGGTTCTCTATTGGGTGATGCAGCCCGGGGCCGACGTCGGGGGCATTGGCATGGGCCTTGTTCGCATGGTTCGGCCGTGGGATGAATGGCTGATCGTGTGGGGTTACGATATCAACGGTCCGCAACCGGATGTAACGCCCGAATTCGCCGCGGGCGTCGCCCGCCAGCTGGTCGGCGATCCGGATCTTAAGATCGAGCTGTTGTCGGCCAACACCTGGACGGTAAACAACCAATACGCCACCGCCTTGTCGAATGGACGGGTATTCTGCGTAGGCGATGCCATCCATCGCCACCCGCCCTCCAATGGGCTCGGCTCGAACACTTCAATCCAGGACAGCTTCAATCTCGCTTGGAAGCTCGCCATGGTCTTGAAAGGCCAAGCCGGCGAAAAACTTCTGCAAAGCTACAACCTGGAGCGAGCACCGGTTGCCAAGCAGATCGTCACTCGCGCCAATCAGTCAATCGCTGAGTTTGGCCCAATCTTCAACGCCCTCGGCATGTCGGAAGGGGTTGAACCGGTGCAGATGCAAAGGAACCTCGCCGCCCGCAGCGAGGGGACCGAGGCAGCCGAACACCAGCGCGATGCAATTCGCAAGGCAATAGCCTTCAAGAAGTACGAGTTCGACGCCCACGGCGTGGAGATGAACCAGCGCTACCGTTCCAACGCGATCGTCACCGACGGGCAGATCGAGCCGGCCTTCCAGCTGGACGCGGACCTACACTATCAGCCAACGACATGGCCGGGCGCGCGCATTCCTCATGTGTGGCTTTACCGCTCGGACAACGGCGCCGAGGTCTCGACGCTCGATATCTGCGGTCACGGCCGCTTCACGCTTCTGACCGGCCTTGGCGGGGAAGCCTGGATCACGGCGGCGGAGCAGATCGAAATCGAACTGGGAATTGAGATCGTCAAGCACGTCATCGGGGCGCGTCGGACCTATGTGGACCAAAGTGGCGACTGGGCACGCGCCAGCGAGATCTCTGATAGCGGCTGCCTGCTCGTTCGCCCGGACCATCATGTCTGTTGGCGGTCCGTCGGCATGGCCTCGAGTCCGAGAACGGACGTCCTGCGAATTTTACAGCAAATTCTCGCCCGCTAGAAACGTACCCAGCGTGATAATGAATGTCATTCTTAATTGACACTCACTCATAAATGAGTGATATTCATTTTATAAAAAAGCTGCGACCGTGGCGTCAAAGGGAGGAAAGTCACATGCAGGTACACCCGCGCATTGAGGCCTCGCAGGTCAAGCCGATTGCCGAAAGCATCGTTGCCGACCTGTCCTCAAGAGTGTTTCAGGTGGAAGCGGACCGAAAAGTCCCTCTCCAGAACGTCAAGCTGCTTCATGAGACCGGGCTTCTCGGGATTTTTCGTTCCTCGAAATGGGGCGGATCACAGCTCTCGATGCGGGCCCATGTCGACGCTGTCGCAACCATTGCGAAGGGCTGCGCCGCGACCGCCTGGTGCCTGGGCGTTTACCACGCGCATGACTACATTGTTGCACATATGAGCGAGGCAGCGCAGCGGGAGATCTATTCGACCGGGGACCTTCAGGCGATCGCGGCTGTTATCGGCCCCCGCGGCAGAGCCGTCCGCCGGTCCGACGGTGCCTATAGCCTGTCCGGCTTTTGGCCTTTCGCCTCCGGGAATGCGGCCGCGCACTGGCTCTTGCTGGGTGCGGAAGTATTCGATGAGGCAGGAAACAAGCTGGACGAAGGTGACCTCGCTGTGCCGGTTGGCGAGGTGGAGCGGCTGGATGATTGGCACGTCGCTGGCCTGCAAGGGACAGGTTCCAACTCGGTGCGCTGCAAGGACGTCATAGTGCCGTCTCATCGCTTCGTGTCCCTCCCTGCGATCCTGGAAAACCAGACGCCGGTCTTCGCCGATCCGGAGGCCCCCGCAGTTCACAAATGTCAGGGCGGTCCAGCGCTCGGCATGTTCATCGCTACCTCCGCACTGGGGGCAGCGAGGAAGGCGCTGGACGAATTCTTGCGCGTGGTGCCTGGAAAGAAGGTTATGTACACCTCGCACGTCTCACACGAATGGTCGGCGCTCCAGGTTGCGCTCGGCGAGGCCGCATCCATGATCCACATGGCCGAGCTCGTCTTCTACAAGGCCGCTGACGATGTGGATGAATATGCAAGACGCGGCGAGAAGATGCCGATGTCTTTGCGGGGACGTATCCGCAACGATATCACCGAGGTCCCGCGCCTGTGCCGGGACGCGGTTCACAAACTCTTGACGATTGGAGGCGCCGCCGGCATCTCGTTGAAGAGCGAAATACAGTTGAACTTCCGCAACCTGCAGGCAACCACCATGCACGGTTTCCTGCTCGGTCCGGCGGGCGCCGAGATCTATGGACGTGTGCTGTTGGGTGTCGATCCCGGCACCGGCGTCATTTGAGGCAGCTGTGTCGATTCCGCCCACCGAGCCCTTATCCGTCACCCCGGCGCAATACGTCGCGGCCATTGCGCAGCACGTCTCATCCGTCTGCATCGTCACGACTGCGACGGATGGTGAGCGCTTCGGATTGACGGCGACCGCCATGTCCTCCGTCACGGCTGAGCCGCCTCGGTTGCTCGTGTGCGTGAACAAGTCAGGCCGCAGCTACGAGGCCATCATCGCTTCCGGCCGATTTTGCGTGAATGTTCTGACCGAGGCGCAAGACAAGGTGGCGATGATTTTCGCGGGTCATGGCGGCAGCAAGGTCGACCGATTTGCGAATGGAGACTGGACGAAGCTATCGACCGGAGCGCCTGTCCTGATCGGCGCTGCCGCCTCCTTCGACTGCAGGCTGGGTCAGGTGGTCGACCAATCTACCCATGCGGTGCTGATTGGAGATGTCGTGTCGACAACCCACCAGGTCGGACAAGATACATTGCTTTATGGAGCACGACGTTTTCGCCAGCTTCGAAAGATATTTATGGGCGCGAGCGCGGGTGGCGAATACCTTTGAGCAATGGAACCTTCATCCACGTCGAGCGCAACTGATGCGCTGGCGGAAATGGCGTTTCCAAGCTTATTCGCAAGATCGATGAGCAAAACTTTCGACTTGGCTCCCCGCCGCTATCGTGCGCTATAGCCACCGTCGGCCATCAGGATATGTCCTGTCACGAAGGAAGCGTTCGGGCCGGCCAGGTAGAAGATCGCGTCGGCAATTTCCTTGGGCTCGGCCCAGCGGCCAATCGGATGGGCGCTCTTGATGGCAGCCTCGCCTGCGGCCGGATTATCTAAGCCTTCAAGGTAGCGGGTCAGGAACGGCGTGTTGATGGAGCCCGCCCCCACGGCGTTCACGCGGATGCCCAGGGAAGCATAATCCACGGCCATCTGTCGCACGAGTTGGAGAAGGGCACCCTTGGCGGCACAATAGGCTGCCTGTTCGGGCAAGCCGACCACGCTTGAAATCGACTCGGTCGCAACAATTGCGCCGCTTGCGTGAGCAATCATCGATGGGAGTGCACGTCTTGACATCAGGAAGAAGGACTTAGCGTTTGCATTCATGACGCGGTCCCACTCCTCCTCGCTGGTGTCATGCGCGGACTTCGAAATGATGAAGCCGGCATTACTGACGAGCACGTCGACCGGACCGAGGCGCTGCTCGGCCGTCGCGAATATCTTCTCGACGTCGGCGGCCTTGGTGACGTCCGCCACAACGGCGACGACGTCACCGGGCGCATCGCGTTCCAGATCGGCAACGGCCGGGCTGATATCGGTTGCGCATACCCTGGCGCCGCTTTCGAGGAAAAGCGCGACTGCAGCCCGGCCGACACCTCCTGCCGCGCCAGATATGACGACGGTTTTGCCTTCAAAGCTTTTGGTCACGATGGCCTCCGAATTCTGACGGTTGGATGAAGTCGATGCGCTTGGGTTGGAGGATCGCCGGTGTCGGCGTCTTATTCCTTTGGCTTTCAGGCGAGCCGAGACAGTGCCTCCGCGAAGAAGTCCACGCCGCCGAAATTGCCGGATTTGAGCGCCATCATCAGGTCGCCTCCCGGATGTCGGATGGTGCGCAGCATCGGAACGCCGGGGGCAATTTCGTTGCCCACTTCGAACGATCCGATCGCCAGTCTGTCGACCACGGCGCCGGAGGTCTCGCCGCCCGCCACCACGAGCCGGCGAACGCCGGCATCGACAAGCCGGCTGGCGATTTCCGCCAACGCGTTCTCGATCGCCTGCCCGGCCGCATGCTTGCCATGCTCGCGCTGAAGGGCGGCGACCGTGTCGGGGCTGCCGGAGGATGCGATAACCACTGGCCCGGTCCCGATATGGCGCCGGGCAAAGTCGATGGCCTCTTCGAGGCAGCCTTCGCCGGTCACGATGCGCCGGGGATCAAGGCGCAGAACCGGCATCCGTCTTTGAGCGGCGTCGATCTGCTCCAGCGTCCGAGCGGAACAACTGCCGGCAATGACGGCCGACCGGCCGCCGACCTCGGCAAGCGTCGCCATCGATCCCTGGGCCGGGCGGTTGGCCAGAACCGCATTGGCCAACCCACAGCCGAGCCCTGAGGCACCCGTCGAAACGGTGCCGCCGAACGCCAGCTGTCCCAGAACATCGAGATTGTCGTCGCATATGGCGTCGGCAATGATCGACTTCCGCTCGCCGGCCATGGTGGCGATTTTCGCCCTGCAAACGTCCGGGCCGAGCGTGATCGTTTGGACGTCGAGCATGTGAACCGCGTGCTTCGATTGCCTGGCGAGAACGCGCGCCAGATTAGCGTCGTGCATCGGGTTCAAGGGGTGATGCCGCAGGGCGCTTTCACTGAGCGGGACATCGTTGACGAAGAGGTGCCCCTTGTAGACGGTCCGTCCGGCTTCCGGGAACGCCGGCGTGACAACGGCCCAGTCCTGTCCGGCCCGTTCCATCAGCGCATCGGTGACCGGGCCGATATTTCCGGCGTCGGTCGAATCGAAGGTCGAGCAGATCTTGTACATGACATGGCGGGCGCGATCCGCCGCAGGAATTCCTCGGCGACAAGCGCCTTTGCGACCGCGTCGACATCGGGCGCAGCGCGGATCTTCAGCGAGACCACCAGCGCATCGACGGTTTCGAATGGGCTGCAGTCGTTGGGAATCCCTATGGTCTGGGCCGTTCGAAGGCCACACTTGCGCCAGGTGTTCGCAAGGTCGGAGGCGCCGGTGTAGTCGTCGGCTATGGCTGCCAAGACAACCGTCATTTGCAGTGTCTCCGATATGGCGCGAACCAGCCAAGACCGGATTCCGTCGAACCGGCTGGCTGATACTCGCAGCCAACGAAACCTGAATAGCTGCTCGCTTCGAGCTCTTCGAAGAGGTGTCGATAGTTCACCTCGCCGGTATCCGGCTCATGTCTTGCCGGCACGCCGGCGATTTGGACGTGACCGATGATCGGCTGCAAACGGCGGAAGCTCTCGGTGATGTCGCCATGTATGATCTGGCGATGGAAGACGTCGAATTGAAGCTTGACGTTTGGTTTGTCGAGCTCCTCGATCAGCGCCGTGGCGCGCGAAAAATCGTTCAGGAAATAGCCCGGCATGCTGCGGCCATTGATCGGCTCCAGCAGAAGGCTGAGGTTTCGGTCACCCAGCCTCGACGCGGCAAAGTCGGCCGCGCGCCTGTAGCTCCTCATCGCATCGGCGTCGTACGGATCGGCAAGCCCAGCCATCATGTGCAGGCAGCGCACGCCCGTCGCCTGCGCATAGTCCAACGCCTTCTCGACGCCCGACTGGAATTCCTCGAACCGGTGCGGCAAGGCAGCAATGCCGCGCTCACCCGCGGCCCAGTCTCCCGGAGGAAAGTTGAACAATGCCAGGTCGAGACCGGACTCTTTCAGCCTGTCCTCGATCCTTTCCGGCGCGAATTCATAAGGGAACAGGAATTCCACAGCTTCAAAGCCGGCCGCCGCGGCCGCTCGAAGCGGTCGAGGAATGGCCGTTCCGTGAACATCATGGTGAGGTTGGCGGCGAAGCGGATCATCAGCTGCGGTCGCTCACGTTGCCGGTTTTGCGGAGGGCAGGGACGCTCCAGATAGCGCGGCATAGGTACGCGCGACCGATGCGTCGTCCTCACGTCCCATGCCGGCCCCCGAGGTCGCGAGGTACATCTGCAGAGCCGCCGCGGCGAGCGGTGCGGGATACCGTTCGGCTCGCGCGATATCCTCGAGAATGCCCAGATCCTTGACGAATATCTCAACCGAGCTCCGGGGCGTGTAGTCACCGTCGAGAATGTGCGGGACGCGGTTCTCGAACATCCAGGAATTGCCGGCGGAAGCGGTTATGACCTCGTAGACTGTGAAGAGATCAAGGCCCAGCTTGGATGCAAGCACCATCGCCTCACAGGCCGCCGCGATATGGATTCCCGCAAGATGCTGGTTGATCATCTTCACCGACGCGCCGATGCCGGGTTCGCCGCCCAGGCGATAGACCTTCGCCGCTATGGCATCGAGGACGTGTCGTGCGTGCTCGAACGCGTCCGGGCTGCCCGAGGCCATGATCGTCAAGGCGCCGCTTGCGGCTTTTGCCGCGCCGCCCGAGATCGGGGCGTCGAGATATAGGATGTCGCGCTCGGCCAAGCGCGATGACAGGCGTTTCGCCTCCGATGGCGCCATGGTCGCCGACGAAATGAAGACCGAACCCGGCACCATCACCGGGCACACGCCGCTGCCGCCGAAGAGCACGGCGTCGGTCTGCGCGCTGTTGACGACAACGCACAGGACGACGCTCGCATTAGCCGCCGCATCGCCCGGCGACTTTGCAATCCGTGCTCCGATTGCCGCGAGTTTCGCCGCCGCCGTCCCGGATGGATCATAGCCAACGACCGCATGCCCGCATCGCAGAAGCGAACTCGCCATCCCGAACCCCATCGAGCCCAACCCGATAACGGCGACGTTTGATTTTCCGGTGCTTTCATCAGCAGACATAGGCATCCACCCTCTTGCCTTCCTTCGATCCATAATGCAGATTATCTACAATCTGAAAAGAGCCCAAGCAGCACTTTTTGAGGTTTGGGTTGGCGTCCGCGGCACGCTCGGTGCTTCGGACCATTCGCAAGATATCGGGTGCCAGGGATGCGTGAGACCAAACTCCGTGAGCAGATTGTCGGCTTCGGCAGGTCGTTGTTCGAGCGCGGGCTGACGCCCGGCTCCTCGGGCAACATCTCTATTCGACTCGATGACGGCGGCTGGCTCGTCACCCCGACCAACGCCTCGCTCGGATTTCTCGACCCGGCCTCCATCTCTCGTCTCGATGCCAAAGGAAATCTTGTCTCGGGCGACAAGCCGACGAAGGAGATCCCGCTTCACGCCGCGCTTTACGACACGGTGAGGGAGTCTCAGGCGGTCGTGCATCTGCATTCGGCCCATTCGGTTGCTGTCACCATGCTGCCTGAGATCGATCCGAAGTCGGTGCTGCCGCCGATGACGCCGTATTATCTCATGCGCGCCGGCCGGACGGCCCTGGTGCCGTATTTCAGGCCGGGCGACCCGGCGGTCGCCGCGGCCATAAAAGGATTGGCCGGCAAATACTCATCGGTCTTGCTGGCCAATCATGGGCCGGTGGTGGCCGGCAAGGATCTCGAGGGCGCCGTTTTCGCGATCGAGGAACTCGAGGAAACCGCAAAGCTCTACCTTCTGCTGCGCGGTCTCAACCCGCGATACCTGTCTGAGCAGCAAGTCGCGGAACTGGCGCGGCAATTCCCCCTTCCTGGTCCGGACGGAGTGCACGACCACCATTAGATCTGGCGCAGTCTTCTGCCTGAAATAGCCAAAAAATGCGTTGACAGATTGTAGACAATCCGCAATCCTAATGAGAACGAGGAAGCAAGATGATCTCGCAAGACCTCAGAACCGAGCATTTCCGGCAATCTATGCGGCGAGTGGCGTCCACGGTCTGCGTGATCTCGTGCAGGCACGATGGGTGCCGCTATGGCATCACAGTGACCTCGGTCACGCCGCTGAGCTTCGCTCCGATCTCGATCCTCGCCTGCGTCAACCGCAATTCCTCGATCAGCGTGCCGCTCAAGGAAGAGGGGCGCTACTGCATCAACGTGCTTCGTGCCTCGCAGGCCGACATATCCCACTCCTTCAGCGGCGGTCGGCCGGCCGAGAGACGTTTCGACATCGGCGAGTGGAGCGAAAAGGACGGCATTCCTTACCTTCAGAGCGCCCAGGCGAACCTGTTCTGCCAAATGGATCAGGTGGTCTCCTACGCCACGCACGACATCATCATCGGGCAGGTGGCGGCGGTGGCATTCGCCCCCGATGTCGACCCGTTGATCTATCAAAACGGGGCCTATGCGCTGACTTCACCCATGGCCCTCAAGAAGGCCTGTTAGGTCCGTTTGCCAACGTCGACAGCGCTCGCCGAAGGATAATTTTTAGGAGCAATTGAATGCAGCTTGGCCTCTTTAACCTGATGACGCTGCGCGATCATCCCGACGGCGCGCAGGGCGTGATGCGCGACACGCGCAAGATGGTGGAGACCGCCGAGGAACTCGGCTTCGATATCGCGTGGTTCGCGGAGCATCATTTCGCCAACTACTCGAGTTCGCCGTCTCCGCTGATGATGTGCTCTTACGCCGCCGGCTGGACCAAGAGGATCAAGCTTGGCCCGGGCGTGATCGTGCTGCCGCTTTATAACCCGCTGCGGGTCGCCCAAGAGATCGCGGTCGCCGACACGCAGACCGAGGGCCGCCTGGTCGTCGGGATGGGTACGGGCTATCAACGCTATGAGTTCGACCGCTACAATGTCGTGCTGGACGACAGGGTCGATGTCTTCCTCGAATATTGGGACGTCATCGAACGGGCGCTCGTCGACGGCGAGGTCGAGTACAAGGGAAAGTACGTCTCCATTCCGACGACCAAGTTCGCGATCAGCACCCAGCAGAAACCACTTCCGCCGATCTTCGTCACCTCCTCCCATCCCAAGCTGCTTGAGCGATTCAAGAAGTGGAAGGCGGTTCCGTTCCTTGCGGCCAGCACGCTCGGATCGCCTGTGCTCTATAAGATGGTCGACGGGCTCAACGAAGCCTGGAGGAGCATCGGCGAGCAGCCTTCAACCAAGCCTCTGGCGATCATGCAGTATCTGGCCATAACCGACAGCCGGAGCGAGGCCTTGGAAGTGGCTGAGCGTGCACGCTATGTCGGACGAATGGCCCATCATCTGCGCCAGGCCACGCCACCGCTTGACGACAACAGCTACATCAGCAACCAGCCTTCGAAGGCGAGTACACGCTCGACCAGTACGCGGACAACATGGTGGTTGGCGATCCGCACGTCGTGGCCGAGAAGATGGTCGCGGACATCAAGCGGCTCAATCCAAGCAATTACACCTGCAACTTCTCCTTCGGTTGCATGCCGATCGAATTGGCGCACCGCTCGATCGTTCGCTTCAAGAGCGAGGTCGTGCCGCTGATCGAGAAGGAAGTAGGGCCTATCGAAGCTCTCGGCGCGTTGCCCGGGCTGGCGAGAAAGGCGAGTTGAGCGGCCTTAAAAATGCTCAGCCAACAACTAGGCTTGCAACACAGAAAAAAGGGGAATGAAATGAAAGCGATTGTAAAGGCTCTGCTGGCGACGGCAGTCGCGACCTTGACCCTCGCCGCTCAAGCACATGCCGACTCGGCGCTCGACACGATCGTCAAGAGCAAGAAGCTGCGCTGCGGCATCATGCTGGATAGCCCACCCGCCGGATTTCGCGATCAGAACAACGAGCCCGACGGCTACGATGTCACCTATTGCAAGGACATGGCAAAGGCGCTCGGCGCGGAGCCGGTGATCGTCGAGACTCCGTCGCCGGACCGCATTCCGGCTCTGGTTTCAAACCGCATAGACGTGCTCATCGCGTCGACCACTCCAACCCCGGCGCGCGCGCTGACGGTCGCCTTCACCCAACCCTATACCAACAACATCACGACCGTGATAACGCGCAAGGATACCGGCATCAGCCAATACTCGGACCTGAAGTCCAAGAAGCTCGGCGGCGTCGTGGGCACCACGCCCGAGCAACTCTTCAAGGACGAGCTCGCCAAAGGGTGGCAAGCTTCCGGCGCGACCTACACCGGCTACTCCAGCGATGCGGAATCCTATCTTGCTCTGCAGCAAGGCAAGGTGGACGCTATCCTGGTCAGCGCAGGCGTCTTCCATGCGCTCTCGCAAAGCGGTCAGTTTCCGGAATTCGTTCAGGCGGGAGTGGCGCCGCTCGCCGATTTTGGCTCGATCGCAGTTCACCGCGACGACCAGCAATTCCTCAACTGGGCTCGGGTCTTCGTCTTCCAGCAAGAGGCTAGCGGGCGCCGAACGGAGGTTTACAAGAAGTACTATGGCGATGGTCCGTTGCCGCCCCTGACTTCCAACGGCATCAACTTCTAATCACAAGGCTCTCGCCGGCAGGGTAGCGCTGCCGGCGAGGCCTGGGATGACGGTATGAACGGCTATCAGTTCTATTGGTCCATCGTCTGGGATTCACTCCCGCTGCTGCTGGCCGGAGCATGGGTGACGATCCAGATCACTGTCCTTTCCTTCGTCATCGGCACGCTGATCGCGATGCCAATGGCTGTCGCGCGCCAGCAGGGGGAGGGGTGGGCTTACCGCTTTTCGACCTGGTGGGTGGAGCTGTCGCGCAACACGCCTGCCGTCTTTCAGCTCTATTTGTTCTATTTCGGGGTCGGCGCGTTCCATATCAATATCCCCAGCTACGCTGCCGTCCTCATTGCCGTTTCCTTCAACAACGCCGGATACATGACCGAGATCTTTCGGGGCGGCCTGGCCGCTATCCCGAGGCAGCAAATGTCCGCGTCGCGCTCGCTCGGCATGACCAGTCCACAGAGCTTTATGCATGTAATCTTTCCGCAGATGTTCAAGGTGATCTTCCTTGCCTATGTCACCCAGGGCATTTGGGGGATGCTGAACACCTCGCTTGGCATGCTCGTCGGATTGCAGGAGCTCTCGGGGGCCACGCAATACGCGCAGTCGGCATCGTTCCGAACGTTCGAGTTCTTCCTGGTCACGGCCCTGATCTATTACCTCATCGCCAAAGGACTGCAGTTCTCGTCGCAGCTGGCCTTCCGGCTCATCTATAGGAGCTAGGCGTGCAGTTTTCCTTCGCAAACCAAGGTCTTGCCTGGTCGGACGCCTATTTCCTGACGGAGGGTGTGCTTAATACTGTCAGGCTTGCCGTCGCGGCCACCTTGATCGGCACTCTCGGCGGGATCGTCCTGGGCTGGCTGCGCACCGTGTCGCTGACCATGAGGATCGCCACGGCTCCCTTCATCGACATTCTGCGAAGCGTTCCGATGCTCATCCAACTGATACTCGCCAACAGTTTGCTGTCGATACTGGGTTTCGGTTCTTCGCCGTTCTGGTTCGGTACTGTCGCGCTTGGCGCCTGGATGTCGGCGGTGACCGCCGAAGTGGTCCGGGCGGGCCTCCTCTCGGTCCCGTCTCAATATCGCAAGAGTGCTCGTTCGCTTGGTATGAACGGCTATCAGGAGCTTTTGTACATATCGATACCCCTGGCGTTCAGGACGGCTCTTGCCCCGTGGATCGGGCTCGTCCTCAGCCTGATCAAGGACAGCGCTCTCGCAGGCGTTGTCGGCTACGTCGAATATATGCGTTCCACCCAGATCCTTATCACAAGGACACATGAGACCTGGCTGCTGCTGATGGGGGCGGGGCTTTTCTATTTCGTCATCTGCTATCCTGTTTCCCGGTACAGCCGGCACCTCGAAAGAAAGGTCCGCGTATGATCCGCATAAGCAACGTCCGAAAAGCCTTCGGATCCGTGGTCGTGCTGAAGGGCATCGATCTCACGATCGAGAAGGGCGAGCTCGTCTGCCTCATAGGTGCGAGCGGGTCGGGAAAATCGACGCTGCTGCAATGCATCAACGGGCTCGAGCCGATTCAAGGCGGCGAAATCCTCGTCGATGGCATCAGCGTCCACGATCCGAAGACGGATATCAATAAGCTGCGCCAGAAGGTCGGCATCGTGTTCCAGCAGTACAATGCGTTCCCTCACCTGACCGCGCTGGAGAACGTCGCGCTCGCACCGCGCGTCGTCGCGAAGCGCAGCCGCAAGGAGGCGCGCGAGCTCGCCCGAAAACATCTCGAGCATGTGGGACTTGGCGACAAGAGCGATAACCTGCCGTCACAGCTCTCAGGCGGCCAGCAGCAGCGGCTCGCGATCGCGCGTGCGCTGGCGATGGAGCCTAGCTACATGCTTTTCGACGAGGTCACATCGGCACTTGATCCGGAACTGGTGGGCGAAGTTCTAGAGGCCATGCGGCTCCTGAAGAGCGAGGGGATGACCATGGTGGTCGTCACGCACGACATCAACTTCGCCCGTGAATCGGCCGACCGCGTTGCCTTCCTGCATCAGGGCCAGGTCTGTGAAATCGGCACCGCCGAAGAGGTGATCGACAATCCCCAGAAAGAACAGACGCAGAAGTTCCTGCGGCGCGAGAAGCGCAAGCCCCTTGAAGTCGTCAGAAGTTCAGTCGCCTAGCGGATACCGTTCGACACAGCATTGAAGGTTAAACTCATGATCTCGTTCAATCTCACGGGAAAGGCGGCGCTCGTCACCGGCGGCGCCTCGGGCATCGGCCTGGAGGCCGCGCGCATCATGGCCAAGGCCGGGGCCAAGGTCGCAATAAACTATCTGCCGGCGGACGAGCGCGGCGAGGCGGCTCTCGCCGCGTTCCGCAAGGAGGGGCTCGACGTCATCGGCGCTCCAGGCGATGTCGGCGATGCAGGGCAAGCCAAGGCGATGGTGCTGGAAGCGGTGGCGAAGCTCGGCCGTCTCGACCTGCTCGTCAACAACGCGGGAATACCGGGCGTGAAAGTCCCGGTGCCGATCAACGATCTGGACGGCATCACGGAGGAACTGTGGGCGAGTCTCCTCAACGTCAACCTGATGAGCGTGTTCCGATGCTCGAAGGCGGCGGCGCCTGCTCTCAAGGCGGCCAAGGGGTCGATCGTCAACACGGCCTCGATCGCGGGCTTCGGAGCGGTGGCGAGCACCATTGCCTATAGCGGCTCCAAGGCAGCCGTCATCAACCTGACCAAGAACCTGGCGCGCGCGCTCGCTCCCGATGTGCGGGTCAACGCCGTGGCGCCAGGCGTCGTCGAAAGCTCGTGGGGCATCGAATGGTCGGAGGAGCGTCGCCAGAGCACCATCGCCAGCACGCCTTTGAAGAAAGTCTGCACCACGGCCGATGTCGCCGAGCTCATCGTCTATCTCGGTTTCGCCGGCGCGCTGATCACCGGGCAGACGGTGGCGATCGACGGCGGCATCTCGATCTGATCCTGGAATACTGAGAACAAATGGAACTCGTCAAGCTCAAGTCCGGCAGCATCCTGGAAGACAAGGAAGGCTATTCGCGGATCGTCGGCCTCGACAACTGGATCTTCATGTCCCTGACCGCGGGACGTGACTACAAGACGCGCGCGATGCCCGATACGGCGATCGAGCAGGCAAGGCAGGCGATGAAGAATGTCGAGGGCGCGTTGGCGGCAGTCGGCAGCAGCCTTGCGGATGTCGTGCGTCGCCGCATCTTTATTCCGCGCCAGGAAGACGTCGCGGAAGTCATGGCCTATATGGGCGAGAAGTTCCGGGGCATTTTTCCGGCCAGTTGCGTAACCTGCAGCCCGCTCGGCGGACCTGAATATCTCTTCGAAATCGAGATCACCGCATATCGCGGCGCAGGGGCCCTTCCGGTGAAGAACCTGTCGATCTCGCTGTAGCAGGATCAGACGGACGAACGCGTCGACGCGCCAACTATCAACACTGCGGGATGGAGAACGCCGATGGCGATGGTAGCGATTCTGGGCACAGGGGTCGTCGGCTCCTCCTGGGCGCTCGTGTTTGCGTGTGCGGGTCACGAAGTCCGCATCTTCGATATTTCCGAAGATGCCCTGGCCGCTACGACCGCATTCGTCCGGCAGGCGCTTGTCGACCTCGAGAAAGAAGAACTGGCCGGACCGGACGGCATCGATGCCGTGATGTCGCGACTTCATACCACCACAGACCTGGCCAAGGCGGTCGCGAATGTCGACTACATCCAGGAGAGCTTGCCTGAACGCGTCGAGATAAAGCGATCTTTATACAAAGCGCTGGACGAACTTGTCTCATCCTCCACAGTGATCGGAAGCTCCACATCCGGACTGCCTGCCTCCTCGTTCACCGAGGGCCTCCGCAATGCGGCGCGGTGCCTAGTCGTCCATCCGATCAATCCACCGCATCTGATCCCGTTGGTCGAGATAATCCCGGCGCCATGGACGGAAGCGTCCACGGTCAGCGGGCAGTGGGGCTGATGCGGAATGTCGGCCAATCCCCGGTGACGCTGACCCGCGAGATCAACGGCTTCCTGGTCAATCGCCTGCAGAGCGCGGTTCTCGGGGAAGCGTTTCGTCTCGTCGAGGACGGTATCTGCGATGTCGATGCCATCGACAAGGCGATCAAGGACGGCCTCGGTCTGCGCTGGTTCTTCATGGGGCCGTTCGAGACGATCGATCTCAACGCAAGCCAAGGCGTCGCGGAATACTGCCGCAACCTTGGCCCGATGTATGAGGGCCTCGCCAGGGAACAAGCCGATCCCCGCCCTTGGTCGCCTCAACTGGTGGCGAAGATCGACGCGGCAATGCGAGTCGTGACGCCGACCGAGCAGTTGGCCCGGAAGCGCGGTTGGCGCGACCGCTGCCTGGCATCCTTCGTGTCGGCAAAGAAGCGCATCCTCGCAACCCAGAAGGTTTGAGCAGGCAGAAACGCGCGTCGACGGAGGAGTGCCGCTCGACCGCATGGGAGGAGGCTCGGTATGGAAACGCAGTATTTCGAGGCGCTGGATACGCGCTTCAGCAAGTTCATCATTCCGGTCTGTCGGTTGGAGCGCCTCTACAGCGGCACGCGCTGGGCCGAAGGGCCGGTCTATTTCGCGGATGGCCGGTTCCTGGTTTTCAGCGACATCCCGAACAATCGCATGCTCAAATGGGACGAACAGAGCGGCCATGTCGACCTGTTCCGGTATCCGTCCAACTTCTCGAATGGCAACACCCGCGACCGGCGAGGCCGGCTTGTCTCGTGCGAGCATGGGGCGCGGCGCGTCACCCGGACCGAATATGACGGCAGCATAACCCTCCTGGCGGACAGCTATCGGGGAAAGCGGCTCAATTCGCCCAACGATGTCGTGGTGACGTCGGACGGTGCCGTGTGGTTCACCGATCCGCTGTACGGGATCCTGACAGACTATGAGGCAACAAGGCCGAGAGCGAGACGGGCACGCGCAACGTCTATCGCCTGGATCCCGCGAACGGCGAACTGTCGGTGGTCGTGGACGACTTCGACATGCCGAACGGCCTCGCGTTTTCGGTTGACGAGAAGACCCTCTATATCGCGGACAGCGGCCGCTCCCATGGCCACGACAAGCCCCACCATGTCCGGAAGTTCTCGGTAAGCGAAGCCGGAAAGCTGACCGCCCGTGGTGTACTCGCCGAAATCGACCCCGGGATCCCGGACGGCATCAGGCTGGATATCGAGGAGAATGTCTGGGTGTCAGCCGGCGACGGCGTTCACTGCTATGCGCCGACAGGCGAGTTGTTGGGAAAGATCCTGGTGCCGGAACCGGTGGCCAACAATCTGTTTCGGTGGCCCTAAGCTCAACCGTCTGTTCATCGCTGCAAGCAGCAGCCTTTATGCCGTCTATCTGAACACGCGCGCGTCCGGTTCGAAGTAAGTCGCTACTTTCGTCACACGGCAAGAGGGAGTGGATGATGAAGTACCGCACGCTGGGCAGGACCGGCCTCAAGGTCTCGGTGCTGAGCATGGGCACCTTCACCTTCGGCGGCGAAGGGATGTTCTCGGCCGCCGGCAATCATGGCGTGGAGGAAGCAGGCAAGCTCGTCGGAACCTGCCTCGACGCAGGCATCAACGTCTTCGACACGTCGAACATGTACTCGACGGGCCGTTCCGAGGAGATCCTCGCCGAAGCCCTTGGGGGCCGGCGCCAGGACATCCTGATTTCGTCCAAGGCACGGATGCGCATTGGCCCCGGCCCCAATGACGAGGGCGTCTCACGCTATCACTTGATCAGGGAATGCGAAAAGAGCCTGAAGCGGCTCAAGACCGATGTCATCGATATCTACTACATGCACGAATGGGACGGCCTGACGCCGCTGGACGAGATGCTTCATGCCCTGGACACGCTGGTGAGCCAGGGCAAGATCCGCTACACCGGCTGCTCCAACTATACCGGTTCGCAGGTCATGAAGGCGCTCGGTGTCAGCGAAAGGCATGGCTACCAGCGCTTCGTCACCCAGCAGATCCACTACACGCTCGAAGCGGGCGAAGCCGAGTATGAGCTGTTGCCGATCGCGGTGGATCAAGGCCTGGGCGTGCTCGTCTGGAGCCCGCTCGCCGGCGGACTCCTGACCGGCGAACATCGCCGTGGCCAGCCCACCCCGCCCGGCTCGAGGCAAGCCAAAGGCTGGACGGAACCGCCGATCCGCGACGCGGAGCGGCTCTGGCGTATTGTCGACGAACTCGTGGCGATCGCCGAGAACCGTTGCGTCACCGCCGCGCAGGTCGCGCTGGCGTGGCTGCTGGATCGCCCCTGGATCACCTCGCTGGTCGTTGGCAGGGTGACCGACGCGCATTTCCTGGACAACATCTCGGCCGTAGAGCTGGAGCTCAGCGTGGACGAGAAGAAGCGCCTCGACGAGGTGAGTGCAATTCCTTCCCTCTATCCGTACTGGCATCAGCTCAACTTTGCCCGGGATCGATTCAGCGAAGCCGATTGGGCGCTTCAGCGTAACTATCTGGTTTAAGCAGGAACCGCATTCGGATGCGAGGAGGGCAAGTCGACGGGACAGGACTTTTTCCACTTGTTCCATGAGAATAGCCTGATGGCAGGCTTCTCATCGGGTGATGGGATTCGTATATAGTCTACATTCTGATAGCCTGTGCAGCCGATCTCTTGCGGTCGCCTGATGAGGATTTCGATGCGACGCGCAAATGAAGCAGGCGCCATTCTGGCCCCTATGACGCAGATGGAAAGCACGCAGTTCGCTGCGGAGCAAATCCGCAACGCGATCATCGCCGGGCACTTCAAACCCGGCGACCGGCTGGTCGAGCAGCAACTGACCGACATGCTGAATGTCTCCCGACATCCGGTCCGAGAAGCGCTACGCCTGCTTGCCCGCGAGGGATTCGTCGAGCTCAAGCGGAACAAGGGAGCATCTGTCAGGGCGGTGGACGCAGACAGCGTCACCGAGGTCTACAATATTCGCATGGCACTCGGGAAAATCGCGCTGGACCATCTCCTGGCGGAGCCAGGCCGTCTCGCCTCGGTTGACCTAAAACGGTTGGAAAAGCTGGCAGAAAATGCCGTCAAGTTCGCGAAGCTCGATAGCCAGGCTGAAACGGTTCGCAACGATCTCGAGTTCCAGCAGGCGATCATCGACGCGACGGGACTGCAGCGGACAATTCGCTATTTTTCCGAACTCACTGCAGACGTTAGGCGCTTTAACCATCAATTGGGCGTCGTTTACACCGACCGAAAGGGCGATGCCGAGAAGTATGTGGTCAAACTCTTCGAAAGCCTACGCGACGGCAAGCTCGCCACTGCGCATGACATCTGGCACGCCAAGTTCGCGAAGGCCTTGGAGCGGTATCTTTCGCTGATCGCCGATCATGAATCGGATGGCGCAAGCCGCAATGGCGTCGGAGTGCAGCCCGCCACTAAAAGACCTCCAGTCCGCAAATAGGGCCGGCTGTAGTATTTGCCTTGGGCTTCAAGAAGCCATAGCGGCGAGCGCTGCTCGCATACTCTGGATTTCTGATTACCCATGAACCCTGCCGCGTCACGGGCTCAGGCGGCGTATCTCGCCATCGCAGGCTGCCGCGACCATTGCGCATACCAGCTGTCGAACAGTTTGAGCTGTGCCTCGGCATAGCCGCGCTGGCTATCGGTGAGGGCGTCCGTCTCGTTGAAGTGCAGCCTGTACTCAGAGTTCCCCTTGAGCACCGTCATGTGCTTGAAATAGAGCACCAGATCGGGGCCTTCGGCGACCTGGCCCGAAGGCACGGTCGAGGACGTGGACCGCGCGGTCGCGGCCGCAGGAAACAAGCTCAAACGAAACGAATTGCGACTAAACCTGCACAGTCACATATGGCCCGGCGAATACCGGCGCAAATTGGACTGGGGCGCTCAGTCACGAAGAACTGCGGCAGCGAACAGGCTGCGGCGTAGCAGCGGTAAAGTGAGGTGCGAGACAGCCAGGAGCGGGAGGCCATACCGGAGGAACTGTCTGGCGGACCGCACTTGGCGCGCGCAGTCGGCGAGGTCTCAAAGTGGAAGGGCGGAAAGTGACCCATCCGCAACGCGGATGAACACTATCCAAGCAATCGATTTTCAAGAACCCATAGTAAAGTATTAAAAGTGCCATGGGGGCCATCATCAGGAGTATGTCCGATGGCAAACCCTCTTGGCATGACCGGACCCGATACCCTCTTCAGCAGTGAGAGCGACGATCTGATCGAGCAGCCTCAGGGTGCTGCCTGGATCGACAGTCGCCGCGGCCACGAGTCCATCCCGTCCGGTGAGGTCATTCACGGCGCAAGGAGCAACCAGATCTTCGGACAAGAGGGCGTTGACTACCCTCTACCCGACAACGGCCAGCGCAAACCGCGCACAATTAGGGACCCATGTTTTGACGTGTTTGATTGGTGATGAAATGCGAACGCTGCTCATTGACCATCATGCCCATTTTGCACGCACGATACAGGGGGCGCTCGAGGATTGCGGTTTCGCTGTTGATGTGGCTCGTACCCTGGACGAGGCATCCAGTGCATTTTGTTGCGCGAGCTATGACATTCTCCTGTTGGAGTTGGTCATGCCGGACGGTGATAGCTTGCCCTGGCTGGCACAGTTAAGGAGCAACGGGCATTCGGTTCCTGCCCTCATCATGAGCAGTATCGACGATCTCGACAAGCGTATTGCGATTTTCAACGGCGGTGCGGACGATTTCCTGCGTAAGCCCGTCTGCACCGAAGAGCTCATCGCCAGAATGCGAGCCATTCTGCGGCGATCAACACAGATTACCGACCCCACCCTTGCATTTGGCAACCTGCAATTCGATCCGATCGGCCGGCAAGTGTTCGTTGAAGGCCAGCCAGTAAAGATAGCACGCCGCGAACTGTGTATTCTCGAGCATCTACTCAACCGCGCTGGCCGCACTGTTCCACGCGCGCAGCTAGAAGATAGCCTCTATGCATTCGACGATGAAGTTTCGGCCAACGCGCTCGAAGTCGGCATCTATCGCTTGCGCAAAAATCTGAGTCAGTCAGGGGCAACGCTGCGAATCAACACCGCGCGTGGCATTGGCTACATCCTTGAATTGACTGACGCACCATCTGCCTAAGCTGGTCGCATTTGAAAGCGAAGAATGCCTTGAAAGTCGTTCCTAATGGCCATCCTGTCACCAATCGGCGCTCGACCGTCATTGGCGGCTTGAGAACTATGGTTTCTCCTGGCTCGGCCTATCTTCTTTGCGCGCTCATTCTGTTTTTTCCATTTTCTGCCACGGCTCAAAACAAGCGGTATGAAGGCGCACCGCGTGCCACTGCCAATAGCATCAACGGCACGCTGAATCTCTCCTCTTCGCTTGGCAAGACAATTCATTTATCCGCGCCAGCCGCCAGCATCTTTATTGCCGATCCGACGATCGCAGATTTTCAGGCACCCTCGAATAGGACTGTCTTCGTCTTTGGCAAGAAATCCGGGCGGACCAGCCTATTCGCCTTGGACGCCAACGGGGAGGCTCTCGCTCAGTTGCAAATTGTTGTCACTGAACCGATCGAGGATCTGCGCGCCATGTTGAGGACTCGGGTCGGCGACTATCCAATTCACGTCAGCTATACGCCGCGCGCGCGATCCTTAGCGGAACAGCGCCCAATGCCCAAGTCGTCGACACCGCAACGAAAGTCACTGAGCAATTTCTCGGTGATGGTGCGCAAGTCGTCAATGAGATTCAAGTCGCTGGGTCGTTGCAGGTCAATCTGAATGTGCGCGTAGCTGAGGTCTCCCGTAGCGCCATGAAGGAACTCGGTATCAACCTGTCCGCTTTCGGCAAGATCGGCAATTTGACAGTGGGTTTGGCCAGCGGCAAAGGTGCCGGTTCTGGTGCGGCGAGCGGCGGCGGTACTGCCGGCGTCGCATACAATGATGGCAATGTCAGCCTTGGCGCGGTTCTCGACGCGCTCGCAAAGGAGCATGTCGCTTCTGTCTTAGCTGAGCCGAATCTCACCGCGATGTCCGGTGAATCCGCCAACTTCCTGGCCGGCGGTGAATTTCCCATTCCGGTCGTACAGGGGAGTGGGCAAGTCTCGGTTGAATTCCGTCACTTCGGCGTCGGCCTGGAGTTCGTGCCAACCGTTCTCAACAACGAGCAGATCAATATTCGCGTGAAGTCGGAAGCCAGTGAACTATCGACGCAAGGTGCCGTCCAAATCAACGGTATTTCCGTGCCTGCCATCTCAACGCGGCGTGCCGAGACCGCCGTTGAGCTCGGCAGCGGTCAAAGCTTTGTGATCGGTGGACTGATCAGGCGGAGCGTCAATACCGATATTCGCGCCTTCCCTTGGCTGGGCGACGTGCCGATCCTCGGCGCGCTGTTTCGTTCTTCATCATTTCAAAAGGAGGAGACAGAGCTGGTTATCATAGTCACACCTTACATCGTGAGGCCAGGATCAAATCCCAAGCAGATGAGCGAGCCCACCGATCGCCTCGGCTCAGCTTCCGACGTGGAGGCCGCTCCGAGGAATTCATCGGAAAATCCGCCGCAACACCACGCTACCGGCGGCTCAGGCGCCCTGGACGGCTTCATCATGGAATAGTGATGCCCCAATGACGATGCGGATCACAAGCCTCGTGGTTGCTCTGAGCGCAAGCTTGAGTGGGTGCACAAGCTCCTCGCCGGTTGAGTCATCGACCGAAATCCTCGTCCGCCAGGAGAACAAGGTCTTGTTCCTGCAAAGCCTTCGCGCTGTCGAACGGCGGCGTTTGCGTAATTTCATTGCAAGTGCCAGCCGTGGCCGGCGCGATGCCATCCATCTTTCTATCAGCGGCCCGCCCTGGCTCGGCGCAGAGATCGCAAGTCAACTGATGGAGATGGGAGTTGACGCTTACAACATCCAGCTTTTTGAACAGCACCACCGTTCTGCAGCTCGAATAGAAGCGATTGTCTACGACAGCCTCCCTCCTGACTGTCCGCCATTTTCCGGTCCTTTAGCCAATGACGGTTCCTTCGATCGGACGCTTGGCTGTTCGACTCGCCGCAATTTGGCGGTCATGGTCAACGATCCGCGCGACTTGATCGACAACAACGCTGTCAGGCCAAGCCTTGGTGATCGCGCGGCTATCCCGGTTGCCAAATACAGGACCTTCGAGACCGGCAAGACCAGCAGCGCAGAACAGGGAAAGTAACAGCAATTAGGGCCATGGCACATACGCCGCTAGGCAACGCATGACGGCGGTTGCGCAAGGGTAGGAAATGGTCGCTGGGCGCCAACGGTATCGATGGAGACATTGCGCAACGGGCGATGCCGGGCGGCGATTAGTCGATCAGACTTGAGGAACCTCTCCCCCAAAAGCCCTTCAGAGCGTCGTTAGAATGTTGCCTGGTTTTGCCCGGGGATGAAGCATTCGTTGGAATTACTGATCGACTTCTCGCGCCGCCGCCGTGAAATACCTCCTGTCCTGTGTCACATTTTCGATCCGCCTTGCACCACGTGCAGAAGGTGATCAGGATAACTATGGTGCTCCGGCTCTGACGCTCGAGGAGTTCGCGCGTTGTTCGACCAACTCCTCCTCGTCAACCCACACCTGCAAATGGTAATGGTCGTGGGAAGATCAGTCTAAAGATAGCCGCGTTGGGGGCGCTATCGCAGTCGGACAGACTTCGCCTTCCTGCCAGGCTACTCTCAGGCACCGGATCGAGTAGAGCTACGCTCCGCGTCGGCGATCGACCTGCGGAAGTGTTGTCAGAAGAATTCACGAAAATCGTTTTGGATGGCGCCGACCATGCAATGCAGGATCTGTCACGTCCAAGGGTTCACCCTGTCGCCACCTAGCCCACCAATCAAGCGACAAAGTTTGTACAGCGGCTGATTGGCAGGATAGGCCAATCCGCCCGAAGGAGACGCGGATTGATTTGTCAGGCCACGCGTTGAGCCAGCGCCGCCATACCTACAAAGTCGGGAACGCCTGCTTGCATGGGGCCAGCCTCAAGGTTTGCCTTCAGATTGGTTAGATAATTCTCCGCGTAGGATTTGGCGGCTTCGACCGGTAGGTTGACGCCGGCCGTAAAGGCCTCTTCCAGCGCCGCCTTCGCGAGCCCGTTGCGAATCGCGAGTTTGACCTCGGGGCCAGCGACATAGCCTACAGCCTGAGCAGCGAAATCGAGCCCTGCTTCGGCCAATGCCTTCTTAATGTTGCCTCCACTAATAGCGGTATGAATGAGTTTCCCTGCTTGCGACGCCCCCTCGAGCGCCATTGAAACGGCATCGGCGATTTGGCCCAGGCCCGGAACGAAGCTGAGGAGGCCCACAGCCGTCGCGGCCCAGTCAAAAACTTTGGAACCCACCTTGAGCACGCCGTCGATGGTGTGCATAAAAGCCCCGCCATTCTTCTTGGCAGACTTGGTATCGGGCTGGTCCGCCACGCCCATCTTCATGTCCGCGACCGCGTCCTGATCTGCCGCGGTTTTGGGAACATGGGTCTTCGCCTGCTGAACCGTGCGGTTCGCAACGGTCATATCGTTATAAAATTTGGCGAAGTCCCGGTTGCTGATGTTGCCGGAATCGACAGTATGTCCGCCGCCAAAATCGAAGAACCGATGGTGGGTCTTATAGCCCGTAATTGAATTGTTCAACAAACCGAACAATAAGGGATCTGACTGTAGCTGCGACGCCGCTTGTCGCACCTTTGGACTGAGACTCTTGTCGTCCGCCATCTTCGCCAGTTTGTCGCGGGTCAGGACACCGCTCCCAAAGAAGGCTTGCTGATTGCGGTTGATCAAATCGAGCGTGTTCAGCTCGGGTTGCGTGAGGCTCATCGACGATGAAGCGACTTGCAGGAAGTCATATTTGTGGACCTTATCGATCGAGCCACCGTATAACTGCTTCCAGGAATCCGGGTGAGTGAGGAAGTATTGGGCGGCCGCAATGACTTGGGGCGGGCATTTGCCCGTTTTTGCCGTGCCGTCGACGATCTGCCGGAAATCACCCAAGCTCAGGTTCTCGGGCAGGTTGTCGGAGTACCGGTAAAGCTCACGCACTGCATCGTTCAAGCTCATGACCGTAGGCTGACCATTCCCAGACCCGTCGGAAGGGATGTAGTTCTGCTGGTAGCTTCGTGCCTCCTGCTCCTGGAAGGCGGCAACTTGCGGGTGGTGGTCTGAGAACCCGGACAAATCCTTCGCCTTGATCTCGCCGTCGCAGCGGCCATCACCCTGCGAGCCGATGGCATAAAAGAGCTCGGGGTCCTGTTGCAATTTCTCGATCGCAGCCTTGAGATCCGGTGGCGTGGACGGATCATTGGCTAGCTCGCTCAGCGAATCCCAACTGAGCGGGCATTTGTCCTTATGGCGGTTCAGCACCGTGACGATCTGCAACTCGGGCTCGGTCAGCTGGCCGCCACACCACGTGATGCGCTCACTCGATACAGGAGCCGGCGCGATGGGAGGTGGGGCGACGGGAGGCGAAGCGACTGTAGGGGGGACTTGATCGAATGATTTGAATGCCTCCCTCAGAGCGGGTGGCATGAGCTCGAGCGGATGCTGTCGCAAGTCTTGCAGGGATGACTTCACATCTGGCGACAGCTCGTCCAGCGGGTGCTGCTGGAATTCGTCCATCGCCGACTTCAAATTCGCTGGCGGCAGGCCCGGTCGCGCGAAGGAATCGGGGCCGTTGTCCTGCGGCGAACAGCTGGACAGCGTCGCCTGGAAGGGCACAAACGCGCCTTGCCCGCTCTGGGCGACAATTTGTGGAAAAGGTTCCGGGCCCGACCAGGCCTGTGGGGAGGGGGCGGGGGTGGAGTTATTTGCTGCCGAAAGATTAAGCGACATCGTGCATCCTCACAGTTGAGAACAAAAGCCGCCACAATTGCGTCACCCGGTGTCACCGTCGTTCCCGACGAATGCCGAACGCCGGCCGCATGACTAACGTGCGGCTATCAATGCTGCCGATTCTTAGTTCCTCGCCAGCGACAACACCGGTTACAAGCTTCAGCTGTCGAACAGCTGACGAGTGGGGAAGGAAGTGCGATTGTTAGCGAATGGAGGCCGTGTTGCTTCGTGCAGGAAGCTGCGGTGTGTCCTCAATTGTCATTTCTGGCTCTGCGTAGGCTCACGGACGACGCTGTCCTGATGCGGTACTTCGGAAGAGTACGGACCTTCCGGCCGCCCATCGCGAACGACCACGGTCGAGGAGCCACGAAACAACGTCAGTTCCGTGTCCTTTGGCGGCGTCTCGGTCGCTTGAGGTCGCGCCTGTGCCTCCGCCACGAGACCGTTGTACGTCTGCTCCGCAAGCGCAATGAAGCGGGGTGGACCGGAAACCATGACCAGGCCCTTTCCCGGTGCCGGTCTCACTACGTAGCGCTCGTCGGAAATTCCAAGCTCATCGAGGGCCGCCTTGAACGCGTCGAAGCGGACCGAAGTCAAAACCAGCATGCGAGTCTGCGCTTCTTTGGCAGTAGATACGTGGAGCACAAGCCCATCATAATACCATTGGAGATCGTAGAGCTCGCTCAAGCGGTCCAGAAACGCGCGCGGCGGCATACTCGGCATGCGCCCGCGAATGCGCCCCTTTACCTCGGCGCTGACGTTGACGTCGACATTAAGGTTGTTGCCGAATTCTCGCAAAGCAGCAGAGAGGTCCTGATCCAGAACCGTATACCTATAAGGTGTCGACGGCAGCGACAGAGGGGCGGCCAGCGTCTTATAAATGCCGGTGGAGAGAAGAACCCCGAGAAAGAGAACTCTCATCCCAATGTGCAGGATGGTGGATTGGATGAACTTTTTCGGCATCTCGTCCCAAATCGAAAGTTTAAATTCGCTCTGACCTGGACGCGGAACGTGGCCTTTAAATGACGCTTCGTGGCCAGTTCGTCAGCTTGTCGTCAGTTCGCCTCCCTAGGACAGCAGCTCGATAGCGGGTGATGAACGATCAACTCATTACACCCCCCAAACAGAACAACTGAGTCTTTGCATGACAATTGGTGTTACGTCCATCTCTGCCAATTTTGCCGACAACCTGTCTAGGGTAGGGGCAACTTCAGCATGCGGCGAGCAGGCCCAGTTTGAGTGCGCGCTTGTAGAGGCCGCCGCCTCAATTAAAAGCGATGGCTCGTCGGTGACGGCGGGGGCGGGGCCTATTGCTCCGGTCCTCGAGGTTCAGCGCGCGACGACGCAGACGAGCCCATTGGGCGACCGCGTGCTCCAGACCCTTTCATCGCTGTATAGGGACAATGTCGTGGCGCCTGCCACGCCCGACCATGAGGCACCCCTTGTGAAGGACGTCCTACCCGGGCCGGCGGAGCAGTTTCCTTCCCAAGGGTCGGGAGTGCGCATGTCAGATGCTGCGCCAGGAAGGGAGAATTACGAAGCGATGATTGCTGGTCTGCGGGAAGTATACGGCGCCGTCACTGAGGTTTCCCTTCTCACCAAGAGTATCAGCGGCGCTACGTCATCCGTGAACACGCTAATAAAACAAGGGTGAGCCAGGCTGATGATTGCGTCACCGCACGGCGAAGGCATTGATCGCCGCCCGTCTGGTTGGCGATCGCATCATTATGTTTTGCCGCTGCTCTTGGTTCTGAGTGGTTGCAAGGACGATCTCTACACAAAATTGCAGGAACGCGATGCCAATGAGATGCTCGCGCTTTTGCTCGACAACGGCGTGGATGCGGTCCGCGTCGCCGCCAAGGATGGGACCAGCACGATCCAGGTCGAAAAAGAGCAGGTTGCCTACTCAATCAACCTCTTGAACGCGAAGGGCCTGCCGCGTCAGGCTTTCAAGAATCTTGGCGAAATATTCCAAGGTTCGGGCCTCATTGCCTCGCCGACCGAGGAGCGCGCCCGTTACATCTATGCGTTGAACGAAGAATTGTCGCATACGATCAGCGAAATCGACGGCGTTTTCTCGGCACGTGTCCAAGTTGTCTTGCCTGACAACGACCTGTTGCAGGAGCGCTCCACACCATCCTCGGCCTCGGTATTCATCCGGCACGATGCCAACATAAATGTCTCGGCTCTGCTGCCGCAGATAAAGATGCTCGTTGCAAACAGCATCCAAGGCTTATCCTACGAAAAGGTAGAGGTGGTATTCGTGCCGGCGGAACGGCCGGCAGTTGAGCAACGGCCAGCTTTGGCCCAAGCAGCTAAATCAATTCCGGTACCACTTCTGGCGGTCATTGTGGGTCTCGCCGTGGCAGTATTCGCGGTGCTGTCCTACTTGGCCAGTTCTCTTGTCTATCGGCGCAGGCATTCGTCGCCCCAACGAGCCAGGCTCGAGGGGCGCCCGGGTGTTTCAACCATCGGGGCCGTTCGTAAAAATACCATCGGCGATGCCGCATAGGAGGTAATCGCAATGCCGATACGGATGCAAACCCTCAAACGCGATGGTTCGTTCAAATTGCCTTCCATGGTCCTGGGCGAGCTTGCCGCTTCAACCCATCCGACCCGTCTTGCTGCACGCCTTGATCCGGCCTTGTCGGCTGCGACGTTGGTGCGGTTGCAGAAGAGTCCCAGGCTGCAGCCAAGACTAACAGCACTGCTTCTCGACGATGGAATGGACCTGGATGGAAGCGGCTGGGGCCCGGACCTTGTGCATGGGCATGATCCGCGCCAAGCTGCTCTGTTTGCCGGCAGTATCTGGCATGCCCGCTCGCTGCTGAAGCTGGTTTCCAGGTCTGACCTTACCGTTCTGATCGAACATATCGGCGCTGAAGCGCATACGTTTGGCATCCGACACCAGGCGCAGGCGATCGCAACCAGCTTGATCGCCGATCCGGAAAAACTAGCCCGACGGATTGCACACGATGGATTAGCCTGTCTCGGGGCTTGGCTCGGTGAGCATTCTTTGCTCGACCGCCACAGGGTGTTCCTACGCTTGCCCGTCGGGACCGCCGCCGAGAGTCCTGCGACCGAACACCGCGATGCCGCAGGCCATTTGTTTTCGCTTGTGCTGGCGTATCTGACGACGGAGGTCCCTGCGATATGACGCTCGATGATTTCGTAGCGCCGGTCGCTCCCCGGATGCGCCCCGTCGGGCCGCTGGTCCCGGCCAATGAGCTCGAGATCTGGCACAGTGCCTTTGAGGCGCGCGCGGCGGCGGAACGGTATCTGCAGCGGGTTCGCAGCTGGGCGCGCACAGCTTATCAGCGGGAACGGGAGCGCGGACGAGTGAGGGGATGAATCGCGGCGCCGAGGAAATTGCGCGGCTGATTGCGCAGTCCGTCTCTGAGGCGGCACGCCAAAAGGCAGCCCTGGAGCAGCAATTGCCACAACTCGTCATGGAGATCGTAAGCGAACTGCTGGGGGCTTTCGACCCCGGCGAGCTGTTGGTGAAGGCCGTTCGTCATGCGATCGAACGGAAAGGCGGCGCGGAGGTCTGCCTTAAGGTGTGTCCCACGCAAGCCGAGGCCGTCGCAGGCGAGTTCGCCGCATACGATGGACGAGAAGGCCGGCCGAAAGTTCGAATTGATCCGGATCCGGCGCTGTCGCCACAGCAATGCGTCCTGTGGAGCGACTATGGCAATGTCGATCTGGGGCTTGATGCGCAATTGCGGGCGCTGCGCCTCGGCTTTGGATTGCGTGCTGAACAAGGCGAGCTGTGACCGAACTGCTACCACAACATGGCAGTCCGGCCGAAGACAGAACACTGGATGCGACGCTCTCGTCTCTGAGATCGACCGCAAGAGCTATCGACACGCGTGTCGTGCGCGGACGCCTAACCAGCGCCGTCGGTACGGTGCTCCATGCGGTGTTGCCGGATGCTCGAATTGGGGAACTTTGTCTGTTGCAGGATCCGCGAACCGGACACTCTCTCGAAGCCGAAGTGATCGGTTTCTCGCAAAATGGCGTGCTGCTCACCCCGATCGGCGACATGGTGGGCCTGTCCAGTCGCGCAGAAGTGATCGCCAGCGGTCGAATGCATGAAGTGCCAGTCGGCCCCGATTTGCTTGGCCGCGTGATCGACAGCTTTGGCCGTCCCCTCGACGGCAAAGGCGCTCTCAAAGCCGACGAAACGCGCGCGCTCCGCGGCAAGGCGCCCAACCCCATGACAAGGCGCATGATCGAGCGACCATTCCCACTTGGCGTCCGCGCCTTGGATGGTCTCCTAACATGCGGCGAAGGCCAGCGGATCGGGATTTATGGAGAGCCTGGTTGCGGCAAGTCAACGTTACTGTCGCAGATCATAAAGGGCGCGACGGCCGACGTTAACATAATTGCCCTCATTGGCGAGCGCGGGCGGGAAGTGCGCGAATTCGTTGAGCGACACCTTGGAGAAGCGGCTCTTCGTCGTACGATCGTTGTGGTCGAAACATCCGACGCCTCGGCAATGGAGCGGGCACAATGTGCTCACATGGCGAGCGCACTTGCCGAACATTTCCGCGAACGAGGGCAACGCGTCGTTCTGATGATGGATTCCTTGACGCGCTTTTGCCGCGCCATGCGCGAAATCGGACTTGCTGCGGGCGAGCCGCCGACCCGGCGAGGCTTTCCGCCTTCCGTGTTTGCCATGCTGCCAGGCCTGCTGGAGCGCGCGGGCATGGGTGAGTGTGGCTCAATTACGGCCTTCTATACAGTGCTTGTCGAAGGTGACGGCACGGGGGATCCCATCGCAGAAGAATCGCGCGGCATTCTCGATGGCCATGTGGTCCTCTCACGCACGATCGCTGCGCGATCCCATTTCCCTGCCATCGATGTGCTGCAAAGTCGCAGCCGCGTAATGGATGCGGTCGTATCTATGGCACATCGCAAGGCGGCATCTATGTTCCGCGATCTCCTCTCGCGCTATGCCGAGTCCGAGTTTTTGGTCAAGGTCGGCGAATATAAGCAAGGCAACGATCCGCTTACTGACAGGGCTATCGACTCGATCGGCGACCTGCAGGAATTTTTGCGCCAGGGAGAAGATGAGGCGAGCGACTTAGAGGAAACCGTCGCATGGATGTTGCAGCTGACCGCATGAATTGTGTCCACGCTACGAGCTTGCGGCTTTTGAAGGATATGCGAGAGCGTAGCGCCCTTCGTGAGCTGTCCAAAATGGAAGCCAAGGCCCACATGGCGGCCGAGGCCGCACAGCATGCTTCCCGCGAGCTTGCAATCGCACAGCAACACTGCGCAAGGGCGGAAATGGAGCTTTACCAACGGCTTGCATCGCTTGATACCTTTTCCGTCCAGGCGCTCGATCAAGGCCACCTCCTCATAGAGCGGCTTGAGGCTGAGGTCGCCTTGAGACGCCAGACGCTTGATGACGCCTGCATCGCTCAAGAGCAGACCGAGACAGCGGCGTCTGAGGCGAGGGCGCACTGGATCAGTTGTTCGGCGGCAAGGCACAAGTGGCAACAAATTGAGGACGACGTCCGGCGCGGCGTCGATATCCACTGGCAGACCGCAGCCGAGACAGAGGCCGACCATGAGATCCTGCTTCGGTACGCGAGGGTCCCGCTCACCCACGTGGCGGGCAACCCAACTGATGATCGCTAGCATTCTTTTCGTGTCGCAATCGTGCCGTCTTGTAGAGCCGAAAACAATTTGAGCACACACGATTCACTGAAGCCGGAGCTAACTCTGTCCCACGCCGTCGTCTCGTGGCTCAACGAGTGCGCAACCCCCCGGACGGCTTTTCAGTGCCGGCTTGGCGACGAGCCGCTATCGGTGCGAACGGGACCGCTTGTCTGGCAACTGGAATCGCCTCCCATCCCGATGCTTGAGTGCATGTGGCGGCTCGGAGATGAGACGATCGTCTTGTCGATGTCCCGTGTATTGATAGAGAGGCTCATCTCGACCGTGCAGAGCGGTATGGGCTTACCTTCCGAGCCAACCGGTTCATTCGTTCTCGAACTCGCACTCGAGCCGCTTATCGCTCGACTCGAGGCTCGGATACGGCAGGACGTGCAACTCGCTCAGCTGCGCGAAACCACCATGCCACCTCCCTACCTCGAATACGACGTCGCCTGCGGCCCGATCAATGGCAAAGCTCGTCTGTGCCTATTCTCGCCTCTCGATGGCCCGGTGCCGTTCGCGTTCCATGCCCTGGGGGATCTGCTTCGAAAGTTGCCCCGACAACCCAGCGAATTACCCGCAGAGCTCCCGGTCCTCGTTGCAGGAAAGATCGGTTCGCTTTGCGTTCCGGCGGCTCTCATTCGCAAAACATCTGCCGGCGATGCTTTGATACCAGACGTATCACCGTTCCACCGCGATCAGATCATCCTCTCTGCGGGCCGGCTCTGGGCCGTGGCAGATGTCGCGGACGACCGCCTGATACTGCGGGAGCCTTTCCGCCCGCAACCACCCCCCTTGGAGTATGCGCACATCATGACAGAACCGGAATTGCAAGGGCCATCGGATGCCGAGCTCGACGATGTCGAAATCACTCTGGTTTTTGAATGCGGCCGCTGGTTGATGCCGCTGGGGGAACTGAGGAGTGCCGGCGAAGGGCATATCTTCGAACTTGGTCGGCCGGTCGACGGTCCGATCGATATCGTAGCCAACGGCCGGCGTATCGGCCGTGGCGACATCGTGCGCATCGGCGACGAGCTGGGCATCAGGCTACGTGGCGGGTTGGCATTGCAATGAGTGAGATCCAACCCGGGATCCTGGCGCTTCTTGCGGTTACGGCTGGACTGGGTCTGCTGCTGTTAACAGTCGTCACAACCACCGCCTTTATAAAGATATCAGTGGTTCTATTCCTCGTCCGCAACGCGCTCGGGACGCAGACGATACCCCCGAACATAGTTCTTTACGCGACGGCATTAATTCTCACCGTTTTCGTTAGCGCGCCTGTTATCGAACAGACCTATGCGCGCATCACGGACCCGAAGCTCCAATATCAAACCTTCGATGACTGGGTCACCGCAGCTGAAGAGGGACGAGAGCCTTTGCGCGAGTATCTCAAGAAATTCACAAACGAACAGGAGCGCCGTTTTTTCCTATCATCGACAAAACAAGTCTGGCCAGAGGAGATGCGGGCCAGGGCGACACCTGATGATTTTGCCATTCTCGTACCATCCTTTCTTATTTCAGAACTAAAGCGTGCGTTCGAAACTGGGTTTCTTCTTTATCTTCCGTTCATCTGCATCGACCTCATCGTGACGACGATTTTGATGGCCATGGGCATGTCAATGGTGTCCCCGACAATGATAGCTGTCCCTTTCAAGCTCTTTCTATTTGTTACCATTGATGGTTGGTCACGACTAATGCACGGGCTTGTGTTGAGTTATACAACACCGGGAGCTTGAGCATGGATAAGGCCAGCATCGTAGCCCAAATGAGCCAAACCTTGATCGTGTTCATGATCTGGGTTCTGCCGCCACTCATTGCCGCTGTGGTTGTCGGCCTGGGCATCGGCATTATCCAGGCGGCGACGCAGCTTCAGGACGAAACCTTGCACCTAACGGTGAAACTATTGGTCGTTGTTGCGGTCATTGCTCTGTTTGCTCCCGTGCTAAGCGCTCCGCTCATCGAGCAAGCCGATTACGTGTTCTCCGAGTTTCCCGCGATTATACCGAGCTACTAACCTTCACCATGTCCGGTTCGTCACCCGCCGAGGCCCAAATGCTTATCCAGGCGGCCATCGAACTCATCATCGCCGCCGGTCTTGCTGCGGCTCGCGCTGTCGGCATTATGCTGATCCTACCTGTATTCACCCGGTCTCAAATTGGCGGGCTGATCAGAGCATGCCTTGCTGTCGCGTTCGGGCTACCGTGCTTGGCACCCATCAGAGACGGCTTACAGCTGCTCGATACTGATACGCGTTTCATCCAGGTGACACTGCTCGGTTTGAAGGAGATTTTTGTCGGCCTGCTACTTGGGATTCTGCTGGGAATCCCGATATGGAGCCTCCAGGCGGCCGGTGAGCTTATCGACACCCAGCGCGGCATCACCAGCCAAGTCGGTCCGGTAGACCCTGCAACGAACACTCAGGCGTCCGCGATGGGACTTTTTCTCGGAATCGCAGCGATCACGATCTTCGTCGCATCGGGAGGCCTGGAGACCGTGATCAGCGGCCTTTATGGCAGCTACTCAATCTGGCCGGTATATCAATTTCAGCCCACGCTGACCGCACAAGGGGCGATGGAATTTATCGCGCTCCTCGACCGGATTATGGTCACGAGTTTACTGGTCTCCGGGCCCGTCGTGGCCTTTCTGTTACTCGTTGAGATTTCGGTAATGATCCTTGCCCGCTTTGCCCCGCAACTCAAGTCGAACCGTCTTTCCCCGACGATCAAAAATATCGGCTTTTCGATCATCATGATCACCTACGCCGCGTATCTCGTCGACGCAATGGCGTCGGATATCGCACAGGCCAACGGCGGGCTCGGGGCGTTCGAAAAGATGCTGAAATGAGCACGAGCGAAGAGAAGAAACACCCAGGCACACACAAGAAGCTAAGCGAAGCGCGCAAGAAGGGGCAGATTGCGCGCAACACCGATTTCGTCCGCGCCGTCGGCACCTGCGCCGGTCTCGGCTACCTTTGGTTAAGAGCGAGCGCGATCGAAGACAAATGCATTGAAGCGGTCTTATTGACCGACAAGCTGCTGAATCTGCCTTTCAATATCGCTGTCGGGCAAGCGCTGATCCTCTTGACCGAACTCACCGTGACGACCGTCGGCCCGCTGCTTGGAACTGTAGCCGCCGCGCAGTCTCAGCCGCATTCATCTCTAACGGTGGATTACTCTTCTCACTCGAGCCGATGGCGCCCAAGTTTGAAAAAATCAACCCTTTTCAGGGACTGAAGCGCATCGTGTCGGTGCGCTCCTTAACCGACCTTGGCAAAGCGCTGGTGAAGCTGTTTGTCCTCGGCGCAATCTTTCTTTTTTCCATTCTGAGCATGTGGAAAACGATGGTCTATATGCCGGCCTGCGGCATTTCGTGCCTGAGCTTCGTGTTTACGGAGGTGAAACTGCTGGTCGGGATTGGTGCCGGTGCACTCTTGGTCGGCGGCTTGATCGACCTCCTGCTCCAGCGCTGGTTGTTTTTGCGCGACATGCGCATGACTGAGACCGAGGTCAAACGCGAAAGGAAGGAACAAGAAGGTAAGCCAGAGTTGAAGCGTAAACGACGTCGCCTACATCAAGAGATGGCTGGCGAACCTCCGCTTGGCGTGCATCACGCCACATTGATCTTGAGAGGGCGGGCGATATTGGTCGGTCTGCGTTACGTGCAAGGCGAGACTGGCGTGCCGGTCTTGGTTTGCCGCGGCGAGGGCGAAGCCGTTTCACCCATCTTGGGAGCGGCGCAGGCGCTACGTCTAAGTATTGTCGATAATGATGGCCTGGCGCGTGAGCTCATCCGAACGACCAAGTTAGGAAAACCTGTTCCTATGCAGTATTTCGAGCCCGTCGCGAGAGCACTCCATGCCGCGGGCTTGGTCTAGGCGCGTGGACAAATTTGGTCTCTCTGTGACTGCGCACGCTACTGTGCCGCCATGGATCATGGGCAAGCCAGAATCGTCTATATGACCGGCCGACACCGCGGTACTCGCGGCAGAGGCCGAAATAGGTCAAGCTTGCGGTGCAAACGGCACAGCGCCGGAATCCCGGCGTCGCCATGATAGGCTCCCCCGAACCGGCGACAGCCGGCGCATGTTGCAATTGTCTTCACAAACAACATACGCAAATGTGTCCGATCGAACCGGGGGCATCTTGATGACTCCAAAAAGCGTCCCCATTCCACGAAAAATCCCCCCACGGTCCATCTCAAAATTCGTGCGCCCGAATGACGATGGCTTCCACTGCATCGCTGCCCCCTGAAATCCGTCAGATTGTCGAAAGCCAAGCCCCGTAGAGATAGAACCGGCTTGAAGTGCTCGGCGCTCGGAAAGGAAGTAGGATGGATCACTTCGACAATATCGGCGCGTCCCGCGCCTCAGATCCCGCCCGAAGAGAAGAACCAGGGTTGCAACAGCAACAGGCCGAGCAGAGGAGTTTTGAGCAGCGCCTGAACGAATTACAAGGAAGCGTGCCCCGGCAGGTCAATCCAAACAGGGGTTTGGCCAAGCGGCGTGGTGTCTCGCAGACAGGTGCGGTCGAATTGATGCAGCGAGAGGAGAGCCACGGGGCGGGCAGTTCGCACTTGCCCTCAGGTCCACCGACGCACTCGACTGTGCCAAGTGTCTACCAGGACGAGATTTTTGCGCCCGCCGGTCGCGGTGGCCACTTGCCGGCTGAAGGTTTCGCTTCGGCGACATTTTGGCAGGGAACTGATGGCGTGACCAACTCGCCTGCCCCATACGTCGATCCTGCGCAGGCCGGCGGCCATGCTGTGTCGGTGTCGGCACCCGACCCAGGGATTGGACGCGCTTGCCTGCAACATTTGACTTCCCCGACACCGCCGACCGAGGTGCCGAACCAAGCTGTCCTCCTGCAGCGAACTGCAATGCTGCGTAAGCGAGAACGCCGCCACCCAGACGAGCTGCTTTTTAACGCCTACCGCAGGCTGGCTAGGGCCAGGGGAAGTCGCATCAGCCAAAACAAGATTTCGAAAGATATAGCCGCGCTGCGCAAGTTCAGTGTGCGCCTTGCCAAGGACCACCAGAGCCAGATCGCCGGCCGGATTCACGATCGGCAATTGGACAGCCTAGCGAAGCTCTGCTCGGCCGACGACACCAAATTACTCGGTCAAGTCAACTCAGCATTGGGCAGGCTCCGACAGGCCTACGCCGAAGGGCAGGTGATAGTTGACCGGAATCGACCTAGCACGCAGGATGACGAGGTCTTCGCCGACTACCACAAAAAAGCCATAGCCGGCCAAGTGAGCGAAGCCACCGTGAAGACCGACTTGGTGAGGCTGCGTAAGTTCAGCGCATGGCTTGCAAAGAACCACCAGAGCCAGATCCGCGGCAGGATTCAGGATCAGCAATTGGACAGCCTGGCGAGGGACTTCGCGGGCAGCGATCCCGTACTACTGCGTCAAATCAACTTTGCGTTGACCAGACTCCGGCAAGCATCTGCCGGAAAGCTGGTGACCGTCGCTCGGGGCGCTCGACCGGACGCGCTCAGCAGATGGCTTGCGCAGAACCACCGGACGCAAATCGCTGACAGGCTTGAGAGTCCGGAGTTGGACGCGCTGGCGAAAGCCTATGCGGGCCGCGAGGCCTGGCGTATCACACCAGCGTTGAGAAGGCTCCGACAGACCAAGGCCGAACAGCGGTTGACACTTAAAGACCGTCGTCCTGTCACCGAAGACACTAGAGTAATTGAGGCTGCCTGTAACGAAGCCGCCGACAAAGGATACGGGAGAACGACGAGGAATTATCGCCCTGTTTTGCTGCGTTTCAACGATTGGCTTACTGAGAAGTTTGGTAAGGGCGTTACCCGGATTGAACCTGCAGTGCTGAACCCTGCGGTGGAAGAGTACAAGAACAACGCCTCACGTGGCTTCCGCAGCGCGTGGAGCTTCTTTCAGAGATTTCGACAGATGGCCGCAGCAAACGAGGTCCTGGGTTTGGCCGCCAGTGGTCAGGCGGGCTGGGGCCAGGATGAAGGCCGCGCACATAAAGCCGCGGCGCAGAGCGCTTCCTTGTCGCCTATCCCCATGCCCCCAGCCGACCCGTCTTGGAACCAGCTGCGAGGCCTCATTCAAAAAGACTTTGCGGAGCCTACCTCGTCCATGGCCGCTAACCCGCCAGAGTTCTACGAGACGACTTCGGTGCCGGATGCACCGTCGCCTGCTCAATCTGCCGGCTCGTCCTCGACCTTCGCCGAGGAAGGCTCCCAGCAGTCCAGCTCGTCTGCAGAGCCTGCCTCGGCCCCGGCTACCCCGTTCGAGGGGGCTTGGGATTGGCTCAGCACGCAGA
>NZ_LPWA01000089.1 GCF_001510895.1 Mesorhizobium loti | reverse complement strand
CAACCGACCGGCTCGCCGCGTCGTGGCGCACGACGAGCGCGCGCGGATTGTCCATCAGAACTTCCTCCGGCACGCCGCCGAAGGTCGTGAACGCGCTCTCGATCCCGGCGAACCAGTGCTCCTGCTTCTCGGCCCGGAAGGCACGCACATGCAGCCGTCGCGAATGCCCGAGCGTCGCCACGAATACGAATGCCTTGATCTTCGCGCCGCCGATCTCGACCAGACGCTCGCCGAAGTCGATCTGCAGCTGTCGCCCCGGCGGCGTCTCGAACCGCGTTGTCGCCAGCGCCTCGGCCCTCAGCGCCTGACGATAGGGCTGCACGGCGCGTTGCAGTGTTCGCCGGCTGACCGCCAAGCCTTTCTCGGCCAGCAGATCCTGGCGCACCACATCCGCATTGCCGCGATGCCGAATGAACCGCTCGCGCAGCCAACCCTCAAGGCCGTCGAGCCGTTTCGGCCGCTCCGGCGACTTGAACGGCTTCACGCCGTCCGCCGCCACGTAGACCTTCACCGTGTGATGGCTGCAGCCCAATTGCCGCGCGATCCGCTTCAATCCCCACCCGCACGCCTTCAG
>NZ_LPWA01000088.1 GCF_001510895.1 Mesorhizobium loti | reverse complement strand
CAACACTCGACGGTGGCCCTGTCAGGGGAGGCGGCCGACGAGCTTTTTGGCGGCTACAGGTTCTTCACCGATCCCGCGCGCGTTCAGGCCGACACATTTCCCTGGTTCGAAATCAGCGAGGGCATTGCGCTGCAGTCCCTAGACCCCGCCCTCGTCGAGAAACTCGACCTCCCCGGCTACCTCGACGAGCAATACCACAGAGCGCTTGCGGAAGTACCCGCCCTGACGGGGCCGGCCTCGGCCGATCCGCACGAGCACCGCATGCGCCAGGTCTGTTATCTCTTCCTCACGCGTTATCTGCCGCCGCTGCTCGACCGCAAGGACCGGCTAAGCATGGCTTTAGGTCTCGAAGTGCGGGTCCCCTACTGCGATCACCGCCTCGTTGAATACGTGTTCGGTACCCCATGGTCCCACAAGACCTTCGACGGGCGCGAGAAGAGCCTACTGCGGGCCGCGGTCGCGGACTTGCTGCCGCAGTCGGTAGTGCAGCGAGTCAAGAGCGCGTATCCGGCTATCCAGGATCCGAACTACGACAGAATGCTGCGCGCCCGGTTCACCGCGCTGCTGAACGACCGCAATGCGGCAGTGGCACC
>NZ_LPWA01000087.1 GCF_001510895.1 Mesorhizobium loti | reverse complement strand
CTCCCACCTGAGAAAGCCGCGCAACCAGTGCCTTGAGCCGCTGCTGGGCCGCGCATGGTGGCGGCATCGGCTTGAGCTGCTTGACCGCGCCATAGCGGGCGATCATGGCGGCATCGATCCTGTCGGTCTTCTCCAGGAAGCCCATCGCTTCGGCGAAGTAGCGCACGCTGCGGGCGTTGGCCATGCCGCAGCATACTCCCAATTCCCACAACAGCAGGAAGGCCAGTCGTTCGTAGCCACCACTGGCCTCCATGACGACCAGCTCGACACAATGGCCCTGACACCAGGTGGCCAGGTCGGCTATGCCTGCCGCGTCGTTGCGGAAGCGGCCCGCCGCCCCGCTCGGCTCGACATGGGCATCGAGCCATCCTTTCGAAACATCCACTCCACATATGATCTTGTTCACGGTAACCTGCCTTGTGCGTGCGATTGGAGCCAAGCGACTATTCGGTCGTACGTGACGAAGGCGAAGATCCCAGGCTCATTGTCGGTTGTGACCGAAGGGGCGTCGGGCGACTTCGCCAAGCCTCGAATCGGATGGCCGTCCGGTTCGAGGCTCAGTCGCTCTTCTCGCACAAAGTCTCCTCCGTGCAGATACAAGGGGC
>NZ_LPWA01000086.1 GCF_001510895.1 Mesorhizobium loti | reverse complement strand
CCGAGGAACAGGAGGTCGTCGAAATGCGGCAGCTTGCGCTTGGCGCCGGCGCCGCGGATGTCATAGATGCCGGTCGCTGCCGCGCGGCGGATTTCCGAAAGCGTGTAGTCGTCGAAGGTCGCGGACTTGCGCGGCGTCGTCGGCGGGTTGCGGTACGTCATCTTGCCTCAATACGCGTCGGCGTTGTCGATATTGAAATTGTAGAGCTTGCGGGCCGAGCCGTAGCGCTTGAACTCCGACGGCTTGACGCCGGTGATGCCGGCCTTGTCGAGCAGGCCCTGCAGCAATTCGATGTGCTCGGGCCGCATCTCCTTGGCGATGCAGTCGGCGCCGAGGCTCTCGACCTTGCCGCGCACGAAGAGCCGCGCCTCGTAGATGGAATCGCCCAGCGCGTCGCCGGCATCGCCCAGCACCACCAGGTTGCCGGACTGCGCCATGAAGGCCGACATGTGGCCGATATTGCCGTGCACGACGATGTCGATGCCCTTCATCGAGATGCCGCAGCGCGACGAGGCGTTGCCTTCGATGACCAGGAGGCCGCCGCGGCCGGTGGCGCCGGCATATTGGCTGGCGTCGCCTTTGACCACGATCTGGCCCGACATCATGTTCTCGCCGACGCC
>NZ_LPWA01000085.1 GCF_001510895.1 Mesorhizobium loti | reverse complement strand
ACACGGTCGGCGCGGTCGTCGACCTCTTCACCCCAGCCGAATGTGCCAACTACTTCAAAGCCGCAGGGTATGAACCGGATTAAACAGGACGTGCTCTAGACTTGAGCGGAATCACAACATGGGTTGGACGGAGACCACCCGGCGGCAGTATTGCCGCGCGGGGCATCGAGATGCAAATGCAATGACGGACCGGGAATGGGCCTTGATCGAGCCGTTCCTGCCCGGAGCGAAGGCGACGGGACGACCGCGCACGACCGAGCTGCGGGCGGTTGTGGACGCGCTGCTCTATATCGCCTGGACGGGCTGCCAGTGGCGGGCGTTGCCGGACCGCTTTCCGCCGGTTTCGACGGTTCAACGCTATTTCTATGCCTGGCGAGACAGTGGCCTGTGGAGGACTATCAACTTCCACCTGGTGGTTGCGGCACGCCTGGCGCTTGGTCGCGAGGCGAGCCCGAGCGCCGGCATCATCGACAGCCAATCGGTAAAGGCCACGGACGTTGCCGGTTTGCGTGGCTACGACGCCGGCAAGAAGATCACAGGCCGCAAGCGCCATATCATCACCGACACCGAGGGGCACCTGGTCGGGCTGACGGTGCATACGGCCGACATCCAGGACAGGGACGGGGCAGTCGGCGT
>NZ_LPWA01000084.1 GCF_001510895.1 Mesorhizobium loti | reverse complement strand
CAAGAGCGCGTATCCGGCTATCCAGGATCCGAACTACGACAGAATGCTGCGCGCCCGGTTCACCGCGCTGCTGAACGACCGCAATGCGGCAGTGGCACCACTGTTGTCCGTCGCCGGCTCCCGGGCCTTGCTCAACGCGACTAGCAATCTTAGGGGGGTGGAGCATATCCTGACCCTCCAGGATTTCTTGACCGATTACAGCGTTAGCCTTGCGGTCTGAAACTGCGGAACACGCATAAGAACAGCAAAGGATGCCCGACACGGAGTTGGCTTCATGGCCAAGTCCCCGATCAAGATCGCGCATTGTCACGCTTCTGGAGGTCAATGTCCTTGAGGCGGACCACTATCGTCCGGCGATGCGGTGGCTTGAGCCTCGCCGAAATGCAGTTCGTCTGTACGGCACGGACCGGCTGCGGGCCGGGTCTGTTTCAAGAAGTGTGCTTTGGTAATCGCCGAGGAAGGCCTGCGGGTGTATCTGCCCGCGGCCCGGCTGATAATCGAGAAGCACGATAGGCTCGTCACTATCCTGGCTGCGCATTTCGCAAAAGATCCCATGGGCTGGATGACGGCCGGCGCTTTTGCAGAATGAGGTCGTCTCAACTCCTTCAGAAAGCGACCCATGCATATGACGACACGACCC
>NZ_LPWA01000083.1 GCF_001510895.1 Mesorhizobium loti | reverse complement strand
GCCGACAATCCGATGATCAAAGGACTCAAGGAAGGCGGACATCGCCTTGGGCATATCCCTCTCGGGGTCGACGGTGATGAAGAGCGGCTGAAATTTCTCCGCATCCGTGACCAGCTTTTCCAGCGCGACGCTCATATTGGCGAGGGCGGTAGGACATGCGTCCGGACAGAAGGTGTAGCCGAAATAGATGACCATCCACTTGCCGCGGTAGGTCTGGTCGGTCACGGCCTTGCCATCGGCCGTCAACAGCGAGAACGGCCCACCGATATCGGCGGTGCCCGTCCGTACGATTCGCACACCTGTAACGACCTCAGATGATTGCCGGGCGATCGTAAGCGCGGCGAGCACCACCAGGTTGAAGACAAGCAAACCGATTAAGGCGATCAGCAGCCATTTGGTGCGGCCAGTCATGACCTGCCTCCTCGCCATGCCGAGACACTGTCAACCCGGGGGCTGTCACGGTCGGAACCGACATCTGCCGGCGGTGGCGATCCAAACCGCCATGCCTTCGGCAACGACCGCTGCCCGGACATTGCCAGTGCGAAGGGGAAAGCGTCGGGCATCATTCCGGCGTCCCAGGGTCGCCTGCCGGCAGGTGCAAGTGCTGACGAAGCAAGGCGATGGTCTGCGGACTGTCCCACTCGGCCGGTCCGATCTTACGACCGATTTCTCGGCCGTCGGCGTCGACGAGCAA
>NZ_LPWA01000082.1 GCF_001510895.1 Mesorhizobium loti | reverse complement strand
GCAAAAGATCCCATGGGCTGGATGACGGCCGGCGCTTTTGCAGAATGAGGTCGTCTCAACTCCTTCAGAAAGCGACCCATGCATATGACGACACGACCCGCACAACCGACCGCCATCCGCACCGATCTAGGCGCAATTTTCGTTTCGATCGAACTCAGTCGTTCGAGTTGGCTTGTGACGTCATTGTCGCCGGGGAACGGCGAGAAGATGTCGAAGCATTCCGTGCCGGCTGGAGACCTGGTCGAGCTGTTGAGGCTGGTCGGGAAGCTGCGAGAGAGATGCGAAGCAAAAACGGGGTGCGATTATCCGATCGTCTCCATTCAGGAGGCAGGCCTCGACGGCTTTTGGATTCACCGGGTGCTTGAGAAGAAAGGGATCGAAAGTCATGTCGTGGACCCGGCGTCGATCGCGATATCGCGTCGACGCAAACGGGCGAAAACCGACCGCATTGACGGTGAGGCGTTGTTGCGAACCTTGATGGCTTACAAGCGCGGCGAGCCACGTGTCTGCGCTATGGTTCGGGTTCCGTCGCCCGATGAAGAGGATCGTCGCCGAATTTGCCGCGAGCGCAAGGCGCTCATCGCCGAACGCGTGACCCACGTCAATCGGATCAAGGGACTGCTGTTCTCACAAGGCGTCACGAACTATCAGCCGCTGCGCAGGGATCGGCGGCAGCGGCTCGAAGAGCTTCGGACTGGCGACGAC
>NZ_LPWA01000081.1 GCF_001510895.1 Mesorhizobium loti | reverse complement strand
GGGATAGCGATCGTTTGCCCCACGGCGAGTAAATGACGTGGATATCGATGGCCCGGCGATTGACGTCGATATCGCCGAATGGTGGGTTTTTTAAACTCAGCCGCGAGCCCTGCCGATGTCTACCGAATCCCAGTTGCGCGAGAAGTTGCGGAAGATCGAGGCCCTTTTCGTGGGTGCTGGAACGGCCGGCGAGCGGCTCGCGGCGGAAGCGGCGCTGGAACGTGTGCGGGAGCGTTTGACGGAACTTGGGCGGCAAGATCCCTCAATTGAGATGCAATTCTCGATGCCGGATCAATGGTCGCGCCATCTGTTTCTCGCCTTGTGCCGGCGTTATGGCATGAAGCCCTATCGCTATTATCGGCAACGGCGCAACACGGTCATGGTTCGCGCACCCAAACGATTTCTCGATCAAGTTTTGTGGCCGGAGTTCTCCGAACTTGACCAGGCCCTGCAGGCCTATCTTCATCAGGTGACGCTGCGCGTGATCCGCGATGAGGTCTTTGCCGACGCGAGCGAGGCGCAGGAGATTCCGGAGGCGCTACCACCAAACTGATCGATGCGGTCAGGCCTGAGCGCTGACAGGCGATCTGTCGATCTTCTCCATCGGCGATCCAATGGTTAGGCCTTTCAGCCTTGAAGTTCCACGGCATGAGCTGGTCGATCTGAGAGATCGGCCAGCCTCGAGCGATGCGCTCGAGGGTCAGCTTGAGCCAAGCGTAAGGATCGACGCGGTTCATTTTGGCCGTCTGCAGCAT
>NZ_LPWA01000080.1 GCF_001510895.1 Mesorhizobium loti | reverse complement strand
TGTTCAGTCCCGGCATTTGATGGATTGGATCGATGGTGAATCGATCCGACTCCAAAGTCCATCGTTTGCAGATGAACTCATAGGGTGTGAGGCCCTTGAGCGTCTTTAGCCTTCGCCCGAAATTGTAGGCGTCGATGAAGTTGGCGAGATGCTTCTTCAGCTGTGCGTGATCGTCGTAGTGGAACCGCTTGACGGTGGCTTCCTTGATCGTTCGGTTCATCCGCTCGACCTGTCCGTTGGTCCAGGGGTGCTTCACCTTGGTCAGGCGGTGCTCGATCCCGTTCTCGTCGCAAACACGCTCGAAGATGTGCTCGAAAGCGTGACGGTCGCAGGCTCGGTTGGCGAACTGGATGCCATTGTCCGTTAGCACTGTGTGGATGATGTAAGGAACAGCCTCGACCAGATTGCGCAGGAACTGAGCGGCATTCATCTTGCCGGCTTTGGTATAGAGTTCGGCGAAGGCGAACTTGGATGTCCGGTCAATCGCCACGAAGAGATAGAGCTTGCCCTCGGCCGTCTGCACCTCAGCAATGTCGATGTGGAAATAGCCGATTGGGTAGCTCTTGAACTTCTTCTTCGGCTCTTTGTCGCCTTCCACCTCTGGCAGGCGTGAAATGCCATGGCGCTGCAGGCACCTGTGCAACGACGAACGCGTTAGATGCGGGATCGTCGGTTGAAGGGCATAGAGGCAATCATCGAGCGGCAGCAATGTATGCCTCCGAAAGGCGACGATGACGGCCTCCTCCTCGGGAGAG
>NZ_LPWA01000079.1 GCF_001510895.1 Mesorhizobium loti | reverse complement strand
AGAATCTCACCTTCCAAAGCTGACCTCCAAAAGTCAGCCTTGAATCTGATTTGCCTATCGAAGGGAATCCCAAGCCGTTAAATTGTCACTACAGCCTAGAGCAATTCCAGGAAAAGTGTGAAACGTTTAGGCTCGGCGACTTCGCCGTAGCCTCTGTCCGGAATTGCGTCAAAACAAAGAGATAGAGCGGTTCGCCGTTTCCGTGAAACGGTGAAACGCTCTAGGCCCGCGCGGACCGCATGGTCAGTGCGGTGTTCGGGCCGCGATCGGAACGAGGAACAAAAAGCAGGCGGCCAGGAACACGACACTGCCTGCCAGCGCCAGCAGATCGCCCGCGCGCCATGCCGCGGCGATGAAGAACAGCGCCGACACTATGAACAACAGCCAGCCGGCAACGATCCACTTCATGGCTGCTCCATCTTGACGCTGCTCCATCGGGCGACAAACATCTTGGATCATCAAATAGCGAGGCACCATGACCGTCTACGACACGAACAACATTTTCGCAAAAATCCTGCGCGGCGAAATCCCCTCGCATCGCATCTATGAGGACGACGCGATCGTTGCCTTCATGGATGTGATGCCGCAAGGGGTCGGCCATACGCTGGTGGTGCCGAAGGCACCGTCGCGCAACATCCTCGATGCGGATCCAGCAACCTTCGCCCCGCTCTTTGCCGTGGTGCAGAAAGTGGCGGTGGCCGTGAAAAAGGCCTTCGATGCCGACGGCGTCACCGTGATGCAGTTCAACGAGCCTGCGTCCGGGCAGACCGTCTATCACCTCCATGTCCACGTCATCCCGCGCTTCGAGGGCGTGCCGCTCAAGCCGCATTCCGGGCAGATGGAGAAGCCGGAGGTGCTGGCCGAAAACGCTGGCAAGATAAGGACGGCGCTGGGAAATTGAAACTCTCAAATCCGTCGACAAGAGAGCCAGATCGATAACCTCGAGCTGACAAGCCCGATCTGGTTTGCGAGGACCTCCGCACAGCTCGACCTTCCAGAAGGTGGATTTTCGAACGCAGCAGGTTGCGTGCCGCGCCGGGTGCGAACGTTTGCACTCGAATCATCTGGTTAGGGAATATCGAACCATCTCGCGGTAAAACGGCGAGCGGTAGGGAGCTATTGGGTCTCGAAGCATGGAAGATTCGGTTGCGACGTTGTCCCCTCTGACAAGGGCAGCCGTCGGACGCGCTTTTCTGATCGCCCTGGCAGACGCCTTTCGACGGCACCGGCTGCTGCACGCCATGGCCGTCGCGGCCCTGCTTCTGGCAACAGCGGTCGGCATCCACACCGGGAACATGCCGGATTTCGGCGTATTGAAGGAATATGCCCAGTATCTTTTTATGGCTTTCTGGATCTGCGGCTGCGTCTTCGCTCTCGGAAGCTTTTTCCACCTGGCGCTGATCAAGCGAGATACCGAACCGCTCGGCGCCTTCCTGAAATCGCTGGGCAGCTTCTTCGGCGATGCCGAACGCACTACCAACAGCTTGAACGGCCTGGCTGCCAGCATCGCCTTCATGTCCGCCGTCGGCGTGCTGAAGGGAGCCATCGCAATCCTTTCCCCGTTCGCATGGGACAAGGCGCTGGCTCACGCCGATCGGGTCCTGCATTTCGGCCGGGCACCAGACGAGTGGTTGTGGTTCATCGTCCAGTCGCCACTCGCGATGAGGCTGCTCAATTTCGCCTACAATTTCTGGTTCATCGCGCTCATCGCCACGGTTTTCACCGCTTGCATTACACGCAGCGACACGAAGCTGCGCCACCAGTTCCTGATGAGCTTCATGCTGGCGTGGACGCTTGGCGGCTTTTTCCTGGCAATGGGGTTGTCGTCCGCCGGGCCGTGCTATTTCGAGCGGCTGGGTCTCGGCACTGATTTTCGTCCGCTCATGCAAGCACTCGCCGCCGACGATCGTATCTATCCGATCTGGGCGCTCGGCACGCAGGACATGCTATGGGGCGGCTATACCGGCGCCACCAGCGGCAGTATCGGAATATCCGCCTTCCCTTCCATGCACGTGGCGATGGCGGTGCTTTTCGCCCTCTACGCGATGCGCCGCTCCCGGCTGGCCGGTATGCTGATGTGGGCATTCGCCGGTATAATCATGATCGGTTCGGTCGCGCTTGGCTGGCACTATGCCCTGGACGGCTACGCGGGCGCGCTCTTGTCAGTTATGATCTGGAAGGCATGCGGGTATTTCATGAGCCGTTTCGCGCCCGAAGGGGTTGCTTGATCCCGGCAACTGGCAAGGGTCTTCGCCGGCGTTACGCCAACCTCCGAAAGGCCAGCGGTGCTGGTCCGGCATCGAGCCGTTGCCGGATTGCTCTCGCGCACTCGGCGGGATTTTGCCGCGATGTATCGACCTCAAGATCGTAAACGCCCGGCCTATGCACCTCTTCCTGCCAAAGACCGACGGGCAGCGGTACTGGATCGTCGACGGAGCCGATAACATACGCTCCGTCCGCTCCACTCGCGGCACGCCTTTGCATGATCACTTCCACCGGGCAGCGGACCCCGACAAACAGGACCGGCAGGCCGGCGAGGCGCCGGGCACACTCGTGAAGGATGCCGAGTGGCCTCGAATAGTTGTCGTGATGACCAATGTCGGTCACGACGTTCAACCCCAGCCGGCTGTGTGCCGCGATGGACTCATAAAGCCCGGCGTAGAGATTCGGCACGACGGTTTCGAGATCGGGACGTTCGCCGCCTGGACGCAGGCCTATGCCGGGACGCAACCGCGGCGGCGTGATTTGCGCATAAGTGTCGACGCCGAGATTGACCCATACGCCATCGAAGATTTCCTGAACGGCGGCGGCGATGCTCGACTTTCCCGATCGGGGTGCGCCGTTGAGAATGATGATTTGTCCGGCCCCCACGCGCAATTCCTCCAACGAAAAAAGCCCCGTTGCCGGGGCTTTTTTGATTTCCAGGCCGATCAGCCCTTGCGGGGCAGTTGCGGCACCAGGCTGCGCTTGCCGCCGTCCTTGCCCTTCGGCTCAGGCTTCTGCGCAACCGCCTTCTTGGCGGCAGGCTTCTTCGCCGCGGCCTTTCTGGGCTTAGGCGAATCCTCCGGCTCTTCCTTCTTCGGCTTCACCGGGGCTTCGTCGGCAAGCGACTCGAGCTTCAGGCCGGTCTCGCCGGTCTCCTTCTTCTCGACGGTGACGCGCACCGTACCGCCCTTCTTCAGCTTGCCGAACAGCACCTCGTCGGCCAGCGGCTTCTTGATGTGCTCCTGGATGACGCGGCCGAGCGGACGCGCGCCCATGCGCTCGTCATAGCCCTTGTCGGCCAGCCAGGCGATCGCATCCGGCGACAGGTCGAAGGTGACGCCGCGCTCGGAGAGCTGAGCTTCCAGTTGCATGACGAACTTCTGCACCACCTGATGGATCACCGGAACCGGCAGCGAGCCGAACGGGATGATCGCATCGAGACGGTTGCGGAATTCCGGCGTGAACAGCCGGTTGATCGCCTCGACGTCGTCGCCTTCGCGCTTGGTCGAGCCGAAGCCGATCGCCGCGCGCTGAGCGTCCGACGCGCCCGCATTGGTCGTCATGATCAGGATGACGTTGCGGAAGTCGATCTGCTTGCCGTTGTGGTCGGTCAGCTTGCCGTGGTCCATCACCTGCAACAGGATGTTGAACAGATCCGGATGCGCCTTCTCGACCTCGTCGAGCAGCAGCACGCAATGCGGATGCTGGTCGACGCCGTCGGTCAACAGGCCGCCCTGGTCGAAGCCGACATAGCCGGGAGGCGCGCCGATCAGCCGCGAGACGGTGTGGCGTTCCATGTATTCCGACATGTCGAAGCGGATCAGTTCGACGCCGAGCGAGGCGGCGAGTTGCTTGGCCACTTCGGTCTTGCCGACGCCGGTCGGGCCCGAGAACAGGTAGGAGCCGATCGGCTTCTCCGGTTCGCGCAGGCCGGCGCGCGCCAGCTTGATCGCCGAGGTCAGCGCGGTGATCGCAGTGTCCTGGCCGTAGACGACGCGCTTCAGCTCGACATCGAGCCCCTGCAGCACCTTCTCGTCGTCGGCCGAAACCGTCTTCGGCGGGATGCGCGCCATGGTGGCGATTGTCGCCTCGATCTCCTTGATACCGATCGTCTTCTTGCGCTTGGCCTCCGGCACCAGCATCTGCGAGGCGCCGGTCTCGTCGATCACGTCGATCGCCTTGTCCGGCAGCTTGCGGTCGTTGATGTAGCGCGCCGAAAGCTCGACCGAAGCCTTGATCGCTTCAGACGTGTAGCGGACCTTGTGGAACTCCTCGAAATAGGGCTTCAGGCCCTTCATGATCTCGATGGCGTCCTCGACGGTCGGCTCGTTGACGTCGATCTTCTGGAAGCGCCGCACCAGCGCCCGGTCCTTCTCGAAGAACTGCCGGAACTCCTTGTAGGTGGTCGAGCCGATGCAGCGGATGGCCCCGGACGACAGCGCCGGCTTCAAGAGGTTCGAGGCATCCATGGCGCCGCCGGACGTGGCCCCTGCCCCGATCACGGTGTGGATCTCGTCGATGAACAGCACCGCACCGGGATAGTCCTCGAGCTCCTTGACGACCTGCTTCAGCCGCTCCTCGAAATCGCCGCGATAACGGGTGCCGGCCAGCAACGTGCCCATGTCGAGCGCGAAGATGGTGGCGTCCTGCAGCACCTCTGGCACGTCGCCTTCGACGATGCGCTTGGCGAGGCCCTCGGCGATCGCCGTCTTGCCGACGCCGGGGTCACCGACATAGAGCGGATTGTTCTTGGAGCGGCGGCACAGCACCTGGATGGTGCGGTTGATCTCGCTCTCGCGGCCGATCAGCGGATCGATCTTGCCGGCCCTGGCCTTGTTGTTGAGGTTGATGCAGTAGGCCGTCAGCGCGTCTTGCGGCTTCTTCTTGCCGCCATCCTCCTGCGGCTCGGCGCCGTTCTGGCCGCCCTGCTCGTCCTCGGCGCCGCGCGGCGTGCGCGACTCCGAGGCGCCGGGGCGCTTGGCGATGCCGTGCGAGATGTAGTTGACCGCATCGTAGCGGGTCATCTGCTGTTCCTGCAGGAAATAGGCGGCGTGGCTCTCGCGCTCGGCGAAGATGGCGACGAGCACGTTGGCGCCGGACACTTCCTCGCGACCGGACGACTGCACATGGATGACGGCGCGCTGGATGACGCGCTGGAACCCGGCGGTCGGCTTGGAATCCTCGTCGTAGCCGGTGACGAGGTTGTCGAGCTCGGTGTCGATATAGGTGAGAACGGTGTGTTTCAGCTCGTCGAGATCGACGTTGCAGGCGCGCATGACGGCGGCCGCCTCGGTGTCGTCGATCAGGGCAAGCAGCAAGTGTTCGAGCGTCGCATATTCATGATGCCGCTCGTTGGCGAATGTCAGCGCCTGATGTAGCGCCTTTTCCAGGCCTTGGGAGAAAGCCGGCATGTTACCTCACTTCTTCTCCATCACGCATTGCAGCGGATGCTGATTCTGTCGGGCGAAATCCATGACCTGAGACACTTTGGTCTCGGCCACCTCGAAAGTGTAGACCCCGCACTCGCCCACTCCATGATTGTGAACATGCAGCATGATGCGTGTGGCGGCCTCGCGGTCCTTCTGGAAAAAACGCTCCAGGACGTGGACCACGAACTCCATGGGAGTGTAGTCGTCGTTGAGGATGAGGACCCTGTAGAGGCTGGGCTTCTTGGTCTTGGTTTTGGTGCGCGTAATGACCGCCGTGCCGCGACCGGGATCGTTTCGGTCGCCGTCACCTTGCATTCGCACCACGCCTGCCGTGGCAGTCAAACCGATCGTCACGTAGTCCTGCCTTTTCGAATCCTCATGCGAGTTCAACATGTAGGTCTTCGATGGACGATTTTAAGCCCTTCTGTTTAGCTGACAATATGGCTAGGTGGGCAAACTTCAGCGATTTTCTCAATCGTGAATGCGGCAGGGCTCAGGCGGTTGCAGCCGCGCACGAAAAAACCCGGCCGCGCTTCCGCGACCGGGTCCATTCTGGAGGCCGGCTGGCCGTGTCCGATATGATCGGACGAAATTACTTCGCCTTGGCGACGACCGATTCGAACGGCTTGTAGGCTTCCTTGGCGAGCTCGGCATAGAGGTTGCCGATCTTGCTTGCCTCGGCCACGAAGCTCTCGTAGCTCTGCTTGGCGTAGTCGGTCTGGATCTCGATGGCCTTCTCGATCGACTTGGCAGAGAACAGCTTCTCGACGGCGGCGCTGCCGGCCTCGAAGCTCTTCTTGGTGTATTCGCCGGCTTCGGTGGCGATCGCCTGCGCGCCCTTGGTGAGCGAGGCAAAGCTCTTCAGCCCGGTGTCGGCAAACTCCTTGCCGTATTTCGTGAAGTCCTCATAGGTCTGGGTCATTTCATACTTCCCTTGGTTGAAACGCCCATTAGCCCCGGGCGCCCTTGTGCAATGCACCTCAATATATTGTGCGCTGCACAAAAGTCAAGATTCCCTTGCGACACAAGGGCGCGGAGCGGCAGCAACGGCTAAAATTCGAATAAACAGAGGCTCAAATCGCCAGAAAATGGTGAACGCCGCGGTTACCATAAACGGATTGGTAACGCTGGCCGCGATAGCTTGGCCGAAAGCGAGGCAGGCACTCCCTCTGCCGCCTCCGGGGCAACGAAAATTCAGGGTAAGTAACGGTGCGTCAGGCGTTGTCGGGCTTCGTCTCCAAATCTCCATTCTCCATCAAGGCAATCATGGTCGCCGCGCTCGCGGTGACGATTGTCGCCGCCGATGTCGCCTCGGCTCTAGCCGCCAAGTCCGCGGCCATCGTCGTCGACGCCAAGACCGGCAAAGTGCTCTATTCGGCCGACGCCAACGGCCGGCGCTATCCTGCATCGCTCACCAAGATGATGACGCTCTACCTCACCTTCGAAGCGCTGGCGAAAGGCAGGATCAGCAAGAATACGCCGGTTCCATACTCGGCCCACGCGGCGGCAGAGCCGCCGACCAAGCTCGGCGTGCGCGCCGGCGGTTCGGTTCCGGTCGAGACGGCAATCTTGTCGATGGTGACCAAGTCGGCCAATGACTCCGCCACCGCGCTGGGCGAGCTCCTGGGCGGCAGCGAGGACAATTTCGCCCGCATGATGACGGCCAAGGCGCGTCAGCTCGGCATGAACGGCACCGTCTTCCGCAATGCCAACGGCCTGCCCGATCCCGGTCAGTTCACCACGGCGCATGACATGGCCATGCTCGGCATCGCGCTTCGCGAGCACTACCCACAATATTACGGCTATTTCTCGCAGCGCTCGTTCCTTTACGGCCGCCAGCGCATCAACGGCCACAACCGCCTGCTCGGCCGCATCAAGGGCGTCGACGGGATCAAGACCGGCTATACGCGCGCTTCCGGCTACAATCTGGTTTCCTCAGTCGCCGATGGCGACCGACGCCTCGTCGCCGTGGTGATGGGCGGCGCTTCCGGCCGCAGCCGCGACAATCAGATGGCTTCGCTGATCAACACCTATCTGCCGCGCGCCTCGACCCGCGGCGGCGGCGATCTGATCGCCAAGGCGGGCGGCGACAATCCGATCAAGGCCCTGGCCAAGGTCTTCCTGCCGAAGCATGACGCGCCGACCCCGGACGAAAAGCCGGCTGTCGACGACACCGCCGTCGCGTCGGCCGACGACAGCGCTCCGGTTGTCGAAGAGACTCCGGTCGCCGAAGAGGCCAAGCCGGTGATCCAGGTCCGGAAGGTGAAGACGGTTGCGGTGGCCGCCATGGCTCCGCCACCCGCGCCCCAGGAAACCGCATCGGAGCCCGAAACCACATCCCAGGCCGTTGCCGCTTACGCCGCCGAGCCGACTCCAGCCGCCGCGCCGGCCGTCGATCCGGTCAAGACGTCGTCGCTGCCGTCGGGATGGGTGGTGCAGGTCGCTTCCTCGCCGACGCAATCGGGGGCTCAGGCCCTCCTGAACGAGACGAGCAAGCAGGCGCCGAAAGTGCTGGCCGACGCTTCGGGCTTCACGGTCGCGTTCGACAAGGACGGCGTCACCTTGTACCGCGCCCGCTTCGGCGGCTTCGGTTCGAAGGCCGCCGCCTGGAAGGCCTGCGATGCCCTGAAGCGAAAGAAAATCGCGTGCTACGCCGTCCAGCAATAGGCGGCTTTTTGAAACTCCTGGAAGGTCCAGCGTCGAAGGAGACTAGTCGTGATTGGAGAGCAAGACGTCCTTGGCTTCATTGATCCGCGCCGCCAGGACAGACGTGCCGCCGACATCGGCGTTCAGGCGCTGCATCAGGCGGCGGTGCGCCTTGCGGATATCCGCCGCGGCAGCCCCCGCTTCAAGACCAAGGATCTTGTAGGCCTCCTCCTTAGTCATGGCGCCCGCACCTGGCGCAACACCCAGCCCTTCGCCACTGTCCGGCTGCGCGTCCTTGCGCCAGACGGGAAAACGGCCGTCAAGATACGTCTCTAGGAGTTGGCGGCTCTCTGGATCCTGCCGCAGCTCGACATGAAGTTGCTGCAGGTCGGCGATCCCCATGGCGCCCAGCATTTTGCCCTCATAGTGGCCGGCCAGGACGATGCCCTCGAGCTTGCCGCTGTCGTGATCAAGGTCCATTTCGAGGGCCGCGGTGCGCACCGTCGAACGCTTGGCGGCGACAGCTTTCGCCGGCGGTCGTCCCGCCCGCATCCATCCATACCAGCCGGCGGCCGCAACCATCAGCAGGCCGCCGATGCCGCTGCGGCCGACCACGAGCATCGTCGCGCCGATCAGCCCCACCAGCGCGGGTCCAAGCGTTCTGAGATTGTCCGCCATCTTGGCTGCGTCGGCGCGCACGAAGACGGTCGCCACGCCGAAAAGCACCAGAAGCAAAGCCGCCAATGCGATGATCACGCCCATCGGTTCGCACCGCCATGCAAATGATTGTGCATGGAAATGAAGATGTGGCGTAGGTCCGGCGCTTGCAAGCCCCACACCGAGCCAGCCGAAGGGCCAGCGGCGTAGTGACCAGTCCGACCTAAGCATGTCTCCCGAAAGTGGGAACCGGTTTGGGGGCAAAGACATGCGTAAAATCAAAAACCTAAAGCGCATGGAGCGAATCTGAAAGATCGCGAAGCGCTTTCGGCTAGAGCAGCCCCAGTTCGGCGAGTTCCAGCCGCAATTTCGGCGGCATCTCGGCGAGTGCCGCCTTGCCCTTGCCGAGATCGGCCGGCGCGTCGGAAGGCTTGAGATAGCGCCATCCTTGGAAGGCGCGGCGCGGCTGCCAGTCGGTGCGCACCACTTCAGAATCCAGCACCAGGTGGCAGCGGCCAATGCCTTCGCCATCGACGAAGGGCCGGATCTCGGTGATCAGCTGCCGGCACTGCACACTGCCTTTGATCACCCAGTAGAGCGAGCCGCCGTCGATGATTTCGTCGCCGCGCGTCGGCACCATGCGCGTGGTGTGCCAGTGCTCGGCCGGCTCCCCGGCGCGCCGCCGCTCATCGAGACGGAAGGCAATCCACTCTTCCAGATCCTCGACACTGTCACAGCCGACACAGAGCTTGATGAGATTGAGAGACATGCCCCAAGATTTAGCCAGGCAGACCAGGGCGTCAATGTCCTGTCCGACTTCTCCACAAGGCCAGTTTGTAGGCCAGTCCCGTCAGCACTCGACCACGTTGACAGCCAGCCCGCCGAGGCTGGTTTCCTTGTATTTCTCGCTCATGTCGAGGCCGGTCTGGCGCATGGTCTCGATCGCGGCATCCAGCGGCACGAAATGCGTGCCGTCGCCCTTGATCGCGAGCGAGGCGGCGGTGACCGCTTTGACCGCGCCCAGCGCATTGCGCTCGATGCAGGGCACCTGCACGAGGCCGCCGACAGGATCGCAGGTCATGCCGAGATGATGCTCCAGCGCGATCTCGGCGGCGTTCTCGACCTGCTCCGGCGTGCCGCCCATGACGGCGCAAAGCCCGGCTGCCGCCATCGCCGAAGCCGAGCCCACCTCGCCCTGGCAGCCGACCTCGGCGCCTGAGATCGAGGCGTTGGACTTGATGATGCCGCCGACGGCTGCTGCGGTAAGCAGAAAATCGCGGATGCTCGGCTGGTCGGCTTCGGGATGGAAATGCAGCCAGTAGCGCAGCACCGCCGGCAGCGTGCCGGCAGCACCGTTGGTCGGCGCCGTCACCACGCGTCCTCCGGCAGCGTTCTCCTCATTGACCGCCATGGCGTAGATCGACAGCCAGTCATTGGCGAGCAAAGGATTCGGCCGGTTCTGCTGCCACTGCTCCTGCAGCTTGTCGTGCAGCTGGCGCGCGCGGCGGCGCACCTTCAGCCCGCCCGGCATGACACCGTCCTGCGACAGGCCGCGGTCGATGCAGCCCTTCATGGCGCTCCAGATCGCGTCGAGGCCGGTGTCGAGCTCCTCACGCGACATGTGCTTTTCCTCGTTGGCGCGCTTCATCTCGGCGATGGAAAGCCCGCTCTTGGCCGCCATCGCCAGCATCTCGACGGCGTTCTTGAACGGGTACGGCACCTTCTTGCCTTCGGTCGTCACCGAGCCCTTGGCCTTCATGCGCTGCAATTCTTCCTCGGAGACGACGAAGCCGCCGCCGATCGAATAATAGATGCGCTTGAGAAGCAGCCGGTCGGATGCATCGTAGGCATAGAAGGCCATGCCGTTGGCGTGACCGGTCAGCGGCGTCTTGCGGTCGAGCACAAGGTCCTTGGCCGGGTCGAACCGATAGGACGGATGTCCAGGCGGCGAGATCCGCTTCTCCGCGCCGATATGGGCAACGATGCCATCCGCCTCGTCCGGATCGACCGTCTGCGGCGTCTCGCCCGCAAGGCCGAGGATGACGGCGCGGTCCGAGCCATGGCCGATGCCGGTATAGGCAAGCGAGCCGTGCAGGCTGGCGCCGATGCGATCGACCTTGACGCCGGCCGGACGGGGCCAGTCGCCGGCCAGGATCTCGTCCAGAAAACGGCGCGCGGCCGTCATCGGCCCCATCGTGTGCGAGCTCGATGGACCGATGCCGATCTTGAACAGGTCGAAAACCGAAAGGAACACGCGCCGTTGTCTCCGAGAGGCCGCCTAAAACCTACATATAGGAATTCCTGTGATGTTTCCGCTCTTTTGCATGTCGCGGCTCGGCGTCTGCCGACCTTGTCTGCTCCGGCAGCGACATCGTCCCGGGGCGGCTCCTCGACCGTCGAAGCGCCCGCCCGGCCTGTGGTAGAAGGGACATATGGGCGATTCCCTCCATCTTTCTGCAGCCGATTTGGCGACGCTGGCGTTCTTCCTGGTCGTCTGGGTGCTGCACACGCTGGCCTCGGACGGTAAGCTCGTCAGCCGCGTCTCGCTGACGACCGCTATGAACGCCCAGCGCGAGGCCTGGATGCGTAACATGGCCGAGCGCGAGGTGCGCATCGTCGACACCGCCATCATGACCGGCCTGCAGCAAGGCACCGCCTTCTTTGCCTCGAGCTCGCTGATCGCGCTCGGCGGCTGCTTTGCCCTGCTCGGCGCATCCGACCGCGTGCTCCAGGTGCTGGCCGACCTGCCTTTCGGCGCGGCGTCGTCGCGCGAGGCCTTCCAGACCAAGGTCTTCGGCCTGGTGCTGATCCTGGCGTTCGCTTTCTTCAAATTCGGCTGGGCCTACCGGCTGTTCAACTATTGCTCGATCCTGATCGGCGCCGTGCCGATCCCGCATGGAGCGGCCTCGCGCAACCCGATCAGCGAAACCGCGGTCTGGCGTGCGACGCGCATGAACGTGCTTGCCGGCAAGCACTTCAATTCCGGCCTGCGCGCCGTCTTCTTCTCGATTGGCTATCTCGGCTGGTTCGTCGACCCGGTTGTCTTCGTGATCTCAACGCTCGTGCTGCTGGCGGTGCTGGTGCGCCGCCAATTCTTCTCGGCGGCAAGGCAAGCGGTGCTCGGTCAGCCGCCCGGCGCCGGGAAAGGCTCATCGATCCGGCCCGACAGCCAGTAGGCGAAGAGCCCGATCCATTCGCGGATCGCCGTCGTGGTCGCCTGCAGCGCGTCGGCCGGGTTGTCGCGGTAGAGGCCGATGCCTTCGCGGCCCGAGGTTCGGTAGTCGACCGGCCAGGGAAGTGTCGGAAAACCTGCCTTGTCGAACAGCGCCTTGGCGCGCGGCATATGGAAGGCCGAGGTCACCAGCAGCCAGGTCTCGCCCGGCTTCGGTTCGACCAGCCGGCGGGAGAAGACGGCATTCTCATAGGTGTTACGGGACTTGTTCTCGAGGACGAGACGATCGGCCGAAACGCCCAAGGCACCGAGCAGGCGCGGCGCGGTGTCGGCATCGCCCTCACCGTCGAGGAAAAGTTCACCATTGCCGCCGGACACGACCACTTTCGCCTGCGGGAAGCGCCTGGCGAGGATCGCGGTCTCCACCATGCGGTCGCCGCCGCTGTTCAGCTCATACCCGCCGCGCGAAAGGTTGATGGCGCCCTCGAAGCCGCCGCCGAGCACGACGATGCCGTCGACCTTTTCCGGCAGCGGCGGCTTGGGGAAGCGCTCTTCCAATGGATTGAGCATCATCGCCCCGAGCGAGGTCCAGGCCGAAAGGGCGAGAATCATAAAGGCGAGCACGCTGCCGGTGGCAGCGAGCCTCCGGCGACCGAAGAGCGCCGCCAGCAAGCCGGCAAGCAAAAGGAAAATCGCCAGGTTGAGCGGCTGGACGAAGGACCAGGCAATCTTGGAAAGATAGTAAAACATCCCTCACCCCTTTTTTAGATGAGGGATGACGCTACCACCACTTTTCCGGCTGAAATTTGCCCGCCGCCTGTTCGATGACATGAGCGGTCTGGAACAGCGTCTCCTCGTCGAACGGACGGCCGATGAGCTGCAGGCCGAGCGGCAGGCCCTTGCCGTCGAGGCCGGCGGGCACCGAGATGCCCGGCAGGCCGGCCATGTTCACCGTCACGGTGAAGATGTCGTTGAGGTACATTTTCACCGGATCGGAGTTCATGTCCTCGTCTGCCACGCCGAAGGCGGCCGACGGCGTTGCCGGCGTCAGGATGACGTCGACACCGGCGGCAAAGACGTTCTCGAAGTCGCGCTTGATCAGCGTGCGCACCTTCTGCGCCTGCAAATAGTAAGCGTCATAATAGCCGGCCGACAGCACATAGGTCCCGATCATGATGCGGCGCTTGACCTCGCGGCCGAAGCCGGCGGCGCGCGTCTTCTCGTACATGTCGACGATGTCCTTGCCGGGCACGCGCAACCCGTAGCGCACGCCGTCATAGCGCGCCAGGTTGGACGAGGCTTCGGCCGGCGCCACGATATAGTAGGCCGGCAGCGCGTATTTGGTGTGCGGCAGCGTGATGTCGACGATCTCGGCGCCGGCGTCCTTCAGCCAGGCAATGCCCTGCTGCCACAGCGCCTCGATATCTTCCGGCATGCCATCGACGCGGTATTCCTTCGGAATGCCGACCTTCATGCCCTTGATCGGCTTGCCGATCGCCGCTTCGTAATCCGGCACCGGCCGGTCGACCGATGTCGTGTCCTTCGGGTCGGCGGAAGCCATCGACTTCAGCAGGATCGCGGCGTCGCGCACGTCGCGCGCGATCGGACCGGCCTGGTCGAGCGAGGAAGCGAAGGCGACCACGCCCCAGCGCGAGCAGCGGCCATAGGTCGGCTTGATGCCGACCGTGCCGGTGAAGGCGGCGGGCTGCCGGATCGAGCCGCCGGTGTCGGTTGCCGTCGCGCCGGCGCAGAGGAAGGCCGCAACGGCCGAGGCCGATCCGCCGGAGGAGCCGCCAGGGACGAGCTGGGCGTTATCCAGAGTGCGCGCGGTCTTGGCGCCGCCAGCCGAGACAAAGCCGCCGTCGCCCTGATGCGTTGTCGGCATCACGACCGTGTCGAGGCGCGAGCGCCGCCACGGATTGATGACCGGGCCGTAATAGGAGGTCTCGTTGGAGGAGCCCATGGCGAACTCGTCCATGTTGAGTTTGCCGAGCATCACGGCCCCGTCGGCCCAGAGATTGGCAGTCACGGTCGATTCGTAGCGCGGCTTGAAGCCGTCCAGCACATGGCTGCAGGCCTGGGTATGAATGCCTTCGGTTGCAAACAGGTCCTTGATGCCGAGCGGAATGCCTTCCAGCGCGCCGCCCTCGCCTTTTGCGAGCTTGGCGTCGGAGGCCCTGGCCATGTCGCGCGCCTTGTCGGCGGTCACCGCGATATAGGCATTGAGCACCGGATTGGCGCGCTCGATCGCCGAGAGATAGGCCTCGGTGATCTCGGCAGCAGAGATCTCCTTGCCGCGCAGCTTGGCGCGGGCCTCGGAAATGGTGAGATGCGTGAGGTCGCTCATCAGGCAAGGCTCTTTTCGTAAAACACCGACCATTCGGAGTCGGGATAGTCCAGCACCGGGCCGCAACGCGAAAAACCGGCGCGTTCATAGACGGTCCAGGCGGCGGGGTGGCGGTCGCCGGTTTCGAGAACCAGGCGTTTCAGCCCTTCCTGCCGCGCCAGCGACTCGACCCGCGCGACGATTTGCGCGCCGATCTTTTGACCGCGATGCGAGGGCCGCGTGTACATGCGCTTCACCTCGCCGATCGCCTCGTCGTGACGCTTCAGCGCGCCGCAGCCGACGGCAAAGCCGCCGTCGCGGGCAATGAACACGGTCGTGTCCTTGCCGGCCATCTGCTCGACGGTCAGGTGATAGCAATGCTCCGGCGGCGTCAGTTCGAGCAGCGCGGCGTTGAGCTCCGCGACCAGCACGCGCACGTCGTCCTGCAAGGGCGTCTCGACGGCGATCTCGATGGCCACGCTTTACTCCACGACCTTGGGGACGAGGAAGAAGTTTTCTTCGGTCGCCGGCGCGTTGGCGACGATGTCGGCCGCCTTGCTGCCGTCGGTGACGACATCCTCCCGCTCCTTCATCTCCATCGGCGTGACCGAGGTCATCGGCTCGACGCCCGAGACGTCGACCTCGTTCAGTTGCTCGACGAAGCCGAGGATGGCGTTCAGTTCGCCGGTCATGCGTTCGGCATCCGCCTCGCTCACCGCGATGCGGGCAAGGTGAGCAACGCGCTTCACGGTCTGAAGATCAACGGACATATCTATCGCCTCGGGAAAACCAGTGCGGGCTATAGCGGCGCGACGCTTGCGGCGCAACATCGATCATGTGGCGGCCCGATCAGCACGCAGTCGCCCACTCGGCGCTTACTGAGGCAGTGCCACGCCTTCGCAATGATAGTAGCTGCCGCTGTTGCCGGCTTGCTCGCTATCCGCCGGCCGGACCGAGACGAGATCGATCTGCTTTGGACTCAACTGGGTGACCGAAAGCACATCCGGGAAGTCATAACCCGGTTCCTGGCAGATCGCGGTTACCGCCCAGCTCGTAGCGCCGTGTGCCTTGCTGATCTGAAGGAACTCGCAATTGTATTCGACCCCTTGCAAACCGTCGGCCGACAACACGATGTTGCCGGCGTCGATGACGGTCTGCAGCGTGTCCTTCTTGGCCTGCGCGCAGAGCTCCTCCGATTGCAGGTAGACGCCCTCAATAAAATCGTCCGCCGCCGGTGCGGGCGTCGCCGTAACCAGCATCGAAACACAAAGAGTCCGCCTCAAGGCCATGATTTAATTCCAGTATCCGAACGGAACGCCCTAGATGGTAATTGCTTTGCCGATCTCGGGCAGCGCCACCTTGACCCCTGATCCTTCCATCCCGGCCACAAATTTGTCGGCAGTCTGGTCGATGATCGGAAAGGTGCCGAAATGGCAGGGAACGACCGTATCGAAGCTGAAAAAGCGCCGGCAGGCAAGGGCCGCCACCGCGCCGCCCATGGTGAAGCGGTCGCCGATCGGCACGATGCCGATCTTCGGCTCATGCAATTCGTTGGTCAGCCCCATATCGGAGAAGATGTCGGTGTCGCCCATGTGGTAGAGCGTCTTGTCCTGCGGGAAATGCAGCACGAGCCCGCCCGGGTTGCCGAGATAGGTGTTGGTGCCGCCCTGGCCGCCGAACGAGGAAGAATGCAGCGCCTGGACGAAGGTGGTGGTGAAGGGGCCGCAATCGACCGTGCCGCCGATATTGCCCGGGTTGATCTTCTTGTCGCTGACGCCCTGGCCGACGAGATACATGCAGATCTCGAAATTGGCGACCAGCATGGCGCCGCTCTTCTTCAGCACCTCGATCGCGCCGCTGACATGGTCGTTGTGGCCATGGGTCAGCAAAACATGCGTCACCCCTTCCGCCGGCCCTTCCCAGCCACCCGTCCAGGACGGATTGCCGACCAGATACGGGTCGATGAAGATGTTGGCGTCCTTGGTTTCGATGCGGAATGCCGAATGTCCGTACCAGGTCAGTTTCATGAATGCGTTCCTCGATTTTCCCGTTATCAAAGGATAGAACGCCGACGGCAAATTGAAAGTCCGGTAGCCTATCAAAAAGCCGCGCAGCGAAAGATCAGGGGAGGCTGTTGAGCATCATCGGCATTGAGGAATTGCCTCCACGGCTCGCGGGCGGCCGCACGCTCGCCGGCCTCGATCTGGGCGACAAGACGATCGGCGTGGCCGTGTCCGACCGTGGCCTGTCCTTTGCCCATCCGCGCCCGGTCATCCTGCGCAAGAAGTTCTCGGCTGATGCAGCCCAGTTGCTGGCTCAGCTCGAGAAGGACAATGTCGGCGCGATCGTGCTCGGCCTTCCCGTCAACATGGACGGGTCGGAAGGCCCGCGCGCGCAAAAATCCCGTGCCTTCGCGCGCAACATGGCGACCTTGTCCGACCTGCCCTTCGTGCTGTGGGACGAGCGGCTGTCGACGGTCGCCGCGGAGCGGACGCTGATCGAGATGGATTTCTCGCGCAAGAAGCGCGCCGGCAAGATCGATTCGGCGGCGGCAGCCTTTATTCTGCAGGGAGCGTTGGACCGGCTTCAGTCGCTCGGCCAAGCCTCTCTGGACCGATAGGCCCCTCTCGCCGCCGTCTGATCCATTCGGCGATCTGGCGCCGGCGGCGGAACGCCACCAGTCCGGCAAGCAGGAAACTGTCGAACACGCAGGCCCGCGCCACCATGCCCGGGATGATCATCGGATCGATGCCGAGCATCTGGCCGTAGAGCTGGAAGACCAGGTCGTGCAGCTGGCGGCTCAGCATCACATAGCCGAAATTCATGTCGTTGAGCGACAGGAAGAACCAGCCCCAGAACAGGACCAGCGGAGCCGCCCAGAATACGAATAGAGCGCGCATCAGCGGCGACCTCCAGGTCTGGTTTCCGGCCGGCTGGAGATGCGGGAAAGGAGCGAGCTGTGCGCTGCGCCAGTCGCCAAGCGATGAGCGGTCAGGCGAGCGTCGGCCTCATGCAAGGTCATGGCGGCGAGAGCCGAGCGTCGCTCGGCAAGTACTGCGACATAGGAGGCGAGCAGCGCCGTCATCTGGATGGCGACCACCATGAACAGCCCGTTGATCCCTTGCGCGGCGCCGCCGACGAGGATGATCGACAGCAGGAAAGAGGCTGAGATGAAGGCGATCCGCACCACTGCATCGCCGGCATCCGGTCTGGTCGCGATGTTGAGCAGCGTTTCGACGAAAGCCCAGCAGAACAGCAGCGCCACGATCAGCAGCGCGACCGAGAGCGGCGCCACGACGACGGCGTGTTCGAGCCTGGGAAACGGCTGCCTTGCACCGATACGCCAAGCACGCCGAGCGCCGACGCGATGCCGCGGTTTCCATCCATGCAGATATAGGCCAGCAGGGCGAAAACGACCGCCCAGTGCAAGGCCAGAAATGATGTCAACACGTGCCGCATGCGCTTCCTGCCTGGCGGAGCACGAAATGCTCATGGTTAACACTTCCCTACTCCGGTGGGCAGAGTGGGCTCTGCGGAGGCTCCCCGCAACGGAAACCATTCGTTAAGGTTAACAGTCGTCCACAGGCCAGCGATGGACCGCGTTTCAGGGCCTGTTCAGGTCAGCGGCGGATAGAGCGTGTCGATGATCATGCGCGCGTCATGGCGCGAATCGAGCATGCCGTAGGTGGTGCGCCATTGGCCGCCGAGCCTTGTCTCGACGAAGGCGTCGGCAATCCGCCCTGCTCCCAGCCGGCGCAGTTCCGCCGCCGCCGCCGACAGCGCCAACTGCTCGGTGAGCAGGCGGGCCGAGCCCTGATCGGTTGAAGCCACCTGCATGGCCGCGTTGAGCACGCCGATGGTGCCGCGCCCGCCTGCGCCGAGGTCGCGATCGATGCCGGCCAGAACCTCCTCGAACAGGCCGGGCGCGCGGCCGAGCACGCGCAGCACGTCCAGCGCCATCACATTGCCCGAACCTTCCCAGATCGCATTGACCGGAGCTTCGCGATAGTAACGGGCAAGCGGCGCTTCCTCGACGTAACCGTTGCCGCCGAGGCACTCCATGGCCTCGTAGAGCAGCTGCGGCGCGATCTTGCAGACCCAGTATTTGACCACCGGCGTCATGGCGCGGGCAAAGGCCGCCTCGCCGCGATCGCTCGCCGCCTCGTCGAAGGAGCGCGCCAGGCGGAAGGACAGCGCGGTCGCCGCGGCGACGTCAAGCGCCATGTCGGCCAGCACCCGCTGCATCAGCGGCTGGTCGATCAGATTGGTGCCGAACACCTGGCGATGCCGGGTATGATGGACGGCTTCGGCAAGGCCTGCCCGCATGATCGCCGAGGAGGCGACGGCGCAGTCGAGCCGGGTCAGCGTCACCATGTCCATGATCGTCTTGATGCCGGCGCCGGGCTCGCCGACCATCTCGCCGATGGCGTTGACGAACTCCACCTCCGACGAGGCGTTGGAGCGGTTGCCGAGCTTGTCCTTCAGGCGCTGGAAGCGAAAACCGTTGCCGGAGCCGTCCCCCAGGATGCGCGGAACGAGGAAACAGGAAAGCCCCTCCGCGGCCTGGGCAAGCACCAGGAAGGCGTCCGACATCGGCGCCGACATGAACCATTTGTGGCCTGTGAGCCGATAGAAACCGCTTCCCGTACGCTCCGCCCTGGTGACGTTGGCGCGCACGTCGGTGCCGCCCTGCTTCTCGGTCATGCCCATGCCGAGCGTCAGCCCGGTCTTTTGCACCGGCGGCTTCTGGCTCTGGTCGTATTTGCGCGTCGTCACGCGCGGCGCCCATTCGCGAAACAGTTTTGGGCTCGCCATCAGCGCCGCCAGCGAAGCGCTGGTCATGGTGATGGGACAGAGATGCCCGGTCTCGAGCTCCGCGGTCAGATAGAAGCGCGCCGCCCTCACCTGATGGCGGCGGCCGATCTCGGCGTCACCGTTTTCCCAGACCGACGAATGCAGGCCGCCGGCGATCGAGCGGCGCATCAAAGCGTGATAGGCCGGATGGAACTCGACCAGATCGATGCGCCGGCCTTGGCGGTCATGCGTCCTGAGCTTCGGCGTGTCTGTATTGGCGAGGCGTGCAAGCTCCTGCGCCTCCTGCGTCATGACGAACCGGCCAAGCCCGTCGAGGTCCTTGCGCACCGGATCGGAAAAGCGCTCGGCAAGCTGGATGAGCAACGGATCGCCCCGCCATGCATTGCCGCCCGTCAGCGGCGGCGGCTGGTTGATCACGTCGTCGGTCACGCCCAATCCTTCAATTGGCAGAAAAGCCCTTACTTGTCTGAAGGCCGCGGGTCGCGAATCCGAAGCCATTTGCTGCGTTATAGCCCAAGCCACGCAACGAAAATACCGGGGAGAAAGCCCGCAATCCAAAGCTGGCGCTTGCGGCTTTTCAGACCGCACCCTATAGCAGCGCCTTGAGATGACCGACGCTTCGTCCCTGCCGCTCTTTCCCCACCGCCATCTTCTGGGCATCCGCGATCTTTCCCCGGCCGATATCGAACTGCTGCTCGATCGCGCCGACCAGGCCGTGGCGATCTCGCGGCAATCGGAAAAGAAGACCTCGACGCTGCGCGGCCGCACCCAGATCAACCTCTTCTACGAGGCCTCGACCCGCACGCAATCGTCCTTCGAGCTCGCCGGCAAGCGTCTTGGCGCCGACGTCATGAACATGTCGGTGGCGAGCTCTTCGGTGAAGAAAGGCGAAACGCTGATCGACACCGCCATGACGCTCAACGCCATGCGCCCGGACATTTTGATCATCCGACACCAGTCGGCGGGAGCAGCAGCGCTGCTGGCGCAAAAGGTCGGCTGCTCGGTGGTCAACGCCGGCGACGGCGCGCATGAGCATCCGACGCAGGCGCTGCTCGACGCGCTGACCATCCGCCGCGCCAAGGGACCGCTGTCGAAGCTGATCGTGGCGATCTGCGGCGATATCCTGCATTCGCGCGTCGCCCGCTCCAACATCATGCTCTTGAATGCGCTCGGCGCGCAGGTGCGGGTCGTCGCGCCCTCGACGCTGCTGCCGGCAGGCATCGACAGAATGGGCGTGATCGTGGCGCGCTCGATGGCCGAAGGGCTCAAGGACGCCGATGTGGTGATGATGCTGCGCCTGCAGCGCGAGCGCATGGAAGGCGCCTTCGTGCCTTCGATCCGGGAATATTTCCGCTATTTCGGCCTCGATGCCGAAAAGCTCAAAGCCGCCAAGGAGGATGCGCTGGTCATGCATCCGGGTCCGATGAACCGCGGCGTCGAGATCGCCTCGGAGATCGCCGACGGCCCGCAGAGCGTCATCCAGGAACAGGTCGAGATGGGCGTTGCCGTGCGCATGGCCGTCATGGAAGCGCTGCTCGATCCCCGTCGCAACTATGAGGGCCGCAACCATGAGGGGCGCGGCGCATGAGCACAACGGTCCTCAGCAAGGCCCACATCGTCGACCCCTCGCGCGGCATCGACGAGATCGGCACCGTCATAGTCGACGGCCGCAAGATCGCCGCCGCCGGCAAGGCGGCGCTGAACCAGGGGGCGCCTGAAGGCGCTGTTGTCATCGACTGCGCCGGCAAGACGATCATCCCGGGCCTTATCGATGCCCGCGTCTTCATCGGCGAGCCCGGCGGCGAGCATCGCGAGACGATCGCCTCGGCAAGCGTCGCGGCAGCGGCCGGCGGCGTCACCTCCATCGTCATGATGCCCGACACCAATCCGGTGATCGACAATGTGGCGCTGGTCGAGTTCGTGCTGCGCACGGCAAAAGACACGGCGAGCGTCAACATTTTTCCGGCGGCGGCGATCACCAAAGGCCTCGACGGCCGCGAGATGACGGAATTCGGCCTGCTGCGCGAAGCCGGCGCCGTCGCCTTCACCGATGGTCGCCACACGATCGCCAATGCGCTGGTCATGCGCCGCGCGCTGACTTACGCGCGCGATTTCGGCGGCGTGATCGCGCATGAGACGCAAGACGCCGACCTCGCCTCGGCCGGCGTGATGAACGAAGGGCTTTATGCGAGCTGGCTCGGCCTTTCCGGCATTCCGCGCGAGGCCGAGCTCATCCCGCTGGAGCGTGACCTGGCGCTCGCGCGGCTGACGGGCGGCGCCTATCACGCCGCCAAGATCTCGACCGCGATGGCGGTTGGAGCGGTGGGCCGGGCAAGGACGGACGGCGCCAATGTCACGGCGGGAGTCGCCATCCACAACCTGTCGCTCAACGAGAACGATGTCGGCGAATACCGAACCTTCTTCCGGCTGACCCCGCCCTTGCGTGCCGAGGACGACCGGCTGGCGATGATCGAGGCGATCAAGGACGGCACCATCGACATCATCGTCTCCTCGCACGACCCGCAGGATGTCGACACCAAGCGCCTGCCTTTCGCCGATGCCGCCGCCGGCGCGATCGGGCTGGAGACGCTGCTTGGCGCGGCGCTGCGGCTTTACCACAATGGCGACGTGCCACTGCTTCGGCTGGTCGAGACGCTTTCGACCGCGCCGGCAAGATTGTTCGGCCTGCCCGGCGGCACGCTGAAGCCCGGTGCCGCGGCCGATCTCGCCGTGGTCGATCTCGACGAGCCATGGATCGTCAGCGAAAGCGGCTTGCGCTCACGTTCCAAGAACACATGCTTCGAAGGCGCGCGCCTTCAGGGCAAGGTCTTGCAAACCATGGTCGCGGGCCGCACAGTGTTTTCGGCCTAGGAATGTATCGAGATTCAGGTGATGCCGGCCTGACCTGAATCTCGACACATTCCCGCAAACCCGATTGCGGAATTTATGGGGGAAACAATGGGTTACGGGCTCGCACTGATCTTCGGTTACCTGCTCGGCTCGATCCCGTTCGGCCTGCTGATCACCCGCGCGGCCGGTCTTGGCGACGTGCGCCAGATCGGCTCCGGCAATATCGGCGCGACCAATGTTCTGCGTACCGGCAACAAGGGGCTCGCCGCCGCGACGCTGCTGCTTGATGCGCTCAAAGGCACGGCGGCGGCGCTGATTGCCGGACATTTTTCGCCGGAGTTCGGGCTTCTCGCCGGCTTCGCCGCCTTCCTTGGCCATCTCTTCCCGGTCTGGCTAGGCTTCAAGGGCGGCAAAGGCGTGGCCACCTATCTCGGCGTGCTGCTCGGCCTTGCCTGGCAGGGCATGCTTGTCTTCGCCGTGGTCTGGCTCGCCACGGCTTTCCTGTTCCGCTACTCCTCCTTGGCGGCGCTGGTGGCTGCGGTCGTGGTGCCGATCGCGCTCTATTTCATCAGCACGCCACAGATTGCCGGCCTCTTCGCGCTGATGAGCCTGATCGTCTTCATCAAGCATCGCGCCAACATCTCGCGGCTTCTCGCCGGCACCGAGGGCAAGATCGGGGCGAAGGGATGAGCGCGCCGGCCGCCGGCCCGCGCCTCAGCGACCGGCAGCGGCTGAGTTGGCTTCGCCTGATCCGCACGCCCAGTGTCGGTCCCGCCTCTTTCCGCGAACTGATCAACCGCTTCGGCTCGGCCGAAGCCGCGCTCGAAATGTTGCCCGAACTGATGATTTCGGGTGGCGCGAACCGAATTGCGCGTATTCCAAGCATCGCCGAAGCCGAGGCTGAGTTGGAGGCTGCGCGCCGCGCCGGCGCCCGCTTCGTCGGCATCGGCGAGGCCGACTATCCGTCAATGCTGAAAACCATGGACAACCCGCCGCCGCTGCTGGCGGTGAAAGGTGAAGGCGCCGTGTTCCGCCTGCCGGCGGTGGCGATCGTCGGCGCCCGCAACGCCTCGCTCGCCGGTATCAAGATGGCGCGCATGCTGGCGGGAGACCTCGGCCGTGACGGTTACGCCATCGTCTCCGGCCTGGCGCGCGGCATCGACACGGCGGCGCATCAAGCAGTCTTTCGACCGGCACCGTCGGCGTGCTGGCCGGCGGTCTCGATGTCCCCTACCCACCCGAAAACGCCCAACTGTGCGAAGACATCGCCGAACGCGGCAGCGCTATCGTTTCGGAAATGCCGTTCGGCTGGCAGCCGCGCGCGCAGGATTTTCCGCGCCGCAACCGCCTGGTTGCCGGCATGGCGCTCGGGCTGGTCGTGGTCGAGGCCGCGCAACGCTCAGGCTCGCTGATCAGCGCCCGCCTCGCCAACGAGATGGGCAGGCTGGTCTTCGCCGTGCCGGGCTCGCCGCTCGACCCGCGCGCCGCCGGCTGCAACGCCCTGCTCAAGGACGGCGCCACGCTCGTCACCGAAGCGGCCGATATTTTGGGCGCGCTGGCGCCGCTCGCTGGTGTCCGCGCTCCTCGCGCCACGCCGCTCGCAGAAGCACCCGACCTGTCGGCAATGCCGCCGCCTGGCGAAAACGAGCGGGCTGACGTGGTGGAGGCGCTCGGGCCGACGCCCGTCGGCGTGGACGAGATCATCCGCCACACGGGCTTAAGCGCGGCGCAGATCGCGATGGTGCTACTGGAGCTCGACCTTGCCGGCCGGCTCGAGCGCCATGCGGGTGGGAATGTGTCGCTGGTCTTCGGACGTTCCTGAATTTTGCCCTAGCGGAACAGATATTTGGACACTTCCGGATTGCCGCGGCGCCACATCACATTGTCCAGGAAATAGTGGTGCACGTTGATGAAGATCAGCACGATGAAGAAGAACAGCGAGGATCCGAGGACCGCCTTGTCGTAAGGGATCAAGGCGGTCATCACGAACGGGATCAGCCAGAAACCGAGATATCCCAGCGCGGCCCCTCCGACGATGAATCCCAGGACCCGCAGCCGGTAGAGGGGGCCAAGAACGGATAGAATCTCCGGTTTCGGATTTGTTGCGGCATCCTGGCCGTCGCGCTCGACATTGGTCTGGTAGCGCCAGACCACGGCCAGGTACTGCAGCGAGTGGAGCGCCGGCACCACAAGCAGCCAGAGCGGATTTATCCTCGCAATCAGGATCCAGAGATAGAGCGACGCGACATAGGCCACGATGCCGTTATACGGCAGGGCGCGGCCGTTTCTTCGCCAGCGGTTGATCAGCATCAGAATCGTGGCCGCCGTGGACGCAACGGCAGCCAGCATGGCAATGTTGGCGATCCAGGAAGGAGCCGCGAATGTGTAGTATTCCAGGCCGTAATATTTTCCCTGGGTGACAGCGGTGTTCGTCTGGAGCCATGCCAGGATCCACACGGCATAGCTGTTGACCAGCAGTATCTTCTTGTCCCGATCGTCGAAGAATTTGCGCTTCAGCACGGCGTCCACCATCAGCATGCCGTAGCCTTGCTTGACGTAGTGCCAGCCCACGAAGAAGAACATCGCGTTGGCCGCGTAGCCAAGTAGCCTGGTATTCGCCGTTGCCGCGCCATACGCAAAGAACGCGGCCATGATCAGGGGAACGACGATACCCGCGAGAATGTAGCGAAGCTGCAGGCTCCTGTCGTACCCGTTCCCGCTCACCTTGCGCCCGAAATTGCGGTAGAAAATCTGGTACGAATGGGCGAAGTGGGGATAGTTCACCAGATAGGCGACGACGACCATCGTCGCGGCGACGAGACCTTCGTACTCGAGCGGCACAAGAAACAGAATTGGCAGGATCAGAAACGCGCTGCCGCCGAGCATGAGGAAGTCGACGACAGGGCCGAAGAGATATTTGCCTGGTGCCGCCGCCTTCGGAGCCGAAGCATCTACCGAAAGGTCAAGTGCCATATGCGAGCCTCCTTCGGGAAGGTCGACTTTAACCATCACCCAGTCGGGCCACAAGGTTGGGGCTGCCGCTCCGGACGTGCAGATCAGGCCCAAGCCTTCATCGCTATCAGGGCGGAAAAGAGCGAAATTGCTATTAAAATCAGCGCCCATGTCACTGCATTGCGGGACGGGCGCCATCGGTGGCCGCGCGCCGCATTCTTGCGCCACCGTTCAGAGCGAGTGTCGTAACGCCAATTGTCCAAGCCCATTCTCCGGCAGGAGAATCATCGTTGTTGCGAGCGTCGGTCCCGCGGGCGCCTTTAGGCGCATCGGAAATCCTTTTACAGGATAGCTAGCTATGCGCGCTTTGGCGACTGCAGCTCGCGTCCCATCTTTGCCGCCTGAAAGATGGTCATCAAGACCAGTATCGGCTCGCCGTCGGTCGGGGTAACCGTCAAGGCCACGCGGCCAGTTTCGTCGCTCATCGCACAGGTCCAGTCTTTGACCGCGATCACCTTTTTCTCGGACATTTGCCCTCCCCCTAGGCGCCCCTCTGCACGCAGTTGCCGGGTTGCGTGAAAACCCCTGCGACCTGCCCACACCGATCGATCTTCCTCGCAAGGCAACTATGGCCCCGGCCAGATTTGAACAAAAGCGATCGCTAATGCGAGGGCAACTGCAAAGCGGGAACCACGACAGCACCTCAGCTTGTATGGTCGAGCAGCCTCGTCGCGGCGGTTTCACGACGATGTTCGGAATTGGCGTGATCGATGCCTTCCACGGTGATGGCGAACATCCCGTTTTCGATCCGCGCTATCCAGCCCTTTGCTTTCAGATACCAGAGATGAAACTCCAGATGTTCTCGCGGACAGCTTGACAGGCGCTCGAGCTCTTCATCGCCAATGCCGGGATTGTTGACGTCCTGCCGGCGTTTTACATAGAGAAGCGACAGCAGTTTGGCCTGAATGACGATGTCCCGTTCAAGCCCTTTGGTGTTGCTCGCTTCCTCGGCGAGCTCGCGGCGAAGGCTCAAATGGTCTTTATACTGGACGTCGTATTGCGCGCGCTTGACCGGATCTTTGAGCGTATTATGGGCTTCCACGATTTCGCTGAAACGTGATTCATCGCCCGTATCCCTATTATCGGGATGGTAGCGCATGGCAAAATAACGAAATATCCGTTCAATCGTTTCCGAATTCGCGTTCGGACTGATTTCCAAAAGTTCGTAGTAATCAATGAACATAGTGGTGCTTTCACAGAATCGACATTGCGAACACCACTCCCCAACGGCAGCATCGCGCAACCGTTCTGCCCATGCAAGCCGGCTTCCCGCGCCAGCGTAAACAACCACTTCGGATGGCCTTGCCGATCGCCGGCGACCATAATTCTCGTTGAATTTCTTCAACAGGAGAGCAGGCCCACACAATCCGTTTCCGGCGCCTAGTGCAGATCCGGTGGGAGAAGCGTGTGGTTTGGAGCGATGAGTGAAAGCAGACGCCTGTCCGTCCAACACGATCGCGCCGAAGCCACCGCCCCGCCCCCAGGCGCGCAAGTAGATAGGTTAAAGGCAACTTTGGTGTGTTATATTCACTGCGCTCTCGGCGCGGATACGAGATCGATGGATCAGGAAACAGTTCTGGCCGCAGTGCTCTTAGCTGATGTCGTGGGCAGCACGACCCTCTATGAGCGCATTGGCGACGATGCCGCTCTGCAGCAGGTCTCGGATTGCCTGGACGCGATGCGCGAGATCGTCGCCCGGCACGGCGGTGATTTCATTTACTCGAAGGGCGATGACGTACTCAGCCTGTTCGAAAGCGCGGAGGCGGCGCTGAAGGCCGTCTGCCAAATCAGCAGTCAACTGACGAAAGGGCCCTTGCGCGCCCGGATCGGATTGCATTTCGGGGCGGTTATTCGCGCGCGGGGCGCGGTATTCGGCGACGTTGTCAATGTCACCGCAAGGCTGTCCACCACGGCCAACCCAGGGGAGGTGCTAATCAGCCAGAGCTTCTTCGAAGCCCTTTCCGCGGACAGCCGCAGTGCCTTGCGGCTCCTCGACAAAATGGCCTTCAAGGGAAAGCGGGAACTCTTCGATGTCTATACCCTTGGGAGCGACGACGGGGCCTTCAGTACGCATATCGCCAGCCGGGGCACCATTATCGACAGGCGCCCCGCTCCGCTGCGGCAGATCAATCTGGTCATCCGCTATGGAGATCAGTTGCGATCCTGCCGAAACAACGAATTCGTGACCATCGGCCGATCTCCGGAATGCAATATTGTCGTCGAGCGGCCCTGGGTCTCAAGGCACCACGCGACCTTCACCATTTCGAATGGCAAGGCCAGGCTTATCGAGCGAAGCTCGTCGGGCACATTTGTGTCGATGGGGCCCGGCCAGGAAGTATTCGTGCGCCGCGAAGATATTCTCCTCCTCGGCTCCGGCGTCATCTCGCCGGGACTGAGGCCGTCCCTCGGCGACGCCAGGTTCTTCACTACGAAATTGTCTCAGACTGACCCGGACGGACTCGCTAGCCGCGACCGGCACTTGTCTTGGGGTCTAACCGAATTGGATCGTCGCTCCCATCTCCGGTAGCCTGGATCAGCACATTGCCTGAGGGAGGTCGTACCTCTTAACAAGCGGCGTCTTTCTATCGATGCCGTAGAACACATGAATAGCTTTCGGCATTACCGGCCCCCTTATTTTTCGGACATAGTGCGGACACAGAATTTCACCGACACAGAAACGCGCCTCAACCTTTCGCAACTGCTTGATTTTATGGAGTTTTTGGTGAGCGCGATGGGATTCGAACCCATGACCTACTGATTAAAAGTCAGTTGCTCTACCGGCTGAGCTACGCGCTCCCGCGGGCAGGAAACGCCGCCCTCGAAATTGCGCGGAACATAGGGAGAGTGCATCGGCCGGTCAACCGGAAAAAAGATGGCATGCAAACCTTGCTTTTCGCGACTTCGGGGGGCCCTTCCGAACACTGTCCCGGCAAGAACGCTTTGGTCGGCGCGTCGCGTTGGGTGGAATCATGCGACGCGCTTAAGTTTTTGTTTTCATGAGTGTCTTGCTCCTCAACCGGCTCGGCGCATCGGGTGGAGCTCGTTGAACACGGCGTAGCGTTCAGAGGAACAATTGCACCACACGTCCGTTTGCCTGTGCAAGGGACGGCAATCATCCTCAAGGAGAAGACCATGAACAAGATTTCATCGGGTCTGCTGGCAACCGCTTTATCGGTTTCGTTCGCCGCCGCGGAGATCGTGCCGGTCAATGCCCAGCCCAACTATGTGCCACAAGGCCAGGACCTCTCGAATGTCCAGACAATACAGTATCAGGATTGGAGGAAGCGCCGTAGTTTCAACCGCTCCCGGAGCGGCATGTATGAACGCAATGGTGCCATGTACTGGAACGGCCATCGCGGCTATCGCGAATATCATCGTGGCTATCGCCGTCACGGCGATTTCTGGTTCCCGCTTGCCGCATTCGCCACCGGCGCGCTGATCACCGGCGCGATCGTCAACAGCCAGAACCGCTATGCCGACGCGCATGTACAGTGGTGCTTGGACCACTATCGCACGTACCGCCCCTCCGACAACACCTATATGTCCAGCTACGGCAGGCGCGAGTGCCGCTCGCCCTACTGATGACCTCCGGGTAGGTACCCAGGGTCGTTGACCGAGCCCGCATCGCAAGGCGCGGGCTCTCATTGATGGGTTTCAGTGCGTGCTCAGCGTCCGGTGCACAGCATCATGCCAACCCGCCAGCTTCGCTGAGCGGGTGCCGCCATCCATGTCCGGCTTGAAGCGACGGTCGAGCGCCCAGGTCTTGGCAAATTCCTTTGCCTTCGGCCACACCCCGGCTTTCGATCCGGCAAGCCAGGCAGCGCCGAGCGCGGTCGTCTCCAGGATCGTCGGCCGATCGACCGGCGCGTCGAGGATGTCGGCCAGCCGCTGCATGGTCCAGTCGGATGCGACCATGCCGCCATCGACCCGCAGCACCGTCTTGGCGGAAGCGCCTTTCCAGTCCTTGCGCATCGCGTCGAGCAGGTCGCGCGTCTGGAAGGCGACGGACTCCAGCGCGGCCCGTGCGAATTCCGCGGGACCCGAATTGCGGGTCAGACCAAAAATGGCGCCGCGCGCATCCGCGTCCCAGTGCGGCGCGCCGAGGCCGACAAAGGCCGGCACGAGATAGACTTGCTGCGCCGGGTCGGCGGTGGCGGCAAGCGCGCCGCTCTGCTCGGCCTTGCCGATCACCTTGATGCCGTCGCGCAGCCACTGCACGGCGGCCCCGGCGATGAAGATCGAGCCTCCAGCGCATAGGTGGTCTTGCCGTTCAGCCGATAGGCGATGGTCGTCAAGAGCCGGTTCTTCGAGCGCACCAGGTCGGCGCCGGTGTTGAGCAGCGCGAAGCAGCCCGTGCCATAGGTGGATTTCATCATGCCGGGCTCGAAGCAGGCCTGGCCGATCGTCGCCGCGTGCTGGTCGCCGGCGACCCCGAGTATCCTCATCCCGGCGCCGAAGAGGCTCTTTTCAGTGACGCCGAAATCATCGGCGCAGTCCTTCACCTGCGGCAGGATCGCGGCCGGTATTCTCAGGATGGCCAGCAGCTCGTCGTCCCAGGCGTTCTTCTCGATGTTGTAGATCAGCGTGCGCGAGGCATTGGTGGCGTCGGTGGCGTGCACCTTGCCGCCGGTGAGCCGCCAGATGAGAAAACTGTCGATGGTGCCGGCGAGCAGTTCGCCCTTTTCAGCGCGCTTCCTCGCACCCTTCACCTTGTCCAGCATCCAGGCGATCTTGGTGCCGGAGAAATAGGGATCAAGCAGCAGCCCGGTCTTACGCGTGAATGTCTTCTCCAGCCCCTCCTTCCGGAGTTTTTGGCAGAGCGCCGCGGTGCGGCGGTCCTGCCAGACGATGGCGTTGTGGATCGGCTTGCCGGTCGCCTTGTCCCAAATGACGACTGTCTCGCGCTGGTTGGTGATGCCGATCGCCGCCACGTCCGATGCCGCGCGGCCGGCTGCCTTCAGCGCCGCCTTCACCGTCGCGACAACGCTTGCCCAGATGTCTTCCGGGTCATGCTCGACCCAGCCGGAAGCCGGATAGTGCTGCGTGAATTCCTGCTGGCCCGTGCCCGCGACCTTCATCTTGTCGTCAAACAGGATCGCTCGCGTCGAAGTCGTCCCCTGGTCGATGGCCAGCACAAAACCGCTCATTCCGCATCCCTCCACTTCTCATGCAACAGGGGAGACGGCAAAGCCGCCTCCCCTGCATTTCCTAGCATGGGCAGACACGCCCACGTCATGCAGTTACTTCTGCCAGCTCTTGACCAGCTCGTCGTAGTTGACGGTGATCGGCTTGTCCTTCTCGTTCTCGACCTTGAGCTGCGGCGCAAGGTTGCCCTTCGAGACGGCGTCCTTGTTCCAGAAGTCGAGGTCGTGCTCCTCGGCCATCTTCGGGCCGATGTCGCCTTGAACGCCCGCCTTCTCGAGACGCTCGAGCACCTTCTCCTGGTCGGCGCAGAGCGAGTCCATCGCTTCCTGCGGGCTCTTGGCGCCCGAAGAAGCGTCGCCGATGTTCTGCCACCAGAGCTGCGCCAGCTTCGGATAATCCGGAACGTTGGTGCCGGTCGGGGTCCACTGCACGCGTGCCGGCGAGCGGTAGAATTCGACCAGGCCGCCGAGTTTCGGAGCCCGTTCGGTGAAGCTCTTGTCGTGGATGGTGGAGTCGCGGATGAAGGTGAGACCGACATGGCTCTTCTTCACGTCGACCGTCTTCGACACGACGAACTGCGCATAGAGCCAAGCGGCCTTGGCGCGGTCGGTTGGCGTCGACGTCATCAGCGTCCACGAACCGGCGTCCTGGTAGCCGAGCTTCATGCCGTCCTTCCAGTAGACGCCGTGCGGCGACGGCGCGACGCGCCATTTCGGCGTGCCGTCCTCGTTCACGACCGGCAGGCCGGGCTTGGCCATGTCGGCGGTGAAGGCCGTGTACCAGAAGATCTGCTGCGCGATCGTGCCCTGCGAAGGCACCGGACCCGACTCCGAGAAGGTCATGCCCTGCGCCTCCGGCGGCGCATAGGCCTTCAGCCAGTCGAGGTATTTCTGGATGGCGTAGACCGAGGCCGGGCCGTTGGTGTCGCCGCCGCGGGCAACGCATGAGCCGACGGGGCGCGAATTCTCATCGACCTTGATGCCCCATTCGTCGACCGGCTTGCCGTTCGGAATGCCCTTGTCGCCGTTGCCGGCCATGGACAGCCAGGCATCGGTGAAGCGCCAGCCCAGCGACGGGTCCTTCTTGCCGTAGTCCATGTGGCCGAAGACCTTCTTGCCGTCGATCTCGCGACCGGTGAAGAAGGCGGCGATGTCCTCATAGGCCGACCAGTTGACTGGGACGCCGAGGTCGTAGCCGTACTTGGCCTTGAAGTCGGCCTTGTTCTTCTCGTCGTTGAACCAGTCGTAGCGGAACCAATAGAGGTTCGCGAACTGCTGGTCGGGAAGCTGGTAGAGCTTGCCGTCCGGAGCGGTGGTGAACGACTTGCCGATGAAGTCGTCGACGTCGAGCATCGGGTCGGTGACGTCCTTGCCCTCGCCCGCCATCCAGTCCGTCAGGTTGCGCACCTGCTGGTAGCGCCAGTGCGTGCCGATCAGGTCGGAGTCGTTGACCCAGCCGTCATAGAGGTTTTGGCCGGTCTGCATCTGGGTCTGGATCTTCTCGACGACGTCGCCTTCCTGGATGACGTCATGCGTGACCTTGATGCCGGTGATGGCGGAGAAGGCCGGCGCCAGAACCTGCGATTCATAGGAATGGGTGGCGATGGTCTCCGACACGACTTTTATGTCCATGCCGGCAAACGGCTTGGCTGCGTCGATGAACCACTGCATTTCCTTTTCCTGATCGGCGCGCGAAAGCGTCGACAGTGGGCCTATCTCCTTGTCCAGAAAGGCCTTTGCCTCGTCCATTCCGGCATAGGCATGGCCGGCTCCCAGCAATAGGACAAGGGCGGTCGTAGATGTTAGAAATTGCCGTCGCATGTGTCTCCTCCAGTCTTAGGTTGCAAGTGCGATCTGGGGCTGCCGCCAGCACGCGGCCGCTCCAGCATTTCCCCCTCTATACGTATCGGAATACGCCAATCGCGTAGACCACGGAGAGAGCGAGAGCCCACCACAGGTTGGGTCCAACCAGACCCAGCCAAGCGAGATGGATAAAGGCGCTGCCGAGCAGCGAAACGAAGAGGCGGTCGCCGCGCGTCGTCTCGAAGCGCAGCACGCCGACGCGCGGATTGCCGCCCGGCGAGACATATTCCCACACGCCCATGCCGAAGAGCATCAGTGCAATGACGAGGAAGAAGGCGGCCGTCGGCCAGGTCCAGGCCATCCAGGAGAAGTCGAGGTTCATGGATCAGACCCTCCCCAGGGCGAAGCCGTTGGCGATGGTGTTGCGGACGAACTCTCGCGTTCGTTTCATCACACCCTCCCCAGGGCGAAGCCCTTGGCGATATAATTGCGGACGAACCAGATGACGAGCGCGCCGGGGATCAGCGTCAGCACGCCGGCGGCGGCGAGCAGGCCCCAGTCCATGCCGGCGGCCGAAACTGTGCGGGTCATGGTGGCCGCGATCGGCTTGGCGTCGGTCGTCGTCAGCGTGCGGGCGATCAAGAGCTCCACCCATGAGAACATGAAGCAGAAAAAGCAGGCCACTCCGATGCCGCTCGCGATCAACGGCATGAAGATTTTCAGGAAGAAGCGCGGGAAGGAGTAACCGTCGATATAGGCGGTCTCGTCGATCTCCTTCGGCACGCCGGACATGAAGCCTTCGAGGATCCACACCGCCAGCGGCACGTTGAACAGGCAGTGCGCCAGCGCCACCGCGATATGGGTGTCGATGAGCCCGAAGGCCGAATAGAGCTGGAAGAACGGCAGCGCGAACACCGCCGGCGGCGCCATGCGGTTGGTGAGCAGCCAGAAGAACAGATGCTTGTCGCCGAGGAAGCGGTATCGCGAGAAGGCGTAGGCCGCGGGCAGGGCCACGGTGACCGAGATCACCATATTCATCACCACATAGGTGATCGAGTTGATGTAGCCGGAATACCAGGACGGATCCGTGAAGATGATCTTGTAGTTGCGCAGCGTCGGCTCGTGCGGATAGAGCGTCAGCGACGAGATGATCTCCTGGTTGGTCTTGAAGCTCATGTTGATGAGCCAGTAGATCGGCAGCAGCAGCACGATGATGTAGATCGTCGGCACGATCCACCACCAGCGCGATTCCTCGCCGCGGCGGCGCATCAGCCTCGCCACTTCGTCCTGCGACAGCATGCTGCCGACTTCCGTGACCGCCGTTTCGCTCACGCGTGTCGTCTCGTTGGCGCTCGCCATCTCAGCGCTCCGCGTCGTAGTTGGTCATCACGGTGTAGAACACCCACGACAACAACAGGATGATCAGGAAGTAGACGAGCGACATGGCGGCGGCCGGACCGAGGTCGAACTGCCCAAGTGCTGTCTTGACGAGGTCGATCGACAGGAAGGTCGTCGAGTTGCCGGGGCCGCCGCCGGTAACGACGAAGGGCTCGGTATAGATCATGAAGCTGTCCATGAAGCGCAAGAGCACCGCGATCAGTAGCACGCGCTGCATCTTCGGCAGCTGGATGTAGCGGAACACCGCCCAGCGCGAGGCGCCGTCGATCTTGGCCGCCTGGTAGAAGGCGTCCGGGATCGAAACCAGGCCGGCATAGCAGAGCAGCACGACAAGGCTCGTCCAGTGCCAGACGTCCATGATGATGACGGTGACCCAGGCGTCGATCGGATTCTGCACATAGTTGTAGTTGATGCCGAGCCTGTTGACGTAATAGCCGAGCAGACCGATGTCATTGCGGCCGAAGACCTGCCAGATGGTGCCGACGACGTTCCACGGAATGAGCAGCGGCAGCGCCATCAGCACCAGGCAGACCGGCACGCCCCAGCCCTTCTTCGGCATGTTGAGCGCGATGAAGATGCCGAGCGGCACTTCGATCGCCAGAATGATGAAGGAGAAGATCAGGTTGCGCACCATCGCTTCCCAGAAGCGGTCAGAGGCGAGCAGTTCCTCGAACCACTCGGTGCCGGCCCAGAAGAAGACGTTGTTGCCGAACGTGTCCTGCACCGAATAGTTGACGACGGTCATCAGCGGAATGACGGCCGAGAACGCCACCAGCACCAGCACCGGCAGGACGAGGAACCATGCCCTGTTGTTCCAGGTCTTTTCCATCTATGCCCCCATCTCGACGCGCCAGGAATCGGCATAGATGTTGATGCCGGCAGGCTCGAAGCGAACCTTGGGTTCGGCAGGCACCTCGTCGTCCTCGCCGATGACGGCGGCGATCTCCTTGCCCTCGAGATTGGCGCGGACCACCTTGTGGCGGCCGACGTCCTCGACCTTGCTGATTTTCACCGCCATGCCGTCGCGGCCAAGCCGGACATATTCGGGACGGATGCCAAGTTCGACCGCGCCGACTGCAGCCTTGGGGACGCCCGGCAGTTCGATGCGCTGGCTGCCGATCGTCGCGATTTTGCCGTCGATCGCGACGGGCAGGACGTTCATGCCCGGCGAGCCGATGAAATAGCCGACGAAAGTGTGGCGCGGCCGCTCGAACAGTTCGGCCGGCGTGCCGATCTGCACGATCTCGCCGTCATACATGACCACGACGCGGTCGGCGAAAGTCAGCGCTTCGGTCTGGTCGTGCGTGACATAGACCATGGTGTAGCCGAAGCGGCGGTGCAGTTGCTTGAGCTGCGAACGCAGCACCCATTTCATATGCGGATCGATGACAGTGAGCGGCTCGTCGAACAGGATGGCGTTGACGTCCGAGCGCACCAGTCCGCGGCCAAGCGAGATTTTTTGCTTCTGGTCGGCGGTCAGCCGGCGCGCCTTCCTGTTCGCCATCGAGGAGAGATCGATCATGTCGAGCGTCTCGCGCACCTTGCGGTCGACATCGGCCTCCGGCACGCGGCGGTTGCGCAGCGGGAAGGCCAGATTGTCGTAGACGGTCATCGTGTCGTAGATGACCGGGAACTGGAACACCTGGGCGATGTTGCGCTCCTGCGTCGATAGCCTGGTCACGTCCCGGCCGTTGAACAGAAGCTTCCCGTGCGATGGGTGGAGCAGCCCCGAAATGATGTTGAGCAAGGTGGTCTTGCCGCAGCCCGAGGGTCCGAGCAGCGCGTAGGCGCCGCCGTCCTCGAAAATGTGATGCACTTCCTTCAGCGCGAAATCCGAATCCTTCTTCGGATTGGGCAGGTAGGAGTGGCGGATATGGTTGACGTCGATGCGCGCCATCGTTTCCTCCTCAGGCCGCCAGCTTCGACGCCGTCACGGCGCGGCCGTCTGGTCGAACACCATGATGTGGCGCGGGTCGATGAACACCTCGACCTCGTCGTCGGTCTCGAAATCGAGGATGCCGTGCGCGAGCATGACCCAGCGCGCATCGGCGAAGTCGAGATGAACGAAGCTTTCCGAGCCGGTGATCTCGGTGATGGTGACCTTGGCCCGCACCGGCACCGCGCCGCCATTGGGACGCTCGAGCGACAAGTGATGCGGCTGGAAGCCGATCGTGTAGCTGGCGTCCGGAATGCCGAGCAGCTCCGGCGGCACCGGCAGCTTGACGCCGCCTTCGAGCAGGAAATCCGAGCCCTTCTTGGCCAGCACGATGGTGTTGAGCGGCGGGTCGGCGAAGGTCCTTGCCGTCACTAGGTCGACCGGCTTACGGAACACTTCGACAGTTGGCCCAAACTGCGTGACGCGCCCTTCTGACAGCGTTGCCGTGTTGCCGCCGAGCAGAAGCGCCTCATGCGGCTCGGTCGTGGCGTAGACAAAGATGGTGCCGGCGGCGGCAAAGATCTTCGGCAGCTCGGCGCGCAATTCCTCGCGCAGCTTGTAATCGAGATTGGCGAGCGGCTCGTCGAGCAGCACCAGGCTGGCATTCTTGACGATAGCGCGGGCGAGCGCCGTGCGCTGCTGCTGACCGCCCGACAGGCTGAGCGGCGTGCGGTCGAGGTAAGGCGTGAGCTTCAGCAGCCCTGCGGCGTTCCGCACCTCCTTGTCGATCTTGGCCTGCTCGACGCCGGCAACCCGAAGCGGCGAGGCGATGTTCTCGTAGACGGTCATCGCCGGATAGTTGATGAACTGCTGGTAGACCATGGCTACGTTGCGCTTCTGGACCGGCTGTCCGGTGACGTCCTTGCCGTCGAACCAGACCGAGCCGGAGGTCGGCGCATCGAGGCCGGCCATCAGCCGCATCAGGCTGGTCTTGCCGGAAAGCGTCGGCCCGAGGAGAACGTTCAGCGAGCCGTGCTGAAGCGTCAGCGACACGTCGCGGATATGCTCCTGCGCGCCGACCGTCTTCGTCACGTTCCTCAGTTCCAGCATCACGCCTCCTCCCCGGCCCTGCGCATTATCGGGCGGCCCTCATTCGGCCGCCGCGACGTGGCGCCGGCCACGCATGAATTCTTCGAGCGCTGCCGTCTGCTCTCGGCTGAAATGCAGGCCGCGCTTGGTCCTACGCCACAGCACATCCTCGGCGGTAACCGCCCATTCGTTCTCGACGAGATAGCGCACCTCGGCCTCATAAAGGTCGGCGCCGAAATTGCGGCCGAGATCGGCATTCGACTTGGCCAGCCCGAGCAGCTTTTCGGCGCGTGTGCCGTAGAGCCGGGTGAGCCTGCGCGCCAGCCGCTGGTCGAGGAACGGATAGGCGTTCTTGAGCCTGGCGACCTGCGCGTCGAAGCCGGTCGCCGGAAAATCGCCGCCGGGCAGCGGCGCATTGGCCGTCCACGGCGCGCCGCGCTTGCCGAGAAAGCCTTCGATCTTCTCCAGCATCGATTCAGACAGCCGGCGGAACGTCGTGATCTTGCCGCCAAATGAGTTGAGCAAAGGGGCCGCGCCCTCCCCGCCTTCGGCCTTCAGCACATAATCGCGCGTCGCCTCCTGCGCCTTCGAGGCGCCGTCGTCATAAAGCGGGCGCACTGCCGAATAGGTCCAGACGATGTCCGAGCGCTTGACGGGTTGCGCGAAATATTCGCTTGCCGCGGCGCACAGATAGTCGATCTCGGTATCGCTGATCTTCACGTCATGCGGATCGCCCGGATAGTCGCGGTCGGTGGTACCGATCAGCGTGAACTCTTCCTCGTAAGGAATGGCGAAGATGATGCGCCCGTCCTTGTTCTGGAAGAAATAAGCGCGCGGATCGTCGAACTTCTTGCCGATGACGATGTGGCTGCCCTGCACCAGCCGGACATTATGCACGTCGTTCTGGCCGACCGCCTTGGCCAGCACCTGGTCGACCCACGGGCCCGCAGCGTTGACGAGAAGGCGGGCGCGGACTTCCTCGGTCTCGCCGGTCAGCATATTCTGGATCTTGATCGTCCAAAGGGCGCCGTCGCGGCGCGCGCTGACCACCTTGGTGCGGGTGCGGATGACGGCGCCCCGGTCGGCCGCGTCGCGGGCATTGAGCGCCACCAGGCGGGCGTCGTTGACCCAGCCGTCCGAATATTCGAACGCCTTGCGGAACAGCGGCTTCAGCGGCTTGCCGGCCGGATCGGTGGCCATATCCAGCGTCTTCGTCGCCGGCAGCAGCTTGCGCCCGCCGATATGGTCGTAGAGGAACAGCCCGAGCCGGATCAGCCAGGCCGGTCGCAGCCCCTTGGCATAGGGCAGCACGAAGCGCATCGGCCAGATGATGTGCGGCGCGTTCTTCCAGAGGATCTCACGCTCCATCAGCGCTTCGCGCACCAGCCGGAACTCGTAGAATTCGAGATAGCGCAGGCCGCCATGGATCAACTTGGTCGAGCCGGAGGAAGTCCCGCTGGCCAGATCGTTCATTTCGGCCAGGAAAACCGAAAATCCGCGGCCAACGGCGTCGCGAGCGATGCCGCAGCCATTGATGCCGCCGCCTATGACGAAAATGTCATGGATCGGTGATGCGTTCACAGGGTTCCTCCACGATTTCGCATTGCACCATTTTTGTGTTTCGCGAAACCGTGTCGGAATTATTTCGAACTAAGAACGAATGTCAAACGAAATATCACAGCTTTGTGAGACGGTGTGAAACGACCCTATCCGAGCGCCGTTTCGATCAAACGAACCTCTGTTTCCTCGCAGATCCTGCGCACCGACGGGATATCGCAGCGATCGGTGATGAAGGTGTTGACCTGTGACAGATGGCCGATGCGGACCGGCGCGGTGCGCTCGAATTTGGTCTGGTCGGAGACGAGAATCACGTGACGCGCATTGGCGATGATGGCCTGCGCCACCTTCACCTCGCGAAAATCGAAGTCGAGCAGCGCGCCGTCATGGTCGATGGCCGAGGCGCCAATAACGGCGTAGTCGACCTTGAACTGCCGGATGAAATCGACGGCGGCCTCGCCGACGACACCGCCGTCGGAGCCACGGACCACGCCGCCGGCGATCACCACCTCGATCGACGGATAGATACGCATCCTATTGGCAACATTGATGTTATTGGTGATGACCATAAGTCCGTTGTGGTCGAGAAGCGCCTTGCTGACGGCTTCGGTGGTAGTGCCGATATTGATGAACAGCGAGGCATTGTCGGGGATCAGCCTGGCTGCGGCGCGGCCGATCGCCTCCTTCTCCTCTGCGGCGATCTTGCGCCGCGCCTCATATTCCATGTTCTCGATGCCGGATGGGAACAGCGCTCCGCCATGGATACGCGTCAGCAGGCGCTGGTCGCAGAGATCGTTGAGGTCCTTGCGGATGGTCTGCGGTGTGACGCTGAAATGCGTCGCAAGGTCTTCGACCAGCACCCGGCCATGGTCCTTCGCCATCTGGATGATCTCGGCATGGCGTGGCGAAAGAAACATCCGGCATCCTCCATTTTCGTTTTTTCCGTCTATATCGGAAAACGAAAGCGGTGAAAAGGCATAAGCCGGCTAACGAAATTCACATGATTGCAAAGGGAAACTGGTCCGCAACCGCCTGGCGCCTTCACGCAAGATGTCGCGCGATCTCGGTGACGACACCGAAAGCCATATCCACATCCGCCGCTGTCGACTCGAACTGGCCCGCCTGGAAGCGGACCGCGACCCGCCCATCCACGCGGGTCTGGGTCAGGTAGATGCGACCGTCCGTGTTGATGGCGTCGACCAGCCGCAGATTGTGCTCGTCCGTATCGCCGCCCGGCGCGGCACGATGGCGAAACGAAAAAAGCGACAGCATCGGTTCGGAAACGAGCTCGAAATCCGCCTCCTTGGCCAGACGTGCGGCAAGGTCCTCGCTCCAGGCGACGTGGTTTCGGATCATCTTGCGCAGGCCTTCCAGTCCGTGGGCGCGCAGCAGGAACCAGAGTTTTAGCGCCCGGAACCGTCGGCCGAGCGGTACCGACCATTCGGAATAGTTGATGATGCCGTCATGGCCGCGGGTCTTGAGATAGTCCGGCTTGATTGCCAATGTGCGCACGAGATCTTCCGGCTGGCGGACGAACTGGATCGAGCAATCGAACTGTGCGCCCAGCCATTTGTGCGGATTGAAGACGATGGAATCGGCGCCTTCGACACCCGCCCAGAAATGTCGATACTCCGGGCAGATCATCGCCGATCCGGCCCAGGCGGCGTCAACGTGAAGATAGAGCCCATGCCGCTTTGCGACAGCGGCGACGGCGGCGATGTCGTCGGTACCGCCGGTGCTCGTGCCGCCGACGCAGGCGATGATGCCCGCCGGCAGCAGGCCGGCTTCGCGATCGGCGATGATCGCCGCCTCCAGCGCCGCCGTGTCCATGGCGCGGAAGCGACCGGCAACCGGGATGCGGACGAGGTTTTCCTCGCCGATACCGGCAACCCAGATGGCGCGATCGATCGAAGTGTGGACCTGGTCGGAGGAATAGACGCGCAGCTTCGCCTGTCCGGCGAGCCCCTTTTTGTTGCCCTGCCAGTCCAATGCCCGCTCGCGCATGGTGAGCACCGCGGCAAGCGTCGCTGACGACGCCGAATCCTGGATGACGCCGGAGAAGCCTTCGGGCAGGCCGAGCGCCTGGCGCATCCAGTCGACGATACGGGTCTCGAGCTCGGTCGCCGCCGGCGAGGTCTGCCAAAGCATGCACTGCGCCGCCATTGCCGAGACCAGATATTCGGCCACGACCGACACCGGCGCGGCGTTCGCCGGGAAATAGGCGAAGAAGCGCGGATGCTGCCAATGCGTCATGCCGGGCACGATCTTCGCTTCGAAATCGGCGAAGATCTTTTCCATCGGCTCGGCGGCTTCGGGCGGAGATGCCTCGATACTCCGGAAGATTTCGCCCGGCGCTATCGCCGGCCGCACTGGATGGTCGCGCAGGCTGGCACGGTAATCGGCGCCCCAGTCCGCAGCACGCCTCGACCAGTCGCGGAATTCTTCGTTGTCCATGCGATCCTCCCGGCAGCCGGCGGACGCTGATCGGCCGGCCGGTTTTCAATTTTTGATTAACATGTTAAATACAATGAAGCAACGGCTGCGTGGACGAAAGCCCTACCCCGGGAAATCCGGCAGGCTGGCAAAAGCCGCCTTCAGCGCGTTCGACCAGCCATCCGAGATGGTGCGGTAATATTGGTCGTCCTGACCGATCCGCTTGTTGAGACCGACCTTGAAAGCGTCCACCTCCAGGAAGAGCAGGTCGAGCGGCAGGCCGACCGACAGGTTCGACTTCAATGTCGAGTCGAAGGAAACCAGAAGCAGCTTCACCGTTTCGGCGAGGCTCATCGCCCGGTCATAGGCGCGGATGATGATCGGCTTGCCGTATTTGGTCTCACCGATCTGGAAGAACGGCGTGTCGTCGGTCGACTCGATGAAATTGCCCTCGGGATAGATCATGAACAGCCGCGGCGGGCTGCCCTTGATCTGGCCGCCCAGGATGAACGAGGCGTTGAAATAGGAATCGGCCTTGTCGCCGGCCGGCGACGAATGGGCGATCACTTCCTTCACCGTGTCGCCGACCAGCCGCACCGCCTGATACATGGATGGCGTTTCGAGCAGCTTCTCGTGGCGGTCGCCGACCGCTTGGTACGCTCGTCGAGCAGGCTGACCACGGCTTGCGTGGTGGCGAGATTGCCCGCCGACATCAGCACGATGACGCGCTCGTCAGGCTCTTCCCAGACATGCATCTTCTTGAAGGTCGAGATCGAATCCATGCCGGCATTGGTGCGCGTGTCCGACATGAACACGAGCCCGCGATCGATCTTGAGGCCGACGCAATAGGTCATGGTCGCTCTTATGCTGTCAGAATCTGCGAAACTTACTGCTCTACCGTGACCGTGACGGCAAGCTTCTCTTGCGCCTGCCCCAGCAGTATTCCCGACACCGGCGAGGCATCGCGATAGTCGCGACCCATCGCCACCCGCACATAACGTTCGTCGGGAGAGATACCGTTTGCAGGATCGAAGGCAACCCAACCGAGGCCGGGTACATGTGCTTCGGCCCAGGCATGGCTCGCCGCTTGCTCGACTGAAGCGTCCATCATCAGATAGCCGCTGATATAGCGCGCGGGAAAGCCCATGGCGCGCGCCGTGGCAGCGAAGATGTGGCTGTGGTCCTGGCAGACGCCGGCCTTCAGTGCGAGCGCCTCCTCCGCCGGCGTGACAGTGCTGGTCGTTCCCGGCTTATAGTCGACGCGCTCGCGGATCGTGACCATCAGCCGGTGCAGCCGCTCGATATCGGTCCCCTCGCCGACCGATGCCGCAAGTTTGCGGATACCGCCACCGGCGGTGGTGAGCTGCGTTTCCTGGCCGAACAGCCAGAGCGGCGCGAAACCATGGTGCGGACCGGACACGCCGGCGGTGTCGCGCGTCGTCACCTCGCCCGCAGCCTCGACCGTGACGATGTGGTGGCCACCCTCGGCGCTCACCAGCCGCGTGTCGTTGCCGAAATGGTCGGTGAAGCGCACTTCCTCGCGCGCGCCGTCGATGTTGATTGCCCAGGACACAACCGTCTGCGTCGGTCCGCTCACCGGCAGCAGGCGCAGCCGCTGCAAAAGGTATTGCACCGGCGCGTCGTAGCGATACTCGGTGCGGTGGGTGATCTTGAGCCGCATGGCGCCTGCCCCTCCAGCGCTCAGTAGAACCGGTAGTCCTGGGCGATCTCATCGCCCAGCCTGGTGTTGTCGCCAATGAATTCCACCAGGAACTCGTGCAGACCGTGGTCGAAAATATCCTTGATCGACCCCTTCTTCAGCATGGCCTGGATCTTCTCGGCCGTGGCGTGACAGGCATGACGCTCGCCATAATCGTCGGCGAGGAATTTCAAATGCTCACCAAGGAAGCGGTAGCAGAAGGTCAGCGAGCGCGGCATGCGCACATTGAGGATCAGATAGTCGGCGATGTTGGTCGGCTTGTACTCGGCGTCGTAGACCCAGCGATAGGAACGGTGCGCCGACACCGAGCGCAGGATCGATTCCCATTGATAATTATCGAGGGTCGAGCCGACCCAGGAGATCGACGGCAAGAGCACGTAGTATTTCACGTCGAGGATGCGGGCCGTGTTGTCGGCGCGCTCGACATAGGTGCCGAGCTGCGAGAAGTCGAAGATCTCGTTGCGCAGCATGGTGCCGTAGAACGAGCCGCGGATCAGCGCCGTCTCTCGTTTGATGGCATCGAGCACGGTCGGCAGGTCGCGCTCGTCGATCGGCCTTGCCAGCATGCGCTTCAGCGACATCCAGGCTTCGTTGATGCTCTCCCAGGTCTCGCGGGTCAGCGCGGTGCGCACCATGCGCGCATTGTTGCGCGCGGTCTCGATCGACGACATCGTGCTCGACGGGTTCGAGATGTCGCGCAGCAGGAAATCGGAAACGTTGGCGACGGTGTAGTCCTGGTATTTCTGCGAGAACGCATAATCGGAGCCGGCACTGAGCAGCACCGAGTTCCACTCCTCCGACGCGTTCTGAGTGCGCGTCAACGCCATGCGCAGGCCGGCATCGACCAGGCGCGCCATGTTTTCGGCCCGCTCGATATAGCGGTTCATCCAGTAGAGACCGTTGGCGGTGCGGCCGAGAAGCATGGGAACGCCCTTCGGGCTAGTGAGTAGGGAATAGGCAACAGGGAGTAGTAAGCGTTTGAATCTCAATGAAATATGGCATTTCCCTGTCCCTTTACTTCCACTACTGCCTACTGCCTACTGCCTATTCCCTACTCACTCACTTCAATCATCCAGCACCCACGTATCCTTCGTCCCGCCACCCTGCGATGAGTTTACAACCAGCGACCCTTCCTTGAGCGCGACGCGGGTCAGACCGCCCGGCACGAGCTGGATGCGGTCCGAGACGAGCACATAAGGCCTGAGATCGACATGGCGCGGCGACAGGCCTTTCTCGGTCAGGATCGGGCAGGTCGACAGCGCCAGCGTCGGTTGGGCGATGTAGTTGCCGGGCTTTGCCTGCAGCTTCTTGGCGAAATCCTGGCACTCTTTCTTGGTTGCCGCAGGCCCGACCAGCATGCCGTAGCCGCCGGAGCCGTGCACTTCCTTGATGACGAGTTCGCCGATGTGCTCCAGCACGTATTTCAGGCTGTCCGGCTCCGAGCAGCGCCAGGTCGGGATGTTGCCGAGGATCGCCTTGCGGCCGGTATAGAACTCGACGATCTCGGGCATGTAGGAATAGATCGCCTTGTCGTCGGCGATGCCGGTTCCCGGCGCGTTGGCAATGGTGATATTGCCGGCGCGATAGACATCCATGATGCCCGGCACGCCGAGCGCGGAGTCCGGCCGGAAGGTCAGTGGATCGAGGAAGGCGTCGTCCACACGCCGGTAAAGCACGTCGATCTGCTTGTAGCCTTCCGTGGTGCGCATCGTGACATGGCCGTCGACGACGCGCAGATCCTGTCCCTCGACCAGTTGCACGCCCATCTGGTCGGCGAGGAAGGCGTGCTCGAAATAGGCGGAGTTGTATGAGCCGGGCGTCAGCACGGCGATGGTGGGCGCGTCCTTGGTGCTCTGCGGCCGCACTGCTGCCAGCGACTGACGCAGCAGCTGAGGATAATTCTCGACCGGCCGCACCTTGACCTGCTGGAACAGCTCCGGGAAGAGCTGCATCATCGTCTCGCGGTTCTCCAGCATGTAGGAGACGCCGGACGGCGTGCGCGCATTGTCCTCGAGCACGTAGAATTCGTTCTCGCTGATGCGGACGATATCAACGCCGATGATGTGGGTATAGACGCCCGCCGGCGGTCTCACTCCGATCATCTCCGGCAGGAAGGCTTCATTCTTTGCGATAAGATCCCTGGGAACGCGGCCGGCGCGCAGGATCTCTTGCCTGTGGTAGATATCGTCGAGGAAGGCGTTCAGCGCCTGCACGCGCTGCTCGATGCCTTGGGTGAGCCGGCGCCACTCCTGGCCGGAAATGATGCGCGGGACGATGTCGAAAGGGATCAGCCGCTCGGATGCTTCCTGCTCACCATAGACGGCGAAGGTGATGCCAGTCTTGCGGAAGACGCGCTCGGCGTCCTGCATTTTCTCGGTGAGCCTGGCCGGGTCCTGTTCCTTCAGCCAGCGATCGTAAGCCTGGTATGGTCTTCTCAATCCGGAGACTTCCGGAAGCATTTCGTCGAACGCTGCCAATCGCGTACTCCCCTCTGAAGCCATTTCACTGGCCTCGCCTGAGAAAAGCAAGCGCAATCGGTGATTTGAGAGGCGGCGGCGGCCGCTCTATGCAAATTGCCTAAGATTAGGGCAGCGCGGGCGATGCCGGGTCAGGTCCTGCCTCGCGGCCGGGCATTGCAAGGAGCGGTCAGAACGCCCGGAAGGTGACGATGGTGAAGGTGTCCTTGATTCCGGGCAGAATCTGCACCCTCTCATTGACGAAGTGGCCGATGTCTTCCTCGTCGTCGACATAGAATTTTGCGAGCAGGTCGTAATTGCCAGCGGTCGAATAGATTTCGGAGGCAATCTCGGCATCGGCGAGCGCGCTGGCGACCTCATAGGCTTTGCCCAGATCGCACTTTATCTGCACGAAAAATGCCTTCATTGCCGATCCTGTGAGCTTCTACGCGAATAAGCGGCCCTTGTGGCAGACTGGCGACGGGCTTTCAAGCATCAGGCTGCACGAGCCTGGCGACCGCTTGCCGCAAGAGTGCTCCTCAGCCGAGCATCGGTATGGGCATTGGTGATCAAGAATCTTCCGACAGCGATGAAACCACGGCGCACCGACGCGCGTATGTTAGATTGCGTCCACAAAAGCGAATTCCGGGAGACAGGCCGTGCGCCGCTTATTGTTCGCATTCGCTCTCATTCCAATGCTCTTCGCTTCGATGGCCTTCGCCGGCGACGCCGAGATCAAAGCGGCGCAGACGGTTATCGACAGCCAGCTCAAAGCTTTCCTCGCCGATGACGGCGCCACCGCCTACAGCTTCGCGGCGCCGAACGTGAAGCGCATCTTCCCGACCGTCGACACCTTCATGAACATGGTGACCCACGGCTACGCGCCGGTGCGCAGGCCGCAGAGCTACTCCTTCGGCAAGGTCGAGCAGACCGGACCGGCCTCGATCATCCAGCAGGTGCTGATCGTCGGACCCGACGGCAAGGACTATGAGGCGGTCTATACGCTGGAGCAGCAGCCTGACGGCAGCTTCAAGATCACCGGCTGCAGCCTGCGCGCCTCGACTTCGGTCAGCACCTGAGCAATTCCAGGAAAAGTGTGTAACGGTTTCCGTCCGGAATTGCGTCAAAACAAAGAGATTGAGCGGTTCTGCGTTTCCCTGAAACGCTGAATCGCTCTGACACCTCACAGCGCCGGGATATCGCCCCTCGTCCAGCCTTCCGAAATCTCGGCGGCACGCGCCTCGAAGGCCTGCGCCTCGATCGCGGCGCGGATGTCCTGCATCAGCTTTTGATAGTAGGACAGGTTGTTCCAGGTGAGCAGCATCGCGCCGAGCGACTCCTGCGAACGCACGAGATGGTGCAGATAGGCGCGCGAATAGTCGCGCGCGGCGGGGCAGTCGCTTTCTTCGTCCAGCGGACGCGGATCGTCGGCATGGCGGGCGTTGCGCAGGTTGATCTTGCCGCGACGCGTATAGGCCAGGCCATGGCGGCCGGCGCGCGTCGGCATCACGCAGTCGAACATGTCGATGCCGCGCGCCACCGATTTCAAGATATCGTCCGGCGTGCCGACACCCATCAGATAGCGGGGCCTGTCGGCCGGCAGTTCCGGACAGGTTATCTCCAGCATCTCCAGCATCACCGGCTGCGGTTCGCCGACCGCCAGCCCGCCGACGGCGTAGCCTTTGAGGTCCATCGCCTTCAGCGCCTGCGCCGAGCGCACGCGCATCACCGCGCTGTCGCCGCCCTGCACGATACCGAACATCGCCTTGCCCGGCTGGTCGCCGAACGCCGTCTTGCAGCGCTCGGCCCAGCGCAGCGACAGCTCCATCGCGCGCTCGATCTCCGTCGGCTTGGCCGGAAGCGCGGTACATTCGTCGAGCTGCATCTGAATGTCGGAATCGAGCAGCCCCTGGATCTCGATCGACCGCTCCGGCGACATCTCGTAGGGCGCGCCGTCGATATGCGAGCGGAAGGTGACGCCCTTCTCCGTGAGCTTCCTCAGCTTCGACAGCGACATGACCTGGAAGCCGCCGCTGTCGGTCAGGATCGGGTGTGGCCAGCGCGCGAACTCATGCAGGCCGCCGAGCTTCGCCACGCGCTCCGCGCCTGGCCGCAGCATCAGATGATAGGTGTTGCCGAGGATGATGTCGGCGCCGACGCCGCGCACCTGGTCCATATACATGGCCTTGACGGTGCCGCCGGTGCCGACCGGCATGAAGGCCGGCGTGCGTATCTCGCCGCGCGGCATCGAAATCAGGCCGCGCCGCGCCTTGCCGTCGGTGGCGATGAGCTTGAAGGAGAAAGTCTCAGCCATCGAATTCCTTGTCATGTACCGGCGCACCGGGTGCCTGTCGGTCGAGCGACTGCCGGTAGCGGATGCAGCCGCGCATGAATTTCGGCCAGGGCGGCACGGCGATCTCCGGCTCGGTCTTTTCCGGCAGCAGGTCCCAGAGGTCCGGGTGATGCCAGCAGAGATCATGACCGGTCGCATCGCGATGCACGCGAATGCCCGCGCGCAGCTTCTTCACTTCCGCGATCAAAGCGTAGCGGTCCATCATGTCGAGATCATCGTCCATCGCTCGTCTCCGCTCGGAAAAGCAGGCTGGAGTCGCCGTAGGAGTAGAATCTGTAGCGGCTCTCGATGGCATGCGCATAGGCCGAACGCATTGTCTCCAGCCCGCTGAAGGCCGAGACCAGCATGAACAGCGTCGAGCGTGGCAGATGAAAATTGGTCATCAATATGTCGGCCGTCCGGAAGCGGTAGCCGGGCGTGATGAAGATATCGGTCGGCCCGGACCAGGCCTCGATCCTGCCGTCGTCGCGCGCGGCGCTTTCCAGGAGGCGCAGCGACGTCGTGCCGACGGCGACGATGCGCCCGCCCCGCGCTTTGGCAGCGTTGAGCGCTTCCGCCGTCTCACGGCTCACCGAGCCGGTCTCGGCATGCATCTTGTGGTCGGCGGTGTCGTCGGTCTTAACCGGCAGGAAGGTGCCGGCGCCGACATGCAGCGTGACGAAGCGGCGTTCGATGCCTTTGGCGTCGAGCGCGGCAAACAGCTCCGGCGTGAAATGCAGCCCGGCGGTGGGTGCGGCGACCGCGCCCTCCTCCCTGGCATAGATGGTCTGGTAGTCACTGCGGTCGCGCTCGTCATCGTCGCGCTTCGAGGCGATGTAGGGCGGCAGTGGAATGTGGCCGACGGCGTGCATGGCCTCGTCGAGGAACGGGCCTGAAAGATCGAAGCCGAGCAGCGCCTCGCCGGCCTCGCCCTTCTCGATCACCGTCGCGTCGAGCTGGCCGAGGAAGCAGGAATTCTGGTCATGGCCGAAATGGATGCGGTCGCCGGCGGCGATGCGCTTGCCCGGCCGCATGAAGCTTGCCAGCGGTCCGGCGCCACTCGCATATGCAGCGTCGCCTCGACCTGCGCCATCGCCTCACCGCGCCTGCGGATGCCTTTCAGCTGCGCCGGAATGACCTTGGTGTCGTTGAACACCAGCACGTCGCCGTCCTTAAGCAGCGACGGCAGATCGCGCACTGCTCGATCCTCCAGGCCTTGGCTGGGCCTGACGACCAGCATCCTGGCGCTGTCGCGCGGCTCTGCCGGGCGCAGCGCGATGCGCTCTTCCGGCAGATCGAAGTCGAACAGATCGACGCGCATCAGAAAAGCCGGATGAGCAGCGCTCCGGCGAGCAGCAACACGGCCCCGGCGACGCGGCCAAGCGAGATCTCGCGCACGGCCACACCGAGGAAGCCGACGCGGTCGACGAGCATGCCGGCAATCAATTGGCCGGCGACCAGGAAGGCCATCAGCGCGGCCGCGCCGATGCGCGGCGTAAGGATGGTGGAGAGCGTGACATAGAAGCCGCCGAGCATGCCGCCGGCGATGAACAGCCACGGCGCCGGCGCCTTCCAGTCGAGCGAGATGCCTTGCAGCCTCACGACGGCGACCGCGATGATGCCGAGCACGATCGCGCCCGACAGGAAGGAAAAGGCTGCGGCCGCGACCGGAAGGCCGAGGCCGCGCGCCAATTGCGAGTTGATCGGCGCCTGGATGGCGATGAAGGCGCCGGACAGGATGCCAAGCAGGGACCAGACAGCGCCCATCATCTCATTCTGCCTTACTTGACGTCGGCCGCGACCTTCAGCGACACGATCTTGTCGGGATCCTGCACCGGCTCGCCGCGCTTGATCTTGTCGACATTCTCCATGCCTTCGATCACCTGGCCCCAGACCGTATACTGGCGATTGAGGAAGGCGGCGTCGTCGAAGCAGATGAAGAACTGCGAATTCGCCGAGTTCGGGTTCTGCGCGCGCGCCATCGAGCAGGTGCCGCGGCCGTGGTTGGCGTTGGAGAATTCGGCCTTCAGGTCCGGCTTGTCGGAGCCGCCCATGCCCGCGCGAGAAGGCGCGAAAGTGGGCTTCGAGGAATTGCCGAACTTGACGTCGCCGGTCTGCGCCATGAAGCCGTCGATGACGCGGTGGAACACCACGCCGTCATAGGCGCCTTCGCGCGCCAGCTCCTTGATGCGGGCGACATGGCCGGGCGCCAGGTCGGGATACATTTCGATGACGACCGGACCCTTCGTCGTCTCCATGATCAGCGCGTTCTCGCGGTCCTTGATCTCAGCCATGTCAGAAAATCCTTTTGAAAATTGAGGGAGTTATTTGCCGTCGGCGGCGATGCGAACCTTGATCATGCGGTCGGGGTCGGTGACGGTGCCGTTGTCCGCCTCGTCGCCCTTCTTGATCTTGTCCACCAGTTCCATGCCGCTGACCACCTTGCCGACAATCGTGTACTGGCCATCGAGGTTCGGCGCCGGCGCGAACATGATGAAGAACTGGGAATTGGCCGAGTTCGGATCCTGCGAACGGGCCATGCCGACGACGCCGCGGGTGAACTGCTCGGTCTGCGAGAACTCGGCCGGCAGGTCGGGAAGCTCGGAGCCGCCGGTGCCGACGGCCTCTGGGTTGAAACCCTTTTCCATGTTGCCGAACTTGACGTCGCCGGTCTGCGCCATGAAGCCGTCGATGACACGGTGGAAGGCGACATTGTTATAGGCGCCCTCGCGTACCAGCTTCTTGATCTGCGCGACGTGCTTGGGTGCGAGATCGGGACGCAGCGCAATGGTCACGTCGCCATCCTTCAGCGTTACGATCATGGTGTTTTCCTTGTCGGCGGCGAAGGCCGGAAAGGACGCCGCCAAGAGGCCGGCAAGCACGACAAGGAACGAAGCGAGCTTTTTCAGCTGCATGGTGTTCTCCGAAAGTCTTTGTTTGGGTGCATGTCGTTATCCCAAAACCGGCATCCACTTTTGGGCGACATGCACTATTTCGCGAATTTGGCGGTGAGCGCGCCGGCAACGGCCGCCGGCACGAACGGGCGGATGTCGCCGCCCATCGATGCAATCTGGCGCACAAGTGTGGCGGTAATGGTGCGCACCGAGGGGCTGGCCGGCAGGAAAACTGTCTGCAGCTCCGGCGCCATGGTCTCGTTCATGCCGGCCATCTGCATCTCGTAGTCGAGGTCGGTGCCGTCGCGCAGGCCGCGGATGATGATCGAGGCGCCGTGCTTCCTGCCGGCGTCGATGACGAGGCCATCAAAGGCAACGACCTTGATGCGATCACTATCGCGGCCGAACTCCGCCTTGGTCGCGGCCTCGATCAGCTTCACGCGTTCCTCGAAGGAAAACAGCGGCGTCTTGCCGGGATGGATGCCGATTGCCGCGTAGACCGTGTCGGCCACCGCCAGCGATGCCTTCAAGACATCGAGATGGCCATTGGTGAGCGGGTCGAAGGAGCCGGCGTAAAGGGCGGTGCGTTCGGTCATGGCAGGCTTCTAGCGAGCCTCTCAGACAAAGGCAAATCCCATTGAGGTGCCCGCTCGTGAACCTTTTCACGGACATGAACGACAGATGAATGCGACAATCACGAACACTTCACGCAGCGTTCACTAGGTTGCCGCTTCAGGAGATGAAACCAAAACCCCATCTTATCGTTATGAAAAGCAGGAGAACACGCAAATGCTGATCTACATGCTTGCCACTGCGATGACCATCGTAATGCTGATTGCAACCGCATTCGGGCTACATCAGGAGGCAGCGCGGGTGCGCGTCAAGGCCAACACCAAGCGGCTCGATGGCTTCGTTGCCCGCAAGCCCTACCGTCACTTCTGATTCCCAGCAGCGACCGCACCGGCCCTAAGGCCGGTGACGCTTATTCGGGGCTCCCGTGGCCCTGATCTTCGATGCCCGCCTCGCCTGACGATGCCTCATCGGCTTCCTCGTCCGACTGCGGCTCCGAAATCCGCTCCACCGACACAACTTTCTCACCTTCGGCCGTGTTGAAGATGGTCACGCCCTTGGTGGCGCGGCTGGCGAAACGAATGCCTTCGACCGGCACGCGGATGACCGTGCCGCCGTCCGAAACCAGCATGATCTGATCGTCATTGCCGATCGGGAAGGTCGCCACCAGCCGTCCGATCTCGGCCACTTTCGAGACGTCGGTGGCGCGGATGCCCTTGCCGCCACGCCCCGTCAGGCGGAAATCGTAGGACGACGAACGCTTGCCGTAGCCATATTCGGTCACCGTCAGCACAAGCTGCTCATGCGCCTTGAGGAATTCGTAGCGCTCATCGGCAAGCTCGGCCTCTTCGCCGATCTCTTCATTGGTCAGCGCAATTTCTTCCTCCTCGCCGGGAGCGCCACCAGCGGCAAGCCGGCGCTCGGCGGCCGCGCGCTTGAGATAGGCTGCGCGCTCGGCGGGTGAAGCGTCGACGTGCTCGATGATGGACATCGAGATCACGCGGTCGGTGTCGGCCATGGCAATACCGCGCACGCCGACGGAGTTGCGGCTCTGGAAGACGCGCACGTCGCCAACCGAGAAGCGGATGCATTGGCCGGAATTCGCCGTCAAAAGCACGTCGTCATTGTCGGTGCAGGTCTCGACGCCGAGGATCTCGTCGCCCTCTTCCTCCAGCTTCATCGCGATCTTGCCGTTTCGGTTGACCTGGACAAAGTCGGACAGCTTGTTGCGGCGCACCGTGCCGCGCGTGGTGGCGAACATCACGTCGAGCTCGCCCCAGCTCGTCTCGTCCTCGGGCAGCGGCATGATGGTGGTGATGCGCTCGCCCTGCTCGAGCGGCAGCATGTTGATCAGCGCCTTGCCGCGCGACTGCGGGTTGCCAACCGGCAGCCGCCACACCTTTTCCTTGTAGACAATGCCGCGCGAGGAGAAGAACAGCACCGGCGTATGCGTGTTGGCCACGAACAGGCGGGTGACGAAATCCTCTTCCTTGGTCGACATGCCGGAGCGGCCCTTGCCGCCGCGGCGCTGCGCCCGGTAGAGCGACAGCGGCACGCGCTTGATGTAGCCGGAATGGCTGACCGTGACGACCATGTCCTCGCGCTGGATCAGGTCCTCGTCCTCCATGTCCGCCCCGCCCTCGGTGAGCTCGGTGCGGCGCGGCGTTCCGAACTCGTCGCGGACGGCGATCAGCTCGTCCTTGACGATCTGCTGGATACGCGCGCGGGAAGACAAAATATCAAGATAATCAACGATTTCGGCGCCGATCTTGTTCAGCTCGTCGGCGATCTCGTCGCGGCCGAGCGCGGTCAGGCGCTGCAGGCGCAGATCCAGGATGGCGCGGGCCTGCTCCTCGGAGAGGTTGTAGGTGCCGTCCTCGTTGATGCGGTGGCGCGGATCGTCGATCAGTTGGATCAGCGGCGCGACGTCGTGGGAGGGCCAGCGCCGTTCCATCAACTGCTCGCGCGCCGTCTGCGGATCGGGCGCCGTGCGGATCAGCTTGATCACCTCGTCGATATTGGCGACAGCGATCGCGAGACCGACCAGCACGTGAGCCCTCTCACGAGCCTTCCGCAAAAGGTACTTCGTGCGCCGGCTGATCACCTCCTCGCGGAAGCCGACAAAGGCCTTCAGCATGTCGATCAGCGTCAGCACCTCCGGCTTGCCGCCGTTCAGCGCCACCATATTGGCACCGAAGGAGGTCTGCAGCGGCGTGAAGCGGTAGAGCTGGTTAAGGATGACGTCGGCGACGGCCTCGCGCTTCAATTCGATGACGACGCGGTAGCCCTGGCGGTCGCTCTCGTCGCGAATGTCGGAGATGCCCTCGATGCGCTTCTCGCGCACCAGCTCGGCCATCTTCTCGATCATCGCCGCCTTGTTCACCTGATAGGGAATCTCGGTGACGACGATCGATTCACGGTCGTTGCCGCGCGCCTCGATATTGACGCGGCCGCGCATGACGATCGAGCCGCGGCCGGTCGAATAGGCGTTGTAGATGCCGGAGCGACCGAGCACGATGCCGCCGGTCGGAAAATCCGGACCGGGCACGATTTCCATCAGCGACGGCAGGTCGATGGCCGGATTGTCGATGATGGCGATGGCGCCGTTGCAAACCTCGGCCAGATTGTGGGGCGGAATGTTGGTTGCCATGCCCACGGCAATACCGCCCGAGCCGTTGACGAGCAGGTTCGGGAAGCGGGCCGGCAGCACGCGCGGCTCGCTGCCTGAAGCGTCGTAAGTGTCCTGGAAATCGACGGTTTCCTTGTCGATATCCTCCAGCAATTCATGCGCGACCTTGGTCAGGCGCGACTCGGTGTAGCGCATCGCCGCCGGCGGATCGCCGTCGATCGAGCCGAAATTGCCCTGACCGTCGATCAGCGGCACGCGCAGCGACCAGTCCTGCGCCATGCGCACCAGCGCGTCATAGATCGAAGCGTCGCCATGCGGATGGTATTTACCCATCACGTCGGCGACCGGGCGCGCCGATTTCACATATTTGCGGTTCCAGTGATAGCCGCTCTCATGCGAGGCGTAGAGGATACGGCGATGCACCGGCTTCAGGCCGTCGCGCACGTCGGGCAACGCACGGCTGACGATCACGCTCATCGCGTAATCGAGATAGGAGCGCTGCATCTCCTCGATGATCGAAATCGGCTCGATGCCGGTGGGGCCGCCCTCCGGCCCGCGCGGTGTCTTCTGGTCGGTCAAGTCAGGTCACAATCCTGTCGGGAATCACTCACCGCTTATATAGGAACGCGGCCTGAAACTCCAATGGCGGCGACACTTTTCCAGAGACAATTTCGGTGGTAATTTCAAAAGGATACCGCTGATTGCGACGATATGGCCAAGGTCGATTTCGCCGCCAAAGTGGCAAGGTCGGCCATGGATCGTCTTCCTCGGGCGGAAACAGCAAGCAGGATGAGCTGGACCTCGTGGCTGCCTCTGCGGGGGCTGAGCGGTTGGACGGCGAAGGACCTCAACGGCGATCTGGCTGCGGGCATCACGCTGGCGGCTATCGCCATTCCCGAACAGATGGCGACGGCCAGGCTCGGCGGCTTTCAGCCGGAGATCGGCTTGTTCGCCTTCGTTGCCGGATCCGTGGCGTTCGCCCTCTTCGGCGCCAATCGCCACCTTTCGGTCGGGGCGGATTCGACGATCACACCGCTCTTTGCCGGCGGCCTCGCCTTGATCGCGACATCCGGCTCGCCGCACTACCTGGCATTGGCGGCCATGCTGGCGCTGATGGTTGGGCTGCTGGTGGCGCTCAGCGGCATTTTCCGCCTCGGCTGGATCGCCGATCTCCTGTCCGTGCCGGTCACGACCGGGTTCCTCGCCGGCATTTCCGTCCACATCATCGTCTCGCAACTGCCAGGTCTGCTCGGCCTGCCGCCGGAAAGCGGCGAGACGCTGCGGCGTGTCGGCGAGATCGCCGCCAATCTCCAACTCATCAATCCGTGGAGCCTGGTGATCGGGTTTGGCGTGTTCATTCTCGTCTTCGCCTCGGAGCGTATCAGCGCCCGAATCCCGGCCGCCTTGATCGGCATGGTTCTGGCGACCCTCGCCGTCATCCTCTTCGACCTGAAGAACCGGGGCGTCGAAGTGCTCGGCGCCTTGCCCAACGGGCTTCCGGCGCCCGGCGTGCCGACCGTCGACTTCCGGGATGCGCAGGCGCTTGTCCCGCTCGCGCTGCTGATCACCATCGTTGTCATGGTGCAGACGGCGGCCACCAGCCGCTCCTTCGCGCCGCAGGATGGTGAGGCGCCCGACATCAACCGCGACTTCGCCGGCGTCGGCGCAGGCAGCATCGTGGCCGGCCTGTTCGGCGCCTTTGCCGTGAACTCCAGCCCGCCGCGCACCGCCATCGTCGCCCAGACCGGAGGCCGCTCGCAACTGTCCGGACTGATTGCCGCGGCCATCGTGCTGGCACTCGGCGCCTTCGGCGGCGGCCTGCTCGCCAACGTGCCACAGGCCGCCCTTGCCGGCGTGCTGATGTTCGTCGCCCAGCATATCCTGCGCTGGCAGGTGTTCGCCAAAGTCTATCGCCAGGCGCCGGTCGAGTTCGCGCTGATCCTGATCACCATGATCGCCATCGTCGTCCTGCCGATCGAAACCGGTGTTGCGATCGGCATCGGCCTGTCGCTGCTGCACGGCATCTGGGGCTCGACGCGCACGGAGCCGATCGAGCTGGCGCAGGTGCCGGGCACGTCGGTCTGGTGGCCACCGAGCGGCTCCAGCCCGGGCGAGCGGCACCCCGGAGTACTGGTAGCGGCGTTCCAGGCGCCGCTTTCCTTCGTCAACGCCGACCGCTTCAAGCGCGGCCTGCGCGACCTTATCGAGGCCAGGACCGAAGACGTGAAGCTGGTGGTTCTGGAGGCCAGCAACATCGTCGAGATCGACTACACCGCCGCCCAGGCGCTGATCGATACCATCCGCCATTGCCGCGACAAAGGCGCGGTCTTTGCCATAGCGCGCATGGAATCGCTGCGCGCCCAGGCGGCGCTGAACCGGTTCGGCATCGTCGAAATTGTCGGCACGCAGCGGATTTTCCACAGTGTCGATGCCGCCGTCAGGGCGCTTGGCCCAGGACAACGCCAACAGCAGGACGACGTAAAATGATGAGCCCGCGCGAACCCATCGTTACTCCGGTCGCCGTCAAGGAATTGCGGCCGACGCAGATTACAGTCGGCATGCGCGAGGTGGAGCTGAAACGCCAGATGATCCGCGCGCGGAGCGACAAGGAAACGGGCACGTTCCTCGGCCGCCACATGGTGCCCGTGGTGCTCGGTCCGAAGAAGCGCAACTATGTCGTCGACCATCACCACATGGCCCGCGCCTTGCTCGAGGAAGGCGTCAAGGACGTGCTGGTGACAGTGACAAGCGACCTGTCGAAGCTCGACAAGGACGCCTTTCTCACCGTGCTCGACAATCGCGGCTGGATGCATCCGTTCGACGAGCATGGCAGGCGGCGCGACTATGACGCGCTGCCCAAGAGCATGGCCGACCTTGTCGACGACCCCTACCGCAGCCTCGCCGGCGAATTGCGCAGGCAAGGCGGCTTCGCCAAGGACACGACGCCCTTCAGCGAGTTCCTGTGGGCGGATTTCCTGCGGCGGCGCATCGACAGGGATGCCGTGGCGAAAAGCTTCGACAAGGCGATGAAGCGAGCCCTCGCCCTCGCCAAAAGCGAGGATGCGAACTATCTACCTGGCTGGTGCGGGCCGACGTCGGACTGATAGCGGCAAAGCCTAGCCGGCGTATCGTCGTCTGCCCTGTACGGGTCGAACATGGCAGATCGAAGGAGCCTCGGCGGTCGGGCACGTCCTCCCGACTGCCGCCGAGCCAGCCGATGAATTCGAAACACGACTTCACCGTGAGCCTTGGCTTCGACTTGAAACGAGAATGGGCCGCTCCAATTCCCTCCGGCAGACTCTGCTTATGTTCGGAGGGCCGATGAAAGTCTTTTCCCTCACAGCCGGATTGCTCTCTGTCAGAATCGGTTTTCTCGCTTTCGCCGCTGTCGCCACAGCCACCTCCAGCGTGGCCTTCAACCCGGCGCAGGCCGCGCTTCTTGCCCGCGTTCCCGCCGCGCGCGAAATGGCGGTCTGCGGCGACATGCTGTTCGTCGGAACCAAAGGCTCCTCGGTCTATGCCTTGCCGGTGTCTGGCGGTCGCGCCCGACCGGTCGCCTCCGGATTTTCAGCTCCAAACGGTGTTGCATGCACCGGCAATCGTCTGTTCGTAGCCTCGAGAAATAGCGTGACCGCGTTCGATATCGGGCCGGGGGGCGCCCTGAGCGGCAGGCGCAACATTCGCCAAGGGTTAGCGAATTCGGGGGTCCATAGTTTGCGCTATATCGGCGTCGGCCCCGATTCCCGGCTCTATGTCTCGCTGGGATCGCCCTGCAATATTTGCCAACCGCGCGGGATGCAAGGCACCATCGTCAGCATGAAGCAGGACGGATCCGACCTTCGGCGCGTCGCCTGGGGCGTGCGCAACTCGGTCGGTTTCGACTGGCACAACGGCGCCATGTTCTTCACCGACAACGGCGCTGACCGAATGGGCGACAATATCCCGCCTGACGAGTTGAATGAGCTCCGGCTCGGCGGCTTCTACGGCTTTCCCTATTTCGGAGGCGGAATCAGGCTCAAAGGATTTGAGAACACGCGACCGCCCGCGCAGCAGATTCCGCCCGCTTTGGACTTCCAGGCGCATGTGGCAACGCTGGGTATCCATTTCTTCCGCAGCCTCGGCGGCGACGCTCTGGTCGCCGAGCACGGCAGTTGGAACAGGTCGATTCCAGTCGGCCGCCAGGTCGTGCGCGTGCGCTTCCAGGGTGGCCGTCCAGTCTCGGCGACGACTTTCGCCAGAGGCGTCGGCCGGCCCGTGGACGTCAAGGAAGCGCCGGACGGTTCCGTCCTGGTATCCGATGACGCCGGAGGCGCGATTTACGCCTTCAGGGGATGAAGTGAAATACATCCGCTCTACCGGGCACCCGGTCGCCCGACACGATAGGCGCCGGGCGTCACGCCCATCTCGCGCCGGAACCGGCGATTGAAGGTCGACAGATCGTTGAAACCGGCGTCGAAGGCGATCGTCGAGATCGCATCGTCCGACGCGCGCAGGCGTACCGCGGCGCGGTGCAGCCTCGTCCTTAACAGGAACTGATAAGGGGTCATGCCGGCGACGTGCCGGAATGTGCGGAGGAAATGATACGGACTGGTCGCCGTACCGTCGGCAAGCTCGGTCAGTGACAATGGCTGTTCGGCGTTGAGCTCGATCAGCCGCACCGCCTCGGCGACGCGTTTCTGGTCGCGGCGGCTGGGCGTCCGGTCGGACCTGGAATAATCGGCCCCAGCCGCGACCACCGCGCCGGCAATGCGCAGCCCGATCTCCTCGAACGCTTCCCTATCGCCCGTTTCCCGGGCCGCCTCCGCCTGCGCCAGCAACGGCGCCAGCGCCGGCAAGGGCGGCAGGCGCGGACCGGTGAAGCCAAGCCGCTTCGCGCCAGGCATATCGGCGACGACGCGCTCCATATAGTCCGGGGCAAAATGAAAGGACAGGCAGCGGTCGCCCGCGCCATGCTCATGCCCGCATTCGTAGCAGGCGCCCGGATTACCGAGCAGGATGGCGCCAGGCGCAAGCATCGCCGTGCCTTGGTTCGTCCGATAGCGGAACGTGCCCCTCGTCACCGCGGCGACGCAGAAGCTGCGGTGCTGTTCCTCGAACGGCCTGTCTCCGGCGCCGGCGGTGCAGATCACGTCGGACACCTGCCAGCCTCGACCCGACGCCAGGTTTTTCGCTGTCGTTGTCACCGGTGAAAGATAGCAATTTTTCCCAAGCGCAGAACCCCGCCCTGCGCCTATTGCTCGCCCTCTCCTGACAAACGAGGCAGCAACCATGACCGATACTTTTGCCGAAGCCCTGCACAGCGATGGCCCCGATCCGGACCTCGCCGAAAAGCTGAAGCTCTATGGCCGATTTGTCGGCGCGTGGACCTTCGACGCCACCCGCACTCTGGAGGACGGCACCCGGTTGACCGGGCGCGGCGAGGTGCATTTCGGCTGGGTCCTGGAAGGCAAGGCGATCCAGGACGTGTGGATCCTGCCCGCGCGGAACACTGGTGCCCAGACCTCGCTAGGGCCTTGGACGTTCTACGGCACGACGCTGCGCGTCTACGACCGCGGCGCGGACGCCTGGCATATCTTCTGGAGCGATCCGCGCAACCAGTATTACAGCCGCCAGCTCGGCCGCGCCGAAGGCGACACGATCGTGCAGGTCGGCGCCGACGACACCGGCTCCTCGGTGCGCTGGAGCTTTTCGCGCATCACCGAGAACTCGTTCCGCTGGCTGGGCGAACGTTCGCATGACGGCGGCGCGACCTGGCGCATCGAGGTCGAGTTCCTCGCCCGCCGCTCCGCTCCAGCCTGAGCGATCAACCACCTGTAATCATGGAGAAAACAATGCTCGACCATATCTCGATCGGCGTCCGCGACAGCAACGCCTCGAAACGCTTCTACGACGCCGCCCTGCAGCCGCTCGGCTATTCCTGTCTGAGCGAGTCCCCAGGGTCGCTGGGCTACGGCGCGAAAACGGTGGAGCTCTGGGTCAATGAGGCCGGCCGCCCGGTGCCGGCCGATACCGACTCCGGCCTGCACTTCTGCTTCGCCGCGCCGACACGCGCCGGCGTCGATGCCTTCCATGCGGCGGCCATGCGCGAGGGCGGCAAGGACAACGGCCAGCCTGGCCTGCGCGCCGCCTATGGCGACAACTACTATGCGGCGTTCGTCATCGACCCTGACGGCTACCGCCTCGAGGCCTATTGCGGCAAAGCAGAATAGCCGGCTGAAATCCTCCCGTCCTGTTCCCACCGCTCCCGCTTTGCTCTACCAATTGCGGAGCTTGGGCTTCGCCCGGCGGGAGGGGACCAGCGATGCCGAGCTTCGACAGCCTGTTCAATGCCTTCGTCACCATCCTGGTGACCATCGACCCACCAGGTCTGGCGCCACTCTTTCTTGCCGTCACGCGCGGCATGAACCGCGAGGAGCGCCAGCAGGTCTCGGTGCGCGCTTCGGTAATCGGCTTCCTGGTGATGGCGCTGTTCGCCGTCGCAGGCGCCTCGATCCTGTCGGTATTCGGCATCACGCTGCCGGCCTTCCGCGTCGCCGGCGGTTTCCTGCTCTTCTTCATCGCCTTCGAAATGGTGTTCGAGCGCCGCCAGGACCGCAAGGAGAAGATCGGCGACGTCGCCGTCACCAAGGACATGATCCACAACATCGCCGCCTTCCCGCTGGCGATCCCGCTGATCGCCGGCCCCGGCGCGATTTCGGCGACCGTGCTGCTGTCGGGCCATTTCGAGGGCTTTGGCGCTCAAGCCGCGCTGGTCGGCATCATCGCGATCTGCCTTGTGCTCACCTATCTGGTGTTCGTTCTGGCAGAACGCATCGACCGCATCCTCGGCCAGACAGGCCGCTCGATCCTGACGAGGCTGCTGGGCGTCATCCTGGCGGCGCTTGCCGTGCAGTTCGTGGCGGACGGCGTCAGGGCGCTGATGGCAGCCTGAACAGTATCCCTACTGCCCTACTGCCCTACTGCCCTACTGCCCTACTGCCCTACTGCCCTACTGCCCTACTGCCCTACTGCCCTACTTCGCCGCCGTATCAACAACCTCGAAGTCGTGCGTGACCGTCGCCGTCTTGGCCATCATCGCGGTGGCCGAGCAGTACTTTTCGATCGAAAGGTCGATCGCGCGTTTCACCTTGTCGCGCGACAGCGCGCGACCCTTGACGATGAAATGCATGTGGATGCGGGTGAAGACGCGCGGCTCGGTTTCCGCGCGGTCGGCGTCGAGTTCGACCACGCAATCCTCCACCGCCTCGCGACCTTTTTCCAGGATGTGGACGACGTCATAGGCCGAGCAGCCGCCGGTGCCGATCAGCACCAGCTCCATCGGGCTCGGTCCGGGCGTCCGCCCTTCCGGCCCATGCGCGGTGCCCAGGACCACCTTGTGACCGCTGCCGGACTCGCCGACAAAGGTGCGTTCCTCGACCCATTTGACGCGTGCTTTCACGATAATCTTCCTTGCAAGTTATGATTGCCCTACTGGCCGAACACGACGGCGTGCATGATGCGGCCAGGCAGCAGCGTAAAAATGCCGGCGCCGATCAGCGCGAAGAGATAGAGCTTTATCATGGCGCCGCGATGCGCGGCCACCTTGTGAGTATGCGCGTACCATACAGCCAGCGGTGCTGTGACCATCACCAGGATCGACAGGATATGGATCGGGCCGAATGGCCCGATCAGACGTATCTGCGGGATCCAGAAGCTGGAGATGGCGACGATTAGCATCAGCCCGGCCCAGACATAGCCCAACGCGCGATGGCGCGGCGTGCCTTTCGGCAGCGCCAATTGCGCTCCGCCTATCGCCAGCGCGGCAAAGGCGGCAAACGCATGCCATGGGATGGGAGGCGGCGCTGACAGCAGCGGTCCGAGCGACATCGCGCCTCCCTCAAATGACCCTCTCGTGAGGCTTAGAACGGAATCTCGTCGTCCAGCTCGCGCGACGAACCGCCGCCACCGCCCCTGGAGCCGCCACCGCCGCCACGGCTAAACCCTTCGTTCGGTCCAGACTGGCCGAAATCGGAGCCGCGGCTGTTGCCGCCGCCGGCATAGTTGCCGACCTGGCCGCCACCTTCGCCGCGCGCGTCGAGCATCTGCAGTTCGCCGCGGAATTTCTGCAGCACGACCTCGGTCGTATAGCGGTCGTTGCCGGTCTGGTCCTGCCATTTGCGCGTCTGCAACTGGCCCTCGACATAGACCTTCATGCCCTTCTTCAGATACTGCTCGGCCACCTTGGCGATCTGGTCGTTGAAGATGACGACATTGTGCCACTCGGTCTTTTCCTTGCGCTCGCCCGAGTTCTTGTCGCGCCAGCTCTCCGACGTGGCGATGCGGATGTTGACGACCGGATCGCCCGAATTCAGGCGGCGGATTTCAGGGTCCGCCCCGAGATTGCCGACCAGAATGACCTTGTTGACGCTACCCGCCATCGTACTTCTCCGCGCTCATCCGAAACAAATTTTAAGTCGCTCACCTTACAGCCTGTAGGTCTCCCATGCCCGCAAAGGCTGGCTTTTCCCACAAGGTTTTTGTTCTCTTTTCGTTCTATTCGTAACCGCCAACTCTGTCAAGGAATGTCAGCAAAGGCTGGTCAGGCCGGCATATCTCGATATGGCGATCAAATAGCCGCTTGCCAAATCGATAAGTATCGACTTATGCTTTTGCCATGATCGAAACAGAGATTTTCCGGGCCTTGGCCGATCCGACTCGGCGCGCGGTCTATGAGCGGCTGGCGGCCGGCGAGATGACGGTGTCGGAGCTGCGCGCCGGCATGAGCGTGTCGCAGCCCGCGGTCTCGCAGCACCTTGCCGTGCTGCGCGGCGCCGGCCTCGTGGCCGAGCGGCGCGCCGGCCGCAACGCCTATTACCGCGCCGAGCCGCAAGGGTTGGACCCCCTGCTCGGCTGGATCGAACGCTACCGCGCCTTCTGGCCGGAGCGCATCGAGAGGTTGAAGACGGTTCTGAAGGAAATGGACCAATGACAGCAATAAAACATCCGACAGCGACCGAGGCGCCGCTCAGCTTCGAATGCGAGCTTCCAGATCCGCCGGAAAAGGTCTGGCGGGCGCTCTCCGAGCCGGAGCTGCTCGCCGCCTGGATGATGCCGAATGACATCAAGCCGGAAACCGGCAAGCGCTTCGCCTTTGCCGGACCGGACGCGCGGATCGAATGCGAGGTGCTCGAGGCCGAGCCCGGCAAGCTGCTGCGCTATTCCTGGCGCGAGCGGCCGGGCGCTGCCGATCCGCTTCCGGCATTCGACAGTGTCGTCACCTTCACGCTCGCGCGCACGGCCTCCGGCGGCACGCATCTCAGCATCGTTCATGACGGCTTCGTGCCGGTGGCGCAGCCTGTCCTCGCCGTTGCAGGCGCAGGCTGCGGGCTCTCGCTGAATGCACGCAAGAATCCAACCGCCGCCAATGCGCCATGCATGATGCTGCGCGCGGCTTGACCAATGACAATCGAGGAGACCTGGCCATGAGCGCCTTTGCCAATCTGGTGCCGATGGTGATCGAGCAGTCGAGCCGCGGTGAGCGCGCCTTCGACATTTTCTCGCGGCTGCTGCGCGAGCGCATCGTCTTCATCAACGGCGAGATCAATGACGGCGTGTCGGCTCTGGTCTGCGCGCAGCTTTTGTCGCTGGAATCGGATCATCCCGACAAGGAGATATCGATCTACATCAACTCGCCGGGCGGCGTGGTGACCAGCGGCTTCGCCATCTACGACACGATGCAGTACATCTCCTGCCCGGTGTCGACGGTCTGCATGGGCTTTGCGGCATCGATGGGCTCATTCCTGCTTATGGCCGGCTCGCCCGGCCGGCGTATCGCGCTGCCCAACACCCGGATCGTGCTGCATCAACCGCTCGGCGGTTTTCAGGGCCAGGCCTCCGATATCCAGCGTCATGCCGAGGACATCCTGCGCACCAAGCGTCATATGACGGAGCTCTATGCCAAGCATTGCGGGCGGAGCTACGAAGAGGTCGAGCGCACACTCGACCGCGACTATTTCATGACCGCCGAGGAAGCGAAGGCCTGGGGCCTCGTCGATCACGTCTACGACACGCGCAAGAAGGCGGCCTGAGGTGGACGGACGCGCGGCAATTTGATTGCCGCGCGTCTGGCCTCGCTTTCGGCGCGCCTCTATAGTTGGCGAATGACGACGCACCGGAAATCCAGACATTTGCGCATCGCCCTCGCCGCTCTCGCTGGCGCTCTGATTGGCAGCACGGCAGTTTTTGCCGACGACAGTTCGACGCAGAAATTGCCGGGCGTCGGCGGCGACTATCGCATCGCCAAGCCTGCCCCGCAGCCTGAGCCGAACGATGCGCTACCCGCCGGCAGCAATGGCACGTTCAAGATCGGCGACACCGATGTCAGGATTTCCGGCATCATAACCATCGACATGGCAACCGGCGGCATCAGGCCACCCAATCACTGATCGGCGAGTGGCCGGCTGCGGGATACGAGCCTCCGTTCTGCCCTCAAAATGTAAGCCCCGCCACTGCTTCCGCAGGTGGACGGGGCTTTCATGGATCTGAAACCCAACTTTAGCCGGGAGTGGACTGCCGGCGTTCTGTTTCGGATGCAACGCGGCGCTCGGCCGACGATCCGACTATGGTCTCTGATTGTACGAAATCGGCAGGTCACGGTTTGTCGGGTTGGCGCTCACGCCCACCCTGGCACTTATGCCCGCCGCGGCTCCATCGTAGCGTGGAGCCTCAAGGGACTGTCCGGTGGCGTCATGCTCCGCTCCTTCTGTCCGTTGCGACCATTGTCCTACGAAGCTCTAGTCGCAAACGCCTGCGGCGTCTCGCAGGCCACCTTGGGGTGGCGAGGCCATCGACAGACGGCCGGCTTCGCTGACACCCAACACTGCTCCCGTGAGTCGGCGGCGTCAACCGTTGAATAGCCGGTTACCGAAAAATGTGATTGCTTGGAGGTTACGTTCAGGTAAGTCCATACCGTCTGCCGATTGGCGGCTTTGCGACCGCTGTTTCCACAGCGCTTCTCGCGATTGTTTCCACAACGCTTTGTCAGGAGCGTGTTCGGCCTTTGTTCTTTCCGCTTGCCCGCCCACGCGAAAGACGGTTAAACGCTAGACGCATGACCCCGAAAAACGAAATTGTTTTTCGGAAAGGATCATACGTGAAGTCAAAGTGCCACAGCGTCCTTTGCGCGTCCGAGAGGACGCGCGGCGCTGTGGATCGAGAATTGTGGCGTCTCTCGACGCAGCGGCGAAATTACCTACATAAGGGATGGCCGGGACGACCCCGCCCAATCCAGCAAATTCCAGACCTGAGGCGGCGACCGGCGATGGCCGACCAAAAATACCTTTCCATTCGCGGGGCGCGCGAACACAATCTCAAGAACGTCGATCTCGACCTGCCGCGTGACAGCCTGATCGTCATGACCGGACTGTCAGGGTCCGGCAAGTCGTCGCTCGCCTTCGACACCATCTATGCCGAGGGCCAGCGCCGTTATGTCGAAAGCCTGTCGGCCTATGCCCGACAGTTCCTGGAGATGATGCAGAAGCCGGACGTCGACCAGATCGACGGCCTGTCGCCCGCCATCTCGATCGAGCAGAAGACCACCTCGCGCAACCCGCGTTCGACGGTCGGCACCGTCACCGAAATCTACGACTACATGCGCCTTTTGTTCGCGCGCGTCGGCATCCCCTATTCGCCGGCCACCGGCCTGCCGATCGAGAGCCAGACGGTCAGCCAGATGGTCGATCGCGTGCTGGCGCTGGACGAAGGCACGCGCCTCTATCTGCTGGCGCCGATCGTGCGCGGCCGCAAGGGCGAGTACCGCAAGGAACTGCTGGAGCTGCAGAAGAAGGGGTTCCAGCGCGTCAAGGTCGACGGCGTCTTCTACGAGATCGCCGACGTTCCGGCGCTGGACAAGAAGTACAAGCATGACATCGACGTGGTCGTCGACCGCATCGTCGTGCGCGGCGATCTCGCCACCCGATTGGCAGACTCGATGGAGACCGCGCTGAAGCTTGCCGACGGGCTGGCGGTGGCCGAATTCGCCGACAGGCCGCTCGACGCCAGCCGGACGGGCGAGGACTCGGTCAACAAGTCGAAGAACGAGACGCATGAGCGCATCATGTTCTCGGAAAAATTCGCCTGCCCGGTGTCCGGCTTCACCATTCCTGAGATCGAGCCCAGGCTGTTTTCCTTCAACAACCCGTTCGGCGCCTGCCCGACCTGCGATGGCCTCGGAAGCCAGCGCGCCATCGACGCCAACCTCGTCGTGCCGGACGAGAACGTCTCGCTGCGCGACGGCGCCATCAGCCCGTGGGCGAAGTCGACCTCGCCCTATTACGCGCAGACGCTGGAAGCGCTCGGCAAGGCCTACGGTTTCAAGCTCGGCGACAAGTTCAAGGACCTGAGCGCCGAGGCGCAGCAGGCCGTGCTGCACGGCACCGGCGAGCGCGAGATCACCTTCCAGTATGACGACGGCCTGCGCTCCTATAAGACCACCAAGACCTTCGAGGGTGTCATCCCCAATCTCGACCGGCGCTGGAAGGAGACCGAGTCCGCCTGGATGCGCGAGGAGATCGAGCGCTTCATGTCGGCCACCCCCTGCCCCGCCTGCAACGGCTACCGGCTGAAGCCGGAGGCGCTGGCGGTGAAGATCGCCGGAAAGCATATCGGCGAGGTCACCGAACAGTCGATCCGCAAGGCCGACCAGTGGTTCACCGACCTGCCGGCGCAGCTCAACGACAAGCAGAACGAGATCGCGGTCCGGGTGCTCAAGGAAATCCGCGAGCGGCTGCGCTTCCTGAACGATGTTGGCCTCGACTATCTGACGCTGTCGCGCAATTCCGGCACGCTGTCGGGCGGCGAAAGCCAGCGCATCCGTCTCGCCTCGCAGATCGGCTCCGGCCTGACCGGCGTGCTCTATGTTCTGGACGAGCCGTCGATCGGCCTGCACCAGCGCGACAATGCGCGCCTGCTCGACACGCTCAAGCACCTGCGCGACATCGGCAACACGGTGATCGTCGTCGAGCACGACGAGGACGCCATCCTGCATGCCGACTACGTCGTCGATATCGGCCCGGCCGCCGGCATCCATGGCGGAGAGATCATCGCGCAGGGCACGCCGCAGCAGATCATGGCGACACCCGCCTCGATCACCGGCAAATATCTTTCGGGCGAACTCGAAGTGGCGACGCCGGAGGTGCGCCGCGAGGCGAAGAAGAACCGTCGGATCAAGGTCGTCGGCGCGCGCGGCAACAATCTGAAGAACGTCACGGCGGAGATCCCGCTCGGCACCTTCACCTGCGTCACCGGCGTGTCCGGGGGCGGCAAGTCGACCTTCCTGATCGAGACGCTGTTCAAGGCGGCCTCGCGCAGGATCATGGGCTCGCGCGAGCATCCGGCCGAGCATGACCGCATCGAGGGCCTGGAATTCCTCGACAAGGTCATCGACATCGACCAGTCGCCGATCGGCCGCACGCCGCGTTCCAACCCGGCCACCTATACCGGCGCCTTCACGCCGATCCGCGACTGGTTCGCCGGATTGCCGGAGGCCAAGGCGCGCGGCTATCAGCCGGGCCGCTTCTCCTTCAACGTCAAGGGCGGCCGCTGCGAGCCTGCCAGGGCGACGGCGTCATCAAGATCGAGATGCACTTCCTGCCCGACGTCTACGTCACTTGCGACGTCTGCCACGGCAAGCGCTACAACCGCGAGACGCTGGACGTGCTGTTCAAGGGCAAGTCGATCGCCGACGTGCTCGACATGACGGTCGAGGAAGGCGTCGACTTCTTCTCGGCGGTGCCTGGTGTGCGCGACAAGCTGGAGACGCTGAAGCAGGTCGGCCTCGGCTACATCCATATCGGACAGCAGGCGACGACGCTGTCGGGCGGCGAGGCGCAGCGCATCAAGCTTGCCAAGGAGCTGTCGCGCAAGGCGACCGGCAAGACGCTCTACATCCTCGACGAGCCGACCACCGGCCTGCATTTCCACGACGTCGCCAAGCTTTTGGAAGTGCTGCACGAGTTGGTCGACCAGGGCAACACCGTGGTGGTGATCGAGCACAATCTCGAGGTGATAAAAACCGCCGACTGGGTGCTCGACCTCGGCCCCGAAGGCGGCGACGGCGGCGGCGAGCTGGTCGCCTCCGGCACGCCGGAAGCGATCGTGCGCGAGAAACGGAGCTACACCGGCCAATTCCTGAAGGAGCTTCTGGAGCGGCGCCCCGGAGGCAAGCGCGAAGCGGCGGAGTGATGGCGAATACCGGCCTCGTCTCCGTCGAAAGCCGCTTCGGCGTCGGTGAAACCATCGACCGGCTGGTCGAGACCGTCACCCATGCGGGATTGCGTGTCTTCGCCCGCATCGACCATGCCGCCGGAGCGCATGAAATCGGAGCTTCGCTGCGTCCGACCGAATTGCTGGTCTTCGGCCATCCCAAAGGCGGCACGCCGCTTATGCAGGATCAGCAGCTTGCGGGCATCGATCTGCCTATCAAGGCACTCGCCTGGGAAGACGAGCAAGGCAAGGTCTGGCTATCCTACAACGATGCGCATTGGCTGGCCGAGTGGCATGGGCTTGGCGATGCCAGCCGAGATGCCGTGGCAGCTATCGCCGCGGGCATGAAAAGGGTCGTCGCGGCCGCTGCTGGAGTCAATCAATCATGAGAGTTGCCCACTCCGACGATCTTGCAGCAGTCGTCGCGCTGACCACCGACGCTTACGCCCCCTACACCGCCCTATTCGGCACGCCGCCGATCCCGGTGACCGAAGACTATGCGCCGCGCATCGACCGCGGCGAGATCTGGCTGCTGGAGGAAGACTCGGAGCTGGCAGGGCTGATCGTCCTCGAACGGCATCCCGATCACGCCATGATCTTCAGCGTCGCCGTCGCGCCTGCTTTCCAGGGCAGGAAGCTCGGCATCCGGCTGCTCGACTTCGCCGACGAGCAGGCGCGGTCATGGGGTTTGCCGGAGGTTCGGCTCTACACCAATTCGCGTATGGAGCGGAACATCGCGCTCTATTCGGCCTATGGCTACCGCGAGACCGGCCGCCGCCCCAATCCGTACCGGCCGGGATGGACCGTGGTCGACATGGCCAAAACCGTCAACGAAGCCGCCTGACTACATTTCAAAACTGGGAGGAAGACGATGACCAGCCAAGGAAAGATCCGCTCCGGCATGGGCGGCTGGACCTTCGAGCCGTGGGATATGTCCTTCTATCCGGACAAGCTGTCGAAGGCGAAGCAACTCCACTACGCGAGCCGCCAGGTGCCGAGCATCGAAGTCAACGGCACCTACTATTCCAGCTTCAAGGAACCGACCTTTGTAAAATGGGCCGGCGACGCGCCGGAGGGCTTCGTCTTCTCGCTCAAGGGCAACCGCTTCGTCACCAATCGCCGCGTGCTCGGCGAGGCAGGCGAATCGATGATGCGTTTCCTGGGCTCCGGCGTCGCCGCGCTCGGCGAGAAGCTCGGGCCGATCCTGTGGCAGTTCGCGCCGACGAAAAAATTCGACGCGGACGATTTCGAAGCTTTTCTCAAGCTTCTGCCCGAAAAGCAGGATGGCGTGCCTTTGCGCCATGCGCTCGAAGTGCGGCATGACAGCTTCATCGTGCCGGAATTTCCGGCATTGGCGCGAAAATACAATGCCGCGATCGTCTATGCCGACCACGCCAAATATCCGGCGATCGCGACGTCACCGGCGATTTCGTCTATGCGCGCCTGCAGACCGGCAGCGACGACAATCCCGACTGCTACACGCCGAAGGGGCTCGACGAATGGGCGGCCCGGACAAAGACCTGGGCGGCGGGCAAACAGCCGGCCGACCTGCCGCGCGCCGACCCCAAGACCGATGCGCCGGTCAAGCCGCGTGACGTGTTTGTCTACTTCATCACCGAAGGCAAGGTGCGCGCGCCCTTCGGCGCCATGGCGCTGATGAAGCGCGTGACAGCCTAAAGCGCGCCGCGATCTTTCAGATTCGCTCCATCCGCTTTAGGTTTTTGATTTTGCGCATGTCTTTGTCCCGAAACCGGCGGCCACTTTCGGGAGACATGCTTAGGTGCGAGCTGTGGAACCTCCACCGCGGCTCTTGTTCTAACGCCTGAGCCCTTGCCCGGCGCGCCACGCGACGCTGTCGGCGGTCGGCTTGTCGGAACCTGCCGGACGTCTTGACCGTTCTGTCTCAGCCGCCGCCCGCGGGAGACCACGAAAGCTATCTCGACGGCGAGGTTGCCACCTCGCGAAAACGCTCGCCAAATCCCGCAGCGCCGGAAAGGAGCGAGGAAAGATGATCGTCATGCTCGGTGCGTTGCTCACGATCGCCGGCGTCGTGTACATGGCCGGCGCCGCCCTGAGGCGCGGACGCTGAGCGATCCAGCTCCTACAGCGCCGGATCGCCCTGCGCCGAACTTGGCAACACCGGGCCCGACACTGGAGCCGCGGCGGCGCGGACTCGGTTTCCTCGGCCTGTCGCAGAATTGGCCGGGTCTGCTGATGATGGCGGCCGGCATCATCCTGCTGTTGTCGATGGCGGTCCTCTGACGTTTAAGCATGTCTCCCGATAGTGGAAACCGGTTTCGGGACAAAGACATGCGTAAGATCAAAAATCTAAAGCGCACGAAGCGACTCTGAAAGATCGCTTCGTGCGCTTTAGGGAATCATGGCGCCCTCACCGCTATCGTAACGTAATCGATACTTCCTTGCTGCATGAATGCACCTACGCCAGGTTGCAGAAGCCCGGCGCCGGCAAGGACCAGTGCATGCTGCTCGACTACAACTCATTGCTGCTGGCCGTCGGTTTCTCCGCCGCCTGCCTCAGCCTCACGCTGTTCGGAACCTGGCTGACCGCCCGTTCCGACAAGTTCCTGCTGACATGGGCAATTAGCGTGCTGGCGGTGGTAGTCGAGGTCTTTGTTTATGACGCCTATATCGAAATACCCGGAACAGCCCTTGGCGTCCTGACGCTGGCGCTGCTGTTGCTCGGCTTCTCGGTGATGCTGGGCGCCGCCTACCAGTTCCGGACCGGCAGTTCCCCGCTGCCGCGCATCGCGCTTTGCGCCAGCATCTCCTTCGCGCTGGCGCTGCCGCCCATGGCGCTCGACTATGACGGGCTGGGCTTCATGCTGGAGAATTCGCTTGCGGCGCTGCTTCTGTTCGGCACCGCGCATGACTATTGGAAAGGCCGCGCGGAGGCGCCGGCGCAGCTTATGGGGGTGGCGCTGCTCTACTCGCTGACCGCGGCGTCCTTCGTGCTGTGCGCGGCCGTGCTGGCATGGGACGGCAAGCTGGTGCTTGGCCACGCGCCGAACAATTGGGCGGAGGATCTCAGCCTGGTCATCGTCATCGCCTCGATGACCGGCATCGGCGCGCTGTCGCTGGCGCTCAATCAGGGACGGCTCGCGCGCCACCACAAGCACGAGGCGGAGACCGATGCGCTGACCGGGCTGCTCAACCGCCGCGCTTTGTTCGACCTGCACGGCGAGCTGCCGGTCGGCGCTTTCATGGCCGTGGTGGTGTTCGACCTCGACGGCTTCAAGGCGATCAACGACCAGTACGGCCACGCCGCCGGCGACGAGGTGCTGAAGGTGTTCGCCGAAGAACTGGCCGGCAATCTGCGCCCGAACGATGTCGCTGCCCGCATGGGCGGCGAGGAATTCGCCCTTGTGCTGAAACGTACCTTGCCGGAGACCGTCGAGGGTACAGCCGAGCGGATCAGGGCCGCGTTCGCGGCGCGGGCGATCGAAACCGAGACGGGCCGGTTGAGATGCACGGTGAGTGCCGGCTTCGCCTTCGGCACCAACGAAGGCACGAGCTTCGACAAGGTGCTCAGCGCCGCCGACAAGGCGCTTTACGCAGCCAAGCGCGGCGGCCGCAACCGGGTGCTCGACTTCCGCCGCGCCGGTTGAGCTTGAAGGGCCCAGGCGGGATCCTCAGTGGTGTCCGATCACTTCATTGTAGGCGTCGAGGTCGACGTAAAAAACCTTGGTTATTTCTCCGAGCAGATCATCCTCGTCATAGCCTTGCGACATAAGGATGTTGATCGCTGTCATGATATCCACGCGTTCAGTGAGGCGTCGCTTCTGATAATCCTCGACAAAACGTTCCATCGCCTTCCCCTGGCAAGTTCTTTGTTGGACGCGTTGACCGACAATCACTGTTGGGAAAGCTAGGCAGGTTCGCTTGCGTGGAACTTGCCGGCTGGCACCAGCGCCTCCCCCTTCACTCGCGACTGGTACGGAAAGCGGCCGACTCACCAAGGCCAAGAAAAAGACTAGCACGCAGCTTTGGAGGCGCCAGAGTTAGGCAGGGCTAAACGGCAGAAATATTGGGCCTGCTATCGGTTCGTGATGTCGCCGAAGTTGAGCAACAGATTCTACACTGTCAGGAACTTCCGCACATCCGCCCGGTCCAAATCCTCGGCCGGGCCAGTGTGCACGATCAGGCCGCGGTCCATGATGTTGACCTCGTCGGCGAGCTCGCGGCAGAAGTCGAGATATTGCTCGACCAGAAGCACGGCGATCCCCGCCTGGTCGCGCAGATAGCGGATGGCGCGGCCGATATCCTTGATGATCGAGGGCTGGATGCCTTCGGTCGGCTCGTCGAGCACCAGCAGCTTCGGCCGCATCACCAGCGCCCTGCCGATGGCAAGCTGCTGCTGCTGGCCGCCGGACAGGTCGCCCCCGCGCCGCGACAGCATCTGCTTCAGCACCGGAAACAGCTCGAACACGTGCGCCGGAATATTGCGGTCGCCGCGCCTCAGCGGCGCGAAGCCCGATTCCAGGTTCTCGCGCACGGTGAGCAGGGGAAATATCTCCCTGCCCTGCGGTACGAATGCGATGCCCGACCGGGCGCGATCATACGCCGCGCTCCGGTCGAGCGCCTTCCCCTCGAAGGCAACGCTTCCGCTCGTCAGCCGGTGATGGCCGACGATCGATCTCATCAAACTGGTCTTGCCGACGCCGTTGCGACCGAGCACGCAGGTGATCTTGCCAGTGCCGGCTTTCAGCGAGACGCCCCGCAACGCCTGGGCGGCGCCGTAGTGGAGCGTGGCATTGGAGACCTCAAGCATGGTCAGCCCTTCTCCAGCGCTTCAGAAAAGCGAAATCGAAACGATAAACGGAACCCGCCAGACCATGCTCATCGCCCCAGATAGACTTCGACGACGCGCTCGTCGGCGGAGACGAAATCGAGCGTGCCTTCCGACAGCACCGAGCCTTCGTGCAGGCAGGTGACCTTGACGCCGAGCTCGCGCACGAACTGCATGTCGTGCTCGACGACGATCACCGAATGGTCGCGGGCAATGTCCTTGAGCAGGCGAGCAGTCTCCTCGGTCTCGGCGTCGGTCATGCCGGCGACCGGCTCGTCAACCAAAAGCAGCTTCGGGTCCTGTGCCAAGAGCATGCCGATCTCCAGCCACTGCTTCTGGCCGTGGCTCAGATTCGCGGCGAGCTCGCCGCGCTTGTCGCCGAGACGGATGATACCGAGGATGTCGTCGATGCGCCGCGCCTCGGCGGCCGAGCGGCGGTGGAATAGGGCCGGGAAGATCGAGCGCGGCCCGTTCAGCGCCAGCATCAAATTGTCCTCGACGCTGTGGCTCTCGAAGACTGTCGGCTTCTGGAATTTCCTGCCGATGCCCATCATGGCGATCTCGGCCTCGTCATGCCGGGTCAGATCGACCTGGCCGTCGAAGAACACCTCACCCTCGTCCGGCCGCGTCTTGCCGGTGACGATGTCCATCATCGTCGTCTTGCCGGCGCCGTTGGGTCCGATGATGGCGCGCATCTCGCCCTTGTCGAGCACCAGCGACAGATTGTTGATGGCGCGAAATCCGTCGAAGGAAACCGAGACGCCGTCGAGATAGAGGATGGTGTTCGACTTGCTCATGATCGCTCACTCCGCCGGCTGCGGTTCGGGGCCGGAGGCCGACCAGGCGCCTGGCGTCCTCGCCGCCGAACGCACGACCTTCGGCGGCGGCGCGACGGGATCTGCGCCGGCTTCCGCGGCGACCGAGGCGGCGCGCAACGCCTTGGCCCTGCCGCGCCAGCTATCCCACGTGCCGACGACACCCTTGGGCAGGAACAGCGTGACGGCAACGAACAGACCGCCCAGCGCGAACAGCCAGAATTCCGGCAGCACGCCGGTGAACCAGGATTTTCCTGCGTTGACGAGCAGCGCGCCGATGATCGGGCCGACGATGGTGCCGCGCCCGCCGACGGCGGTCCAGATCACAACCTCGATCGAGTTGGCCGGATCGAATTCGCCGGGATTGATGATGCCGACCTGCGGCACGTAGAGCGCGCCGGCGATGCCGGCCATGATCGCCGAGACGGTGAAGGCGAACAGCTTGACGTTCTCCGCCCGCCAGCCGAGGAAGCGGGTGCGGCTTTCAGCATCGCGCACCGCCATCAGGAGCTTGCCGTATTTGGACCCGACGATCGCGGCGGTGAGAAGAACCGCCAGAGCCAGCGTGATCGCACTCGCCGCGAACAGCGCCGAGCGCGTGGCATTGGCCTGCACGTTGAAGCCCAGAATGTCCTTGAAGTCGGTCAGACCATTGTTGCCGCCAAACCCCATGTCGTTGCGGAAGAAGGCGAGCAGCAGTGCATAGGTCATCGCCTGCGTGATGATCGACAGATAGACGCCGGTGACACGGCTGCGGAAGGCAAACCAGCCGAAGACGAAGGCAAGCAGGCCGGGCACGGTCAGGACCATCAGAGCGGCGAACCAGAAATGATCGAAGCCGTACCAGAACCAGGGCAATTTCTTGTAGTTCAGGAACACCATGAAATCCGGCAGGGTCGGGTTTCCGTAGACGCCACGCGAGCCGATCTGGCGCATCAGATACATACCCATCGCGTAGCCTCCGAGCGCGAAGAAGGCGCCGTGACCGAGCGAGAGGATGCCGCAATAACCCCAGACCAGATCGAGCGCCAAGGCGAGCAGCGCGTAGCAGAGATACTTGCCGAGCAGCGCCACAATATAGGGTGGGACGTAGAGCGCGCTCGACGGCGAAACAGCAAGGTTGAGCAGCGGCACGATGATGGCCGCCGCCAGCAGGACGAAGATCGTGACAGCGATGCGCCGGTCGGCGCCGAATAAGCCTCGCGTGATCATGCTTCCACCGCCCTGCCTTTCAGCGCGAACAGGCCGCGCGGGCGCTTCTGGATGAAGAGGATGATCAGCACCAGCACCACGATCTTGCCGAGCACCGCGCCGGCATAAGGCTCGAGAAACTTGTTGACGATGCCGAGCGAGAAGGCGCCGACCAGTGTCCCCCAGAGATTGCCGACGCCGCCGAAGACGACGACCATGAAGCTGTCGATGATGTAGCCGCGGCCGAGATTGGGCGAGACGTTGTCGATCTGGCTGAGCGCCACGCCGGCGATGCCTGCAATGCCGGAGCCGAGCGCGAATGTCAGCGCGTCGACCCATGGCGTCCTGATGCCCATCGAGGCAGCCATGCGGCGATTCGCGGTGACGGCGCGCATCTGCAGGCCCCAGGGCGTCCGCTTCATGACATAGAGCAGCACCGCGAACACCAGGAGCGCGAACACCAGGATCCACAGTCGGTTCCAGGTGATGGCCAGTTGGCCGATGTCGAAGGAGCCGGACATCCAGGACGGATTGCCGACCTCCTGGTTGGTCGGCCCGAAGATGGTGCGCACGGCCTGCTGCAGGATCAGCGAGACGCCCCAGGTGGCCAAAAGCGTCTCCAGCGGCCGGCCGTAGAGGAAGCGGATGATGCCGCGCTCGATGGCAAGGCCGACCAGCGCGGCAACAAGGAAGGCGAGCGGCAGCGCGATCACGAGCGACCAGTCGAACAGGCCGGGAAACGACGTGCGGATGACCTGCTGGACGACAAAGGTGGTGTAAGCGCCGAGCATCACCATCTCGCCATGCGCCATGTTGATGACGCCCATGACGCCGAAGGTGATGGCGAGACCGATCGCGGCAAGCAGCAGCACCGATCCGAGCGAGATGCCATACCAGATGTTCTGGCCGGCATCCCACAGCACCAGCGTGGAATTGATACGGCCGATGGCACCGGCCGCCGCATCCTTGACCGCGCCTTGCGCACTGGCCTCGACCGAGGTCAGCAGCGAGAGAGCAACACGGTCGCCGCGCCCGGCAATGATCGAGACCGCGGCCAGCTTGTCGGCCTCTGGCTTGTCGGAGCCGAGCACCGACGCGGCGCGCGCCTGTTCGAACATCGCCTTGACGGCAGGCTCGGTCTCGGCGGCGATCGCGGCATCGAGCGGCTCGATATTCGCCGCATCGGGAGCCTTGAACATCGTCGTCGCGGCGGCGAGACGCACGGCAGCATCCTTGGCGCGCAGCGTCAGCGTGCCCAGCGCATCGCGGATCGTGCGGCGCAGGCCATTGTTGACCTTGATCTTGGCGAGGTCGGCTTTGGCCGCGTCGGCTGCCTTCTCGCCGCTCAGCGGATCGAGCAGTTCGATGCCGTCGCCGGCTTCCCTACCGATGAAGACCTGGGAATCGGCCTTGCGGACATAGAGATTGCCGTCGGCCAGCGCCGAGAGCGGGCGCTCGACGGCGGGATCACCGCTGGCCGCAAGCTCGCGCACAACCGCTTCAGTGGCTGAGAAATTGGCGGCTGTCGCGAATTTGGCGATGGTGGTACGAAGATCGCCCTCGGCGGCGCTCGACGGCAACAGGCTTGCCATCGTCAGCAGCATCATCAGGCCAATCGCGCGCAACAGGATCATCGTCTTCGAGCGGTTCTCAAAGGTTTGAAGGATTTGCCCGGGCCGGCCGAAGCCCGCCCGGGCAGCGGTCTCGGATCGCGGGGCCACACCGCGACCCGATAGACCTGGGGGTCACGGACCAACGTCCGGACGTGATCAGTTGGTGCCCTTGCCGCCGCACTTGCCGGTGGCGACGTTGAAGTTGCCGCAGCGAAGCGGCGCCCGCCAATCCGAGATCAGGTCCTTGGAATCCGGCAGGTAGTCGGACCATTCGTCGCCCATGACGAGGCCGGGCGTCTGCGAGACGGTCTCGAACTGGCCATCGGCCTGGATCTCGCCGATCAGCACCGGCTTGGTGATGTGGTGGTTGGGCATCATCGTCGAATAGCCGCCGGTCAGGTTCGGCACCGAAACGCCGACCATGGCGTCGATGACCTTGTCCGGATCGGTGGTGCCGGCCTTCTCGACCGCCTTCACCCACATGTTGAAGCCGATATAGTGGGCTTCCATCGGATCGTTGGTGGTGCGCTTGTCGTTCTTGATGAACTTGTGCCAGTCGTCGATGAACTTCTTGTTGTCAGGCGTGTCGATGCTTTCAAAGTAGTTCCAGGCGGCGAGATGGCCGACCAAAGGTCCGGTGTCGAGACCGGCCAGTTCTTCCTCCCCGACCGAGAAGGCCATGACCGGAATGTCCTCGGCCTTGATGCCCTGGTTGCCGAGTTCCTTGTAGAACGGCACGTTGGCGTCGCCGTTGACGGTCGACACGACCGCCGTCTTCTTGCCTGCCGAGCCGAATTTCTTGATCGCCGAGACCTCGGTCTGCCAGTCGGAGAAACCGAACGGCGTGTAGTTGACCATGATGTCCTCGGCCGGCACGCCCTTGGACTTGAGATACGCCTCGAGGATTTTGTTGGTGGTGCGCGGATAGACGTAGTCGGTGCCTTCGAGCACCCAGCGCTTCACCGAGCCGCCATCGGCGCTCATCAGATAGTCGACGGCAGGAATCGCCTGCTGGTTTGGGGCAGCACCCGTGTAGAAGACGTTGCGCTCGCTCTCCTCGCCCTCGTACTGGACGGGGTAGAACAGGATGTTGTCGAGCTCTGAGAACACCGGCAGCACCGACTTGCGCGACACCGACGTCCAGCAGCCGAAGACCGCCGCCACCTTGTCCTTCGAAATCAGCTCGCGCGCCTTTTCGGCGAAGAGCGGCCAGTTGGACGCCGGATCGACGACGACCGCTTCGAGCTTCTTGCCGAGCAGGCCGCCTTTGGCGTTCTGCTCTTCGATCAGCATCAGCATGACGTCCTTCAGCGTCGTCTCCGAAATCGCCATGGTCCCCGACAGCGAATGGAGAATGCCGACCTTGATCGTATCGTCGGCCGCTTGGCGGGAGCCGACATCGACAGGCCGGCGGCGACCACGCCGGCCGAAAACATTTTTGTTATTGTCGCGAAATTGCCCCTCATATTGCACACTCCCAAGCTGGTTGTTTTGCGTCGCAACATAGCGGTGCAAGCGACGTGCCAAACGCGGAGGCATGGGGAGGCGAGGAGCGATAGACAAATGTTTACAATTGGTTATCCGATAGCCGTCGAACGGATCGGGCATCCGGGATGAATAAGGATTGAGAAAACTTTGCGCATCAATGCCTAGATTTTGCCCAAATGGTAAAAATGCCTAAGCTTTAATCTCTGCTCCGTACGCGGCAATTGAGCGGCGGTTGCGGGACGGTGGCAAAATGGGGCAAGGTCGCCGCGCAAACGAGCGACGTCATGGCCTTACGCATCATCCTGAGCTTCCTGCTTCTCGTCTCCGCCGCCGGCGGCGCCCGTGCCGACTTTACCGAAGGCAAGCTGCCCGACGGGACCTATCACTGCGAGGTCTACCTGCTCGGCCTGTTCCTCAATCTCGGCGACATAACCATCAAGGGCAATGTCTACAGCGGCCCGGCGACCTTCGGCACCTCGGGAACCTACAACTATCAGATGAACGCCAATGGCGAGATCAGTTGGCTGGGTCCGCTCGGCGGCTACACCAGCGGCGGCAACTCGATCTCGCTGACCCAGGCGACACTGGACGATCCGGGTGGCCCCTCCTTCGACATCATCATGAAGCAGCAGGACGGCGCCTTCACCGCTTCGACCTGCACGAAACGCTGATCGACAAAAAAGGCGCGGAACCCGGTGGGGTCCCGCGCCAGCAGGCAGTCGGGAGGATTAGATGCTTTTCGCCGACATCTGCGCGGCGATGTAGTCGGCCTGGCGAATGGCCAGCGACACGATGGTTAGCGTCGGGTTTTCGGCGCCGCCGGTGGTGAACTGGCTGCCGTCGGAAACGAACAGGTTCCTGATGTCGTGCGTCTGGCCATGCTTGTTGACGACGCCGTCGTCAGCCTTGTCGCTCATCCGGTTGGTGCCGAGATTGTGGGTCGACGGATAGGGTGGCGTCGGGAAGGTCCTGGTCGCCCCGACCGCGGCGTACAAAGCCTGGCCTTGGCTGTAGGCGTGCTCGCGCATCGCCGTGTCGTTGGGATGGTCGTCGAAATGGACGTCCGCGATCGGCATGCCGTGGTCGTCCTTCTCGTCCTTGTGCAGCGTGATGCGGTTCTCCTCGCGCGGCATATCCTCGCCGACGATCCACAGCCCCGCCATATGGTCGTAATGGTCGAGCGCGGTGGTGAAGGAACGGCCCCAGCCGCCGGGGTTGAGGAAAGCCGCCATAAACGGCAGGCCGAGCGACAGCGTCTCCATCTCGTAGCCGCCGACGAAGCCTCGCGACGGATCGTGACGCGCCTCGTCGCGGATGATGCCGGCCATGGTGGTGCCCCGATACATGTGCACCGGCTTGTCGAAGATCGCATAGACCGAGCCCGTGGTGTGGCGCATGTAGTTCTTGCCCACCTGCCCCGATGAATTGGCCAACCCGTGCGGGAACTTGCTCGATTCGGAGTTGAGCAGCAGGCGCGGGCTCTCGATCGAGTTGCCGGCGACAGCGACGATGCGGGCCTTCTGCTCCTGCAGCTTGCCGTCCTTGTCGGCATAGACGACGCCCGTTACCTTGCCCGAGGCGTCGTGGTTGATCTTGATCGCCATCGAATTCGGCCGGACCTCGAGATGGCCGGTGGCCTCACCCTTCGGGATCTCGGTGTAGAGCGTCGACCATTTGGCGCCCCATTTGCAGCCCTGGAAGCAGAAGCCGGTCTGCTGGCAGGAGTTGCGGTCGTCGCGTTCGACCGAATTGATCGCCATGTTGCCGGTGTGGCATTCCTTGTAGCCGAGCTTGTCGGCGCCGGCCTTGAGCACCTTGAAGTTGTTGTTGCCTGGCAACCTTGGCCAGTCATTGGTGCCGGTGACACCCATCTTGGCTTCGGCCTTGGCGTAATAGGGCTCCATTTCGGCGAGCGTCACCGGCCAGTCGATGAGGTTCGCGCCCTTCACCTTGCCGTAGGCCGAAAGCGTCTTGAATTCATGCTCCTGGAAGCGCAGCGACGCGCCTGCCCAGTGCGTGGTCGAGCCGCCGACCGACTTGACGATCCAGGCCGGCAGGTTCGGAAAATCCTTCGCCACGCGCCAGTCGCCGGAGGTGGTGCGCTTGTCCTTCCAGGCGAGCTGGGTAAAGGAATCCCACTCGTCGTTGATGAAATCCTCATATTCGTGGCGTGCGCCCGCCTCGAGGATGACGACGTCGATGCCTTTCTGGGCGAGTTCGTTGCCGAGCGTGCCGCCGCCGGCGCCCGAGCCGATGATGACGACCACGCCGTCGTTCTTGAGATCAAATTGTGCTGCCATGGTTTCCTCCCATGAAAACGGTCAAAAGCGGTTCGGGACAGAGCGGCTCAGAGCCACTCGATGTCGTTGAAGCCGCGCGCGATGTAGCCACCCTTGGAGTAGGACTCGCCCTCGTAGCCGAAGATCGGCCACACCTCTTTCTGGTTGTAGAGGCTGACGACGAGGCCGCCGCGCACCGCCTGGAAGAAGGGTGTCTTCTCGATCTCCTTGAGAAGCGCGACACGCTGCTCTTCCCAGCCAAGGCCGCGATAGCCGCCCTTGCCGGCCTTCTTGTCGAGATCGGCAATGCCGTTTTCGATCAGTTCCTTGTGGGCCGGGTCCTTGGCGGCCGTCTCGTCATGACCCTTGACGGCGATGGCGTAGTATTTGTCCGGCACCTGGTCGTGCGGGTAGATGTCGCGCGCCACCTGGATCAGCGTCGCCATCGTCTCCGGCTTCAAGGCCGAGGTTTCCAGGCCCCACGCATGTTCGGGGCTGATGACGGCGCTGCCGGAAATGATAAGAAGCGCCGCTGCGCCGCCGCGTTTGAGAAGCTCGCGCCGAGAAAGGCCAAGCTGCCTCTCATACGGCTTCCCTTCATAGATCGTGACCATAATTTCCTCCCTGCTTGCTGTTCGCATCCTCGAGCGGATGCCGTGCTGGCGCCGCGCCGGTCCGCGCGGCTGGTTGTCCCCTATTGGAAGCGCCCTCCCCGCTGCAGGACCTCGATCTTGTAACCATCGGGATCCTCGATGAAGAAGAAGCGGGCGATGAGCGCTCCGTCGCGGTTGAACTCCACGATCTTCTTCGGATTGAGCCCAAGAGCGCCGAGCCGGTCGTGCTCGCTGTCGAGATCGACGACAGAGACGGCGAGGTGTCCGTAGCCGTCGCCGAGCGCATAGGGCTCCGTGCGGCCCTTGTTGACCGTCAGCTCGACCTCGAACGGGGATTGGGCGTTGCTGAGATAGATCAGCGTAAAAGTCTCGAAATCGAGCCGCTGCGCGACATCGAGGCCGAAGGCCTTGCTGTAGAAATCGACCGACCGGGTCTCGTCGAGAACCCGAATCATGGTGTGGATCGCCTTTGCCAAATCGGACTCCGCAGCTCTTCGTGCTCTTGAATCCGATTATGCGCGCCGGCGAAAAAAGGTGGTGGCAGCCGATTACCACGCCTGCGGCCGGAAAACGGTTAGTGTCGCGCTAGTTTTGAGGACGAAAGTCTGATTGCCGTTGCCGGCTCCGCGGCCGAAAATGGAAGCGCAGGCAGTATTCAAGAGGCGCCACTGTTCAACCGGCGCCCAAGACCAACAATAACGGGAGGTAACGATGTGCAGAGTCTTTGCCGGACAGGATCCGGAAGGCTACCGGCAGATCAACAGGTCGATCCGCATAGACGGGCATTCGACCAGCATCCAGCTCGAAGCGACGTTCTGGGCACTCCTCGACGAGATCGCCGAGAGCCAGGGTCTGACGACGCCCAAATTCATCTCGACCCTCTATGACGAGGCGATCGAGATCAACGGCCAGATCCCGAACTTCGCCTCGATGCTCCGTACGACCTGCGCGCTCTATCTGCGCGATCACCGGCCTGCGGCTGAAGAACCGGCAGCACTGAAACAGGTAGCTGCCTAGCTTGACACGGCGACTTCAAGCGCCAGCCGCGTCATGTCGGTGAACAGCGCCTGGCGTTCGGAATAGTCGGTCTGCTCGTCCGTGACGACGTGGTCGACCACGGTCAGCAGCGACAGGGCGCGCGCGCCGAACTGCGCGGAGATGCGGTAGAGCGCGCTGGTTTCCATGTCGACCGCCAGCGCGCCGAGCGTCCTTGGCTCGTCGAACCGGGCACGGCCATCGGGATGGTGGAACACGTCGCTGCAGATGGTCAGTCCGGCGCTGCAGGCGATGCCGAGATCGGCGGCCCGCTGCAGCGCCAGCGCATGCAGCGCCTCGTCCGGCCCTGCCGGTTGGTACAGCCCGAAGACCTGCCCGCTGATTGCTCCCTCGGCGCGCACGGCGCTGGAAATGACCACGCCGCGCAGTGGGACATCCTCCGATAGGGCGCCGCATGTGCCGGTGCGGATCAGCGTCCTCGCCTCATGATAGTCCAGCAACTCATGGGCGTAGATCAGGAAGGACGAGACGCCGATGCCGGTTGCCTGGATGCTGACGGGCTTGCCGCGAAACCGGCCGGTGAAGCCGAGGGCGCCCCGACGGCGATTGACGCAGCGCGGCGCTTCCAGAAAAGTTTCAGCCATCCATTGCGCGCGCTCGGGGTCGCCCGGCAGCAGCACCGTTTCGGAATAATCGCCCCTGCCCGCCTCGATGTGCGGCGTCACGCGCTACCACCCCATGATAGGACCCATCCCGTTTACCATCATGACAGGGTCGTCGTAATGTGCAAGCGATAGCTGTTTTAGGATTCCAGCACGTCCTTGACGATGGTCGCCAGCTGCTTGAGCGAGAAAGGTTTGGGCAGGAAACCGAAATGCGCGTCGGCGGGCAGGTTTTTGGCGAAGGCGTCCTCGGCATAGCCGGAAACGAAAACGAACTTGATGTCCGGCTGCCGTTTGCGTAGCTCGCCGAGCAGCGTCGGCCCATCCATTTCCGGCATCACCACGTCGGACACGACAATGTCGACCTTGCCGCCGAGGGCTTCGAAGACCTCCAGCGCCTCGACGCCGGACGACGCCTCATGGACTGTGTAGCCGCGCGAGTTCAGTGCCCTGACGCCGCCCATGCGAACGGCATCCTCGTCCTCGACCAGAAGCACCGTCGCCGAACCTGAGAGGTCCTTGACGGTATCGGCCGACTTAGCCGGCACCGCGGCGACCGCGGCGGTGTCGACAGGCTCGCTCGCCTTCTTCACCTCCGCGACGTGTCGCGGCAGGAAGATGCGGAACACCGTCCCCTTGCCGACCTCGGAATCGCAGTATATGAAGCCGCCGGTTTGCTTGATGATGCCATAGACCATCGAGAGGCCAAGGCCGGTGCCCTTGCCGACCTCCTTGGTGGTGAAGAAGGGTTCGAAGATTTTCTTCAGCACGTCCGGCGCGATGCCGCTGCCAGTGTCCTCTACCTCGACGAGCACATAGTCAGCCGGGGTAAGCTCGCGATAGGCGAAAGACTTGCACTCTTCAGTGGCGACGTTGCGGGTGCGCACGGTGAGGTCGCCGCCGGTCGGCATCGCGTCGCGCGCATTGACGGCGAGATTGACCACCACCTGCTCGAACTGGCCGATGTCGACCTTGACCGGCCACAGGTCGCGGCCGTGATCGATCTTCAGCTTGATGTCATTGCCGACCAGGCGGGCGAGCAGCATCCGGAGATCGGCAAGCACATCGGTCAGGTTGAGCACTTCCGGCCGTAGTGTCTGCTTGCGCGAGAAGGCCAGCAATTGCCTGACGAGCGACGCCGCGCGGTTGGCGTTCTGCTTGATGTTCATGATGTCGGGGAAAGACGGGTCCGACGGACGGTGGTTGGTGAGCAGAAGGTCCGACGCCATGATGATGGCGGTGAGCACGTTGTTGAAATCGTGCGCGATGCCGCCGGCAAGCTGGCCGACCGCCTGCATTTTCTGGCTCTGCGCCATCTGGCCTTCGAGCGCTTTCTGCTCAGTGGTCTCGACCGCGTAGACGATGGCGGATTCCTCAACCCCTTCGCCGCTGGCGCCATCGGCGACAGCGTTGACGTAGAAGCGGATGTGGCGCTCGTCATTGCCGGGCAGCAGCGAGTCGATCGGCTCGATATTGGCCTGCCGCTGCCGCGCCTTTTCGAAAGCGGCAGCGAAGGCCGGCCGGTCGCGCTCATGTATTACGGTCTCGAAGCGCACGCGCCGGTCGACCGCGTCGCGGTCGACGACGGACGAAAACAGCGACAGGAACGGCGCGTTGGTGCGCAGGATGCGCCCGCTGGCGTCAACGCCGGCGATCGCCATGGGCGTCGAATTGAAGAAGCGGGTGAAGCGGACCTCCGAGGCGCGCAGGTCGGCGGAAGCATCCTCGCCCTGGGTGCGGTTGAGCACGATGGTGCGGGTCGGCCCGTTCACGCCTTCGCGGCTTGCCGAAACGCGGTGCATGAAACGGACCGGCAGTGCCTGGCCGCTCATTGTCGTAAGATCGAGGTCGATGACGGCATTGCGCGTGGTGCCGGGATCGGCCTTGACCGAGCGGACGAGCGCCATGCCGTCGCCGGCGACGATTTCGGGCAGCGTCACCGCGCCCGGGGTGAAGCTGGCAAGGTCGATGCCCAGCCATTCGGCAAGGGTAGCGTTGATATAGGTCACGCGGCCTTCCTGGTCGGCGGAGAAGAAGCCGGCCGGTGCGTGGTCGAGATGATCTATCGCCTTTTGCAGGTCGAGGAAGAACCGCTCCTGCTCCGCCCGCTCCTGCGAGATGTCGGCGATCTGCCAGGCAAGCATCGGCAGCCGCTGACCCGGCACGTTGAAGGCGCGGGCGCGGGTACGGTACCAGCGCGCGCCAGGTTCGGCCCCGGGCTTGATCGACTGGGCTAGGCGGAACTCACCGTCGCCGGCCTGGCCGTCGCGCAGGCCGGACGCCAGCCGGTAGATGGTCATCGAGGCCTCGGGAACATCCGAAAGCAGCCCCTCAACCGTCTTGAGGTCGGCTGCCGAAGCAGCGCCCGTCATGTCGGCATAGGCCCGGTTGGCGTAGACGACGCGGCCCTTGGTGTCAGTGACCAGGAGACCTTGCGACATCGAATCGACGAAGGCTTTCGACAACTCGTCGCCGGTCGAGCGCGGAGCGATCTGCACGAAGCCGATCGCGGTGGCAAACAGGAAGCCGACGCCGATCATGGCGAGCACGCCCAGCATGCCGAGCAGGAAAGGATCGCCGAGGCGTTCGCGAAACAGCCCGAAGACGATCGCAGCGCCGGTCAAGACGACGATGAAGATGACGAGCCTGGTGACGGCGCCCGGACGCGTGTTTTGGTCGACGATCGGTACCGGATAGAAATCGCCGCGCGTTTCCTTGGCCATGTGCCCCCTGCTCGTGATTCCGATGCCCCGACCCGCGAACGGCCGGTTGAATCACATTCTCCTGTAGCGGAAAAGGCCCAGACGGCAAATGTCCGATAAAATCAACGATTCATGTTTCAAACTGTTCACGATGCGTGATGCGAACTTGCGGTCGCTAGTCCCAACGGTCTAGTGTCGCCTCACCTCACAAACGGCGATTGGGTGCACCGATGCTACAGTGGCTGGATAGTGTAGCGGGTCCGGGTTATGTCGCTGCAATCCTGTGGACGTTTGCAGCCCTTATCCTGCTGGTCGTCGTCCTGCTCGTTATCAAGGTGGTCCGCAACCTGACCTTCGGCACCTTCGTTGCCGGCGGCAGGAACCGCAAGACACGGCTCGCCGTCATGGATGCCACCGCTGTCGACAGCCACCGGCGGCTGGTGCTGGTGCGGCGCGACGATATCGAACACCTGATCCTGATCGGCGGCCCGACCGATGTCGTGGTCGAACGCGACATAAGGCTGGCCGCACCGCGCCGCCCGGCGCTGACCGGCGACAGCGGCCAACAACAGGCTGCCACGCCGCGCCCGCGCGCGCCTCAGCCCGCGCCAGCACCGGCGAGACAACCACCGGCGCCGGCGCCGGCTCCGGTTGGCGAGCCCGCCCGCCCACGCACGACAACCTCCCCGCCCAAGCCAGTGGCGCCGAGCCCGCCAACGGCGAAGGTCATGCCGCTGCCTGCCTATGGAACGAACGGCAGCGTCCGGCATGCCCCGCCGCCGCCCTCCAACGACTCGATCGACGATACGCTGATGAACGAACTCGAGGCATCGCTGGACGAGTCGCACCCCAAGCCGGCAAGCAGCAAGCCGGCGGCGAAGCTTCGCTCGACGACGAGATGACCAAACTTCTCGGCGAGCTTGCCAGCCACAAACGCTGACCCCGCAATACACGGCCTGATAGCCAGTGGCTTACCGGCGTGGAAACGTTCGCGGCAGGTCGAACCACGGCAACACGCTGTTTTCGAACCTGGTCATGGCGCAGATCCGATCCCCGGATAGGGTCAGCACGATGAGGCCGATCCCATGGCTGATACCGTCGGATCCGCGCAGATAGGCACCGAAGGCCGGCTGGCCATTGGCCCTTGTGGCCACGAGGTCGAACCTGCGCCCCGCGCCGAAAATGCCGGCGCAGAAACGAACCACGAGATCCCGCCCCTGATATTCGAGCGGCATTGGCGGCATCGAAATGAAGACGTCGTCGGTCAGCAACGTCACCAGCGTATCAAGATCGGCGGCTTGATAGGCTCCGACGAACTTCGCCACGATCGCCCTCTCCTGCGCTGAATGGGCGACAGGTGCCGGTTCGCGGCCGGCCGGTGGCGGCGGCCGCCGCTTCAGGCCGGCGCGTGCCCGCTTGAGAAGGCTGTTGGCCGATTCCACAGTCGAATCCAGCATTTCGGCGACTTCTCTTGCACTGAAACCGAGAACATCGCGCAGGATAAGCACAGCAAGCTGGCGCGGTGGCAGCACTTGCATGGCGGTGACGAAGGCCAGTGAAATGGACTCCGTCCGCTCGTAGAGCGCATCCGGACCGGGCGGCGCGTCGAAGGCGCCGTCAAGCAGGCTGTCGGGAAACGGCTCCAGCCAGACGACCTCGCCGAGCCCGGTCGGCTGGGGCGGTTCGACGCCGGGGATATCCCAAGCCTTCGCGGGTCGCCGGCTGGCGGTGCGCCGGGCGTTGAGGCAGCGGTTCGTGGCGATCCGGTAGAGCCAGGTGCGCAGCGAGGCGCGCCCTTCGAAGCCGTGAAAACCCTGCCAGGCCGACAGCAGCGTGTCCTGAAGCGCATCCTCCGCATCCTGGAAGGACCCGAGCATGCGGTAGCAATGCAGCTGTAGCTCGCGTCGATGCGGCGCAATCAGTTCCCGGAACGCTTCGTCATCGCCTGCCCGCGCCTTCTCGATCAGATCGGCCATACTCGTCATCGCGCTCTCCCCGCCTCCTGTCGCCTCATCCCCTTTAGACACCGGCCCCGGCCTGAAATGGGCGGCGCCCAGTTTTGCGATGTGGCGGTGTCTCTATCAACGGACGGCTCCAACGCGCCGATGCGCTCGAGCGGCCAGTAAGCAAAAATCGAAAGGAACAGGACATGTTGCTAAAGGGCAAGATCGCGGTGATCTACGGCGCCGGCGGCGCGATAGGCGGTGCCGTCGCACGCGCATATGCAAGCGAGGGCGCCAAGGTCTTTCTGACCGGACACACGAAGGCGCCCGTCGAGGCCGCCGTGAAAGACATTGTTTGGGCCGGGGGCGTCGCCGAGGCCGCGGTGGTGGACGCGCTCGACGAGCCAACCGTCGAGACCCACCTGCAATCGGTGGTCGACAAGACCGGCCGTATCGACATTTCGTTCAACGCCATCGGTGTGGCGGACGCGGCGATATTGGGCGTGCCGCTGGCCAAAATGGCCGTCGGACAATTCTCGCTGGCGATCGAGGCCTATACGAGGTCCTATTTCCTGACGGCGCGCACGGCAGCCAAGTATATGATCCCGCAGAAATCCGGGGTGATCATGACCGTCACCGCGCTGCCATCGCGGATCGGGACCCCGCTCAACGGCGGCTACGGCCCGGCGCAGGCGGCCAAGGAAGCTCTCACGCGGGACCTGTCCTACGAACTCGCGCCGCTAGGCATCCGTGTGGTCGGCCTGCGGCCGCACGGTCTTCCCGAGACCAGCACGATGCGCGATGTCTTCGAGGTCAAGGCGGAGGCTTCGGGCATGAACTGGGACCAATTCCAGGCCTATCTCGCCGGCACCACCCATCCCAAGCGCGTCATGGCGCTGGACGAGGTGGCGAGCATGGCGGTCTTGATGGCCTCGGATCGGGCAAGCGGGATGACGGGAACCACCGTCAACCTGTCGATGGGTGCGCTGGGCGAATAACCGGCGGCTCACCTGCAGTTTGTGAAAGGCGGCCGAAAAGAAAATGGCCGGAACATCCGGCCATTTTGCAAACTCATGCCTGCCCTGCCCCGCGTCAGTCGTCGCGGTAGACCTTCTCGCGGCGCTCGTGGCGCTCCTGCGCCTCGATCGACAGCGTCGCGATGGGTCGGGCGTCGAGCCGCTTCAGCGCGATCGGCTCGCCGGTTTCCTCGCAATAGCCGTAGGTGCCTTCGTCGATGCGCTGCAGCGCGGAATCGATTTTCGAGATCAGCTTGCGCTGGCGATCACGGGCGCGCAGTTCGATGGCACGGTCGGTTTCGGAAGAGGCGCGGTCGGCTAGGTCGGGATGGTTGGCGTTTTCTTGCTGAAGGATTTCGAGGGTTTCACGCGCTTCGCGAAGAATGTCGTTCTTCCATGTGATAAGCTTCATGCGGAAGTAAGATTTCTGCCGTTCGTTCATGAACGGCTCGTCTTCGGAGGGTACGTAATCGGCGGTAACGATATCGTTCATTCGACTCACCCAACAACCCAATTTGCGCCTATATATTCGCGGACCGAAGGCTGCACAAGCGCAATCGGCCACAGTTTCACGCAATTGTTAGTGCGGGGGAGGCCAGCACAGCCGAGCCCTGTCACAGTAAGGGCACAGCCGAATTCCTGTACGATTCGCTATGGCTGAGCGATGCCGGCCATTGTGCATGGGACGCTTCTCGTGGCTAATCCCATAACGCCTTGGGCGGATTTTCGTTGCTTGGCAGCAGTGAGGATGGATTGAGCAGACTTTATCTGTTGAGGCATGCCAAGGCCGGATGGGCGTTGCCGGGCGTTCGCGACTTCGATCGTCCGCTCGACGAATCGGGCATGGCCGACGCCGAGGCGATGGGCGATGCCATGCGGGCCCGCAACTATGTGCCTGATGTCACGCTTTGCTCCAATGCCAAGCGGGCGCGGCAGACGTTGGAAGGCCTTGCGGGCCGCACCGACACCGGCCGGATCATGTTCTTCGACACGCTCTACAGCGAGGATGCCGCCGGCTACCTCGACATCATCCGCAAGAATGGCGGAGCCGGCTCGTTGCTGGTGATCGGCCACAACCCGATGACGGAGGACCTCGCCATGGCGGTGTCGGGCGATGGCGACGAGACCGCGCGCGGCATGCTGAACCACGGCTTTCCGACCTCGGGCCTCGCCGTTGTGCGCTTTCCCGGTGATCTCGCCGACGCGGCGCAGGGCACAGGCTATCTCGAAGCCTTTCTGACCCCCGCCGGTCTCTGAGACCATTTCAAACGCCCTGCTCAAGGCCTATATCGGACCCTGACGGGCGACCCAGAGGCAGATTTGGCATCATCGCTGACCACTTTCACCGACGAGGCGAGAATTGCGCTCGACACGTTGTCGGGCCGCGCCGCGGGGCTCTTCTCCCCATCGCTGCGTCTCGGCGTCACCGGTCTTTCCCGTGCCGGCAAGACGGTGTTCATTTCCGCTCTCGTGCACAACCTGATCCATGGCGGCCGGCTGCCGCTGTTCCAGGCGCAGAAATCGGGCCGCATCGCTCGCGCCTTCCTCGAGGAGCAGCCGGACGACGCCGTCCCGCGCTTCCAGTACGAGGACCATATAGCCGCCCTGGTCGACGACCGCGTCTGGCCGGATTCGACGCGCGCCATTTCCGAACTGCGGCTCACCATCGAATATGAATCAGCCTCCGGCTGGAACCGCTTGTTCTCGGCGGGAAAGCTGTCGGTCGACATCGTCGACTATCCCGGCGAATGGCTGCTCGACCTGCCGCTGCTCGGCAAGTCCTTCACCGATTTTTCGCGCGAGGCGGTCGAGCTGGCGGCACTGCCCGTGCGGTCCGACCTATCGTGTGCCTGGCGGGAATTGGCGTCCTCGATCGACCCGGACGCCGACGCCGACGAGATGACGGCGCGCCGTCTCGCCGAAAGCTTCGCCGCCTACCTCAAGGCCTGCAAGCTCGACGAACGCGCGCTTTCGACTTTGCCGCCCGGCCGTTTCCTGATGCCCGGCGATCTCGAAGGCTCGCCGGCGCTGACCTTCGCACCGCTGATGAAATTGTCCGAACGGCGGCGCCCTGGGTCGTTGCAGGCGATGATGGAGCGGCGCTACGAGGCCTACAAGACGCATGTCGTAAAACCGTTCTTTCGCGAGCATATCACCCGCCTCGACCGCCAGATCGTGCTGATCGACGCCATGCAGGCGCTCAACGCCGGCCCTGCCGCCATGGCCGACCTCGAACGGGCCGTCACCGAAATCCTTTCCTGCTTCCGGCCCGGACGAGGTAATTTTGTCACCGACCTGTTTTCGAGGCGCATCGACCGCATCCTGGTGGCGGCGACCAAGGCCGACCAGTTGCACCACGAAAGCCACGACCGGCTGCAGGCGATCGTGCGCCGGCTGGCGGACCGGGCCGTAGCACGGGCGAACTTCAGCGGCGCCGATGTCGACGTCGTCGCCATGGCGGCCGTGCGCTCGACCCGCGAAGGCACGGTCAAGCAAGGCCGCGAGACATTGCCGGTGATCATAGGCACGCCATTAAAGGGCGAGACGATCGACGGCGAGACATTCGACGGCAAGACCGAAACCGCCATATTCCCCGGTGACTTGCCGGAAAAGGTCGATGCCGTGTTCGACCTTCCCGGGCCGCAGGCCAAAGGCCCCGGGCCGGAAGCTGAAAGCAACGAGCCGGCAATCCGTTTCGTGCGGTTCCGTCCGCCGAAGCTCGAGTGCACGGCCGAAGGCGTCACGCTCTCGCTGCCGCATATCCGGCTCGACCGCGCGCTGCAGTTCCTGATCGGAGATCATCTGGCATGACCCCGCCCCGCAAACCGGCGGCCTTCCGCATCGAGCCGGAGCCAGCGCCAAGGCAGGAGGCGACGCCCAAGCATCGTGCCGACGAACAGCCCATGCGCAGGCCCCGCGCCGCCAGATCCGATGTCGCGGTCGTCATTCCTTCGGAGATCGACGTCTTCGACGAGCCGGACATCGAACAGGCCGCGCCGCCGCCAACGACCGCTCCAAGGAAACGCTCGCTGCTCGCTCGCCTGTTCTTCGGCGCGTTTGGCGTGCTTGTCTCGCTCGCGGTCGGCCTGTGGACGGACCGGCTCATCCGCGATCTCTTCGCGCGCGCCGAATGGCTGGGCTGGCTGGCGGCCGGCATGGCGGCGGTCGCGCTTTTGTCGCTGCTGGTCATCCTGATCCGTGAATTCCTGGCCATCGCTCGCCTCGCCGAAGTCGAAAAGCTGCAGCGACGTGCCTTGGATGCGGTGGCGCGCGACGACCCCAAGGCCGCCCGCGCCCTAGTCGACGAGCTTTCCGCTTTTGTCGCGGCAAAACCCGAGACGGCGGCCGGCCGCCGCTCGCTTGCTGAACTGCGCGACGAAATCATCGACGGCGGCAATCTGGTGCGGCTTGCCGAAACCGAGATCCTTTCGCCGCTCGACGCCCGCGCCAAGACGATGATCCTGGAGGCGGCAAAGCGCGTCTCGCTGGTGACGGCGGTCAGCCCGCGCGCGCTCGTCGATGTCGCCTATGTCGTGTTCGAGGCCGGCCGACTGATCCGGCGCCTGTCGGAACTCTATGGCGGCCGCCCTGGCACGCTGGGCTTCTTCCGGCTGGCGCGCGGCGTGCTCGCCCATCTGGCGGTGACCGGCTCGATCGCCGTCGGCGACAGTTTCGTGCAGCAGATCGTCGGTCACGGCCTCGCCGCGAAACTTTCGGCAAAGCTTGGCGAAGGCGTGGTCAACGGCATGATGACGGCACGCATCGGCATTGCTGCGATGGAGACGGCGCGCCCGCTGCCGTTCATCGCGGTCAAGCGCCCTGGCCTTGGCGATTTCCTGTCGGCGCTGACCTCGTTCGCAACGCGAAAAGATGGTCAAATGGAGCAGTAAGGTAAATGCCGAAACAGCCACCGGTGACGAAGCATTAACCAATCTTGTTCATGGTCGTTCCTGTCCCAAGAACAGACTCTGTCGTGCCGGGTGTCGTCCATGAAAAGCGTGATCTTGTCCTGCGTCCTGCCCGTGACGGTTGCGCTCGCCGCACCGCTCGGCCTCGTCGAAAAGGCCTTTGGCGCAGAGCCGGACAAGCAGTTCTTCCGTTCGGTGGAAGGCAAATGGGTTGGCCCTGGCGAAATCATCGCCGGCAAATACAAGGGCACTAAATTCACCTGCAATTTCAACGGCTCCACGCCTGACGGCAAGGTCGGCATGAGTCTCGACGGCGACTGCCGGGTCGGCGTCTTCACCCAGAAGATGTCAGCGACCGTCGAACGCAAGGGCCGCGATGGCTACAAGGGCAACTTCATGGGTGGCTCGGCCGGCAACGGGCTCGACATCATCGGCGGCAATGTCGTCGACCCGCAGAAGGTGGTCTTCACCATCAACCGCAATCAGCTGAACGGCGTCATGCAGGCCCGTATCCCCGACGACAATTCGATGACCGTGACGGTCGCCGTGCGTGTCAACAAGCAGCTGGTGCCGGTCATTGGCATGAGCCTGAAGCGGGTCGACGCGGTCGAAGTCGGCTCCATCGCCAAAAACTGAGCAGGCGAGCCCGACCTCATAGACAAAAGGCGGCAGCCGGTGGCTGCCGCCCTCTTTCGCTTTGACTTCGCTCAACCCTTGATGGCGGCGGTCACTTCGTCATAGGCCTTGCAGGCTTCGTCCAGCGTCGTGGCGTTCTGGTATTTCGTCGTCACGGCCTGCACCTTGGCCGTCAGGTCGGCCGCCTTGCTCGGATCCTTGGTGATCGCTTCCTGCAGCGCGGCGGCCATGTCCTGCGCCTTCTTGGTGGCGATCTCCTGCGTGCATTCCGGTCCCTTCGAACAGGCCGAAACGGCCAGCGCCGCAACACCAACGGCAACGAGCAAAAACTTCTTCATGTCAGTCATCTCCTCAAAAAAGGCAGCGGCCCATCGCCGCTGCCTCCCAATGGCCGAAGCCGACCGTGCCATAACCTCTGATTGTGGCGGCACGCAACGACCGGGCCGCGTAAACTTGTGTAACGAGGCTGCAACAGGAGTTTGCCGGAGCGGCGCCACGTTTGTTTCGTGCCAATGGCCCTGCTCTTCCTGCCAGGCTCGCTGCCCTTGCCTCTCGCTCCCGCTGCATGCAAGGAGTGCTTCGAGACAACGGGACGACAGGCATGGCGGCTGAAGCATCGAGCAGCGATCTCGTACAGGTGGTGGCGCTGCTTGCTGCCGGCGTCGTTGCCGTGCCGATCTTCAAGCGCATGGGGCTGGGCTCCATCCTCGGCTATCTCGCCGCCGGTGTGGTCATCGGGCCGTTCGGGCTGCGCGTCTTTTCCGAATCGGAAGCCATCCTCCACGTCGCCGAGCTCGCGTCGTCATGTTCCTGTTCATCATCGGCCTTGAAATGCAGCCGTCGCGGCTCTGGGGCCTGCGCCGCGAGATTTTTGGCCTCGGTGCGCTGCAGGTGGGAGTCTGCGCAGTTCTCTTGACCCTTGTCGGGCTGGCCGGAGGCTTCCCTATTGCGCAGTCCTTCGTCGCCGGCGCCGGCTTCGTGCTGACCTCGACGGCGATCGTCATGCAGCTGCTCGAGGAGCGCGGCGAGATCGCAACGCCAAAAGGCCAGCGCATCGTCTCCATCCTTTTGCTCGAAGACTGATGATCGTGCCGCTTCTGGCGCTGGTTGCATTCCTCGCGCCCGGCGGCGCCGACACCAGCCTGTCCGAGCGGCTGATCGAGGTCGGCATCGGCATCGCCGCGATCGTCGGGCTGGTGGTGGCGGGACGCTATCTGCTCAACCCGCTGTTTCGCATCCTGGCGGATGCCCGCGCCCGCGAGGTGATGACCGCCGCGGCCTTGCTCGTGGTCCTTGGGTCGGCTTTGGCCATGCAGCTCTCCGGCCTGTCGATGGCGATGGGCGCTTTCCTCGCCGGCGTGCTTCTGTCCGAATCGACCTTCCGCCATCAGCTCGAAGCCGATATCGAGCCGTTCCGCGGCATCCTGCTCGGCCTGTTCTTCCTGGCCGTCGGCATGTCGCTCGACCTCGGCGTCGTCGCCCAGAACTGGCGCCTCGTCGCCATCTACGTCGTCGCCTACATGATCATGAAGGCGCTCGGCATCTACATCGTCGCGCGCATGCTCAAGAGCGGCCATCGCGAAGCGCTCGAACGCGCCGTCTTCATGGCGCAGGGAGGCGAGTTCGCCTTCGTGCTCTATTCCTCGGCGGCCGTGGTCGGCATCATCGATGGCCAGGCCAACGCCACACTGACCGCCATCATCATCATCTCCATGGTGCTCACACCACTCGCCATAGTGGTGCTGCGCTACCTCACGCCGCGCGACGAGCAATCTCTTGAAGGCGTCGACATCGCCGACGGCCTCACCGGCAGCGTGCTGATCATCGGCTTCGGTCGCTTCGGCCAGATCGCCAGCCAGCCATTGCTTTTGCGCGGCCTCGACGTCTCGATCATCGACAATGAGGTCGAGATGATCCAGGCGGCGGCCGATTTCGGCTTCAAGGTCTATTATGGTGACGGCACGCGGCTCGACATCCTGCATGCAGCCGGTGCCGGCCGGGCGCGCGCGGTGCTGATCTGTGTCGACAAGCCGGACGCAGCGGTGCGCATTGCCCAGCTGATCAAGGCCGAATTCCCGCTGGTCACCGTTCTGGCACGCGCCTTCGATCGCGGCACCGCGCTGCAGCTTGTCCGGGCCGGCGTCGATTATCAGCTGCGCGAGACCTTCGAATCGGCGCTGGTCTTCGGTGGCTCGGCGCTGGAATCCTTGGGCGTCGACCCGGAAGAGGTCGCCGAGGTCATCGAGGACGTTCGCCGCCGCGACGAAGCGCGCTTTGAAACGCAATTGGCCGAGGGCGTACGCGCCGGCCAGCGCTTCCTGAAAGGCAATATCGGCACACCGATCCCGACGCCGCTCACCCAGCCGCGTCGCGCCGGCCGGGCGCTGAACGAAGAGACGGCCGGCGTGCTGAACAAGGCAGAGACGAAGAACTGAAAGGGTAGACATGGCAGAGCTCGACGCGCGGGCGCTTTCCGTCACCAAATTCTGGCGCGACGCCGGCGAGGACGCCTGGTTCGAGAAGAACGACGCGTTCGACGCGGGTTTCCACAACCAGTTCCTCGAGTTGCATTATGCCGCTGCGCGGCGCGAATGCGACGACTGGAACGCGCATGCCGAGGGATCGCTGGCGCTGATGATCCTGCTCGACCAGTTTCCGCGCAACTGCTTCCGCGGCACCGGACACATGTATGCGACCGATCCGCTGGCCAGGCATTTCGCCGACAAGGCGATCGCCGCCGGCCAGGATCTGGCGCTCGACGAGATCGTGCGCGTCTTCCTCTATCTGCCGTTCGAGCATTCGGAACTGCTTGCCGACCAGGAACGGTCGGTGGAGCTCACGGCCGCCAGGGCGCCGGACTATCTCAAATACGCCAAGGAGCACCTGGAGATCATCGAACGCTTCGGCCGCTTCCCGCACCGGAACAGAATGCTCGGCCGCGAAACGACGGCCGGGGAAAAGATATTTCTCGACAACGGCGGCTTCTCCGGCTGATTTCAGAGCAATTCCAGGAAAAGTGCCTTGCGGTTTCGTCCGGAATTGCGAAAATACAAAAGTCAGTCCAGCCACCACTCCCGGCCGGACGGCAGCCGCTCGATACCAGACGTATCGACGGCGCCAAGTCGCTCCGACACGCTTCTGCCGCCGACCGCGAGCTCGGGAGCGATCTCGGCCAGCGGCGCCAGCACGAAGGCGCGTTCCAGCATGCGCGGATGCGGCACTTCAAGTCCGGTCTCGTGGATCACCCGGTCGCCGAACACCAGGATGTCGATGTCGATCAGGCGCGGCCCCCAGCGTTCCTCGCGCACCCGCTTCAACCGCCTTTCGACGTCCAGGCAAAGGTCGAGCAAGGCGCGCGGCGACAGCGAAGTTTCGACAGCCGCGGCGGCGTTCAGAAAATCCGGCTGGTCGAGCTTGCCCCAGGGCGGCGTGCGGTAGAGCGAGGAGACGGCGGTGATGCGTGTCTTGTCGTCGCCGTCCAGCATGCGAAGCGCTGCGGCCATGGATTTCGCCGGATCGCCGAGATTGCCGCCGAGACTGAGGTAGACGACGCTATTCTGGCCAGACAACGGTCACCTCGACATGATCGAGCACGCCCGGCACCGGGGCGTTCGGCTTGCGCACAGTGATCTCGGCCTTCCTGATCTGCGGGAACCGCGCGGCAAGCGCCTTCGCCACCTCCAGCGCCAGCGCCTCGATCAGGAAGCGGCGGTGCCCGGTGACGATCTTTTCGATCACCGAAAAGGCGATGCCGTAATTGACGGTGTCCTCGATGGAATCGTCCTCCAGCGGGCGGCTGGGCTCGACCGTCAGTTCAGCGTCGACATAAAAACGCTGGCCGAGCGTCTCCTCTTCGTCCAGCACACCGTGCCGGGCAAAGAAGGCGCAGTTCTTCATGCGGATGACATACATGGTCAGCGTCCGGGCGGAAGGTCGTTTTCTCGCGCCAGCATAGCATCGGCCACCGCCAGCGCATCCACGTTGATTGCGACATCGTGGACGCGAAAAAGATCGGCCCCTTTGAGCCGCAGGATGACGCTGGTGGCCGCGGTGCCGACCGCGCGCTCGGCGGGCTCGCGCCCGGTGACGCCGCCGATGAAACGCTTTCGCGACGTCCCCGCCATCAGCGGAAAGCCAAGCGCCAGGAGTTCGGAGAACCGCGCCATCAGATCGAGATTTTCTTCCGTCGTCTCCTTGGCAAAGCCGAAGCCCGCGTCGAGCACGATCTGGCCATCCGCAACACCGCTGGCGTACGCGATCTCCAGCGATTTGCGCAGGAACAGGAACTGGTCCTCGATGACGTCCGGCAGTTTTTGCCGTTCGCGTCCGGTGTGCATGATGATGAGGCCAGCGCCGGTCTCGGCCGCGACGCGCGCGATGCCGGGCTCGCGCTGCAGGCCCCAGACGTCGTTGACGATATGCGCGCCGGCGGCGACGGCGCGCCGCGCGGTATCCTCGCGATAGGTATCGACCGAAATCAGCGCCTCGCCCGATCCGGCGAGCGCCTCGATGATCGGCAGCACCCGTGCCTGCTCTTCCTCGGCGGTGATCGGGGCAAAACCCGGCCGCGTCGATTCCCCGCCGACATCGATGACGGCGGCCCCCTCTTCCGCCATGCGGCGCGCCTGGCTATCGCCTTCTCCGGCGCGATGAACAGCCCGCCGTCGGAAAAGCTGTCCGGCGTGACGTTGAGGATGCCAACGACGACTGCTTTTGCACCGAGGTCGAGATGGCGTCCATGCGCCAGCTGCCATCGCCTTGTCGTCATTGTCCATCAACCATGTGTGATCCGCGCGAAATCAATTCCGTTGCGCCGGCAACGGCCGTAAAGCAAGGTGGCTGAAGAGGCAACATGATGAACCGTCCCCTGCTCTGCGCCCTGATCCTTTCGCTCGCCGCCATGCCGGCCAGCGCGGCTAGCCTGGTCAAGACCTACAGCTATTTCAGCGTCGGCGGCCGCACGCTGGACGACATCGAAAAGCAGCTGACGAAGAACGGCCCTGAGGTGAAGAGCACCGGCTCCAGGCATCCGGGCGCCACGCAGATGGCTTTCACCACCCGCGTCAGCTACGCGCAGACGGCGAATTCCTGCCGGATCGCGAATGCGCAGGTGACCGTGAAGGTCAAGGTGATCCTTCCGGAATGGCGGCGGCCTCGCAAGGCCGACCCGGATGTGAGGCTGTTCTGGGACACGCTTTCGGCGGACATCAAACGCCATGAGGAGCGCCATGTCGAGATCGCCAAGAACCATGCCAGCGAGCTCGAGGACGCGCTGAAGGCCACTTATCCGCAAAAGACCTGCGAAGCCGCGAAAGCCAAGGCCGCCGAGATCTCTGCCGCCATCCTCGCCAGGCACGACCGCGCCCAGGTCCAGTTCGACCGCGTTGAAAGCGTCAATTTCGAGAGCCGGATCATCCGGCTCCTGCGCTACCGGATGCAGCGCATCCAAAGCGGCCAACTGCCGCCGGCCTGACCGCTGGATCGGCGTGCCGGCGAAGGCCAATGCCGCCGAAACATAGTGCCAGATTCGAAAAACTTTCGAGCGGCGGTCGAAAACAGCCTATATCGCACGACATACAGCGGGGTCGCCGGCAGGCGGGCTTTGAAAACACGAGACACGAACGACAGGCGGGAAGACGCCCCGGACAGGCCGCTTCTTGCGGACCGCGCACCAGCCCTTGAAAGCCGGCCTTTGTTTTTGAAAGCCAGCCTTTGTTTTGAAAGAATGACGCATGGACCAGACCGTCGACAATCGCACGACGATGGGAACACCAGCCTCGCCGCCGATGAGCGAGAGCGAGAAAAATGCCATCATCGGCGGCGTGCTTTTGTCGATGCTCTTGGCCGCGCTTGACCAGACCATCGTCGCGCCTGCCCTGCCGACGATCGGCCGCGCGCTCGGCCACGCCGAATATCTGCCCTGGATCGTCACCGGCTATCTTTTGACGGCGACAGCGATGGCGCCGCTCTACGGCAAGATTTCCGATGTCTATGGCCGCCGTCCAGTCATCTATGCCGCAGTGCTCATTTTTCTCCTGGGATCGCTGGTCAGCGCTCTCGCCCCCAACATGCTGGTGCTGGTCATCGGCCGCGCCATCCAGGGCGCTGGCGGCGGCGGCCTGTTCGCCCTGACGCAGACTGTCATTGGCGACCTCGTGCCGCCCCGCGAGCGGGCCCGCTACGCGGCCTGGATTTCCGGCACATGGGCGGTCGCCAGCGTTGCCGGGCCTCTGCTCGGCGGTACCTTCGCCGAACACCTGCACTGGTCGCTGATCTTCTGGATCAACCTGCCGCTCGGCTTCCTGGCGATGGCGATCATCAACAAGCCGCTGAAGAAGCTGCCGATTGCGGCCAAACACCACCGCATCGATGGGCTTGGTGCAGTGCTGCTGGTGATCGCCACGGCGCTGCTGCTCCTGGCGCTCAACTGGGGCGGCAGCACCTATCCCTGGTTCTCTGCGGAAATCCTTGGACTGGTGGCCTGTTCGGCCGTGTTCTGGGCGCTGTTCGCGGTCCGGCTGCTCCGCGCCGCCGAACCGTTGGTCTCGCTCGAAGTGCTGAGCAACCCGATCGTGCTCGCCGGCACGCTGTCGATGTTCCTGCTGCAAGCGGCAAGCATTGGCATCTCGGTCTATCTGCCGGTGTATCTGCAGGCGGTCGTCGGGCTCTCTGTCAGCGAGTCCGGCACGGCCATGCTTGGATTGCTCCTCGGCACCGTTGCCGGCGCAACCTTCAGCGGCCGCACCATCCCGCGCTTCTTCCACTATAAGCGCATCGCCATGTTCGGCATCGTCTTCGCGATCCTTTGCATCGGCGGGCTCAGTGCCATTGCGGGCCATGCTTCGCTGCTCGAAGTCGAGGTGCTGACGACCTTGATCGGCCTCGGCACCGGAACGACTTTCCCGGTCAGCACCGTCTCGGTCCAGAACGCGGTCGACCGCGCGCATCTCGGCGTCGCGACCGGGGTGCTGACCTTCCTGCGTTCGCTGGGCGGCGCGCTTGGCGTCGCCATGCTCGGCGCCGTCGCGCTCGGCTACGGCTTGCCGCTCGCAGCCGAGGGCTCGCTAACCCGCATCGAGGTCACCTCGGTGACGCCGTTCGTGATGATCTTCGTCACCGCCGGCATCACGCTTGTCCTGGCGCTGGTCGCGCTGGCGCTGATGCCGGAAAAGCCGTTGCGCGGCCATGCCGAGCACGCCGCGCCGGTACTCTCGGAGTAGCGCCGCAAAACGCTAATCGTGGACGCCCAGCTTCTTCTGCAGGCTGGTCGACGAGGTCGTGTACTGGAAGACGATGCGCTCGCCTGGGCTAACGATGCGCTTGGCTGCCTGCGCCATCAGGGCGACCTCGTGGAAGCCTGACAGGATCAGCTTCAGCTTGCCCGGGTACCAGTTGATGTCACCGACGGCGAAGATGCCGGGGATCGATGTCTGAAATTTCTCGGTGTCGACCGGGATCAGGTTCTCGTGCAGGTTCAGCCCCCATTCGGCGATCGGCCCGAGTTTCATTGTGAGACCGAAGAATGGCAGCATGCGGGTGCAAGGCACCTCGATGTCGCCGTCCGGGCCGCCCTTGATCGTCGCGGACGAGAGCTGGCCATCGGCGCCGGCAAGGCCGCTCACCTGGCCGACCAGGAATTCCAGCTCTTTCATCTCCTGCATGGCGTACATCTTGTTGACGCTGTCGGGCGCCGCCCGGAATTCAGGGCGCCGGTGGACGAGCGTCACGCTTTTGGCGACCGGCTGCAGGTTGAGTGTCCAATCGAGCGCCGAATCGCCGCCGCCGACGATGACGAGGTCGTGGCCGCGGAAATCCTCCATGCGCCGCACCGAATAGAAGACGCTCTTGCCTTCGTAGCCCTCGATGCCCGGGATGGGCGGGCGCTTGGGCTGGAACGACCCGCCGCCGGCGGCGATCACCACCACCTTCGCCGCGAACACTTCATTTTCGTCGGTGGTGACGCGGAAACTGCCGTCCTCGAGCTTTTCGAGGCTGGAGACCATGCGGTTGAAGGTGAACTCCGGCTTGAACGGATGGATCTGCTCCATCAGCTTGTCGACCAGACCTTGCGCCGTGATGATCGGCCAGCCGGGAATGTCGTAGATCGGCTTTTCCGGGTAGAGCTCGGCGCACTGTCCGCCGGGACGATCGAGGATGTCGATGAGATGGCATTTCATGTCGAAGAGGCCGAGCTCGAACACGGCGAACAGGCCGATCGGCCCTGCCCCGACAACAAGTACGTCCGTCTTGATCGTGTCCGTCATCAACTCCGCCCCGTTGCGCATGACCCCGAAAATCGGAATCGATTTTCGGAAAGGATCATGCGCCAATCAAAGTGCTACAGCGTCCTTTGCGCGTCCATTCGGACGCGCGGCGCTGTAGTGAAAACCGCGGGACAGTGCATGAGCAATGGCCTGCTGCCAAGCAGCCACGGGAAAAATTGGAAAATGGAGAGTTGGTTCAGCCCTGGCGTTCGGGCACGCGGACGACGAGGCCGTCGAGCGCGTCGCGCACCTTGATCTGGCAAGACAGGCGCGAGTTCGGCTGGACGTCGTCGGCGAAATCCAGCATGTCCTCCTCCATCGCCTCGGGCTCGCCGACTTCGGCCGTCCATGCCTCGTCGACATAGACATGGCAGGTCGCGCAGGCGCAGGCGCCGCCGCATTCCGCCTCGATGCCGGGCACCGCGTTGCGGATCGCGTTTTCCATGACGGTCGAGCCGTTCTCGGCCTCCACGTCGAATTGAGTGCCGTCATTGGCGATGAAAGTCAGCTTGGTCATTTGTCACCTGAAGGAGTCGCAGCCGAGATAATCACTCCGCCGGACAAGTCAACTGCGGCGCGAAAACGCCACTGCATGACGTTTTTTCAGAAGGCTTTGCCGGCGCTAGCGGCTGATGGCGGCAATGAAGTCGCGCACTTCCTCGATCAGCACGCCGAGCTTCTTCAGGGTGCGGGCATCCTCGGGCTGTTTTTCGATGGTCGCGGCGCATTCGGCGACGGCAAAGGCGCCGATGCCGCGCGCCGAGCCTTTCAGGCTGTGCGCAAGCAGCACCCGCTCCTTGGCATCGGCATCGAGGATCTTGTCGCGTACCGAAAGCGCCTGCTGCACGAACAGCGCCAGCACTTCCTGTTCGAGCGCGCGGTCATCCATCGTCTGCCGCGCAAGATGAGCCAGATCCACAGGTCGCGACCCTGCCGTTCCCGACACGTCGCCGCCTGGCATGGAAAACGCGATTCCACTTTCGCCACGCATACGCACTGCAACTCCCCAAAAAAGGCGGCCGGCGCCCACAAAAATAGGCGATCCGCGTCGCCATCGGGTTAACGATTGGCCGGGAAAAATGTTGTCATGGAGGCAGCCTAAATCACGCTTCCGTTAACCTTATATTTAAAGTTTTACGTATCGCCCGGAATGCATGTTTTCTTTACCCCAGTGTGTCATTACGATACGAACGTCCATTTTCAGCCTCCTGTCTGGGACCAGACAAGCCAGATTCAGGCCAAAATCATAAGTCCCGCGGCAGCTAGTACAGGGTAGCGAAGGCATGGCTAAGAAACCGACGACGACCAAATCCCTCGAGAGCGATGTAGCCGCCGAACTGGAAAAGGCGCTTGACCTTGACCTTAACGGCGACGAAGGCGGGCTCGACATGGCGGCGTCGATGGAAGATCTCGAGGCCCAGATTTCGGCGGCCGCGGACGAATTGGCGCGCGAAGGTCGCAGCCAGAGGATCGAACCGGCAAATGAACCACAGGCCCAGGCTCCGAACGCGACGCCTCAGGCAAAGCCGGCAGAGCTGCGCCCGGTCGAGTCGCGCGCCTCGCAGCCGGCCGGTTTCACGCCGGCCCCAGGCTTCACACCGGCCCCAGGCTTCACACCGGCCCCAGGCTTCACACCGGCCAATGACGATCGCCAAAAGGACTACCGCACGCTTCTGTACGGCCTAAACCGCCGTGCGTCGAGCACCGTCTACTGGGTGATAGCGTTCATTTCGCTCGCCTGGATTGCGGGCGCCGGCGGCCTCGCCAACCTTTTGTTCGGCCCGAGCATCTGGAAGATCCGCACCTTCGACCAGTTCTTCGCCCGCCCCGAGCTGATCGGGCTGGCGGTCGCCGCGATTATCCCGGTCATTCTGTTCTGGGCCTTCGCCGCGATGATCCGGCGCGCCCAGGAAATGCGCATCGCCGCGCAATCGATGACCGAAGTGGCATTCCGCCTCGCCGAGCCGGAAAACCTTGCCCAGGACCGCGTCATGATGATCGGCCAGGCCGTTCGCCGCGAGGTGGCGGCCATGGGCGAAGGCATCGAGCGCACTTTGGCGCGCGCCGTCGAGCTCGAAACGCTCGTCCACAGCGAAGTCAGCCAGATCGAGCGCTCCTATTCCGAGAACGAGGCCCGCATCCGCTCGCTGGTCGACGGGCTCGGCAGCGAGCGTGAAGCCGTCGTCACCCACGCCGAGCGCGTGCGCGCCTCGATTGCCGGCGCCCATGAGACGCTGCGCGATGAGATCGGCTCGGCCAGCGACATCATTCGCGACTCGATCCTCAACGCCTCGACCAAACTGTCGATGACGATCAACAATTCCGGCGACACGCTGATCGATCGCATCAATGAAAGCTCGATGTCGATCTTCGATTCGGTGGAAACCCGGCTCGATACGATCACCGACCGCCTGTCGACCTCGGGCGAGGCCTTCGCCAGCCTGCTCGACACCCGCATCGCCAAGCTGACCGACACCACGGATGGCCTGACCCGCTCGCTGACCGACCTGCTCGACGACCGCACCACCGGCATGGTCTCGCTGCTCGGCGGCGCGGCGCGCACGCTGAGCTCCGAATTCGAAGCGAGCCTCAACGGCATCGAGCGGACGCTGGCCGAGCGCGGCCAGGCGCTGATCAGCGAGTTCCAGACGCGCGCCGAGGCGCTCGACACCGGCACGCAGAAGCTCAATGCCGCGCTCGAGGCCCGCGCCCGTCAGATCAACGAGACGCTCGTCGAACGCGCGCGCGAGATTGCCCACACCTTCGCCGAGAGCAAGGACCAGCTGTCGTCGATGATCGACCAGGGCAAGACCCAGATCGGCGCCGACATGGCCGACATCATCTCGTCGACCTCGTCCATGCTCGAAGCCCGCGCGACCGATTTCGCCGGTCGCATGGAGGCCGCACGCCACGTTGTCTCGCGTTCCTTCGACGCCGACATCCAGCGGCTCGCCGATGCCCGCGCCGGCATCGACGAGGCCATCGAAGACCACAGCCGGAAGCTCTCCGAAAGCAGCAACCGTATGGCCGCCGCCATGCAGGAGGACCTCGCGAAATTCGCCGAGAGTCGCGCCGGCATCGATGACGCTGTGGCCAATCAGGTGCAGAAACTGTCCGAGGGCCGCAGCCTGATTACGCGCGCGCTGGAAGATGACCTGCGCAAGGTCAACGAGGCGCATGCAGCTATCGACGCTTCGCTGGGAAGCCACCTCGAACAGCTCGAGGAAGGTCGCAACCGCCTGTCTCAGGCCTTGAACGAAGACTCCGGCAGGCTCGTGCAAGCCCGTACAATGATTGACGAAATGGTCGCTGGTCATGTCGGCAAGCTGGCTGAGGGGCGCAACATTCTTGCGCGCGCGCTGGAAGCCGATCTCGGCAAGCTGTCGGACAGCCGCGCCTCGATCGACGGCCTCGTCGCCGGCCAGGTCGAGAAGATCGCCGAAGGTCGCGCGGTGCTCGCCAAGGCGCTCGAGACCGACATCGTCGCATTCGGAACTTGATCGAGACCCATTCCGCCAAGCTCGCCGAAGACCGGGGCGAGCTCAGCCGCGCGCTGGAGGATGACCTCAGCGGTATCCGTGGCCTGATCGACAGTCATGCCGGCAAGCTCGCGGACGATCGCAGCCTGTTGTCGCAGACCTGGAGGCCGATCTCGCCAAGCTCGCCGAAAGCCGCGCCTCGATCGACGGCCTCGTCGCCGGCCAGGTCGAGAAGCTCGCCGAAGGCCGCGATATCCTCAAGCGCGCCCTGGAAGCAGACATCAACACCATCAGGGGCGCCATCGCGGGACACTCCGACAAGGTGCTGGAAGACCGCGCTCAACTGTCGAAGGCCCTGGAGGCCGACCTGCAGTCGGTCAGCGGCGCGATCTCCGATCATCAGAACAGGCTCGTCCAGGATCGTTCGGTGCTGTCGAAGTCGCTCGAGGACGATCTCGCCAAATTGGCTGAGAGCCGCTCCTCGATCGACGGTCTCGTCGCCGGCCAGGTCGAGAAGCTCGCCGAAGGCGCGATATCCTCAAGCGGGCCTTGGAGGCGGACCTCAACACCATCCAGGGCGCCATCGTCGATCATTCGCAGAAGATCAGCGACCATCGCGCCGAACTGTCGCGCGCCCTCGATGCCGACATGGCCAATGCCAGCAGCCTCATGCAGACCCATGCCGACAGGCTCTCGCAGGACCGTACGACGCTTTCCAGGGCCCTGGAGGACGACCTCGCCAAGCTCGCCGAAAGCCGTGCCTCGATCGACGGGCTCGTCGCCGGCCAGGTCGAGAAGCTGGCCGAGGGCCGCGACATCCTTAGGCGCGCCCTGGAGGCGGACCTCGCAAGCTCGCCGAAAGCCGCTCGACGCATCGATGGCCTTGTCGCTGGTCAGGTGGAGAAGCTCGCCGAAGGCCGTGATGTCCTCACGCGCGCTCTCGAAGCCGATCTCGCCAAGCTCGCTGAAAGCCGCGCCGGTATCGACGGCCTGGTCTCCGGCCAGGTGGAGAAGCTCGCCGAGGGCCGCGATATTCTCAAGCGTGCCCTCGAAGCCGACCTGCAGAAGGTGGCCGAAAGCCGCTCCGAGATCGATGGCATCATTGCCGGTCATGTCGGCAAGCTTTCCGAAGGCCGCGACATGCTGGCCCGGGCGCTTGAGGATGATCTCGCCAAGCTCGCAGAAGCGCGCCAGGACGTCGACCGTTCGGTGTCCGGCCACATCGACCAGATCGCGGCCAAAAGCGGCGATATCTCCGCGGCGATCGCCGCCGATGTCGAGAAGATCGAGCAGGCCTTCAGCCGGCAGACCGGCGTCATCGAGGAGCGTGCGGGCACCATGGAGCGTGCGCTGTCGACCGGGGTCGACAATGTTCGCGGTGTTCTCGAAAAGACCGCCGTCTTCGTTGCCGGCGCCCTGCGCGACAAGGTCATGGAAATCACCAGCACCTTGCATGAGCAGGCAGGTGCCGCCTTCAGCGACGCCGATCGCAAGATCGCTGAGCGCGCCGAGCAGACTTCGGCAGCACTCCTTGCCAGGGCGGAGGACATCGCCAATGCTTTCGAGGCGGCCGACCGCCGCCTGCACGAGCGCGCTCAGGACACGTCCAGCATGCTGATGGCCCGCGCCGACGACGCGTCCAATTCGCTCATGGCCCGTGCCGAGGAAACCGCCGACAAGTTGGCCTCCCGCGCCAGCGAGATCGCCGGCACCTTCGACGCCGCCGACCAGAAGCTGGTTGCCCGCGCGGTCGAAACGGCGCAGTCGCTGGCGGCGCGCGCCGGCGACATCCTGCGCAACTTCGAGGGCGCCGACGAGCGGCTGAGCATGCGCATCAGCGAGTCCGCCGAGGCGCTGGCCGCCCGTGCATCGGATCTCGGCCGCATCTTCGACGCCGCCGACCAGCACCTGATCTCGCGCATTGCCGAGGGCTCGGAAGCGCTGTCGTCGCGGGCGTCCGAAATTGCCCGTATCTTCGACGACGCGGACAACCGCCTGGTGTCGCGCATCGCCAGCAGCAGCTCGACGATCGGCGAACACGCCGACACCATTGTCGGCGCCTTCGCCGCCACCGAGCAGCGCGTCGCCGATCGTGCCCGGCAGACCGGCCAGGAACTCGCCGTCCACGCCCGCGAGATCGAGCAGGCGCTTGCCGGCGCCGACGATCGGCTGGCATCGAGCGCCGCCGCCGCCGCGGCCCGTGTCGAGGAACAGGTGGCGAGCGTCGAGAACCGCCTCGCCTCCACAGCCGAGACGATGGGCCAGAAGCTCAACGAGCAGGTCTCCAGCGCCGAGGCCCAGCTGATCTCGCGCGCAAACGTCATCGCCGAGACCTTCACGGCAGTGGGCCAGCATATCGGCCAGAGCACCAACGATGCAGCCAAGACCATCGGCGCCAACACCCGCGAGCTCAACACCATGCTTGCGGCGCGCTCCGCCGAAATGTCGAGGATCCTCGACGAGACGGCGCGTCCCCTGGTCGAGCGGTTCGCCCAGGGCGGCTCCGAACTGCAAAAGAGCATGGAGGAAGTCACCGAACGGGCGACCGAGAAGCTGCGCAGCGAAAACGCAAACCTCGTCAACGCGCTTGCCAACCGCACCGCCGAGACGCTTTCGGCCGTCGAAGGCGCACGCTCGACGCTGTCCGACAGCGTTGCCGACCTCATCGGCCGCATGTCCACCTCCAGCGCGCAGCTCGGTCAGCTGATCGACCAGGCGGCCGTCAATCTGGGCCAGGTCGAGGAGCGTCTGACCGGCAGCACGCAGAGCTTCGCCACGACCACGGAAAAGGCAGCCCAGACCTTCGCCAGCTCGGCCCGTCTCGTCGATTCCAACACGACGCGGCTCACCGACCTGTCGTCGGCCACCTTGCGCGAGGTCGCCTCGATCGCGACCAAGTTCGACGAGCACAGCCGCCTGCTCACCAGCGCTTCCCAACTGCTGAGTTCCGCGCAGAGCAACCTCGAGCATACGCTGGAGCGGCAATCCTCGCTGGAGGACCTTGCCGTCGGCCTGGTCAAGAAGTCGGAGGACCTCGAGAAAGTGATGCGCTCCTTCGAGAACCTCGTCGGACAGACGATGCAAAACGCCGAGGGGCGGACGATGGAATCGGCGGAAAAGATACGCACCGCCATCGCCGAGGTCGTCGATTCCGCGACGCGCCGCTTCGCCGACGCGACCGAGGAGATGCGGCGCACCGCAAGCTCGATCAAGAGCGATCTCGACCTCACCCGCGCCGAGCTCAAGAAGGGCGTCATCGAGATGCCGGAGGAAGCCAAGGAATCGACCTCAGCCATCCGCCGCGCCGTCTCCGAGCAGATCAACGCGCTCAAGGAACTGTCGGATATTGTTGCGAAATCCGGCCGCAGCGGCAGCAGCGAGACCGGTGAGCCGCGCGGCCTGCGCCCCGCCGCGCCGCAGGCGCCTGCCCGCCCCGCCGAGCAGCCGTTGCGCCGTCCGCCGGCGCCACAGCCTCAAGCTGAGCGCCGCCCGCCGCAGGCACCGCTCGCCGAGACGACGCTGCGCGGCACGCTTGATCTCGAGCGCCCCGCGGAGGCGCCGCGCCGCGATCCCAATGGCCGCACGGCGCAGGGCGGCTGGGTGCGCGATCTCCTGACCAATGCCTCGCGAGAGGAAGAGCTGAAGCCGGCGGCGCCGGCGGAAGCGCCGCGCGCGGCTCCTGCCCAGCGCTCGCCGCTGCATGTCATGGAGTCGCTCAACTCGCTGTCCGTCGACATCGCGCGCGCCATCGACCACGACGCTTCGATCGAGTTGTGGAACCGCTATCGCCGCGGCGAGCGCGACGTCTTCACCCGTCGGCTTTACACGCTGAAGGGTCAGCAGACCTTCGACGAGATCCGCCGCAAGTACCAGGCCGAGGCCGAGTTCCGCGCCGCGGTCGACCGCTACTGCGACGATTTCGAGAAGCTGCTGAAGGACGTGTCGCGCAACGACCGCGACAACATCATGGCGCAGACCTATCTGACGTCGGACACCGGCAAGGTCTACACCATGCTGGCCCACGCCAGCGGCCGCCTGCACTGAGGCGCCGTTAGCGAGCAAAAAAGGCGGGACACGTTCCCGCCTTTTGTTTGCCTGAGCAGCATTGCTTGTGACGTGAGCTGCAATAGATATCGTGGGCTGGCGCCGCCCCTCATCCGCCTACCGGCACCTTCTCCCCCGTATAGTGACGGGGAGAAGGAGACAGCGGCAACGCCGGCGGCTTTCTCGCAGCGTTGACGATTGGCGAAATCATCGATGTCAGCGTCTTTCTCCCCGTCCTTATACGGGGAGAAATGCCCGGCAGCGCAATGAGGGGCAGCGCCGGCGCTTCACGCTTGCCGCCTAAGGAGCAACGGCCTCAGCGACCCGGATGGAACCGCTTCAGATCACCGAATCCGTCCAGCGGACAATGTCCTTCGCCGCCTGGCCGAAGGCGCTGTCCAGCGCGCCGACATAGGCGGCGTTGCCGCCGCCGGAGACCGGCGCGCTCGTCGTGAAGCTCTTGGAGGCCCGCACCTCGCCATTGCGGTCGTTGAGGATGCGCACGAACAGCTCGACATCGGCATGTTCGCCGCCATTGACCCGGACCTCAAAGGCGCGGACCTCGACGATGATCTGGTAGTCGATCGCCAGCCCCTCGCCCGGCTTGCCGACGCCGGCGAAGCTGCCGGAACGCTGGAAGGTCTCGGCAAGTCTGGCCTGCACGATCAGCGGCAGGCGGTCCGCCCATTGCGCGCCCTTGAGGAACTGGATCGACTGGTCGGATGGCCTGATGACGATGTTCTGGCTGTCCAGCGCCTTCAGCGCCGAGGGCTGGGCGATCAGGATCTGGCGGCGGCTGTGGCCGTGCATGTCGACCGAAGGCGCCGAAAGCTCGAACGTGTCGAGCGGCGCCGGTTTGCCTCCCAGTGCCGCGCAGCCGGCGAGCGCAAACACGAGCGCCGCGGCGGCAACCGGCTTCAACCCCCTCAAACTGCCTGACTTCACGCGCGATCCCCGTTGTCCCCGGACCTTACGATCAACTTACAGCTGCAACCCACGTTCTTGGCGTCTGCGGCAACCGAAGTCAACGCCGCGCCCTACCGTCAAACTGCCGGACCTCTCCCTCGCCGCCGGTCAGGATGCGCTGCGGATTGCGGCTGAGATCGGTAACCGCCTCCTCGATGCGGTTGATCGAGCGCCGGCTGTCCTGCACCAGCGCTTCCACATTCTGCAGCCCCGAGCCCGAGAAGCGCGCCAGATTGTCGGTGATGGTGCCGAGACGCGCGTTCAGCGTGTCGGCGACCTGCTTGAAGGATTTCAGAGTCATCCTGGCATCGGCCATCACGCCGTTGGCCTCGCCGGATCCAAGAAGCTGGTCAACCTTGGCGAGGATGCCGTCGACGCGCACCGAGGCATCGTTGAGGCGCTGCGCAAGCTGGCGGGCATTCTTGATGGTGTCATTGATGTCGTCGGAGCGGTTGGCGATCTTGTCGGTGACCTTGGCGATGTCGGCTGCCGCCTTGTTGGCGCTGTCACTGGCTTTCTGGATGTTGGCCAGCGCCGTGCGCACGTCGGCCGGATCGATGCCGTTGAGCACGTTGTCGACCTTGGCGAGCGTGCCTTGCGTCTGCTTGGCGAAGTCGTTGATCGAGCCAACCGCCGTGTTGACATTGTCGATGGTTGTGTCGAATTGCTTCGAGGTTTCCTTCAGGTTTGCGGTCACCGTGTCGACATTGGCGACGATGCTCTTGATCTGGTCCTTGTCGACCGAGTTGAGCAGCCCCTCGGCGGCCTTCAGCGTGCTGTCGAGTCGGCCCGACACATTCTGCAATTGGTCCGAAAGCGAGCTCACGGCGGACAGGAATTTGTCGATGCCGTCGGAATTCTTGGCCAGCGCGTCGGAGAAGGTCTCGACGTTCTTGACGGTCTGCGTCAGCGGTCCGCGAACGTCCTTGGTGAAGCCCTCCAGCTCGGAGAGCACTTTGTCGGCGCGGGTGAAGATGTTCTGCGCCGTCTGCAACAAGTTGGTCACGGCCGATGGATTTGCGACGATCTCCGGAACCCGGCCCTCCTTCTCGGCCTGGTCGAGCAGCTTCACTTCCTTCGGATTGGCACCCCTGAGCTCGATGTTGGCCTGGCCGGTAAGACCCGCGAGCCCGATATCGGCCTGCGTCGACTTGGTGATCGGCGTCATGCGGTCGATCTCGGTGTCGGCGATGGCGACGGTCGGATTGTCGACGTCGATATAGACCCGTTTGACGTCGCCCACCTTGACGCCGTTGAACAGCACGAAGCTGCCGCGACCGAGGCCCGACGCCGAACCAGGGATGCGCACGCGCAGCAGAGTCGTCTCGCCACGCTCGCCGATTGCGGCCGTCCAATAGACGAAGGCGAAGGCCGCGAGGATCGCGGCCAGTGTGAAGATGCCGACAATGACGTAGTTGGCTCTGGTTTCCATTGCCCCACTTATGGCTATGCGCGTGCCGCAAGATCAAGTTGCCGGGCGCGTTTTCCGCGGAAATAGGATTTTACCCACGGCTCCTCGCTCTTCAGCATGTCGTCGATCGTGCCTTCGACCAGCACCCTCTTCTTGCCGAGCACCGCCACGTGGTCGCAAGCGGTAAACAGCGTGTCGAGGTCGTGCGTGACCATGTAGACCGTCAGATCCATCGTATCGCGCAGCTTGACGACCAGCTCGTCGAACTCGGCGGCGCTGATCGGATCGAGGCCCGAGGTCGGCTCGTCGAGAAAGACGATATCTGGATCGAGCGCCAGCGCGCGCGCCAGCGCCGCACGCTTGATCATGCCGCCGGAAAGCTCGGAGGGGAATTTCTGCGCCGCATCGGGCGGCAGCCCGACCAGCTCGACCTTCAGCATGGCGAGCTCGTCCATCAGCGCCTTCGGCAAGTCCAGATATTCGCGCATCGGCACCTGCACGTTTTCCTGCACCGTCAGCGCCGAAAACAGCGCTCCATGCTGGAAGAGAACGCCAAGCCGCATGTCGATGCGCAGGCGCTCGACCTCGCTTGCCTTGTCGACGTCGACGTCGAACAGCCTGATGGTTCCCGATTGTTTGGGCATCAGCCCGAGGATGGTGCGCAAGAGCACAGACTTGCCGGCGCCGGACGCGCCGACGAAACCCAGGATCTCGCCACGCTTGATGTCGAGCGACAGCTTGTCGAGGATCAGCTTGTCTTCGATGGCAACGGTGACGTCCCTGACCGAAAGCACGATCTCGCTTTCGTCCGCGTTCTCCGTCGTCTTGACCCCGTTGCCGCTCGCAATAGCCATTTCAGAACTCGATCGCTGCGTAGAACATGGCGAAAAGCCCGTCGAGGATAATGACGACGAAGATCGACTTCACCACAGAGGCGGTAACGTGCTGGCCGAGCGATTCGGCGCTGCCGCCGACCTTCATGCCTTCGACGGACGCAATCGTGCCGATGATCATGGCCATGAACGGCGCCTTGATCAGCCCGGCGAAGATGGTGCTGAGGTCGATGGCGACACGCAACCTGTCGATGAACGCTGCCGGTGGAATGTCGGAATAGAGCCAGGCGGCGATGATGCCGCCGCCGAGGGCGGCAAAATTGGCGATGATCGTCAAACATGGCAGTGCGATCACCAGGGCGACAAGCCGCGGAAACACCAGCACGCCGATCGGGTTCAGCCCGATCACCTTCAGCGCGTCGACCTCCTCGCGCATCTTCATCGAGCCGATTTCGGCGGTGATGGCGCTGCCCGAGCGGCCTGCAAGCATGATCGCCGTCATCAGCACGCCGAGCTCGCGCAAGATCAGCACGCCGACGAGATCGACGACGAAGATGTCGGCGCCGAAATAGCTGAGCTGGTAGGCGCCCTGCTGGGCGACGATGGCGCCGACGATCGCCGACATCAGCACCACCACGGGGATGGCGCCGACGCCCATGCGATCGATCTGGTTGAAGATCGCGGCCGGATTGACGGCATGGCCGCGCCCGAGCTTCATCTGCGCGCCGCGAATGGTCGCGCCGAGGATGTTCATCGACGAGAGGAAATCGTCGCGCATCTCGTAGACGCGGCGGCCGACCAGCTCTAGCGCGCGCAGGATGATGTTGGGCGGCCCGGCCGGCCCCGATTCGCGCTCGCGCCGCACCGCATCGCCAACGGCGCCGAGCAGAATCGAGGCGATCTCGCTTTGCCCCTGCACATGGACCTCGACGCCTTTCTTTTCGAAGGCGCTGGCCAGCCGGTCGATCAGCCAGGCGCCGGCCGTGTCCATCTTCTCGATGTGGGAGAGATCGAGCATCAGCTGCTTGGCGGCGCTGCGCTTCTCGATCTTGCGCATCTCGGCGTCGACCGATGCGACGGTCCGCGTCGTCCAGACACCGGAAAAAGCGCAGCCGAGCACACCGGACTCCTCACCGACGGCGATGCGTGGCTGGTGGTTGTCCTTGGCGGCGGCGCTTGCGTCGCGTTTGCGGATGGTCAACATGGCGTCCTGTTTAGCGTGACGGGACTGGCGTGTCGATTTGCCGGCAGACCGGTGTCGCACAGCCGGAGAAGAAAAATATGGCGCGTGTCATTTCGGTCGAGGCCGAGCGATTCCCGATCGCCGGCACCTTCACCATCTCGCGCGGATCGAAAACCGAGGCCGAAGTCATCACCGTGACGATCGGCGAGAATGGACATGTCGGCCGCGGCGAATGCGTTCCCTACAAGCGCTACAGCGAGACCATGGATGGCGTGCACGCCGCGATCGAGGCCATGCGCGAGCGGATCGCGAGCGGCATCGATCGCACCGCCCTGCTGGCCGCGATGCCGGCCGGCGCGGCCCGCAACGCCATCGACTGCGCTTTGTGGGACCTCGAGGCCAAGCTCAGCGGCAGACCGGCGGCGGACGCGATCGGCGCCGTTTCGCCGAAGGCGCTGGAAACCGCCTACACGCTGTCGCTCGACGAACCGGAAGCGATGGCCGGGCAGGCCCGCGCCAACGCTTCGCGGCCGTTGCTCAAGGTCAAGATCGGCGGCGACAACGACATGGCGAGGATTCGCGCGGTGACGCAAGCCGCTCCGCAAAGCCGCATCATCCTCGATGCCAACGAGGGATGGACGGACGACAACGTCGTTGAAAACCTCGCATTCGCGGCGGAGCACGGGATCGCGCTCATCGAACAGCCGCTGCCCGCTGGCCGTGACGGCATCTTGCGCGCAATCGCGCACCCGGTGCCGATCTGCGCCGATGAAAGCGTGCACGAGGCGAAGAACCTCGAAGCGCTGGTCGGCCTCTACGACGCCGTCAACATCAAGCTCGATAAATCGGGCGGCCTGACCGAAGCGCTGACCCTTCGCGACCGCGCCCGCGAACTGGGTTTCGGCATTATGGTCGGCTGCATGGTCGGCACGTCGCTTGCCATGGCGCCGGCGGTGCTCTTGGCGCAAGGCGCCGATTTCGTCGATCTCGACGGCCCGCTGCTGCTTGCGCGCGACCGCGAGCCCGGCCTGGTCTACCAGGGATCGCTGGTGTCACCCCCCGACCGGGCGCTGTGGGGCTGAGCGGGCGGCAAGGCCGATCAGCACGAGGCCGACAATCGCGATCGGAATCATCGCCAGGAACCCGTCGACACCGAGACGGTCATAGAGCGGGCCGGAGGCTAGCGTCACCGCGGCCATGAAGAAGCCGTTGAAGAAATAGGCGATGCCTTGCGCAGCACCCGTGCGCTCCTCGGAAACCGTTTCGCCGATCATCTTCTGCAGGCCGATCAGCACCATCGCTACCGACACCGAATGCAGCGTCTGGACGCCGAAGAAGCCGGCGATGCCGAGCCCGAGCGGCCAGACCAGCGGGAAGGCGATCCAGCGCACGATCGAGCCGATACCGGCGATCACCATCACCCTGACGACCGAGGCAGAGGCGAAAATGCGGTTGAAGAACAAGAACATGCAAACCTCGGAGATCACACCCCAGGCCCACAGCAGCCCGACGATGGAATCGCTGATGCCGATCGACTTCCAGTAGATCGACACGAAGCCGTAGAGGAAGGCGTGGCTGGCGGTGATGATGCCGACACCGAGGGTGAAATAGACGAAATAGGCGTTGAGAAGGCTCGGGGCCGAATGCTGGATATCGGTCGCCGACAGCGGCGATGCCTTGCGGGGCCGCCCCATGCGAGGCGCCCAAAATCCCGCCACAAGGGCGGCTGCAAGGGCCACGAAGATGATCGCCGGAACGGCTTGAGGACCGGTGGCAGCCAGGATGAAGCCGCCCACCACATTGGCGCAGAAATAGGAGATCGAACCCCATTTGCGCATGGCGGTGTAGTTCGAACCGAAGCGGCGCACGCCCGACAACGCCAGCGAATCGGCCATCGGTGAATGCGGCGTCCAGGGTATCGAGAGCAACAACGAGACGGCCAGCACGCCCGCGTAGGTAGCCGGCAGGAAATAGCCGGCCGAAATGATCATCGTGGCCGCGACAAGCGCGATATAGACGTTGGCGCGATCCTTCGCCCGGTCGGCAAGCGCGGTCAGCATCGGCGTCGTCACGACGCGCAGGAACATCGGCGCGGCCAGGATGACGGCGATCTGCTCGGCATGAAAACCTTTCGCCTCCAGCCAGAGCGGAAAATAGGGCAGATGCGTGCCCTGCGACACGAACAATGTCGCAAAGATCAGGCTCATGCGCAGTTCGAAATGGCTCGGCTTGACGAGTTGCTCAGGCGAAAGCGGCGGCAGCGACATGAATCGATCCAATTACGCTGCATCCCACGACCTGCAACGCGTTTCGACCCCTATCATGCGGCAAGACGCGGCGGAACTGCCTGGACCAATCGATCAAGCTAAAGCTGTTGAAAGACAAAGGAACTCAAGCCCGAGGCGCGTCTGCGCCTCGGGCTTGCCGTAACTCTGGCTTTAGCCTTGGAAGTAGACCGGCTGGTCGACGTCCTCGATCAGCCCGGGCTGGGTCGGTTCCCAACCCAATTCCTGCCGCGTCAGCGCGCTCGAGGCCTCGTTGTCGATCGCAGCGAAATGCGCGAACCAGCCGAAATGTTCGGCCGATTCTTCCCGGCTCTTGCTGACCACCGGCACCCCGAGCCTCTTGCCGATGACGCCGGCGATCTCACGGAACGGCACGCCCTCCTCGGCGACGGCGTGGTAGCGGGCGTCGCCCCGGCCCCTCTCAAGCACCAGCCTGTAGAGCCTGGCGGCATCGAGACGGTGCACGGCGGGCCAGCGGTTGAGCCCCTCGCCTGTATAGACCGAGGCGCCTTTCTCACGGGCAATGCCGATCAGGATCGGGACGAAGCCGTGATCGCCGGCACCGTGAACCGACGGCGGCAGGCGGACGATCGACACGCGCACGCCCTTCTCGGCCGCGGCATAGGCTGCCTGCTCCGAGACGCGCGGGATCGACGGGTTGGATGCGGGCGGAACGTCTTCGGTCGCGAGACGACCCGGCTGCACCAGTCCAATGCCCGAGGTGACGATCAGCGGCCGGTCGGAGCCGGCAAGCTCCATGCCCATCGCCTCGATGGCGCGCCGGTCGGTCTCGCAATTCTCCTCGAATTTCGAGAAGTCATGGTTGAAGCCGGTGTGGATAGCGGCGTCGGCCTGCGCCACGCCGCGGCGGAGGCTGTCGAGATCCTCCAGATTTCCTCGCAACACCTCGGCCCCCGCGGTGGCGAGAGCGTTGGCGCCGGCATCCGAACGGGCGAGGCCGAGCACCTGGTGACCCGCTCCGAGCAGTTCCTGGACAGTGGCCGAGCCGACAAAGCCGGTGGCTCCGGTGACGAAGACACGCATTGCAGTTTCCTTTGCTTGATTTGATTGGCGCCGCTGCCTTGGCGGCGCGTGACGTTCAAATAAGCGCTTGAGAAAAGACGATCTATGCGGCAAGGTCCGTATTATCTTCGCAATCGTCCAGGAACACCTATGGACCCGCTATCTGACGTGCTGTCGCTGCTGAAACCGCAAAGCAATGTCTCGGCCGGGTTCGATGCCGGCGGTGAGTGGTCGATCGAGTTCCCGCGCAACATCGGCATCAAGTGTTACGCGGTCGTCTCGGGCCAGTGCTGGCTGGCCGTGGAAGGCGTTCCGGAGCCGGTGCATCTCACCGCGGGCGACTGCTTCCTGTTGCCGGGTGGGCGGCCGTTCCGTCTGGCAAGCGACCTCGAGGTGAAACCCGTCGGCGCGCACACCATCTTTCCCCCTGCCCGTGCCGGCGGCGTCGTCACCTACAATGGCGGCGGCGACGTGTTCCTGGTTGGCAGCCGGTTTGTGCTCAGCGGCCGTCATGCCGACATCCTGCTCAAGATGATGCCGCCGATCATTCATATCCGCAGGGACGAGGACAAGGCGGCGCTGCGCTGGTCGGTGGAGCGGATGATGCAGGAACTCAGCGAAGGCCAGCCCGGCGGCTTCCTGGTGGCGCAGCACCTTTCACACATGATGCTGGTCCAGGCGCTGCGGCTGCATATGGCGGAAGGGCCGAACGGCGGCGTCGGCTGGCTCTTTGCGCTCGCCGACAAGCAGATGGGCGCCGCGATCGGCGCCATGCACGAGGATCCCGCGCACCGTTGGACCCTGCAGGAACTAGCGGAGCGCGCCGGCATGTCGCGATCGAATTTCGCGCTGAAGTTCAAAGAGATGGTCGGAACGTCGGCGATGGAATATTTGACCCGCTGGCGGATGCTGCTTGCCGGCGAAAGGCTCGCCAATTCCAACGAGCACACCTCGGTCATTGCGCTCTCGCTCGGCTACGAATCCGAGAGCGCCTTCAGCACCGCCTTCAAACGCGTGATGGGTGCTTCACCGCGCCAGTATGGCCGTGACCGCAGCGCGGTTGCCGCTTGAGATATCGAGACGGGAAGGCGCTCAGGCGGCCTTGACCGCCCTGCCCTTGAGATTGACGATATCGACGGGCACCAGCGCGTCCTTGCCGGCCGAGGATTCAGGCAGCACATGCGCCCAGGTCAGAATCTCCATGCGGCCGTCGAAATGCTCGACCACCGCCGTGCAGCTCTCTACCCAATCGCCGGTGTTGATGTACTGGATATCGCCATAGTTTTCGATCGCGGCGTGATGGATGTGGCCGCAGATGACGCCGTCGACATGCGAGCGCCGCGCTTCTTCGGAGAGCACCGTCTGGAACGAGCCGATGAAGTTCACCGCCTTCTTGACCTTGACCTTGGCCCAGGACGAGAACGACCAGTAAGGTAGGCCGAGCAGGTGACGCAGCTTTGTCACGACCCGATTGACCTGCATCGCCGCGTCATAGGCGTGGTCGCCGAGATAGGCGAGCCAGCGCTGATTGTGCACGACCGTGTCGAACTGGTCGCCATGGATGACGAGCAGGCGCCTGCCGTCGGCGGTCTCGTGGATGGCGCGGTCGGCAACGACGATGCCGCCGAAATGCACGCCCTGGAACTGGCGGGCGAACTCGTCGTGGTTGCCGGCAATGTAGGTGATCGAGGCGCCCTTGCGCGCCTTGCGCAGCAACTTCTGCACCACGTCGTTGTGGCTCTGCGGCCAATGCCAACTGCGCCGCAGGCGCCAGCCGTCGACGATATCGCCGACCAGATAGATGGTGTCGGCATCGTGGTGGCGCAGGAAATCGATCAGGAAATCGGCCTTGGCCGCCTTCGAACCGAGATGCACGTCGGAAATGAACATCGTGCGAAAAGTACGGGGCTCTGGACCGGACATCGCGATTTCATCCTTTGCTTTCGCGTGCCTATGCCTCGATTCATGCAACAACCGTATGACGGTTGCGGTTGGTCCAGCCCAAGCGCTAGCTTGCCGCCCTCGAAAAAGGAGAAATCACCATGGATCTCGGCATTCGCGGAAAGAAGGCCATCGTCTGCGCCTCGAGCAAGGGACTGGGCCGCGGCTGCGCGATTGCGCTTGCCGAAGCCGGCGTCGACCTCGTCGTCAACGGCCGCAATGCCGAGCTCTTGGCAAGGACCGCGCAGGAAATCCGCGAAAAGTTCAGCGTCAGGGTGATCGAGATCGCCGGCGACGTGTCGAAGCCGGAGGTGCAGAAGGCGATGCTTGCCGCCTGCCCCGACCCGGACATCCTGGTCAACAACAACGGCGGCCCGCCGCTCCGCGATTTCCGTGAGCTCGACCGCGCAAAGATCCTCGAAGGCGTGACGCAGAACATGGTGACCCCGATCGAGCTGATCCAGGCGGTTATCGACGGCATGGCCAAGCGCGGCTTCGGCCGCATCGTCAACATCACCTCGCTGTCGGTCTACGTCCCGATCCCCGGCCTCGACCTGTCGTCGGGCGCGCGTGCCGGGCTGACCTCGTTCCTCGCCGGTGTGGCGCGCACGGTGATCGACCGAAACGTCACCATCAACAGCCTGTTGCCCGGCAAGCTCGACACCGACCGGCTGCGCGGCCCGCATGAAGCCGGCACGCCGGAAGACCCGGCAGCAGCCGCCGCGCGGAAAACCCGCATCAGCGCCGATGTGCCGGCAAAACGCCTCGGCATGCCGGAAGAATTCGGCCAGATCTGCGCCTTCCTCTGCTCGGTCCATGCCGGCTATCTCACCGGGCAGAACATTCCGGTGGACGGCGGCCTCTACGTCAGCGCGTTCTGACCGGGTCGGTCGACGGCTGCTGCAAAAGCCAGAGAGTTTCGCTCCAACCAGCTGAAATAGCTTGCCTATTTCAGATTCGGTAATGTGAACGCATCCGCCAAGATTTGGCGTCGCGAAGAATCGTCGCCGCGTGCTAAAAGGCTCGAAAGCAGAAGCGCAGGGAGGGGCCGGATGGACGGCGAGAGCAAGAAAACGGCCAGGTCGGACCTCGACGAGGCCGCGCTCTTCTTCCACAAGCATCCCTCCCCGGGAAAGCTCGAAATCCAGGCGACCAAGCCGCTCGGCAACCAGCGCGATCTCGCGCTTGCCTATTCGCCGGGCGTCGCCGCGCCCTGCCTTGAGATCCGCGACGACCCCGCGACCGCCGCCGACTATACGGCGCGCGCCAACCTCGTTGGCGTCGTCTCCAACGGCTCGGCGGTGCTCGGCCTCGGCAATATCGGCCCGCTTGCCTCCAAGCCGGTGATGGAAGGCAAGGCGGTGCTGTTCAAAAAATTCGCCGGCATCGACGTCTTCGACATCGAGATCGACGCGCCGGAGATCGAGCGCATGGTCGAGACGGTCGCCGCGCTCGAGCCGACCTTCGGCGGCATCAATCTCGAGGACATCAAGGCGCCTGAATGCTTCGAGGTCGAAGAGCAGCTGAAGGCCCGCATGGGCATTCCGGTCTTCCACGACGATCAGCATGGCACGGCGATCATCGTTGCCGCGGCGGTGCTCAACGGGCTCGAATTCGCCGGCAAGACGATTGCCGACATCAAGATCGTCACCTCCGGTGCCGGTGCCGCGGCGCTCGCCTGCCTCAACCTTCTGGTCTCGCTCGGCGCCAAGGTGGAAAACATCTGGGTCACCGATCGTTTCGGCGTCGCCTGGAAGGGCCGGGCCGAGGAGATGGACCGCTGGAAAGATCCCTATGTAAAGGACACGGAGGCACGCACGCTGGCCGATGTCATCCCCGGCGCCGACGTCTTCCTCGGTCTCTCCGCCGCCGGCGTTCTCAAGCCGGAATTGCTGCAGCATATGGCGCCGAAGCCGCTGATCCTGGCGCTCGCCAACCCGACGCCGGAGATCATGCCGGAAGTGGCAAGAGCGGCCCGGCCGGACGCCATGATCTGCACCGGGCGCTCGGATTTTCCCAATCAAGTCAATAACGTGCTCTGTTTTCCTTACATCTTCCGCGGCGCGCTGGACTGCGGCGCCAGCGCCATCAACGAGGAGATGAAGATGGCCGCGGTCAGGGCAATCGCGGCCCTTGCCCGCGAGGAGCCTTCGGACGTCGCGGCGCGCGCTTATTCCGGCGAGACGCCGGTGTTCGGTCCCGATTTCCTGATCCCCTCGCCCTTCGACCCGCGCCTCATCCTGCGCATCGCGCCGGCGGTGGCGAAGGCGGCCTGCGATACCGGCGTGGCGACACGGCCGATCGCCGATTTCTCGGCCTATATCGACAAGCTCAACCGCTTCGTCTTCCGCTCCGGCCTGGTGATGAAGCCGGTGTTCTCGTCGGCCAAGACCTCGAGCGCCAAGCGTGTGATCTACGCCGATGGCGAGGATGAGCGCGTGCTGCGCGCGGCACAGGTGGTGCTGGAGGAAGGCATCGCCGAGCCGATCCTGATCGGCCGCCCGCATGTCGTGGAAGTCCGGCTGAAGCGCTACGGGCTGCGCATCCGGCCGGGCGTCGATTTCGGCCTGATCAACCCGGAAGACGACCCGCGCTACCGCCATTATGTCGATCTCCTAATCGAGCTTGCCGGCCGCCGCGGGATAACGACGGAAGCCGCCCGCACCATGGTGCGCACCAACAATACGGTGATCGCGGCGCTGGCGCTGAAGCGCGGCGATGCGGATGCGATGATTTGCGGCCTCGAAGGCCGCTTCGAGCGGCATCTGCGCAATGTCACGCTGATCATCGGGCCGCGTCCCGGCATCAAGGACCGTGATCTCTCAACGTTGTCGATGCTGATCTCGCAGCGCGGCATCATCTTCCTCACCGACACCCACGTCTCGGTCGATCCGACGGCGGAGGAGATCGCCGAGATGACAGTGCTGGCGGCCGAAGAAATTCAGCGCTTCGGCATCGAGCCGAAGGCAGCGCTTCTGTCGCATTCGGATTTCGGCTCGCGCGATTCGCCTGGCGCGCTGAAGATGCGCCAGGCGGCATCGATCCTGGCGCGCATTGCTCCGGACCTGCAGTGCGACGGCGAGATGCATGCCGACTCGGCGCTGTCGGAACATTTGCGCCAGCGCGTCTACCCGCATTCGCGGTTGAAGGGCGAAGCCAATCTCCTGGTCTTTCCGAACCTCGATTCGGCCAACATCACGCTGACGGCGCTGCGTGCGATGATGGACGCGCTGCATGTCGGGCCGATCCTGCTCGGCACCGACAAGCCCGCGCATATCCTGACGCCTTCGGTGACGTCGCGTGGCGTCGTCAATATGACGGCGCTGGCGGTGGTCGAGGCGGCGCATAAGGCGCAGGCGATCGCCCATTTGGACTGAGTTTTGATTGTGTTTGGTTGCGAGCTAGGGAACAGTTAACCGCGAACACGGTAGCCTTCCGGCCACAGGCAATCGGGGTTTCAGGCGAATGAAAGGCGCGGGGTTGAAGCTGACCCACCTTGCGGCGCTGCTTGCAGCGCTGGCGGGTTCAGCCGTTGCCGTGACCGAACCGCAGGCGGCGTCCCGCACGTGCCGCCAGCTCGAAGCCGAGCTTGGCACGACTCGCGGCGGCGGCGGGCCAAGCCTGATCCGCAAGTATGACGACGCATCGCGCGCCAGCGCGAGCAACTGGCGAAGGCGCGCGGCCGCGCCAGCGATGCCAATTGCGGCTTCACGCTGTTTTCAAGCAATGTCACCCAATGCGCGGCGATCAATGCCTCGATAGAGCGCATGAACGCCAATCTCGACACCTTGCAGGCCAAACGCGAGCGGCTGGCCGGCGGCGGCACGCGGCGCGACCGCAGCCGCATCCTCGCGGCGCTCGACGCCAATGGCTGCCGCGACGACGAGATCGCGCCACGGCGCGCCCCCATTCAGGAGGCCGCCCGCAACAATGGTGGCGGCAATCTGTTCGAACAGCTTTTCGGCCACGGCGACCGGGAGACCGAGAGTCTCGACACACCTGAAGCGCCCGATGTTCCGCCGGACGATCCCAGCATGCGCAACATCCGCGGCGTCATCAACCAGCCGGACGGCATGGATCTGCCGAGGCTGAACGGCGAGTTTCGCACCGTTTGCGTGCGCACCTGCGACGGCTATTTCTTCCCGATGTCGAACGCCGCCTCCTACGGCGATTTCGAACGCGACCAGAAGAATTGCGAATCGAGCTGCCCCGGCACCGAGATGCAGGTTTTCTACTCGCGTGGAATGGAGGACGATTCCGGCGCGATGATCTCGTCGGCAACCGGCCGACCCTACAGCGAGTTGCCGAGCGCCTATCTCTACAAGCAGGCCAATTACTCGCGGCCGCGCGCCTGTGGCTGCAACGCCCAGGCTGAGAATTTCTCGATTATCGCCGGCAATCCGCCCAATCCCGAGCAATCGCAGCCGGACAGCGAGGCGACACCGCTCGTCCCGGTTCCGGCTGCCAAGCCCGATCCCGGCGCCGATCCCGAAACGCTCGCCAACGCCGAAGGCGGGCTCGATCGCAAGGCGATCAAGCGCCTGACCACCGAGACGCCGGTGTCGCCGGTCTCAGTGCTGCCGCCGGAACAGCGCAAGGTCAGGGTCGTCGGGCCAGCGTTCCTTCCCGACCCATCAGCGGCAATAGATCTGCAAGCTCCGGCCCGGAAGAGCGCCCAGTAAGGGCCAGCCGCAGCGGCATGAACAGCGGCTTGCCCTTGCGTCCCGTCGCTTCCCTGATCTTGCCGGTCCAATCCTTCCAGACGGTGCCGTTCCACGGCTCTTCCGGCAGAAGACCGAACGCCTCGTGGAGGAAATCGCGGTCCTCGCCGGAGAATTCCGCCGGCTCCTGCGGGCCGTCGCTCAAGATTCGCCACCAGGCGACCGCGTCCGACAAGCGGTCCAGATTGCCCCGCACCGCCAGCCAGAACGGCTCGGCCTTGTCGCCCGAAATGCCGAGCACGATCAGCCGGTCGCGCGCCTCCTCGAACGGCATGTGATGCATCAGCGTCCGGTTGAGCACGAAGAGTTCGTCGGGATCGAACTTGGCGGCGGACTTGGACGTCGCTGCCGGGTCGAAATGGCCGGCAAGCTCGTTGAGATCGTGCGCGGTCGTAACGTTCTCCGACGTGCCGACCAATACCGCGAGCGAAGCGACCGCCATCGGCTCGATGCCGTCCTCTCGCAGGCTTTCGATCGAGAGCGCGCCGGTGCGCTTCGACAGCCCCTCGCCCGAAGCGGTTGTAAGCAGGTTATGGTGCCCAAAGACCGGCGGTTCGGCGCCCAGCGCCTGGAACAGCGCGATTTGCACGCCGGTGTTGGTGACGTGGTCGTCGCCGCGGATGACATGGGTGACGCCCATCTCGATGTCGTCGACCACGGAAGGCAGCGTGTAGAGATAGGTGCCGTCCTCGCGTACCAGCACCGGATCCGACAGCGAGGCGAGATCGACCGTCTCCTCGCCGCGCACCAAGTCGTTCCAATGCACCTCGGTGCGCTCCGGCTGCAGCGGGTCGCTGGTGAAGTTCGGCAGCAAAAAGCGCCAGTGCGGCCGGCGGCCGTCGGACTCATATTCGGCCACCTGCTCCGGCGTCAGCGTCAGCGCCTCGCGGCCATAGACCGGCGGCTGGCCGCGCGTGCGGCGCACCTTGCGGCGCAGGTCGAGCTCCTCCGGCGTTTCGTAGCAGGCATAGAGCACCCGCGCTGCCTTCAGCCGCTCCACCGCGGCATCATAGATCTCGACGCGCCGCGACTGGTATTCGGTGACATCGGGGAAAATGCCCAGCCAATGCAGGTCGTAGAGGATGGAATCGGCAAATTCCTGCTTCGAACGGCCGACGTCGGTATCGTCGAAGCGCTGGATGTAACGGCCCTTGTTGTTCAGGGCGAACAGCCAGTTGAACAAGGCTGTGCGCGCATTGCCGATATGGATGCGGCCGGTCGGCGATGGGGCGAAACGAACGGTAACTGTCATGAGCGGGGCGTAGCGAATGCTTTTAGGCTTGACAAGACACGCCCCCGCGCAAGCGCAAGAGATAGTGCAAGCCAGCTAAAATGAAAAGCCGCTCGTCAGGCTCGGCCTCGATCCCTCTGGCGAACCGTGCGCAACGACCGTCAAATCCGGGCTCTTCGAGGCGCGCTTTTGTCCCCGTTATCCACATGTGTGACACACAACATATTGGGGGTCACAAAACCTACAAAAACGAATCCTTGACGGGTCAGAACGAGTCGCTTTTTATAGGCCATGCGCTCCTGTTGCGGGCGTGACCGGAAAGTTTAGAGGCCGGTCTTTTTTCCCGGATTTAGTGCGTTTTGCCCGCATTTCCGCCTGTTCACGAGGCCGGCGGAAGCGTTGGGAATGTTGGGGCTTGGGTGGGCGAAAGGGAGAATTGTCGGCCTGGAAAAAATGATCTGTTAACACTATATTTAGTGTTTGCAGGCAGGCTCGACCCTAGATAGTGTGAACCTCCCTCTTTCGAGGGAATCGACAAAAGTTTCAGTTTCGAGGGACCCGCGGGTCGGCCGGCAACCTGGGTGAGCGCCTGGAAAGGCGTTTGCTTGTCTGCATGGCGTTGCCCGCGACGAGGAGAATGCCGGCGTCGCCCGCGATGCCGGCAAACGGCGGACCGCGCTTATCGCCTTTGGGGCAGAAATCCCTGGTGAAAAGCGCTATATATAGACAAAAGGGACCGGGACCATGCGCATCGAGCGTCGCTTCACCAAGCCAGAACAGTCAGCTTACGCGGAGATCGAATTCCGCAAGGCTTTGTCGGAGATCAAGAATCCCGACGGCTCGGTGGTGTTCCGCCTCGACAACATCGATGTGCCGGCCCAGTTCAGCCAGGTCGCGGCCGACATCCTGGCGCAAAAATATTTTCGCAAGGCCGGCGTGCCGGCGCGCCTGAAGAAGGTCGAGGAGAACGACGTCCCCTCCTTCCTGTGGCGCTCGGTTGCCGACGAGGCCGAGCTCGCCAAGCTGCCAGAGGCTGAGCGCTATGGTTCGGAGACCGCGCCCGCCAGGTCTTCGACCGGCTGTCCGGCACCTGGACCTATTGGGGCTGGAAGGGCGGCTACTTCAAGTCGGAAGAGGACGCGCGCGCCTTCCGCGACGAGCTCGCCTATATGCTGGCCACCCAGCGCGTCGCGCCCAACTCGCCGCAGTGGTTCAACACCGGCCTGCATTGGGCCTACGGCATCGACGGTCCGAGCCAGGGCCATTTCTATGTCGACCCCTTCACCGGCAAGCTGACCAAGTCGAAGTCCGCCTACGAGCACCCGCAGCCGCATGCCTGCTTCATCCAGAGCGTGCAGGACGACCTCGTCAACGAGGGCGGCATCATGGATCTGTGGGTGCGTGAGGCGCGCCTGTTCAAATACGGCTCCGGCACCGGCTCGAACTTCTCGATGCTGCGCGGCGAAGGCGAAAAGCTTTCCGGCGGTGGCCGCTCGTCGGGTCTGATGAGCTTCCTCAAGATCGGCGACCGCGCCGCGGGCGCCATCAAGTCGGGCGGCACGACGCGCCGCGCTGCAAAAATGGTCATCGTCGACGCCGACCATCCCGACATCGAGCAATTCATCGACTGGAAGGTCAATGAAGAGCAGAAGGTCGCCTCGCTGGTGACCGGTTCCAAGATCGTCAAGAAGCACCTCGAAGCGATCATGAAGGCCTGCGTCAATTGCGAAGGCAATGGCGACGACTGCTTCGACCCGGCTTTGAACACCGCGCTGAAGCGCGAGATCAAGGCGGCCAAGAAGGACGCCGTGCCGGAGAACTATATCTACCGCGTCATCCAGTTCGCCCGCCAGGGCTACACGTCGATGTCGTTCAAGACCTACGACACCGACTGGGATTCGGACGCCTACCTCACCGTTTCCGGCCAGAACTCCAACAACTCGGTGTCGCTGAAGGACAACTTCCTGCGCGCCGTCGAGGCCGATGGCGACTGGCAGCTCACCGCTCGCAAGGACGGCAAGGTGCTGAAGACGCTGAAGGCGCGCGACCTGTGGGAAAAGATCGGCTATGCCGCCTGGGCGTCGGCCGATCCCGGCCTGCATTTCAACACGACCATGAACGACTGGCACACCTGCGCTTCCGCCGGTGCGATCCGGGCCTCCAACCCGTGCTCGGAATACATGTTCCTCGACGACACCGCCTGCAACCTCGCCTCGATCAACCTTTTGCCCTACCGCAAGGAAGACGGCACGATCGACATCGCCGCTTACGAGCACACCGTGCGGTTGTGGACCGTCGTGCTCGAAATCTCGGTGATGATGGCGCAGTTCCCGTCGAAGGAGATCGCCAAGCTCTCCTACGATTACCGCACGCTCGGCCTTGGCTACGCCAATATCGGCGGCCTGCTGATGACCTCGGGCATTCCCTACGACTCCGACGAGGGCCGCGCCATCTGCGCCGCGCTCACCGCTATCATGACCGGCGTTGCCTACTCGACGTCGGCCGAGATGGCCTCCGAGCTCGGCGCCTTCCCGGACTATGACCGCAACGCCCAGAACATGCTGCGCGTCATGCGCAACCATCGCCGCGCCGCTTGCGGCGACAAGGACGGCTACGAGAAGCTCGCCGTCAATCCGGTGCCGCTGGTCGCTGCCGACCTCAAGCAGCAGGCGCTGGCCGAGCATGCCCGCGCCGCCTGGGACCGCGCCATCGAGCTCGGCGAGGAGCATGGCTATCGCAACGCCCAGGCGACCGTGATCGCGCCGACCGGCACGATCGGCCTCGTCATGGACTGCGACACCACCGGCATCGAGCCCGACTTCGCGCTGGTGAAGTTCAAGAAGCTCGCCGGCGGCGGCTACTTCAAGATCATCAACCGCGCCGTGCCGGAAGCGCTGAGGACGCTGGGCTACTCCGAAAGCCAGATCGCCGAGATCGAGGCTTACGCGGTCGGCCACGGCAACCTCAACCAGGCGCCGGGCATCAACCCGTCCTCGCTGAAGGCCAAGGGCTTCACCGATGAGAAGATCGCGGCGCTGAACGCGGCGCTGAAGTCGGCCTTCGACATCAAGTTCGTGTTCAACCAATGGACGCTGGGCGCCGACTGGGTGAAGGAGACGCTCGGCTTCACCGACGAGCAGCTCGGCGACTTCTCCTTCGAGATGTTGCCGGCGCTGGGCTTCTCCAGGAAGGACATCGACGCCGCCAACATCCATGTCTGCGGTGCAATGACGCTGGAAGGCGCGCCCTTCCTCAAGGCCGAGCACCTCGCGGTGTTCGACTGCGCCAGCCCCTGCGGCAAGATCGGCAAGCGCTCGCTGTCGATCCAGAGCCACATCCTGATGATGGCGGCGGCGCAGCCCTTCATCTCCGGCGCGATCTCCAAGACCATCAACATGCCGAACGAGGCGACGGTCGAGGACGCCAAGAACGCCTACATGCTGTCCTGGAAGCTGGCGCTGAAGGCCAACGCGCTCTATCGCGACGGCTCGAAGCTGTCGCAGCCGCTCAACGCCTCGCTGCTCGCCGATGACGACGAGGATGAGGACGAGGCGGTCGAGCAGCTGATCGCAGCACCGGCCGCGCAGCGCGCCGTGCAGGTGACGGAAAAGATCGTCGAGCGCGTTGTCGAACGCCTCTACCGCGACCGCGAAAAACTGCCGAACCGCCGCAAGGGCTATACGCAGAAGGCAGTCGTCGGCGGCCACAAAGTGTATCTCAGGACCGGCGAGTTCGACGACGGGCGCCTCGGCGAGATCTTCATCGACATGCACAAGGAAGGTGCTGCCTTCCGTGCGATGATGAACAACTTCGCCATCGCGATCTCGCTCGGCCTGCAATACGGCGTGCCGCTCGACGAATATGTCGAGGCCTTCACCTTCACCAAGTTCGAGCCGGCCGGCATGGTGCAGGGCAACGACGCGATCAAGAACGCGACGTCGATCCTCGACTACGTGTTCCGCGAGCTCGCCGTCTCGTATCTCGGCCGCCACGACCTCGCCCATGTCGACCAGTCGGACTTCGACAAGACGGCGCTCGGCCGCGGCATCACCGAAGGCAAGGCGACGCCCTTCTCCAAGGGTCTCTATCGCGGCGCCTCGCCGGTGAAGCTGGTGTCGGGCATCGGCAGCGAGCCCAAGGGTTTTGGCGGCTCTGCTCCGACGACGGCCCCTGCCCGCGCCGCGCCCACCGCCTTCGCCGGCTCCAACGTGCTGGCGCTGAAGCCGGCAAGCGACGAGGCCCTCGCCTACAAGCGCGACTACGAGGAGCGCGCCAGGGAACTGGCCGAGGAGTTGGTGGAAGAGGAAGCCGAGGCCGCCGGCGGCGCGGAAGCGCTGTTCACCGACGCCGCAGCCAACGAAGCGGCCGAGGCGAAGAAGCTCGCCGCGACCCGCCGCCAGCAGTCGCTGCTGCAAGGCTACACCGGCAACGAATGCTCCGAGTGCCACAACTTCACCATGGTGCGGAACGGCACCTGCGAGAAGTGCGACACGTGTGGTTCGACGAGCGGGTGCAGCTGAGGGAAATTGGAAATCTAAACGACGACGACGACGACGAATGCAGCGGCCCGGTCGCAAGATCGGCCGATTTGCATAGACTCTCAAAAAAGTGATTGTTGAATTTCGTGTTCAACTCCGTGGTCGAGGCGGATTACCCCATTAATCAACCACTGTGGGTAGGCTTTGTGAGTTCCCATAGCGAGAACAAAGCCTTTCTTCGGATATTCGGCCCCGAACCTATCTGACATTTTTTGCAGTGTCTCTGCCTCGCCATAGAGACGTCGCCATCTAAGGAAGGTCGCCTCGATTTCCCAGTCTTGGCATGTTCCTTCACGTAGTCCATCGTCGGTTTCGTATTTATATTTGAAGAGAAAAGGTGCTGGCTCATACGGGACAAGACTTTTGCCCAAGAAGCCAAACAGGCTGTTGGCCTCCTGATCATGCCACATCTGAAATCTGGCTCTTTCACTCTCAAACGTATTACGATCTTTTCTTTCAAATAAAAACTCTGCGTTTCTTGGTCTGATCAGCGCCAGACTTCGACCCTGCTCTAGCTCGGCAGCAAGACTGAAAACAACATGGCGAGCTAAAAATTGAGATCGTGATTTTTCAGACAAGCTGCCGGTTATCACCAAAGATTTATGTTCGAGCCGTCGGCTCTCACTTCGTTGGTCACCTTTCGGAAGGCTCCAACTATATTCGATAGTGTCCCATCGGCCAAATTTCTGAGCATCCTCCAGCGTACGAAAGGCTACAGGATACAAGCGAATCCAATTACCGCTGAAGTCTATTCCAGCACAGCAGACTAGTTCCCCGTGGGTTTCTCCAACGCGGGGAGCCGCCTTCACGAGGATCACTGCTGAGTCGCGTTGAATGATAGACGCCAATCAAGCCGCCTTTAGGCAAAATCCCTTCGGTACACCAATATGCTTAATCTGAATATTTCTATTTTTCAATATCTCTTCACAAACAATGAAGCGATGGCAATCTTTATGCTCCCTCTCGAAACACATCAGGCAGATGTTTTTTGTTTCAGACTGCTCCGCTATCTCACGAATTGTTTTTCTCGCAACCTCGTTGGCGATGTGGTCCCTAAAGATTCGTTCGAACCGTCGACGATCACCGCTTCTTGCTGCCAGTCGACCTTCTTTGGGGTCGCCGAGAACTTTTGTATGTCGATATTCGATCGCCGAGCTTTCGAGGTTTTTCTTGAGCGAATTCTTTGAGAAGCCTGGCTTCCTTGACAACGGCAAATCTCTCACATCAATGAGTATATCTATCCTCGCCGCCTTCAAGACGGATACGAAATCGCCGATTTCGGAACCTTCGTAGCCAATCGTTAGTAGCGCCATAGGACATCTCATTGGTCTGCTATGTCGGTCATAAACGCCCAAACTTGTCCGAAGCGTGACACACGATCTACGGAGAGACAATGATCGACCACATCACCATCGAAATAAGCGACCTCGACAAGAGCAAGCTCTTCTACGAAAAGGCGTTTGCGCCGTTGGGCTACAGCCTCTCCTTCGGCAAGGAGGGCGTGTTCTGGGCCTTCGACGTCGGCGACGGCTGCCTGTTCGAGATCCAGAGCACAGGCGAGAAGCCACCGCTCACCCATCTGCATGTCGCCTTCCGGGCGAAGAGCAAGGCGGAGGTCGATGCGTTCTATCAGGCGGCGCTCGAGGCGGGCGCCGCGGACAATGGCGCGCCCGGGCCGCGTCCGAACTATGGCGCGAATTACTATGCCTGCTTCGTGCTCGATCCCGACGGCTACAACATCGAGGCGATGATCAATGAGGCGTAGCGCGCCCTCTCCTTCTCCCCTTGTGGGCTAGCGTGCGCACACATTTGCTTCGTGCTGTGGTCAAGCGTGAAGAAGCGCCGTCGGAAAAAGGCTTGAAGCGTTTGAATCGTCTGTGATTCTGTA
>NZ_LPWA01000078.1 GCF_001510895.1 Mesorhizobium loti | reverse complement strand
CGCTGCCCGTATCGATAAAGGGCGCCTGCCGCCATCCGTTCTCCGACGACTATGCAGGTGAAGCCCCCACGCGGCCTCTCCTCGGGGCTGGTCTGACGCTGGGCCGGCCTTGGCCTGCAACGGCTTCGCCGACCTTCTTCCCCTGGCAGCCCACCCCACGCGGCAAGCCGCGCGGGGACCCCGGGTCGGCCATTCCTCGCGAGGCAACAAGCTCGGCTGCCGCCGTCCTGCGCTATCGCTTCGGCCCTCCGGATGCAGTCGGCAGGACCCGCGTCCATCGACCGCCATCGAGGCCGCAAGGGGCGGCTTCGGACAAACTCTCAGGAGATACCAGAATGGCTCAGATCGGCACCTTCACCCGCGACGAAAACGGCAACTTCGCCGGGACCATCAGAACCCTCGCACTCAGCGTCAAGGCCACCATCAAGCCCTGCGACCGCGACAACGACAAGGCGCCCGACTACCGCATCAGCGCAAACGGGGTCGAACTCGGCGCAGGCTGGAGCAAAACCGCCAGGGAAACCGGCGCCGAATACCTCTCGGTCAAGCTCGACGACCCGTCCTTTACGGCTCCGGTCTACGCCTCTCTGGTTCAGGGTGACAAGGGCGAGCACAAGCTCATCTGGTCGCGATGAACAGAAAAGGGCGCTCCGCTCACCAGCGGGGCGCGCCCACCTCATGCCCCTCGGCATTATGCGGAGCAAATCCCGCAGAAAACTCCCGGAAACCGGGCGCTCCAGACCGCCGACTCCGCATAACGACACGCTACGCATAATC
>NZ_LPWA01000077.1 GCF_001510895.1 Mesorhizobium loti | reverse complement strand
GATGACCCAGATGATGGAAACCTGCAACAAGATGATGCAGGCCTCCATGGAGAAGGATCATGGTACCGGCGGCAAGCCGGCCACGCCGGAAAAGAAAGGCTGACGGACGTCCGGTCCGAAACGCCTGACTATGCAAATGCGAGTGCGAATGAATCACGCAAACGACACCCAAAACCAGGATGGGAAGGCGGCGCCTCGGCGCCGCCTTCCCGGGCGCGAGCTTTCGCTCGCCATCTCACTCGCCCTGGCGATGATCATGGCACTTGCATTGTCCTATGAACTGATCCGATCGTTTTCAGGCTCGTCCGAAGACATCGGCGCATCGGGAGCAAGCGAGACTTCCAAGGATCTGCAGTTCTCGTTCCTGGACCAGCCCGCCCAACTGCCGGAAATCAGCTTCGTCGACGGCGACGCCAAACCGCTCTCGCTGCGCGATTTCCGTGGCCGCCCCATCCTGCTCAACATATGGGCGACCTGGTGCGTTCCCTGCCGCAAGGAGATGCCGTCGCTCGATCGATTGCAGGCGAAGTTCGACCCGTCCCGGTTTCTGGTCCTGACGCTTTCGATCGACCACCTGGGCATTCCAGTGGTCAAGAAATTCTATCAGGAACTGGGCCTCGAATCGCTGGGCGTCTATGTCGATCAATCCGGTGCGGCGCTCAATCAACTGCAGGCTCCCGGCGTGCCGACGACGTTGCTCGTCGACGCCGACGGCCGAGAAATCGGTCGTAAGATCGGACCGGCCGAGTGGGACAGTCCGCAGACCATCGCCTTGCTTCGTCAGCACTTGCAC
>NZ_LPWA01000076.1 GCF_001510895.1 Mesorhizobium loti | reverse complement strand
CCAAGGTTTCCACACCGCCTCGTTCTTGTCGATCCATTCCTTGACGACGGCGTCGAGGTCCTTGCCCTGCTTGTCGACGGCCAGCATCAGCTTCTGCTGCTCGGTCGCATCCATCTTGAAGGCCTTGAGGAAGGCGTAGGCCGCCGGCCATTTGGCGCCGAAGCCCGACCAGACGATCTTGTCGACATCGGGCGGGGTGATGCAGTGCTCGTTGGTCTGCTCCTTGCAGGGCGGCATCTTCACCCAGCCGACCTCGTTTTCGGCCAGCGCGTAGTGCGGACCCCAAAACATCATGATCAGCGGCGTCTTGGCGGCTTCCGCGGCCTCGAGCTCGGCGACCAGCGCGCCCTCCGAGCCGGACGGCACGGCGGTGTATTGCATGTTGTTGTCGGCAAGGATGGTTGCCGCGCGCGAGCCCCAGTCGGACGGATAGTCGAGGAAGCGGCCGTTGGGCGCGGTCTCGGGCGTCGACAGCGCCTGCACGCATTCGGGCTTGTTCAAGGCATTCCAGTCGGGCAGGCCGGGGCAGACCTTCTCCATGAATTTGGGATAGATCCAACCTTCCTGGGTCTTCAGATCGAGCTTGCCGATATCCTCGATCTTCTTCTCGGCCAGCACCTTCGGATAGATGTCGCCGACATTGTTGAGCCAGATCTCGACCGAGGCGCTGAGCGAGCCGTCGGCCAGGCCTGAGAACTGCGGAAAATTGCCGGCGGTGACGTACTCGACGTGATAGCCGAGCTTCTCCAGGAGCTGGCCGGCGATGTGGGTGGAAACATGCGCGCCGGTCCATTCGAGCAT
>NZ_LPWA01000075.1 GCF_001510895.1 Mesorhizobium loti | reverse complement strand
CGCGGTGGCGGCTCGATATACCGGTCATTGATCGTTTCGTGATGGGCCTCCTACGTTCGGATTAATTCCGGACAACGACAGATAATTCCGGACGGCACACACGGTTGAGGCAACAATGCTTTAGGTCGGCCGTTCCATACGAAATCTGCATCCGCGAGTCAGCGCCCGCTTGCGCAATACTGGGTGGCGAAGCTTGCGCCACGCTGATCGGCTAGCACTGCGTTCATTGCGGAAGAGCCGATCCCTGACGCTTGGCCGCTTGCTTGGCGCGGATTCGATCGATGCGGGACCAGTTCCTTTGCAGTTCCTGTTCGGCGGCGTCATCCATGTCGACGCTGGTGGCGTTGCAAAGGGCCGCGAGCGTCACGACGACGCCCCCAACTTCTTGGCGCACGTCACCTTTCGGCCTACCGAACACGTATTCCAAAAGTTCGAGTGCCTCCGCCTTAGTGCAGGAGTTCGCTTGAGCGAGTTCGAGCGCCTCTTCGAGGAAGCGATGATTGCGCTCCTGCACATTGAGGTGCGCCGATGTCGGAAAGCACGCGACAACCCATTGCCACACGCGGTGTTGAAACGAGCCTGAAGGCATGTCTACTCCCGAATTGGCCCTGAGAAGACACTGAGTCTGAGATTGGTTCAAGTTCTAAGGGAAGAACTAAGCTTGCTGGATAATAAAGGTTGTGCATAAGCCATGGCTTCGTCTTGCGGCTGGCTTGGTTCTCGTCCGGCATGTGAGGCTGCGGGAGCATAAAAAAGTTGGGGGTCTCTTCGGCCATGCGGTAGCGTTACGGCCATGTCTGAAGATGACGCGATCGTGGTGTACCAACTGAAAGTGA
>NZ_LPWA01000074.1 GCF_001510895.1 Mesorhizobium loti | reverse complement strand
TTGTCCTCGACATTTGGGGACGGCATGACGCGGCACAAGCGTTATATCGCCAAGCTCTCAGGAAAGAACCCGGGAACCAGATGTTGGTCAACAATCTCAACCGGTCACTCGCGCTTGACGAGACGTCAGGACGGAGTGTGCCGGCAAGATCGCGTTAGACTGACATTCGCGCGGAAGCCCATCGCAGGCGATCATCATAGTCACAGCAGCCTTCCATCAGTTTTTCTCATCGTTTCCGCAAAACCCGACGAGCCCGAAATCAGCACGAAAAAGCGTTGTCCATAGGTACGCGAATTGATCTCTCAAATGCTTAAATCCAGAAAGTGGACGCCTTCTACGGTATTCAAACAGAGTTTGTCTCCGAACCTACCTGCTTTCTTGAAACCTGAAGGCACAGAAGAGGACGCTTATCGCTACGACATGAGATGTGGTTCAGAAAGGGGGCGTCATTTTGTTGTCAATGAAGAACTGGCGCGTGTCTCATTGGGTGATGTGGCTCAGTACCGGGGCAGTGCGGTTCAGCAAGAGCGTCCAAGTGGAATTTTTGCGAGTGTCCATTCTTGTGAAATCGGGCGTACCTTTCAGCTGGCCGACTGACGGGAAGGACTATGAAAAAGTGGCCTCTAACCGACCTTTTAGTCGAACGGTTTGAGACGATGCCGGCGCAGCTCCAGCGGGCTGCCCGGTTTGTGTTGGACCATCCGCAGGACGTGGCGTTGATGTCCATGCGCGAGCAAGCGCATCTAGCGGGTGTGTCCCACACGACCATGATGAGGCTAGCGCGATGGCTCGACCTCGACCGCTACGAAGACATGCGCAGTGTTTATGCGAAGGCGCTGCGCA
>NZ_LPWA01000073.1 GCF_001510895.1 Mesorhizobium loti | reverse complement strand
ACCTCGCGCACCGGCACGGTGTGGCCGGTCGGCGCGCCGCGCAGGTTCGGGTCGGTCGAGAAGGAATACTGGGTCTTGGCCATGCAGACCGGCAGGTTGCCGTAGCCGGCCTGTTCCCAGGCATGCAGCTGGTCGCGGATCGACTTGTCGGCGATCGCCTCGTCGCCGCGGTAGATGCGCTTGACGATGGTGTTGACCTTCTCGAACAGCGGCATCTCGTCCGGGTAGAGCGGCGAGAACTGCGAGGAACCGGATTCGGCAAGCTTGACGACTCTGTGGGCCAGATCCTCGATGCCGGCCGAGCCTTGCGCCCAGTGCTTGCACAGGATCGCATCTGCACCCATCGAGGCGACGAAATCCTTCAGCGCTCTGATCTCGGCTTCGGTGTCGGTGGTGAAGTGGTTGATCGCCACCACCACCGGCACGCCGAACTGATGCACGTTCTCGATGTGGCGGCCGAGGTTGAGGCAGCCCTTCTTGACCGCCTCGATGTTTTCCTTGCCGAGGTCCTCCTTCTTGACGCCGCCGTTCATCTTCATGGCGCGCACGGTGGCGACGATGACGGCCGCCGCCGGCTTGAGGCCCGCCTTGCGGCACTTGATATCGAAGAATTTTTCGGCACCGAGATCGGCGCCGAAACCGGCTTCGGTGACGACATAGTCGGCAAGCTTCAGCGCCGTCGTGGTGGCGACGACCGAGTTGCAGCCATGCGCGATGTTGGCGAACGGACCGCCATGCACGAAGGCCGGGTTGTTCTCCAGCGTCTGCACCAGGTTGGGCTGGATGGCGTCCTTCAACAGCACCGCCATGGCGCCGTCGGCCTTGAGGTCGCGGGCATAGACCGG
>NZ_LPWA01000072.1 GCF_001510895.1 Mesorhizobium loti | reverse complement strand
CTAGGCTGTAGTGACAATTTAACGGCTTGGGATTCCCTTCGATAGGCAAATCAGATTCAAGGCTGACTTTTGGAGGTCAGCTTTGGAAGGTGAGATTCTACGCGACGATCAGTGGGAGCGGATCAAGCCGTTTGTGCCGGGCGGGCGCAAGGGCAAGCGCGGCCCTCGTAGCGATGGCCGGCGCTTCTTCGATGCGCTTTTATGGATCGCTCGCTCTGGCGCACGCTGGCGCGACCTGCCGGAACGGTTTGGCCCGCATCAGAGGGCAAAGCGACGTTACTATCGCTGGATCGAAGCGGGCGTGTTCGACCGGTTGTTCGAAGCGATCAGCGGTGATCCAGACCTGGAATGGCTGATGATCGACGCGACCGTTATCCGCGCTCAGGCCCAGGCTGCGGGAGCCCGGCGCAAAAGGGGGGACCTGAAGCCCAGGCTCTCGGTCGCTCGCGTGGTGGGTTCGGCACCAAGCTCCATGCCGTCGTAGACGCACTCGGCCTGCCAGTCCGCTTCGAGATCGGCCCCGGTCAGCAAAATGACATGGCACCTGCCTGCGGGCTGGTCGAGGGGTTTGCTGCAGGCAAGGTGATCGCCGACCGCGCCTATGATGCCGATCGACTGCATGATGTGGTCCTCGACCAAGGCGGTGAACCTGTCATCCCGCCGCGACGCCATCGCAAATACCAGCACAACTACGACAAGATCGCCTACAAAAACCGCTGGGGCATCGAGGCCTTCTTCGCCAAGCTCAAGCAGTGGCGGCGCATCGCAACGCGCTACGACAAAATCGCCGCAAACTTCCTCGGCTTCGTCAAGCTCGCAGCTATCATGCTCTGGCTCAAATGATTAAATTGTCACTACAGCCTAG
>NZ_LPWA01000071.1 GCF_001510895.1 Mesorhizobium loti | reverse complement strand
GCGAGCGCCTCAAAGAGGCGCGGGACGCGATGATAGAGCACCGATCGATTGTCGCGGCAGGCCTTGTGGCCGAGGGCGCAGGCGATCCAACTCTTGCCCAGGCCGGTTGCGCCTGTGACCAGCACGTTCTCGTGGCGGTCGATCCAGTCGCCGGCGACGAGCCTGGCGAAGACGGCGCGGTCGATGCCGCGCGGGGTACGCAAATCGACATCTTCCACACAGGCGCTCTGGCGCAGCGCGGCGAATTTGAGGCGTGTGGTGAGCCGTTTGGTGTCGCGCTCGGCGGCTTCGCGATCGACAAGAAGCCCGATGCGCTCCTCGAACGACAGGGCATCGAGATCCGGTGATCGTCGCTGCTCCTCGAAGGCCTTGGCCATTCCGGTCAAGCCGAGTGCGATCAGCCGTTCACGGGTGGGATGTGTGAGCATTGAGAACTCCATGGTTCAGTGGAAATAGCCCTGACCGCGGATGTTGCCGTGGCGCAGGGGTTGATGATCGGGCGTCTCGTCGAGGAACGCGCGATCAAGGCCGTTCTTGAGGATCGAACGGATCGAGGCGACGGAGCGTGCCTTGATGAGGATGCCGCGTTGGCAGGCTGCATCGACGCGTGTGTTGCCGTAGCTCTTGGTCAGCGCCAGGATGCCGAGACAGGTGCGAAAGCCCTGTTCAGGATGCGGCCGATCGGCGATGACGGCCTGGAAGAAGGCGGCGGTGGCGGGACCGATCTTCTCGCCGGCCGCGATCAGTCCCCCCGGCGTCCACTTGCCGTAGCGGCGATGCGCGCTCGGCATGTGATCGGCAACGGTGGTGTGGCCGCGCCGGTTGGGCGCACGGGCGTGGCTGGCGATCCGCTGCCCCTTGTGGAAGATCTCGAC
>NZ_LPWA01000070.1 GCF_001510895.1 Mesorhizobium loti | reverse complement strand
CTCATCCATGGCGACGAGACGACTGTTCAGGTTCTGAAGGAAAAGGATCGAGAGGCCGCCAGCACCTCGTACATGTGGGCATACCGGAGCGGCCAGGATAGTGACGAGCCGATCGTGCTGCTCGATTATCAGCCGGGTCGCGGCCAGATACACCCGCAGACCTTCCTGGGCGATTACCGCGGCATCGTGATGAGCGACGGTTATTCCGCTTGGCGCACGCTGGAAGGGGCAACGCATCTTGGATGCATGGCCCATTCGAGGCGGCGCTTCGTCGATGCCCTCAAGGCGAGGAAGAAAGGCGGCGGCCCGCCGGAACAGGCGCTCCGGTTCTTCGAACAGCTCTATCGGGTTGAACGGCAGGCGCGGAACGAAATCCCCGATGACGCCGAAACGCGAGATGACTGCATTCGCCGCTTCCGCCAGCAACATAGCGTCCCCATCCTCCATGCTCTTAAGGCATGGCTCGACGACATCGCCCCAAAAGTCTTGCCGGACAGCAAGCTCGGCGACGCCGTCTCCTACACCCTGAACCAATGGGGATATCTGACGCGTTACACCGAGGACGGCAGCATGCCGATCGACAACAATCTTCTCGAGCGTGACATCAGAATCTTTGCCACTGGCCGGAAAAGTTGGCTGTTCAGCGATACCGTCGACGGAGCCAGGGCCAGCGCCGTCATCTACAGCCTGATGTTGACCTGCCGCGCCTGTGGCGTCGAGCCGTTAGCGTGGCTGCGCCACGTCCTCACTGAACTACCTCAGCGCCCCGAGAACGTAGCCATCGACGATCTCCTGCCCTTCAACTTCGCCAAAACCGCTGCAGCCTGATCAGCCCGGACGCGTCCGTCTGAAAGCGATCAGCTGTTGCAAGGGCCACACGTGCGGGGAAATGAGCGCTTAC
>NZ_LPWA01000069.1 GCF_001510895.1 Mesorhizobium loti | reverse complement strand
AGAGTCCGTTTTGAAATTCACGGATGGGCATTTCGCCTGAGCAAATTGCCACCCATGGCGACGAGGATCATTGCGTGGGAGACGTCGATGCGCTGCTCATAGTCACGCACCAAACGGCGCCATCGCATCATCCATCCGAAGGTGCGCTCGACGACCCAACGGCGCGGCAGCACATGAAAGCCCTTTTGGTCATCGCTCCTGCGGATGATCTCGACGACAAACTCGAGGAAGGCGGCCTTGTCCATCAACTGCTGGCGGTCGTAAGCGCCGTCGGCGAACAGGTGCTTCACCCATGGCCAGCGCTTGCGGATCGCATCGAGGATCATCTGGGCGCCGGCGCTGTCGGAAATATCGGCCGTCGTCAGATTGACCATCAACAGCCGCCCGTCGGTATCGACCGCGATGTGGCGCTTGCGCCCGACGATCTTCTTGCCGGCGTCGTAGCCCCTTGTCTCGGCTTGCGGGGCCTTGACCGACTGGCTGTCGATCACCGCAGCACTTGGGCTCGCCTCGCGGCCGGCCCCCTCACGGTCGACCATCAGCGCCACATCGTGGATTGTCTGGAACAGAAACCGCCGCGCCAGTTCACGGAACCAGCCGTAAACCGTCTGCCAGGGGCCGAAGTGAATCGGCAGCATCCGCCAGCCGCAGCCCGAGCGGACCAGGTAGCGCACTGCATTGACCACCTCGCGGAAATCAACCTCTCGCGGACGACCTCGGCGACCGGGCGCGGGCATCAACGGCGCGATCCGCTCCCATTCTTCGTCCGTCAGGTCCGACGGATAGCGCTTGGTCTTCTTCGCGATCTGGGCCATACGACCCCGGCTCTGCTTCGTCCACATCCAGAGCTTGAATCACAAACCAGTCCGAAACGAAATCCTCTACAGCCGAGTTTCCAAACGGCCTCT
>NZ_LPWA01000068.1 GCF_001510895.1 Mesorhizobium loti | reverse complement strand
TTGGCTGGTTCCGGCTCGCGCGGTCGGCCCGCCAGTCGCTGACTAGGCAAGGCGGGACAGCGCCCCCCTCCTGCCCTGGCCGGGCATCTCCCCCACAAGGGGGGGAGATTGGCGGTTGCGACGCCCCGCCTCATGCCGCCCCCATCCGATAAGGCGCAAGCACGGACGCCGCCGGCGCTGATTTGAAGCGGTAGGCATCCGGTCCGCCTGCTTGCCCGCCCACATCGAGGCCTGGCTGAGCCAGGGCGCCCTGGCGCCGGGGCTGAGCGCGTATTTCTCGCGGCGGCGGATGGCGTTCCATTTCCCCGTCAGCGTCAAAAGCTCATGCGTCAGGGCCGGGCGCTCCTCGTCGTTGACGAGCTGGTAGAGGAAATAGAACAGGTTCAACGCGCCGGCCTCGAAGCTCGGCCGTGTCGTGTCGGGCAGGGCGGCGATCCGCCCTTCCAGCGCGCGCATGAAGGCGGCCGCCCGGGCCACCGTGTCGAAGGAGACCGTGTCGCCGATGGCGCGCAAATCCTCGCTGTCCTCAGCCAGGCCCTCGCGCTCGAGATTCTCGGCCACGATCCTGAGATGCGTGCGCCGCATCTCGCTTGTGTGCCGGCTGGTCACGCTGCCGGGATGTACGCGGTAGACGAGCAGGCTCTCTTCCATCATCGCCGCCGGGTAGCGGTCGGCGAGCCGCCTGAAGAGGTCGAAATCCTCGGCATGCCGGTAAGCGCCGTCGTAATGGAGGTCGGCATCGCCGATGACCCGGCGGTTATAGACCACTGTCGGGTGCATGAAGATGGTGAAGAATTTTGCGAGCACGGGGAGTTCGAGGCGGAGCACCGGATCGAGCCTGGCCCGGGCGATGCGGCCGCGCAGCAGCATGTCGACGAGAGAGCCGCAGAAGCCGAGCTCGGGCCGTGCTGCAAACAGCGCCGCCTGGCGCGACAGCCGCCAGGGATAGGCGAAGTCGTCGGCGTCCATGCGCGCGATAAATTCGCCCTGGGCCACCGCCAGCCCCTCGTTGAGGCTGGCGACGAGGCCACGGTTCTCGCGCGAGATGATGGATACGCGGCTGTCGGTCTTGCGGCAGCGCTCGAGAATCTCCAGCGACCGGTCGGTCGATCCGTCGTCGATGGCGATGACTTCGAGCCGGCCGTAGTCCTGCCGCAAGATCGATTGGATCGCGGCGGCGACATAGGGCTCGGCATTGTAGACCGGCAAAAGCACGGAGATGAGCGGCCCTGTCATGGTCAACTCCGGTCTGTCGGTCTCAGATCGAGCGCCGGGGCGCCGCCGCCGAACCGGCGGGTCTCGCTTGCGCCGCGCCCACGTGACAGCGCCATATAAGGGAAATAGCGCTTGAGGCCGTTCAGCGGCCTTTCGAACAGCACCCAGGAGAGCGAGGCGACGACCAGCGTGGCGGTGCCGGCGACCAGGAATCGGCCCGGTCCCTGTTCCGAGACGTTGAGCGGAATCCAGGGCTGCGCCTTGACGGCATAGGCAAGCAGGATCGGGTGGTAGAGGTAGACGCCGTAGCTGATGCGGCCGAGGGAGAGCAGCGGCGGCAGTTCGGCGAGCTTGCCGAGCCTGCCGCCGAGCCCGTTCGAGCAGGCGGCGACGATCGCCGTCAGCGGCACCAGCGGCAACACCTGCACCAACAGCCAGCGCGGCCATTCCCATGTCGAATCCGCCGGGCCGGGGTCGGACCAGACGACGAGCAGGAAAACCGCCGCCAAGGCCGGCCAGCCGAGCCGCATCCAGCGCGGCACGTCCGCGCCCCTGGCGCGGCGGGCGGCCAGCAGGGCGCCGCAGCCAAGCGCATCCATAGAGGCCGGCGGCAGCAGGTCCCTGGCGAGTGCTGGGTCGGCCGCGATCGGCCAGTAGAAGCGGTAGGCGAGCGAGAAGCAGATGATACCGATGGTGATCGCCTCGATGCGCTTGCGCGGCGCCAGAAGCACGATCAGCGGCCAGGCGAGATAGAACTGCTCCTCGATGCTGAGGCTCCAGAAATGGCAGAGCAGCCAGGGCGTCCAGTCATTGCGCTGCGCATACCAGAAGTTCGAGAGATAGAGCGCATGCCAGGCGAGCGACGACCTGGCCTGTTCCAGGTCGGTGAACCAGACCAGCCCCAGCACCGCGAAATAGGGTGGGAAGATGCGGATCACGCGCCTGGCATAGAAGGACTGCAGCGCCGGTCCGGCCTCGAATTGGGCGGCGTCGCGCGCCTCCAGCAAAAGCCGCGTGATCAGGAAGCCGGAAAGCACGAAGAACAGCCGCACACCAAGATGGCCGAGGAAGGACGAGCCGCCGGGCGCAAGAAAATGCGCGTAAAGCACGAGCGTCACGGCAACGGCTCGCAGCGTGTCCAGCTGGATGTCGCGCGCCTTCGCCATCAGCGGCTTCCGCAGGCCGGATGTCTCCCGTCAGGCGAAGGAGGAATGACACAAAGCCCTGCCGGCAAGCCTCGCTTGCCGCACCGTGTCGATTGACTGTCGCCGGCGGTCAGCGGAATGCCCATTGTCGCTGGTATGGCGGAATCCTCCACTGCGCGTGGGGAGAACGATTGTCGCCGCGATGTTGCGGCGCAACACACAATGCTTACACAATTGAAACAAAATTGTGATGGCGGCGCAGAACTTCCGGAAATGATTGCACATTTTTCCCGAATGGACCCTGTGGTCCTAGAAGTACATGGGACTTTGGTCTGAATTCTAGTGAGTAATAATAGTCAGGTGTGCTCGAATAGATTGCTGCAACTTATCCTAGTATACTGAAAGTAATTGTCGAAGGACCGAAACTGCGGTTCACGATGCCGCTGTCGGTTCTAGCGAAATGGCCTTGAATTTCAAAGTCTTGTGCAATGCAACATGTCCGCTGGGCTGCAACGGCGGGTCACGGCTTGCCTTGTCCCATCATCCGCCGCCCGCTGCCTCACGACACGGAAAACGTCAGGCCGTATCTCCGCTCCGGACCATGCCGACAGCGGGCGGGCAGGGGATGCAGAAGAAGTGACGTCGACACCAATCGTAAAACCGCCTGCGGAGGCCGCCGCCCTGCCCATCCTCGGGCTGCTCGGCGCCATTCTTTCCGTGCAGGTGGGAGCCGCCTTCGCCAAGGGCCTGTTCCCGGTTCTCGGTGCCGAAGGCACGACGATGCTCAGGCTTCTCATCGGCGCGCTGCTGCTTGCGGTGGTGCTGCGGCCGTGGAAGGTGGTGCCGTCGCTCAAAGCTCTGCCCTGGCTCGCGGCCTATGGCGTCACCGTCTCGGTTATGAACCTGCTCTTCTATACCGCGCTGGAGCGTATTCCGCTGGGCATCTGCGTGGCGCTCGAATTCACCGGTCCGCTTTTTGTGGCGACGCTCGGCTCCAGGCGCCTGCTCGACCTCGTCTGGGTGGCTTTTGCCGTCGCCGGCATCGTGCTGCTCTCGCCGTTTGCCGATATCAGCCGGGGACTCGATCCGGTAGGCGTGCTGATTGCGCTTGCCGCCGGCGGCTGCTGGGCGCTCTACATCATCTTCGCGCAGAAGGCCGGCGCCGAGCTCGCGTCCGCACCTCCGCCTACGGCATGGCGATCGCCGCCCTGCTTGCGCTGCCTTTCGGGTTTTCGGCCGCCCGGCCCTATCTCTCCGACCCGCATGTGATGGCGGGCGCGGCCGTCGTCGGCCTGTTCTCCAGCGCGCTGCCATTCTGGCTCGAGATGATGGCGCTCACCAGGATGCCGGCGCGGGTCTATGGCACGCTCACTTCGCTGGAGCCGGCGCTGGGAGCGCTGACTGGCTTCCTGTTCCTGCACGAGAGCCTGAGCGCGCTGCAATGCGCCGGCATCGCCGCCGTCATCGCCGCCGCCTTCGGCACGGCCGTGACGGCGAGAGCGCCGGTCCTGTCGCCAGGATAGAAGGCAGCGGGGGAAAAGCGCTACGCGCGCTTGCGTCGGACCACATCCGGTGGTTGCGATAGGACTTAGGTCCGATATCGTTGTGAAAAAGGTCTGAACAAACAAGACAAGGGTCGTGGGCCACTTCCCCACGACGCGCTGATTGGGGATGCTGATGCTGCGACATTGCCGGTGGGGTAGTTTGGCCGAAGGGCCGAATGGCTGGCATGGGGAGAATGGGATGCGCGTATCGCGCATGGGCTGCAGGCTAGTCTTGCGGGCGCTCACTGCGCTGGCGCTTGTTGTCGCGCCTTTTCATCTCTCCGTCGAAGGATTTGTTCTGGCCAAGGCCTATGCCGGTAAAGGCGGCAATGGCAATGGCGGCGGGAACGGGACCAGCGGCGGCAATAACGGCAACGGCAGTAGTGGGAACGGCAATTCCGGGGGCAATAGCGGCAAGAGTAACAGCGGCGGAAACAGCGGTAACGGCAATAGCGGGAACGGCAATTCCGGGGGCAATAGCGGCGGCAACAGCAACAGCGGCGGAAATAGCGGTAACAGCAACAGCGGCGGGAATAACGGTAACAGCAACAGTGGCGGAAACAGCAGCAACAGCAAGGGCTCGGCGAACAGCGCCTCCAGCAGTGCCGCAAGCAGTAGCACCGCCGATGTCGATGATCATGTGAACGCGCTGACCGGCGACAAGGTCGAGGTCAGCAACAACAGCATCCAGGTCACGCACCGGAACGGAATGAAGGAGACGATCGAGAACGGCAGGTTCAGGATGGAGGACAACTTTGGTCGCACCATCGTCGAGCGCAGGGCCACAATGGCCGATCTCAATCGCCTGAAGAGTTTGTAAGAGTTTGTGAGAGCGGGGTTCTATCTGGATTAGATCTTTAAGGGACCAAAGGCCAGCGCTGCAAAATCAGGTTGCCACCTTTTGCTTCGTCTCTTCGGTCCTGATCGTCTTGTGACAGAACTCCCGCTGCTCACCTTGCCCCCGCCTTTTGGCGGGGGTACTTTTTGGGGCCCTTGGGGACGGCTGCCGCGTGAGGCGGGCTCTTGGCGCATGGCCCCGCAGTCCGGGGAAAACAATCCGTACGCAAATCAAAGTGTTACGGCGCTTTTCGCGTCCAAAGGAAGACATTTGCGCCGTAGCATGCCGCGGCTCGTTGGGCGTCCGCATGGTTTCTCGCAGGCCCAAGTCATAAAGAATTGCCGGACAATTTCCAAGCGATTTGGTTAACGCCAGGGGCAGCCACCGCTTCGAGCTGTTTCTTCCGCCGGTTGCGACGTTGGTCCCCCAGCGGCGGCAAAAAAGTCCGACCGGGCATGGCATGGGTCGTGGGCCGCTTCCGCCGGCATGCCGGAATGGCAATCCTGCCCCGCGTCAAGACACCGGTTCCGCCTCGGTCAGGCTGAGGGCGGAACTTCGGCGGGGCCGAGGCGGAGCCGGATTTACGAGGAGATTCGAGATGCGCAGACTTCCCTTCAATCGGCTCGCCTGGCTCGCGCTGCGCGCCTCGACCGCGCTGGCGCTCACCGTGGCGCCCTATCACCTGACGCTCGACGGCGCCAAGCTCGTGCCCGCTGCCGCCCATGCCGAGGGCGAAGGCGGCGAGGGTGGTGGCGGCGGTGGCGGCGAAGGTGGTCATGACGGTGGCGATGGCGGCGACCACGATGGCGGTGGTGGCGACCACGACAGTGGCGATCATGATAGTAGTGATCACCAGGGCGATGACGGTGATGGCGGTGACGACGACGGCGCCGACCACGACGCCGGTGACGATCATGGCGGCGACCAGGGCGATGACAATGACGACCAGGGCGAAGACAGCGACGACAGCGACGCTGCGCCGGTGGTCACGCCTGGCTAAGGCATGAGTGCGCCGCCCCTCAGGATATTCCGGCTCGCGCTGCGCGCCACGGCCGCGCTGGCGCTTGTTGTCGCGACCTGTCATTTCACCCCCGCCAAGCTCCTCGTGGCCACCGCTTATGCTGGCAATGGCAACGGCGGCGGAGGCAATGGTGGCGGCGGCAATGGCGGCAATGGCAACGGCAATGGCGGCAACAGTGGCGGCAATTCGGGCAACAGCAATGCCGGTGGCGGCAATGCCAATGCCGGCCCTGGCAACAACAGCGGCAAGGGCAACACCAGTCCGGGCAACAAGGCCAGTCATGTCAACGCCACGACCGGCGATACGGTCGAGGTCGACGGCAACAAGATCACCGTCGTCCACCGTAACGGCATGAAGGAGGAGATCGAGAACGGTCGCTTCGAGATGACGGACGCGCAAGGCCGCACCATCGTCGAGCGCGAGGCGACCCAGGCGGATCTGGCCCGCCTGCTAAGCTTGTGAGGGTTGAGAGAAGCTACCCCCTTTTCCCGCACCCTCGCATGTCACCCCCGCCTTCCGGAGGCGGGGGTGATTGCTTTTTAGGGAGAGGGAACTGATTGAGGCAGGGGAACTGAAGAACTGAGGAACTGAGGAACTGAGGAACTGAGGAACTGAGGAAACAAAGGAGCCGAGTTCCCTGTTCCTCGTCCTCCAATACCCCAACTCTTCAGTTCTTCAATTCCTCAGCTCCTCAGCTCCTCAGCTCCTCAATTCCTCTCCCTCGCCTCATGCATCAGCAGCGCCGCTTCCGTGCGGTTGCGCACGTTGAGCTTGGCCAGCACCCTGGTCATGTGGTGCTTGACGGTCTTTTCCTGCAGCGACAGCCGGGCGGCGACTTCCTTGTTGCTCAGGCCCTCGGCCACCAGCCTCAGAATCTCGGCCTCGCGGCCGGTGAGCTGGCTGAGCGGGTCGGGCTTGCGGCTGGCGGGCTGCAACAGGTCGGACAGCAGCCGGGCCGAGAGCGTCGGCGAGACATAGCTCTGGCCGTTGGCGACATCGCGCAGGATTTCGGCCAGCGACTTGGAGCCGACCCCCTTCAGCACATAGCCTCGCGCGCCGGCTTTCAGCGCCTGGGCCACGTCGGCATTGGCTTCCGAAACCGTCAGCATGACGATCTTCTGCTCGGGGATTGCCGAAAGGATGCTGGTCAGCGCGTTGAGGCCGCCGCCCGGCATGCTGATGTCGAGCATCAGGATATCTGGAGCGCTGGCGCGCGCCAGCCTTTCGGCGTCCTCGGCGCTGGCGCCTTCGCCCACAAGCTCGAAGCCACCGATCTCGCCGAGGCTGCGCGCCACGCCCTCGCGAAACAGTGGATGGTCGTCGACAATGGCGATGCGAATCGGTGCGGTCACGGCTGCTCCTCGACAGACAATGTGATTACCAGTCTCGTTCCTCCAGGACCCGAGAGCGTCTCGAACTGCCCGCCAATGCTTTCGATGCGCTCCCTGAGGCCGGCAAGTCCGAGGCCTTCGCTCCTTGCCGGGTCGAAGCCCGGACCGGCGTCCTGCACCTCGACCAACAGCTTGCCGCCCTTCATCGTGGCTCTCACCTGCTGGCCCTTGCCATTGCCGTGCCGGTAGGCGTTGTTCAGCCCTTCCTGCACGAAACGATAGATGCTGATCTTCTCCGAGGTGCCGAGTTCCGGCAAGCGCTCCGGCAGCGTCAGCAACACCTTGGTGTCGGTGCGGCGCTCATGCTCGGCCACCGCCAGCCGCAAATTGTCGGCCACGGCCTGGGTCTCGATCTGCGGCAGCACCAGGCCGTTGCAGATGCCGCGTATCTCGCGCATCGCCTCACCGAGCGTCTTGTGGATGCCGGCGATCTCGGCCTCGCGCCGCGGTTTCGGGGTGGCAGGGTCGACGAGCACCGGGCTGTCCATTCTGAGCGCGGCAAGCGCCACCAGTTGCGCAGGCCCGTCATGCAGGTCGGCGCCGATGCGTCTCAGATAGCGTTCGTTGATGGCGGTGGCGCGGCGCGAGGCGCGCTGCACGCGCTGGCGCAACGATGAGTTCTGCGCCAGCGCCGCCTGCAGCTCGGTGACCTTGGCCTCCAAAGCGGCGCGCTGTGTCTGGATGGTGCGGCTGCCGCGAAACACGATGCCCGACAGAAGCGCCAGCGAAGCCGCCGTGGCGGCGGCCACCACCAGCCAGGTCCACCTCAGCGCCGAGTTCAGCGTCTCCTGGAAATCATCGGCGATTTCGTAGAATTCCGACACCGCCACCACTTGGCCGGACCACGGCTCGCGCACCGGGTTGTAGATCTCGAACAGCGGCGCGTTCACGGCTTTCTCCTCGCCGGCTTCGGGATCGTCGTCGAGGTCGTTGTATTCGGCCACGACATTGCCGGCGAAGGCGGAAACGAGATTGTGGTTTGGCGTAAAGGTTTTGCCGATCAGAGCCGAGTCGTCGGAGTAGAGCACCATGCCGTCCCGCCGCCACAGCTTGAACGACACCAGCCTCTTGCCGAGCGCGCCCTGGCCGAGCGTCTCGTCCAACGCCCGCTTGACCGTATCGTCGAGCTCCTGGCTCTTGCGCAGGTCCGGCAGCAGCGGTGCGATCACGCTGTCGACATAGAGCGCTGTCGTGGTGGCGGAGTTATGCATCACCCCTTCGCGGATCTGCGACGTTACCCAAAGACCAACCACGAGCATCACCGCCAAAAGCCCGATGCCGCCGGCTATCACGAACTGCCAGGCCAGTGACAGCCCGCTCCAGACTTGCACAAGTCGCTTCAAGGTCTCCCTGAGCATACGCGTGATTCACCCCACCCGCCTGCAAGATTATAGGCCAGTCGCGGCAATTGCGACACCGACCTTGGTCCGGCCCCCTGGGGAAGGTTAATAGCGCGGCTGGTCGATTTATTGAGGATCTGCTAATATTATGTCGGCTGCGGGTCCGCTCCGGCGTTACGCGGCCATGACACCGGCGTCGAAGGGTCGGCATGCGGATCGCAATGATGGGTGCGGGCGGCATCGGCGGATATATCGGTGCCAGGCTCGACGAGGCGGGAGGCGACGTCAGCTTCGTTGCCCGCGGGGCACATCTGCAGGCAATGCGCCAAAACGGACTGCTCATCAAAAGTCCGGCCGGCGACGTGCTTTTGCGTGACGTCTCCGCAAGCGATGCGCCGGCCGACATCGGTCCCGTCGATCTCGTGATCTTTGCGGTCAAGCTCTACGATGGTGAGAAGGCGGCCGCCGCGCTCGAACCGCTGATTGCCGGGAACACCCGCGTCGTGACGCTGCAAAACGGTATCGACGGCATCGAGATTCTGCGTCACCATGTTCGCGGCGACAAGGTGATCGGCGGCGCCACCTATCTTTCCGGTTTCATCAACAGGCCAGGGGAGATCGTCCATGCGGGCGGGCTAACGGACATTCTCGTCGGCGGGCATCGCGATCCTGTGATCCACGAGCTTCACGCGCTTTGCGATCGGGCGATCGGTCTCCAATTGAAGCCGGTCGCCGATATCGACAGCGTGCTCTGGGATAAGTTCGTGACGCTTGCAGCCTTCTCCGGCGCAACGTCGCTCATGCGCTCAGGCATTGGTCCGATCCTTGGCGATCCCGAGGCCCGCATCTTCGTCGAGCAATTGCGGGACGAGGGGATGGCGGTTGCGGCGGCGGCCGGTCATCCGATGACGGACGGGTTCGAGGACCGCGTCATCACCAGGTGGACCGCATTCCCACCGCATGTGAAATCGTCGATGGCCAACGATCTCGAAAGAGGCAAGCCCATCGAGGTCGCCTGGCTCTCCGGTCGCATGCACGAGCTGGGCATGAAGTTCGGCATCGCGACCCCTGGCCACACCGCGGTGTTTCGCGCCTTGCATCTCCATGCGGCGGGCGCGGCGTCTTAGCGGTTTTCCATTGAGTGCTGTGGGAGAACATCATGGCAGATGCGTCGACTGAAAATATGCTGGTGACGACGGACAATGAGGCCACCGGCTCGCAAGACATGTTCAATAGGGAACTCGAGACCTACCGCAGGATCGTCGGTGCGAATCTGATGTTCCATCAGGAAGTCTATGACCTTCTTCGCGACTTGCTTGTCGAGCAGGCGCCGGCGTCATTCCGGTTCCTCGACGTGGCGTGCGGAGATGCCAGTGCCTCCGCCGCGATGCTGAAGACGACGGAAATAGGCAACTATGTCGGCATCGACTTGTCGGAGGCGTCGCTGCGATTGGCGGCCGGAGCCCTTGAAGGCCTCCCTTGTCCCGTCGAGCTCCGCTGCTGCGATTTCGCGCCGGCGATGGCGAAATGGTCGGAACCGGTTGACGTCATCTGGATCGGCATGTCGCTGCACCATCTGCCGACGGCGGCCAAGGCAAGGCTGATGCGGAATGCCCACAGGGCCATCGGAGGGATGGGCCTGTTCGTCATCTGGGAGCCGGCGCTGTTCGAAGGCGAGGATCGCGCCGCCTGGCTCGCGCGCTTCTCCTTGCTGCGCGACAAATGGTCGGCCGTTTCCGACGAGGAGTTCGCATCGATGGAACGGCATATGCTTCTGGCCGATTTCCCCGAAACCTCGCAGACATGGCTGCGCTTGGGGCGCGATGCCGGCTTTTCGCATGCGGAGGACATTTACTTGATGCCCAATCGAATGGGCAGGGTGTTCCGTTACTGGAACTAATCGGAGAGGGCTCCGATGCTGAAGATCCTGAAAGGCCGGCTGTCGGGAGGTTTGGCCCGCGCGCTCGATCATCTTGGCCGCCGATGGCTGGCCGAACAGCCATTCTCCGGAGAGTTGTGCAACATCTACCCGGCGCCGGAAGAGGGGAGGCCGGCGCCGTCATCGCGGCATGGCGAGCCAGAGCAATTCAGGAAAAGTGCGAAGCGGCCTTCCGGCCGGAATTGCGGAAAACAAATAGTTAGAGCGGATCAGCGATTCTAAAGCTGAACCGCGCTAAGGGAGGGCAAGATGCAGGCAGCCAAGATTGAGCAATCCGCGGCGAATGCGCAGGCAACCTCGGCTGGCGATGCGCCGGTTCCCGTCGCCGTCGTGCTTGATGGCCATTGGGGACGCCTGCGCCCGCTCGATGCCGAACGCGATGCGGGGAGGCTCTATCTGCTCTCTCACGACGAGCACACCGAGGCCACCTGGGTCGACATGAAGGTCGGGCCGTTCGCGAGCGAACAGGCTTTCGCTGAACATGTTGCCGCCCTGGTGGCAGATCCCAAACGCGCCTTCTTCGCCGTGGCTGATCCCGACGACAATCCGCTCGGCTGGCTCTGCCTGATGGAGGCAAGGCCGGCGCATCACGTCGTCGAACTCGGCTACGTGCTCTACACGCCGCCGCTGCAGCGCACGCGGCTTGCCAGCGAAGCGCTCTATCTTATCATGCGCCACGTCTTCGACGATCTCGGCTACCGCCGCCTCGAATGGACTTGCACCTCGACCAACCAGCGATCGCGTAGCGCCGCCCACCGGTTAGGCTTCGTCTATGAGGGCACGCACCGCCAAGGCCTGTTCCTGAAGGGCAAGCCCTGCGACATCCCGATGTATTCGATGCTTTCCAGCGAATGGCCGGCTAACCGTGCGGCTTTCGAAGCCTGGCTCGATCCCGGTAATTTCAGGGAAGGGCGGCAGGTCCGCTCGCTGGCCGAGCTTCGCTCACCGAGCGATTTAACAGATCCGCCTTTGCCGATCTGAGGCCTCAGATGGCAAGTACGCTCGTCAGAAAAACGCCTGCCTTAGCTCAGATGCGCAAAGCGCGTCGCCTGAATCCGCTTCAGCGCGTCGCGCTCTAGAGAGCAATTCCAGGAAACGTGTGTAGCGGTTTTCCGTCCGGAATTGCGTAAAACAAATAGTTAGAGCAGTTCGCCGTTTCCGTGAAACGGTGAACTGCTCTAACCGTCCGCGCCATGATCTGCCATGGGCATTTTCATCGCCTGATCGTTCGGTCTTTCGAAACGCTCCTCTTGTCGCTTTTCGACCTCGTAGGAGAGCCAACGGCAAAACATGCCGGCAACCGATGTCGCGGCGCCCGCAAGAAGGCACGCCGTCAACAACAGGTCTTTCGATGCGTTCGACCAACTGACGATTGCCAGAAGAACGACGCTGACCGTCGAGATCAGGTAACCGGCCCCCTTTAGGAGATGAAGCGACGACCTTTTCATGTTCGCACCCGATCAGGAACTGTTCCGGCCGATGGAAAGTTCCTTGTCGGCGTTCGGCCGCCCGGCACGCAGTGTCGGTGCGACTGAAAAAAGAATGAGCCGGCTGCGATGCATGGGCCGCTCTATTTCTGACGGAACGCAAGATGGGGTGGCTGCGTTCTGTGTCGCTATGTCGAAGGGCTCTTACTCTCACAGGGCCGAAAAGCCGTCCCTGGCCTCGCTCGCCGAGGCGGAGCGTCAGGCGCGCGCGGAAAAGAACGCCAGGCTGAGAAACCTTCGCACGCATACGTCGTGGCTGGTGCTTGATCCCGACGCGCTTTTCCGCGACGAGATCGACTGCTCGGCGCTGTTCGGGGAAGCTCCCCGGAAGGTTCCCCGCTCGGGCTAGAAACGACCCTCAGTCGTTAGGCCGTCTGAAGCCGCCCGACTGAGTTCGCGCGCGATATCGCTAACAGCCGCGCAGCGGCCAATGGCGCCATGAGCATGAAAAACGCCGTGATGTCGAGGAAGATCGACCAAGCCAGATCGATCCCGCTGTGATCATAGCAGACTGCATATCCCATGACGCCTTACCCTTTTATACCCGCCCATTGCGCATCAGGTTGCCACACACTGAGGTCAGCATGATCCTCATTTGCAAGAAATACAAGGGATCGCTAATTTAATTGGGGCGCTATCGGCTGGGGTGGCGGATGTTCCTGCCGTTTTTCTATTGGCCTTCGGCCTATCACCGTCGCCGCTTGGGCGGATGGGGGTGGGTAGCCTTGCTTGCGCCGTTCATCCTTCTGTCCGGCTACATCGTCTATGGCTCAATCGGCATCCGTTTCGCTTCGCCCTGGTCGGTGCTGCGGCACGTCGCTGCCTTCCCCAACTGCGCCACCGCTCGCCTGGTCGGCCTCGCACCGGCGCGCGCCGGGCAGCCCGGCTATTGGCTGACGCATGATGCAGACCATGATGGCATCGCCTGCGAACCCTGGCATGGGACAAACGGGGTACGGGTGCACCGCTATTGGAGCACGGGCAAATAGGCCGGGGACGCGTCGGCCCGCGACGAACAGCTCAGGCGCAACAAGCCTTGCCGCTCGCGGACGAACAGCACGATGCATCGGCCTGCTTCTGTTCTTCCAGCCAGCGGTCGCGCGGTTTGCAGCTTGCCGGCCGCGGCGACAGCTCGACCTCGACCGTGCCGCCGACCAGTCTCGGCTGGGTTGAGCGGTGCAGCTCCATCGGCCGGATGCCGTCGCTGACTTCGAAGGTCAGCCTGGCGGACTGATCGAGCGCCACGTGATCGGCGACCTTGCGGATGATGGCGGCGAACCTGCCGGCGGGCATATGGACCGGTCCGCCTTCGTCGACGTCCCATAGCTGCACGAAGATTTCCGACCAGGATTCTGGGTTGGCGCCGCAATCCAGCGCCGAGAACTGTCCCGCCTTGACCTCGGTCACATGGTAGCCCGGCTTCACCGGCCGGCCGTCATAGCGAAACACCAGCGGCTTGTCTTGGTAGGCGGCCAGCGCGTCGAGCAGATCGCCGATGGTCAGATCCGACGGGTCGATGGCAAGGGTAATTTTCCGGTTGTCAGGAGAGAGCATGTCGGCTATTCCTCATTTCAACATTTCAAGGATTATTGAAACGTGGATGAACGTCAAGCCCTGATCGCTTTCGGCGCGCTGTCGCAGGACACGCGGCTGCGACTGTTGCGATTGCTGGTGGTTGCCGGACCGGACGGCATCGCCGCCGGTTCGCTCGCCGAACAGGTGGAGGTCTCGCCGTCCAACGTCAGCTTCCATCTCAAGGAATTGGAGCGCGCCGGCCTCGTGAGCGCGCGGCGGGACGCGCGCTCGATCGTCTACAGCGCGGAGTATGGTGCGCTTTCCGGCCTGATCCGGTTCCTGATGGAGGATTGCTGCTCGGGCCGCCCGGAAATCTGCGCGCCGGCGCTTGCCTCGCCCTGCTGCCCGCCTGGCGAGGGGAGCAGGCAATGACCTCTTACGATCTTCCGCGACGCGCCGCTGCCGAAACCCTGGGCACCGGCCTTTTGGTGGCGACTGTGGTCGGCTCCGGCATCATGGCCGAAACGCTGACGCATGATGTGGCGCTGGCGCTGCTCGGCAATACGCTGGCGACCGGCGCCATGCTGGTGGTGCTGATCACCGTGCTGGGGCCGATCTCCGGCGCGCATTTCAATCCGGCGGTCTCGCTGGTCTCCTGTCTCAACCGCACGCTGCCGGCCCGCGATCTGCCGGCCTATCTTGCCGCGCAGTTCGCCGGCGGCATCGCCGGCACGATTGCCGCGCATCTCATGTTCGCGCTGCCTGTCCTGGAGGTTGCCACGAAGCTCCGCGCGGGACCGGCGCAATGGCTCTCAGAGGTTGTCGCGACGTTCGGGCTGGTCGCCGTCATCCTCGCCGGCCTCCGCTTTGAGCGACGCGCCGTGCCCTGGCTGGTGGGTCTCTACATCACCGCCGCCTACTGGTTCACCGCTTCCACGTCCTTCGCCAATCCGGCCGTCGCCGTGGCGCGTTCGCTTACCAACACTTTTTCCGGCATCAGGCCGGTCGATCTGCCTGGCTTCATTGTCGCCGAACTGCTCGGCGCCTTGGTCGCGCTGGTGTTGATGGGCTGGCTATTGCGGCCCGAAACCATCGAGCAATCCCAGCCACTGAAAGCTCAGCCATAAGGCAAGTCATGACGATCACGATCTATCACAACCCCGACTGCGGCACCTCGCGCAACACGCTCGCCATGATCCGCGCCAGCGGCGAGGAGCCGGTAGTGATCGAATACCTGAAGACACCGCCCACCCGCGAGCGGCTCCTCGATCTGATCTCGGCGATGGGGATCACCCCGCGCGAGCTGCTGAGGGAGAAGGGAACGCCTTATGCCGAGCTTGGCCTTGGCGATCCGAAATGGAGCGACGGCGAGCTGGTCGACTTCATGCTCGCTTATCCGATCCTCATCAACCGCCCGATCGTCGAGACGCCGAAGGGCACTAGGCTCTGCCGGCCGTCGGAGGCGGTGCTGCCGCTGCTCGACCATCCGGTGGCTGAGTTCGTCAAGGAAGACGGCGAGAAAATCGTCCACGTGCCGGGGCAAGCCTGATTGGAAGCCGCGGCACCCGTCGCCCGCAGCCGCCATGTTCTGGTCTCGTCGCTTGGCGTCACGCAGATCCTCGCCTGGGGATCGTCCTATTATCTGCCCGCCGTGCTTGCCGCGCCGATCGCCGCCGATACGGGCTGGTCGCTCGCCTCGGTCGTTGCCGGGCTCTCCTGCGGGCTCCTGCTTGCCGGGCTGGTGTCGCCCGTCACCGGGCGGCTGATCCAGCGCCACGGCGGCCGGCCGGTGCTGGCCGCGAGTTCCTTGCTGCTGGCCTCAGCGCATTTGCTGCTGGCGGCGGCCGCCGCCTATCCGCTTTACCTGCTGGCCTGGCTCTTGATGGGATTGGGCATGTCGAGCGGCCTCTACGATGCCGGCTTCGCCACGCTCGGCCGCCTCTATGGACTGGGGGCGCGCGGCGCGATCACCAACCTGACGCTTTTCGGCGGCTTCGCCAGCACGGTCTGCTGGCCGCTCAGCGCCTTCCTCGTCGAGCATGAGGGATGGCGCATCGCGTGCCTCTCCTACGCTGCGATCCACCTGTTGATCTGCCTGCCGCTTCACCTTTGGGTAATACCACCGCCTCCGGCCGCGGCGCCTGCGCCGGCAAGAAGCGAGTTGAGGCAGGCGTCGGCCACAGGGCGGGAGAGGACGCGCTTCATCCTGCTTGCCTCCATCCAGACAGTGGCCGCGCTGATCGCGTCCATGCTTTCCGTCCATCTGCTCACCCTCCTGCAACTGCGCGGGGTGAGCCTTGCGGCCGCGGTCGGGCTTGGCGCCCTGGTCGGCCCGTCGCAGGTCGGCGCGCGCGTGGCCGAAATGCTGATCGGCCGCAACCGGCATCATCCGATCTGGACGATGCTGGCATCCGTATCGTTGCTCGCGACCGGCATCTGGCTGCTGCTTGCAAGCCAGAGCCTCATCGCCCTGGCATTGATCCTCTACGGCGCCGGCAACGGCATCCACACCATCGCGCGCGGCGCCCTGCCGCTCGTGCTGTTCGATCCGCAACGATACGCCGCGCTCATGGGCAAGCTCGCGACACCGAGCCTCATCGTCCAGGCGGCGGCTCCCTCGATCGGCGCGCTGCTCCTGGGCGCTGGCGGCGGCAACGTCGTCCTGACGACGCTCGCGCTGGCCGCGACGCTCAATATGGGGCTGTGTATCTGCCTCGTTGCGGCCCTGCGCCGGTGACCTCTACGCGCAATCCTTCATCTCGACCACCTCGACGCCGAGGCGGAACGCCTGGCCGTCGGCGTAGGAGCGCGCATATTGCTCGGCTTCGAAGGGGAAGATCAGCGTGGTGCCGTAGGCGGTGACGCGCACCGTCCACTTCTGGCCCTTGACGAGTTCGACACCGTGAAGCTTCGCCGTCACCATCTCACCCTCCTGCAGTCCGGCATGCCCGCGACGCACACATAACGTCGCGGAAGTCATTTGAGTACAAATAATCCGACCGAATTATGTCGCTGACACGTCGATTCCGACATTCGGCCCGGCGCTTCCGTGAAATGGATCACGTTCGCCCTGCCGGAACCCGGACGGCTCCAGCGGGTTAGAGCACAGGGGAGGCGCCCATGATCCGCAAGTTGAAGTCCGGCGAATACCGTCTCTATTCGCGCAAAGTCGATCCCAGGACCGGCAAGCGCCGGAACCTCGGCACCTTCAAGTCGCGCGAGGCCGCCGAGAAGCACGAGCGCGAGGTGCAGTACTTCAAGCGGCACTAACGAACCGTCTCTCGCGGGCAGGCGCAGGCGCGCTACTCAGTTGCCAGATGGTTCGTAGGAAGCGCGTTGCTCCTTGCACATTCGCCTTGAGAGACCTTTATCTGTCGGCGTTCTTGACCGTGGATTTGCGTGTTTGCCATTGCTCTTGGGACATGGTTGGCAAGTCAAACTGATTTCGGGTGGTTGAATAGCCATGGCCGCCCATCCTGCCGACGGCGTCGAGCGCGAGTTGGTCGATATACAAGCGTTCCCGGTCGACAAGATCCTCACGAACGTGCATGCGAACGACCTCGCCAAGGACAATCTCGCGCGATTTTCCGAGACCAAGCGTCAGATGTCGGCAGCATTCGAACGCAATAGGCGCTTCGTAAATGTAGGGACATTGGACTGCTTCACCCGGCGCGGCCGTCAACCCGGCTTCGGCCAGTTCGTCGATATGGGAAGGAAACGGCACCGCACAGACGTTCATTGCGTCGACCATCGCGTGATCCACAATGTTGACAGTGAATTCTTCCGTCAGCCGAATGTTCAGCGTGGTGTCCTTGAAAGACATGTCACTGTGGTTCTCCACGCCCAGAGCCAAGATGGCAGGATCGGCGGAAAGGCAATTGAAGAAGCTATAGGGGGCGGCATTTACGGTCCCGTCGGGGTGTCGAGTGGTGACCAGCTCGATCGGGCGCGGCACCACCGAGCCGATCAGCAGCTTATAGCGTTCGCGGGCCGTGATCCGGGTGAAGTCGATGCCTATGTGGTTCCGTTGGCTCGCCATCACCGGCTCGGCGCTGCGTATTCTATCCTCCTGGGTGGTTTTTGGTCGTTCATCCCGTCCGGGCATATTCGCTCAGGATCGCGCGGACGTCGGGCTCGGCTTGGTCGCGGATTTGAGCCCGTGCCTCGACTTCCTCGAGATGGTGCTCCATGACACTCATGGCGCGATCCGGATCGCGCTGCCGCAGCGCCTGGATTATCTCATTGTGTTCGTCCACGCCGCATCGATCGGAATGTGGACGGCTGTACAAGGCCAGGATCAGCGAACAGCGTGAGACGATTTCGCTGACATAGCGTGTCAGAGGTTTCGACCCCGTGAGTTGGGCAAGCAGGATGTGAAACTCTCCGGCCAGCCTTATCGACAGCGGGCCCTTGGAATCCATCGCTTCCTTTTCCAGCCGAACGTGTGTCTCCAACGCCGCGAGCTGGGCAGGTGTGATGTGCCTCGACAGCCGGTTGACCACTTCGCGCTCGAGGCAGCGCCTTAGGGAAAAGATATCCAGCGCTTCCTCCAACGACGGTTCGGCCACGCACGCTCCGCGGTTGTTCCTTACCTCCACCAGGCCCTCGGCGCTCAACCGGACGAGCGCGTTTCGCACGCTGGTCCGGCTGACGCCAAACTGCTCTCCAATGGCATCTTCGGGCAATTTCATGCCCGGGCGGAGCGCTTGTTCGATGATCGCACGTCGCAGCGACAGGTAGACGGTTTCACTTCGGCTGGACTGTTTCATCGCATCCCCATCCCTTTACCGGCAAACTAGGATGATGAGTATCGTCTGTCAATGATGTATACGATTTCTATTGAAGTTTGCAGACAATAACAGTATACAGTGTTTCATAAAATCCGCAGCCTCTGGTCCGGCGCGATGGACGGCGCGCCTTTGTGACATCATGCCTGCGGCCAGGGCCGTGCGCCCTTTGGCGGACGCTGAAGCGCAGGTTGAAACCATCGTCTCACCCGTCCTCGCCCGTTGGTCATCCGGCGCGAAAAGTCGCGATCCGGGCGGTGCAGCGGCGCTCAGTCACCACATGATTGGACAACGGTGGGGACAGAAGATCGCAGTTATTGGATACGAGAACTCGAAAAAATTGTATACAGAAAGATAATATGTCTATACAAAGGAGCTCGGCTGCCCGGAGGAGTTAGGGCGTCTGGGAACAAACCAAAGGGAGGAGAAACCCCATGTCACTCAACAGGCGTACGTTTTTGCAGGCCACGTCGGCCGCGCTGGGAATGGCCCTCGCCGAAGCCGCTTTTGCCAGGATTGCTTATGCGGAGGGTGCTGCCGGCACTCTACGGGTCGCGATCGCCAAGCCGGCGGGCAATCTTGACCCGCAGAGCCACTACGCAATCTGGGCCATCCAGGACCTGATGTTCGAGCCGCTGGTGCGGTACGGCAAGGGCGGCCAGATCGAGCCGTACCTTGCGACCGACTGGAAGATCGAGGACGGTGGCAGGAAGCTGCTGCTCACACTGCGCCAGGGCGTCACCTTCCAGGACGGCACGGCGTTCGACGCGGCCTCCTGCAAATGGAACCTCGAGCGCTGGCTGGGGCTCGATCAGTTCAGCTGGATGAACTGCTCCAAATATTTCGAATCCCTGGAAGTGGTCGATGACCATCGCATCACCCTTCATTTCAAGGAGCCTGTCCTCGCCCTGATGCAGGAGCTCTCCTATACCCGGCCGCCCCGCTTCCTGAGCCCCAAATCCGTCGGTGCCGACGGTAAGTTCGTCGAGCCGGTCGGCACGGGGCCGTGGCGCCAGGTCAGCGCCGACGACACCCAAAGCGTCTTCGAGCGTTACGATGGCTATTGGGGCGACAAGCCGTCCTACGACCGCGTCGAGGCCAAGGTCATTCCCGATCCGCGTTCGCGGGTTGCCGCGCTGCGCGCCAACGAGATCGACGTGACCGGCGGCTTCTGGATTGCGCCGCTGACCCCCGAGGAGGCCAAGCAGCTCGAGGCCGCCGGCGTAAATGTCGTCATCGATCCGGGCAACGTCACGCTTGTGATGGCGTTCAATCCCGATCGCGGCGAGGCGCTCAAGGATCCGCAGGTGCGGAAGGCGGTCAGCATCGGCATCGATCGCGCGGCCATTTCGAAGGCGCTCTATCACGGCTATGCCAAACCGGCGGGCAATCTTTTCTCTGCCGCGCTGCCCTACGCCGGCACGCAGCATGAGGCTCCCGTCCGCGACGTCGCAGCCGCATCGGCGCTGCTGGAGAAGGCGGGCTGGACGGGTAGTCCCGTGCGCTCCAAAGACGGCAAGCCGCTCACACTCGAGCTGGTCGTCAGCCCGGATGCCGTGCCTGGTTCTCGCGTGATCGCCGAAGTGATCCAGTCCGAGCTGAAGGAAATCGGCATCGACCTAGTCGTTCGTTCCGTCGATCATGCGTCGAAGCACACCGACATGCTCGAGCGCAAATACGACCTCGGCTTCTTCCTGACCTACGGCGCTCCCTACGATCCTTTCGGAAGCGTTGTGGGGCTGTGCCTGTCGACCTTCGACAACGACGTCGAAGGCAAGCTTGTCACCGATCCGGCCAATCTGGACCCGCTCATCAACGCGGCGACGGCGGCGACCGGGGATCAGATCGAGCCAAGCATCCAGAAAGTCTACGACTGGCTACGTGACAACGACGCGATCGCGCCGCTGGTCTACGTTCCCAGCATCTGGGCGCATTCCAAGCGGGTCCAGGGGTTCACCAGCCCGCCGACCGAATACGACATGCCATACGAGCATATCGTGCTGGCCGAGTAGGGGAGGGAGTCTTGATCCACTTCATCAGCAAGCGGCTGAAGCATTCCCTGGTGCTGTTGTTTCTGGCATCGGTAGTCTGCTTCACGCTCGTGGTGTCGGCTCCGGGCAATGTTGCCGTCCTGATCGCAGAGCTACGCGGAGCGGCCGCGACGCCCGGTTCCGTCGAAAAAATCGCCGAGGAGATAGGGCTGCACAAACCGCTGCTGGTGCGCTACGCGGATTGGCTTGGCGATGCCGTTCGCGGTGATTTCGGGATCTCCTACAGAACGGGCCAGGAAGTGAGCGCGGACCTGCCCAAGCGCATGTTCGTCACCGGGACCCTCGTCGCCGGCGGGGCCGCGATTGCGACGCTGCTCAGCTTGGCGCTCGGGTTCCTCGGTGCCTTCTGGCCCTACAAATTGCCGGACCGCGTTTCCCGCGGTCTGGCGCTCCTTGGCGCGTCGACGCCGACATTCTTCGTCGGCGCGCTGATGATCTACGGTTTTTCCGTCATCTTTCAGCTCTTTCCGTCCTTCGGATTCGAGGGACCGAAAAGCTGGGTTCTGCCCTGGCTCACCGTCGCCGTTCTGCCGGCCGCGGTTCTCAGCCGCGTCGTGCGCGTCGGCCTTGAAGAGGCGATGACGAGCCCCTTCGTCCTGACGGCCAAGAGCAAGGGCCTGGCGCGCACAACGATCCTGTTCCGGGATGCACTGCCGAACATTACACCCATCTTCATCAATGCTCTCGGCACCCAGGTGGGGTTGATGACGGCCGCCGCCATCATCGTCGAGCCGCTGTTCGCGTGGCAGGGCGTCGGCGACTACTTCCTCGCAGGCGTCAAGTTCCGGGACTTCATGGTCGTGCAGGCATGCCTGCTGATCTTCCTCACCTTCTTCATCGTGGTGAATCTGATCGTCGACCTAGTGGTCCTGATGACCGACCCCCGCATCCGGCGCCAATGGAGCTGATCATGAACAAGCTCAAGTCTATTTTTGCCCCCCTGAACAAGATGCCGCGGGTGGCGCTGATCGTCATCGCCCTGTTCGTCGCACTGGGCACGTTCGCGCCTTGGCTCGCCCCGCAGGATTCCAGTGCCCAGAACCTGCTGGAGGCGGGCGAGGGACCTAGCGCCGCCCATTGGCTCGGCACCGACCATCTCGGACGCGACACACTCAGCCGGCTGATCATCGCGGCGAACACGTCGTTGGTCAGCGTTGGCTCGATCCTCATCATCGCGATGACGATCGGCATCGCGATGGGCACCATCGCCGGCTATCGCCGGGGTTGGGTCGACGACCTCTTGATGCGCGTCGTCGACGTCGGCCTGTCCATCCCAAGCTTGATCACAGCACTGGCCGTGATCGGTATCGTCGGTCCCGGTTACTGGACGATGGTGCTGGCTCTCTCTCTGGCATGGTGGCCGATGAGCGGCCGCATCAGCCGCGCCGTGGCCGTGAGCATCATGAGCAAGCCCCACATCGAGGCGTTGCGCGTCCTTGGCGCCAGCCCGGGGCGGATCTATTTCGGCCATCTCCTGCCCAGCACCATCGGTGCGGTGATGGTCTATGCGACGGCCGACGCCGGCACCGCTGCGCTGGCAGTGGCGACGCTCAGCTTCCTCGGCCTGGGCATCCAGCCGCCCACGCCCGAATGGGGCCAGATGCTCGTCGATGCGCTGCCCTATCTCGAATCCGATCCGCGCCAGGTTCTGTTGCCCGGCCTTGCGCTCACCGCCGCGGTCATCGGCTTCAACACGCTCGGAGAATCGATCGCGCTCAATCGCATTCCGAAACCCCTGACCAGGCGGATGCTCGCCATGCGGCGGCTCGAGGTCGCGGGCTGGGCCAAGGAGAACGCCGATGCGCAGTGAACCTCTGTTGTCCGTCAACAACCTGACAGTCGATCTGCTCACCGCCAAATCCGCGCTGCGTCCGGTCGACGGCGTCAGCTACTCGGTCCGGCAGGGCGAATGCCTGGCCATCGTCGGTGAAAGCGGCAGCGGCAAGACGGTGATGAACTTTGCTCCGCTCGGGCTGATGCCGACAGGCGTGGCGACGGCCTTGTCCGGTTCTGTCAAGTTCGACGGGCGCGAGCTGGTCGGTCTTTCGGAACCGGAGCTTCGCAAGTTCCGCGGCAAATCCATCGGCTTCATCTTCCAGGATCCGATGAGCGCTCTCAATCCGGTGCGGCGCATCGGACGGCAGATCGCCGAGATGGCGGAACTGCATCTCAACATGACGCATGCGGCAGCCGAGGCGCGCGCTCTTGACCTTGTCAAGCTTGTCGGAATCTCGGATCCGGCTGCGCGGCTCAGGCAATATCCGCACGAGCTTTCCGGCGGACTGAGGCAGCGCATCGTCATTGCAATCGCCCTGGCGGGCGAGCCCAAGCTGCTGATCGCGGACGAGCCTACCACTGCTCTCGATGTGACCGTGCAGGCTCAGATCCTGCGGTTGCTCAAGGACCTCCAGCAGCGGCTCAACATGGCCATGGTGCTGATCACGCACGACATGGGCGTGGTTGCTGGCGCGGCCGACAATATCGTGGTCATGTATGCAGCGCGGGCCGCCGAACTTGGCCCTGTCGACAGGGTCCTGGTAAATCCGCGCCACCCGTACACCAAGGGGCTGATCAACGCGATCCCGAGGCGGGAAGATCCGATCGGGTCCGAGTTCCGCGGCTTGCCCGGCGTGCCGCCAACTCTTGGCGCTCCGATCAAAGGCTGCGCCTTCGCGCCGCGCTGCGATCTGGCGGTTGCGGCCTGTTCGGCAAATCGTCCGCCCCTGGTGCCTGCGCTCGACGGTAGGGTCCTTGTTGCCTGCCCTGTCGTCAACCAAGGAAAGGCAGCCGCATGACACTCGCGCCTGTTCTCAAAGTCGAAAGCCTGCAGACTCGGTTCAAGAGCGCCCAGCGCGGCAAGTTCGTGCACGCCGTCGACGATGTTTCGATCGAGCTCTATCCGGGCGAGATCGTTGGCTTGGTCGGCGAGTCCGGCTGTGGCAAATCCACCCTCGGGCGCACGATCGTCGGGCTCGAAAAGGCGAGCGCAGGGCGTGTGCTTCTCGACGGTGTCGATCTCAGCACGCTTTCGGGCAAGGCCCTGCGCAACAGCCGCAGGGCGCTGCAGTATGTGTTTCAGGATCCGTATTCGTCCCTGAACGATCGGCAGACGGTTGGCGAGGCCATCGACGAAGCCTTCTGATCGACGGGCTAAAATCCAGGGCAGATCGCGGCCGCCGCACCAAGGAACTGCTCGATCAGGTCGGCCTGGCGGACGCTGTCAGGGATCGCCATATGCGGGAACTCTCCGGCGGCCAGCGCCAGCGCGTCGCTATCGCCCGGTCGCTCGCGGTCAATCCGAGGGTGCTGATCTGCGACGAGCCGGTGAGCGCGCTGGACCTCTCGATCCGGGCTCAGGTGATGAACCTGTTCCTGAGGCTCCAGAAAGACTTGGGCGTGGCCTGCCTCTTCATCGCGCATGATCTTGACCTTGTACGGCAGGCCGCCTCGCGCGTTTATGTCATGTATCTGGGCAAGATCGTGGAGCATGGGCCGTCACTGGAGCTTTATGATCATCCGAGCCATCCATACGCGCAAATGCTGTTGGCTTCAGCCCCCGAAGTCGATCCAATCGCGGAGAGGCAGCGCAGAGCGCCGCTCATGATGGGAGAGGTCCCCAGCCCGTCAAATCCGCCCTCCGGCTGCAGGTTCCGCACCCGCTGCTCCCTGGCGGTCGATGAGTGCAGCCGGCAAGTGCCGCCGGCACTCAAACTGTCGCCTGGCCACACAGCGGCATGCATCTTTGCCAAGGACCTTCATCGCGGCAAACGCTCGGCATTGACCACGGCCGACGCTGATGCGGCGTAAGGCAACCATTGAGGAAGGCACAACCGTTTGGCGGGACCGTTTCCGATGCGGGCTGGTTGAGAAGGGGAGCGGGTTCGTTTCGGAACGGCGAGCTCAAACAGACGCGGCGCCCCTTTCCCGGCGCTTGACAGGCGGAGGCGATACGGTCCTGCTCGCTGCTTCGCAAGGGTATGCCATTGCCAACATCCTACCCTGGGGGATAGGATGATGGCATGACGATACACAGCTCTCACCCCGACATCATCGCCCGGCTCAGGCGCGCGCACGGTCATCTGGCTGCCGTGCTCACCATGTTCGAGCAGGGGCGCCCCTGCCTCGATCTCGCGCAACAGCTTCATGCCGTCGAAAGCGCGGTCGGCAATGCCAAGCGCGAGCTGATCCACGACCACATGGAGCATTGCCTGGTCGAGGGCAGTGAGCCGACCAGGGACACGCTCAAGGAGCTCAAGCAGCTTACCAAGTATTTGTGAGGCCGCGATGCGGGAAAAGCTTCTGGACTGGTTCGGCTTCGGCTCGCATGGCCACGACCGTGGCCTTCACAGCCATGGCGGGCACGGCCATGATCACCACGGTCCGCACGGCCATACCCATGGCGTGATCGACGCCACCATCGCCACCACCGATCGCGGCATCTGGGCGATCAAATGGTCGTTCGTCATCCTTGCGATCACCGCCGCCCTGCAGATCGCCGTGGTGGTGTTTTCCGGCAGCGTGGCGCTGCTTGCCGACACTATCCACAACATAGCCGACGCGACCACGGCCATACCGCTTTGGATCGCCTTCGTGCTGGCGCGCCGCAGGCCGACCCGGACCTTCACCTACGGCCTCGGCCGGGTCGAGGACCTCGCCGGCATCGTCATCGTGCTCATCATCCTGGCCAGCGCCTTGGTGGCCGGCTACGAGGCGGTCGGCCGCCTGCTCAACCCGCAGCCGGTGCAGTTTCTCGGCTGGCTTGCGGCTGCCGGTGTCATCGGCTTCCTCGGCAACGAGGCGGTGGCGGTGTTCCGCATCCGCGTCGGCCGCCAGATCAACAGCGCCGCATTGATCGCCGACGGCTATCATGCCCGCACCGACGGCCTCACCAGCCTCGCCGTGGTTGCCGGCGCGATCGGCGTCTGGCTCGGTTTTCCGCTGGCGGACCCGATCATCGGCCTCATCATCACCATCGCCATCTTCGGCATCGTCTGGCAGTCGGCGCGCGCGGTGCTGACCCGCATGCTCGACGGTGTCGAACCGGGCATCGTCGACGAAGTCCATCATGCGGCCGCGCATGTGCAAGGCATCGAGAAGGTGATCGAGGCGAAGGCTCGCTGGCTCGGCCACAAGCTGCATGTCGATGTCGCGATCGCGGTCAATGACGCCTTGCTGCTTGCCGCCGCCAACAACATCGCCGCATCGCTGAAAGCCGAGCTCTTTGCTCACATTCCGGCACTCGACGTCGCCATCGTCCGCTTCGCCGGGCCGCAGCCCGAAGCTGCCCACCATCACGCGCCCGATCCGTTCCTGGTGTCGGGCAAGCTCGCCAGCGGGCTTCTGGAGATCGTCGACACGCCACAGGGCGAGCGCATGCGGCTGCGTCTGTCGCGCCACGCCGAGGGCCTGCAAGCGAATGTCGCCATCGAGCGGCCGGGCGGGGTGTTGGAACGGCTGCCCTTGTCACCGGTCGGCGGCGACCACCACTATCTGCAGAGCCTGGCCGCTCCGGCCGAGCCGCACGAGTTCAGCGCCAGGCTTCAGCTCGCGGCCGGCGCCGACAGCGAGGACCTGCCTTTCGCCATGGCCGAGCCGGAAAGCCACCACGAGCACACACACGGATAGATGCGGCTTCATCTTTCTTCGGGCGGCTTGATATGGCGGAAAGCCGAAAGCAATGCCAGGTCGTAGAGGATCTTGAGGGTTCCGCAGATCACGAGAGGCCAGGCTTCGAAGCCGGCGGCAAAGAGCGCGCCGGCGATCGCCGGGCTCGCAGCGGCAGCAAGGCTTCGCGGCACCGACGTAACGCTCGCCGCCGCAGGCCGCTCCGGCGGCGTGACGACGGCCATCACGTAGGAAGAGCGTGTCGGCACGTCCATCTGGGACAGCGCCGAGCGTAGGAGCAGAAACGCGAGGGCCGCGTCGCGGCTCGGTATGACGGCCGCCAGAATGAGGCAGGCACTCGACGGAATGTGGGTGAACACCATCGTATTCACCAGGCCGATGCGACCCGACAGCCATGCGGCGATTGGAAATGAAACTGCCGACAAGACGCCCGACCAGAAAAAGAACACCCCGGCTGTCGACAGCGAAAGGCCGAACTTGTTGAACAGCCACAAAGCAATGAGCGACTGTACGGCAAAGCCGCCGGCGAACGCATCGATGCTGAACAGGGCCGCCAGCTTGTAGACAATCACTCGCGATGGCCCAAGCGCCGGCGTCGGCTCGTCCTGAGGGGAGGTTTTCGGACCAGCGGGAATGCGCGCATAGGTAAGCCCTCCGGCCACGCCCAGAACCGCATAAAGGACAAACATTGCCTTGAGCGCGGTAAGACGCGACATGCCGGTTGTGACCAGGAAGTCCGGGCTGATTGCGGCGAGCGCGCCGACGGATGCCGCCAGTGCGCCCAGCAAGCTATAGCGTGCGAATGCCTTCGTACGGTGCGCGTCCGCGACGAGCCGCGACAACACGGCATGCTCCAGCGGTACAAAGATGCTGACGCTGCCGGAAGAAGGATTGATCGTGCCGATGAAGGCCACGAGCAGAACAAGCGCGTAGGTGCTCGACTGCGTATAGGCCAGCCCGGTTGCGATCATCAGGCCGGACGCGGCCATGAGCAGGGTGCGCCGGTCTGCCCGCACGGCAAGGAACCCGATGCCCAACGTCAAGAGAGCCGAACCCAGGAGCGCGGCGGTGGCGACGACGCCAATCTCCAGGGGGCCGAGCCCGATCGCTGCCAGGTATACCGGCAGGAGCACAGCGGCAAAGCCATCGCCAAAATCTCGAAAGGCCCGCGCCATGTAGATATCCGCGGGATGGCCGCCTCTCTTCGCGTGGGACAACTCGTTGGCATCAATGGGTTGACGCAAAGCAAGCTACCTATGGTCAAGCACCGTTTTGAGATGCACTTTAGCGAGCGCCATCAAGCGAGTCCTCACCATCGGCCGGCGCATGTGTACGAAAACGGGATCGGCCTGCCGGTCGCGACTAGCGATCGCTAACGGAACGGAAACGCCTCGCTATTATGGTGAAGCGTCGGGGCAGGGGAGGCTGAACCCCGCCGAGGAAGTTACGGGACGAGTGCACCATGGCCACCTTTCCCCACACCGAGCGCCGTCTTCATTCACGAGAATTCGTGCTGAAGGAGGCCACCATCGTCACCGCCGACGCCAGGATCAGGTGTTCCATCCGAAACCAGCACGAGCGTGGCGCCGAGCTGCGCGTCGGTGCGCAGATTGAAATACCGGACCGCTTCACGCTGATTGTTCCTGACGACGATGCCGTCTATCGCGCCGTGGTGCGCTGGCGGCGCAACGAGCGCGTCGGCGTGCAGGTCTACAGCAATTCGATGAAGGGCTAACGCGCCTAATAGGGCACGGTTCGGCATGTCCCGCGGACTCTCTTGCGGTCCTGGCAGCGCTCAGTTGATGCGAAATGCTGGCATGTCGACACCGCCGAAGCCGTTTTCGCGAGTTATTCGCCGTCCCTCTCTTCGCGTAGGAAGGTTAGCCGGGATTATGGCTGCGTGCTGGGCGGCGGTAGGCTTGTACCGGCTTACGATCTCCAGATGCTGCGAGACATCGAAATGAATGGACGACCGCCTATAGGCGCCGAGTTCGATCCGACCTTTGATGATCCATGATCAGGTCGTAGGTCATCAGGTCGGCCCGCTCTTCCGCCACGAGCGACCGGTTGCCTTCATACTGCAGATACCTCTGCGGATTGCTGCCGAAAAATATGTACAATGCGGTGGCCAGGTCGCAATCCTCGCGGCGGCTCATCCACAGCAGTGGCGCCAGGCCATAATCCCAATTCCAACTCAGCGCGGCCAGATGGCGCTGGTCAGGATCTGCCCGGCGTAGCCAGTCGGCATAGCGCATGAATTCGCTCGGTTCGTAATCGCTCCATGGCTTGCAGTGCCTTGCCCAGGTCAAAAGCATGGTATCATCATCGTCGGTGATCCGCTTCCAGGCGTCCGCAGCCTCCCGTTGCTGCTTTTCCATCTCGGCTCGTTCTGCCCAGAATTTACGTCTCGCCTCCATGATCTCCGTATGATTTTGCTGGAGAAGAGACAGTTGCTCGAGGACGTCCTTTCGGAACATAAGCATGATCTCGAAACCGTCGGCGGTCTTTCCGATGAAGTATCTGACGTGCGGATGGGTGATCTCCATCACCCGCAGGCCGAGGTCGGAAATCTCCTTCTCGGCCTCTGCCCGGCGCATCCCCGACCGCGAAACCGTAGATACGGCTGGCGTCCGGCAGGGGCGTCTTGAAGTCTACCCGTTCCACCAGATAGTCGCGACCGATCCCATCGGGAGCGTTGTGCGCGGTCGGTCCGTAGCCAAACTCAATGCCCCACATCCCTCCGCCTTTATGCTCGGCCCAACGGCCCTTCGGAAAAATTTCGGCACACTGGGCGCGGGTCATCAAAGGGCGAAGCCTGGCAAGCGCACTCACATAGTCCGGCATTGAGTCACTCTGGGAACGGCGGTTCGCAATAGTATACCCTGATGACGGTTCCGATTGCACTGAGCTGGGCAAAACGGTAGCCGCTACTTCCCAATGAGCGGCACCGTCTCAAAGATAGCGGCGCACGCTCGCCTTGTAGGCGCGGTAAGGCTCGCCGAACTTGCGCTCCAGATAGGCTTCCTCGCGCAGCACCACGCCGGAATGCAGGATGAGGAAGACCGGGATGAGAGCGAGCACGCCCCACCAGGTGTCGAAGATGAGCCCGATGCCGAGGAGCAGGCCCATCAGGCCGACATAGAGCGGGTTGCGCGAGAAGCCGAACGGGCCGCCGGTGACGATCGCCAGCGCCGGCTTCGTCGGGTCGATATTGGTGCCGCCGCGCTGCATCGTCATGCGTCCCCAGGCGATGACTGCAACCGAAACGGCCGCAAGCACGATGCCCAGCACCATGGTCTGCGGCCTGCCGCCGTCGCCAGCGGCCAGGCATAGCGAACCGCCAGCATCAGGATCACCGCCACAAGGAACAGCAGCGGCGGGAACACCGCGACACCGGGATTGTCCTTCTCGTCGTTCATGGCCATTTCCCCGGTCGAACCAGGCGCCATTGCCGTGCCGCCACTATGCATCCGCCGGGGCCGCGCGGCAATCCGCCGGCTATTTGTCCACCGCTAGCGTCTCGTTGAGCACGGCGGCGAGATGCAGGCCGCCGAGCGCGAGCCGTTGCACGGCGACCGGCGAGAATTGATCGAAATAGGCCTGGTCGAGGATCACCGCATGCGGGTTGTCCGACTTGATGGTCGTGCCCTTGGGAAGCGCGCGATAGGCGTCCTCCGCTGTTTGGTGGCACGCCGCCAGCCATTTCTCAGGCGTCTGGTCGGCGGCAGGCTGTGGTGGGAGATGCGGGATGATATCGGTCTCGAGGTCGAGCGCCACCTTGCCCCAGTCGTAGTATTTGAACAGGATCAGGCTCGAATCCCATACCGCATGGAAGGTGGTGAGGTCGCGATAGGTGGAACCGTCCGGCTTCGGCCGCGAGACGTTGAAGGTCACCGTCAGCGTGTTGCCGCCCTGGTCGCCCTGGTTGCCGTCGAGGCGCTCGACGCAATGCAGCGGCTGCGAGAGATCGCCCACCAGATGGATGACGAAGGCGAGCGCCGTCCAGCGCTCCTCCTCGCTCTTCTTCGGATCGGCAAGGATCTTCTCCTGCGCCGGCAGCGCCTTCATCAGGCAGAAGCCGAAGGTCGCGTCGTCCTTGCAGTCGCGCGCCGGGTCATAGGCGGTGGTGCCGGCCGTCGCGTCGCCCGGCCTGGAGGCGAGCGGGATGTCGACGAAATGCCAGTTCGACGTTTCCTTGTGGTTCTCGGCGCGGTAGTCGTCGGGCCAGCTCGCGACCGAGGCCAGCGAGACCGTCGCCGGCGGCTTGAGTTTGAGATGCGAACGCAAGAGCTGCTCGATCACCTCATAGGCGTTTTGGCTTAGCCTATGCTGCGCGATCTCGGCAATCACCGCATGGCCTTCCTGGCCCCAGGCCAGCGCCTGACTGCACGTCGCCATCATCGCCAGGCAGGAAACCGCCGCCGTTTTCCAGTTCATCGCCTTGCCTCCTTAAGGTTTCGACCCCGGAAAGTACAATGCAGGCGGATGTCACAAACAAGTGCCAGTCGAAGGGCCGCGGCGTCAGACGGCGGCCGTCCACTCGGTCACGACGATGAGGGCAAGCGTGACCAGCGCTCCGGAGACGTAGAGGATCGTCCTGACATTGCCTCCCTTGGCGGCGTTGCCGCCGCGCAGGTAGATCACCAGATGAACGAGGCGTATCGCAAGGTGAAGCCAGACGAGCGTCGCCAGCGTGGCCGGCCCGACGCCAACCATCATCGCCAGCGCGGCGGGCACGACAAAAGGCGCCAGCGCCTCGACCGAGTTCATGTGGACGCGGTCGATCCTGTAAAGCCGGTTGTCGTCGTCCGCCGGGACTACGGGACCGGAAAGCGCTCCCGCAAATCCCTTGGACGAACCCGAGTAGATCGCCAACGCCACCGAGAGAAGGCAGAGCGCGAGCACGCCGAGGATGCTCAACCAATAGACTTCCATATCTCTCCGCTCCCCGGAATCGCGGTGGGCTGGCGAGTGATGCCCCTTGGGTCGCAGCGTGACAGTTAGGCTGCCTTGCCGGGAAAAAGATCGTGGAAGCGCTGCAGATACAGCGGCCAGCCCTGATCGCTGTCGACGCCGCCACGCACGCCTTCCCAGCCTTCGCCATGCCGTTCGAGATTCCGGTGCTCGATCTCAACCCGGGTTCGGTTCTCCGTCTCGGCCGTGAACCGGACTTCCCATTCGCTGGTCTTGTTCAGGTCGGTCTCGATCTGCCATCGCGGGCTGATGTCCCAGCTCAGGACCAACCGGTCGGGCGGATCGTAAGCCAGCACCCGGGCCCAGCGGCATTCGCTGCCGTCCACGCCGCGGTCGTACACGTGACCTCCGACCCGAGGCTCGAAGATCGTCTCCGCGATCGGCACGGCGAGAAGATTATGCTCGCGGGGTTTGAAGCTGCCGAAGTCCTCGGTGAAGACCTTGAAGGCGCGCGCGATCGGCGCCTCGACAACGACGGAGTGTTTTACGGGCGCGGGTGCAGGTTGCTTGCTCATGCCTGGTCCTTCGTTGGGTGCTCGACGGCCAGTTTGTAGCCGGCCAGGGTCTTGCTCCAGAACCGGTCGATTTCCGCGCGCAGGCTTGCCAGCCCGTCCGGATCGATACGGTAGATGCGTTCCTTGCCGGAGCGCGTGTCGGCCACGAGCCCGGCGTCCTTCAGGACCTTCAAATGCTGAGAGACCGCCGGCCGGGTTACAGGCAGCGCACGAGCGAGTCCGCTGACCGAACAAGGCTGTTCGACCAGCAGTTCGAAGATCGTGCGCCTCGTCGAGTCTCCGAGCGCTGTCCAGTAGTTCGCGTTAGTCACCACTAACGCGAACTTAGATTGATGTGCCCGCCCTGTCAACTTGGAGTGGCCGACAGTCCGCAATTCTTGGTCGATCCGGACCCTATTTGGCCGGCGGCTCGAACAGCTCGATCGGATTGCCGGCGGGGTCGTCGAGCAGGATCTGCTTGCCGCCCATCCCGGCCACGATATCGTTGCGAAACTTGGCGCCGAAGGTCTTCAGACGAGCGACTTCATCCTCGATCTTCGCAACTTCGATCTGGATCCGGTTCCAGCCGCCGGGTTCCGGTTTGCGGCCGTCCGGCATCGGCTGCGATGCGCCGCCCGGTCCGGTCGTCGCGTTGATGAGCAGCCGAAGGTCGCCCTTGTCCAGCATCGCGAAGCTCGGCGCCGGATGCATGGCGACGGAGAAACCGAGAGCCTGGGTGTAGAACGCGATTGCCGCGTCCACATCATAGACGATGTAACGAACATTCACTTTTGTCATGGCATTGCTCCTTTCAAAAAAGGATCGCGCTCGCCGCTGCGCCGGGTCACCAGCTCGTCGCGGAAATAGCCGAGGTGGGCGATCGGCCCGCCGAACGAAGTCACGCCCAGCTTGGTGAACGCCGCGAGCACCTCCCAGGCAGAGCCGGCCCGAGACACGGATTCCCGTGCCGGTTCAGGCACTGCCGCTTCCTGAGACGACTTCACGAAACAACTCCCTGATCTTGTCCTGCGCGGCCGCCAGGCCCTCGAGGCCGTAGGGCGTGGCGGTGTAGAGGCGGCGTTGCGACCGGCCGGTTCGCTCGATGCGGGATTCGAGATAGCCCTTGCGCTCCATGGCGTGCAGCATCGGATAAAGCGTGCCGGGGCTGACGCGATAGCCGTGGCGCGCCAGTTCCTCGATCATCCATTGCCCGTAGAGATCGCCTTCGGCCGCATGATGCAGGATGTGAAGCCGTATGAAACCTGCCAACAGCTCCTGGTGCTGCATCTCTCCACCGCCGATAATTTTTCATAATCGAATTTCGATATCGGGAACCGATAATAACCTTGTGAGTCGGCTTGGCAACCGCCAAGGGGGGCGGGTGCGTTGGATCAGCGAAGGGAGCACTCACATGGCCAGCGAAGACGACCGGAACCCGCGCCACCACACGCGCAATATGCAGGCCCGTCTGCAGGAGACGATGGATCACTTGCGCGCGGACATCCTCAAAGTGGACGAACCTCAGCTCAGGGCAATGTTCGAAACCGCCGCCGAAGTGCTGGGTGGGCTGAAAAAGGCGTTCAGCGACTACGAAAAGAAAAACGAGGCAGCCTGGCGATAGGCGGCGACGGCCGGCCGCCTGTCCCGCACCAGCCGCCTTTGGCGGGGGCGGCAATATCCTTGGAGACGACCCAACCCGGCCCTCCCTCCTGGTCTGCGCCTACGCCTCGGCGAGCCGTCCGTGCACATGGCTCGTGTCGGCGAGCGTCTCGATGACGCGGCAGTCCTCGATCCTGCCGCTGGCGCATTTCTTCACCATCCGCAGCAGCTCTTCGCGCAGCGCGTTCAGGCTGGCGATGCGCTTCTCCACTTCGATCAGCCGCGCCTTGGCGATGGCGTCGGCGGCGGCGCAGGGTTGCTCCGGATCGTCCTGCAGCGACAGCAGCGTGCGGATCGCATCGACCTCGAAACCGAGTTCGCGCGCGTGCCGGATGAAGGCGAGGCGGTCCAGGTCTCGACGGTCGTAGAGCCGCCTGTTGCCTTCCGTGCGGGAGGCGGCGGGCAACAGGCCGATCTGCTCGTAGTAGCGGATCGTCGGCACCTTGACGCCGCTTTGCCGCGCGGCCTCGCCGATGGCGAAATCACTTTTCCGCATTTTTGTCTTGCTCCTCTAGTCGCTAGAGGATGTAGCACTGGCTCCTGACAAAACAAGGAATCCGATGCCATGGACGTCAAGGAAACCCGCTATCGCGTCACGGGCATGGACTGCGCCGCCTGTGCGGCCAAGATCGAGACCGCGGTGAGCCGCCTTCCCGGGGTGAGCAACGTCTCGGTCTCGGCGACCGCGGGCACGATGAAGCTCAGCCATGCTGCGGATGCTTCATTGCTGCCCGCCATGAAGGCGCAGCTCAGCAGGCTCGGTTATTGCGTCTTTCCGGCGGACGGGGAGAAGCCCCGCGTGGAAAGCCCCGCACGCGATCATGGACACGACCATGACCATGGCCAGGCCGAGAGCCACGATCATTCGCATGACGCCGGCAACGGGCAGGGCGCCTGGTGGCGAACGAGGAAGGGCATGCTCACCATCGGCTGCGGCGTGGCGCTTGGGCTGGCCTATGGCATCGGCCGCCTCTATCCGCCGGTCGAATGGTGGGCGTTCCTGGCAGCCCTTGCCGTCGGCCTGCTGCCGATCGCCAACCGCGCCTTCGCCGCCGCCCGCGCTGGCACGCCGTTCTCGATCGAGACGCTGATGACGATTGCCGCCGTCGGCGCCGTCATCATCGGCGCCGCAGAGGAGTCGGCGGCCGTCGTCTTCCTGTTCCTGGTCGGCGAACTGCTCGAAGGCGTTGCCGCCAGCCGGGCCCGCACCAGCATTCAGGACCTGGCAACTCTCGTTCCCAAGACCGCTTATGTCGAACGCAATGGCACGGTGGAGGAGGTGCCTGCCGACAGCCTTTCTGTCGGCGTGACCATCCTGGTCCGTCCCGGCGACAGGATCGCGGCCGACGGCACAATCGTCGAAGGCGACAGCGCCATCGACGAGGCGCCCGTCACCGGCGAGAGCGTGCCCGTGCGCAAGAAGTCGGGTGACAGCGTGTTCGCCGGCACCATCAATACCGACGCCGTGCTGCGCGTGAAGGTGACCGCGGCGGCCGCCGACAACACCATCGCGCGCGTCGTCAAGCTGGTCGAGGAGGCGCAGGAGAGCAAGGCGCCGACGGAGCGCTTCATCGACCGTTTCTCGAAAGTCTATACGCCCGGCGTGCTGGTGCTCGGCGCGCTGGTGGCGGTGCTGCCGCCGCTGCTCGCCGGCGCGAGCTGGAGCGAATGGATCTACAAGGGCCTCGCCATCCTCTTGATCGGCTGCCCCTGCGCGCTGGTCATCTCCACCCCGGCGGCGATCGCGGCGGCCTTGTCGGCCGGCGCAAGGCGCGGCCTGCTGATCAAGGGCGGCGCCATTCTCGAAGCGCTGGGCTCCATCAACGCAATGGCGCTCGACAAGACAGGCACGCTGACCGAAGGAAAACCGAAAGTCACCGACATCATCGCGATTGGGCGCAACGAGGCCAATGTTCTTTCGATGGCGGCGGCGCTCGAGACCGGATCCAGCCATCCGCTGGCGCTTGCGATCTTAGACCGGGCCAGGGCCGACAAGGTACCGGTCCCGCCAGCATCCGAGGCTTTCGCGGTCGGCGGTAAGGGCGTGGCCGGCAAGGTCGGCGGCAAGGAGATTTTCCTCGGATCGCCGGCCGCCGCTGGAGAGCGCGCCACGCTTTCCGACGACCAGTTCGAGCGCATCGCCGCCTTCAACGACGAGGGCAAATCGGTCTCGGTGCTGATCGCCGTCGGCGAGCCCGCCGGCATCATCGCCATGCGTGACGAGCCGCGCGCCGACGCGCAATCCGGGCTGGCGGCGTTGCGCGATGCCGGCGTCGAGCCGGTGATGCTGACCGGCGACAATAAGCGCACGGCCGCCGCGATCGCCAAGGGCCTAGGGCTTTCCGTCCATGCCGAAATGTTGCCGGAGGACAAGCAGCGAATCGTTCGCGAATTACAAGCGTCCGGCAGGAAGGTCGCGAAGGTCGGCGACGGCATCAACGATGCCCCGGCGCTGGCTAGCGCCGATGTCGGCATCGCCATGGGCGGCGGCACCGATGTCGCGCTGGAGACGGCCGACGCCGCCGTCCTGCACGGACGGGTCGGCGACCTCGCGGCGATGATCGAGCTGTCGCGCCGCGCGCTCGCCAACATCCATCAGAACATCACGGTGGCGCTCGGGCTGAAGGCGGTCTTCCTGGTTACCACGATCGCCGGCATCACCGGCCTTTGGCCGGCGATCCTCGCCGACACCGGCGCGACGGTTCTGGTCACGGCCAATGCGATGCGCATGCTGGCGTGGCGGCCGCGCGCCGCTCGCGCCTGACTGGTGGATAGGCTTCTGCTTGTGCCAGGCCCGGCCCCGACCGATCTGATGCGGTTCCGGGCTATAGCCCCTTTCGCGCCTTAAGGCTCCGCGCTGCCTGCTCGATCGCGGCGCGGTCGTTGCCCAGCCTGTCGAGCAGCTCCTGCGCTTCTTCGCCAGATATGCCTGTGCGCATCGCAAGCGCCTCGACCGTCAGCACATCCGAGCTGTCGACCTCGCGCGTTTCAGGCAGCGCATCGTCTGCCGTCAAGGGCAGGGCGGCCTCGCGGTCGATTTCCATCTCCGCCTGGTGCCAATGCCGCTCATGATTGCCGAGCATGCCGCCCTCACGTTGAAATATCTCATAGGCGCGCTGCCTGATCTTCTCGATCCGATCGTCGTCCATTGCCGTTTCCTCTCTGCGTCGTCATCAACGCAGGGCAGGGCGGAACGATCCGTAGCAGCGCGAAGATGATCGGGCCGGACCGCGCTCGAACGCCGGCTACATCCGGGGCCTGTCGTTCGCCGGATCGTAAGGCGAATCCGCAATCACCTCGGCGGTCTTCCATTCTCCCAGGATCGCGACGTCGAGCTTCGTGCCGGGCTTGGAAAAACGCTCCGGCAGCAGCGCCAGCGCCACATCATGCCCGAGCGCGTAGCCGTATCCGCCCGATGTGATGCGCCCGACCAACTCGCCATCGAGGTAGAGCCCCTCGGAGGCAAGCGTGCTTGCGCCGTCGGTCTCGATCTTGAGCGTCACCGAGCGGCGCTGGTCGTTCCTCGCCTTGTATTTCAGCACCGCGTCGCGCCCGACGAAGTCGCCCTTGTCGAGGCGGATGAAACGTTCGAGCCCGCTTTCCAGCGCGTTGAGCTCCGGGTTCATGTCGCGATACATGGCCCGATAGGATTTCTCGAGCCTGAGCGATTCCAGCGCATGCAGCCCGACGAGGCGCATGCCGTGCTTTTCGCCTTCCCTCAGAAGCGCATCCAGCAATTGCCGCTGGTAGGCCATGGGGTGGTAGAGTTCCCAGCCGAGCTCACCCTCGTAATTCACCCGCAGCAGCCGCACATCGCTGGCCAAAGCGACGCCGCCGGTCTTGACGCTGAACCACGGGGATTGAGCATTCGAAAGGTCGATCTCCGTGAGGGGTTGCAGCACGTCTCGCGCCTTCGGCCCAACGACGGTGAAGCAGCCGCGCTCGCTTGTGACGTTCTTCAGGCTCACGCTGCCGTCGGCGGGAAGCAGTTTTGCGAGATCGTCGAAATTCCAACGCTCCGCGCGCGGCGTCGAGATCAGGTAGAAGAAGTCTTCTTGAAGGCGAGCCACCATGTACTCCGCCTGCACGCCGCCTGCCGCCGTAAGATGATGCGTCAGCGTCGCCTTGCCGACCGCGGGCAGGCGGTTGGCCAGTATCCTGTCGAGCCAGGCTGCCGCGTTCGGCCCCGACACCTCGAACTTGGTCATCGGCGTCATCTCGACCAGCCCGACCGCGTTGCGCACCGCCAACACTTCCTCGGCCACGAAGTTCCCCTTGGGGGTCCAGCGCCAGCTATACTGGTCCTTGGCCTCGACGCCCTTCGGCGCGAACCAGTTGGGCATCTCCCAGCCATTGAGCACGCCCCAGACGGCGCCGAGTTCGGTCAGCCTTGCATAGGAAGGCGCGGTTTTCTGCGGGCGGGCGGCGGGCATGTCCTGCCCTGGATATTTTTGCTCGGCATGCGTGCCCCAGGCCTCGCGGACCTTTTCGCGCGTCCAGGCCTTGTTGGCATAGTCGCCGAAGCGGCGCGGATCGAGATCGGAAGTGTCCAGGCTGTTGCCGCCCTCGACGATTCGCTCCGACAGGTAATAGCCGATGGTGCCGCCCCACAGGATGCCGCCGGGCACGCCTTCGGCCAGCCACACATTGGGCAGGCCCCAGGCGGGTCCCATCAAGGGCAACTCGTCCGCCGTCATCTGGAAGGGCCCGCGGACATTGGCCTTGATCCCCACCCGTCCCAGTGCCGGGACCAGTTGCAAAGCCTGTTCCCAGTTCCACGACACCGCCTCGAAATCCTCTTCGACCAGATCGGCGCCGAACCAGGCTGGAACGCCGTCCTCGGCGAACAGTTTCAGATTCGCGGTACGCTCGTAAGGCCCGAACATCAGCCCGTCGCCTTCTTCGCGAAGATAGCCCTCGAAACCCTCGTCGCGCAGGATCGGCATTTCGGGCCGTCCCTGCTTTTTGCGCTCCACGATCTCCGGCACGGCTTCAGTGATCCAGTACTGGTGCAGGATCGGGATCGCCGGGATTTCGAGGCCGAGCAGCGCACCGGTCTGGCGCGCGTAATTGCCGGTGGCGCAGATAACGTGCTCGCAGGTGATGTCGCCCTTGTTCGTCTGGACAAGCCATTCGCCGCCGGGCGTCCGCCTGAAACCGGTGACCTCGGTGTTGAGATAGACCTTGCTGCCGAGGTCGCGCGCGCCTTTGGCCATGGCGTGCGTCACGTCGGCCGGGGCGATGTGGCCGTCGTCCGGATGATAGAGCGCGCCGAGCATGTGGTCGTTGTCGAGAAGCGGGCAGAGCTCCCTGGCCTCTGCCGGCGTCAGCAAATGCGCGCGCATGCCCTGCACGTCGGCGACGCTCATGTAGCTCTTGAATTCGTCGAGCCGGTCCCTGGAATTGGCGATGCGCAACTGGCCGCATTTGTGCCAGCCGACCGGCTGCCCGGTCTCGGCCTCCAGCCCCTCATAGATCTCGATGGTCTTCTTGATCATCCGCCCGACATTGATGTTGCGGGCATAGGACGGGATGAGGCCCGCCGCGTGCCAGGTCGAGCCGGCGGTCAGCTGGGTGCGCTCGAGCAGCGCGACGTCGGTCCAGCCGCGCTTCGCCAGGCCGTACAGGATGCCTGCGCCGACGCAACCGCCGCCAACGATCACCACTCTCGCATGTGCTTGCATCGAACCAATTCCAGACTGTTTTCCATAGAGCGCGGCCGAAGCTACAGGCGACGGAAGGCCGTGTAACGTCTTGAAAAACTAGGCGTGGTGATAAATTGGGCTTATGCAGCCGCTTGGTGGCCCCGCAGCATGCCGGCCTTTCACTGAGCTTGACCTTCCTGCGCCGTCTCGTCCTTGAAGTCGACCTTGATGCCGGGCTTGACCATGGCGGCGAGGTCTTCGGCGTCCCAGTTGGTCAGCCGGATGCAGCCATGCGAGAAGGTCGTGCCGATCTTGCCGGGCTCGGGCGTGCCGTGGATGCCGTAGCTCTCGATCGAGAGATCGATCCAGACCGATCCCACCGGATTGTTCGGCCCGGCGGCGATGGTGAAGGGCCGCTTGGTCCTGACTCCCTTGAAGGCGAATTTCGGATCGTAGCGATAGGTCGGGTGGTGCACGACACGCTTCACCTGCGCCCCACCGCTCGGCGCCGGCTTTTCCTCGCTGCCGATCGAGGCGGGATAGACCGCGAGCGGCTTGCCTGACGGATCGAGCGCGCGCACCAGGCGGGCGCCCTTGTCGACCTCGACGCTGGCGACCGCCACGGGCGGATCGCCGCGGCCGACATCGGGCACCACCAGGGTGGTGTCGGCCTTCCTGAAACCGGTTTTGGGATTGAGCAGCCTCAGCACCTGTTCGCTGACATGGAAACGCTCCGCCAGTTTTTCACGGGCATTGCGGTAGCCGAGCCGCCTCAGATGCGCCATCCGCTCCATGCGGGTAGGGATGCGCTTGGTGAAGGGTCCGCGCACATCCTTGGCCGTGACGTCATAGCTCGTCAGCACCGGGCCGGCGAAAGTTGCCGCGAGCTTGTCCCAGGTCTCCCGCGTCAGCTTGCCGTCGGAGGGCAGTCCGTTCGCCGCCTGGAACGCCGCGACGGCCTTGGCAAAATTGTCGGAAAGGCGTCCGTCGATCAGGCCAGGCGAGAAGCGGGCGCGATCGAGAAAGATCTGCGCCTTGAGCAGCATCGGATCGACGCCCTTCGGCTCGCCTTCGCTGAACTGCGCCTGATTGACCGCGTCCATGTCCAGTTTGGCTGCCTGCGCCCCGCCGCATGCGAGCGCGAGGGCCATCGCAACGACAACAAGGAGCCTGACCATCGACGTCACTCCGGGACCGCGACAACAACCTGTCTCTATGACGCGGTACGGCCGATGTGGTTCCTATCGCGGGGAGCCGCGTGAAGATAATCACGAGTGTGCGCTTCCTCCCATAGACGTTTGAATTTTAAGCTGGAAACCAGTTCCCAAGAACGCGGATAGCTGGCATTATTGCATAAGGGCCTATGCATTTTCTGATTCCATGGCCCCTCGTCCTGGTAACCGGCGGCCCCCCCAAAGCCCCCCGCCCATGCCGTCGGTTGCCCTATTCGGGGGCGCAAGCCAAGTGCCAGGTCTCGAAGGCAGCACACCCGCGCAAGGCGGTGCATAGATGGTCCTGACCTCAGCCCGCCTCAATCTCCGACAGCAGCCACTCGCGAAACGCCTTCACCTTGCGCTGGCGGATCGCTCCGGCGGGTAGACGAGGTAGAAGCTGGAGACGGCTTTCAGCGCGTGGTCGAAAGGCCGGACCAGCCTGCCGGTGGCGAGGTCGGCCGAAACGAGCATGGTGCGGCCTAGCACCACGCCTTCGCCTTGCACGGCCGATTCCACCGCGAAAGTGGCGGAATCGAAGGTGAGCCCGCTGTTCGGGTCGACGCCTTCGACACCCGCGCTGGCAAGCCATGCCGCCCAGTCGATGCGATAGCCGTCGCGGATCAGCGTGTGATGCTTGAGGTCCTCGGGCTTCCTCAGCGGATGCGGCCCCTCCAAGAGCTTCGGGCTGCAGACGGGGAACACTTCCTCGCCAGTCAGGAACTCCGAGGTCAGTCCGGGGTAATGGCCGGCACCATAGCGGATGGCGACGTCGATGCCGTCGCCACGGAAATTGGTGAGCTTGCCGGTGGTCGAGACCCGCACGTCGATGTCGCCATGCGCGCGGTGGAAGCGATAGAGCCTGGGCACCAGCCACTTGCCCGCGAAACCATCCGAGGTGCTGACATTCAAGGTTGAGCCAGAAAGGCGGGAGGTCGCCGTCTCGGTTGCCAAAGAGAGCTGGTCGAGCGCCTCGCGCACCGCCCGGGCATAGGGCTCGCCCACGGAAGTCAGCCGTACCGAGCGCGTCGCCCGCTCGAAGAGCTGCACGCCGAGCTGGTCCTCGAGATGTTTTACCGCGCGGCTGATGGCGCCATGCGTGACGTTGAGCTGGTCCGCGGCCCTGGAGAAATTCAGGTACCGGGCGGCGGCCTCGAAGGCCGGCAATGCATTCAGCGGCGGCAGCCTGCGGTTCATGGCGCGAAAATCTATTTGTGAGTGTTAGTAACAAATACTTGCCAAATTATGGTTTGTCTATCGCGCTCTTGCTAGCCAATTATCCTCACAGGATTTGTGATCAAAGCTCACTTGGAGACTCAAACCAACGAGGACGCCATGGCTACCATCCACCCTTTCCTCTGGTTCAACCTCAATGCCGAAGAGGCGCGCGACTTCTACCTGTCGGTCTTCCGGAACGGCCGAGTTCTGGGTGAAATCCAGTTCACCGACTTCGTCGGCGGCACCAACAAAACCGTTCCGCACGCGATGTTCGATTTCGAGCTCGAAGGGCAGCGCTTCACCGCGCTCAACGCCGGTTCGATGCCGCCCTTCAACGAAAGGATCTCGCTCTACATCGAGACCAAGGACCAAGCCGAGACCGACTATTACTGGAATGCGCTGACGGCAGGCGGCGGCTCAGAAAAGCCCTGCGGCTGGCTGCAGGACAAGTTCGGCGTCTACTGGCAGGTGATACCCGAGCCGGCACTGCGTCTGATGAGCGACCCGGACCGCGAGAAGGCCGACCGGGCGCGGCAGGCGATGTACGGGATGAGCAGGATCATCCTCGCCGATCTCGAAGCGGCCCACGCCGGCCGCTGATGACGCAAGCTTGCTCTATTTCTCGAAGACGGAGGATCCCAATGGCTACGCTTACGGGTAAGAAGATCATTGTCGTCGGAGGCAGTTCCGGCATCGGGTTCGGCGTGGCAGCGGCCGCGCTCGAAAGCGGCGCCGAGGTGGCGATCGTCGGCCGTTCGGCCGACAAGCTGAAGGCCGCCGAGAAAAGGCTCGCCGGGGCAGGGCGGGTGAAAAGCATCGCCGCCGACATGGCGAACGAGGAGGACGTCGCCCGCCTGTTCAAGGACGCCGGCGCCTTCGATCATCTGGTGGCGACCGCCGGCACGCCGCCGCCCAATTATCCGATCGGCGAGGCCGACATGGATTTCGTGCGCCAGTTCGTCGACAGCAAGCTGATCGGCGCGGTGATGCTGGCCAAGCACGCGGTGCGCACGCTGAAGAAGGGCGGCTCCATGACCTTCACCTCCGGCATCAACAAGGACCGCCCGCCGGTCCCCGGCGGCTCGGTCGTCTCGGCGATCGCCGGCTCGTTCACCTATTTCGCCCGCGCGCTGGCGCTGGAGCTTGCCCCGACCCGCGTCAACATCGTCTCGCCCGGCTGGGTCGACACCGAGATGTGGGACGAGATCGTCGGCGAGGCCAAGGCCGGCTATTTCGACCAGATGGGCGCCCGCCTGCCGGCGGGAAGGGTTGCGACGCCGGCCGATGTGGCGCCGGCCTATCTCTATCTGATGCAGAACGACTTCATGACCGGCGAGACGATCCACATCGATGGCGGGCAGCGGCTGGTGTGAACGCATCCCTCCGCTGGCCGGCATCGTGCCGCAGATCGGCGGATGTGAAGCTCTATTCAGCGCTCGGGGAGGGACAGAATGTCAGGGTGCAGCAGGGGAGCGTTTCTGATCCAGAGTCTTGCGCCCTGCGGACCGACGGTAGCGTCGAGCTTTGTTCCCGCGGGCAGGCGCCCCCAACTTTGCAGCTCCAGCCGCTCGTCTCCGATGGCAAGCTCCCCTGCAAGCACCAGGAATTCGAGCCCGCGGCCGTTTTCGACCATGACCCGCTCGCCCGCCCGCCACTCTTCCAGGCGAACCTCTTCATGGCCGTCCTTAAACAGCATGGTGGCCGAAGCCGCGCCGGTGCGTGGTGGAACCTTCCGGCCTTCCCCGGGCTGGCGGACGACCTGCACGTCGTCACCCGCGCGGAACTGCCAGAGGCGCACGAAGATGGTGCAGCCATCGCGCGATGCGGGAACATGCGAGGTTCCGGGCGGATTGCGGAAATAGCTGCCGGCCGGATAGTCGCCATGCTCGTCCTGGAAGACGCCGTCGAGGACGACGATCTCCTCGCCGCCGCCATGGGTGTGCCGCGGAAAGGCGCTGCCCGGAGCGTAGCGCACGATGGAGGTGCGCGCGCCACTTCCTCGCCGATCCGAAACAGCATGCGCCGGTCGACGCCAGCCGCCGGGCTCGGCACCCAATCCTGCCGCGCGGCGTGAACGATTGTAGGTCGGGAGAAATCGTCATTGATGCGCATGAACCGTCTCCTTCATCGAGAGCACCATCCGGAACTTCACATCGCCCGACCGCATGCACCGGTCGATGTCGGCGGCATCGGCGCCGCAGACGCCGCACGCCTCCACCGCGATCAGCACCTGGCCGGCTCCCGGCGCCGGCGTGGCGCGTTCGACCAGCTCGAGCGTGCCGGGAACCATTATCTGTATGGCGCGATAGGTCGGCTTCATCGCGCGGTCCTCCTGCTCAGGAGGAAAGCGGCGGCGCGCTCAGCCGCGTCCACCGCGCCTGCGAGATAGCCGGGCTCGCGCTCGGCAGTTTCGCTGCCCGCCAGCGTCAGGCGATCGCACCACGCGCCGTCAACCCAGGCCTGACCGCCGGCGATCGGCGGGCCGCCGCCGATTTGATCCGCGGGAGTGGCAGTCAGCGGGTCCGCAGCCCAATCCTTGAACAGGGTGCCGCTCGGCGCGGCGGCCTGCGGCCCGAACAGCCGCACGAGCTGCTGGATGGAGGCGGCGACCAGCGCCTGCTCTCCCACGACGGCACGCCGCTCCGCGGGTACGCCGAGAAAACCGAACAGTGCCGCCTGCCCCGAAGCCGTCGTGGCATCATGGATCTCGACCAGCGGCCCCGCCATGCTCTGTGCCGTGCCGGAAAGCCCGGCGTCGCGCCAGAACGGCTTGTCGTAGAGGGCGAAGACCTTGGCATGCGGCGCCATCCAGGTCGGCGTCGCCCGCCAGCGCTCCGCCGTTATCGGATCGAGCCCGGGCGAAAAGGTCACCGTCGATTGAAGCAGCCTCGGCGGCACCGCGAGAATGACGTGCGAGGATTGCAGCGTTTCCTGCGAGCCGTCCTTCGCCGTGAAGCGAACCTCGATGTCCTGCCCGTCACCGGCGATGTGGGTGACGCGCATGCCAAGCCGAATGCTCTCGGCCGGGAGGTCGGCCGCCAGTGCGGCGATCAGCGCGCCGGTACCGCCCTTGAGCCGCATCGACTGCGGCACCTGATGCGCGGCGAGCCGATAGCGCTGCGGCTCCTCGCGCGACATCCGGTGGATGACGATGTCGCCTTCGCTGTTTTGCGCGAACACCGACAGGCCGAGCTCGTCGACCAGCGCGCCGAGGCCCGGCTGCGTGCCGGGCCAGAACCAGGACGGGCCAAGGTCGAAGCCGTCCGCCGAAGGATTGCGCGCTGCGTCGACAGAGAGGATACGGCCTCCGAGCCGGTCACGCGCCTCGATCAGCCGGAAGTCGAGCCCTGCGCGATGGAGGCGGCGCGCCGCCGTCAGCCCGGCCAGGCCGCCGCCGACGATGAAGATGGGATTGGACATGAGGCATCCACGTTTCAGTGATGCCTCTATTGTCGGCCTATAACCGCGTCCCGGCAAACGGGAACTTCTTTCAGCACAGCGAAGAAAAACTTCGTCGCCTGCTACGCGCCGGACGCTTCCTCGTGAAGCCAGCGCCGAAACGGCTCGGCCTTGGGTGCAAGCGAACGGTCAGCCCTGTGGACGACGTAATAAGCGAGCAGGGAAGGCACCGCGATTTCCGGGAAGAGGCGAACCAGCCGACCCGCTGCGATATCGTCCTGCGCCATGATGCTGCGCGCCAGCGCGATGCCTTGTCCCTCCGCCGCGGCCTGCAGCACGGCCGCTGAATTGTTGATCCTGAGACGCGGCCGCGCGGCAACCGCCTCGACACCGGCGCTGCGCAGCCAGGCCTCCCAGGAGGCGAAGCCCATGCCGGGATCGACCGAAAGGTCGTGGATCAGTGTGTGGCGGATGAGGTCGGCAGGCTCGTTCAGGCCGAGCGTGTCTCGCAAGCGCGGCGAACAGACGGGGAAAACCTCCTCGTCCATCAGCTTCTCCGATGCATATCCATCCCACCGGCCGGCGCCATAGCGCACGCCGATGTCTATACCGTGCGCGGCATAGTCGACCAGCTTCAGGCCCGTGTCGAGCCGAACGTCCGTATCCGGCCACCGGGTGTGAAAGCGATCGATACGAGGCAGCAGCCACTTGGCGGCGAATGCCGGACTGACGGCGACGGTAAGCGCGCCGCTCATCGTGGCCTCGCTCAAACGCTCCAGGCCGAGGCTCAGGCGATCGAGGCCGTCCTTGATATCGGGAAGCGCGCGGACAGCCGCCTCCGTCGGCACAAGGCGCGATCTGCCCGATGCGCTGCGATGGAACAGCGGCACGCCCACCCAATTCTCCAGCCCGCGCACAAGCTGCCCGACAGCGGCCGCCGTGACGTTGAGCTCGCCGGCCGCGCCGGAAAAGCTGCCATGCCTGGCGCTCGCCTCAAAGGCCCTGAGAGCGTTGAGGTAGGCTGGGGACTTCGAAGCGCTCAAGATTTTCTTCCTCGCCGAGCATCGCCAAGACGATTGCCCGGGCCGCAGGAGCTGTCAACAACGCGCCCCTTTGCCGCCCAAAGGCGACAGGCGCCTCGGTTGCTCGGAACGGGCATTCAGGCGACACGTAGTTGACGGAGAGAATTGCCGCCAGGCCAAGGTCGGCTTCTTCAAAGGTATGGCCGCCCGTATCCCGGCCGGAAAAATCGCCAGCCCGCCAACGTCGCGCCGGCCTATCTCTACCTGATGCAGAGCGAGGTCATGACCGGCGAGGCCATCCACATCGACGGCGGGCAGCGGCTGGTGTGACTGGCAGGATGACCGGAACCGTCCTCCAGCGGGCGAAGGCGCGCATCGCACCCTGCGGCTCGAAGCGGACAGTTTTGAGAGCTCTTTCAAAGAGCGGCAGTCGTAAAGTAATGATCGGAACAATACATGATTTACACAATGAGATTCATCAGATAAATTTCTTCGTATCGACGTGCGGTAGTTTAGGTGGCAAATTACGCTTGCGAAACCCGTCGGCGAGCAAGTGGTCAAGGGGGTGGCCATGACAAAGGTGCGCGGATCCAAAGGTGCGATGACTGTCGTCGCCTACAGGGGCGATGCGAAGACTTTGCTCGCATTCGATCTTACGACAGAAGCCTCGCGAAAACGGCTCGCTGGCTTCACGATCGCGGTCAAGCCGCCGGGCAAGGAGCCTTACTACCTCTGGAATCGCCTTCAGTTCAGGAAGCCCGAAGATCATGCGCAGGATCCTGACGAGCCGGCACGCTCGACGATCAACGCGCCTTTGCACAAGTTTCGATGGGTGCACGTACCCGGCCTCGAGCATCAAGGGCTTGAGCCGGCGATGGGCGACTACGTTTACACGGTCACGCCGCGCTATTTCGATGACCAGCAGCATCTTATGCCGATCGATCCGGGCCTTTCGGTGGATGTCGCGATCGTCGTGGAACCGTTCTCGAAGGGATCGCTCAAGCTCGCGTTCACGCGCGGCTTCACTCAAAGCCAAGCCTTCGTCGAGCACTTTGGATTGAAGACGAAGTTCAAGCCCTCCAAGGCACCACTCCAGTTCGACACTTCGGCCATCGCGGGAACCAATCCAGCCGGAGAGACCTTCACATATGCGCAGCAATATGAGTGGTCGGGCTTTACCGCGCGCGACCGGGTCTTCGAGATACTGCGCGCGGTCGAAGCTGACGCCACGCTCACGATGGACCTCTTCGCTTATGACCTGAGCGAGCCGGATGTGTTGACGCTCCTGTTGGCGATCGGGCCACGCGCCCGCATCATTCTTGACGATGCGGGACTGCATCACAGCGCCAAGAAGCCTCCGGAAGACCGCTTCGCGGAGCTTTTTGTGCAGGTCGCGGGCGCGGCACGCATCAAGCGCGGCAATTTCGACCGGTACGCCCACGACAAGGTGATCGTGGTCTACAGGGATAACGAGCCGGTTCGCGTGCTGACGGGCTCAACCAATCTTTCCGTCACCGGCATCTATGTGAACTCGAACCATGTGCTCGTTTATGAAGACGCCGACGTGGCCAAATTGTATGCGGAGCTCTTTCAGACCGTTTGGGCCCAGGACGTCGCCGCGAAGCCGTTCAGGATCAGCAAGCTCGCAACCGGGGCACATTCATTTGGGAGCGCCGCGGTGCCGGGAACCAGTATCGCCTTCGCACCCCACAATGAGGCGGACGCTCGCTCCGGACTGGTTGCGATTGTGGCGCGCGCGAACAAGGAGGCAGATGAGGCCGACAAGCTTGGCAGCGTGCTGTTCGCGGTCATGGAACTGCAGGGCGCCGCCGACAATCCGTCTACACCGCGTTGAGCGCGCTGCACGACAGCCAGACCGTTTTCAGCTACGGGATTTCCGATAATCCTGCCGGCATTGCTTTGTACCCGGTTGGCAAGAAGGGCGGCGTCCTCGTCACCGGCAAGCCGCAGAAGACCCGCCTGCCGCCACCCTTCAACCAGGTCCCGAACATTGGCCTCGGGCATCAAGTTCATCACAAGTTTGTCGTCTGCGGCTTTAATGGATCCGATCCGACTGTGTTTTGTGGGTCATCGAACCTGTCGCTGCTGGGTGAGCAGGAAAATGGCGACAACCTGCTGACGATCCGGGATGCCGACGTTGCCGCGTGCTTTGCGATCGAGGCGCTGGCGCTTGTAGATCATTTCAACTTTCTCGACAGCACGGCCACCGAGGCGGCGAAAAATACTGGCCAGAACAAGGAAGCAGTGCTGGCGGCGCCGCCGGCAAACAAGTCCTCGGCGGCAGTCGATGCGGGGTGGTTTCTCGGCACGACCGATATTTGGGCGACGAAGTATTTCACCGCCGGCGATCTTCACGAACAGGATCGGCGGCTCTTCGTCCGCTGAGACCAAGAGCATGTCTCCCGAAAGTGGGAACCGGTTTCGGGAGACATGCGTAGAATCCAAAAACACAAAGCGCTCGGAGCGAATCTGAAGATCGCGACGCGCCTTAGCGCTTGGCGCATGGATTTCTATCTCATGCAGAACGAGTTCATGACCGGCGAGACCCTCCATATCGATGGCGGGCAGCGGCTGAACGTATAGGGCAGGAGGCTTGGTCTGACCTTACTCGTGCGGCACCGCCGCCTCGGGGGCGGGCCGTTTGTTGGCGACGGCCAAAGCGAGGCCGCCCAGGATCAGGACGACGCCTGCCGCGAACATCAGGCCGACTTGGTCGCCAAAGAGAACCGACGCGGCGGCAATACCGAAAACCGGCTGAATATACTGGACGCTTGCCGCGATCCGGGCCGGGACGGCGCGCAGAAGATACAGCCACAACAGCAGGCCCGCGACGGTCACCATGACCCCGAGATATACGACAGCCCATATTGCCTGCATTGTGATGTGCACGGGCGTGTGCGCCATCTCCCAGCCGCACAGGGGCAGGATTGCGACCAGGCCTGTCAAGGCGTTCCATGCGGCCACCGGCAAGGTGCCGTACTTCTTCGTGAGTTCCGCGCTCCAGATGTAATAGAAGGCGATGGCGACGGCCGAAACCAGCATCCAGGCCACGCCGGCTGCCGTGGTTTTGGACAGGTCATCAACGCCCGATCCGCTTCCTGCCGCCACCAGCGCAATACCGGCAAAGGCCGCGAGCAGACCAAACCACTGCCGGCCCGTCACAGGCTGGTTGAGGCGGATCGCCGCGAAGATCACGATGAAAATGGGGATTGTCGCTGAAATGATGGTGCCGGCGGAAGCCGAGGTGCCCTGCACGCCGAACGACTGCGCGACATTTCCCAAGGTGATGCCCATCACGCCGAGCGCGACGATGCTGGGAACCGCTTGCCACGGCAGGCGAAGCCGGCCCGCCGCCAGGATCAGAAACAACAGGACCGCAACAAGAAAGCGCATGGCGGTCAGCGTCAAAGGCGGGATCGTTTCAAGGCCGAGCTTCGTGATCGGGATCGAAAGGCCCCACATGATTGCAAGCAACAGCATTGCGCCGAGGCTCCTCGGGGACAAGGAGCGGGCCGACATTTCGATGGGCGAGAGGACTGCGGAGTTGGTGTTCTGCGTCATGAGCGACTTCACTTGATGCGGTTGGCATGTGTGTGCGTCTGTGTCATGTCTACAAGTCATCGAACTCTGCCGACAAACCATTTGTCCTCACAGGACGCGTGAGAACAAATCACGCATACGAGTCATATGCCCGAACAACTTCCGCCGCTGCAGACCCTGCGCGCCTTCGAGGCGACCGGGAGACGGCTGAGCATGACGCTGGCAGCGGCGGAGTTGCATCTCACCCACGGCGCGGTGAGCCGTCAGATCAAGGCGCTGGAAGACCATCTGGGGGTTCAGCTCTTTCGCCGTATGACCCGCAGGATAGAACTGACCGACGCGGGCGCTTCCTTCTTCAGTGCCGTCACCCATCTGCTTTCCGAGCTCGCGCGCGAGGCGGAAAATGTTCGCCGCAAGAACGACGATACGCGTCTTGTCGTCAGCTCGGGCGTGTCCTTCGCAAGCAAATGGCTGACGTCACGCCTGCACAAGCTGATGGCGCGATATCCGGATTTTGAGGTCCATCTCGAAGTGACCGACGCCGTGGTGGATTTCGCGAACGGTCACGTCGACGTCGCCCTGCGCTATGGAAATGGCCAGTATCCCGTCGCGGCGGCCGAGCGCATCATGAACGAGACGGTCTCCCCGGTCTGCGCGCCGGAGTATCGCGACCGCATGGGCGGGCTTCGTTCTCCTGGCGAGCTGGCCGAATGCCAGCTGATCCATGAGATCGGCATGAACACGACTTGGGAACGCTGGTTCTCGATGATGGAACTGCCGTATCCAAGGACGCGCGGTCCCGGCTACAGCCTTGGCAGCATGTCCATCGAGGCCGCGATCCGGGGTGAGGGCGTGGCGCTTGGGCGAAGCGTGCTGGTCGCCGAAGACCTCGCGGCGGGCCGCCTTGTAGAGCTATTTTCGGCCAAGCTGGAAGTCGAATGGGGATACGACCTTGTCTACCGGATAGGCAACCAGGATCACCCGAAGGTCCGCGCGTTCAGGAATTGGATAGCTGACGAAGTACGGGAATTCACGAGCACCAATTTTTTGCGCTGAGTGTCGTACGGCGCAAACGGCCGGCCCGCTCACCGAGGCGGATCGCCACGCCCGCCGGCATGGCCGCGGCCCATTCTTCAGGGCGTCCCTTGCTGGAGCTCGCTTGCCATCCGCAGGCCGATGGCATTTCTGGACGAACACTAATATACCTTGACGTTCGAACGAGCAGCGCCTCCGCGTAGTCGAGGAATGCCATGCGAAGGTTCATCGTCATAGCCGTGTGCATGGCCGCCGCAACAGGCGCCAACGCTCATGACTGGTACGAATACAAGATCGATCCGGTGACGAAGTTCAAGTGTTGCGGCGGCACCGATTGCCGCGCCATACCTCAGTCTTCGGTGCAGTCGCGGGTTGACGGCGGCTATACTTATTTGCCCGATGGTTTCAACATCCCGCAAGACCGGGTGCAGGAATCGCCGGACGGCCAATACCATATCTGCGAGAATAATTACGTCATAACCAATCAGCCCTATTTGCGCTGCTTTTTCGCGCCGCGGGCCAAGGTCTCGCTGCTCCCGCGTTGAGGAATACTGCGCGGCGCGATTGGACATCGGCAAGACGCGCGGCTGGTTAACCCGGTCGCGCCGCTTCCGCCGCGATTTCAGAACGGAAGCGGCCGGTTCTGCAGGACGGTCTTCATCACCAGCGTCGAGGTCAGGCGCAGCACGTTCGGCAGGGCCGACAGCCGCCTGTCGTAAAGCGTTTGGAATGCCGTCAGGTCGCGCGTCACGACATGCAGAATGTAGTCGGGATCGCCGAAAAGACGCTGCGCCTGGATGATTTCCCGGATGTCGGGCAGGGCGGTTTCGAAGGATTGGACGCTGTCGCGGCTGCCTTCGCGCAGTGTCGCGAAGACGATCGCGGAAAAGTTGAGCCCGACCGTGGCGGGCTTGATGTCGGCGCGGTAGCCGCCGATCACCCCCGCCTGTTCCAGCGCCCGCACACGCCGATGGCAGGGCGAGAGGCTGAGTCCGATGCGCTCGCCAAGCTCGGTGACGGAAAGCCGCCCATCCTTCTGCAGTTCGGCAAGAATCTTGCGGTCGACATCGTCCATAAGGGAGATATTACCTCAAATCGCATCTATCCGGCAAGAGATAGGGAGAATTTCCCCTCCGTGCAGCTCTATTCTCCTCCCGAACTGTTTGCGGGAGAGCGGCCTTGGCGATCGGTATGTTGACGGCGTTCTGGGTCGTCTCGTTTTCACTGGTGATGACGCCCGGCGCGGACTGGGCCTATGCGATCTCGGCCGGCATGCGCGACCGCGCCGTCATGCCGGCCGTCTCGGGCATGTTGCTCGGCTATGTGATGATCACCCTGGTGGTCGCGGCGGGCGTAGGCGCTCTTGTCGCGAGCGTTCCGGCGGTGCTTTCCGTTTTGACCGTCCTTGGCGCCGGCTATCTTCTGTGGCTCGGCGCAAACATCCTCGTCCACCCGCCCGTCCCGACCGCCGGCAGCGAGGAAGGGTCCGGCACATGGTCGGGCTGGGTGATGCGCGGCTTCGCCGTCAGCGGCATGAACCCGAAAGCGCTGCTCCTGTTCCTGGCGCTGCTACCGCAGTTCACCAGCCGCGACGGCGCGTGGCCGGTTTCGGCCCAGATCACGGCGATGGGTCTGGTGCAGATCGTCAACTGCGCCCTGGTCTATTCGCTGGTCGGCATCGGCTCGGGCATCGTCCTGCGCACCCGTCCGCAGCTTGCCCGCAGGATCGGCCAGGTCTCGGGAGCGGCGATGATCGTCATCGCGCTGGCATTGCCGGTCGAGCAGTTCCTGAAGGTCTGAGGGCAGTCATCTCAGGATCGTCTCGCCTCGACGGCCTTGCGCTCCGGCGCAAGGCCGCTCTCGCCGAGTGGACGCGGCCAGGAGCAGGCGCGCCGCCGGGCAGCCGACCTGGCCCATCCAGGCAGTTTCGCCGTGATCTTCGCCGACATCGTCTCATCGTGCTTTCAATCCGAAAGTCCTGCTTTACGCAGACCGTCGAGCCAGCGTTGCCGCATGTTCTCCTTGGCATAAATAATCTTGTCACTGACGGTAGCGAGCGTCGCACCTGGCCTCAGCGTAAGATAACGGTTGAGTTGGCGGCGCGCCTCCTCGGAGTTGCCAGCGTGCGCGTAAGCCGCCGCGAGCATGCCGACGATCCAGAAGGGTTCGGCACGCACGCTCCGGAATGCTTTGATTGCCTCGGTGTAGCGCTCCATGTGAAAAAGGATGTATCCACGAACGTCCCACTGCCAAGTCGCCGGAAACGGGTCGCGCTCCAGGGCTGCATCCAACGTCGCGAGGGCCTCACTTAGCCGACCGACGTGCATCAGCCAGTTCGCCCGTCCACCCGCTATGTCGGGATCGCCGGGATTGAGGCTTTGTGCCCGGTCATGGTGGTAGCCGGCAAGGTCGTAGTCGCAGTGGCGGAGCGCGACATACGCCATCGCATAGTGGCAGCGCGCATCATTGTCATCGAGCGCGAGCGCGGTCCGGGCGCTGGCGAGGGCCGCATCCAGAGTGCTTTCGAGTCCGTTCTGCAGATAGGTAACTCCGAGCGCGACTGCCCGCCAGGCGTGAGCTTGCGCATAATTGGGGTCGAGCTCTACAGCGCGGGCGAACAACGCCTCCGACTCCACCTGCCTGTAGCTGTAACCGAGCGCGCGCCCTTGCAGGAAATAGTCATAGGCGACCCAGTCGGCTGTGGGCTTCCGCCGAGCAATCTCGGCTCCCTTGGCCGCGACCCGACCCTCCAAGGTCGCGACGATTGCCCGAGCCACCTGGTCCTGCACAGCAAAAATATCTTGACTCTCGCGATCGTAGCGCTCTGCCCAGATCTGGCAGCGGTCCAGCGCGTCAATCAACTCCGCGGTCACGCGGATGCGGTTGCCATCCTTGCGGACGCTGCCCTCAACGACATACCGGACGCCTAGCGCACTTCGCACATCGGCAACGTCGACGTCACCTCGGAACTGGAAGCAGGAATTCCGAGCGATCACGAAAAGCGAACGATAGCGTGACAGTTCGGTGATGATGTCCTCGCTTACACCATCGGCGAAATACTCTTGCTCGGAGTTGCCGCTGAGATTCGAGAACGGCAGCACCGCGATCGAGGGACGGTTCAGTCGTTCCGTGGGATCGCTTCGCCCGCCAGTCGAAGCGCGTACCTCGGCTCCTGCTGTACCGGCTCGGCGACTCGCCTTGATTGCGCGGACGAGTTGCTCGGTTTCGGACGCTGGCTGTACTCCCAGTTGTTGAGAAAGTTCCCGTCGGCACCTCTCATATTGCGATAGTGCGGCCTCGTGCCTTCCCTGCGTAAAATATAGTCTCATCAAGGCTCGGTGGGTTTGCTCCTGTATTGGATCGAGCGCGAGAAGCTTTGATCCGTACGTCAGGGCTTCCTCCAGCCTTCCACCGTGTTCTGCATTGTCCATCAGCCGCGAATAGACCTTGCAGCCGATCAGTCGAAACCGCTCTCTCTCGCTCGTCAGCCACTCTTCGTAGGCCGCTTCCGCTATCGACAAGCCCTCCATGAGATCGCCTCCAATGAGATCGGTCGCGTTCTCAAGCCGTTGGTCGTCGTTCAAGCTTGCTACCGATTCCAGCGCTTTGGCATCAACCCACGCCAATCCTACGACCCAAGTGACGGTCTCCTTGGTCGCCCTGATTATCTGTTGGTCGGGGTCTCCAAGAGCGGAGCGCAGCTCGGAAAGCGTCTGGCGCAAGCTGGCTCGTGCCTGCTCCTCACTATGCTCGCCCCACAACAGGCCGGTTAGTGTCGTGCGGGCCAGTTCAACACCTTGCCGGAGTGCAGATAACCTAAGAGCGCGCGAACTTTGCGAGAAGTTATCGACACTGGCCTGCCGTCCTTCGTGACAGCTATTGGCCCGAGCAGGCGGATGCGCAGCGCCGAGGAATCGCCAGCGGAGTGCAATTGTTGTTTTTGCGGTGGCCTGACGCTGCCCACAACGTTTGCCTGACGGCCCTCCCTTACCTTGAGCCCATTGGTCAACGGGAGACAAGTCGATGCAAGATGTAAACCCACTCGGTCTGTTAATGCACCTCAAGGAATTGGACCGGCAGGCCATTCCCCACCTAAAGCCGTTCCGTCCCACCGAAAAGCGCAATTTGATTGATGCAACAATCTATGCCGTGCGACGCCTGCGAGCAATCGCATCTAATGGGTGGCGGTTGCATGCCCACGTTTAACCCGTGAGCGGAATTTTCCAGCGGGAAGGTTGGCCAGTTGCATCGGAACAACTGCTCGGAGGGTGTCCTACAGGTCGATAGGCGGCCTGACAAAGTCTGAATTCGGCGCCTGGTGCAGATCGTCAACTGTGCCCTGGTCTATTCGCTGGTCGGCATCGGCTCGGGCATCGTCCTGCGCACCCGTCCGCAGCTTGCCCGCAGGGTCGGCCAGGTCTCGGGAGCGGCGATGATCGTCATCGCGCTGGCATTGCTGGTCGAGCAGTTCCTGAAGGTCTGAGGGCAGTCATCTCAGGATCGTCTCGCGTCGACGGCCTTGCGCCCCGGCGCAAGGCCGCTTTCACTGTGCGGGCGCCGCGCCTCATTGCGCGCCCTCCATGGGAAGGCAAATGTCGGCAAGGTCAAATCCGAAAGAGACTGCGCAGGCGAAGCCACAGCCGAGGGCGATCGACGGGCGGTTCGGCGCCCGTCTCGCTGGATGCTGGCTCGCTGGGCGGCAGCAGGTAGAGCCAGGCCAGCATCTCATTGGCCTCGCCGCAGCAGGGCCCTGCAATGCCGGCCGAAAGGATGCTCAGCGCCTCCCCCCGCGAAAGTGTCGTGGGTGCAATCGGCGTGTCAGCCCTCACATGCATGATTACTCTCCATGATTGGCGGTGGCAGCGACGCGCAGGTCTTCGAGCGACACGAGACAGGTGGCGAACCTCATCTCATGGACATCAGGTCCGTCATGAGGCCGACGTTGACGGCAAACTTCGGCGCAGGGGGCTCCAGACAGCCGATATCCTTCAACTGATCGGGCGTCAGGTCTGCCAGCGCCCTGCGTCCTGCAACGGCCCGCCGCCAGGCCGTGAAGGCAGCGACCGCTGTTGCCGCGCTTTTCGACACTGCTCCAAGCAGCCGGTGCTTCGATGCGCTCGTTCCCGCGTGAGCTTCCGTGTGTGCCATTTCACTCTCCCGTTCCAGATTACGATCGGAGCTTGCCACGGCCGCGATTTGCGGTTGTTCAGCCAGGCGTTAACCGTCGAGGAGAGGTCGGCGGGCCGCCGTTAAATCGACGTTAAATCGGTCGGCGAAGATGTTATTCTCTCGGCGCGTTCGAATTTCGGAGGGACGTCGTGCGCATCCGGTTGCTTGGCGGTCTCGAAGTGACTTCGGCAGACGGCCAGCCCGTCCGCTTCGCGACGCGCAAATCGGCGCTTCTTTTTGCCGCCCTGGTCCTGGCGGGTCGCCGCGGCCAAACTCGCGAAAGGCTTTGCGAAGGGTTCTGGCCGGGGCGAGGCGATGCGCAGTCGCGCAACAGCCTGCGCCAGGCGCTGGCCGACGTCAGGCGATGGTTTCCCGCCGATGGCAATGCCGCCATTTCCGTCGAGGGGGATCAAGACACGGTCGCGCTGACGGCAGGCCCGGACGAAGCCGATATCTGGCTCTTCGAGCGCAGGCTCGCCGAAGGCGGGACGGCGGATCTCGCCGGCGCCGCCGACCTCTACCGTGGCGATGTGCTTGCGGGCGAAGCCATTCCCGACGGGCTGGATGAATGGTTCAGCCCGTATCAGGTGAGATACCGGCAGAAGGCGCAGCAGCTCGTGGAGCGCCTGAGCCTGGCGCCGCCCGAAACCGGATCCGCGGATGAGGCAGCTTGCGAACGGCTGGCGGAAAGGCTGCTTGCCTCGGATCCGACCGCGGAGCCGGCGCATAGGGCATTGATGCGCATCCACGCCGGGAGGGGCCACGAGAACGCGGCCTTGCGTCAGTTCGAGGCCTGCCGCGTGCTTTTGAAGAAACATCTGGGCGTGGAGCCCGAGGCACAGACGCAGTCGCTGGCGGCGTCGCTGCAAATGCGGGGCGGAAATCGCCAGGCTGCGTCGACGCATGAGAAAGCACAATCGGGCCAGCCTGTCGCCACAGCGGCGAGGCCGCATGACCAACCGTCGGTGGCGGTGATGCCTTTCGACAATCTCGGTGGGGCTGATGACGAGTATTTTGCCGACGGCGTTGTCGAGGAGATCACCGCCGCGCTGTCGCGCATCCGGGATTTCTTCGTCATCGCGCGCCAGTCCACCTTCACCTACAAGGGACGCTTCGCCGACGTGCGTGAGATCGGCCGGGAGCTCGGCGTCAACTACGTGGTCGAAGGCACGGTCCGGCGCGGCGGCGACCGTCTGCGCATTTCCGTGCAACTGGTCGATGCGGAGGCGCGGACCCAGCTCTGGTCCGAGCGCTACGAGGGCGCGACCGAGGATGTGTTCGACTTCCAGGACAGGATCGCGGCGCAGGTGGCCGGCGCCATCCACCCGGCCATCCGCGGCGCCGAGATCGAGTTGGCCAAGCGCAAGCCGCCGACCAGCCTGCGCGCTTATGACCTCGTCATGCGGGCCTTCCCGAACCTTTGGGGCCGCCGCAAGGACACCAACGACCAGGCGATAGAGCTGCTTACGAAAGCGATCGCCATTGACCCTGTTTATGGCCGCGCGCATGCGCTTCTCGCATGGTGCCACGCCTCGAATGCCGCATATCTGTGGGCCGAGCAGCCGGAAAGGGAGCTGGAAAAGGCGCTAGCGGCGGTTGAGGCTGCCGGCTCGATCGGCGACGATCCAACCGCGTTGACCGCCGCCGGCTCGGCATTGAGCATGGCCGGCGAGCAGGAGCGTGCCGCCACCTTCGTCGAAAAGGCGCTCGCGCTTGATCCGAACAATGCCTGGGCATGGGCGCGCCATGGCTGGATCGCGATTTACAGAGGCGAACCTGCCCGCGCATCGGAACGGTTCCAGCGGGCGATGACGCTGAGCCCGATGGATCCGTTCGCCTTCAACATGAGACTGGGAATGGGCACGGCCCTGGCCAAGATCGGCTCGCTTGCCAAGGCTGTCGCGATTGCCCGTGAGGTCATCGCCGCCCATCCCGACATCATCATGTCCTATCGCTACCTCGCCGCCTGGTCGGCGATGAGCGGCGACCTGGAGACGGCCCGCTGGGCGGCGCAGAGGCTGCTCACCGCCCAGCCGGGCTTCACGATCGAGCGCTACCGGTCGCTGCCGATCTTCCGCAACACGCCGGAATGGGCAGACCAGGTGGTCGAAGCCTTGATCCGGGCGGGGTTGCCCGAACGCTGATCGCCCCGTGCATGAACTGAACAGTAGGCGCCGATCGCCATCTCGGCCCGGATCCGTGGCTGAAGGATGCTACCTTGACCACAGCAGCCGCGCGCCGAGCAGGGTGAGCGCCGCGCCCATCACGCGCTCGAGGGCCGGCTTCACTTTCATGAACTGCCGCGCCACCAGCGGGTTGGAGAAGAACAGCCCCAGCCCGCAATACCAGATCATCGACAGCGAAAAGCACACGGCCGCGATCACCGCGTAGAACCAGAAGGGCGCGCGTGTCGGGATGACGAGGGCAAAAATACTGCCGTAGAAGGCGAAGGATTTTGGATTGGTGAAGGAGACGATGAAGGCGCGACGCATCGCGTCCCGCCGCCTGACTGCGGTGGCGGCGCCTACCTTGATTGACGCGCCGGCGCCCAGGATCATCTTCACGCCGAGCCATATCAGATAGAGCGCTCCGACGACCTGGATCACGGTATGCAGCCACTCGAAATGCGCAATCACCAGGCCGAGCCCGGCCATCGTCAACAACGCCCAGGTCAGCGAGGCAAGCGCAAGGCCGAGCCCGGCGAACAGCCCCGCCACGCGCGACACCGACATCGATGTGCTGGTGACGATGATGAAGTTCGGGCCGGGGCTGATGAGCGACAGGATGAAGACGCCGATCAGGATGGCGAGGGAGTCGATGTATTCCATGATGCGCCCGTAGTCCTTTACTGGATGCGCTTTCGCGCGCCTGGCAGCATCCTGCTCTATCAGAACTGCGGTAGCAGGGCAGGGGGCAGGACGGCCCCTTCGGCTGGACCTGCAGTCAGCTTCAATTCAGATGCCGGAACGGAACGTCGCGCCGGCCTATCTCGGCCTGAAACGCCGTAAGCCGCTGAAATCCTTAACGTGATTTTCATTCCGCTCCATTAGCCATTTGGCATTATGAGACACTCCAAGCAGCCTGGCCCGGGTTCCACGCCCAAGGGGCAAAGCGAATCCGTGGAAGCGGGAATCCTGCGGGATCAGTTCGCTGATCTGAGGATGGGGCTTTTTATCTCGATGCCCATCGGCACGGTGCTCTCGGCCCTGATCCTGGCCGTGCTGATGCTCTCGGGCGCCGGCCTTGCGGCGATGCTGTGGTTTGCGGCGGTCAGCGTCATAAATGGCGCGCGCATGGGACTTGCCATCGCCCAGTCGGACATTCCCGATAATCGGTTGAAGCTAGTCGCCGCCCGACTTTCTCTTTACGGGCTGTTGGCTCTGGCGTCCGGCATCGCGTGGTCTTTCCTGGCCGTGCTGTCGGGTGGATACACCACGCCCCAGGCGCCGCTCTATTTGATCGTTCTTGCAGGCCTGTCGGCCGGTTCGGTCACCTATGGGGCATCATACGCGCCGGCTTCGCTCAACTTCATGACGCTGCCGCTTCTGGTCGCCGCCGGATGCGTGCTGGTGAAAGGCAACATCGAGAATTACATCCTCGGCTTCACGGTCCTGCTTTTTCTCGCAGGAATGATCAGGAGCTCGCTTCTCGCACAGGCCCGCTTCCGGGAGACCAGCCGCCTCAAATATGAGGCGAGGGAATTCGCTGCCCGGATGGAACGGAACTCCAGGCGCGATCCGCTGACGAACTTGCTCAACAGGTACGGGCTCGAGCAGGCAATCTCCCAGCTCGGGCATTCAGGAGGCCCGTTCGTGGCTATGCTGATCGACCTGGACGGCTTCAAATCCGTCAACGACACCTACGGTCACAATATCGGCGACGACCTGCTGGTCAGGGTCGCGCGCCGGATCGAGAACCATGCTCCGCCAGGGGCAACGATCGCGCGCATCGGCGGAGACGAGTTCGTGCTGCTCTTTCCCGCCAGCGGGTCCCCGGACTCGACCGACGGACTTGCATCCTCAATCATCGCAGCCATCGCGGATCCGGATCCGGCGCTGAATTCGGTGCGGGTCGGCGCGTCGATCGGTATCTACGTGTCGGAGAAGCCGCAATTGACGGAGATGCTGCTGCGCGCGGATTTCGCGCTTTATGCGGCCAAGCGCGGCGGCAGGAACGAATACTGTCTCTTCGATGCCGAACTCGATCACGGGCTCGAACGCAAGCACTGCATCGAGCGCGATCTGCGCGGAGCCGTCGAAGCAGGCGCGCTTTGCTCATGGTTCCAGCCCATCGTGCGGCTGGACACGCATGCCATCGTCGGCTTCGAAGCGCTGCTGCGTTGGCAACACCCGGTCCATGGGGCCATTCCCCCACCCGAGATCGTCACGGCGGCGCGTGAAACCGGTCTGCTGTCCTTGCTGACGGAAACGGTGTTCCTCAATTGCTGCTCCATGATCGAAGCGCTTGCGAAGAACGGGCGCGAGGATATGCGCGTTGCGATGAATCTGTCGCCGCGCGAACTCGAGGCAGGCAATGTCGACGACATGATATTGAGTGGCCTTGAGACAAAGAATGTTCCCGCGTGCATGCTCGAGATAGAGATCACGGAAGAGGCGCCCGTTGATCGCGACCGGGTTGACGAAAAGCTGGAACGCCTGGCGGATGCGGGCATATCGATCGTGCTGGACGATTTCGGCACCGGCTTTTCGACCCTGGTTTCGCTGAAAGACAGCCGTATCCGCAAGATCAAGATCGACAAGGACTTCGTTCGCGATCTGGCCAAGTCCGTCGAGGATCAGGCCCTCGTCAAAGCCGTCATCGATCTCGGGCGAACGCTGGGAATAGAGGTGATGGCGGAAGGGGTGGAAACGGACGCCGATCGCCTGATCCTGCGGTCGCTCGATTGCCTGATCGCGCAGGGCTTTCTCTTCTCGGCAGCGCTTCCCATGCACGACGCGCTTGCCTTTGAACCTCTCGACAGCCCCGCCAAAGCCTCTTTCGATCCCGCGCAGCTCCCGTCGCGTCAAACTGGCAGCGCTGCCTGAGCAGTCTCCGCGATACGGGACACCATGGGGCCTGACTGGAAAGCCATGCCGCCGAGCACAATGCATGCGCTGCGCGCCGCTCGTCATGGCCACCCTGCAGGCGAGGATCGCGATGCCCGCCAATGTCGTGCCGGCGAGGGCGAGACGTTCCACATCGATGGCGGACAGAGGCTGATCTGACCGAGCAAGCAGGAGACTTGGTTCCAGTCCAGGCGCACCGGTATCGCCCTGCTTTGCCTTCCTCCTCCTCACTTCCAGAACAGGTGGGTCTCTCTTACGTTTCGCCAAAGCGCCTTTGCCCCGCTCCAGCCGTATGCGGCGTGCGCCTGGCTCGCTCCAATCACCCAGCCGATGGCGCGCTGCGTGGCCGGATCGCCTGGGGTGGCATCCGTTCCCGGCACCACCGTTTTGACTGTCGCGGCGTCGTTCAAGTCCCCAAGCACCGTCTGAAGTTTCTTCAGGCGCTTCAGGAACGGACCGACACGCTTTGCCGGGTAGAGCGAGGAGAAGAATTCGACCGCATAGCGCAGTTTCTTGAGCTCCTTGCGCAATTCGTGGCGTTGCTCTGTGCCAAGCGTCTCAATCCCGCGTGCGCGCTTGGCGACTCGCTTCCAGCGCTTGCCGAGCGCCTGGCCGGCCAACTGCTTGACCGGCTCCGCAAGCCGCGCAGTCTGGCCAAAGTCCTGCGGGACGAGCCAGCCGCGTGTCTCCACGAACCGCGCCAGATCGATGAGGAACGCCTGCACGCGTGCCCCGGCAAGCAGCTTGCGAAGGTGCTGGCGCGCTTGCGTTGCCTGCCGTGAGAGCATGCCGGAAAGTGCGGCAAGACCGGGTTCATCCGGATTGGTTCCGACCTCCCTCTGCACGATGTCATTCACCACGACATCGAGATCCCTGAGCTTCCCGACCTCCCGGCCAAGCCAGCGTGCCTCGTCGTTAAGCCGGGCCATTTCCGGGCTCTCCAGCACCGGAGCGTAGACGGAGAACATACTGCGTAAGCGGCGCAGGCCGATGCGCAACTGATGCGACCCCTCTGGATCATCCAGTTTGCGGACCACCACGACATTGGTGGCGATCTGATCGAGGCACTCGCGCAGAATGTTGCGCGCCGCATGCTCGGCGATCTCATCCTCATCAAGCGGAACGTCCTCGGCATTTCGTGGCGCCAGTGGCAGGTCAATGCGTCCCTCTTCCGCGAGGAGATAGCCGCGTGCCGCCTTGGAAAGCCGTGAGAACCTCAGTCCTCCGTCGGGAAACAGCACGTGCGCGATCTCGAACAATCCAGCCGGACTGCCTTCAAGGAGCTCGATCTCCACTTCGCGCAGGTCGGCCGAGCGCCCGCCGGCCCGAATCTGGCCGACATCGACGGCCAGCTCCGCGCGCGTGCCGTCCTCGAGGGACAGTTCGCTGGCGGAACGCCTGATCACCGTCTCACAGACGGGCTGAAGCGGAGCGCCGTTGACGCTGCGAAGGACCGCATCCCGCACCGAGGCATCGGGAATCGCTTCAGGGCACACCCGACCGCCCGGTGCCGGGTTTTCCACCTCGCCGACCTGCGAAAGGCCACCGTGCAGCTCGGCCCCTGTCTTGACGGTCTGGACCCAGCGTCGCCCGTCGCGCCTCAGTCTCAACGCGATCCCTGCCTTCTTCAGCGCGTGTTCGGGGGTATCCAGATAGATGCTTCTCAGTGTTTTCGTCGTCGGGCTGCCTTTGGCCAGTTTCGACGCCTTGACGCGCGCCCAGAAGTCCCTGGGCGACGCTTCGTCGAGAATGAATTTCAGCTCGACTTCGCTCATGTGACGGATTTGTGTCGGTTCGGTTCCAGTCCTAGCCTATCCGGCAGGGACCGGCAACCGACCGTGGGGTGCGCCTTGTGAAGTTGCAGCATGCTGCGCGACCGGCAGTTGCAGGGTCACGGTTGGCGGTCGCTCGGTGCCCTGGAGCAGATAACGTCGTGAGCGTCTGAAGCGCCGTCATGCTTTCGCAGACTACCCCCATTTCGCGCAGCCTGCTTGCGCAGATTCATGTCAGCTTCACAAATCCGTTGCGACGGTCTCGTACATGAAGGAGGGGCTTTGCCTTCGAGGCTACTCTCTGGAAAAGGATGGAAAAATGGCCAAGATCTCCGGAAAGACCGAAACGATCGAAAACGTCGAATCCTCTACCTTCGACCCGTCCGAGGCTACTGAGCAGGTTCGCGCTGCGGCCGAACAGGGCGTTGAGCAGGCGAAGGAAGCATTTTCCAAATTGCAGTCGGACGCCGAAACCACTCAAAAGGCTTTCGAGTCGACCCTTGAAATGGCCAAGACCACCCGCAACGAGGTGTCCCTGAAGACGATTGCCGCTCTACGAGCCAATGCCGAAGCCGGCTTCGCGCACCTAGAAGCACTGGTTGCCGTGAAGTCGCCGTCCGAGTTCTTCGAACTGCAGGCCGCTTTCGTGAACAAGCAGATCGAAATTTCAGTCGTGCAGGCCAAGACCCTGCAGGCCGTGATGTTGCGAGCTACCGAGGACGCATCCAAGCCGATCAGGGATGCCTTCGAGACGGCTTTGAAGGGCCTCAAGGCCGCTTGATTGCTCGGGCAATCCGACACTGGAGGTCAGTATCTCGTCCGCTCGGTTCGACAGGCAAGACCGGCGCCTCGCGCCGGTCTTCTTCCATTCGACCGGCGTTGCCCGCCTGACCGCATCGATGGCCCAACGCCCGTCGATCCGACCGCGGCGGCTTAACTCCGATGCCGCAGCGCCTCGACGATCACCGCTATCGCGGGCGAAAGCTGGCGCCGGCCCGGATATCAGACCGGCAGACCATTCTGCTTCCGCAGACTCTTATCGAATGCGGATTCGGGAACGAAACGGCGCAGGAAACTGACCTGGCGTGCCATCCTTCCAGCCGCATAGCGCCTCCTTGGGGCAGAAGCGGTCGCCGCTTCCAGAATTGTTTTCCCCACGACTTCGGGAGCATCGCCGGTTTCCATCGCTTTTCGCAGGATCGCATCCATGCCGGCGCGAGCAGAGTCGTAGACGTCAAGCAGCTGGTCCGGCCTGGCGAGATTTTCTTCAAATGACGTGCGGGTATAGGCGGGTTCGACCAAAACGACACGAATTCCAAATGCGCGCAGCTCGTGGTCGAGCGATTCGGAATAGCCTTCAAGGGCATGCTTGGTCGACGCATAGAGCGCGAAGTATGGGGCTGGGATCAGCCCCAGCACCGAACTCAAATTGACGATCCTGCCCTTCCTTTGACGGCGCATTGCCGGCAACACCGCGCCAGTCATTCGCAGGACGCCAAAGACATTCACGTCGAAAAGCGCCTGAGCCTGCGCAGTCGAGGATTCCTCCGCGCCGCCGAGCAGGCCAATGCCGGCATTGTTGACGAGCAGGTCTATGCGCCCGGTCTCGGCCAACACCTCCTCGACCAGTTTCGATACGGACGCATCATCGGTCACGTCACAGGTCAACATGGTAATGCCGTCGGATTTTTCAGGGGCCGCGCGACGGCTAGTTCCGAAAACGCGGAAGCCCGCGCTGCTCAGGGTTTTGGCCGCTGCGCGCCCGATGCCGGAGGATGCTCCGGTGACGATGGCGACGCCGAGATTGGTCGTGTTCATGGGGATCACTTTTCTGGTTGGGTTGAATTCGAGCGGGAGGGAGCGCAAAAGGTCGGAGCGAAGGCGTCAATCATGTGCGACGCCGGCGTTCGCGGGATCAGCTTCTCTATCCCAGCGCCGGAGCAAAGCGCTGGCGTTGACTCCGCCGAAGCCGTTGCAGATCGCGTAATCCATCGCCATTGGCCGGGCCTGGTTCGCGACGAAGTCGATCCCGTCGCCGGCTGGATCGGGAGCGCTCAAATTGAGAGTAGGCGGTGCTACCTGGTCCCTGAGCGCCAAGATCGTGAAGATCGCTGCAAGCCCGCCGGCGGCTCCGAGCAGGTGTCCGGTCGCCGACTTCGTCCCGCTGACAGCTATGGTGAAATCCGCGCCAAAGACGCTTTTGATCGCCTCGATTTCTCCCCGGTCGCCCACTGGCGTGGAGGTCGCATGCGCATTGAGATGGCGAACCTCACGCGGTGAGATACCGGCCTGGGCAATCGCGATCTCCATGGCGCGACGCGCGCCATCGCCGTCCTCCGGACCGGAAGTGACGTGATAAGCATCCGCCGACGTGCCATAGCCGACGATCTCGGCGAGCGGCTTGGCGCCACGCGCCAGCGCATGGCTCAACTCCTCGATGACCAGGACGCCGGCTCCTTCGCCCATGACGAAACCGTCCCGCGACACGTCGAATGGACGGGAGGCCTGATCGGGGCGGTGATTGAAGGAGGTCGAAAGGGAGCGAGCCGCTGCAAAACCGCCCAGACTGACGACATTCATGCATGCTTCCGCCCCGCCGCATATGGCGATGTCGGCTTCATCGGCGCGGATGATCCGAGCCGCATCGCCGATTGCCTGGATGCCGGCGGCGCACGCGGTCACCGGCGCGCCGATGTGGCCCTTGAAGCCGTAGCGGATCGAAATGTGGCCCGCCGCGAGATTCACCAGGAAAGACGGCACAGTGAACGGAGAAAGACGCCGAACGCCGCGCTGGTCGACCGTTCGCACCGCTTCGGTTATGGCGGGGAACCCGCCGACGCCTGAGGCAATGATCGTTGCGGTGCGGATCCGATCGTTTTCCGAGGCAGGCTTCCAACGCGCCTCAGCAAGCGCCTCTTCTGCCGCGGCCAGCGCGAAGAGAATGAAGCGGTCCGCTTTACGCTGGTCCTTCGGAGCCAGGAAAGCACTCGGATCGAAACCGGCTTCGGGGTCTTCTTCCCGGGAAGGTACCGCGCCGCCGACCTTCGCGGGCAAATCTCCCACCATTTCGTCGGGTAGCCTGCGGATGCCCGAGCGGCCGGCCAGGAGGCGCGACCACGATGTTTCGACATCCGCGGCCAGGGGCGTGACCGCGCCCATGCCTGTAACCACAATCCGTCGCATCTGTTCTCCTAACAATCTGGCGCTGCCATGCCTCGCGGCAACCGGAGAAGGGAATCTGTGCTCTCAAACCACCATGGACTGCTGGGCGAAGATACCCGCCATCGCGCCTTGCGATGATGCCAGGGTGACCGAGGGCAAGAAAGGCGTGGCGAGGTCGCCGGCGGCGTAGATGCCGGGCACGCTGGTTTGGCGGCGCTCGTCGACCTTGAGGCGATGCCGACGGGCGTATCCACCGTGGCGAGGCCCAGTGATTCATGCAGGCTTGCGGACGGCTTGTTGCGCGGATTGGCGAACAGGATGTCGACCGCGACATTGCGGCCGGTATCGAGATTGACGGTGGCGATATGGCCCTCGCGATGGGCGATCTCGGTGATCCGGCCATCGACGACAGGTATGTTACGGCGCGCCAGATCGGCCTGGATATCGGGCGGAATGTCGTGACCATCGGCGAACAGCGTCAACCTGTCGGTCCAATCGTGGAACAGCCTGACAGACTGGTGCGACTGCGGGCCGGACCAGACGAGGCCCCAATGCTGGCCGGCGACTTCAAAGCCGTCGCAATAGGGGCAGGGCACGATGGACGTGCCCCAACTTTCGGCAAAGCCGGAATATCAGGCATCTGGTCGGCGACGCCATAGCTCAGGATCAGGCGGCGCGCCCCAAGGCTTTCGCCATCGTCAGTGAGGACGGAGAAATCGTCGATGGCGCCGGAGACGCTGTCGGCCCGGGCATTGACCAGCCTGATCGTGGGATAGCGCGCCAGCTGCTGCCGCGCCTCGGCCAGGATGTCCAGCGGTGGCTTGTGATCGTGGCCGAGCAGCCCATGCGAATGGCCGGCGAAGCGGTTGCGCGGCAGGCCGGTATCGAGAACGGTGACCTTGCGGCGGGCACGGCCGAGCTGCAGGGCGGCGGCGAGACCGGCAAAGCTGCCGCCGATGATGATGACGTCATCCATGGTGATGGGCTCCGTGTGGTAGATGGAGAGGGTTGGCTCGGGCCTGGCGCGCAATATCCTCCAGCGATACGCGCTCGAGACGGCCAGCGAGCAGGGCTTCGCCATCGGCGAGAAAGTCGCCCATGGCTGTGTTGACCGACCGGACGATGCCGCATTCATCGAAGGCATCATTTCCGAATAGCCAGCCATCATCCCGCGGGGACTCGGCTGGAGAAACCATCGTCATCGGAGCTGTCCTTTTTGGCCAGCACCGGCAGACAACCCCAGCGCGCTCTTGGCGGCCGCTTGCAAGAACTGCTTCGACAGCTGCTCGTCGTTGACGGCGCGCGAGAGGACCATCGCGCCGACCATTGTCGAGAGAATCGCCATGGCCTTGCCGCCGAGCTCCTCGCCCTCAGCTTCGTCAATCCAAAGGCCGAGCATCTCGAGGTATTCCCTGATCCCGGCTTCGAATGACGCCTTTACGTCGGCGCCCTGTCTGGCTGCATCCGAACCGAGTGCTGCGGCCGGGCAGCCGTCCATCCGCTCTTCGCGATGTTCCGTACTGAGGTAGAGCGCGATTGCCGCGCCAAGGGGATCGTCGGGATTTGCCGCGCCAGCGGCTGAAAAGCGGTTGAAGGCGCTCTCCATCGCCCGCCTGGACGCCTGTGCGGCCAGGTCCTCCTTCGACGCGAACTGCTTGTAGAAGGCGCCCTGGGTCAGCCCGGCGCCCTTCATCAGATCCTTGAGGCCGATGCCGTCGAAACCGTGCTCCCGAAACAGCCGGCTGGCCACATCGATCACGGTTTGCCGGTTCTGCTCAGCCTGAATGCGGCTCACGCGCATCGTCGATCTCCATTTAGATTGCGTACTAAATCTATATCTCAATTAGAGACCGAACGCAATCTATCAAGATGCGAAACAGGCAGCTCGCCCCGCTTATCGGTGCGGCGGCTTGCCGCGGACTGAATGCCTTCCTTTTTAGATTGCAATCGACATCTATATGGTATAGAGTTCGGTCGCAATCTATCAATAGGAGACACGACGATGATCCGCAGAACCCTGAGCGCATCGCTTCTGGCCGCGCTGGTTATGGCGACGCAGGCGGTTGCCGAGGAAGCCACCATTGGACGCCCCATCGAAGCCGGCAGCCTGCACGACGGACGCCTCGACATGGTGGTCTATTACGTCCCGGTTGACGGCAACCGCCTGGAGGTCACCGCCACCTTCGCGCCGAAGGGCGGAGGCGATCCGCAGCGCGTCGTCATGGGTCTCGCAGACCGCGACTCCGTGGCCTTCTCCATGCCGGGCTACCGGGGCTCGCTCTACGCCTTCTCAAGGTCCGGCGAGAAAGTGACGGTCTCGACCGAGGCCGGCAAGCATCCGCGCGCCGAGGAAGTATCGCGCTGAAGCGCTATGGCTCAACAGCCATTGGCCCGCGTGTGCCAACCTCAGCCACGATGCCGGAGCGCGTCGATGACGACCGCCATCGCGGGCGAGAGCTGCCGCCGGCTCGGATAGTAGAGATGATAGCCCGGGAAGGGCAGGCTCCAGTCGTCGAGCACGAGCCTCAGCCGACCCTCGGCGACGTGGTCGGCGACGAGGTCCTCCGGGACGTAGGCGATGCCGTAGCCGTTCAGCGCCGCGTCGACCATGGGGATGGTCGTGTTGAAGGTCAGCTGGCCATACACCCGGACCCGAAGCTCGCGGCCTTTCTTCTCGAATTCCCAGGCATAGAATCCGCCGAACGTGGTCTGGCGCAGGTTGATGCAGTTGTGCCCGACAAGGTCTTGCGGCGTCCTGGGAATGGGGCGGCGCGCGAAATAGTCCGGCGAAGCGACAGCGACCAGCCGCCAGTCCGGGCTGATCCGCACCGCGATCATGTCGCGGTCGACGCTTTCGCCCAGCCGCACGCCGGCGTCGAAGCGCTCCTCGACGATGTTGCGCATGCCGTTGTCGCTGTAGAGCTCGACGCGCAAGTCGGGATAGTCGCAAAGCACGGGCTCAAGCTTCGGCCAGACGATCATCTGCAGCGCGTGGTCGGACAGCGTGATGCGCACCGTGCCCGCCGGCTTGTCGCGGAAGGCGACCAGGCTCGACAGGTCGGCCTCGATGCCCTCGAAGCGTGGCGCGAGCGACTGGTAGAGCCGCTCGCCGGCTTCCGTTGGCGCCACGCTTCGCGTCGTGCGGGTCAGAAGCCGCACGCCCAGCCGGGCCTCCAACTGCTTGATGGTGTGGCTGAGCGTCGATTGCGACGTGCCGAGCTCGGCCGCCGCCTTGGTGAAGCTGCGCTCGCGCACGACCGCCAGGAACCACAGCAAATCCTTCAGATCCTCGCGCTGCATGGCGACGTTCCCGGTTCATGCCAATTCATATCAAGAATGGATAAGTCCATGCAGATTGCAACGGCTAATCGAAATAGTGCCGGTGATTTATATAGCCGCCAGCGAAACGATCGGAGGGCTCGACGGCGGGCCGGAGCATATGGATACGACCTACGACAGCCAGTTGGTGAAAGCGCCGAGCGCCTGGGGAGCGGTGACGTGCCTGTCCCTGCTCACCTTCGTGCTGGTGGCGTCGGAGTTCATGCCGGTCAGCCTTCTGACGCCCATTGCCAATGAGCTGGCGATCTCCGAGGGGCAGGCCGGCCAGGCGATCTCCGTCTCCGGCTTCTTCGCGGTCGTCACCAGCCTGTTCGGCAACGCGCTGCTCTCGCGGCTGGACCGGCGCACGGTCGTGCTTTTTTACACGGCCGTCCTCGTGGTTTCCGGATTGGCGATCACTTTCGCGCCGAACTATCTCGTCTTCATGCTCGGCCGCGCGCTGATCGGCGTCTCGATCGGCGGCTTCTGGTCGCTGTCGACGGCCATCCTGGCGCGCATCGTGCCTAGCGCCGACCTGCCCAAGGCGATCGCCATGCTGCAGGGCGGAACGGCTTTCGCCTCGGTGATCGCGGCACCGCTCGGCAGCTTCCTGGGCGCCTGATCGGCTGGCGCGGCGCCTTCTTCATCGTCGTCCCGATCGGGGTTGCCGCGATCGTCTGGCAGCTTGCCGTTCTGCCCAAAATGCCCGCAGGCGGGCAGGCCTCGGTCGGAAAGATGTTCGGCCTGCTTGGCAAACGCGTGTTCGCCATCGGCATGGCGGCCACCACGCTCGCCTTCATGGGGCAGTTCGCGCTCTCGACATATCTGCGCCCCTTCCTCGAAGGCGTCACCGGTCTCGACGTCAACACGCTTTCGATGGTCCTGCTTGGCCTTGGACTTGCGGGGCTGGTCGGCACGTTGCTCGTCGGCTTCGTTCTTCGCACACATCTCGGCATGGTGTTGATCGGCCTGCCCACGGCGCTTTCGATCATTGCGCTGTCGTTGATCGCACTCGCTCCGTTCGCGATCGCGACCGCGGCCCTGCTGATCCTCTGGGGCCTGTTCACGACGCCGATCCCGGTGGCCTGGAACACGTGGATGGCACGAGTGATCCCGAACGATCTCGAGGCGGGCGGCGGGCTGCAGGTGGCGCTGATCCAGTTCGCCATCACCTTCGGCGCGTTTGCGGGCGGGCTGCTGTTCGACACCGCCGGCTGGTGGAGCCCCTTCGCGCTGGGCGCCCTGCTGCTTCTCGGTTCGGCCCTTTTCGCCGTCGCCGCGACGGCACGCGGCAACCAGCCATGACACGGCAACGGATCAGCCGCCGAACATTGCTTTGCGCCGCGCTCGCAACAGCGGTCGCGCCGGGAGCGGCCGATAGCCAAGAGGGCAGGGATCCGGCCAGCCGGGAGCCTACCGAGATGAAGATCAGGATGACGTTCGAAGGCCGCACCATGACGGCCACGCTCTACGACAATCCCTCCGCACGGGATTTCTTTTCGATGCTGCCGCTCCATCTCACGATCGAGGACTACAGCAGCAACGAAAAGATCGCCTACCTGCCGCGCAAGCTGACCGAGGAGGGCAGCGGTCCGTTCGGCAACGAGCAGCCCTACGACCTTTGTTACTTCAAGCCCTGGGGCAACCTCGCCATGTTCTACGGCGACTATCGCCATCCCGGTCTGATCCGGCTCGGCCGCTTCGACGGGGGCGAGCAGGCGCTGCACGTTCGCGGCGAGTTCCCGCTTCACATCGAGCGCATTTGACGACGCAAAGGAGATCACCATGGACATTCTTCGCGCAGGCACGAGGCCGTCCGGCAAGGGACCCTCGGACTGGTTCACCGGCACAGTCCGGATCGATCCGCTGTTCAACCCCTTCGACGCCGGGCGGGTCCAGGGCGCCCAGGTCACCTTCGAGCCCGGCGCCCGCACCGCCTGGCACACGCATCCGCTCGGGCAGACGCTGATCGTCGTCTCCGGCCTCGGCCGGGTCCAGCGTGAAGGCGGCCCGGTCGAGGAGATCCGGCCGGGCGACGTCGTCTGGTTCGCGCCCGGCGAGAAGCATTGGCACGGCGCTTCGCCGGGCGCCGCGATGGTCCACATCGCCGTCCAGGAGGTCAAGGACGGCAAGGCCGTGGACTGGCTGGAACATGTCAGCGACGCCGACTACGGCGCCTGACCTTTCTCTCGCCTGACCATTTCCCGCTTAAGCGAAAGGAAAGCTAAAAAATGCTCGCAACCGTTCTTCACAAGCCGGGCGACATCCGCTGCGAGGAAGTCGCCGAACCGAAAATCCTGCGCCCGACGGACGCCATCATCAAGCTGTCGGCCAGTTGCATTTGTGGCTCGGATCTTTGGCCCTATCGCGGGCTGCAGCCGGTCGATGCCCCGCAGCACATGGGCCATGAATATTGCGGCCTCGTCGTCGAGGTCGGCGCTGAGGTGCGCACGATCCGCCCAGGCCAATTCGTCGTCGGCTCGTTCTGCCTCTCCGACAACTCTTGCCCGCATTGCCGCTTCGGCTTCCAATCGTCCTGCGAGCAGCGCGAGTTCATGAGCGGCGCGCAGGCGCCCTATGCCCGCGTGGCGCTGGCCGATGGGACGCTGGTCGCCACCTCCGAGGTTCCGCCCGCCGAACTCGTGCCTGACCTGTTGGCCGTCTCCGACGTGCTCGGCACCGGCTGGTACGCGGCCGATGCGGCCGAGGTCCGACAAGGATCGACTGTCGTGGTCGTCGGCGACGGCGCGGTCGGCCTGATGGGCGTGCTGGCGGCCAAGGAGATGGGTGCCGAGCGCATCATCGCCATGAGCCGCCACGCGAGCCGCCAGCAGCTTGCCCGCGAGTTCGGCGCGACCGACATCGTTGCGGAACGCGGCGAGGATGGTGTTTCGCGCATCAAGGAGCTGACCGGCGGCGTCGGCGCGGGCTCGGTGCTGGAATGCGTCGGCACGGCGGAGTCCTTCGACCAGGCGCTGGCCTGCTCTCGCCCCGGCGGCACGATCGGCTATGTCGGCGTGCCGCATGGCGTGAGTTTCGATGGACAGCGCCTGTTCTTCGGCCAGAAACGCATGCTGGGCGGCCCGGCGCCCGTGCGCCGCTTCCTGCCCGACCTGATGGACCGCGTGCTTCAGAGCAGGATCAAGCCCGGCAAGGTTTTCGACCTCAGGCTGCCGCTGGCTGAAGTCACCGAAGGCTACCGCGCCATGGACGAGCGCCGCGCGATCAAGGTCATGCTCGAGGTGTAGGGTCTGTCGAGGGAGGCGAGGGCGTTGGAGCTGCCAATCTCCCCCCTTGTGGGGGAGATGCCCGGCAGGGCAGAGGGGGGCGCTGTCCCGCCAGCCCTTCAGTTGAGTTGACTATCACGCATAGACGTTTCCGAACTGGCAAACGCGCAAAAGGCCGCGTTCCTTCGCGCCCCCCTCTGGTCTGCGACCATCTCCCCCACGAGGGAGGAGAGCGGATGTCGCGTCCGCCTTCGCCAATCGCCAGCAGCCGCAGCCGGTAGCGGAACTGCTAATCTGCCCCTGTGAGGAGGTCGAGCGGGACGATGGCGTCCGGGAACAAAGCGCGCCGCCGCTGGTTGAGACCGGTCGGTAATCGAGCGGCGGAAAGGCCACAGCATGCCGGGAGCGGCGAAACTTGCTGAACTTGTCGAGCAGCGCGAACCGCTCCGCTTCCGCTTCGCGGATGACGGCCTTGTGCCCAACCATCCGCGCTGGCCGATGATCATCTATCCCGGGGCCGTGACGCTGCCGGGCGATGTCGATCCCGCGTCCGTGTTCGAGGATCTCTTCAGCACGAATGGCTGGGGCGACGGCTGGCGCAACGGCATCTACGATTACGTCCACTACCATTCGCGCATCCACGAGGTGCTGGGCATCGCGCGCGGCACGGCCGAGGTGCGCTTCGGCGGCGAGAAGGGCGAGGTGCTTAACGTGAAGGCCGGCGACGTGGCGATCCTTCCGGCCGGCACCGGCCACCAGCGCCTGTCCTCGTCCAGCGATCTTCTGGTCGTCGGCGCCTATCCACCCTTCGGCACCTATGATCTATGCACGCGCGCCGAGCAGTACGCCGAGGCGCTGCGAACGATTCCCAAGGTCGGCCGTCCGGAGAAGGACCCGGTCTATGGCAGCGAGGGCCCGCTGCTTACCGCATGGAAGGAAGGCTGATGGCACGGATCGTCGCCATCGAGCATCTGACGCTGGACGGCGTCTACCAGGCGCCGGCGCGCGCCGATGAAGATACGCGCAATGGTTTTGCCCATGGGGGCTGGGGCAATCCGGGCAGTGACCCCAAGATGCAGGAGGTCATTGGCCACGCCATGGCCGGCGGATGGTCGCTGCTCGCCGGCCGGACTACCTACGAGGATCTCCACGAAGGCTGGGTTGTCCGCCAGCCTGCCAATCCGATGACCAAGGCACTGACCGACGTGCGCAAGTTTGTCGTTTCGCATGACCAAGATTACGTGCTTCGCTGGAAAAATTCGACGCTGCTTGCCGGCGAGGCAGCCATACGCCAGCTCAAGCAAGCTCATGAAAAGTCACTGGTCATGTTCGGCAGCGGCAAGCTGCTCCGCGCGCTGATGCGGCACGGGCTTGTCGACGAACTGGTGCTGATGGTCCATCCGCTGGTGCTGGGCGAAGGTTTTCGCCTTTTCGAGGCGGGGCAGGCGCCCTCGACGCTGAAACTGTTGAGCCAGGTCGCGACCGAAACGGGCGTGGCAATCCTGACCTACGCCTTCGACAAGAAGGCTGCACGGCCGGAGTAGGGATCGGAACGCGCGGTCCACCGCTTATGGATACTTCGCCTTCTTTGGCGCGTAAATTGCCGGATCGAAATCCAGGTCCTTCGGCAGTGGTTGGCTAGAGCACTGAAGATGCATCTGCCGGGCGAGAAGCCGTCGCTGCTGCTGCTCATGCTCCTTGACCGCCGCTACCATTCCCATGCTGTACGGGCCGAGCAAGACGCCGAAACCCCAGCCGGGGTGCTCTTTTTCGCGGGCGGCGTAGTCCGAGGCCGCCTTGCGGGCTTGCTGGCATTCCGGCGATGCCCATTTCGAGTCCTGCCGCGAGAGCGACGATCCATAGTCGACCGGAGAACTCACGCATCCAGCCACCGCCGCGCTCAACGCGACGACCATTGCGATTCTCATTCTTTGAGCCTCTCCTAAAGTGGTGCGGGAAGTACACAGGAACGCTGCTTCCCACAAGCCGGCGGGGCGAAATGCTGATTTCAGCAGAATTTCAGAAGTCCGTCGGTACGGCGCGGGCAATATCAGCCATGCTGCTCCAATAGACGGAGGCAGCCATGTTCGACGATGAAGCCCGCAGCCGCGCACGCCAGGAACTCTTCGAGATCGTTGCCTGTGGAATGGTCGGCCCCGGCTATGCGCCGCCCGGCGGGCTGTTCGAAATGCTCGAGATCGCCGCCATGGACCTCAAGGGTGACCGCGCCCTGTCTAGCTCGCAACAGCCCAGTCCAATGGATACCTTGACCCCGGCGCAGAATGGTAGCCGAATAGGTCATTGGATGTTGCGCAAGGGCAGGGCGCTGTTCCATGGCGGAATCCGCTTCGCAGGGAGTCTTGCAACTCGGCGCTTGCCAGCTTGATCTGGAGCGCGGCCTGCTGCTGCGAAATGGAGCAGCAGTGCCGCTGCGCTCGAAGGCATTCAGCCTGCTTTCATATCTGGCTCGAAACGACGGCAAGGTCGTCACCAAGTCCGATCTCATCGCCGCGGTCTGGGGGAGCATAGCCGTCACCGAAGACTCCCTCACCCAGGCCGTGCGCGACATCAGGAAGGCGCTCGACGACAGCGACCAGGTGATTCTGAAGGCCGTGCCCAAGCGCGGTTATGTGCTTTCGGCTCCCTGCCGCAAGTCTTCGCCGGCATCCCAACCAATGGTCGCGGTCGTGCCGTTCGAGGACGGCAGGGCGCCTGGCGAGACTTCGGATCCCGTGATCGGCGCCTTCGCGGACGACGTGGCGGACAGGCTTGCCCGCTTCCACACGGTGACGATCCTAAACCGGGAAACCGCGCTCGCCACGTTCCGCCAGGCGCAAGGCCAAGGCCCGCCGATCGGGGTGCGGCCGGACTATTTTGTCCAAGGATCCGTCATTCGCAGCGGCGACCAGCTGAAGATCAGCGCTAAGCTGGTCGACGCGCAGGCCGGAACGCTGGTCTGGGGCGAGAGCTACACGGCCGCCGGGCCGGACCTGTTCGCGGTCCAGGATGAGATAGCCTACCGTGTCGTGAACCGGCTGGTTTCAAACCTGGAGGCGGCGGCGTTGCGGCAGGCAGCCGGCAAGCCGACGCAGGACCTCGCGGCCTATGAACTGGTGACGCGGGCGATCGTACGCTTCCGCGGCTATCGTCCCGACGACAACAGCGAAGCCTTGAACCTGCTCCAGGCAGCCATTTCACGCGATCCCGATTATGGGCTCGCCCACGCCTATCTCGCGGTAGTGGAATTGGCGATTGCCGATTACGGAAGCGCGCCGGAGGATGTCATCGCAAGCTGCATCGAGCGGGCCTCGCTGGCCGTGGCGCTGGAGCCGGACGAGCCTCGCTGCCATCGCATCCTGGCACAGGCGCGGCTTGCCGCGCGCGACCATGAGGCGGCCGAGCATCACATGCGGCGCGCGCTCGACATCAATCCCTACGACGCCGACACGATGATGCAGATGGGTCACGTGCTGTCCTTGCGTGGGCGGCCGCGCGACGGGCTGGAGCTGATGGACAGGGCGATCGCGGCAAATCCTCTCCATGCCGAGTGGTATCATTGCGATCGAGCTCTCGCGCTCTATGCGGCCCGCGACTACAGCGCCGCCGCAACAGCGATGCAGCGCCTGCCTTACGGGCCCAGGCGGTGGTCGGTGCTTGCCGCTGCGCTGGTGCGCTCGGGCGACAGGCCCGGCGCGCGGGAATGCGTCATGCAGATCCGCAAATCGAACCCTGGCTTCTCGCCGGTAAGCCACTTGCTCACGAGCCTCGAATTCGAGAGGCCGGAAGACAGCGACCATCTTGTCCAGGGCTTCAAAATTGCCGCGCAATTGCTGGATGAGACACCGTCGGAAGCTGAGGAATTGGATCCATTTTGGGGCGCTGATGGCGAAATCAGCGAGCCCGCCTTAAAAGCGCGTCGCGTTGAAACGGATTCAGGCAACGCCCTTTAAGTCTTTGTTTTGATGCATGTCGTTACCTCAGAACCGCCGCACACTTGTGGGCGACATGCATTAGCGTCCGGGCATGATCGCACGCCGTTCAGAACTTCCGGCTGAGATAGGGCGATCCGCCAAGGCCGAACCTCCACTCGGCGTCCACGCCCTTGGAAATCCCGATCCTGCGTCCGCCGAGGACCGCGGCTGGACTGGTTTCGGAGCGGGCAAACTCGAAGGGCGGCGCGATCATCGACAGCCCGTTATGCGAACCATCGATGCCGAGCGCCTGACACAGCTTGCCGGGACCGGAACAGAGCAGCCGGTCATCGTCGGTTCCCCGCCTGTCGCGCATCGCCGCGATGCCGGATTGCGGCTGGATCGCGCGGATCAGCACCGCGCTGCCCGGCAGGCACACGGCATTCAGGCACCAGTGCAGGCCGTAGGACCGGTAGGCATAGGCGGTGCCGGGCGAGCCATACATCGCCGCGTTGCGCGGCGTTCGGCCGCGAAAGCTGTGCGAGGCCGGATCGTTGGCCAGATAGGCCTCGGTCTCGACGACGATGCCGCCGACGCCGTCGAGCCCGAGCCGCGCGCCGATCATCTCGCGCGCCACAGTGATGGCGTCGCGGGCGAAGAAATCGTGCAGCGAAACAGTCAGCGGGCTTTCCCCGGGAAGCCGGCATCCGGGACGGCAACCTTCCCGGCAGCGATCAGTGCCCGGACGGACTCCTGGATTGCCTCGAAGCTCGTATAGCGAGGCTTATAGCCAAGGCGCTGGCGGCTTTTCTCGATCGAGTGGCATGAGCTGCGGATGACATGCCCTCGGGAACCGACGGCATCCTCGCCCTCCAGATCGCGGATCCATTCGTCGAAGGGCTTGAACGCGATGCGCGGCTCCTTGCAGAACCAGCGATAAACGGTTTCGGCGTAACCCCGCAGGGTGACCGCCTGCTCGGAAACCGTGTTGAATGCCTCGCCGATCGAGGCCGCGCGGTTTTCGATCGCGCGGATGATCCACTGGGCGACATCGTCGGCGTGAACATGGTGCACCGTCTCGAGCCCCAGATTGGGCAGGACCAGCTCATCGCCGCGGGCAATCAGGGAAAAGACAGCCGGATTGGCATTGCCGATCGGGTTGATCGGGTTCCATCCCTCGCCGACGATATGGCCGGGGCGAAAGCAGGTCGCCGGAAAGCCGGCCAGGCGTGCCTGCCGCAACAGCCAGGCTTCGATCGCGGCCTTGTTCATCCCATAGGTGTCGATGGGGTTTGGAGGATCCGCCTCGGTCGACGGGACCGTGAAGAAACGGCCGTATACCCAGATCGAGCTGCAGAACAGATAATGCTCGACCTTGCCGCGCAGCGCCTCGACCAATTGCTGGGCGCTGGGCAGATCGAACGAAATCATGTCGATCACGATCTCCGGACGCAGCTCCGCGATCTTGGTGCCGAACCGCCCCGTCTTCTCTTCGGCGGCGCGATCGATGGCGACGGTCTCGATTGCGCTCCAGGCAAAATGGGGGCGATAGGGCACCGCCGTGCCGCGGCTCACATTCACGACCTCATGTCCGAGCTCGACGAGCCGAGGCACCAGATAGCTCCCGACGTGACCGCTGCCTCCAATGATGACGATGCGTGCCATGGCCTGCTCCTTGCTGCTCCGCAATTCCGGACGAAACCGCTACGCACTTTCCCTGGAATTGCTCCTCGCTTCTCGCGCGATTGCTGAAATTCGAGCGTCCTCCGAAGGAGATGTTTCGGTCGGTCGCAGGTGATGCTCGCGTTGCTGCGTGAGAGTAGGAATGGCGGGCAGGGCAGGCAAGATCGCCGGCCGAACGTCAATCGCTGGCAAGCCCTAAATCTGTGGGTCTAGAGGACGATCGTGGTTGCCTGGGCTGCGGGCGCGCGGCCCTGCTTGCGATGGCAAGGATAATTCGTCCTATGGCAATCCCCATCAAGCCGGCCGCAGCTTTGACGAGGGCATCTTGGAGGCGGGCATGACGGCCGGGATCGATCGCCTGGAGCAGTTCCAACACGCCGGCCACGGTGCAGACAAACAGCATTGCCTGCACCAGGCGGGGGCGGAATCCGAAGGCCAGGGCAAGGCCGAACAGGGCATAGGCCAAGGCGCGTTCCAGGTTCGCGTCGCCAAGATGCGGCCGCATTTGGATCGGTGAGAGCGTGGCGAATGCAATGGCCGCAAGCAGGACGAGCGCGGCAAGACGGGAGATCGAGGTCATTCCCGCTCATACAGGCGGTGAGCCGGCATAACAATAGAGGCGCGCTGTGGGGGCACGCGCAGAGCGCGCCGGGTGATGGCGGCAAGAGCTGTCCGCCCGACCCTCGCGCGCTGGATGGCAGGCATGGATACGCTCCTTACCTTGCTGTTGTTCGTAGCGGTGATCGCAATCATCTGTCTCGCCGGCAGATGGAACACGTCGGATGCCGACCACTATATGGGCTTCGACAATCTCTGGAGGCCCCGCAGGAAGGCTCCGAACGGCGGCAAGGATGCCAAAGAGGAGTGAGGGCCGCGCCTTTCCTTCAGGCTCTCAGCCGAGAAGGTTGCGCGCCGTGCGCATGAAGATGCGCGAGCCGATCGGGATCAGGTCGTCCGGGAAGTCGTAGTCCGGATTGTGGAGCGCCGGGAAGCGCTCGCCGGCACCCAGGAAGAACATCGCCGACTTGGCGTTGTGGCCGAAGATGCCGAAATCTTCCGAGGCGCGCATCGGCAGCGCTTCCTCGCCGCGCGAAACACCTTCCTCGTCGAGCGCGCGGTTGAGATGCTCCACCGCATCCGGCGCATTGACGCTGGCCACGAAAATCTCGTGATAGTCGTGGCGGGCGGAAAGGCCATGCTCGGCGGCGATCTTTGCCGCCAGCGCCTCCGCGGCGGCGCAGAGATAGGTCATGCGCTCGTCGCGCCGCGTGCGCAACGTCGCCCGGACCTCGGCATGTCCGGGGGCGATGCCGAACACCGCTTCGCCCATCGAGCAATGGGTGACGGTCACCATGCCGAAATCGTCGTCGGCGAAGGTGCCGCGCCCGAGCGCCGGCAACTGCGGCATCAGCTGGCTCACCGCCAGCATCGGCGACACGCCGGTTTCGGGCATGGAGGAATGCGCGGTCTTGCCCTCGAGCACGATCCGCATGCCGCGCGAGGCGCAGTTGACCACGCCGGCCTTGAGCCGCACCTCGCCGAACGGCACGCCCGGCAGATTGTGCAGCGAGAAGGCGAAATCCGGCGCGATCTCTGAAAAGCGCGGATCGGCGACGACGCCGGCTGCGCCGTTGCCGGTCTCCTCCGCCGGCTGGAACATCAAAACGACACGGCCACGCGCCGGCCTTTGCCGCCCAAGCTGGCGGCCGAGCGCCGCCAGGATCGCGGTATGCCCGTCATGGCCGCACATATGCGACTTGCCCGGCACCTGCGAGGAATGCTCGACGCCCGAAAGCTCCTCGATCGGCAGCGCGTCGAGCTCCGAGCGGAACAGCACCGTCGGCCCGGCTTGCCCGCTGTCATAGACCGCCGCCACGCCATGGCCGCCCAATCCAGTCAGCACCTTGTCCGGGCTCGTATCGGCGAGGAAGTCGACGACCTCTTTCGCGGTCTTCTCCTCCTCGTTGGAAATCTCCGGCTGCCGGTGCAGCTTGCGCCGCCATGCCGTCAGCTCGACGAGGTCTCGATTGGTCAGGGTCATGGTGTTCGGCTCCGGTCGCGGTGTAGGTCACACAAACACGATAGGGTTTTTCTCGCGCCGTGCCATGCCGATCATTTCCGCTAGGCCATCGGCGAATTCCCGAACCCACGCGTCCTGGTTTGTTTCGATCAGCTTCAATTCGCGTTCAAGCTCGCCGAAGCTCGGCTCGTCGATCACGTCTCCGACGCTGCTGCCGGAACCGAGCACAAGCCGTTCCAAGGCCGACCCTTCGCCGAGATGGCCGGCGACCGCGTCGCGAAGCGCACCGATGTGGAGGATGTTTCCGACTCGCCAGTCACGCGCCGTGACAGTGTGCCAATCGAGATTCACACCCTCGGGATGGGTGACCCAGCATTCGCCCGTCTTCGGCTCGCGCTGAAAGCGGTAGCGAGGGAATTCCCGCTCCAAAGCCGAAACACTTTTGAAAACCGCCACATCGAGACCCACCCGCTCCTCCAGTAAGTCAGAAATTGTCCTTACATTCGACATCGTCGAAAGGTCCGGATACGGTCTCGGCCCTCTGTCTGTCGGCCGCTGCGATCAGAAATGCCGCAAGCCGTCGTGCATCCTCCGATAGGGACGACTGGTCGTCGCGGCAAAGGTAATACCCTTTGTTGGTACGCAGGATGTCCTTCGACAGCAGGACGAGGCGGCCGGCATTCAACTCGGATTGGAGGAGCCCGATGCTTCCCAAGGCGATGCCGTTTCCGCGAATGGCCTCGCCTATCGTCTGGGAGTAGGTGCTCATCATTTCGACCCGCCAGTCCTTGAGGCTTCCGACGGAGAGCGAGCTGAACCAGACACGCCAGTCCACCCAGTCGGGCGCGCCTCGGGTGTAGTTCAGGATCGGCGGGCCATTCTTGGATCGAAGCGACGAAAACGATGCCGTCGGATCGGCGCTCAGCTTTCGGGCGAGTTCCGGGGATGCCATCGGTGCCATCTCCTCATTGAGCAGCAGCGTGGTCTGCCAACCGGGGATGACGCCGTTGCTGTAGAGGACGAGCAGGTCGTTCTTGGCCGCAAGCAGGCCATTGGTGTTGTCGGAGGTCGTCAGGCGTGTCGGACATGCGTCGCCAGACAGGCCGAAAGCCTGGAGTTGGGGCGCGAGCCAGAACATACCGACGACGGTGTTTGCGGCGATCGACAGCGGCCTGCGCGCGTTTTCGCGCAGGTTCTCAAGGCCCAGCCGCAGAAACTCCAGGGCCGTGCCTACCGATTGATAGAGCTGCTCTCCGCTCTCCGTGGTCTGAAGCCGCTTGCCGTGCGGACGAACAGCGGTTCTCCGACCCATTCCTCGAGCTGGCGTATGCGCTTGCTGACCGCAGCCTGCGATACATGCAGTTCGGTCGCGCAGCCGGTGAAGCTGCCGACGCGATGGGCGGCCTCGAAGAAGATGAGCAGGTCCAGCGGGGGAAGGGCGGTCCGATATTTCCTCATAACCACAGATTATTAGAGAGGCTGAGTTTTTTCAATGTTTTCAGCCTGATGTCCCGGATGCATCTTTCGTGGTCAGGCGACCCTCGCGGAAGGGCGACAAACTTTGATCGGTATCATCGGAGATAGCACCAGATGACGGCTTTCCCTCGTATCGGGTTCGTCGGACTAGGCAACATGGGTGGTCCCATGTGTCAAAGGCTGGTGAAGGCGGGCTATCCGGTCACCGCCTTCGACCTCAACGCTGCCGCGCTTGAAAGGGTCGCCGCCGCTGGTGCTGTCGCTGCCTCCTCCGCTGCGGACTGCGCCGCTCGAGCCGACGTCTTCCTCACCTCGCTGCCGAGACCAGACCACGTCGAAGCCGTCATGGCAGGCGACAGCGGCGCGCTGAAGAGCCTGAAGCCGGGAAGCCTCTGGATCGATCTCACCACCAACCGCAACGAGCTCGTCTTCCGCCTCGCCGCGGAAGCACCCGAAGGCGTCAAGATCGTCGACTCTCCGGTCACCGGAGCCGTGGACGGCGCGCGAAACGGCAAGCTGACCTTGTTCGCCGGCGGCGACCAGGCATCGTTCGAACGGGCCGCGCCCGTCCTTGGCCACCTCGGCATGGTCATCCATTGCGGCGCGCTCGGGACCGGCAATGTGGTGAAGCTGGTTACCAACCAGCTCTGGTTCATCGCCGCCGCGGCCATCGGCGAAGGTTTTGCGACGGGCCTCGCCAACGGTGTCGAACTGGGTACCCTATGGCATGCGATCCAGAACAGCGTCGGCGACAGCTTCGTCGTCCGGCATGACGCGCCCTCGATCTTCGCCGGCCATTACGACCCGTCCTTCTCGCTCGATCTTTGTCTCAAGGACTTGCGCCTCATCCAGGAGCTGAACCGCAATGTCCGGGCAGCTCTTCCCATGACGACGGCGGCCGAAGGCGCGTTCGCGCTTGCGGCGAGCCGCTACGGTGCCCAGGCGGCGGAACTGCATGTCGCCAGGCGCATCGAGGATGATGCCGGCCTCTCGATGCGCTTCGAGGGCGATTGGGTTCCGCCGTGGGAACAGTGAGCGACAAGATTTGGAGGAGAGGAACGCCATGAAGGTTGGGTTCATCGGCCTTGGAACCATGGGCAGGAACGCCGCGCTTAACGTTGCACGCGCCGGTTTCGAAATGGTCGTCTACGACGTCAGGCCGGAGGCGCTGCAGCCGCTTGTCGAACGAGGCGCCAAGGCAGCAAACGGTCCGGCCGACGTGCTCGGCCAGGTCGATGTGGTGGTGACGATGGTGTTCGGCCCGAAGGAGATCGAGGCCGTCGTCCGGGGTAGGGGCGGTTTTCTGTCGGTCGATTGCAAGGGCAAGTACTGGATTGATCTCACGACCAGCAGCCCGGACCTGATGCGCGCCCTTGGCACGGATTTCCGCGCCAGAGGTGGCGCGCCGGTCGATGCGCCGGTGACCGGTTCCGTCGACTCGGCCATCTGCGGCGACATGATCATGTTCGTCGGTGGCGAAGATGCCGATGTCGAACATGTCCGCTCGGTGATCGAGGCGATGGGCGAAATCCGCAAGGTCGGCAGGCACGGCAATGGCTATGTCGCCAAGCTCGTGAACAACCAGCTGTGGAAGATCCACGCCGCGGCAATCGGCGAGGCAATGGTCGCCGCCAAGCTTGCCGGCCTGGAGCCCGACGTCTGGTGGAGCGCGATGAAGGGCGGGGCGGCCGACAGCTTCGTCATGCAGCATGACGTGCCCTCCATCTTCGCGGGGCACTATGACCCATCCTTTCCGCTGGCGCTTTGCCTGAAGGACCTCGGCCTGATCGAGGAACTGATGACGGCCACCGGCACCCGCAACGAGCTTACCCGAGCAACCCACGACCGGTTCAAGGAAGCAGCCTCGCGCTACGGTAAGGACGCCGGCGAAATGACCGTCTGCAAGCTCATCGAGGATGATGCGGGCGTGGAACTGCGCGTTGCCGGCGATTGGGTGGCGCCGTGGGAGGTGAAGGCTCCCGCCGCCTGACAAGCCGGTCCGGTTTCAATTCAGCGAAAGCCGGCGGCAAGCCGCTCGGATGGATCGTGATGGACGCGCCATGGCGCTCAGTCGCGAAGACAGTGTGGTCACGTCGCATGCCCCGCCTGGCCGATTGCGCGCTGCGCGAACCAGGCCATACGATCGAACCATGCTGCATTATCCAGACGCAATGCCTATGTCGAAAACCCTGTTCGAGCGCGCCAGGAAGGTGATGCCGGGCGGGAACACCCGCACCACGGTCTTCGTAGACCCTTTTCCGATCTATGCCTCGAAAGGCGAGGGCTGCAAGGTCTGGGACGTGGACGGCAATGTCTACTACGACTGCATCAACAACTTCACCTCCATGATCCATGGCTACACGCAACCCGATGTCGCGGCGGCTGTGGTTGACCAGCTGCCGTTCGGCACGGCCTTCGGTGCGCCGACGGTCAGTGAGATCGAGCTTGCCGAACTGCTGGTCGAGCGGCTGCCCTCGGTCGACCAGATCCGCTTCGCCAACTCCGGCACCGAGGGTGTGATGATGGCCATCAAGGCCGCGCGCGCTTTCACCGGACGGCCCAAGATCGTCAAGATCGAAGGCGCCTATCACGGTTCATACGACTTCGCCGAAGTCAGCCTCGACAGTTCTCCCGCCGATTGGGGCGACCTGCCGAATTCGACGCCCTATGCGAGGGGCACGCCGCGCGGGGTGCTGGACGACGTGATCGCCGTGCCCTTCAACGACATCGAAGCCTTGCGGGCGGTCTTCGCCGCTCAGGGCGACAGGATAGCCGGCGTGCTGATCGATCCGATGCCGAACCGCGCCGGTCTCATTCCGGCGCGGCAGGAATATCTTCAAGCGATGGTCGAGATCGCCCACGCGGCGGGTGCCCTGGTCATCTTCGACGAGGTGATCTCGTTTCGCCTCGGCTGGTCGGGCGCGCAAGGTCTGTGGGACATCAAGCCCGACCTGACCGCCCTGGGCAAGATCATCGGCGGCGGCTTCCCGGTGGGCGCCGTGGGCGGCCGGGCCGAAATCATGGCGGTGTTCGATCCAACCCGGGGCAAGCCCGCTCTGCCGCATGGCGGCACCTTCACCGCCAATCCGGTGACGATGCGCGCGGGGCTCGCCGCCATGCGAGCGCTGACCAGGGAAAGCTTCGCCCATCTCGATCGCCTCGGCGCGTACTTGCGCAAGGGGGTCGCCGCCTCGCTCGGCAAGCATGGTCTTCCCGGCCAATGCGTCGGCCTGGGCTCGCTCTTCAAGGTCCATTTCACATCGCATCCCGTCACGGACTACAGGTCCGTCTATCCCGGCCAAGCCGAGCGCCGGAAGCTCGATGCCTTCCACAAGGGCCTGCTCGGCCGTGGCGTCCTGTCTGCCAGCTATGGCCTGTTCGCGCTGTCGACGCCCATGACCGAGGCGGACGCCAACAAGATTCTGCAGGCGATCGACGAGACCCTGAGCGACATCGCCCGGCAGTTCTGAGACAAACCGCCAGGAGGACCATGGATGACAGCTTCTCCTCATGTCGTGGTGATCGGCGCGGGCACGTTGGGATTGTGCTCGGCGCTTAATCTGGTCGAACAGGGGGCGCGCGTGACCGTGCTCGACGGCCAGTCGATCGCCTCCGGGTCGAGCGGCAGGTCGGTCGGGGTGGTCGGATCGCAATTCACCGATCCGTTCGAGATCATGCTTCGCGTTCATTCGCTGCGCCGCTTCCGCCAATGGGAGAGCCAGGGGCTTGGCTTCAACCATATCGGCTACCTGCGGCTGGCAAGGACGCAGAAGCAGATGGAGCTGTTCGCGAAGTCGGCGGAAATCCAGGAACAGGCCGGCCTGCGGTCGCGCCTCTATCGCGCGAACGAACTCAGGCAACTCGTTCCCCATATCAACCCCGATGGGCTTAAGGGCGGGCTGTTCGGGCCCGACAATGGCTTTCTCGATCCTCACGAGATGTGCAATTTCCTGGCGCGGATGGTCCGCGCTCAAGGCGGCGAAATCCGCCAGTATCGCAAGCTGCTCGGGGTAAGGCGGCGATCCGTCGGCTACACGCTGGAGACCGGCGGCGATCCGATCGATTGCGATGTCGTGGTCAATGCGAGCGGCGCCTGGACGCCCCAGGTCGCAAAGCTCTTCGGCCAGCGCCTGCACATTTGGCCCGAGCGCCATGAGGCGGTCGTCATCCATCTCGACGAGCCGCTCGACTACACGATGCCGATGGTCATGGATCTCGTGGACGGCGAGGGAAGCGGCCTCAATTTCCGCCATGAGAAGCGCAGCGAATTGATCGCCGAGATCCACAAGGTGGACTCGATCGCGCCGGAGGACCCCGACAATTACAACGACCAGTGCGAGGAACAATCGAAGGTCAAGCTGGCGGAACTCCTGCTCGAGCGACTGCCTGATCTGCCGGGCGCGCGGCTTGGCCGGGGCTGGGCGGGCCTTTACCCCGTATCGGCCGACCATCGCCCGTTCGTGGGGCCGCTCGATGCTTCCGAGCCGACATTGGTGACCGCCGCGGGCGCGGCGGCTACGGCATCCAACTGGCGCCGGTGATCGGACAGATCGCGGCGGACTGGGTTTTTCACGGCGCCCCGGTTTCCGCGCCCGGCGCGGAACGCCTGTTGCCATCGGCGGAGCGAAACATTGCTGTTCATTGACAAACGGACTTTCGCAGCAGGAGCCGAAGTCCGCGTCAGGCGCGTATGGACGCGCTAGGCTTCCCGCGCCGACGCTTAAGATGCGAGCCTTCCTGTTAACCATCAGTTAACTATCCGGTGGCCTTCAATATGATCCTGGAGGATATTGATTTTGGCCGCGAGTCGTCAGCACGGCTGAAACTAGAAAGAAGCGACGGAACACCGTCGCCTCCCGGGGAGGCGCCGTCATCAGCGTTGATGAGGAGCGCCAAAATGCAGATCGAAGAAGCAGTCACCGCAGCGACGGCCGAAGCCGGCACGCTTGTGTCTTGCCTCGGCCAGCCTGTCGTCGCCTACCACGTCACGGCAATCATGAGAGAGACCGACGCCGCACACGCCAGGGCGATGCAACTCGCCTTGATGCGGCGAAGCATCGAGGCCCTCGTCGACGATGGCCTGGAGGACGTCGAAGCCGAACAATTCGCATCACAGTTCCGCGGTCGTATCGGCATGACCTGGGAGCTTCTGCACCTGTCCGGCCGCGCGCCGCACTGATCTGGGGCCAATCCGGGCTCGATCAAATCCCGGCGATCGCGCAAGCCGGCTCGCTTGATGCTATACTTCAGCCGCGTCCGTGGGCTGACGTCATGGACGGGGGGCATGACATGCAGGCAGTGCCGATAGCACATCACGCGGAGCAGCCTGCCGTCGCCTCGATCCCCCCGCTGGCCGGTTATCCAGCCGCGGTGCTGTGCTGGCTTCTTTCGGCCGGCGTCTATATCGCGGCCAAATGGGTGGCGCCGGAGATGCCGCCATGGGGGCTCTGCTTCTGGCGGCTGGCGCTCGCCTGCGCCATCCTGCTGCCGATCGTGCACCGCCATCACGGCGCGATGATCGCGCTGCTCAAATCCCGGTCCCTGGAGATCGTCGCCGTGGGGGCGATCGGCCTGACGCTCTGCCAGGGCATGATCTACCACGGCCTCGCGGCCACCGACGCAACCACGGCCGGCATCATCATGGCGCTGTCCCCGGTCATGACCATGGTGCTCGCGCGGTTCGTGCTTGGCGAGCCGCTCGGGCTTTGGAAGTCGCTCGGTGCTGCTGTCGCGCTCGCCGGCATGCTGGCCATCGTCGCGCATGGCAACCTGACGGCACTTATGCAGCTTCGGTTCAATCTCGGCGAATTGTGGATCGTCGGCAGCGCCTTCTGCTGGGCCCTCTACACCGTGCTTGTGCGCCGTGCCAAGTTCGGCATCGAGCTGTTGCCGCTGGTCGTGCTTTTGCTCGGCGCCGGCGCGCTGGTCGCGTTGCCCTTCCATCTGTGGGAAATCTTCAACGACGAACGCTCGGCCATGAACGCCAACGGCCTGCTGGCGCTCGCCTATCTGGCGGGTCCGGGCGGCGCCCTGATGTACTATCTCTATAACCGCAGCGTCGAGACGCTCGGCGCGAGCAGGGCGAGCATGCTGCTCTATCTGCAGACGATGTTCGTCGCCATTCTCGCCTATCTGCTGCTCGGCGAGAGCCTGCATGACTACGACCTGCTCGGCGCTGCCTTCATCGTTGCCGGCATCGTGCTTGCCACGGTGCTGAAGCCCAAGCCGAGTCCCGCTCGCGCCGCATAGGAATCCACTGAGTGACGATGAACCAGCGGCATTTGTTTTTGCCAAGGACGCGCGGAGTATCGATATACTGATTTTGGCACGAACCGTGCCGATGAGGGCGTGTTCGACGCTTTCGACGCCGATCTGTCGATAAATGAAGTGCGGATTGGCCTGGCTTACAAGTTCTGAGGCGCCATCAACCGGCTAAAGCATGTCGCTTTAGGTCTGTCAGAGCCGGAAGGCAGTTTTTGAAATAGGCCATAGCGAGCCAGCCATTGGGCTGAGTTCCTCGGACGCCGAATCCGTCGGCGCCTGTCGGCGGCGATCAATCCCCCGTGCTTTCCCCCGATATCCATCTTTGCTTGAACGACACCGTCCGCAGCCCTGCCTTGCGAACCCGGTCGACGAACACATCGTTGACGAACACCGGCGACGCCCGCATCGGCAGCTTGAACACCTCGGCGGTCCCGACCTTGTCGACGTCGAACGCGTATTGCTCGATCGCAAGAATGTCGCCGTTGTCGAAATAGACGATCTCGGAGCGCTCTTTGTCCAGCGCGTCGATCACTTTGGTCACGTTGAAGAGCCAGACCTTTTCGCCGCGCAGCGGAACCAGCTCGCCATAGGCAAGCAGCGGTGCCTCCAGCGCGTCGACGGCCGGCTTGCGCAGGAGCGGCGCGTGCTCGCCGAGCCAGGGGAAGTCGGAATAGACGGGATCGCCTTCCGACACGCGCCGCATGACCGGTGGCTCCCAACTGCCCAGGGGCGTTCCATCCAGGCTGAAGAAGACCTCATAGTAGCTGTCGTCGACCGGGAGCACCCATTCCTGGCCTTCAACGACAGCGAACTCATAGATGGTCGTCATCGCTCGATGTTCCGCCGTTTTTGATTGGAGCATTTTGGCCCGGCTGCTATCGCGCGACCTTGATCTGCGGCAGGTCGCGGGTCAACGGGCGAAAGCCGACGCCGTAATACATGTTGCGGGCCTCGGGGTGCGCCGGCGCGCCGAGGCAGGCGACCAGCATGCGCTTCGCGCCGGCGCTCCTTGCCAGCTGCATGCCGTGGAGCTGCAGGGCGGTGCCCAGCCCGCGCCGCCGAAAATCACGGTGGGTGCCGACGGGCTCGAATTCGGCGGTTTGCGTCGCCTCGTCCAGCCAGATGATCGCGGTCGCCGCCAGTGTGCCGTCGGGCGCGGCGATCAGCACATGCAGGTCGGCTCGATACGGCCAGGTCCGCCGCACCCGCTCGAACGCCCCCTCGGTGAAGCTGGATGTATGCCACGCGGCCCGATGCGCATTGACCGCGTCCGCGGCCGGAACGTCCTGCGCTGCCAGGAACCGAAAACCATCGGGCAGCGCCGGGTCCGGCACATCCGTCAGTTCCCGCATATTGAACTGCACCCAGGGGCCGTTGTCCGAACCGGCTTTCGCGTCGAAGGCGTAGCCATGCGCGGCCACGATTGCCTGCGCTTGGGCGTCGGCGGACTGCACGGTCAGCAGCCGATCGCCGCCGCCGGCCACATCGTCGTACCAGTCCAGGATCTCGGAGAGCAGCGCCGCGCTGTCCGGATGTGCCTGCCAAAGCAGGTTAGCCGTCTTGCTCTCGCGCAACGTCCCGTCGTCGCGCGGCAGCTGGTAAGGCAGATGCGCCCACCCCCACGCAGCGAGCCGCCCGCCGGCGAACCACAAACGGTGCCGCCAGAACCGGTTGAGCGCGTCGAAATCCTTGGCCCAGACCCAGGCCAGTTCACCGACGGTCGCGTCGCCGTTGAGCAGCTCCGGCCGCCATGCGGTCACCTCCTGGGCCAGCCCCTGCATCAGCCTGAGCTCAGTCGTGCCAAGAGTTTCCATGCGGCACCTCGCAGGCCGGGCCATGACATGCGCTGCATGACCGGCGGTTTCCAGCCGTCCAGCGGTTTTCGCCAAAAGTGCGCACGGTTTTGGAGAACGACAGGCATAAAAACAAGAGACTTGAAGCGCGTCGCCTGGATCCGTTTCGACACGACACGGTTCAAATAGCCCGGCCTGCTTTGGCGGATAAAATCGGCACATGGCAGCAAGCCGGGCTGTGCGCCGGCGTTGGGCTGGGGGGCGGGGTAGCCGGCGCAAGGGGAAAGTGTTCGTTTGCCGGCGATTCGGCAATTGCAGCAGAGGTCGGGTGTCTCCGAGCAATGGTCCTATTGCATGTCGCCCAAAAGTGCGCAGCGGTTTTGGGAGGACGACATGCATCGAAACAAAGACTAAAGCGCGTCGCCTGAACCCGGGTCTGCGCGACGCGCTTTGGTGCGGGACGGACGAATATCTTGATTGTCGTGGTCGACTGTACCCGCGCAGTCACCGCTCCGTCGCGTGTCCAATCAGAAGTTGATCGCTTTGCTCAGGAAAAAGGCCGTTCCGGGCGATGGAACGGCCTTCTGATGGTACAGCGGAGTCTCAATAAGATGTTTTGGGCGCTGCCGTTGCGGGAGCTGCTGTCTTGGCCGCGGCCTTCGCAGCGTGCTTCTTGTGCTTCACCGGGCACTTGTGCGTCTTGGTCACCTTGCAGACCTTCTTGGCGGCAACCTTCTTCGGGGCAGCCTTCGCCGGAGCGGCGGTCGTGGCCGAAGCCGCTGGAGCGGCGGTCGTGGCGGCTGCGTTGCCGAGGGCCGGCATGGCGAAGGCGAGAGCAACAGTCAGACCTAAGGCGGAAAGGAGGGACTTTTTCATGGCTTTTTCTCCTTACTGTGCAGGTCGGTTTTGGGTGTCACTGCATCGGGATCGATCGGCGTAACGCCAAGCAGCTTCAAAGCGTTCGCGAGCATCCGGATTCCCTGTGCCTGCTTCTTGTTGGCGCAGAACCGGTTTCCCTTTCTTTGCAGTGCTTTCGCCGCGGTGACCTGCGTTGCCGCGGCATGGGTTTCGAGAGCTTCGTCAACTTGGCGGCTGAGATTGGTGCAGCGCTCGGTCCGAGTGGTCGCGACCTTTGCCTCACCAGCTTCAACCGGGCCGGTGATGAGCGACATGCCGAGCAACACACCCATCAAGCTGATCGAGAACCTTTGCATCGCTTGTCGCCAATCCGAACAAGTGCTGCAGCGCTGCAGCCGATGACCGACCCTCTCGCTCAATTCTACGCCCGAACGATTTCTGGAGTTTTTCTGGTGTGTTTCTGAATTGTGTCTGAGGTGCCGACCGGGGGCGTTTGACGAGTACGTCGCTCATAGCTCGCAAGGCAGCGAGCCGGGCGGTGAAGCGGGGCTTGGCTGTTGATGGAGCAATCTCCAGGAGAAGGTGGCGTCTTACGAAATTCGGCGGCCGCTCTCGTCCAGCAGAACGCAGCCGCCCGGATCGAACCCGACCTCTATCGCCTCGCCCTCGCGAACGACACGGCCGTTGATCGGCGCGTTGGCGCGGATGTTCGTGCCGCCGCCGATGTCGATCTCGTAGATGGCGCTGCCTCCGAGATAGGAGGCCGAGACGACGCGGCCGGACAGCCGGTTCGCGCCCGCCACGGCGCCGACCGACAGTTTTTGCGGCCGGACCACGACGATGACCTTGCTTCCCTGCGCCAGCGGCCGCGGCGACGTCACATTGACCGTCTGGCCGGCGGCAAGCGTGACCGCGGTCTGTCCGCCGGTTTTGCTCACCATGCCGGCAAGCATGTTGGCCTTGCCGAGGAAATCGGCGACGAAGGCGGTGGCGGGCCGCTCGTAGACCTCCTCCGGCGTGCCGATCTGTTCCACCGAGCCCGCGTTCATCACCACGATGCGGTCCGACATCGAAAGCGCTTCTTCCTGGTCGTGCGTGACGAAGATGGCGGTGATGCCGGTTGCCTTCTGGATCTTCTTGATCTCGACGCGCATTTCCTCGCGCATATTGGCGTCGAGCGCCGACAGCGGCTCGTCGAGCAAAAGCACCTGCGGCTCGAAGACGATGGCCCGCGCCAGCGCGATGCGCTGCTGCTGGCCGCCCGACAATTGCGAGGGCAGTTTCTTCTCGCTGCCCGGCAGCCGCACCATGTCGAGCGCCTGGCCCACTTTACGCGCGATCTCCGGCTTCGGCACGTTGCGGTATTTCAGGCCGAAGGCGACATTGTCGAACACGGTCTTGTGCGGGAACAGCGCATAGCTCTGGAACACCAGCCCGATGTTGCGCTTGTAGATCGGCACGTCGTCGACCCGGCGCCCATCGATCATGATCTGGCCGCCCGATATGTCGACCAGCCCGGCGATGGAGCGCAGGATCGTCGTCTTGCCACAGCCCGACGGCCCAAGCAGCGTGACGAAGCTGCCCTTGCGGATCGACAGCGAAAAATCGCGCACCGCGACGAACTTGCCGTAGGCGATGTCGATGTCGCGGAACTCGACCGCCGGCTTCTCCGCGCCCATGCCGGAGACCGCGGTGGGGGAGGGTGCCCCGGCCGAGACCGGCCGGGGGGCTGATGACGATACGCGGCTGTCAGGCACCTTTCGCGATCCTGTCCCACTGCTTGGTCCAGGCGTCCTCGTTGGTCGCCCAATAGACCGGATCGGCGAAGGTCAGCGCCTTCATCGAGCCGGTCTTGTCGAAGGCCGGCAGCTTCTCGATCTTCTCGGTGAGCTTGACCTTGGTCGGGTCGAGCGACGGCGGATAGCTCTGGCCCTCGGCCACCGCGATGGAGGTCGCCGGATCGAGCATGAAATTGATCAGCTCCTCGCATTCGGCCATCGGCGAGCCCTTCAGGATCAGCATGTCCTCCATCCAGGCGTAGGAGCCGGCCGGATCGAGGTAGCCGATCGGATGACCCTGGTCCTGCAAGGCGGCGACGCGGCCCGACCAGGCATCGGTCACCACGATCTCGCCCTTGGAGAGCAGGTCCATCAGCTCCGCACCGGAGCTCCAGAACTTCTTGGCGAGGTCGCGCGTCTCGCGCACCTTGGCCCAGATCGTGTCCATGTCCTTGATGTTGTTGGGATCCTGCCCGGTGGCCAGGGCCGCGTACCAGACCCGCGTGGTCATGTCGGCATAGCCGCCGACCTTGCCGGCATATTTCTTGTCGAGCAGCAAGCCGGCGCCTTTCTCCTTCGCCTCCTCCGGCGAGATCACCTTGGTGTTGTAGGCGATGCCGGTGGTGCCGTAGTCGTAAGGCACGGCCGAGAGCTTTGGCGTCAGCTTGCGGAACGGCTCGATCATCGGCTGCAGCACATTCGCCATGTTGGGAATGTTGGCCTCGTTGATCTCCGAATTCATCCCGGCATTGATGTATTTGATATAGTAGTTGACACCGGACGAATGGACGATCTGGAAGTCGCCGGGCTTCGCCGTCTTGATCTTGGTGATGATCTCGTTCTCGTCGCCGAACGTGCCCTGAACCACCTTGATCTTGGTCTTGGCCGTGTAGGGCTGGAAGGCATATTTGTCGATCGCGTCCTGCACCGTTCCGCCCCAGCCGTCGAAGCGGACCTGCTCGACCGCGGCGAGCGCCCGGCTCATCCAGGGCATGGAGAGGCCGGCCGAGGCCGCGGCGGCGGCGGTCAGGCTCAGGAAAGTGCGGCGGCTCAAATCGCCGTTGACATAACGGTCGTGCAGCCGTTCCAGCCGCTTGGTGGTGGTGAGTTTCATCGTGCTTCCTCCTTTGGTTCGCCTCGTCTTTTCAATCTGGTCAGGCTCTGCATGAGCACGCCGCCGATCAGCGGGATGCCGACGGTCACCAGGATCATGACCGTGCCGAGCGCGTTGATCTCCGGGCTGATCGAGATTTTCAGCATCGAAAGGATTTGCGTCGGCATCGTCTCGACCCCTGCCGGCCGCCAGAACAGGCTGGCCGAGGTGTTGTCGAAGGAGATGGTGAAGGCGAGTAGCGCGCCCGCAACGACGGCCGGGATAAGCAGCGGCAGCGTGATCTCGCGGAAGGACGAGAAGCGCGAGGCGCCGAGCGAAAGCGCCGCCTCCTCATAGACGCGCCGGATACCGACCATGCGCGCCTGGGTGATCAGCACCACATAGGGCACGGCAAGCAGTATATGGCCAAGCACCAGGAGGAGCAGCGTCCTCGGCTGGTCGACCGCCTTGATCAGCACCAAGAGGCCAACGCCGAGGATGGTTTCCGGCACCAGCGCCGGCAGGATCACCAGCGTGCTCAGCGTCTGCTTGCCGGGGAATTCGAAACGCACCAGCGCGAACGACGTGACGACGCCGATTGCCGTGGTGGCGACCGCGGTGACCAGGGCGATCCAAAGCGACGTCCGGAACGCTGCCAGCACCGCCTCGTTGGCCATCAGCTTGCCATACCATTGCAGGGAAAAACCGGTCATCGGGAAGCCGCCGAACATCGAGGCGTTGAACGACAAAATGACGGTCGCCGCGATCGGCGCGAACATGAAGATATAGACGCAGAGCGTGACGAAGCCGGTGAGCCGCCACGCCCATTTGCCTTCCTTGTTCGGCCGCCCCCCTTTCATCTAGCGACCCCCTTCATCCGCCCAGTCCTTTCACGATCTGCGACATGCCCATGTAGCGGGTGTAGATGGCGGCGAAGAAACCGAGCACGACGAACAGCACGATGGAGAGCGTGGCGCCCATCGGCCAGTTCAGCTCGCTCATGATGGTGTCGTAGATCAGATTGCCGAACAGCGCGTCGCGCCCCGAACCCAGAAGCTGCGGCGTCACGTAGCTGCCGGCCGCCAGCACGAAGCAGAGCAGCAGGCCCGCCGCGAGGCCGGGCAGCGACAGCGGCAAAGTCACCTCGCGGAACGCCTGCGCGCTGGTGCAGCCCATCGAACGGGCCGCCGCGATCAGCGTGCGGTCGATGCTTTCCAGGCTGACATAGACGTTGAGGATCATATAGGGCAGCAGGAAATGCAGCAGCCCCATGATCACCGCACCCTCGGTGTAGAGCATCGGCAGCGGCTCGCTGATGATGCCCATTTTGATGAGCGCGACGTTGATGACGCCCTGTTCGCCGAGGATGTTGATCCAGGAAAAGGTGCGGATGGTGAAGCTGATCCAGAACGGCACGATGAGCAAAAGCAGGAGCAGCCATTTGTGCTTGAAGCTCGTGGCCCAGATGAAATAGGCCGGAAAATAGCCGAGCACCCCGCAGAGCAGGGCGGTGATGGCGCCGACCCTCAGCGTCTTCAACAGGAAGCCGTGATAGTAGCTGTCGGTGAGGAATTCGTGCCAGTTGGCGCTCGTAAGCTGGCTGGTTTCCACACCCGCCGTGACGAAGGTGAAGAAGGTATAGACCGCCATCACGGCGATCGGCAGCACCAGGAAGAAGATCAGCAGCAACAGCACCGGCGCAATCAGCATCCAGGCCAGCCGTGGATCATACAAGGTCCATCGATTTTTCATGCGCACCCGAAGGTCCGCGCTTTCTTCGAAGCGCTTCTTGTTCCCGCGGTGAAGATTGTTTCATTGCCGCCGCGATGTCCACAGGCGGCAGTCCAAATTCCATTCTGCCAGACGGGTGCTCGCGATTGCGCCAAGGCAACGCCGGCGGAGCCGGGCGGTCATGCCGCCAGCGGCTCACCTTGGCAAATCGGGCCCAACCAGGAACGACGAGGAGCGGCTGCCCTTACTTCTTCAGCCCGATGCTCATGCCGCTGAGATCGGCGTTGACCTGCAGGCCTACCTGCCTGCCGGTGAGTTCGAGCCGGGCACCCTTGTCGTTGGTCATGACGATCACCTGGGCCCTCGGCCGAGCGCGGCGCCGCCGCCCCCTGCGCCGTACTACCCCGTCCACGTCCCGGGCGCGGCGTATGTTGCGCACGGTGCCTCGGAAATAGGTCTTGGAAGCGCCGAAGGCGAGGCCACCCGAGATGCCGCCGATCGAAATCGGATAGTGGCGGCCGTGGAAGGTCAGCATGCCATCGCCACCGGCGCCGCCGATGAAGAAGGCCGCCTTGTACACGGCGAAGCGGATTGTGCCGCTGTCGGCATGCGCAACGCTGGCAAAGCTACGCCCGCGGCGGCGATGACGGCAACCGCGACTGAACGGAACCTGGACGAAATCTTCATGATGAGAGACTCCTCGAAGACCGCCGCTTGCCCAACCGCCGGGCAGGTCAGCGTCGCATCAAAGCTATAGCTGAACTGTCTCGCACGCCTTTGGTTCCAAGGCTCGCGGCCTGAATCTGGCCGCTGGGCAGCCGCGCCTCGCTCATCTATCAGCCACGCAATTCTTCCATGTGCGCCTTCGCGAGGTCGGCCATGCTGTCGAAGCGGAAATCCACGGTTGGCATGTCGCCGGGGTGCATCGTGGCGCCAAAACCCTGGTCGGCGTGCCGGCGACAGATCCAGCACGATTTGAGACCGAGCCGGCTGGCCGGAACATGATCATGGAACAGGCTTTCTGCCGTGTGCAGGATCTCACCCTTCGCGACGCCAATGGTCCCGAGCTTTTCGAGCATATAGTCGAAGTTCCGTTCGGAAGGCTTGTAGGAGCCGATATCCTCCGCCGTGTAGATCGCATCGAAATCGACGCCGAGCTTCTTGTTGCTGAACGAAAAGCTCTTGTTGTCGACGTTGGAGAGGATGATCAGCTTGTAGTGCTGCTTGAGATATTGCAGGGCTCTCGCGGAGTCGGCAAAGGCCGGCCAGTCCTTCACGCTTTCGCCATAGGCGATGCATTCCTCTGATGTGGCGACGACGCCCCATTCCTCGGCAAGCCGCTTGTAGACGATAGACAGAAGGTCGCTGTAGCGCTTTTGCGGTGTCCATTTCTGCTGACTGGATTCGTGCCGGGCGTGCGCCTCCAGTACCTCGTTGCGGCTCAGGCCGCGGCCAGCCCGCTCGGTCAGCGGCTTCAGGCCGTCGATCATGCCGGTTTCCCAATCAATCAGCGTGCCGTAGCAGTCGAAGGTCAGGGCTTTGAAATCTGTCAGTTTCATGCGGTCTCCTCCTTGATGTTCATGATTGGATCGGTGCTGGCCTTCGATGCTGCGCCGCGTGACGACGTGAGCCACACACCGAACAGCGTCACGGCAAGGCCGAGGAAAATCGCCGTCGACAGCGGCTCGCCGAAGATCAGCCACGCCCACAGCATCGTCACCGGCGGGCTGAGATAGACCGCGCTGCTGACCTGCGCGGCGCTGTAGTGGCGCAGGCTCATGTAATAGACGCCATAGCAGAAGAAGGTCGAAAACAGCACCAGCCAGGCGATGCCGAACTCGAAACGGCCATCGAGCGGCGGTGTCAGCCCGCCATTCCATTCGGCGCAGAGGGCAAACAGGATCGCTGCCGCCAGGCATTGAATGCACAGGCTCTGATGGATGGGCATGTCGACCGTCCCAATTCGTTTCTGCACTACGGTCGCAAGCGCGAAAACCATCATCGAAGCGACGGTGAGGCCATATGCCCAGACCGGTGCCGTCCCGAGGCTCAGGCTGTCCAGCGAGACGATGAGCACGCCCGTCACCCCCAGAGCCGTTCCGGTCCATTGCCTTGCGGTCAGCCGGTGGCCCAGAATGGGCTGCGACAGCGCCACGATGGCGAGCGGGACAAGATCGGAAATCAGCGCGACAAGGCCGGTCGCACGCGCTGGCCGATGGCCAAAGCGAAGCCGCCCAGATAAAGAAACATCGTCGCCACGCCGAACGCCATCTGCCGGGTCAAGGCCTGCGCATCGATGCGCGGCCCGATCAGAAGGGCAAACGGCAGAAGGATCAATCCGGACAACAAGGTTCGCCAGAACAGGACCAGCATGACATCGGCGTTCTCGCTGGCGTAGCGGATGCCGACGAAGCCGGAACTCCAGCTTACGACCAGGGCCGCCGCCAGGATCGGCCATAGGAGGGGATGGGTCTTGCTCTGCGGGAGCGTCATGGGCTGTCTTTTTCAAGCGGTGTCCGTGCTCAAAAAGCGCGGCACGGGCAAATGTTCGGCGCTGACTTATGGCGACACAGACGCGTCGTTGCACATGACAAATTTCGATATGCTCATGAAATAGCCATGAAGGATGGCATATCGCTTTGCCTGGATGCCGGTTCTGGGTCAGAAGTTGGCGTGTAGATTTAGTTCCGAACGAGGATTGTCATGGCTGGAGTGATGAGCCGCCGCCTGGATGTCGATGCCTTGCGGGCGCTGGTCGCGATCGAGAAGCATGGCGGCGTCACGCGCGCGGCCGAGGCTCTCGGCCTGTCGCAATCGGCCGTCAGCCACAAGATGAGGAGGCTGGAAGCAAGCCTCGACTGCGAAATCCTCAGCCGGAAGGCAAATACGCCGATGTTCACCACGGCCGGGATCGATCTCCTGGGCTATGCGCGGCGTATCCTGGGAATCCATGACGAAGCGATCCTGAGCCTCTCGAAAAGCACGCTGCAGGGCAAGATTGCGCTTGGCATGACCGAGGACACGACCTGCACGGACCTCTCGCGCATTCTCGGCCGGTTCCGCCGGCTCTATCCCGAGGTGAGCGTGCGCACGCAAGTCCGCATGAGCCTCGTCCTGCAGGAGCAGCTCAGCCAGGGAGCGCTCGATGCGGCAATCGTCCAGGTATTCCAGCACGAGGTCCGCCCCGCCGACATCGTCCTGTTCCGCGAAACGCTGCACTGGGTGAAGTCTCCCGACCTGATCCTGTCGAAGGACAAGCCGATCCCGTTCCTTTCCTTCGACGAGGACTGCTTCTATCGGCGCTGGGGCCTCGACCTTGGGCAGGATGAGGGGACGGTGTTCGAGACCGTCTTCGAATGCTCCAGCGCGGCCGGCATCATCGCCGGCGTGACCTCCGGGCTCGGCGTCGCGCTCCTGAGCCAGCGCCACCTGCAAGCCGGCATGGAGATCGTCGACAAGGATTTCCCCAAGCCTCCTGACCTGGCTTATGTGGTCCGGCGCGCGCGCAACGCCCGAAATCCCGCGCTGGAGACCTTGGTCAGGGAAATCGAGGCCGAAGTGAAACGCTACGGCGCGCTGCAAATCGCAGTCTGAGCGTGTCATGCTCACAGGGAGCGGAAGCTGTGGGCGCCTGGCGGCCCGCGCCGCACCTATCTCTCGGCGAACGCCCGCGCGAAGGAGTCGATCATCGGCCGGGCGAGGTACTCGAAGAAAGTCCGGTCGCCGGTATTGATGAACGCCTCGACCGGCGTTCCCGGATAGAGCTGCTCGGCCTTCACCCCGGGCGGCAGGGCGTCGGCGATCCTCAGCTTGGCGCGGAAATAGGGTTCGTGCGTCGTCTGGTCGATCAGCCGGTCGGCGGAAATCTGCGTCACGGTGGCCGAGACCTCGGGCGTCAGGCGCATGTTCAGCGCGGACAGCCTGAGCCTCGCCGGCTGGCCGACGCGGACCTGGTCGACGTCTTTCGGCCGCAGCTTGGCGTCGACGTTGAGGCCGGATGCCGTGGGCAGGATCTCCATGATCTTTTCACCCGGCGCGATCACGCTGCCCTTGGAATTGTAGGTCGACGACACCACGATGCCGGCGGCTGGCGCCTTGATCGTCGTGCGCTGAAGCACCGCTTCGGCTGCCCTGATCTGCTCCTCGATGTCGGCGAGATTGGTGCGGACCTCGTCGAGCTTGGTCAGCGCTTCCTCCACCCGCTGCGTGGTCAGGCGCTCGACCTGCACCTGGGCTTCGACGATCTGGCTGTTGGCCGCGGCAAGGTTGGCCTCCAGCGCGCCGGCCTGGCCGACAAGATCGGCCTCGCTGCGCAGAAGCTGGGAGTATTCGGTGCGGTTGGTGAGGCCCTTGTCCAAAAGGCCGGTCTTGATGCCGAGCTCCTTCTTGACGACTTCCGATTGCTGCTGGATGGCGAGCTTCTGGGCGTTCAGGCCTACGACCGACTCGCGATGCATGGCGACGCGCTGCGCCATGATCGACTGTTCGGAGCGGAAGCGGGCGAGCCTCGCGTCGAACTCCTTCTGCTGCTCGCGAAGCAGGTTCTCGAAATCCTGCCGGAACGGTGCGGGCGCCGGCTCGGTGACCGGCGCCAGCCTGTCCAGCCCGTCGCGCTCGGCCTCCAGCCGCGCAGCGCTTGCTTTCAGCGCGATCGACTGCCTGGTCAGCCGGTTGAGGTCGGCTTGCGCCGCCGTCCGGTCGAGGAGGATCAGGTCCTGGCCCTGCCGCACGCGGTCGCCCTCATGGACGAGCAGTTGCTGGATGATGCCGCCCTCATGCTGCTGGATCAGGATGTTGCCGCCCGTCGCCGAGATCGTGCCTTGCGTGATCACGGCGCCCGCCAGCGGCGCGCTCGCCGCCCAATAGCCGAAGCAGCCCACGAAGATTGCGATTGCCGCATACCCGGCGAAGGCCGTGCGCCGGAAGTCGGTGCGTGGCTGGCCGTCCCAGGTGAGGCTCTCGACCGTCATCGTCTAGGATCCGAAGCGAATGCCGGGGGCGCGGATCGTCGGGGCGAATGACCCTGTCACCACCGTGCCTTGCTGCGCCGGAACACCTTTGCCGGCACCCTTGTCGGCACTTGGCTGCCGCAGCACCTCGCTGCTCGGGCCGAAGGCTTCGATCACGCCGCCGCGCAAAAGCATCACGCGGTCGCAGGCGGCGGCGATGGAAGGGCGGTGCGTGATCACGATCGTCGTGACGCCCGCCGCGCGCGCGGCGGCAAGCACCGCCTCGAGCGCCGCTTCGCCGCTGCCGTCGAGATGGGTGTTAGGCTCGTCGAGCACCAGGATGCGCGGATTGCCGTAGAAGGCGCGCGCCAGTCCGATCCGCTGGCGCTCGCCGCCCGACAGCGTCCTGCCCGAAGGGCCGATCCTGGTCTGGTAGCCGTCGCGCAGCGCCAGGATCAGCTCATGCGCCTCGGCGCGCCTTGCCGCCTCAATGATCGCGGCATCGTCCGCCTGCGCGTCGAGGCGGGCGACATTTTCCGCGATCGATCCGGGGAAAAGCCCCACGTCCTGCGCGAGATAGCCGATGTGTATTCCGAGCTGGTTTTCGTCCCAGCTCCTGAGGTCGGCGCCGTCGATCCTGACCGCGCCGCCGGTCGGCTGCGTAGCACCCACGAGCAGCCGCGCCAGCGTCGATTTGCCGGCGCCGCTCGGGCCGACGATCGCCACCGCTTCGCCGGCGCCGATTTGAAAATTCAGCCGCTTGAGGATCGGCTCGGTGCCGGGCTGGGCATTCGGCGCCATGAAAAAAACGTCCTGCACGGAAATCGCGCCGGACGGATCGGGCAGGGCCAGTTTCCGTTGCTGTGCCGGTTGCGCCGCGAGCACCTTTTCCAGCCGCTGCCACGCGCGCCGGGCGTCGACGATCTGCCGCCAGGCGCCGATCAACTGGTCGAGCGGCTGCAGCGCGCGCGACGACACCAGCGAGGAGGCGAAGATCATGCCTGCCGTCATCTGTCCCTCGATCACCAGCCACGCGCCGGCGCCGAGGATCGCAAGCTGCAGCATCATGCGCAGCGCCCGCGAGGCGCCGCTGAAGATCGCGTTGGCGCTCGCGGAGCGGTCGTGCAGGACGAGCGCATCGGCGACGTGGCGTCCCCAGACCCGCGCGGCGCTCTCGACCATGCCCATGGCGCGCAGCGTTTCGGCATTGCGGGCAAAGACCCGTTCGGCGTGGCTGGCGAGGGCCGAGCGTTCCGCCGAAAGCGCGTCGTTCCTGCCGATGGCAAGCTGGTTAGCCACGACCAGGAGAACGAGCAGCGCCATGCCGGCGAGCGTCAGCCAGAACAGGACCGGATGGATGAGATAGAGCAGGGCGAGGAAGACGGGGGCGAAGGGCAGGTCGAACAGCACCGCCACGCCGCGCGACCGGATGAAGGCGCAGACCGAGGCCAGGTCGCGCAATGGCGACAGGCCGCCGGCATATTGGGCGCCAAGCGCGGCGGCGCCAAGAGACGCGGCAAATGTCGTCGCCCCCAGCTTCTCGTCGACGGTTGCCGCGACGCGCTGCGTGTAGACGGCGCGTATGGCATCGAGGAAGCCGAGAAAGGCGAGCGCCAGCACCGCGATGGCCGAGAGGTAGACAAGCGTCTCGGCGCTCGAGGAGGGCAGGACGCGGTCATAGACCTGCAACAGATAGAGCGGGACCACCAACAGCAGGATGTTGATCAGCAGCGAGAAAACGCCGACATCGGCAATGGCGCGCTTGAACACCGACCGCAGCCTCGACTGCCTGGCGCGTTTCCCTGGCGGATCGTTCTCCCGGAACATGGCGCCGGTCGCCTAGACGGTGTGCTCGGCCGTCGTGCTCACGTGGCTCTGCTGCCAACTGTCCAGCGTATAGGCGTGAATGTAGTCGATCTTCATCTGTGCCGGCGTGGCGAGATGATCCGGAGGCGCGCCGGCCTGACCGCCGATCGCAAGGTCGACCAGCATGTACATGGGCTTGTTCATGTCGGCTGGCGTCGCCGCTTCCGCGACCTGCACGCCGTCATAGGTCCAGACAAGCTTGTCCGGCGTCCACAACAGGCCGTAGGTGTGGAAGCCGTCAGTGTCGGCGGTGTTCACCGTCGACGAGACCTTGGTGTGCACTCCCGTCGCATTCGAGTGCGCGGTCATCAGAAGCGAGTTCGGGTTCTGTCCGTACATTTCCACGACGTCGAGCTCCGGCGGCCACGAACCGTCTTCCGGCAGCAGCCAGAAAGCCGGCCAGGCGCCGGCGTTTTCCGGCAGGTCGGCCTCATTTCGAAATAGCCATAGGTCTGCGAGAAGGTGTCGTGCGTCGTCAGTATGCCGGAGGTGTATTCGTAGTTGTTGATGAGCGGCTTGATGTCCGCGGGCGTCTGCGCCGCGGTGATGGTGAGAACGCCGTTATCCACGCTGAACGGGTGGACGGAACTCGTCGGCGCGTAATTGGCGTCGATGTACCATTGCAGCTCGTTGTTCTGGGTCAAGGTGCTGCCGTTCGGCGCCCCCCACCAGAAGTTGGTGTCCCAGGTGCCGCTCTGGCCGTTGTGAAGGCTCAGCGTGTTGAAGTCGTCGTTGAAGGACAGCGTCATACCGACTTTGTTGATCGGCAGCTCGAACTGGCTGGGCTGCAGCTTATCGATCGTCGTGTCCTTGAACTCGAGGATCTCACCGGATCCAAGATTCAGGATCACGTTCGACCCCGCCTGGATCATGTTCGCGTGGATCTGGTCGAACGTCATGAACCCATAGCCATTCAGGCGCACCGTGTCGGTCGCGGCGAAATTGGCGATCAGGTCGCTTCCGTTGCCGTTCGAGACGACGAAAGTGTCGTAGCCGCCGCCGCCGTCGATCAGAACATCGTTTCCCGCGCCGCCGTCCAGCGTCTGGTGCCCGGCCTTGGCGGTGATGATGTTGTCCAACCCGTTTCCGAAGGCAAAGTTTCCGGCCTTGGTGACGATGAGATTCTCGACGTTGTCGGGGAGCTTGTAGTTCATCCAGGTGCTGATCGTGTCGATACCGGCACTGCCGGCCTCCGCCACCTTGTTGCTTGCCGCATAGAGATAATAGATGTCATCGCCCATGCCGCCGTGCATGGTGACGTTTACACCGGATGCCCCGTAGAGGGAGTCGTTTCCGGAGCTGCCGTACAAATCCGGTCCGGAACCGGAGGCCGAGTACCAATGGTTGGAAGCGCCGCTATAGGGAAGAGGAACGCCTACGGCGTTGACGAAGTAGCTCATCGGACAATCCCTCCGTGCTGCCTGGCTCCTGGAACACGCAATGCGAGTTCCATCGACCGCTTTCAACCAACTTCTAATTCAAATGATAGTTCCAAGAAATAACCATATAGTACAGAGAAAAAATTTCGCTTGGATCGATTAATTCTTCAGAATAGATGGAATAAGGGAACGCTAATACAATTTATGCGTGAAACCGAGTCAATTTTATACAATATTGCCGAATTATGCCAAATAATTAGGCAAGATATCGCGGATGACTGCGTGTGTTACACCGCAGGGCCGCTTTCACCTGCGTGATGGTTCGATTCGGCGGGCCGGATGGCGCGGATGACGGACCGTCGTCCGCTCACGCCTTGCCCATCGCGATCGACTTCAGGAATGCCGCCGCCAGCCCCTTGGCAACGGCGTCGTCGAACCCGGCTTCGCGCATCGTCTCGATCGCGGCCGCGGTCGTGCCGCGATAGCCGAGGAAGGCTTCCACCGTGTCGGCCGGCGAGGCGTCGTTGCGCTCGAGCAGCCGGCCGGTTCCGCTTAGCACGGTGTTGACGGCGCGACGCGCCACATCGGGCGAGAGGCCGAAGGCAACGGCGTCGCGCATCATTGCCTCGGCCAAGAGGGCAGGGAAGGCCGGGCCCGAGCCCGTCAGGCCGGTGAGGTAATCAATGTCGCGCTCGCTGCCGACCTCGTCCTGCAAACCGCAGGCGTCGAAGATCGCGCGCACGACGGCGCGATCGTCTTCGGTAGTCTCGCCGCTCGCGATCCACGGCGTGTAGGATTTGCCGACCTCGGCCGCCGCGTTGGGCAGCGTGCGCACGACGCGGCGCGTGCCGTGCTTCTCGCCGATCTCGGCGACGCGGATGCCGGCCATCACCGAGATGACCAACTTGCCTTTTGCACCGAGCTCGAGCGACGGCCAGTCCTGCGGCCGCACCGAAAGCATGATGACGTCCGAGCGGTCGGCGAGCGCCTGGTTGTCGTCGGTCCACAACGCTCCGGGGAAACGATCCGGCTTCGCGCTCCGGTAGGACAGCGCAAGGTCCTCCGCCCGCACCACGCCGGCAGCCAGCGCCGTGCTCGCAACGGCACCGCCCAGCCAGCCCGCGCCGCCGACGATGCCGAGCTTGAACGAAGCGCTCATGGTCTGCCTCCCAGTACCTGCTGTCTCACCGAAAACCTCAGGGTAACGGAGGCAGGTCGCTATTCAAGCGCTCAAAACCCCCGCATCAGGCCGCCGTCGACGCCGAGGGCCAGGCGCCGTCACGCCGGTCCGCTTGGCCTCACGGCGATATCCTGCCGCCGACCCATTCGGTGGCGGTGCGCCTGTAGCTGGTGCGAATATGCGGCTCCGACGAAAGATCGAGCGTTTCCACCCGGTCGAGGTCGGCGCGGATCAGGCAGCAGCGCTCATGCGAGCCATTCGGGACCACGCCGCTGCCGCCAGGTGCCCGCTCTCGAGGCCTGCCTCCATTGGCGTGCCGGGTGCGAGCGGAGCGTCGAACATCTTGCGCGTAGGCGGCCGAAGCAGCGCCCAGACATCGCGCCGGGCCGCCTCGTCGTCCACGACCGACGCTCGGCCCTCCATCCGCAGTTGCGTGTTGGAGCCGGGATCGTAGCCGGCGAGCGCCACGTTGGGGTTTTTCAGGATGTCCCGCACCTTCGGCGCACGCCGATCGGAAATGAAAAATAGCGCTCCAGCGGACTGGTCGAAGCGCCGCAAGATAATCGTCCTGATCTGCGGTGCAGCCGTCGCGCCGATCGTTGCCAGTTGCATGGCGGTAAACGCCGTTCGGCGCTCCGCCGCATCCTGCAGCGTCAGCCAAATTGCGCTCAGCGCATCGCCGCGGGCCGAGGGAATCATCGAACTATCTCGTGCTGCCGACCGTTCCTTCAAGCGCTCAGTAGCCACGCATCAGGCCGCCATCAACGCGGATGTTCTCACCGGTGATGTAGGCGGCGCCCTCCGAGGCGAGGAAGGAGATCGTCGCCGCCACTTCCTCCGACGTGCCGTAGCGCTTCATCGGCACGCTCTGGCGGCGTTCCTCGACGGCCGGCAGGCTGTCGATCCAGCCCGGCAGCACATTGTTGATGCGGATATTGTCGGCCGCATAGGTGTCGGCGAAGATCTTGGTGAAGGCGGCGAGCCCGGCGCGCGCCACCGCCGAGGTCGGGAAGGCGACGCTCGGCTCGAACGCCCAGGCGGTCGAGATGTTGATGATGGCCCCGGACTTTTGTTTTTGCATAACCGGCGTCACCAGCCGGGTCGGGCGCACCACGTTGAGGAAATAGGTGTCGATGCCCTTGTGCCAGTCCTCGTCGCTGATCTCGATGATCTGCGCGCGTGGGCCGTGGCCGGCGCTGTTGACCAGAACGTCGATGCGGCCCCAGCGTTCGAGCGCGCCGTCGGTGAGTCGCTTCAAATCCTCGTTCGACTGGTTGGAGCCGGTGACGCCGAAGCCGCCGAGTTCCTTGCCCAGCGCCTCGCCCTTGCCGGAGGAGGAAAGCACGCCGACCTTGAAGCCGTCGGCCGCCAGCCGTTTCGCCGCCGCCGCGCCCATGCCGCTGCCGCCCGCTGTCACCAGAGCTACTTTTTCTATCGCCATGTCGCTGTCCATTCCGGCTGTCGGGGCAGGCCGCGCCGCCCTTTTGCGTTGAAGTTTCCAGTCTGTTACCATGGATGGGTCAGGTACGCGAACCAGTTTCGCTTTCTTTATCCAGTAGAAAAACTACTCACATGGCGGAAAGCATCGGACGGCTCCCCTCGCTCAACGCGCTCCGCGCCTTCGAGGTCGCGACGCGCCACCTAAACTTCCGCCTCGCCGCCGAGGAGCTGCGCGTCACGCAGGGCGCGGTCGCCCAGCAGGTGAGGGGACTGGAAGCCGAGCTCGGCCTGAAGCTTTTTGAACGCCAGCCGCGCACGCTGGCGCTGACCGAGGCCGGGCGCGGCTATGTCGCCAATGTGCGGCGTGCCTTCGAGCTTATCGCCGAAGCGACGGCGGCGCTGCGCCCGGAGCCGCAACATATCACCATCAGCGTGACGCCGACCTTCGCCTCGAAATGGCTGATCCCGCGCCTGCCTGAGTTCACCGCCGCCCACCCCGACATCGATCTGCGCATCGTCGCCAGTGACCGCATGGCCAACTTCCAGACCGACGCGGTGGACCTCGCCGTGCGGCTCGGGCGACCGCCCTTCGGGCCGGGCCTCAGCGCCGACCTGTTGTTCGAGCAGGAGATCGTCGCTGTCGCGAGCCCACTGCTTGTCGAAAAGCTCGGCGCCCCCGACGGCGCGGAAAGCCTCGCCCGCTATCCGCTGCTTCACGATGCACATGATTTTTGGCCGCGCTATCTGGAACTGGCTTTCCCCAGTCACATGCCGACCGTCGCAAAGAACATCCGCTTCAACCAGACCTCGCTCGCGATCGAGGCGGCGATTGCCGGGCAGGGCTTGGCGCTCGCCAGCCTCTTCTTCGTCGAGAACGACATTGTGTCGGGGCGGTTGGTTCGGCCGATCCCGACCGTGCTCGCCGCCAGCTCGGATTTCTACGTGGTCTCGCCGCGCAAGCCGCGTCATCCCGCTCCGGTCGCGGCCGTCCGCTCCTGGCTCGCCAATGCGGCAGCCGGCCGGACAGGCTGATGGCGCGGCTGGAAGCCATCCCAGCAAGGGCATAAGCGGGATTTTCGCCAAGCGGCGATTGGCGAAAGCGAGCGAGCGCCTAATCTCCCCCTTGCGGGCAGGGGAATCGCAGATAAGTTGATTGGCTATTGCCAAGCAGCAAAAGAAGGATTCTTGAGAGGCTTTCTCGAAGCAGAGGAGGCCGCGGTGCCGTTGGTTTTGTCGATCCTGCGAGAAGTACGCGATCCGCGCGACATCAATGCGCGGCATGATCTTGCGGAGCTTCTGTTTGTAGCGTTGGCGGCAACGCTGTGCGGCGCCAAAAGCTGTGTGGATATTGCGGAATTCGTGGAGGGTCGGGAAGACGAACTCAAAGAGATCGTCGAGCTGAAGCATGGGTGCCCGAGCCACGACACCTTCAGCCGGGTGTTCCGGTTGCTTGATCCCGAGGAGTTGTCGAGGGCGCTGAGCGCTTTCGTCATGGCGCTGCGGCGCGAGCTTGGGCTTGGCTCGCCGCGCGGTGTGGTGGCCATCGACGGCAAGGCGCTCAGGCGCGGCTATGAGAAGGGCCGTGCGTTCATGCCGCCGCTGATGGTGAGCGCCTGGGATGCCGAGACCAGGGTGGCGATTGCGGCCATGCGAGCGGCGGCCTCCAACGAAGTCGCCGCGACGCTGGCGCTGCTGAAGAGCCTGGATCTCAAGGGCTGCACGGTCACGGCCGACGCCTTGCATTGCCGACCCGAGACAGCCAAGGCGCTGATTGCCAAGAAGGCGCACTATGCCCTTGGACTGAAGGCCAACCGAGGCCGCTTGTTTGCAGCGGCTGAGAGAAGCTTCGCGCAGGCCGATGGGATCGACTGCTTCGAGACGCGTGACAGCGCTCACGGCCGCACCGAAGTGCGTCGCGCCAGCGTGTTGCCGCTGGCCCAGCTTAGCGAGCCGCCCGCCTTTCCCGGCCTCAAGGCCATCGGCCGCATAGAGGCCCTGCGCACCCCGGCCGGCGGCAAGGCGGCCGCATCGGTCCGCTATATCGCGCTCTCCAAGGTGCTGACGCCGAGGAAATTGGCTGAGACGGTTCGTGCCCACTGGACGATCGAGAACCAGTTGCACTGGAGCCTCGATGTCGTCTTCCACGAGGACAATGCCCGCACCCGCAAGGACAATGCGCCACAAAACCTGGCTGTCATCCGCAGGCTCGCCCAGAACATCTTGGCAGCTCATCCCCTCGACAAACCTATCGCCAGCAAAATGCGAAGGGCAAACTGGAGCAAAGACTTCTTCTATGAGCTCTTTACTCATATGCGATAGCCCTGCCCTTGCGGGGGAGATGCCCGGCAGGGCAGAGGGGGGTACTGTCCCGCCGGCGCCCAGCCGGTTGATACCGCATCTCGACAAATGCAAAATCGAGCGCCGCCTTCACCACCCCCCTCTGGCCTGCCCGGCCATCTCCCCCGCAAGGGGGGAGATTGGCAGTTCGAGCGCAGCCCCTCACACCTTGAACACACTCATCAGCGCTTTCGACATCACCGCGCAGCGCCCCGGTTTCACCGCGCCCGCCTGCAGCGGCACGCCCTTGCCAGCCGGCACGGCCGGCTCGTACCAGGCGCGCAGCGCCTGGTCGCTGGCGCAGTAACCCCAGTTCACCAGATCGACGGTCTCTTCGCTTCCAAGGAAATGCAGCGAGGTGCCGATATCGGCCGGCGCGATTGCCGCGCTCTGCACGAAGGTCGGCTCGGTCGTGTCCGGCTTGGTGGCGATCGACCAGTAGACGCCGCGGGTGGCGGCATAGTCGGGGCGGGGCGCGTCATTGGGCAGGTGCTCGGCATCCTTGGCCGCCTGGAAGCGGGCGACGAGATCGCGCCGCCTGAGCGACCGCACCTGGTTGTCGGTGGTGTCGAGCACCCGCCTCAACTGCGAGAACCAGTTCCGGTAGCCGGAGCTCGACGCCTGCCAGGGCGCGCCGGCATCGCTGACCAAGAGCCAGCGGCATCGCTTCAGCGCCGGCTCGATGCCGTGATTGTCGTAGACGCCGCCATCGGTGAGCACGGCGCGGCCGGCCGGAACCGGGGGACCGACGCTCGCATCGAGCTTGTCGTTCTTCCATTCGAACTGTGTGAGGTCTAGCCTGAACGGGGAGAGGAATGGCGGGAAGGCCGAGGACGCCGCGATCGCCGCGGCAACCGGCAGGTCGGCACGGTAGGCGACACCGATCCGGTAATCGGCAATGTAGCGGTTGGACATGCGAAACAGCGAACCGGTGCTGAGATTGCTGGAGCAGAAGACGAACCAGGGCCGCCTGGTCAGGCCCTTCAGCATCGGCCTCGATCCGTCGAACAGATGCCGCTCGTAGCAGGCCGCGACTTCGCGTGCCGCGCTCGAAAACGGGTTGAGCAGGCCCTTGAGGATCGAGGGCGCGTCGAGGAAGACCTGCGAGAAAGCGAGGATTTTCGCGAGGTAAAGCTCGCGGAAATTGCTGGCGACACCATTGGCGAAGGTGAGGCGCGGCCAGAGAACCGCCAGCAGCCCGGCGGCGATCGAGCCGCCCGAAACCGAGCTCACCATGTCGATTTTCTGAAGCAGCCCGGCCTCGTTCAGCCGGCAGAGCACCCCTGCATGGAACAGCATGGCGCGGTAGCCGCCGCCCGACAGGCAGAGACCAAGATCGTAATGCTCGACCTTGTCGCCATCCGCATTCGGCAATGATCCGGCCGGAATCGGCTCCATCGCGGCCCCCTCTGCCTGTCCGACCGTCGCATTCGCGCTCGGCTTTGCTCAATCGAGCCCAGCGCAGCAATTCTGGCAAGCGGGGGAAACGCGTAACTTCACAAGCTCGTTCTCAGTTCGCGGCACGCTTTCGGCGGGGCCTTCACCCACAACCATTATTTGACAGACCTCGTTTCTTACCCGAGGTCCCCTTCGAACATGACGAGCACGCGTTTTGACGCTTGCAGCGCAAACCGCATCGCTTCGCCGTAGCCCGGGTCGCTGTAGCAGGCTTTGGCGATCGCCAGTGAAGGGAATTCGACGACGATCAACCGCTGGGCATCACGCGCTTCCATCAGCAAGGGCGGTTCTTTCGATGGGTTGACGCGCGCCTGATATTTTTCGCCGATCGCTTCCACAACCGGCCATATTCGGCCTGCGCTTCCTGGTCCGAAATCTCGGTCCCGATGATTAGCCAATATCCCTTCATCGATTTGCTCCCGCTGCTGATTGGTGCCCGTGGGGAGAGCTAAGGCAGCGACTAGGCACCTGTCCAGATGCAAGCGCCGTGATGCCTTGATCGGCCTGTCTGGTGGGATCGGGTGGAACGGGATCGGCCCGATACAACCTGAGCCCGCTTGAACACGTGGCTGAATTGCGCGATTGTCGCCTATCAACGTAGGTGAACGATGAAGCGTACGGACAAGGCACGGCCCTTTGTGCCGACCGAAATCCACGTCGGCACGGTCACGGATGAACAGGGCGCCATCGGCATCCTCTCCATCCGGACAACGGAAGGCCTATTGGATATCGCTCTGGACCGATACGCCGCCGAGGCGATCGTGAACGCCATCGGCACTATCCAGTCCAAGCTGGAAGCGGCAGAGGCCTAGAGCAATTTCAGAAAAAGAAAGCCCGGTCGCAAGCCGGGCGAGAAGGTAATGGGACGCCGAGCGAGGATCCTTCGTTCGGCGGCTACCAATTTGCACCACCATTGTGACAGGTGGATGAAGCCTTTACTGATTGATCTCGGGCTCGACGAGCCTTGCCAGGTTTTTCAGCGACTCCTGCCAGCCGAGATAGCAGGCCTCGGCCGGAATGGCGTCCGGAATGCCGGCCTGGGTGATCTCCATCTCCGTGCCGACCGAGACCTTCTTCAAGGATACGGTCACCTGCATCTCGCCGGGCAGGTTGGGATCGTCGAACTTGTCCGTATAGCGCACGAGCTCGTTCGGGACGAGCTCGACATAGTCGCCGCCGAAGGAATGGCTGTCGCCGGTGGTGAAGTTGCGGAACGACATCTTGAATGTGCCGCCGACCTTTGCCTCCAGGTGATGGACCGTGCAAGTGAAGCCGTTCGGCGGAAGCCACTTCGCCAGCGCGTCCGCCTCGATGAAGGCGCGGTAGACTTTCTCGGGCTTGGTGGCGAGCACGCGGTGCAGGCGGACAGTGCTGGGCATATCGTTTTCTCCTTTGATTACCGGTCTATGCTCCTATGACGAACGGCATTTGGCCAGCCCGACATCGGCGTGGAAGATTTTTTAGCGGCGAGCGCTGTTGCTCTCCCCCCTTGAGGGGGAGATGGCCGCGAAGCGGCCAGAGGGGGTCGTCTCACATAGAACGCGACGCCCGCAAGGCGGAAGAGCAAGTTGGCGCTTCACGCGCAGCGACCCCCTCTGTCGCCTTCGGCGACATCTCCCCCTCGAGGGGGGAGATTACCCAAACCGGTTGCCCGGTGTGCCGCGCACCTCCGGCCTCAGCGCGAACAAGCCGCCCTCGAAGGGATTGGCGGCAAGATGCTCCGCGCTCATCGTGAAGCGCGCGGACGTCACGAACAGCGTGTCGAGGTCGGCGCCGCCGAAGGCGCAGCTCGTCGGCCAACTGCAGGGCAGCTCGACGATCCGGTCCAGCCTGCCGTCGGGCGAAATGCGCACGAGGCAGCTTCCGCCCACCACCCGACAGTTCCAGAGATAGCCCTCGGCGTCGAGGCATGAGCCGTCCGGCAGGCCGCGCCCGAAGCCGCTGAAGAAGGGAAGGGCTTCGCCCAGCCGTCCCGCCTTCTTGTCCCAACCATAGCTGTAGAGCGCGTTCTTCATCGTGTCGGCGGTGATGAAGCGACCGTCCGGCAGCCACACCATCGTATTGGTGATGCCGAACCGGTCCTCACTGAGGCCGGTCACCTTGCCGTCCGGACCGACCCGGTAGAGCCGGCCTTCATCGCTCGTGATCGCCACCGGCGCGTCGTCCGGCCCGATATTGTTGGCCATCGTGCCGACCCAGAGCGAACCGTCCGGCGCGACGACGCCTTCGTTGAGCCGCGTGCCGGGCCGATCGGCCTCGATCGTCGCGAGCGTTCGAAACGGCCCGCCGAAATCCCATAGCGCGATCTCCTTGCGCAGGCCGACAATGGCGCCGCCGTCGGCGCGCAGGCCGACCGAGGTGACGAGGTTCGGCGTCGGCCAGCTCTCATGCGATCCCGTGACCGGATCCAGCCGGTGAATCCTGCGGCCGATGATGTCGACCCAGACCAGCCGGCCGCGCCGCTCGTCCCACACCAGGCTCTCTCCGACCACGTCGCGTGCGTCGAAGATCAGGGCGGCATCGGTTTCGGGCATGAGGCTCCTCCGTCTCTCGGGAAATGCTCTTGACATATATCTTTCGCCTCAATTAATAGCAATTCAATAACAACCTGTCATACAGGTTTTCGGGGAAGCGGAATGCAGGAGCAGACGGACCCACCGGGTGAACCCAGTCCTGGCCTGGTCAGCACGGCGATCCAGGCGATCACCCAGCACATCCGCTCGGAAGGCTTGGCGCCGGGCGATCCGCTGCCCAGCGAAGCCGCAATGACGCGCCAGCTCAACGTCTCCCGCACCGTCGTGCGCGAGGCCTTCCGCTCGCTGTCGGCGATGCGCCTGATCGACATGAGCGCTGGGCGCCGCGCCACCGTCGCCAAGCTCGACACCGGCGCGATGTCGATGGTGATCGAGCACGGCATCACCACCCAGCAGATCAGTGTGCAGCAGGTCTATGACGTCAGGCGCACCATCGAGATGCGCACCGTCGCTCTCGCCGCGCTCCGCCGCACCGATGCCGAAGCCGCGGCGATTGCCCAGTCGGCCCGGCTGATGCGCGAGAATTTCAAGAACCCCGAGGCCGTGATGGAGCATGACATCGCCTTCCACGAGGCGATCGCGGCGGCCTCGCACAATCCGGTGTTTTCGCTGATCGTAACCGCCTTCAGCGGCGTCACGCGACGCACCTGGGTGATCGGCTGGCGGACCCGCTCGTCCGACGAGGACCAGCTCAAGATGATCAAGGGCCATGAGGATATCGCCGACGCCATCCTCAAGGGCGATCCTAGGCTGGCGGCCGAGCACATGGCCGAACATTTCGACAAGAGCGTCAAGGCGCTCATCGATGCGGGGATAGCCTGATGAAGATCCGTGCCATCGAAACGGTCCGCATCGAGGAACGGCCCAACCTGCTCTGGGTCGAGGTCCATACCGACGAGGGCATCACCGGGCTCGGCGAGACGTTTTATCTGTCGCGCACGGTCGAGGAGTATCTGCACGAATATGTCGCGCCGCGCGTGATCGGCCGCGATCCGCTGCAGATCGACCTTCTGGCCGCCGACCTCGTCGGCTATCTCGCTTCCGCTCCAGCGGCGCCGAGGTGCGCGGCAACTCTGCCTTCGACATCGCGCTGTGGGATATTTTCGGCAAGGCGACGGGCCAGCCGGTCGCTCAGTTGCTCGGCGGCTTCAGCCGCAGCTCGATCCGCACCTACAACACCTGCGCCGGCACTGAATACATCAAGGACGCCAAGGGCCAGACGACGGCCAATTACGGCATCGGCGCCGGGCGCGACTATGACGATCTCAACGGCTTCCTCACCCGCGCCGGCGAGCTGGCCGAGGAACTGTTGGACGACGGCGTCACCGCCATGAAGATCTGGCCGTTCGACCACGCGGCGGAAAAGACGCGCGGCAACGACATCTCCGCGCCGACTTGAAGGCGGCGCTGGAGCCCTTTGAAAAGATTCGCAAAGCCGTCGGCGACAAGATGGATGTGATGGTTGAGTTCCACTCGATGTGGCAGCTCTTGCCGGCGATCAAGATCGCGCAGGCGCTGAAACCCTATGCCACCTATTGGCACGAAGACCCGATCCGCATGGACAGCCTCGGCGACCTGAAGCGCTACGCCGCCGCCAGCCCGGCGCCGATCTCGGCGTCGGAGACGCTGGGCAGCCGCTGGGCCTTCCGCGACCTTCTGGAAACCGGCGCGGCCGGCATCGTCATGCTCGACATCTCGTGGTGCGGCGGCCTGTCGGAGGCGCGCAAGATCGCTTCGATGGCCGAAGCCTGGCGGCTGCCGGTGGCGCCGCATGACTGCACCGGTCCGGTCGTGCTTGCCGCCTCCACGCATCTGTCGCTCAACGCCCCCAACGCGCTCGTCCAGGAAAGCGTGCGCGCCTTCTACCGCACCTGGTACCGCGACCTGGTGACGGCGCTGCCGGAGGTGAAGGACGGCATGATCACCGTGCCGCCGGGGCCGGGGCTGGGGCTAGCGCTCAGTCCGGAGCTTGGCCGCGCCTACACCGTCCATCGCCGCGTCAGCGACGGGCCAGACATCTAGAAAGATCCAAAGGGAGGAACAGACATGAGAAAACTCACCGCAATGCTATTGCTCGGCGCCGCTCTCATCGGGTGGCAACCGGCGGCACGCGCCGACGGGCTCAACATCGTCTTCACTCATCATTCGTCGGCCTCGAACACGTTCTGGCAGGCGGTGAAGAAAGGCTTCGACGATGCCTGCGCCAAGGTCGAGGCGACCTGCAACATGGTCTTCACCCAGACCGAGGGCTCGATCGAGCAGCAGGTGGCCAACATGCGCGCGGCCCTTGCCGCCAAGCCCGACGCGCTGCTCACCTCCATCGTCGACGACCATGCCTTCGACGATGTCATCAAGGAGGCGCGCGACGCCGGCGTGCTGGTGATCGCCGTCAATGTCGACGACACCGAGGGCGCCAAGGGCAATGCCCGGCAGGCCTTCGTCGGCCAGGGTTTCAAGCCGGCCGGCTATTCGCTCGCCAAGGCGATTTCCGAAGGCTTCCCCAAGGACGGCCCGATCAAGGTGCTGGTCGGCATCTCCGCGCCCGGCCAGAACTGGTCGGAAACCCGCGGTGCTGGCGTCATGCAGTTCCTCGAGGAATACAAGGCCGCCCATAAGGACCGCGACGTGTCGTGGGAGCGCATCGACAGCGGCACCGATCTCGCCATCACCTCCGATCGCGTCGGCGCCTATCTCAACGCGCATCCCGACACCACGGCCTATTTCGACACCGGCTTCTGGTGCGCCGGCGTGGCGCGCGTGCTGGCCGATCGCGGCGTGGCGCCGGGCAAGGTCCTGCTCGGCGGCTTCGACCTCGTGCCCGAGGTGCTGCAGCAGATGCAGAAGGGCTATGTCCAGGCGCTGGTCGACCAGCAGCCCTACATGCAGGGCTTCATGCCGGTGATGGAGGCCTATCTCAACAAGAAGATCGGCCTGGCTCCGTCGGATATCGATACGGGGCAGGGCATCGTGCGGCCGAAGGAGGCCGACAGCATCATGGCGCTGTCCGCGCAGGGCATGCGCTGAGACCGTTTGGAAACTCTACTCCTGAGGCCATCTGAAGGCGTTTTCTGCGCTTCCGGTGCTCACGTACTTGAATGTACGCTCCGCTCCGGTTCTCGAAAACGCCTCCATATGACTCGCAGGAGCGAGTTTCGAAACGGTCTCTGAGTTGAGAGCAATTCCAGGAAAATTGCACAGGCGCGCAACGCGCCTTAGACCTTCAAGCACCGGAGCCATTCGTTGAAGCGCCTGTTCAAGACCTATCTCGAAAAGCCGGAGCTGGCCGGGCTGATCCTTTTGGTGCTGCTCATCGTCCTGTTCCAGGTGCGCTCGCATGGCGTGTTTCTCAACGCCGACAATCTGCGCGGCATCCTCGGCATCCTGCCGGAGGCGGGCCTCGTCGCGATCGGCGTCACCATTCTGATGATCAGCGGCGAGTTCGACCTCTCCGTCGGCTCGGTCTTCGCGCTGATGCCGATGACGATGGCGGTGCTGATGGTGCATGGCGCCCCGTTCCCGCTGGCGCTGCTTGCCGGGCTCGTGGTCTCGGCGGTCATCGGCTTCATCAATGGCTACGTCACCATCCGCTTCGCCATCCCGAGCTTCATCACCACGCTCGGCATGCTGTTCATGGCGCGCTCGCTCACCGTCGTCGTCTCCGGCGGCTTCCCGCCGCTGCTGCCCGCCGACCTGCCCAACTGGCTGTTCACCTCCTTCGTCGGTCCGGGCAACATGTTCCGCATGTCGTTCCTGTGGTTCGCGGCGGTCGCGGTGCTGACCTCGCTGATGCTGTCGCGCACCAATTTCGGCAACTGGATCAAGGCCACCGGCGGCTTCCTGCCGGCCGCCGCCTCGATGGGCATCCCGACCGCCAGGGTCAAGATCGTCTGCTTCATGCTGTGCTCGGTGCTGTCCGGCTTCGCCGGCATGCTGCAGGTGCTGCGGCTGGGCTCGCCGCTGCCGTCGATCGGCGAGGGGCTGGAGCTGCAGGCGGTGGCCGCCGCCGTCATCGGCGGCGCCTCGCTCACCGGCGGCATCGGCACCGTCATGGGCGGCATCATCGGCACGACGCTCATCCGCGTCATCGACAACGGCCTTGTGCTGAGCCACGTCGACGCCAACTGGTTCAAGTTCGCCATCGGCTTCCTGACCATCTTCGCCGTCGTCGCCAATGCCTGGATGCGCAAGCGCGCCAAGGCGATCAAGATGGAGGGTTGAAGCGGTGGGCGACGCGATCATCTCGGTGCGCAATTTGCACAAATGGTATTCCGGCGTGCATGCGCTGAAAGGGGTGACCCTCGACTTCCGGCGCGGCGAGGCGCTCGGCCTGGTCGGTGACAATGGCGCCGGCAAGTCGACCCTGATCAACATCCTGTCCGGCGTCCATCGAGCGGACGCGGGCGAGATCCAGGTCGAGGGCAGGCCGGTCAGCATCGCCACCCCGCGCGATGCGATGGCTCTCGGCATCGAGACCATCTACCAATACAACTCGATGGTCCCCACCATGTCGATCGCAAGGAACCTGTTCATCGGCCGCGAGCCGACGCGGTTCTCGGTCCTCGGCGTCGGTATCCTCGACCAGAAGAAGATGGCCGAGGAGAGCATCCGCGCCATCGCCAATGTCGACCTGCATCTGCGCTCGCCCGATGCTCTTGTCGGCGAGCTGTCCGGCGGCCAGCGTCAGGGGGTCGCGATCGCGCGTGCCATGCATTTCAAGTCGAAGGTGATGATCCTCGACGAGCCGACCAACCATCTCTCGGTCAAGGAGACCAACAAGGTGATCGGCTTCGTGCGCGGCCTGAAGGGGCAGGGGGTGACAGGCGTCTTCATCAGCCACAACATGCACCACGTCTTCGACTGCTGCGACCGTATCGTGGCGATGGCGCGCGGCGAGGTGGTGCTGGACAAGCGCATCGAGGACACCTCGATCGACGAAGTGCACGGTGTTCTGTGAGGCGGCAATGAAGACGCTCGCTGGTCGTAAGCTGCTGCTGACGGGCGGCCTCGGCTCGCTCGGTCGCGCTCAGGCGGTGACGCTGGCGCGGGCCGGCGCCCGCGTGCTCGTGCTCGACCGCCCGGACATCGGGGACGCTGCGGAGACGGTGGCGGCGCTTGGCAAGCAGGCCAAGGGCGATGTCGCCTTCGTCGGCTGCGATCTCAACCTTCTGGCCGAGGCGGAAGCGGCCGTCGCCGCGCTGGCGGCGAGGGAAGGCGGCATCGACATCCTGATCAACAACGCGGCGCTGATCATCAACCGCCCGTTCGAGGAATTCTCGCTGGCCGAATATGAGGACCAGATCCGCGTCAACTCCTCGGCCGCTTCGCGCTGGCGCGCGCTGCGCGCCGGGCATGAAGGCGAAGGGCTACGGCAAGATCGTCAATTTCTGCTCGATCACGCTCAACGGCCGCTGGGACGGCTACGTGCCCTATGTCGCGTCGAAGGGCGCGATGCTCGGCCTCACCAAATCGCTGGCGCGCGAGCTCGGCCCGCATGGCATCCGCGTCAACGCGGTCTCGCCCGGCGCGGTGGTTTCGGAGGCCGAGGAGCGCGTCTTCGGCGACCGTTTGAAAGAGTACAATGACTGGATCCTCGAGAACCAAAGCCTCAAGAAGCGCATCGAGCCTGAGAATGTCGCAGAGCTCGTGCTGTTCCTCGTTTCGCCGGCCTCCGACATGATCAGCGGCCAGAACATCGCCGTCGACGGCGGCTGGTGAGGCGATGGCGGGCGTGGTCGAACTGAACGACGGGTATTCGAGCCTCGTTTTGGCGCCGGAGCAGGGCGCGGCCATCGCCCGCTACGACGCGCTCGTTTTCGGCGGCGCGCCGGTTCCGCTGCTGAGGCCGGGGACGGCACCGGCACCTCCGGCTGCCAGCTCCTGGTGCCGTGGTCGAACCGCATCTCCGGCGGCGGCTTCACCTTCGAAGGCCGCTTCCATGTGGTCGAGCCGAATGTGCCGGGAGAGTCCCTTCCGATCCATGGCGACGGTTTCCAGAAGCCGTGGCGGCTTGTCGATCGCACCGATACCGAGGCCGAACTGGTGCTTGAAGACGGCGCGATCGGCCCTTACCGCTACACGGCGTCGGTCACCTATGCGCTGCGCGACGGCGCGCTGGAGGCGCACCTCACGGTCGAGAACCGCGCCGGCATGCGCCTGCCTTACGGCCTCGGTTTCCATCCCTGGTTCCCGCGCGGTGACACGACCCTGCTGCACGCAAAAGCCAAGCGCATCTGGCTGGAGGACGAGCGCCACCTGCCTGTCGGCGTCGTGCCGGTGAGCGAGCGTCCGGGTTGGGACTTCGAGCGCCCCATCCCGCTGCCGCTGGAGTGGGTGAACAACGCCTTCGACGGCTGGAATGGCCGCGCCTCGATCACGCAGCTCGAGGACGGCATCGCGATCACGCTGAGCGCCTCGCCGGAGCTCGACGTCTACATCCTCTATTCGCCGTCGCCCGATGCCGGCTTCTTCTGCTTCGAGCCCGTGTCGCATCCGGTCGACGCGCATCACGGCGAGGGGCTGACGCCGCTGGATGATGGGGAAACGATGAGCGCGACGATGCGGCTGGACTGGGAGATCGCGGAGACCGATTGAGGGCGGGCACCAGCGGCGGAGCGCTTGATCTCGTCGCAGGGGGAGACGGTCGGCTGCGGCGAAGGCATTATCCTTGAAACCGTGCGAGGCGCCGAAGCTGCCAATCTCCCCCCTCGTGGGGGAGATGTCCGGCAGGACAGAGGGGGCGCTGTCCCGCCAGCGTCTCAGATCGGTCCAGCCAATCCCGCCGCAATAACAATATGCTGGCAGACATTGTCGATGTCGCGGATGACATCGTCGTTCCAGAAGCGCAGAACGGTCCAGCCATCCTGTTCCAAGCGCTTGGTTCTAACCTCGTCAGCACCTGCACGATCTGCGTCGCCGTGCTGTGAGCCATCGACTTCGACGATCAATTTTTTCTTCGAGCAGGCGAAGTCGACAATATAGCCTGCGATTGGAAACTGCCTGCGGAATCCCAGACCCATCAGCCGGTGCGCACGGAGTTCGTTCCATAGCTTCAACTCCGCGTCAGTCATGACCTTACGCATAGATTTCGCGTTGGCGCGATGCTGTGGCGATAGGGGAGTGTGCGGCATGGTCGGAGTTACGGAACTGAGGTTTGTGCCGCCAACGCTTCTACTCTACGGCGCCCCCCTCTGTCCTGCCGGACATCTCCCCCACGAGGGGGGAGATTGGCAGCTTCGGCGCCTCGCTCCAACGCCCCTCTACAGCTCCTTCTCGGCCAGCTCCCTGAATTCATCCGGCACCGAACGCGCGACTTCCAGCGCCACCGTGCCGTAGCCGACGGCTTCCTTGCCGAAGCGCTGGCGGATCTTGTCGATAGCGCGGTCGGCGCTGAAGCGGGCCAGCCCCCGGCGGCTGCCGGGCTTCAGCTTCTCATCCGCAAGGCCGAGCGGCAGCTCGAGCTGCAGCTCGGCATGCTCTTCCAGATGCGAGACCGAGATCGCCAGCAGCGAGATTTCCCGCTCGCTCGGATGGGCGGCGAGCACGCCGCGCACCAGCTCCTCGGCGATTTCGGCGAGCACCGTGGTGGCTTGGATCGGCTGTTCCAGCGTCACCGAGCGGGTGACCGCGCGCATGTCGGCGAAACGTACGCGCACCGTCACCGTGCGGCCGGGCCGGTCCTTGGCGCGCAGGCGGCTGGCGACGCGGTCGGCCAGATGCAGGAGCGTCGGCACGAAGACCCGCGGCAGCGCGGGCTTGCGGCCGAGCGCCGACTGCGCGCCGGCCGAATGCGCCCGCCTGTGCGTCTCCAGCGGACGCGGGTCGCGGTTCCAAGCGAGCGCTGCGAGCTTCTGGCCGGCGGCGTGGCCGATCAGCCGCTCCAGCGCACCGCTATGCGTACGCGCCAATTGCCCGATGGTCTCGACGCCGATCTCGGCGAGCCTGGCCTTGGTCGCCGGGCCGACGCCCCACATCAGCGACACCGGCAAATCGTGCAGGAAGGCAAGCTCGGTGCCGGGCTCGACCACCACCAGCCCGTCGGGCTTGGCTACCTGCGAGGCGATCTTGGCGAGATGTTTTGTCCGCGCCACGCCGATCGAGATCGGCAGGCCGAGCTCGCTCTTCACGCGATGACGGATGGTCTTGGCGATCTCCTCCGGCGGCCCGAACAGATGCGTGCAGCCGGCGACATCGGCAAAAGCCTCGTCGATCGAGATGCGCTCGACCAGCGGCGTGAAATCGTCAAGCATCTTGATCGCGGCGTCGCCAAGCCGCTGGTATTCGCTGAATCGTCCGCCGACGAAGATCAGCTGCGGGCAGAGCTCGCGCGCCTTGCGGCCGGGCATGCCGCCGCGCACGCCGAAAACCTTCGCCTCATAGGAGGCTGCAAGCACAACGCCGCCGCCGACCGCGATCGGCCTGCCGCGCAACGAAGGATCGAGCAACTGCTCGACGGACGCATAGAAAGCGTCGAGATCGGCATGCAGGATGGTGGCGGCTGAAGCGGCGTTCGTGGCGGGCATCGCGCGCTCCCGTCTCCATCCCGTCCGCTTTTCGGCATTGCAGCATTAGCAGCGGCTGTTGTAAGCGGTGTTGATCGAAACATAAAGAGAACAAAAGCAGTTTCTTGTCAAGCCGCCGCACCGCACAAGAGAACGTCTACAACCGGTTGCAACCGAGGCGATTGGAGCGGTTGCGTGCGACGCCAGAGCTGGCGATCTCCCCTTGTGGGGGAGCTGCGGCGGAGGACGGGCAGGCCAGAGGCGGCGCCGCCTGGCGGATTCGTTGCCCCCTTATGTCGAAAGTTAATGCGCGCCGCTATGAACCGTGCTTTGCTTCCAAACGTCGGCACGACGATGGTTGAGGGACCATCCGTTCTCGCCCCAAAAAGGGAGAATTCGATGAATCCTCGGCAACCGGTCTGGACGAACCCGTCGCCGCCGTCGCGATCCCCAACCAGAACAGTCTCGAGCTTGGCCAGGTGTGCGCCGCACACTGGGCAGGGACGTAGCCGGGCGGGGAGGACCATCGGGCGGAGACAATCAAACAAAAAACAGGGAGGAAACCGATGCTTCATCTGGCTCCGAAAATGGAAACCGATCCGCGGGTCCTTGGCACCCGTCGTGACCCGCCGGCGCTCCGCCAATGTTGTGACAGCTACATCTGTCCGGTCTGCGACCAGGTTGTCGAACTGACGGATTTCCGCCAGGTCGTGTGGCATCAAAGGCCCGCGCATAAGCCGATGGAAATGGACGGCTGAGAGCTGCCGGCGAGAAAAAGGGGCCCGCGCCTTCCGACGCGGGCCAGTGCTGGAGTAGCCGCTCAGTCAACGTGTTCCCGCCCAACTGGTTGCGCCTGGGGGCTACGGTCCGTAGCCACGGTGCGACTGAAGTCTCACCTTGCACTGCAGAGGCCCGAGCGGCTGGTTTTTTGGAAACAAGTACGCTGGCAATTCATTGCCTGACAGGTCGTCGAACAAAGTCCCTTCATCGGCGGCTCAGAGTGGAGTGCCCGCCATCTCCTGCGATGTGGCGGGCAGCTCCCGTCGCAATTCCAGGAAAAGTGCGCGGCGGTTTCCGTCCGGAATTGCGACAGGCAAGAGAGCAATTCCAGGAAAAGTGCGCAGCGGTTTTCCGTCCGGAATTGCGACGAACAAGGAAAGCAGTTCGGCGAACTGCTCTAGGGAGAGGCCCATGCAGCCCGGCGAGTTTATCGCGAACCTATTCGCCGCCCTTTTGCTGGCAGCCGTGATCGCCGGCATCTTCCTCGTCTTCGGCAGGCCGCTCTGGCCGCAACGTCACGCGCAGATGGTCATTCTGCTTCCGCTTGATCCGGCCACGACCGGATCCGTGCGCAAGGTCTGCTTCGAGCCTTGCCTGCCGCCGCGCTTCGATCTCAAGCTCGCGCCCCAAAGGCCGTTGTCTAATTCGTGAGCGGAACCTGGGCGCACGTCGCGCCGTTGACTCCCGCGAAGGGATGCTGTGGGCGGAGGCCGCCATGGATAGCTTCGAACTCATCGATCTTCTTTGCGTCGTCGATGCCTGCGCGAGCGATCGCGCGGCCGGGCGCTTCATCTCAATGTCGAAAGCCGTCGAGGAACTGCGCGTCCTGACCGGCGACTTCGTCTCGTCGGACGAGGCGGCGGCGAATGCCTTGAGCCAGGTGGCGCTGGAGCGCGGCTGCGCGGTGCTCTTCGACGAGCAGCCGGGCGCGGATATCGTGGGCGAACTGTGATCTCCTCCCTCGAGGGGAGATTGGCGCTACTTCACCAGCGTGATCATCCTGCCGGCATACATCTCGCGGTTGCCGAGCGCGGCCGTGCAGTCCGACTTGACGGCTGAGGTTCCCGTCATAGCGACGGTTTTGCCGACCAGTCGCAGGCAACTGCCTTCGGCATTCATGTCCGAATTGCCGGCATAGGTGATCGCCGCGTCGGGGGCGTAGATGAAGCCGCTCACCACCGAGCCGGATCCGCCGTTGATCGTCAGCGCTTGTGTGTTGCCGTGGGCCTGGAAGATGGTGATACCGGCGTAGGGACCGGTGGTCATGGGCGAAAGGTTCACCGCCTCGTTGGCGTTGATGATGATCTGCGAGCCTTCCATCAGGAAGATCGTCACGCCCAGGCCGGTCAGGCTGCCATTGCCGCCGGGCTTTATGGTGACGTTGCGCAGGACATAGATGCCCGGACTGAGCGTGATCTTGCCTGACAAGGTCTTGTCGCAATAGGTGCCGGGCGACAGCGTGATCGTCTTTCCGTTGGGGACCGACTGGCACATCCCGTAGGCAGGCGGGGTGACGTTGGCCAGCGGATCGAAGGACGCATACTGGTTTTCCAGCGGCGCGCCGCACGAAAGCGTGGCGTTGGGCAACGTCAGGCCGGAGGTCGTGCCGACCGTCGAGACACATGCGGCGCTGACGATCGCCGAGCCGCCCCGGCTGACGGCGCCGGCCGCGTCCGAGTTGGCGGCGATCACGCAGCCGTTCATCTTGACATTGGTCGAACCTTGCAGACTGACCGCGGAACTCACATGCGGATCTAGCGCCAGCACACATGCCTGCGCCCCGGGCTTGACCTTGATGGAGGCCGAGCGCGTCGCCTGCCAGGCAGGTGCGCCGCTGACGAAGGCCGGGCGGCTGATGCTCGACGACAGCGAAATCGTATAGGCGCTCGGATCGCCGCTGGCCGTTGCCTGGAAGGCGTCGACACTGCCCGAATATTCCCCGGCGTCGGCGGCGCTCATATTGGCTGCGAAGAAGGTCTGGCCGAGCTGCCGCACATCATTCGCCGACATGCTCGGCTGGTATTTCGTGCCGATCGCAAGCCCGGCCGCGTCCAGCGAATTCTGCAATTGCGCGGCGTCGTCGCTCGTGCCCACCACGTTGACAGCGCCGGCCACGACGAGCATCAGCGGCACCATGGCGATCGCGGTCGCCAGCGCGAAATTGCCGGACTTCGAAGCCCAGAACTGTCCAATCATCGGAGCCGCCCTCGCCGGATATGGCAGAGCGATACGCCATCCTGTCTCTACGGGGGATTTCCGAAAAAGATAAAATGCAGGAAATGCTAAAATATCAGCATTCTTTACTAGTTACACCTTAGTCTGACGCTAATTGGGACCTAAGTCCGATGACCTGCGACGTAAGGTGGCAAATACGCCCCCAGGGGTCCAAAAGCCGCAAGTCGAGGAAAAAAATTAGCCATTCATTTAGCGGCGGGTGTTGAACGTGATGGCTGGGATAGCTTGGGCGCGCTCGGCATGGCCTCATTCGGTCGAATTTTCAAACACTTCTTCTCCCGTTGCCTGCGAAGCGGCGAGAGCGGCAATGTTGCAACCATCTTCGCGCTCGCCCTGCCGGTCGTCGTCGGCGGGGCCGGGCTCGGCGTCGAGACGTCCTATTGGTACTATTCGAGCCTGAAGCTGCAGGCGACGGCGGACGCCGCCGCCTATGCCGGCGCGCTGGAGAAGGTCGCCGGATCCAACACCGCGGCAATCACGGCGGCCGCCACGCAGTCGGCCACCGACAACGGGCTGGGTACGGGCACCATCACCGTTCACACGCCGCCCACCTCGGGGCCGAACACGGCCAAGAAGGCGGTCGAGGTGATCCTCAACCAGAAGCTCGACCGGATGTTCACCGCCATCTTCACCCAGAGCCAGGTATCGGAGCAGGCGAGGGCGGTGGCGCTGATCACCGATGCTTCCAAGGCCTGCGTGGAGGCGCTCGATCCGTCGGCCTCGCAGGCGGCGCTGTTTTCCGGCAACACCAACGTCAGCCTGGTCGGCTGCTCGATCATGGCGAATTCGACCGCCAGCGATGCCATCAAGACGCAGGGATCGGCCGCGCTCAAGGCCGACTGCCTGATCACGGTTGGCGGCGTGGCGCTGAACAATCCGGCGACCACGGTCTGCAAGACCCCTATCACCCAGGCATTGCCCGCCGCGACCCGTTCTCCGACCTGCCGACGCCGGTGGCCACCAACCCGTGCCAGAAAGTCAACGGCAGCAAAACATCGCAAACGCTCGTGGCCGGCACCTATTGCAACGGCATGGACCTCAAGGGCGATGTCACGCTTTCTGAAGGCGTCTATGTCGTCCAGGGCAGCCTGAAGATCAACGCGGGCGCGGTCGTCACCAGCACCGGCAGCGGGGTGACCATCTTCATGGCCGGGAGCAACACCGTCAGCATGAACGGCAACGCCAAGGTCACACTCAGCGCGCAGACCTCGGGCACCTATTCCGGTGTGCTGTTCTATGGCGACAGGAACGGGAACGCGGCGCAGAGCACCTTCAACGGCACGGCGAACTCGTTGCTGACCGGCGCCATTTATTTTCCCAGGCAGCAGGTCAACTATCTCGGCAACTTCTCCGGGACGGGCGGCTGCACGCAGGTGGTTGCCAACACCATCCAGTGGTCTGGCAGCACCACTGTCAAGCAGGATTGCACGAGCCTCGGGATGAGGCAAATCCCCGCGGCACCGTCGGTCGCGGTCGTCGAGTAGCGGCATGGGGCCAACAGCGATCCGCTTCCGCAAGAACCGCTCCGGCGCCGCCGCGGTGGAATTCGCGCTCGTGTTGCCGGTGTTGTGCACCGCGCTCTTCGGCATCGCCGACGGCTGGTCCTATGTCACCAGCTCGCTGGCGATGCGGTCCGGCGTGAAGACGGCGGCGAACCTGCTGTTAGCCGGTGCCAGCGATGACAACGCCATCCAGGCCGCCGCGCTCGCAGGCTGGCAAAAGAAGCCGACCGATGCGGCGGTCGCGATTTCCCGCACCTACAAATGCGGAACCACCGTGGTCGTGTCGTCGACCGTCTGCGCGGGATCCAAGCTCCCCTCGACCTATGTCCAGATCCAGGCGTCGGGCACCTGGGTGCCGCCCTTCAGCTTCGGCGTCTTCCCTCATGACACGGCGCTCTCCCACCTGCAGGTGGTCCGTGTCCGCTGACAAGAGAGCAAAGGCGTTTGCCGGCGACAGCTCCGGCGGAGCCGCGATTGAATTCGCGCTGATCGTGCCTTTTCTGATCATGCTGCTCTTCGGCATCTTCGCCTTCGGCTGGTCGATGAACAACATGTCCAGCGTGCGCTACGCGCTGGAGGCCTCCGCGCGCTCGCTGCAGCTCAACAACACGATGACCCAATCGCAGATCCAGACGATCGCGACGCAGAAGCTGCAGGCACTTGGCCTGCAGAATGTGAGCGTCACGATCGCCACCGATCCGGCGAACGGCGGCTTCTGCATGGCGCATGTGAACGCCAGCTATGCCTTCGTCATCGATTTCCCGTTTTTCAGCGCCTTCCCGATCAGCCAATCGACCACGGTGAACGTGCCGCTGCTCGACAGCGTGAAGGGAGCTTGCCCGACATAGCCGGAGCCGAATCGGCCGCCTGCCGAGCTGATTAGGAGCTATAGCCGTCGTCATCCTGGGGGCTGCGCCGCGTCGCTTCGCTCTTTGCTCCGCCCCAGGATGATGAAGACGCGAAGGCCGCGCTAGAGAACTAAAGCAATTCCAGGAAAACCATATAACAGTATATAACGATGTCCGTCCGGATTGTGTAAGAACAAACCGCTATCGCGCTTGACCAGCCAAGCGCTGATGGCTCCCGCGCCCGGCGCCCAGAATTCGCGCGGCTTTTTCCCGAAAACAACTGCATAAACAAGCATATGTGTCACTTCGGCCGATCCAGGCCGCATAGCGTTGGGCCCATGGTCCGATGCGGCATGGGCCTTCATTGTTCCAGAGGGCGGCCCCGAGCGTAGACCATTTATTTATTAAATAATTTCAATAGGTTAATGCGATAATTTGGTCGTCGCCAGGGAAGTTTTCCCGGCTTTCTCCCCTGTCGCGACGGTATTTGTCTAAAAGTTACTCCAAGCCATTAGGGAATTCTCATATGACGCGACCTAGCGGTTGGGCAGTGGTGGCGATTCACCTGCGGAGAAACACGATGACGATCCGAAAAACTCTTTTAGCATCACTGGCCATTCTGGCGGTCGCGGCTACTCCGGCGCTTGCCGGGGCCGGCGGAAACGGCGGCGGCCACGGCAATGGCGGCAGCCATGGCGGCGGCAATGGCAATGGCGGCGGCAATGGTGGCGGCAACGGCAACAGCGGCGCCTCGCACGGCAACTCGGCATCGGCCCCCGGGCACAACAAGGGTACCGACACGACCACCGCTGACGCCTCGACCGACGACACCGCGACCGACGACACCACCACGGCTGCGACGCCGAAGGAAAAGAACATCCATTCCAAGCTTGGCCGGCTGAACTCGCTGCAGCGAAACATCAACGCCTACATGAACTCCAAGAGCAAGAAGTTCGCCGGCATCCAGGCCTATGTGACGCAGGCAGCGGCAGCGCAGAACGCGCAGGCCGAGCTCGACGCGGCAAACGCCAAGCTGGCCGCCGACCAGGCCGCGCTCACCGACCTCACCACGCAGCTCGCCGACCTCAATGCGACTGACACAACCGGCTTCACGCCCGAACAGCAGGCGGCTCTCGACGCGCAGATCGCCGACGTGCAGGCGCAGATCGACGCACAGAACACGGCAATCACCGATGACACCCAAGCGGTCGCGGATGCCCAGACCGCGGTCGATAACGCGCCTGCCCCCGACGACGCCTCGCTCGACGCGGCGCTCCAGGGCATGGCCAACAAGCCGGTCGATCAGGAGGTCACCGACTGGGCCAAGGGCGTGCTGGCCGACAAGATCGACCAAGCAGCCGCGTCGACCACGACGCCGTAAGGCGCGAACCTGCCAGAGGGTGGACTGCCATGCCGCCGGGGCCAATCCGGCGGCATTTTGTTTTGGCTGGTGCACACCCTAGGATGACCGCGTTCCTCGATCGCGACCCAACCGAGGTGCTTGCGCTCATCGCCGACGACCGCCGTCACCGCCGCGAATGCTGAGCGCCGGCGCCGCCAATGCCGAAGGAAAATCACTAGCTTTGCAAGGTCAGCGCTAGTTGGGATCGCCGGACCTCGAGCCGCCGTGGGATCCGCCGCCATAGCTGTCGGATCGACCGTGATCGGACAGGTAGCCTTGAGTCTGAGTCAAGGGGCGGCGGTGAATGTGGTTCTTGTCACCCCATCCATTGCCGGGGCGTGATCCACCTGACTTGCCACCACCTGACTTGGCGCCACCTGACTTGGCAATTGCCGTGGAGTTCAGGCTCGTGGCGAGCAGGAGCGTTATGGCTGGCGGCGTCACCGCCGCGAAGCGGCCGGCCTTCTTGAGAAAATCGCGACGCGCCTGAGCTTCTGAAACCAGATTATCGGGCATCCGTTCTGTGTGTTTCGTGCTTTCAGTTGCCATGTTACCACCCTCTTTTGGCGGTTTTACTTTAGTCTTTCATCGCAAGGATAATAGTTCTCCGAAAGGCTTAGGCGTTGCCGGCCTTGAACCTTCGGCGCTACCCCAACGCCAAGGCTCGACCCAGCATTCGATCAGAGTGACGCAGCGCAGGGCTTTCGCCGTGCATCCGGCCGGTCCCGCAGGCAATCGACGACGACTTGAGAGCGCGGCTGGTAGTGTGGTTGTCCCGCCGGCTTGAAGATAGTTTCATCCACACCAAAACGCGCCGCCGCCTCAGTGCATCATGGCTAATATGCCTTGCAGCGTGTAGACTTGGCGGGTGAGGGTTCACAGGGCATTGGGAGGACAACAAAATGCCGCGGGTTTCGGAGCTTTTCTTTAAAACTGCCGTCGTTTTTCTCGTCCTGGGCATAGCCGCCGGGTTGCAGATGGCGATTTCGGGCGATCACGGCGCATTCCCGGCGCACGCCCACATCAACCTTCTCGGCTGGGTCACCAGCGCCATCTTCGGCGGCTATTACGCGCTCAATCCCGCCAAGGCCGAGCGCCGCGTCGCCATGATCCATTACGGCCTCTATACGGTCGGCCTCGTCATCATGCTGCCGGCGCTCTACTGGATGCTGGCGGGCGGCCATCCGGATGTCGAGCCGGTCGTGGCGATCGGCTCGCTGATCGTCGCCGCATCCGTGCTGGTCTTTGCCTTCGTGGTCTTCTCGGCTGCCGAAACGGTGCGCTCGGCCACGGCCGCCACCGCGCGCTGACGCAGCACCGGCAAGCGCGTCGCTTGAACCCGCTTCAACGCGACGTGCTTTGGTTCGTCGGCACGGCTGCCATCGCCGCATACGATATTGGCCCAGGCGTCCGTCCCGCTCGAACGGGCGTCTCGGCGGTTGCAATCCCGCCGAGCCGTGCCGCACATGGCGAGCTACTCCCGCTTTGCTCCTTATGGATGCATTCCTATCATATTAGCGATGGCGTATATTTCTTTGTTAGCCGGTGCGCCCAACTAGAGAAGTCCCGTAAGCGGTCCTCGCCCGGTCAGGCCCGGTGCTCTTGCCCCTTGAGACAAAGGGTGCCGGGCCGCTCCCGGGGGGTTCCAAGACGAGTGTCGGGGGGCGACGCGCCTTCCGCTGGCGCTGAACCGCTAAATTACGGCAGCAGCCTTGGGAACAGCCGCGAGATCAGCGCGTGGATGATGCCGTCGCGCTCGAACGGACCGGGCAGCTTGGCGGCGCCGGTGTCGGTCGCCTTGCTCTCGTCCGTCACCCGGCCTTCGGCCTGCACGAGCCACAGCACGGCCACGAAGTAGCCTGCCTGCAGCACCACGCCCGCCAGGAACGTCCAGCCGAGCGATGCCCAGACCGATCCCGTGGACGCGTAGGTCCAACCCAGGACCACCAGGAGCGTTGCCGTCATTCCCACAAGAAACTGCGGAAAATACATTTGCCCAACCGAGCGCCGCAACCGCTACCGGTTCCGGCGATCTCGCCCATTTTCTACCCGTCTCGACCCTTGCACCTTTTCCGGCAGGATCGCAAGACTGCAGGAAGTTTCCGTATCATAGGCCTTAGGACCGATGCCGATCAGGACCTGCGGTCCGGGACCTCTGTTTCAGGAACCAAGCCGAAGCCGATCCGTTCCCTTTGATCGCATTGATGAGGAGGAGCTGATGGACCGCAGCGTCTATGAGGCGCGGTGGCTTCTCGCACCGCTGTTCGGCTTGTGCGTCATCTTCGCGACCGCAGGAATCCTGCTTGGCTAGAATTGCTACAACCGCCGAGAACGTCCCTTCATCGGCGGGAGGCCGACTCCGTCGCTTTCCTGCGAAGGCGGCGGGGCCGGTTTATCCGTTCTTGGAGGCCGGGCCGATGGATATGCGGTGGCGATCGTAAGGCGAACAGGTTTCAGCCTCTCGCATACCGTGAGTTGCGCGTCCGGCTTAACAGATGCACATTCTTCATGCCTGGCATTCAATTGCTGGACACGGCCCGGTCTGCGAAGTCCTGTGTCATCACGATAAGCAGGCCGGGCTGTCCGGGTTCCCGCTTCCCCAAATAACCTTGCCCAATCTCCCGCCGGTCGACGGCGTGCCGCCGCGCCCGATCGACGGCGTGCCGCCGCGTTCGGGGAGACAACGCAGCTTCGACAGCTTGCCGGCGCAGGAACAAAAAGAACCCGCCAGGCCTTGCGGCGCGGCGGGCCTCCTCCTGTCGGGATGCTGTCCGGATCAGGCCTCGAGGATCGCGACGATCGTGTAAGTGTTCGGATCGACGATGACGATACGTCCGTCGGCCAGCACGAAGTACTCGAAGTCCTCGTAGGCAGGGACGATCTTGACGATGCGCGCCGGCACCCGGTGCAGGCGGATCTTGTGCCGCGGGACCTCGACGCCGACCGAGATGTCGAAGCTGACATCGCGAACCGGCTGGACGTGGGTCTCGTGGATGATCTGCGTGATCTGCGTCTTCTGCTCGACGGTCACGTTGGTGATCGAGGCCGTCTTGTTCTGGTCGGTCTGCATCTTGGTTGTGCCCTGGGCATTCTGTTCGGTAGTTGTACCGGTCTTGCCCTGAGCGTTCTGCTGGGTCTGCATCTTGGTAGTGCCCTGGGCATTCTGCTCAGTAGTGGTACCGGCCTTGCCCTGAGCGTTCTGCTGGGTCTGCGTCTTGGAGGTGCCCTGGGCGTTCTGCTCAGTGGTCTTCATCTTGGTCTTGCCCTGGGCCTGCTCGTTCGTACCCTTCGGGCAGTTGGCCATGCCGGTCTTGCACTTGGCCGTGCCCTGAGCCTGCTCCTCGGTCTTCGTGCCGGCCTGACCTTGAGCCTGCTCCTCGGTCTTCATCTTGGTCTTGCCCTGAGCCTGTTGCTCAGTGCTGGTGCCAGCCTGGCCCTGGGCCTGCTCATCGGTCTTCATCTTGGCCTTGCCCTGAGCCTGCTCTTCGGTGTTGGCGCCAGCCTTGCCCTGGGCATTCTGCTCGGTCTGCGGCTTCATCTTGCCCTGGGCCTGCTCGCCCGCCTTGCCACCCTTCTGACAGTCGGCCTGGCCGGCGGTACAGTTGTTGTCGCCGCTCGGCTGCGCGGATTCGGTCTGCGCCATCGCGGCGCCACAACCGACGCCGAGCGCGATCATGCTGGTGATCAGAAGATGTTTCATCTGATTTCTCCTCGGAAAGTCGGTCCCTTCGCTGGTTAAACACGGCTTGGAAGGCATTGTTCCGAGATTGTTTTGCGAAACTCCAGTGGGCGGCTCTTGCTCCGGCGGCACGTCGATTTTTTGCAGGAACAAGCCTCTTCCGTCGGCGTTAGACCAAGTGCCGACCGGCTGTGGAAAATCGCAGGCGCAGCGAAGGAGGCGACTCGACCCACAAAAGGAGACGACCATGAAAATGCATCTCACGACAGCCGCCGCGGCACTCCTGCTCCTGGCCGGCGCCGGCGCCGTAGCCGCTCAGGATGTTGTCATCGAGCCTGAGCAGGAAACTGTCATCAAGGAATATGTGCACAAGCAGCCGCTGGCCTCGGTGAAGGTCCCCGGCGTCGAGCTCAGCGTCGGCAGCGCCCTTCCCGACACGGTCGAGCTGCACGAAGTGCCGAACGTCAAATACCGCTATGTGGTCATCGATAACCAGACTGTGATCGTCGACCCCGGCACCCGCAAGATCGTCGAGGTGGTGCAGTAATCGCCGTTGACCCGGCCTGCAAACCGGAATGGCCCGTCGCTCTCCGCGGGGGCGGGCCATTTACCCAGTATTATTTTGTTACCATACGCTAACGGAACCTTCCGCCCACGCCCGAGTTTCGCGCTCTGGGTCCGCTCTGTCTCATAGACAACACAAACCACTGGCAGGGTGCAGATTCGGGCGGCGGCGAAACAGGCATGGGCTGGGGGCGAGGAGGACTAGTTAACATGTCGAAACGAGAAATCGGAACATCCCGCTCGCTCGGGATGCGCGTCGCCGATCTGCGAGCCAGGATGCATGACGCCCGGATCACCGAACATGAGATGAAGACCTTCCAGAAGGTCGCGGCCATCATGGGGGGCGGCGAGGGCTCCCTACGCATCGATGCGGACGACCTGATCGCCGCGTCTTTCCTCACCGAGTCATTCAGCGAAGCTTCGCCGAACTGACCCGGTCTTCTCCCTGCTCAATGTCGATCGGCTGCCGTCCGGAACGGGCGGCAGAGCGCAGCGTTGCGTGCCCCCCGGTCTGCGGAGTCGGTCGCTCCGTGGCTAGGTGCCCAGCACGACGTCTTGACCGGTCGGATAGCGTTTCGTTGGCGGATCGCATGCCTTGGCAAAACACTCGCGGCTTCGTCAATCCTGTGGCGAAGCAAGGAGCGAAGCGACGCGGCGCAGACCATAGGATCCTTGCCGTGACTTCGGAGCGACGCAGCGGTGCCGAAATTCTGCTCCGTTGCACCGTCGGTTCGAGGTTACGGCATGGACCCCAGGGGTCCCGCGACGGAACTTCGCCCAGGGATGACGACATTGGGAAGCTTCAGCCAGTTCCAAACATTAGCGATGGTTCGCCGAAAACGAACGGTGAAAAATCTTGCCTGCCGGCAAATCTGCAATCTGCCAAATTCGCTGCGTCGAGGAACTAGTGGCGCGCCTCGCTCTCGCGCCTTGCCCTGACGCGCCTGATCTTGGCTTCGCGTAGCGCCGTCACCGGATCGACGCCCGTCCACAGGATGCCGGCCTTCTCGGCGAATGAGAGGAAGGCCCGCCGCGCCTGCTCGAGTTTCACCTCTCCGGACCGCGCCGCCTCGCAGGCCTCCACCGCCGCGCAATAGCAGTCACCGCGCATCGTTGGCGGCCATTCCTTGAGGAAATTCTGCATAGCGGCCAGCGAAGCGATCTCGCGCTTGAAACCGGCGCCGACGGCGATCGCCACCGGGCGGCGAAGCGGCATGTCGCTTCTGACGAAAGCTTCCTTCATGGCGGGCCTTCGGCATGTCAAATCATCCAATGCAAACAATGCGAAGCCGCCGCGACGGGTTCCCATCAGCTGCCGCGGGAGAAGCCAATTAGCTGCCGCTGACGGAACAAGAGCCTTCGGCAGGCGTTTGCTCCGCGAGCTCCTATGTTCGATCTGCCGATGTTTCCGCTCTGGTGGAGGCATCGCGGAGCTCGCCAACGCAACAGGAGATTTATGATGAAAACCACCCTCATTCCTGCTGTCGCCGGCCTGGCTCTGATGGCCGGCATCGGCTTTGCGGCTGCGGACGAGGTGATCGTCACCCCTGAGCAGCAGACCGTCGTCAAGGAATACGTCCACAAGCATCCGATCGCCTCGGTCAATGTTCTGGGGCTGGAGCTCGGCGTCGGCTCGACCGTGCCTGACACGGTCGAATTGCAGACGGTGCCGGACGTTCAGTACAGATACACGGTCGTCAACGACCATACGGTTCTGGTCGATCCGAGCACGCGTAGAGTGATCCAGGTCATCCAGTAACCTTACGTGCTTACGAGCCCCGATCCTCCCGCCATTCCGGCGGGGGGATGCCGGCTCCTAGAAAGGAGTCGCAGCCATGCATCACCCTCACGTCGAATCCCCTGACATTGCCAGGAACGTTGACAAGCTTCTCGCCGAACATTGCACCGGCCTGCTGTCGATGAAGGATGCGATCGCCATTCTGCGCGAGCGCACCGGCACCGAGCGCTCTGATGCCGATCTGGCCGGATTGATTACAAAAAAGGCAGCGTATCTGGGCGTCGCCGTCATCTCCGACGCGCACTGAGGAAAATCGCTGCCGAAGTTCAGGCGCGCATGCGTCGAGTGCAAGACGCCACTGGAAAATTCGGCTAATGTTTCCGTCGGGGAACGGCCCCAACCAAATGGAGGCGACAGTGACGGACGACAGGCAGGAACGCATTCGCAGGCGGGCGCACGAGATCTGGGAACAGGCCGGCCGGCCGGAAGCGCGCATATGGAGCACTGGGACCAGGCGACCGCCGAGATCGATGGCGCGGCGAAGCCGAAAGCCAGGGCCGCGCCAAAGAAGGCTGCCGCCGCCAAGGTCGCCAAGCCAAGGGCGGCGAAGGCTGAAAAGCCCGCCAAGGCCCCCGCCAAGGCAAAGGCGGCCGCCAAGCCGAAGGCCAAGGCCTGAACTCGGCGGCCGAGCCGCGCTGACCTCTCTCACAACTGTGAATGAAGGCGCGGGGAGCACGCGCCCCGGGGTCGAGGCGTGCGTGGATACGCTGGAAGACGGCTCTTGCCAGTCAGGTCGACGACATCGCGACCGCGTCACCCGCGCCTTCGAGAGCGCCTCGATCTAGAGCAATTCCAGGAAAAGTATGAGCGGTTTTCCGTCCGGAATTGCGCCAAAACAAGGAGATAGAGCGGTTCGCCGTTTCCGTGAAACGGTGAAACGCTCTAGGCCGCCCTTGCCGCACCGGATCTCATCCAGGGCGAGCATTTCGGGCTGTGCGTCAACTGGGGCAACGCCGGCGACGCCAATGCCTTCGGCATTACCGGCGCCGCGGTGCTGAGCGAAGGTTTCGCGCATGGCGGCCGGCTGACCGGCACGCTCGGCATCGCCTTCTCGGGCAACGTCGTCGGCGGCAATGCGGGGCTGCAATTCAGCTGGTAGGTGAGGCGCGTCGCTGAACCGCTAGCGCGGGGCTTGCTTCTTGGCGTACTGCGCGACCGCGCAGAGGAAGGCGAGCGCTGCAGTATCGCAGGCAGCCCGCGACGGCGACGGACCCTTGGCGAAAAGCACTGCGTCCGCGACCGGGATCGTCAGGCCATGCTTCCTTGCAAATGAGGTGATTTCGTAGGGCTGATCGTCAGGCTGTATGCCGATGTCGATTTGGTGGTCCATCAAACGAGTTCCTCCCTGGTGTACGGCTTTACCCTCCTTCGCCTGAAAGGAATTAACTACCGGGTACTCACTGGCGTCCACCAATCGGCAATTGTGTGAAACGATGCATTTCTGCGGGCGCGGCGCGAAGGTTGCAGAGGCGTGGCTGCGCCCGGTTGGATGCGCCGGAGCACTTCCCTTCTCCCTTGCGGGCTAGCGTGCGCACACATTTGCTTCGTGCTGTGGTCAAGCGTGAAGAAGCGCCGTCGGAAAAAGGCTTGAAGCGTTTGAATCGTCTGTGATTCTGTA
>NZ_LPWA01000067.1 GCF_001510895.1 Mesorhizobium loti | reverse complement strand
ACCGGCGAGGCGGCCGAGTGGGGCAGAAATCCGCCCCCACCTGCGCCGCCTGGTGCGGGCGATCCGGAGCAACTGGCCGAACACCCGGATCCTGATCCGGGCCGACAGCCACTATTGCAGTCCACAGGTCATCGACTGGTGCCGCGCCAACGATGTTGACTTCATCCTCGGCGTGGCGCCCACCACGACCTTGCGCAAGCATGTCGCGGAGCTGGAGACCCGCACGATGGCGCGCTTTGAAGAGTCGGCGAAGACGGGCAAGGTCCGCCGCTTCACGGAGTTCCTGGATGGGGCCGCCAGCTGGAGCCGCATGGAACGCATCATCGCGCGGGTCGAGGTCGGCGCCCAAGGTGCCGATACCCGTTTCATCGTCACCAACCTTGCCGGTGGCAAGGCCAAGGCGCTCTACGAGGATGTCTACTGCCGGCGCGGCGCGGCCGAGAACCACATCAAGTCCTGGAAGACGCATCTCGCTGCCGACCGCACATCCTGCACAAGAGCGACGGCTAACCAGTTCCGGCTGTTCCTGCATGCCGGCGCCTACTGGCTTATGTGGGGCCTGCGCGCCGCGATGCCGAAACGATCGAGCTTTGCCGTCGCCCAATTCGACACGTTGCGATTGCGCCTCATCAAGATCGCCGCGCGCGTGGTCGAGATGAAGACCCAAATTCGCCTGCACCTGCCGACATCCTGCCCGGACCAGCGCATCCTGCGCATCGTCCTCAGTCGCATCCCGCAACTCGCGACATAAACGATGGGGCGCAGACGCCCCGAAACCAACCCGCTGACCGCAACCCGCAAAACCCCGCCTGCCATCACCGACGGATCAACCCCGGCGCCCGACGAGGGTTGTCAAAACGTACCGCAACGGTGACCAGAGCGCCGCCTCAGGCCCTCGAAAGCTCACCGCCGTGCATCAAGCGGG
>NZ_LPWA01000066.1 GCF_001510895.1 Mesorhizobium loti | reverse complement strand
CTGCGGGAGCATAAAAAAGTTGGGGGTCTCTTCGGCCATGCGGTAGCGTTACGGCCATGTCTGAAGATGACGCGATCGTGGTGTACCAACTGAAAGTGAGCTTGCGGGGCATCTCACCGATGATCTGGCGACGGTTGCTCGTGCCAGCGCAAATGACCCTCTACGATCTGCACCGCACGGTCCAGATCGCGTTCGGCTGGGAGGACTATCATCTACACGCGTTCAAGCTGCACGGCCGCGAGTACAGCACGACCAGGACAGGTGAACGCCACCGCGATCCATCTGGCAATGAGATCAGGCTCGCCGACCTTCAGCTGCGTCTCCGTCAGCGCATCATCTACGAATACGATTTCGGTGATATGTGGGTTCACGAGATCCGGGTCGAGGCGAAGGTGGGACGGCAGAACGGCAAGACCTATCCGACCTGCATCGGTGGCGCCCGTGCTGGTCCACCCGAAGATGTGGGCGGTCCATTCGGCTACTACGCGCTGCTCGTCCGACTTCCAGAGGACGACTATGAGGACGATGGACTGTCGACCTACGATGCCGAACGGTTCAGCCGTCGTAAAGTGAATGCCGCTCTGAAGGGCGAACTGGCGATGGCCGCGCCCTAGCCCGCCAGAAGACAGTTGTCGGCGCGCATGCTTTGTTCTCCCGCTTCAGCACGGAGGGGAGAGAATGCGGTTTGCGATTCAACTCGTGATCGACAAAGGGGACACGCCGATCGAAACACAAGAGATCGCCAGCTTCGATCGGACAGACGGCGTGTTGTCGATCCACGAGCTGGGTCTGACGCTGGCGGAATCGAAGAAGGCTCTGGCTAGGCTCCAGATTGCCATCACCAATGCGCAGGTCATGAACTATTCCCTGCGCCAACGCTCTTGCCCATGTTGCCGCCGTCTCCGGTCGCTGAAGGACAACCGCACAATCACCGTACGTACCTGCCTGGGCTAGATTGTCCTGCCAAGCCCTCGATATGAGCACTGCCGATGTCGGGCCAGATCCGGGTCGA
>NZ_LPWA01000065.1 GCF_001510895.1 Mesorhizobium loti | reverse complement strand
CTAGAGCACGTCCGGCTTAATCCGGATCATATCCTGCGGCCCTGAAGTAGTTTTCGCACTCGGCGGGGGAGAATAGCTCAACGAGCGAACCGACAGCGTCCCACAGGGCCTTGATGGTGCGCTCTGCTTTGGCTCGCAGAAGCGCCTTAAGCTTTGAGAAGGCGTTCTCGATTGGATTGAAGTCGGGGCTGTATGGCGGCAGCAAGGTGAGTGTCGCGCCAGCCTTTTCAATAGCGTCGCGCACCCCTGCCGCCTTATGCGCCGGCAGGTTGTCCATGATGACGATATCGCCCGGCTTCAGAGTCGGGGCGAGGACCTGCTCGACATAGGCTCGGAAAACGGTGCCGTTCATGGCGCCATCATAGACGAACGGCGCGGTCATGCCGGTCAGCCGCAACGCCCCGGTGAAGGTGGTGGTCTTCCAGTGGCCATGCGGCACGCCGGCCCGACAGCGCTCGCCACGCGGCGCACGCCCACGCAGCCGCGCCATCTTGGTCGACAGTCCGGTCTCATCGATGAAGACGAGCCGGGCAGGATCGAGATCGAGTTGGCCGTTGAACCAGGCGCGGCGGCGCTTCAGGACGTCCGGACGGTCCTGCTCCAATGCATGGGCGGACTTTTTTTGAACGTCCAGCCGCGCCGGCCAAGCCAGGCACTCAAGGCGCTGCGACCGATACCGACCGACCGCTCGACTGAAAGCCGCTCGACCATCTCATCCAGCGTGATGTCCTTGCGCTCCTCGATCAGCCCGACGACGAAGGCCTCATGCGCATCGAGCCTAGAACCGCGCCGCCAACCCTGCGGCCGGGGCGTTCGCTCGCCGATCTTGGCACGTGCAACCCAACGGATCGCACTCGATACTCCGACTCCGAACCGCGCCGCTGCCTGGCGCGCCGACATACCCTCGTCGGAAGCTTCAAACCCGGGACCGAAGATCCTCACTGAGTGCCCTTGCCATCGTCCACCTCTTCAAAGTGGACGTTGAATCAGCCGGGCAAGCCTGTGTCACATCACAATCGATTCATCGATCGACGGATGTGCTCTAG
>NZ_LPWA01000064.1 GCF_001510895.1 Mesorhizobium loti | reverse complement strand
CTAGAGCACGTCCTGTGATCGATGAATCGATTGTGATGTGACGGCTGCGTTTTGTGCTGATTCAACATCCACCTCGATGGAGGTGGACGATGGGAAGAGCATTGAGCGGGGATCTTCGGTCGCGGGTCTTGAAGGCCTCGGACGAGGGCATGTCGGCGCGGCAAGCGGCGGCGCGGTTCGGCGTGGGAGTGTCCAGCGCGATCCGCTGGATTGCGCGGGCGAAGATCGGCGAACTGGCGCCACGCCCGCAGGGGCGTCGCCGCGCCTCCAGCCTCGATGCGCATGAAGCCTTCATCGTCGGGCTGGTCGAGGAGCGCAAGGACATCACACTGAACGAGATGGTGGAGCGGCTCGTCGCCGAGCAGTCGGTGCGGATCAGCCGCAGCGCCTTGAGCGCCTGGCTTCGCGGCCACGGCTGGACATTCAAAAAAAGTCCGCGCACGCACTGGAGCAGGATCGCCCCGACATCCTGAAGCGGCGCCGGGACTGGTTCGACGGCCAGCTCGATCTCGATCCGGCGAAGCTCGTGTTCATCGATGAAACCGGCCTCTCCACAAAGATGGCTCGCCTGCGTGGAAGAGCGCCGCGCGGCGAGCGCTGCCGGGCCGGGGTGCCGCATGGCCACTGGAAGACCACGACCTTCACCGGAGCGCTACGGCTGACCGGCATGACTGCGCCCTTCGTCTACGACGGCGCCATGAACGGCAACGTGTTCCTGGCCTATGTCGAGCAGGTCCTGATCCCGACATTGTCGGAGGGCGACGTAGTCGTCATGGACAACCTCCCCGCCCACAAGGCCGCCGGCGTGCGCGACGCGATTGAGGCCGCAGGCGCAAGCCTGCTCTACCTGCCGCCCTACAGTCCAGACTTCAATCCGATTGAGAATGCCTTCGCCAAACTCAAGGCGCTGCTGCGAGCAAAGGCCGAGAGAACCATCAAGGCTTTGTGGGACACGGTCGGCGCGGTCGTCGACCTCTTCACCCCAGCCGAATGTGCCAACTACTTCAAAGCCGCAGGGTATGAACCGGATTAAACAGGACGTGCTCTAG
>NZ_LPWA01000063.1 GCF_001510895.1 Mesorhizobium loti | reverse complement strand
CCCATCATGTTGTTACCGCCCATCATGTCGCTGCCCTTGGGCGAGGTGGTCGGTGGCGTGGCTTCCTGGGCTTGGAGTGGAGCTACGGCGAGGCCACCGGCAATGGCCGAGGCCAGCACAACAGCTTGTAATGATGTACGCATGGGAGTCTCCTTTCAGTGGTGACAGCAGCTTTTATCCGCCGCGCGAACCGGCTCGGCGGATGCTCCGGAAGCGGCCTGCGTTTCGGATGGATCGCCGGAGCTCGCGATTAGCGGGAGGGATTCTGGAGGCATGGAACCGCTGTCCGATGACGGCGGCTGCACGTTGCCTGACCCGCCCACCATCCTGCTCATGCAAAGGCCGAGCGCGCACATGGCAACGCATGGAAGCACGGCCAGAAGAAACGGAGCGATGCCCGCCGCCACTACCCAGTTCCATTTGAACACGAGGCCGAGGCCGAGCACGACCGCGCCGAGGATGAGCAGCGCGCGTCGATTGCCGAGGAATGCGCGAACGGCGTTCGCGGCCGGGTTGGCGGCCGGCTCGGCTGAAGATTGAGTTGAGATCGTCATATTGGTTTCTCCTGTTCGTAAGACGTCTTGGGTCGTCCACGGGTTGCGAGATGAGCAACTGGATCGAGGCGCCCATCCCAGGGGAAGTTCAGTTCGCCGGTCGAACCTGAAGAGAGCAGCCACGTCATGACTGGCCTCCTCTTGCCTTTTGGCGCAGATGGCCGATCAGCGGCAGGATGGTTGTCGCAAGCGCCTGCTCGGTCACCGCGCCGATATGTTTGTAGGCAATCACCCCATCAGCGCCGACGACGAACGTCTCGGGCACGCCGTAGACGCCCCAATCGATGGCGACGCGGCCGTCCAGGTCGGCTCCGGTGCGGGTGTAGGGATCGCCCATCGTGTCAAGCCAGCGCTCGGCATCGACGGGCCGGTCCTTGTAGTTGAGGCCGTGGATTGGCACGGTCTTGTCCTCGGCCAGTCGCATGAACACAGGATGCTCGGCGCGGCAGGCGACGCACCAGGAGGCGAAGACGTTCACCAGCGAAACCTCGCCAAAGAGATTGCTGCTCGCCAGGCCGAGG
>NZ_LPWA01000062.1 GCF_001510895.1 Mesorhizobium loti | reverse complement strand
GTCACGGCATGGCAACTGTGTTCATGCGAATGCAGTTTTGTCGCGGATGATGGCATTGAGGACGACCAGGAGCTTCCTTGCGACGGCGATGATAGCGAGTTTCTTGGAGCCCGAGCGGGCAGCGAGGTCGGTGTAGAATTTTCTGAATCGGTCACAGGTTCGAATGGCACTGAGGGCTGCCATGTAGAGGGCGCGACGCACACGCGATCGGCCACCCTGGATCTGGCTCCTGCGGTTGAGCTTGCCGCTCTTGTTGTCGAATGGGGCAAGGCCGGCGAGTGCCGCGATCGACTTGGGAGAGCGCTGGCCGAGCTCGGGCAGGTGTGCCAGCAGCGAGAGCGCGGTGATCTTGGAGACACCCGGCACGGAGACCATCAGCGCATGGTCGCGGGCAGTGTCCTCGGCTTGACGAATGAGGTTGGCGATCCGGCTCTCGAGCGCCTTGATGCGTGTGTCGAAGTCGGCAATCGTTTCTTCAAGGTCGGCAATGACAAGCTCGTCGAAGGCCTCAGCGAGGTGCTTCTTCAGCGTTGCCCGCATGTCAACCAGGTGATCGCGGTAGCGGGCAAGCGATTGAAGCCGTTCGTTTTGTTCGCGCGGCGCCGGCTCGGCTTCAGGCTGATAGCGGCGGCCATAGTCGCTCAGCATCCTGGCGTCGAGACGATCGGTCTTGGCGCGCCGTCTCGTCGACTTCGCATAGTGGTGGGTGTGTGCGGGGTTGTGCCGCGAGAACGCAACGCCTGCCTTGGCCAGCGCGTGGCGCAGCAGCCGGTCATGCACGCCTGTCGCCTCCATGACGACGAAGTCCCGATCGGGGTCAAGGCCCGCCACATAGGCAGCGATCGCATCGGCCTGGTTGGCAATCTGCCGAAAACGGCCGCTTGCCTCGTCAAAAAAGTCGAGCCACTGCTTGGAGATGTCGCAGCCGACATAGTTCTGTACTATCATGCCCACGCCTCTTCCTGTGGTGCGGGGTCTGCTTGGAACAGCCCCGTGCAACTGTTCAGGTTGATGGTTCACCGGTGGGAAGGGACCGGGCCATGCCACGGCCTGTCCGCAAGGACGACCAGGATCCACTCGGTCTCCTTCCCACTTCAACCATATACCGAAACCAACACACAGG
>NZ_LPWA01000061.1 GCF_001510895.1 Mesorhizobium loti | reverse complement strand
AGGATTGTTTGAGAAGGATCGGGTAGTTTGGCGGCCGGGACTGCAGGCCCATCACAGCCGGCAGTCCCGGCGGCAGGCGACCGTCCTAAGGTTCGGGTAGCACCCGACGTCATCATGGTCCCTGCCGTCTTTGTCCGCCATCGCTTGGAGAGTTGATTGGCCGCTGGCTTGCGCCACGCCCGCAAACAATCCGAAGCCTTTTAAGGATACCACCGGCATGGCCTTCCTGCATCAACAACCGCAGCTGTGTCTCGGCTTTGACATCGCCAAGGACACCGTCACCGTCTCCGATGGCGCCGCCACCCGCACCATCGCCAATCAGCGGCGTGCAATCCGTGCCCTCCTCAAGAGCCACAAACACATCGACCTTGTCGTGTGCGAGCCGACCGGAGGGCATGAGACCCTGCTGCTCGAGGAGTGCCTGCGCGCCGGCATCGCCTGCCACCGCGCCGACACGCTCAAGGTCAAAAGCTTCATCCGCTCCTTCGGCACCCACGGCAAGAGCGATGCCATCGATGCCGGCATGCTTTCTGCCTATGGCCGTGAGCGCTGGGAGAAGCTGTGCCTGTGGCAGGCTCCGGACCCCGACGAGGTGCACTTGCGCGCCTTGGTCCGCCGCCGCCAGGAACTCATGGCCTTCAGGGGCGCCGAGAAGAACCGCCTCAAGGCCCCTGGCGGCGGCTATCTCGCCGCCTCCTTCAAGGCGCTGATCAAAGCCGTCGACAATCAGATCCAGGCCATCGAGGCCGACATCCGCGAGCTGATCGCCAACAGCACCACCCTCAAGCACCGGGCAGCCATCTGCACGGCCATGGACAATTTCGGTGCGATCATGGCGGCCAAGCTGCTGGCCAGCCTGCCCGAGTTGGGCTCCATGACCCGCCGCAAGGCGCAGCGCTCGCCGGCGTCGCGCCGCATCCCAACGACAGCGGCCAGAAAAGAGGCTATCGCAACATCCGCGGCGGACGCCCCGATGTCAGAAGCATGTTGTATATGCCGGCTCTGTGCGCCGCAGCCGGAAAGGGCGAGTTCGCAGCCTTCTACAAGCGCCTCGTCGACAACGGCAAGAAACCAAAGGTGGCCATCGTTGCCGTCATGCGCAAGATCGTCGTCACCCTCAATGCCAGGCTCCGGGATGCCATCATTCAACAGAGTTGATGACGA
>NZ_LPWA01000060.1 GCF_001510895.1 Mesorhizobium loti | reverse complement strand
ATGGCAAAAGGTAAATTCGAGCGCACCAAGCCGCATGTGAACATTGGCACGATCGGTCACGTCGATCATGGCAAGACGTCGCTGACGGCGGCGATCACGAAGTATTTTGGCGAATACAAGCGCTATGACCAGATCGACGCGGCGCCGGAAGAGAAGGCGCGCGGCATCACGATCTCGACGGCGCATGTCGAGTACGAGACGGCCAACCGTCACTATGCCCACGTCGACTGCCCCGGCCACGCCGACTATGTGAAGAACATGATCACCGGCGCTGCCCAGATGGACGGCGCGATCCTGGTGGTGTCTGCCGCCGACGGCCCGATGCCGCAGACCCGCGAGCACATCCTGCTTGCCCGCCAGGTCGGCGTGCCCTCGATCGTGGTGTTTTTGAACAAGGTCGACCAGGTCGACGACGCCGAGCTGCTCGAGCTGGTCGAGCTCGAGGTTCGCGAGCTGTTGACCAAGAACGAGTTCCCCGGCGACGACATTCCGATCGTCAAGGGCTCGGCGCTGGCAGCACTCGAGGACTCCAACAAGACCATCGGCGAGGACGCCATCCGCGAGCTGATGGCTCAGGTCGACGCCTATATCCCGACGCCGGTTCGTCCGCTGGACAAGCCGTTCCTGATGCCGATCGAGGACGTGTTCTCGATCTCGGGCCGCGGCACGGTGGTGACCGGCCGCGTCGAGCGCGGCGTGGTCAAGGTCGGCGAGGAACTGGAGATCGTCGGCATCCGTCCGACGGCCAAGACGACCTGCACGGGCGTCGAGATGTTCCGCAAGCTGCTCGACCAGGGCCAGGCCGGCGACAACATCGGCGCGCTGCTGCGCGGCATCGACCGTGAGGGCGTCGAGCGCGGCCAGGTTCTGGCCAAGCCGGGCTCGGTGAAGCCGCACAAGAAGTTCGTGGCCGAAGCCTACATCCTGACCAAGGACGAGGGCGGCCGTCACACGCCGTTCTTCACCAACTACCGTCCGCAGTTCTACTTCCGCACCACCGACGTGACGGGCATCGTGACGCTGCCGGCCGGCACCGAGATGGTGATGCCTGGCGACAACATCACCGTCGACGTCGAGCTGATCGTGCCGATCGCGATGGAAGAGAAGCTGCGCTTCGCCATCCGTGAAGGCGGCCGCACCGTCGGTGCCGGCATCGTCGTCACCATCAA
>NZ_LPWA01000059.1 GCF_001510895.1 Mesorhizobium loti | reverse complement strand
CAATGCCAGCCGCAAGCGTCCGCCAACATCAAATCCGGATCAACAAAACCTTGTCTTTCAATGACATACCAAGGTGGGCATTATAATGCGGGATCGGGCGGGCCAAGCAGCAGCACGTTCTCCCCGTTGGCGATCCAGCGGGACGCTGCCAGGTCGCGGATCTGCTTGGGATCGATCGACGGCTGTGCCTCGAAGTCGAAGCCCGCAAGCTCCTTCACGGCCGGGAAGTGTGCGAGCTTCAGCGCCATCTCGATGCGGCGGTGATCCTTGCGCGCGATCTCTCGCTCGCACAGCAGCATCAGCGTCTCGCGCATCGATAGGTTCGCGCGCGTCGCCTCGTCGAGCAAGCTGTCGCGCTGGTCGCGGATGCCGAAGAGCTGCAATCGCACCAGCATGGCGTCGAGCGGATCGATCGGTGCTTCGGTTGCTTTGTTTGCGCGCCCCATCAGAAGCCCCCTCCGATCGCTGCTTCGTATTCGGCAAGAGGACGCAACAACGAGGGCGCTTGCGACGACGCCGGCACCGCCGATGCCGCAATCTCCGCTCGGCAGACAGCGCCATTGCGACCGGCAACCCCGTCGAGGTGGGTGGAATCGACGATCCGCAGACGGCGGTCCTGCGATTGCCTGTGGACCGCAACCTCGCGCATGCCATGACGGATGCGCACCTCGCCAGCCGCGACCGTCACTGCGACGCGCTCGCCGATCAACCGCCACGGCACCGAGTAGCTGTTGGTATCGACCTCGACGGCGCAATCGTTGCCGACGATGCGGCTCAGTTCGCGCAACAATCCGAACGACGGCCGCCCGCTGAGCGGCTTCAGACGGTGCGCCTCGTCACGCTCGAAGCGGGCCATCGGCGCCTCGCCGGTCGTGCCGTGGATACGCGCGTTCGCCACCTCGCGCTCCCACTTGGCAAGATGCGCCTCGAATGCCTCCCAGCTCGTGAAGGAATGACCCGCGATTGCGTTCTTCTTCACATAGCCGACGCCGCTCTCGGTCTTGCCCTTCGTGCGCGCCCGATACGGCGCGCAGGCGCGAGGACGGAAGCCCCAATGCTTTGCGAACGCGATGAGCTTGTCGTTGAACACAACCGACCGGCTCGCCGCGTCGTGGCGCACGACGAGCGCGCGCGGATTGTCCATCAGAACTTCCTCCGGCACGCCGCCGAAGGTCGTGAACGCGCTCT
>NZ_LPWA01000058.1 GCF_001510895.1 Mesorhizobium loti | reverse complement strand
GCAAATTGAGGTTGGAGCCATTGGCGGTCATGGCGTTTTCCGAAGTTTTGGGAGGAATTGGCCCGTGCCATCGGCGAGGGCTTCGTAGCGCTCGAGGAGGTCGATGCGGGCGCCGGTCTCGGCCGCTTCGGTGATAGCCAGCGTCGCAATCAGAGTGCGCGCGCCATCCTCTACCGTCTCTATGGATTGGATCGTGCCGCGGATGATATCGCGAAAATGGTTGAGCTGCGCCGCGTATGGATCGATCGTCGTGGCGAATAGGCGCTGCGACAGCACCGGCCGGGTCCAGCTCCGCGCCCCGTCAGGCTGGCTCCAGCGCACCAGAGTGGGGAATTCAAGCGAACCGTGGCTGCCCATGAAGCGGTAGCCGCTCTCCCCGCTGAACGGAAACTCTATGGATTCGCCGGTTCCCTGCTCGACACTCCAGGGCGTAACGGCGCTGTCACTGGCAATCACGGTGCCGATCGCGCCGTTGGCGAATTCGAGCAGCGCGGCGGCGGTGTCCTCGACGGCGAAGTGGCGTTGCCGGTTCGAGGCGACAGCTCCGACCGCCACGATCTCGCCCACCGTGAAGCGCAGGAAATCGATCTCGTGGATCAGGTTGATCAGCACCGGCCCGGCGCCAGGCTGCGTCCGCCACGGGCCGGCGACGAAATAGTCATCGGGCTTGTAGACCGCCCAAATGGCGGAAACGGCAACTAGCGCCCCGATGTTGCCCTCGCCGAGCAGGGCCTTGAGCTTCTGCACCTGTTCGTGATGGCGGCGGTGGTGGCCAACTAGAGTCTTGATGCCGCTGCGGCGTGTCTCGGTGATCAACTGGCCGGCAGCCTCAAGGGTGTCCGTCACCGGCTTCTCGACCAGGATATCGACGCCGCGCCGCGCGCATTCGATGCCGATATCGGCATGCGCCTGGTTGGGCGAGGCGATGATCACGGCTTGCGGGCGCGCCTCGTCGAGCAAAGCGAGATGGTTGGCGAACACCCTGGCTTGCGGATATTGCGCAGCGACCGCATCCCGGTTGACGTCGGCGATCCCGGCCAGTTCGAAGTCGGGATGTTCGGCGATCTTCTTCAAATGCTTGCGACCGATCTGCCCCGCGCCGACTACGCCAATGGATATTCTAGACATGAGAGTTGGCTACTCCTTGCCCAAGTGTTAGGGGCAGAGAATCTGCGAGAGAAAATGTCAGGGCCCATTCATTTCGC
>NZ_LPWA01000057.1 GCF_001510895.1 Mesorhizobium loti | reverse complement strand
AATGGTCCGCCGGGACCAGTTGGTCCAGCGTTACCATCTCAAGCGCGGTCTGTTCGGGGGCGGGTCGCTTCAACATGACCCAGTGAATCAAAAACCCCCAGCTAACGCCAGGGGTTTGTCAGCAGTCTGAGCGCCCGGCAGGGCCGGGCGCTTCGAGTTGCCAGAGATTCGCTTTGTCGGTTACGCAATTCCGGGCGGAAAACCGCTACACACTTTTCGTGGAGTTGCTTTCAGGCGCCGCGCATCAGGCAGCCGGCGGCAAGCACGATATAGGCGATGAGCATGATCCACACCGCCGCGAGAGGAATGAACGCAAGAAGGCCAAGAGCGGCAAGAAGGCCGATGATGGCGATGACCAACGAAATAATGAACACGATCTGGGTGGGTGCACTGAGATTCATGTCTGTCCCTCCAACATGATTCGCAACACCCGAATTCTACCAGCAGGACCGTCACATACCAATTAGCTGGCGTAGGGGGTTGGCCGGGTCGGCCAGGAGCTTCACCGCCAGCGCCAGGCAGACGACGACCAGCAGCGGCTTGATCAGTTTCGCGCCGATCCTGATGGCAAGGCTCGCGCCGATGCGGGCACCGAGGAATTGCGCCACTCCCATCATCAGGCCGATCTTCCAGTCGATGACACCGACGGCGGCGAAGACGACGAAGCCGCCGATGTTGGAGGCGAAGTTGAGCAGCTTGGTGTGCGCCGTCGCCTTGAGCACGCCATGGCCGGCAAGGCTGACGAAGGCGAGCATGTAGAAGGAACCAGCGCCGGGGCCGAAGAGCCCGTCATAGAGGCCGACAAGCGGCGGAACGATGAGGCCGAACAGGGACGGCGACAGGCGCTCGGCGCGGTCGACGTCGTTCATGTTGGGCTTGAGGGCGAAGTAGAGCGCAATCACGATCAGCAGAACCGGCAAGAGTGCGCGCAGGAAGTTGCCGGGCACGACCGTCGCCAACAGGGCGCCGACGGCGCCGCCGATGAGCGCCAGCAGCGCGGACGGAAGCTGGCGGCGCAGATCGACCTGACCGTTGGCGGCATAATGGATGGTGGCCGAGCCGGAGCCGAACATCCCCTGCAGCTTGTTGGTGCCGAGGGCCGCGACCGGCGAGAAGCCCGCTAGAAGCAGCGCCGGAATGGTGATCAGGCCGCCGCCGCCGGCGATCGAATCGACAAAACCCGCCACGAAAGCGGCGGCCGTGAGTATGAGGACGGTCTGCAAGGTAAGGTCGATCATCGGGCTGTGTATAGAGGCGGGGTGGGAGCCGCAGCTTCCATCATGCCCGACCGGTTTGCGCAAGACCGATTCCACGCTAACAATCGAACCGGAATCGCGAAGGGAGGCTTGGTGGCGATGGCGCTGCTCGATCAGATACGTTCGATCTTCGATGGCGACCCCGGCGTGCGCAAGGTGGCGGACGATCCGGTGCTGTCGGCGGAGCTTTTGATGCTGTTCCGGATGATCCTGGCCGACGGCTCGGTGTCGGAGAGCGAGATGGTCGCCTTCCGGCGCATCTGCAAGGAGGCCTTCGGCATCCCCGAAGCCTCGATCGACAGCGTCATCGAATACCTCAACGATTTTGGCTACGAGACCAATGGCTCGCAGGCGATCGCCCTGTTCCGCGACCTCGACGTCGAGCGGCGCAAGCTGCTTGCGCGCCATATGGCCGAGATCGCCAAGGCCGACGCCAAGCTGGCCGAGAGCGAGGTCAAGCTTTTGCGCCGCACGCTCGACCTGCTCGACATCAGCCCGGTCGATCTGGTCAAGCGGGAAGGGTAGCTCGGCTTGCGGCCGCCGGCCGGTCCCCGCTGCTTCGCAGCATCCCGGCATTCGCTGTCGGCGCTTCGCGAACCGGCTGCTATCCTTGTTCCTGCATGCGCCGCCTGATCGCCCGATGAAGATCGGGTGCAGCCGTCACCAGCGCCTGCGCCGCTTCCGAGCGCGGATTGCCGAGGACCTCGGCAGTCCTGCCGCGCTCGACGATCTTACCCTCATGCATGACCAGCACCTCGTCCGACATGGCGCGGGCGACCGCCAGGTCGTGCGTGATGAAGAGATAGGCGATGCCGAGCTTCTGGTTGAGCTCGGCGAAAAGGTCGAGGATCTGGGCGCGGATCGAGACGTCCAGCGCCGAGACCGGCTCGTCGGCGACGACCAGTTTCGGCCGGGTGATGATGGCACGGGCGATAGACAGGCGCTGGCGCTGGCCGCCCGAGAACTCGTGCGGGTACTTGTCCATGTCGCGCGGGCCGAGCCCCACCTCGTGCAGCGCCTGCGCGACCATCTCGCGCCGCTCGACCCTGGACGTCTGCTTCTCCAGAAGGTGCAGCGGCTCGGCCACCAGCTTCTCGACCTTCTGGCGCGGGTCGAAGGAGCCGTAAGGGTCCTGGAACACCACCTGCATGTCCCGCCGGGCCGGCCTCAGCTCCGCTTCCGCCCTGCCGGTAATGGTCTCGCCCCGGAAACGGATCGCGCCCGCCGTCGGTCTGTCCAGCGCCAGGATCATACGGGCAAGGGTGGACTTGCCGCAGCCGGAGCGCCCGACGAGCGCCACCGACTGGGCCGGCTCGATGGTCAGGGACACATCGTCGACGGCGCGGATCGGCTCCGCGGGCCGGAACAAGGATTTGCGCCGGCCCGGATAATCCCGGCTGACACCTTCGATTTCGAGCAGCGGCCTTGCCGAGCCGGCAATATGGGTCTTCGGCCGCGCCGGCACATGCATCGAAGCAAGCGCCAGCTCGCGCGTGTAGGGGTGTTGCTGTTCCGACAGCGTGCGGGCAGTATCGCCGGCTTCCATCACTTCGCCGCCGCGCAGGATGGTCAGGCGGTCGGCCATCTCGGTCACTACGGCGAGGTCGTGCGAGATGAGCAGCAGGCCCATGCGGTTCTCGCTGACCAGGTCGCGCAACAGGTCGAGGATCTGCGCCTGCAGCACCACATCGAGCGCCGTCGTCGGCTCGTCGGCGATCAGGAGCTTCGGCTTCAGCGCGCAGGCGATCGCGATGACGACGCGCTGGCGCTGGCCGCCGGACAGTTCGTGCGGGTAGCGCGACAGCGGGAATTTCGCTTCCGGCAGGCCGACGCGGTCGAGCATTTTTCGCGCACGGTCCTCGGCCTCGGCGCGGCTCGCCTTGGTATGCCAGCGGATTCCCTCTGCGACCTGCTCGCCGATCGTCTTGACCGGATTGAGCGCCGTCATCGGCTCCTGGAACACCATGCCGATATCATCGCCGCGAAGCGCGCACATCTGGTCTTCCGTCGCGTCGAGGATGTCGATGCCGTCAAAGGTGACGCGTCCGCCGGCGCGCGCCAGATGCGGCAGCAAGCGCATCACGGTCAGAGCCGTCATCGACTTGCCGGAGCCGGATTCGCCGACCAGGCCGACCACCTCGCCAGGCTCGATGGCGAGGCCGACGTCTTTCAGGATCGGCGCCTCGCCGATCGTCAGCGACAGGTTCTCGATATGGAGCAGGCTCATCGCTGCCGCCGCGATTTCGGATCGAGGATGTCGGCGATGCCGTCGCCGAGCAGGTTCAGCCCGAGCACCGTGACGACGATCGCCATGCCGGGAAAGATCGCCATCCAGGGCGCCGTCACCATGCGCGTCTGGGCATCGAACAGCATGCGGCCCCAGCTCGGCATCGGTGGTTGCGCGCCGAGGCCGACATAGGACAGCCCGGCTTCGGCCAGGATGCCGAGCGCAAACTGGATCGTGCCCTGGACGAGCAGCAGCGTCGCGATGTTGGGCAGGATGTGCTCGACGGTGATCCGCGTCATGCCCTTGCCGGCGGCACGCGCGGCGAGAATGAATTCGCGCGGCCAGATCGCCAGCGCGCCGGCGCGGGCAACGCGCGCAAAGACCGGAATGTTGAAGATGCCGATGGCGATGATTGCATTGACGACGCCTGGACCAAAGATCGCGGTAATCATGATCGCCGACAGCAGCGCCGGGAAGGCGAAGACGAGATCGTTGATGCGCATCAGCGCCTCGTCGGCAAGGCCGCCGCGCGCCGCGGCGAAGGCGCCGAGCGGCACGCCGATGCCCATGCCGATGCCGACCGCCACCAGAGCCACGGCGATCGAGTTGCGGGCGCCGACCATGATCATCGACAGGATGTCGCGGCCGAAATGATCGGTGCCGAACCAGTGCGCCGCCGAAGGCGCCTGCGTCTTGTCGGCGATTACGAGTTTGGCGACGTCATAGGGCGTCCAGACGAAGGAGGCGAGCGCGACCGCGGCCACCAGCAGCGTGATGACGAAGCCGATCAGGAACGAGCGGTTGCCGAAGGCCTTGGCCAAAACCCCGGCAAGCGTTTCCTCGGGCAGGTCGACGCGCATCGTCATTGCCGGCCCCTCAGGCGCGGATCGACGACCGCGTAGGAGAAATCGACAGCCAAGTTGACGGCGATCACGGCGGCGACTAGGAGCATCACGACGCTCTCGACGACGATCAGGTCGCGCTGGGTGATCGCCTGGAACACCAGCCGGCCAAGCCCCGGCAGATAGAAGACATTCTCGATGATGATGGTGCCGGCCAGCAGGAAGGCGAATTGCAGGCCGAGGATGGTGAGCACCGGAATCATGGCGTTGCGCAGCGCATGGCGCCAGAGCACGGCGCGGTATGGCAGGCCCTTGGCGCGGGCAGTGCGGATATAGTCCTCGTTGAGCACCTCGATCAACGCCGAGCGGGCAACGCGCGCCAGGATCGCTGCCTGCGGCAAGGCCAGCGCCACGGCCGGCAACAGCAGCGCCTTCACCGCCGGCCAGACGCCGGCGTTCCAGCCGGGAAAACCGCCGGCCGGCACCAGCCGCAGCCAGACGGCAAAGAGATAGATCAGCATCAGCGCGAACCAGAAGTTCGGCACGGCAACGCCGAGCTGGGCCGCTCCCATGGCGAGCGTATCGCCGGCGCGGCCCTGGCGGCTGGCGGAAAACACCCCGACCGGAATGGCAATGGCCGTCGAGAGCGCCAGCGCGATCAGCGCCAGCGGCAGGGAAACGACGACGCGCTCACGCACGAGATCGATGACGGGAACCGAGTAAGTATAGGAGCGGCCGAAATCGAGGCTGAGCAACCCGCCCACCCAGTGCAGGTAGCGTAGCACAGGCGGCGCGTTCAGGCCCATCTGGTTACGTAGGAGCTCGACCTGGTCGGCGCTGGCGTTGAAGCCCAGCATCAGGCGCGCGGGATCGCCGGGCAGGATTTCCATCACCGCGAACACCACCATCGATGCCAGAATTAGCGTGATGGCCGCGATGACAAGGCGCTTGAGGAGGTAGGCGGTCATGGCAGGCGATCGGGCGATCGCGCCGTCAGTCCGTCCACTTCACCTTGGTCAGATCATTGGCCTGGATCGGCGCGTTCTCCCACAGGCCCTGGAGCTTGGCATCCCAGACGCCTACTTTCGGCAGCTCGTACAGGAAGCCGACCACGGCGTCGTCGGCCAGGATCTTCTGCGCTTCGCCGAGCAGTTCCTTGCGCTTGGCCTCGTCGGAGGTGAGGTTGAGGTCAGCGATGATCTTGTCGAAGGTCGGGTTGTCGTAATTGAAGTAGTAGTCCTTGCGCGAATAGATATCGATATCGTTCGGCTCGGTGTGGGAGACTATGGTCAGGTCATAGTCCTTCTTGGTGAAGACCTGGTCCAGCCACTGCGCCCATTCGACCGGGATGATCTGCAGATCGATGCCGACATCGCGAAGCTCGGAGGCGATGATCTCGCCGCCAAGCCGCGCATAGGAAGGCGGCGGCAGCTTCAGCGTCGCCTTGAAGCCGTTCTCGAGGCCGGCTTCCTTGAGCAGTTCCTTGGCTTTGGCGACATTGTGCGGATAGAGGCCGGTGAGGTCGACATAATCCTTGTTGGCCGGCGACATGTGCGAGCCGATCGGCACGCCGAGGCCGGCCGACGCGCCGTCGATGATCGCCTTGCGGTCGAGCGCATAGGAGATTGCCTGGCGCACCTGCAGCTTGTCGAAGGGGGCTTCTTGTTGTTGATCGACAGGATCGTCTCGCCCTCCGTCGAGCCGATCACCACATGGAAGCGCGGGTCGTCCTTGACCTGGGAGACGCTGTCGGGATCGAAGAAGGGGAAGGCCTGGATGTCGCCGGAAAGCAGCGCCGGCACGGCGGCGGCGGCGTCCGGAACGATGCGGAACTCGACCTTGTCGAGGAATACCGGCGCGCCCCAATAGTTGTCCGACTTCACCAGCGAGATCGACGAGCCCTTGGCCCAGTTCTGAAACTTGAAGGGGCCGGTTCCGATCGGCTTCTCCTTGTTCCCGTCCGCGGATTTCGGCGACACGATCACCGCGTCGCCCCAGCCCATATTGTAGAGGAAGGAGCCCTGCGGGTTCTTCAGCGTCACCTTGACGGTGGCCGGATCGACGACGTCGACCTTGTCGATCTGCGCGAACAGGCCCTTTTGCGCGTTGACCGAATTGTCGGCGCGGGCGCGGTCGAGCGAAAATTTCACGTCGTCGGCGCTGAAGTCGCTGCCATCGTGGAATTTCACGCCGGTGTGCAGCTTGAAGGTGTAGGTCTTGCCGTCATCCGAGATGATCCAGCTCTCGGCAAGGTCGGGCAGCACTTCTCCGTTCGGGCCGATGCGGGTGAGGCCTTCGAAGACATTGGCATAGAGCACCTCGTCGATCGCGGCCGCGGCGCCTGCGGTCGGATCGAGATGCGGGGGTTCGAGCGGGATGCCGATGACGAGGTCGGTGCGTGCCGCAAAGGCCGACGTGGCAGCAGCAAACGACAGCACGGCCGCGGCCAGAATGGTCTTCCACAATTTCATCGCTGAACTCCCATGAGCTGAGATTTGCGCAAACCCGGCGGATAGAAGCGTGATTTGGCCTGCTAGTAAATTGCGTTTCGTGCTGGCGGATCGCGCCGGGAGAAATGTTTTTTCCTGATCAATCAGCCGTGCCGCGCAGCAGCACGTTCAGGCCTATCGCCATCACCTTGGCCGATTCCACCATATCGGCGATGCCCACCCATTCATCCGGCCGGTGGGCAAGATCGAGAATGCCGGGGCCATAGGCAATGCAATCGTAGATGTGGCCGATGCGGGCGACGTGCTTCTGGTCATAAGTGCCGGGCGAGATCACATAATCCGGTTCGCGGTCGAAGATTTCCATGATGCCTTTCGCGACGGCTTTCACCACCGGCGCGTCGCGTTCGGTCATCAGCGGCAGGACCTCCATCAGGTCACGGATCTCGTAGTCGAACTTTGTCCGCTCGCGCTTCAGCCGTTCGAGGATGCCGGTGACTTCGCCCTTGACCGTGGCGAGATCTTCCTCGAGCAGGAAGCGGCGGTCGATGGTCAGCCGACAGGAATGCGGCACGTTGGGCGAGGGCAGTCCCGGCCGGAAATCCTCGGTCTGGCCGCCATGGATGGAATTGATGTTCATGGTCGAGCGCCTGGCGCCCTCGGGCACCACCGGCATGCGCGTCACCTTGCGGTCGAGCGCCGGGAACAATTCGTCCTCGAAGGCCTGCAGGACGGCGCCCATGTGGCGGACCGCATTGTCGCCGAGGAACGGCATCGAGCCATGCGCGATCTCGCCCTTGGTTTCGATCTCGGCCCACCAGACGCCGCGATGGCCAAGGCAGATGCGGTCCTTGTTCAGCGGCTCCGGGATGATGACGTGATCAACCTTCGGCTTGGAGAAATAGCCGAGCTTCGCCAGATGCGCGACGCCGCCGAAGCCGCCGGACTCCTCGTCGACCGTGCCTGATATCTCGATGGCGCCGGGAAAGTCGGGATAGACCTCCATGAATGCTTCGGCGGCGATGACCGAAGCGGCGAGGCCGCCTTTCATGTCGCAGGCGCCGCGGCCGTAGACCCTGCCGTCCTTCACCAGGCCGGCGAAGGGATCGATGCTCCAGCCTTCGCCGGCCTCGACCACGTCGATATGCGAGTTGAAATGCACGCAGCGCCGGGCGAGCGACCTTTGAGCCGGGCGGCGACGTTGACGCGCGGGTAGCGGTCGGTGTCGCCGGGCGTGCCCTCGGCGCGAATGAACTCGGTCTCGAAGCCGAGCTTTTCCAGCCGCGCGCCGAGATACTCGGCGCATGGCCGATAGGCCTCGCCCGGCGGATTAACGGTCGGAAAGCGGATCAGGTCGGCTGTCAGCGCGACCAGGTCGTCGACCCGGTCATCGACGGCCCGAAGGAGTCGTTCATTCATCCGACGGATTGAAGAAGCAACGCGGTGCGTTTGCAAGCGGCCTGTTGCCCATTGCCAAACAATGAGCCGGGCAGGCTCAACCGGTTAAACCGTCGAGAGTGCGTGTCACGCCGGCAACTATGGCGGGAAAATCGTTCAAATTCGCCGCATCGGATTGGCGGTTTCGTCAACGAGTGTGTGGTACTTAACGCACCTGCCGGCAAAATGATGGAAAAACAACCACGTGATGGCAGGGGGCAATCGAAGGGGTTTGATCACATGAAAAAGTCCGTTCTCATGGCAGCCGCGCTGGTAACCGCGCTGCTCGGCACATCGCTTGCAGGCCGGGCGGCTACGCTTGTCGCCAATATCGACGTCTCCACCCAGACGATGACTGTCAGCAAATATGGCCAGGTGCTGTACCGCTGGAATGTGTCGACCGCGCGCAAGGGCTATTTCACGCCGCGCGGCAGCTATCGTCCACAGTGGACAGCCCGGATGTGGTACTCGCGCAAATACGAGATGTCGCCGATGCCTTATTCGGTGTTCTTCCGTGGCGGCTACGCCATCCATGGCACCGGGGCCGTGAAGTATCTGGGACGTCCGGCCTCGCATGGTTGCGTGCGCCTGCACACGGCCAATGCCGCGACTTTCTACTCGATGGTCAAGGAAGTCGGCTTCGGCAACACGCGGATCGTTGTCACCGACTGAAACCGGGCCGGAGAAGGGCCGGATCGCAGGCGGGAGGTGCTGCCTGCGCGCCAGCCCCTTCAGGAGCGTTGCAGCAATGTCTCACATGCTTCGAAAAACAACAGCTTACGCCATCAACAGTATTGCCAAAACTGGTTTGAATGACGCGGCAGTGGTAAATACAAAGTGTTAATTCTGGCTGCTTGGGGACTATGATGTATCGATTTCTTTTGAGCGCCGCGATCGCGGCAACGGCGACTTCGGCTTTCGCTGCGGACACACCCGTTGTTCTGGACCAGGAACTCGCCCAGCCGCATATATCAGGTTATGGCGAAGTTTATCTCGGCGGTATCTATTTCGCGACTCCCGGGGACGACGCAGACGGCACGACTGCGGGTGGCGCCGCTCGAATCAATTTCCCGATCGACGCCCGCTGGAACATCCAGACCGATGCTGTGATCGATTCGCTCTGGATCGAAGGCACGAACATCTACAGCTACGGCGGCGCGATCCATGGCTACTGGCGCGATCCGAGCTCGTATGCGCTCGGCGGCTTTGCCACGATCAACGGATATGGCGGCGACGAGGGCCTCGGTGACGCGGGGCTTTATACTTTCACCGTCGGTCCCGAGGCACAGGCCTATTTCGGCAACGTGACGGTTTACGGGCAGGTCTACTACGGGCAGTTGCGGGCCAGCGGCGAATCCGAACATCTCGATAATTGGGGCGGGCGTGGCGTCGTGCGGTATTTCGCGCAGGACGATCTGCGCTTCGACGGCGAACTTGGCTTCTCGCGGCTATCCGGCTTTGGCGAGCATTTCGATACCGTCACGGCGGCATTGCAGGCTACCTATCGATTCTCGGGGACCCCTTGGTCGGTATTTGGCCGCTATCAGCTGGATCATCTGACCTTCTCCGAGGCCTCGGGCAGCGTGAACGTCCACAAATATGTAATTGGCCTGCGGGCGAGCTTCGGCTCGGATACGTTGCTTTCCGAAGACCGCAACGGCGCCACCATGGATACCTATCGACCGAACTTTACGGTGCCGTTCCTCTAGGAAATCACGCAGCCAGTTTTCTGGTAGCCTAGCTGGACAAAAGCCGCGAAGATCGATCTTCGCGGCTTTTCCTTGCGCAAACATCGGCATCCTTGTGCTCGGACTGGTTGATCAAGTCGGAGAACCGAAGCTCAACTGACCTCTTTGACCTGCCCGCGCTTGCGGCGGCGTCCGCTCATCTCCCAGCGTTTATGGAACCACATCCACTGTCCGGGATCCTCGCGCACCCAGCGTTCGACGACGTCGGCGAGCAGCTGGGTGGTGGCGTGGACATCGACGCTGCCGCCTTCGGTGCGCGGCAGGGTGAGCTTGTCTTCGATCTCGAGGCGGAACCGGTTTCCCGGCAGCCTGACGCAGCGGGCCGGATAGACATCGCAGTCATAATGGCGGGCGAGCATGCCCAGCACGGGGTTGCTCTGGCAGGGGCGGCCGAAGAAGGTCGTCTCGACGCCGTTGGTGAACTTCTGGTCGACCAGCACGCCGATGTTGCCGCCGTTCTCCAGGATTGCCGCGAGGGCGAACGACGCGCCGGTCGAGGAGGGCAACAGGCCCCCCATGGTCGAGCGGCGCGTCGAATGGATGTAGTCGGCAAGGTATGGATTGTTGGGCGGACGAAACAGCGCGGTGATGTTCATGCCGAAAGTGGCGGCCGCCACCGGCAGCAGCTCGAAGTTGCCGAGATGGCCGGTGAACAGGATATGCGGCTTCTTCTCACCGGCGATCTCGACGAAATGGTCGATGCCGCGAACCTCGACCCGGCCCTGCTTGGCGGCGTTGGGGTCGAAATCGAAGAGGGCGTCGAGGAAGATGTATTCGGCCGCAAGGCGAGCCATGTTGCCCCACATATCGGAAGCGATGGCGTCGATCTCGGCATCGCTCTTCTCCGGATAGGCGAGACGCAGATTGTTCACGGCCACCCGATGTCGTCCGACCATCGGCCCGATGCGGCGGGCTACGCGGTCGGCGAAGTTGAGCGCCCTGTCCGGCGGCAGAAGGCGCAGCAGGCCGATCATCGCCATGGCGAGCCGCGCGACCAGCCAGTACTCCATCTGGCGCAGCCGCCGGCCATAGCGGAACATGAAGTCCCGGCGGGCTTTCTTGAGCACTTTGCCGACCATTTTTAAACGCGCAGGATGATCTTGCCGAAGACGTCGCGGCCTTCCATACGCTTCAGCGCGGCGTCGATGTCGTCGAAGCCGACTTCGGTATCGATGACCGGAGCAACGAGGCCGGCCGCCATCTTCTGCATGGCATTGGCCATGTTCTCCATGCGGCAGCCGAAGGAGCCGAGCAGCTTCAGCTGCTGCTGGAAAAGCTGCATCAGGTTGACTTGCGTCGACACGCCGGAGGTCGAGCCGCAGGTGACGAGACGGCCGCCGCGCTTCAAGGAGAGCATCGAACCGGCAAAGGTATCGGCGCCGACATGCTCGAACACGACATCGACGCCCTTCTTCTTGGTCAGCTTGCGCACGACGCCTTCGAACCGGTCCTCGCGGTAGTTGATGACATGGTCGGCGCCAAGCGCCTTCGCCTTGTCGATCTTGTCGTTCGAGCCGACCGTGGTGATGACCGTGCAGCCCATGCGCTTCGCCAGTTGGATCGCGGCGGTGCCGATGCCAGAGCCGCCAGCGTGGACGAGGATGGTCTCGCCCGGCTCCAGCTTCGCATTGTCGAACAGCATGTGCTCGACCGTGCCGAAGGTGACGGGCGCGACCGCGGCGCCGATTTCGGTGACGCCGGGCGGAGCGGGCACCAGAAGGCGAGCCGGCAGGTTGATCTTTTCCTGGGCGAAGCCATCGAGATGGAAGCCGTGGACGCCGGAAACGTGCTCGCAGAGATTGTCGCGGCCTTCGCGGCAGGCGCGGCAAAGCCCGCAGGTGCGCGCGCCGTAGATTGAGACCAGTTGTCCGGGCAGGAGGTTGGAGAAACCTGGTCCGACTGCCTCGACCTCGCCCGAGGCCTCGCGCCGACGACCAGCGGCAGCTTACGCTTGGCGAAGGCCATGCCGCGCCAGCCCCAGACGTCGATATGGTTGAGCGCCACCGCCTTGATGCGAAGCGTCACTTCGCCGAGCGAAGGCGGTGGGGGAGGCGGCAGGTCCACCGTTTCAAGGCGGCGGTCCTCGATAAGTTGCAATGCGCGCATTTGGCCTGTCGGTATTGTGGAGGCGGAAAAAATCCGCTTAGACCGGTTCCCGCGCCATGACAAGGCAGGTGTTCTGGCCGCCGAAGCCGAAGGAGTTCGACAGAACCGTGCCGACTTCGGCGTTGCGCTTCCTGTTCGGCACCACGTCGAGCACGATCGCCGGATCGGGATTGTCGTAATTGATCGTCGGCGGAATTACGCCTTCGCGCATCGTCATCAGCGAGAACGCGGCCTCGACCGCGCCGGCTGCCGACAGCGTGTGGCCGATCATCGACTTGTTCGACGAGATCGGCATCGAGCCTATCCGTTCACCGAAGACGGTCGACAGCGACAGATGCTCCATCTTGTCGTTTTCCGGCGTCGAGGTGCCGTGCGCGTTGACGTAGTCGATCTCGCCCTCGCTAAGGCCCGCATCGGCAAGGGCAGCTCGCACGGCGGCGATTGCAGGCGATCCGTCGGGCTTGGAGCGGGTGCGATGGAAATCGTCGGCCTTTTCGCCACAACCGCGCATGATGCCGAGGATGGTCGCGCCACGAGCAAGCGCGGCCTCCAGTGATTCCAAAACCAGCGCGCCGGAGCCTTCGGCCAGCACGAAGCCGTCGCGATCCTTGGAGAAGGGTTTTGAGGCCTTCTCGGGAATGTCGTTGTGGGTTGAAAGCGCCGAGAGCAGCGAGAAGCGGATCAGCGCCTCGGCCGTGGCCGAGCCGTCGGCACCGATCGACAGCGCCTTGTCGCATTCACCGCGGCGGATCGCCTCGACTCCGAGCTGGATCGCTGTGGCGCCGGAAGCGCAGGCGGTCGAGAGCGTGATCGGCAGACCGCGGGCGCCGAAACGGTCGGCCAGGCGGTCGGCGATCGAGCCGAACTGGGTGGTCTCGAAGATGTCGAGCTCCTTCAGCCCGCGCGCCACCCTCAGCAGCCGTTCGGAACCGCTTTCCTTTTTGTCGGAATTGTAGAGCGAGAAACGGTCGGCCCAGTCGAGCTCGACCGGCGGCGAAGCAGGAACAGCGGTCCGCCGAAATCACCGGAATCGAGACCTGCCTCCGACACCGCCTCCTGGGCCGCGGTCTCGGCCAGTTCGTAGGTGAGAGGGCTGGCACCCTTGGAGCTCGACGGCAGGAAATCGACCATGCCGGAGATGCGGGTGTTGAGGTGGTCGACCGGAAAGCGGGTGATCGGGTGGATGCCGGACCTGCCCGAGGTCAGCGCCGCCCAGTTGTCGGCCTTGCCGACGCCGAGCGAGGTCACCACGCCGATGCCGGTCACGGCGACGATCGGCCTGCCCATATGGTCTTGAAATTGGCCATGCTGTTATCTGCCTCGGTCTAGTGCAATTCCGGGAACAGTGCGTCGCGGTCTTCCGTCCGGAATTGCGTAAAACAAATCTAAGCGGCTTTGATCAGCCCCAGGCCCTCGAATTGGTGATAGCCGATTGCCGTTGCAAGAACGGTTTTGGGAGCGCCCTCGAATTGCCGCTCCACTGTTGCATCGAAGACAGGGTAGCTGGCCTTGCGGTCGACAGCGAGCGCCGCGAGCGCAACCGCAAAGGGAAACTGCGCTTCCTTCATGTGGCCGGTCAGCGTCGAGAAGGCGCGCACGGCAAGGGCCGGATTTGCGTCGAACGCTTCCTTCTCGGCCGCAGTGGCAGCATGGGCGCCGGAGGTCCCGGAAATCGTCAGCAATTCGCCGGCAGGCAGCGCCGCCTGCTTCAGCAGCGCCGCGATCTCGGCGTTCAACTCGCCGCGCCGGCGCCGAGCACGGCCGGAAACGACTGGGCCAAGTTCAGCGTAGATCTTACGCCCGCGGCTCTGTGCGTGCTCGCGCTGTTCGAGTACCAGGAAGGCGCCGCCGGAGCCGGTCACCACGCCGCCGCCTTCAGAGCCCTGCCGTTGCCACACCGGCTTCCAGGAGCCGCGATGCAGATAGCCGGCGAGCTCGTAGCCGAGCAGCATGTCGGAATGTTCGGTCTGGAAGGCGCCGCCGACCAGGACATGCGTCGACTGGCCGGAGCGGATGCGGGCGGCCGCCGTCTCGACCGCCGAAACGCCGGCCCCTTCCTCGCCCATGAAGGTGCGGGACGAGCCGGTGACCTTGTGCACGATGGAGATGTTGCCGGCGAGCAAGTTGGAAAGCTGGGCGAGGAACAGCGTCGGCCGCAGTTCCGTCGTCAGCTTCTCGTTGAGCAGCACATCGCGGTCATTGCGGGCCTCGGAAGCCGCGAGGATCGCAGTGTCGACGGCCTCGTCGCGTTCACCGCCGCCGGCAGCGACAACCATGTCCATCGTGGCGCAAAGTTCGTCATTGCCCTTAATGCCCGCGTCATCCAACGCCAGCCCCGCAACATAGGTGCCGAGCCGCTGCCAGGTCTCCATCTGGCGCTGGTCGCCGCGCTTGGCGATCTGCAGGTTCCAGTCGATCTCGGGCAGGGGGTGAATGGTGTAGGGCGCAAAGCGCGTGGCGTCGAGCACCGGCTCAAGGCCCGGCTGGGTCAGCTTCTGCCAATGCGCATCCGGACCCTCTCCCAGCGAAGAGACAAGGCCGATGCCGGTGATGACGACGTCGTGGGAACTCATGAGCGGCTGTTGTGGGTCAGGTAGCTTTCGATTTTGCGCATGATCCGTTCCGAAAATCGATGCCGATTTTCAGGGTCATGCGCTGGGCACGTCAAGACCGCGCCCAAGCCGCTCAGGCGGCCTTGGCGGCGACGAGCGCGTCGATCTTGGCGCAGAGGTTCTTCATGACGAAGTAGTCGTCGGTCGAGGCCTTGCCGTCATTGACCTCCTGGGTCCACTTCTCCAGCGGCACCTTGATGCCGAATTCCTTGTCGATGGCAAAGACGATGTCGAGGAAATCGAGGCTGTCGATGCGAGATCGTCGATGGTGTGGCTTTCGGGCGTGATGGTGTTGATATCGATCTCGCTGGTGTCGGCAATGATCTTGGCGACTTTCTCGAATGTGCTGGACAAGGGCTCTTCCTTCGGTTGCGGGCGGAATCTGTCCGCATCTTGTTTGGGCGCTGTCTAATCGGTTTTTCCGGGCAGGAAAAGGCCTGATACGCCGGGCGCAGATGGGATGCCGGCTTTGCGAACGCAAGAAGGGCCGCCGGTCGGCCCGGCGGCCCTTCCCATTTGCCGCACCGTCAGCTCAGCTGTCGCGGAGCTTGACCAGGTCGTTGAGCAGCCCGCCGGTACCGTTGTGGACGGTGAGCCGCTCGACCTTGTCGGCGATGGCCTCGAGAGCCTCGAGCTCCTTCAGGCGCAGCATCACCGGGTTCTCGGCCATCACCTTGGCCGTGTTGAGCAGCGAACGCGTGGCGTTCGTCTCCTCGCGGCGACGGATGACGTTGGCCTCGGCCTGCTTCTCGGCCGAAACCACCTGGTTGAGGATCTCGCGCATCTCGCCCGGCAGGATGACATCCTTGAGCGCGATATCGCTGACCTCGAGGCCGATCGCGGCCATGTCGGTACGCACCTTGGCCGCCGCCTCCTCGTCGACCGTCACCTTCTTGTCGAGGATCTGGTCGAGCGTGAGCGCGCCTAGCGTCTTGCGGAAGGCGTACTGCAGGGCGCGGTAGAGGGCTTCCGAGAAGTCCTTCACCGTGCTCACCGCCGTCACCGGGTCAACGACCCGGTATTCGGCGGCGATGTTGACTCGGATCGTCACGCGATCCTTGGTCAGCATTTCCTGCCCGGCGACATCGAGCGACTGGCGCTTGAGATCGACGACCTTCACCTGGACCATGCGGCCGACATTCCAGAAGGCGTGCGCGCCCGCGGCAAGCGTGCGGGCGTAGACGCCATCCACGAACAGCAGCCCGACCTGGCCGTCCACGACCGGATGCAGGAACATGTGTTCCGTCTTCCGGGCCTGGCCGATCCGGCGCATCAAGGCCGGATCGACAGCCAGATCGGCCGCCGTGTCGACAGACGTCACCTTCCACGGACCGGCGTCCGTCCACAGCACGAGCTTGCGGTCCGGGACCAGAACGGCATGGAGGGCGCCGTCGCGCTCGATAACGGCAATGTCGGTGCGCCCGGTGCGAACGACGGTGAAGTGACGCGCGGCCACATCCGGGAGCTTGTCGAACAATGCCTTCTCGTAGGCCGAAACGAATTCCGGGTTCTTCAGGTCGTGCCTGGAGATTTCCAGGTTGCCGCGCCGGTTGGCGAGCCAATGTTCGCCCGGCATCAGGACAGCCTGGATCTCGCCCTTGTAGAGGGCGACGGCACGCTCATTTTCCTTCACGAGGACGCGCAGGCGTCCAAGAAGCTTTTCGAGAATGGTCTTCATTGTCTTTACTCCTGTCGGGCATGGCCCCATGCGAGGCGTCACGTCATGCGTCGATCGTCCTTTCGTTTCTCGTTTCCTTTCCCGGCACGAATGATCCGGAGACCGGTGGCATCGCCAAGCGGCGGGCCTTCGGGAGCGGATCGCGGGGCGGCAAAGCGGGCGCCGGAGCCGAAGCTCCTTTGCCGGCATTGCCGCGCCTTGATCGTCACCGCGGGCCTGGCCGCGAGCCGAAGGCGCAGGAGATCGCGGGCCGGCGAGGCCGAGCCCTGCCGTCCATGAAGTCCTCGCATTCCGGTCCCCGGACCGTTTTTGGATAACACCACCTGAAGGTGTCGGCTTATGAGGCCGTTGGAGAAGGATTCGAACCTTCGACAATCAGATTAACAGTCTGATGCTCTAACCAAGCTGAGCTATCCGTGTCGTGGGTGTGGGAATCGAACCCTGCCTCCGGATCCAAATCCGGCGCTCTCCATGAGCTACACCCGCAAGTCCCAACACTCCGAAACGGCGCCGTACACAGCGCGGCAAAGCCGTCTGCGCGGGCGGAGACGAAAGCTCCAACCGTTGTGCTCGCTTCGGTTTTCGTGACCGGGAGCGCGCCTATAGACCCTGCGACGGGTTGTCGCAAGCGGCATTGTCGCGGCGGATTTGCGGGTTCTTTCGGCTGTGGCATTTCGGCCACAGAGCTAAAGCGCGCGGGTCGTCAAAAAGTGACGCGGCCGAGCACCTTGAGCCCGTCGCCTTCCGGCGCCACGACCACGGCCTCGCCCTCGCGTGGCGCGATGCCGGTGAGTGCCTCGATGTTTTCCAGATGCGTTACCAGCACCAGATTGTCGGAACCGGAATAGCCGCGGATCTCCTTCATCACCGCCTCCATCTGGGCGGCCTTCTGCTCTGGATCGGTCTTGAGCAGATCGAGCGGCGCAAATGGTTCCGGTTCGGCCTCGAAAGCGATGCGGGCGGTGTCGAGGCAACGGCAGTAGCGGCTGGAGAGAACGCGCTCGATAGGGGCCGCGCGCGCCGCGAAGAGGGCGCCGATGCGGCTCGCCTGCTGCTTGCCGCGCTCCGAGAGATTGAGTTGGCTGGCGCAATTGTCGATGTCGAAATTCGCCGGATCGGTCGCCCCGGTGACGAAAGCGTGGCGAAGCAGGACGATATGGCCGCCGTCGCGCAGCAGCGCCCAGCCCGCGTCGGTCGCGTGGGCGAGGGTCGGAGCAGCAAGCAGGAAAAGCGCCAGGGCAAGTCGCAGCATGAGAATCCTTATGGCGGCCCGAGAACCGGGGCCATGACTGGCATATAGGGACCGCAAAGCAGGCTGAAAAACAAGCGGAGCAGCCCGGCCGATGGGTGGAAGGCAGAACCGAAGGCCGATTGCACGGCGATCGGGGCTCGCCTATCACGGGAAAAATGTCTCCGCTCGTCGCAACCGTCCTCTTCGTCTTCAGCCTCGTCGCGCTCGGCTATCTCGCCGGGTTCACCGGCTATCTGAAGCCGGCGAGCGGCGAGGGCATATCCGAATTCGCCGTCAACGTGGCGATGCCGCTGCTGCTCTTCCAGACGATGGTGAAGTCGGATTTCCACGGCGTGGCGCCGTGGTTGCTATGGGGCGCCTATTTCAGCGCGGTCGCCATTACCTGGGCCTGCGGCCATCTGGTCATGACGCGCATCTTCGGCCGCGACGCCCGCGCCGGCATCGTCGGCGGCGTTTCCTCGGCCTATTCCAACGTGGTGCTGCTTGGCGCGCCTTTCATCCTGGGCATATTCGGTGCGAGCGGCTTCGAGGTGCTGTCGCTGCTGGTCTCGGTCCACCTGCCGATCATGATGATGGCCTCGATCGTGCTGTTCGAGATGTTTGGCCGCAGCAGTGGCGAGCAAGTGCATCCGCTGCGTGTCATCAGGAATTTTCTCAGGCGGCTGTTCGTCAATCCGCTGATCATCGGCATTCTGGCGGGGCTTGCCTGGCGTCTAACCGGCGCACCGCTGCCGGAACTGATCGGGCGGTTGGTCGACGCGCTGGCGGACACTGCAGGGCCGGTGGCGCTGTTCGCCATGGGGCTCAGCCTGCGCCGTTTCGGCATCTCCGGCAACGTCCGCCCGGCGCTCGCGCTGTCGGTGCTCAAGCTCTTCCTGATGCCGGCGGTTGTTCTTCTCCTGGTTCGGCTGCTCGGCTTGCCGCCACTGACGGCAAAGGTGGCCGTGGTGGTGGCAGCGCTGCCTTCCGGCATCAATTCCTATCTGATCGCCGTGCAGTTCAACACCGGCCAGGCGCTGGCGTCGAACCAGATGACCATCGCCACGGCAAGCGCGGTGCTCACCACGTCCTTCTGGCTGACGGTGGTCGTCCATATTTTTGGATAGCGGCCAAGGCCACCACGCTCGCTTTTGCTGGCCCAACCCCTATATGCCATCTTGTGATTGCTTGCCGGGCTTTCCCTAGGTAAGAGCAATGCGCCAGCGTGCGGCCCTGCACGCCATCGAATATCCAGAAAAACGGCCGATCAGCGCGCCGAACGGAGGCCAGACCATGCTTCAGAAAACCAGCCATTTCATGCGCCAGGCCAATCTCATCAACGGCGAATGGGTGCAGGCCGACAGCGGCCAGACCGTCGACGTCAACAATCCGGCCACGGGCCTCAAGATCGGCACCGTGCCGAAGGCCGGCAAGGCCGAAACCCGCCGCGCCATCGAGGCCGCCGAGGAAGCCTTCAAGAGCTGGCGCAAGACCACCGCGCTCGAGCGCTCGAAGCTGTTGCGCAAGCTGCACGACGCCATGATGGACAATCAGGACGTTCTGGCCGAGCTGCTCACCATCGAGCAGGGCAAGTCGCTATTCGAGTCCAAGGGCGAGATAGGCTCGGCCGCGAGCTACATCCTGTGGTTCGCCGAGGAAGGCCGCCGCACCTATGGAGACATCGTGCCGTCGCCCTGGGGCGACCGCCGCATCCTGGTGACCAAGGAGCCGGTCGGCGTCATCGCCGCCATCACGCCGTGGAATTTTCCGTCCTCGATGCTTGCCCGCAAGCTCGGGCCGGCGCTGGCCGCCGGCTGCACGGCGGTCGTCAAGCCGGCCTCGCAGACCCCTTATTCGGGCCTCGCCTGGGGCGCGCTCGCCGAGGAGGTCGGCTTCCCCACGGGCGTGATCAACATCCTGACCGGCTCGGCCGGCGAGATCGGCGACGAGATCTGCGCCAATCCGCTGGTCAAGAAGATCACCTTCACCGGCTCCACCGAGGTCGGCAAGATCCTGATCCAGAAGTCGTCGGTCACCGTCAAGAAAGTGTCGATGGAACTCGGCGGCAACGCGCCGTTCCTGGTCTTCGACGACGCCGACATCGATCGTGCCGTCACCGGCGCCATCACCGCGAAATACCGCAATTCCGGCCAGACCTGCGTCTGCACCAACCGCTTCCTCGTCCAGGCGGGCGTCTATGACAAGTTCGTCGAGAAGCTTGCCGCCGCCAGCAACAGCCTCAAGGTCGGCTCCGGCCTCGAAGAAGGTGTGCAGCAGGGGCCGCTGATCGACGAGAAGGCGGTCGAGAAGGTCGAGGAACTGATCGCCGACGCGACGTCGAAGGGCGGCAAGGTCGTCGCCGGCGGCAAGCGCCATGCGCTGGGCGGCTCGTTCTTCCAACCGACCGTGATTTCCAATGCGACGCCGCAAATGCGCTTCATGAAGGAAGAGATCTTTGGGCCGGTCGCCCCCGTGTTCAAGTTCGAGACCGAGGAAGAGGCGATCGCTTTAGCCAACGACACGGAATTCGGCCTTGCCTGCTATTTCTATACCGGCGACCTCGGCCGCGCCTTCCGGGTCATGGAAGGGCTGAAATACGGCATGGTCGGCGTCAATGAAGGCCTGATCACCACACCCGAGGCGCCGTTCGGCGGTGTCAAGGAATCGGGCCTCGGCAAGGAAGGCGGACATCAGGGCATCGAGGACTACCTCGACACCAAATATGTCTGCATCGGCGGCCTCGGTCTCTGACAGCCTACCCGAGGGGCAGGGCGGGTATGTTGCCTGCCTTGCCGGACGAGACAAAGCCGGCCAAAGTCCCCGGATCAACGAACTGACGTTTCGGGCACAGCGATGAAGGACGGTGAGGTCTTCGGCACGACGCAGGCGGGCGAGGCCGTTCGCCGCTTCACCATCCGCGGCGGCGGCCTCACCGCCAACATTATTGGGCTCGGCGCGATCGTCCAGGATCTCAGGCTCACCGGCCATGACGCGCCGCTGGTGCTGGGCTACGACCGCTTCGAACCCTACGAAACCGATCGCGCCTATTTTGGCGCCGTGGTCGGCCGCTTCGCCAACCGCATTCGCGACGGCCGCTTCACCATCGCCGGCAACCGCTATCAGACCGAACGCAATTTTCTCGGCAAGCACACGCTGCATGGCGGCTCGGAAGGCTATTTCCACCGTCCGTGGACCGTCTCGCTGCATGGGCGCGATTTCGTGACTCTGACGCTGCACGATCCGGACGGCACGATGGGCTTTCCAGGCGCGCTGGACGTAACCTGCACCTACCGGCTGAAGATCCCCGGCACGCTCAGCATGGAGCTGACCGCGACTTGCGAGGAGCCGACGCTGTGCAATCTCGCGCAGCACTCCTACTTCAACCTCGACGATGGCGGCGCGGGCGACATCCTCGACCACCGGCTGATGCTCAATGCCGGTGCCTACACACCGGTCGATGGCGAGATGATCCCGACCGGCGCGGTGAAGCCGGTCGACGGCACGCCTTATGACTTCCGCCAGGCGCGGCCGCTGCGCATGGAAACGGAAGGCGAGCAGCTTCCCTACGACGTGAATTTCTGCCTCGCCTCCAGCCGTGGACCGCTTCACCAGGCGGCCTGGGTGCAAGGGGCCAATTCGGGCGCGAGATGGAAGTCTGGACGACGGAGCCCGGTCTGCAGCTCTATATCGGCCAACATGTCGCGCCGTCGTCGCCGGGGCTGGATGACCGGCGCTACAAACCGTTCTCCGGCTTTTGCCTTGAAGCGCAGGCCTGGCCCGACGCGCCGAACCGGCCCTATTTCCCCCAAGCGACGCTGTGGCCTGGACAAATCTATCATCAGGTTACGGAATACCGGTTCCGGCTCCCCTGACTTAGCCGTCGAAACCAGCTCTAAGCGTCTCGAACGGTGCTAGCGCGCCACGAACCTGAACGACGGCTGCAGCAACTTGATGGGCGCGCCGAGCCGCATCGGCGGGCGCATGGCCGGCGAGCCTGGCTGCGAGATAGCCGCCATTGAAGGAGTCCCCGGCGCCGGTAGTGTCGACGGGCGTGGCGACATGCACGGCCGCAACGGTTTGCGAGGCATCGCTCGCGGCAATCAATGCCGGCTGCTCGCCATTTTTGACGACGACCTCGCCGACCAGCTTCCCAAGCCTTTCCGCGGTCGCCTGCGGTGTCTCGTCTGCGAACAGCATCTGTTCGTCGGGAAAGGTCGGCAGCGCGATATCGGTGACGGCAAGCGCCTCTAGGATCGCGGCCTGCGCCGCCTCGCGGCTCTGCCAGAGCCTGGGGCGGTAGTTCGGGTCGAAGGCGACGAGCGAGCCCGCCGAACGGGCGGCCGCAACGGCCGCAAGCAGCGTTTTGCGCGCCGCATCGTCCAGAATTGCCAGGGTGATTCCGGAGAAATAGACAAGCGCCTGATTTTCAAGGCTTTTGGCCAGCGCGGCCGGGTCTGAAGCGAGCTGGCGCGCCGCCGCATCGCTTCGCCAGTAGGTGAAGGCGCGCTCGGCTCCGGTGAGCGTGATGGCGTAAAGGCCGGGCCTTGCGCCGGCAATGACCGGACTGTTGCCGATGCCGATGCCGTTCTGGGCGAAGAAGTCGATCTGATCGCGCGAGAAGGGATCATCGCCGAAGGCCGAGACATAGGTCGCCGGCCGGTCCGGGCTCAGCGCATGCAGCGCCCAAAGCGTGTTGAAGGTGTCGCCGGCAAAGCCCATGCGCCAATTCGGGCCGCTCTGGCCCGACAGTTCGAGCATGCATTCGCCGATCGACGCAATACCGTTGGCAGCCATGTATCTCTTTTCTCCTGACGCCGTGCTGCTGTAGCTTTTTGCAACGGCCAGCGCCATGCTTGGCTAAGGTCGATTTTTGCGCCAGAAGCGATTTCCCACAGGCGGGGCGGGATGCGGTACGCAGCCCGCGACGTTATCAGCCGAAGAGGAACCGGGTTGGCATCGATATGGCGTTACATTCTTGCGGGTCTCGGTCTGGCTGCCCTTTTGGTCGGCATCCTGGCAGTCGTCTATCTGACGGCGCCGCACTCGGCGCCAGGGCCCGACACCTCGCGCTCGAAGAAGACGGCGAGCGGCCTGTTCGTCGCAAGCTTCGAGCCGGAACGCGGCGTCATCCGGCAAGGCGAGTTGCAGTCCTGGCTGCTGACGCTGAAAACCGCCGCCGGCGCCCCGGTGGAGGGTGCTGCGATCACCGTTTCGGGTGGCATGCCCCAGCACAATCACGGCCTGCCGACCAGTCCGCAGGCGACCGACTATCTGGGCGAAGGACGCTACCGAATAGATGGCGTGAAATTCACCATGAGCGGCTGGTGGCAGCTGCGCTTCGCCATCTCGGCGGCGGCGGGTTCCGATTCAGTCGTCTTCAACATCGTGTTGTGAGTGGCCGATGAGGCGTCTCGCCCGCGTCGCAAGCCTGGCTGCCCTGACCGCGCTCGCTCTGCTTGACGGCTGCGGCAAGCCTCAGTTCAGCGATGCCGAGAAGAAAACCGTCGCCTCGCTGGCGCTGAACACGCTGCCGGCGCTCAAAGCGGACACAACGAACCAATATGCCGACGTGCCGGCCGCGGCGGCGCTCGGATCGACGCTGTTCTTCGATGTCGGCATGAGCCGCGACGGCACCGTGTCCTGCTCGACCTGCCACAAAATAGACCGCCAGTTCCAGGACGACCTGCCGCAAGCCGTCGGCGTCGGCCGCACCAACCGTCGCACCATGCCGCTGGCCGGCGTGGCGCGCGACCCATGGTTCTTCTGGGATGGACGGCGCGACAGCCTTTGGGCGCAGGCGCTGACGCCGCTCGAAAATCCGCTTGAGCAGGCCGGCAACCGCGCCGCCTTCGCGCATTACATCAAGAACCGGTTCGGCGAGCGTTATGAGCGCATCTTCGGACCGCTGCCCGATCTCTCCACCGTCCCGGCCAATGCCAGCCCGCTTGGCACTGATGCCGAGAAGGCTGCGTGGAACGCCATGCCGGCCAGCCAGGCCGATGACGTCAACCGCGTCTTTGCCAATATCGGCAAGGCGATCGCCGCTTTCGAGCGGTCGATCGAGCCGCAACAGACGCGCTTCGACCGCTTTGCCATCGACCTGGCTACCGGCTCCAAGCCCGAGGGTGAGGCGGCGTTCTCGCCGGAAGAGATCCTTGGGCTGAAGCTGTTCATCGGCAAGGCTAATTGCGTGACTTGCCACAACGGTCCGCGCTTCACCGACAACGCTTTCCACAACACCGGCGTGCCGCCGGTCAAGGACCTGCCGCCGGATCGCGGCCGGGTCGATGGTGTGGCTCAGGTTCAGGCCGATCCGTTCAACTGCTTCGGCAAGTTCCGCGATGGCGATGAAAGCGCCTGCCGCGAGCTGCGTTTCATAGTGAAGGACGGGCAGCAGCTGGTGCGTGCTTATAAAACGCCGTCGCTAAGGGGGGCGGCCACACGTCCACCTTACATGCATGCCGGGCAGTTTTCGTCGCTGGACGAGGTGGTCGCGCATTATTCGAAGGCGCCGGCGAGTATCGAAGGCGTTTCTGAAGTCCACCCTCTCGATCTTTCCGATCGCGAGCGAGCGGCGCTGGTGGCATTTCTCAAGACACTGTCGGAGTGAGCTATCGGTCCTTCACCGTTTCCATCGCCACGAAGGTCGAGGTCTGGGCGACGTGGGGGAGGGCCGAGATGCGCTCGCCGAGCACGCGGCGATAGGCGGCGATGTCGGTGGTGCGGACTTTGAGCAGGTAGTCGAAGCTCGACGCCATCATATGGCACTGCTCGATCTCCGGCACACCCTGAACGGCACGATTGAAGGCGTCGAGCGCTGCTGAACGCGTGTCGGAGAGCTTCACCTGGACGAAGGCGACATGGCCTTCGCCCATGCGCTCGCGGTCGATGATCGCGCGATAGCCCCTTATATAGCCGTCCTTCTCCAGCCGCTTCACCCGCGCTTGCACCGGCGTCCTCGACAGGCCGACCTTGGCTGCCAGTTCCGACATGGAAAGCCTGCCGTCGCGCCCGAGCGCGGACAGGATGTTGCGGTCGATGCGGTCCAGTTGGTCTTCGGTCATCGATCTGGCGGTCAAAATGATCGGAATTGAACCTATATCATAGTCCAAATGGACTGCGCTGCCGATTTCTTTGGACCGCCCTGCGCCCTTGGCTGTGCTAGCTTGCGCCAATCGGTCCGGTGGCCGCCAGACCGCACACTAACGCTCGCTTTCACGGACCCGACATGCCGCTCGATGCCATCCGCCAGCAGATCCGCGCCAATTATTTGCCCGACGAAGACGAGGCGGTGAAGCGACTGTCCGCGGCGGCCGGGCTTTCGGCGGAAGATCGCAAGGCGATCTCGGCCCGCGCCGCCGATCTGGTGCGCGCGGTGCGTGGCTCGACCGATCCGAGGCTGATGGAGGTTTTCCTCTCGGCCTACGGCCTGTCGACGAAGGAAGGCGTCGCACTGATGTGCCTGGCCGAGGCGCTGCTGCGCGTGCCCGATGCCGAGACGATGGACGATTTGATCGCCGACAAGATCGCGCCGCATGACTGGTCGGCGCATTCAGGCAGTTCGAGCTCCATCTTCGTCAACGCCTCGACCTGGGCGCTGATGCTGACCGGCCGCGTGCTCGACGAGGGCGAGGGTGGCATCGAAGGCACGCTGCGCGCCATGGTGCGTCGGCTCGGCGAGCCGGTGATCCGCAAAGCGGTTGCTGCGGCGATGCGCGAAATGGGCGAGCAGTTCGTGCTCGGCCGCACCATCGCCGAAGCCATCAAGCGCGGCCGGCCGATGACCCAGAAGGGTTATCTCTATTCCTTCGACATGCTGGGCGAGGCGGCTCGCACCGAGGCCGATGCATTGCGCTACCACCGCGCCTACGCGGACGCGATTTCCTCGCTCGATTCCGGGGCGAATGGACCAGACATCCGCTACAACCACGGCATTTCGGTCAAGCTCTCCGCACTCCATCCGCGCTACGAGGTGGCGCAGAAGGAAAAGATGCTGCCGGTGATGGCCGAGCGGCTCCTGTCGCTGGCGCTCGCAGCCCGGCATTCGCGCATGGGTCTCAACATCGACGCCGAGGAGGCGGACCGCCTCGATCTCTCGCTCGACGTCATCGAACGCGTCCTGGCCGAGCCGGAACTCGCCGGCTGGGACGGCTTTGGCGTCGTCGTGCAGGCTTATGGGCCACGCGCGGCCTTCGCCATCGACTGGCTTTACGCGTTGGCGAAGAAGTACGACCGCAACATCATGGTGCGGCTGGTGAAGGGCGCCTATTGGGACACCGAGATCAAGCGGGCGCAGACGCTCGGTCTCGCCGGCTATCCGGTCTTCACCCGCAAGACCAACACCGACGTCTCGTATCTCGCCTGTGCGCGAAAACTGCTGTCGATGACCGACCGCATCTACCCGCAATTCGCCACCCACAATGCGCACACGGTGGCGGCGATCCTGTCGATGGCGAAGGACCGAGATTCGTTCGAGTTCCAGCGCCTGCACGGCATGGGCGAAGCGCTGCATGAGACGGTGCGCAAGGCCGAGGGCACGCGTTGCCGTATCTACGCGCCGGTCGGAGCGCATTCCGACCTGCTCGCCTATCTGGTGCGGCGGCTCTTGGAAAACGGCGCCAACTCCTCCTTCGTCCATCAGTTGACCGACGAGGAGGTCGAGCCGGAGGAGATCGCCCTCGATCCGCTGGAGACGGTGGAGAAACAAGGCCCGGCCGCGAATCCGGCAATCGCGCGTCCGGCCACGATCTTCGGCGCCGGCCGGCGCAATTCCAAGGGGTTCGACATCACCGATACCGTGACGCTTGCGGCCATCGACAAAGCGAGGGCGGAATTTGCCGGAACGGATCGCTGGCATGCCAAGCCGGTTACCCGCGCGGCCGGCTACGGCAAGCAGCGCCAGATCGTCAATCCCGCAAAGCCCGACGAAGTCGTCGGCACGGTGCATGAGGCGGCGGCCAAGCAGGTGGCGACCGCCGTGCGCATCGCTGTCGACGCGCAGCCGGCCTGGGCGAAGCGCCCGGTTGCCGAGCGCGCTGCCATCCTCAACCGCGCCGCCGATCTGTATGAAACCAATGCGGCCGAGTTCTTCGCGTTGGCCACCCGCGAGGCCGGCAAATCGCTGGCAGACGGTGTCGCCGAGGTGCGCGAGGCGGTCGACTTCTTGCGCTACTACGCGGCCGAGGCGGCGAATGCCGAAGCAGGCACGGAGGCGCGTGGCGCGATCGTCTGCATCTCGCCTTGGAATTTCCCGCTGGCGATCTTCACCGGCCAGATCGCCGCCGCGCTCGGTACCGGCAATACCGTGATCGCCAAGCCCGCCGAACAGACGCCGCTGATCGCCTTCCGCGCCGTCGAGCTGTTGCGCGAAGCCGGCGTTCCTGAAGATGTCATTCAGCTTCTGCCGGGCGACGGCCCGTCGGTTGGCGCGCCGCTCACCGCCGATCCGCGCATCGCCGGCGTCTGCTTCACCGGCTCGACCGAGGTCGCAAAGCTGATCGAGAAGCAACTGGCCGAGACCGCCGCGCCCGACGCCATGCTGATCGCCGAAACCGGCGGACTGAATGCCATGATCGTCGATTCTACGGCGCTGCCCGAGCAGGCGGTGCGCGACATCCTCGCTTCCGCCTTCCAGAGCGCCGGCCAGCGCTGTTCGGCGCTGCGCGTGCTCTACGTCCAAAAGGACGTCGAGAAGAAGATGCTGGAAATGCTGAAGGGCGCGATGGAAGCGCTCACTGTTGGCGATCCCTGGGCAATCTCGACCGATGTCGGCCCGGTGATCGACGAGGAAGCGCAAGGCTCGATCAGCGACTATTGCACGAAGAAGGGGCTGGAGGGCCGGCTGATCGCCAAGCTGGAAGCGCCGAAAAACGGCCGTTTCGTCGCGCCGCATGTCTTCCGCGTCAAAGGCATCGAGGAGATGGAGCGCGAGGTGTTCGGCCCGGTGCTGCATGTCGCCGCTTTCGACGCCGACGATATCGACGCGGTGATTGCCGCCATCAACCGCAAGGGCTATGGCCTGACCTTCGGCCTGCACACCCGCATCGAGGGCCGCGTCCAGCACTTTGTCGACGGCATCCATGCCGGCAACATCTACGTCAACCGCAACCAGATCGGCGCCGTGGTCGGCTCGCAGCCTTTCGGCGGCGAGGGGCTGTCCGGCACTGGGCCGAAGGCCGGCGGGCCGCATTATCTGCGCCGCTTCCGCAAGGGACCGGAGGCGGGCACGGAGGTTGGCGAAGGCCACAAGGTGACGGCCACCGAGCTCGCCGACAATCTGCCGGACCCGACGCTGGGCGGCTGGTCGACGCGGCCGGATCGCGTGGCGATCCTGAGGAAACATCTGCGCGGCAAGGGTGCGGCGGCAATTGCTGCCGCCGCCAGCCTCGACTTCGGTCAGGTCGACCTGCCGGGCCCGACCGGCGAGGCCAACACGCTGTCGCTGTCGCCGCGCGGCCGCGTGCTTTGCCTCGGACCAGATGCCGACACGCTGCTTGCGCAGACGATCCAGGCTTTGGCAGCCGGCAATGCGGTGCTGGCGGTGGCGCCCGGCGCGCCGGCGGCGCTGTCGGCACTGACCGGCAAGGGGCTGCCGCTTGCGGCGATCGACGGGCGGCCGGACCCGGTCGAGGCGCGTTCGCTGCGCGTCGATGTCGTCGCCTTCTCCGGCACGCCGGAAGTGGCGCGCATCGTGCGCAAGGTGATCGCCGAGCGCGCCGGTCCGATTGTGCCGCTGGTCAGTGAAGTGCTGAACCCGGCGGCCTATGCGCATGAGCGCGCGGTCTGCGTCGATACCACCGCCGCCGGCGGCAATGCCAGCCTGCTGGCGGCGGCGTAAACGATCTCGCTCTTCGAGGGCGCGTCTTACGCGCCCTCGACCACCGAGAATCCCTCGAACTGGGGATGGCCGAGATAGTGCACCTTGGAGGTGCCAGCATTGCGATGGGCGGCGCGAAAATTCTCCGACTTCGTCCAGGCGACAAAATCCTCCTGGCTCGCCCAGACCGTGTGCGAGGCGAACAGCGTATAGCCCTCGGTCTCGTTCACCGGGCCGCGCAGCAAGTGGAATTCCCTGAAACCCTTCATTTCGGAGAGGCTGGAATCGCGATTCCTCCAGACGTCCTCGAAGGCGTCTTCCGAGCCGTTCTGGACCTTGAAGCGGTTCATGGCGATGTACATCGGCTTCCTTTCAAATGGACGAATTCTGACGGTGTATGACGGCTTCAATCGCGGAGGCCTAGAAAGGACCGATCCGCGCTTTGAACACCCAGCTTGACCGTCCGGTTTCGGGTGGGATAGGCGGGAATGGGGCTTGCTTGCGCACCAGCGTCAAAGCGAACTGATCGAGCTCGGCGGACCCTGAACTTTCAGCGAGCTGAAGGTCGCTGACGCTGCCGTCGGCCGCGACGACGAAAACCACCCTGGCATTGTTGCGAGCCTTGGCCTGGATCGATTTCGAAACCCGACGGTTGGCGCGGGCAAGCTTCTTCTGGATTTCACCGCTGTAGCGGGATTCCAGGGCATTGCCGGCGGCGGCCTGTTTCTTGCCCTTGCTGGCAATGACCGGCGCATCGCGCGCGTCGCCATCTGCCGTTCCGCGCGATTCGATGGTTTCGCTTGATCCAGCCGATCCTGCTGGCGCGCTCGAAGTCGCGCTCGGGGCTGGTGATTGCTCGGGTTCGGCAGGGGGCGCTTCTGCGCTTTGTGGCTCGATTGCAGGAGCCGGCTCGCCACCTGTAAGGACACTCTGATCGTCCTGGCGCGGCGTGGCGATCGCCAAGATATCCGGCGTGGGGGCCGGCTCCCTGACGGCCTCCGGCGGAGGCGTCACCTGTTCACTTGCCGGTTGCGGCGCCTCGGCCGGCGGAGCGGGCTGGGCGGTCTGGCGTTTTGCCGGTTGCGGATCCGGCACCAAGGTAACATCCACCGCGCCGGACGCCTGGTCATCCAAGGCGCTGCCGATGACGTTGGCGCCGGACTGGTCGGCGCCCTCGGCTCGTATCACGTCTGCAGAGTCGAATGTCCCCGCGGGTGCGATCAGAAAAGCCGCCGCGGCGGCGCCATGGAGCAGGCCGGAGGCGATGATCGCCACCGTCCATCTACGGTCTCCGGCGGATTGCCGCGCCTGCATGAGCGGTTCGGCCGGCTTGATCGCCAGTTCACTGCCTGCATCGGAAGGGTGATTGATGTCCTGCATGTCTCGCGCCGAGACTGCCGCGCTCGATATGGGATTGTCAAATCAAGATCGGTTGCCGTCCATGGCGGCGCACCGTGGGCAGGCCGCGCCATGGCGTCTTGCGGGAAGGCCGGATGCAATCCCACCCCTAGACTCCGAAGGCGATGCCGGTCTTGGTCGAGGTCTTCAGGCCGCGCATGCACGCGGCCGGCTCGACGCCGGTGCCGGCGCATTCCGTGGCACTGTTGATCAGCACGCGGCTGAGCTTGCCGCAGTCGGCGCCGGCGAGGTCGAAGCGCGTCACCTTGGTCTTGCCGGCGGGCAGGTCCTTGAAGTCGAGCACGGTGAGGCGATCGACGACCCCGGTCTCGTTGAACAGCGCGATCTCGAAAGCCGCCTTGGACAGGTCGGCGCCGAGCGCGTTGTTGACGACGAAGGTCAGCCGGCAGCCCTTGTCGGAAGGCTGCGCGGCGTTGAGCTCGAGGCTCAATGCCTTGGCTGGGGCCTGGGCTTGGGCGGCCTGGATCGGGACCGGAGCCGGCGCGGACTGGGCCCACGCCGGCGCCAGGCCAAGCGACATCGCCAGCGCCGAGGTCACGAGACGAAGCGTTGTCGTTGAAAACGGCATTTCCGGTCAGCCTCCGAAGCGCATGGTTGCCGCCAACTTCAGCGTAATGCCGGGTTCATAGATGACGGCGGTCGAGCTTCCGTTCAGCGGGTTGGTGTATTTGACGTCGAACAGATTGTCGGCACGGAAGTCGACCTTGAGATTGTCGGTCGCCTGGTAGCTGGCAAAGGCATTGACCAGCGTGTAGTCCTTGGCCACCGGATTGCCCTTGGGCTTGCCGTTGTATTGCACTTCGCCGCCGACGGTCAGCTTGTCTTCGAGGAAGCGCAGGCCGAGCTGCGCCGTCACCTGCGAGGAGGGGATGCTGGCGAGATCGGCCCGCTCGCCTTCATACGAGATGGTGTGGCCGTTGATGATGGAAGCCGACAGGCCGGCATAGCCCCAGCCGGCGTCGTAGACGCTTTCCAGTTCGAAGCCGTTGATCTTGGCCTTGGCGAAGTTCTGGTATTGGAAGCAGATCGGGATGCCGGGGCCGAACGGGCAGCCGCTGGTCGGGTCGAAGGCTGAAAGCGTGACGCCGTCGATATAGTCCTCGACATTGTTGTTGAAGTAGGCGGCCTTCAGCCGCAGCGCGTCGCCGGCTTCGAGAATATCGTTCTGCTTGTAGTTGACGCCGAATTCGACGGTCTTGCCGGTTTCCGGCTTGAGATTGGGGTTGGGCAGGAACGGGAAGGTGACGCCGGCCGGATGGTTGCCGCTGATCAGCGTCTCCGTTAGCGAGGGTGAGCGGTAGCCTTCCGCATAGGTGCCGTAGAACTGCAGGCCCGCGAGGCCGGCGCTTTCGAAGGGCGAGACACCGACAGTGACACGCGGCGACAGCCGGTCACCCGATGTCTCGTGCTCGGAGTCCTTCAGGCTGTAGTTGTCATAGCGCAGGCCAGTGATGACCTCGAGCCACTCCCAGGTCAGCTTGTCCTGGATATAGGCGCCGGAGACGTTGCGCTTGCCCGACGGCGTGTAGAAGCTGTCGCCGCCGGCCGTTCCGCCGGTCTCGACATCGTCGCCGACCCAGTCGCCGCCATAGGTCAGCTCATGCGCGATGCCGGCGGTCTCGAAGCGCGACGTGTTCCAGATGTCGATGCCGGTCGTGCCGACATCGAAGGTCGACAGCGAGCCGGCCGGCAGCACGACAGGAAGGCCGGTGACCGGATCAAACCGGTTCTGCGGAACAAGCGTCGTCAGATCGAGAACAGTCTTGTTGTAGGAGGCGTTGATGTGGAGGTCGAGCCAGCTCCTGGCGTCGTCGGCGATGTTGTAGCGGGCGGTAAAGGTGTTCGACTTGAGGTCGACATCGTTGGCGGGCACGCCGCGGCTGGTCTCCGTCCAGCCGTCGCTCGAGCCGACCCAGCCGAGCTTCAATTCGCTGTTCTCGCTCGGACGGATGGTGGTCTTGAGCAGGCCACTCAGCACGTCGAAGCCGGTGCCGGCAACGGTGTTGCCGCCGCCATTCTTGTAGTCGCCGTAGTCGCGGTAGACGATGTTGCCCAGCGCGTCCCAGTTCTCGTTGAAGCGGTACGCGCCGCTGGCGCTGGTGGTCCAGCCTTTGCCATTGGTTTCATAGCGCCCGGTGATGGAAGCGGCCCAGGTCTCCTCAGGCTTGAGGAAATCCTCGGCGTCCTTGGTGTCGAAGAACACAACGCCGCCGATGCGCCGGAGCCATAGGTGTTGGCGACCGGGCCGCGGATCACGTCGACGGATTTGATGAGCTCGGGATCGACATAGAAGGTCGATTGCGTGCCATGGTCGGAGCGCTGGAAATCCTGCCTGGCGCCGTCGACGATCACCGCGACGCGGCCGAAATCCTGCAGGCCGCGGATGTTGATGCTGGAGCTGACGCGGCGCGCGTCGGCCTGGACGGTGACGCCGGGCACGCCGAGCAGCATCTCGTTCGGTGTCGTCGCCATGCGGCGGTCGAGCTGTTCCTGGTCGACGTGGCTGGCCGAGGCCAGCGACTGGATCGCGGTCTCGCCGGTGCGGCTGATGACCAGGATCTTGTCGAGCAGCGTTCCTTCGGCTGCGGCTTTCTCACCGGCCTTCTTCTTTTGGTCGGCTTGCTGATCGGTCGCCGGCTGTGCCGCCTGTTGCGCCTTCGCGGCCGGTACGCCGAGCGCGATTGCCGCTGCTCCGGCCATCAATATGGCAATGCCGCTTGCCGTCGATCGGAAGCCCGGGCCCGCATCCGCAAGGCCCGTCCGTCCCCAATTCACCAACCCCATGCCCCAACTCCAGATTTTCAGGCGCGATGCTGGCTGGCGCGGGCTCGCTCGCATTTTTGATCACGTCCGGCGTCTTAAATGTTGACTCATTTACTCCGGTAATGCACTGACTAGTAAACATGATTATTAGAGTCAAGAATTGAATCGGCATTTTACGAGGCATCCGGCCAGACGGCCGGCACAGCAGAAGGACCGACCCGATGAACACGCACAATCCCAACGACTTCCGCTATCGCGTCCGCCGTTCAGACGATATGCCGACACGTTTCGAGCGCGTGCCGATGGCGGTGCGCACGCTCTCCAGCAACGCGCTGTTCCAGGGCGAGCACGAGATCGGCATCGAGCATCACGGCGCGCTCTACCACCTGAAGATCACCCGCCAGGGCAAGCTGATCCTCAACAAGTAAGCATGATCAGGCGAATAGAGCAGACGGAAGGGTGGGGTAGGTGGACGACATGGACCAGCGCGTGAAGCCGTCGCCGGAAGAGATCCGGCGGGCACGGGAAGACAATCCGAAGATGCGCGAGCGCGATCTCGCGGCCCAACTCGGCATTTCGGAAGCGGAGCTGGTCGCGGCGCATTGCGGCCACGGGGTCGTGCGGGTCGAGCCGCGCGTCAACGATCTTTTGACCGGCCTCGAAGCGGTTGGCGAGGTGATGGCGCTGACCCGCAACGAAAGCGCCGTGCACGAGAAGATCGGCGTCTACGACAAGGTCGTCACCGGCAATCACAATGCCATGGTGCTCGGCGAGAACATCGACCTGCGCATCTTCCCGAAGGTGTGGGCGCATGGCTTTGCCGTCGAGAAGCGCGACGGTGGCGAGATTCGCCGCAGCCTGCAGTTCTTCGATGCCGCCGGCGAGGCGGTGCACAAGGTGCATCTGCGGCCCGCGTCGAACCTCTATGCCTACCAGAAGCTGGTGGCGAGCCTCGAGTCGTCGAACCAGGAACCGGCTGTCGCAATCGCTTCAAGCGCGGCGGAAGGTGAAGGGGAGAACCAGGGCTCGGTTGCCTCGATCGACGACCTGCGCGACCGCTGGAGCCGGATGACCGACGTGCATCAGTTCTTCGGCATGCTGAAGACACTGAAGCTCAGCCGCCGCGAGGCGGTGCGCATGGTCGGCCAGGACTATGCCTGGCTGCTCGACAATGATGCCGTCGGCGCCATGTTCCACCACGCGGCGGAAGGTGAGATGCCGATCATGTGCTTCGTCGGAAACCGCGGCTGCATCCAGATCCATTCCGGTCCGATCAAGTCGGTCAAGCCGATGGGACCGTGGATCAACGTGCTCGACGAAACCTTCCACCTGCATCTCAGGACCGATCACATCCACGAAGTCTGGGCAGTGCGCAAGCCGACCAAGGACGGCCATGTCACCTCGCTCGAGGCCTATGACGCCAAGGGCGGCATGATCATCCAGTTCTTCGGCAGGCGCCATGAAGGCGAGGGCGAGCGGGAAGACTGGCGCTTCCTCGCCGAGAACCTGCCCCGCATTCCCAACCCGACGGCTGCGTGAGGCAAGACGAATGCGTGTGGTTTTCAGTTTCCGCTCGGCGCTCGCGCCGGTGCTCGGCGTTCTGCTCGCTGTCCTGCCCGCCGGGGCCAACGAAAGTGCGGCGGTCTTCTCGGACAATTCGCGGATCGCCTCCATCGGCGGCTCCATCACCGAGATCGTCTACGCGCTTGGCGAAGAGGAGCATCTCGTCGCCCGCGATTCGACCAGCTATTTCCCGCAAGCCGCGCTCAAGCTGCCCGATGTCGGCTACATGCGCGCGCTGTCGCCGGAGGGGGTCCTGTCGGTCAATCCGACCGGAATCCTGGCGCTGCATGGCAGCGGACCGAAGGAAGCGGTCGATGTGCTGAAGAAATCGAGCGTGCCCTTCATCGAAGTGCCCGAGCACTACAGCCATGAAGGCATCCTCGAAAAGATCCGCATCGTCGGCAGGGCGCTCGGCGTCGACGCCAAGGCCGAACGACTGGCGGCCGAGATGGACACAAAACTGAAGTCGGCCGAGAAGCAGACGGCGTCCATCAAGGAGCGCAAGCGCATCCTGTTCGTGTTGTCGACGCAGGGCGGCAAGATCCTTGCGGCAGGCAGCGACACCGCCGGCGACGGCATCATCAAGCTCGCCGGCGCGGTCAACGCGGTCGAGGGTTTTTCCGGCCACAAGCAGATGTCGGACGAGGCGATCGTCACCGCCAGGCCGGATGTGATCCTGACGATGAAGAACGCCGGACCGCCGATTTCGGAAGACGAGCTGTTCGCAAACCCGTCGATCGCCTCGACGCCGGCGGGTGCCGCCCGCAAGGTGATCAGCATGGACGGCGGCTATCTGCTGGGCTTCGGGCCGCGCACGGCCGAGGCCATCCACGACCTTGCCGTCTCGCTCTACGGCAACCAGGTCACGGACTAAGCAGCCATGGCCGATCAGTCGATTGCCGGTCCGGCGGACAGGGTGATGGCAGCCGATGGCGATCGCTCGGCACGGGCAAGGGTTGTCATCCTGCTTTTGTCGCTCACGCTTGCGCTATCGATATTGCTGTCGCTGACCTCGGGTGCTTCGGACGCGTCCGCGGTTCGCGTCATTCGCGACTGGCTCACCGGAGCCGCGCCGGCGGATGCGGCGCTCGCTGCCCGCGACCAACTGATCGTCTATGACATCCGCATGCCGCGCGTGCTGCTCGGCGTGCTGATCGGCGCCGCGCTCGCCGTTTCGGGCGCGGTGATGCAGGGCCTGTTCCGCAATCCGCTTGCCGACCCCGGCCTGATCGGCGTCTCCGCCGGCTCGAGCCTCGGCGCGGTGGCGATCATCGTGCTCGGCGCGACCTGGCTTGCGCCCGTCACGCTCGGTCTCGGCGCGTTCGCTTTGCCGTTGGCGGCTTTCTTCGGCGGCTTGGCGGTGACGTCTTTGCTTTACGCGATCGCGACGCGCCAAGGCCAGACGTCTGTGGCCACGATGTTGCTTGCCGGCCTGGCGATTTCCGCGCTGGCGATGGCGCTCGTCGGCATCCTCGTCTTCATAGCCGACGATCGGCAGCTGCGCGACCTGACCTTCTGGCAACTCGGCTCGCTTGCCGGCGCGACATGGCCGAAGATCGGCACGGTCGGGCCGGTGATCGTGCTGGCGCTGGCGACGATGCCGGTCCTGTCACGCGGCCTCAACGCGCTGGCGCTTGGAGAAGCGACCGCAGGCCATCTCGGCATTCCGGTACAGCGGCTGAAATACACGGCCATCGTCGCGGTGTCGGCAGCGGTCGGCGCGTCGGTTGCCGTCAGCGGCGGCATCGGCTTCATCGGCATCGTCGTGCCGCATCTCTTGCGCCTCGCGATCGGTCCGGACAACCGCTATTTGCTGCCGGCCTCGGCCTTGCTCGGTGCCTCGCTGCTTCTGCTCGCCGACGCGGTCGCCCGCACTGTCGTCGCTCCGGCTGAGCTGCGATCGGCATCGTCACGGCGGTCGCCGGCGCGCCGTTCTTCCTGTGGATCCTGCTGCGCAAGCGCGGCATCGTCGATTTGTGAGCTGCCGATGATCGAAGCACGTGACATCTCCGTGGCGATCGGCGGTAGGCGCATCGTGTCGCATATCGATTTTACCGCGCGACCGGGCGAGTTCTCGGCAATCGTCGGCCCGAACGGGTCCGGCAAGACGACCCTGCTCAAGGCGCTGACGGGTGAGCTTTCCTATACCGGCACGGTCACGCTCAACGGCCGCGATCTGTCCGCCATGAAACCGGTGGAAGCAGCGACGCTTCGCGCGGTGCTGCCGCAGTCGACCTCGCTGTCCTTTCCCTTCACGGTGCGCGAGATCGTGCGCCTCGGCCTGATCTGCGGCCGCTCCGGCGTGCTGCCCGGCGAGGATGCGCGGCTGCCGGAGCGGGCGCTGGCGCGCGTCGATCTCGACGGTTTTGCCGGCCGCTTCTATCAGGAGCTTTCAGGCGGCGAGCAGCAGCGCGTGCAGCTTGCCCGGGTGCTCTACCAGGTCTGGGCGCCGGTGCTGGAGGGGAGGCCGCGCTATCTCTTTCTCGATGAGCCGGTCTCCAGCCTCGACGTCAAGCATCAGCTCATCATCATGAATATAGCGCGCGACTTTGCCCGTCGCGGCGGCGGTGTCGTGGCGATCCTGCACGACCTCAATCTGACGGCGATGTATGCCGATAGCATTTTCGTGCTGCATCGCGGCCAGCTGGCTGCTGCCGGCTCACCGCAAGATGTGCTGAACGACGAGCTGATCGAAAGGGTGTTCGACTGTCGGCTGAAGGTCGGGGTGCTGCCTTCAGCCAATATGCCTTTCGTGCTGCCGCAATCGGCAGCTTAATTCAAGCCGCCGGAGCGCGCTGCTCCAAGAGGTCGATGCCGAGCAGATGGCGCACGTTCGGGCGCGCGGCGACGAGGTCGGCGACCGTGTAGCGGGAAAGCACGGCAAAGAAGGCGTTGAGTGCCTCGCGCAGTGCCGAATTCAAGGCGCAGCTGTCGACCAGCGGGCATTCAGCGGCGTCGTTTTCGAAACATTCGGCCATGGCGAAGCTCTCTTCGGTGACACGCACGACATCGAACAGGCTGATCTGTTCGGCCGGGCGGCCAAGCCTCACGCCGCCGTTGCGGCCGCGCACCGTTTCGACCAGGCCGGCCTCGACCAGCGGCTGCAGGATCTTGAACAGGAACAGTTCCGAAACCGAATAGGCGGCGGCGATCTCAGGGATGCGGCTCAGCCTGTCGGTATTCGCGGCGCAATACATCAGGATGCGCATCGCATAGTTGGTCTGGCGCGTGAGCCGCATGGTAAACCTCGCGAAAACATTAGCTTGGGCCGAATATGGCCCATAGTTTGGAACAATTCCAGACTGGACCGGCACATAGCTGAATAAACGTGTCAACTTTTTGTGCATGCCGGCGCGTCAGCGGCCCAATTCGCTTTGAGCGAGCGTTTCGCCGGCGCAGGCACTAGATGAGTCCGGGTGCAAAGAGGAAACGGCCCTTCCATGTCACAATCAGTTCAGGCGCTCGCGCCGGTTCGATTCGACGCCGATGCGCAGGCAAAGCTTTCGGCATTGCGGCGGACCAAGTTCATCGCCGGCGCGGCGCTTGCTCTATGCATCCTCGTCTTCGCGTTCGCAAAATCTTTCCAGGGCAGCCATCCATGGCTCGGCTTCGTCGCTGCCTTCGCCGAGGCGGCGACCATCGGCGGCCTCGCAGACTGGTATGCGGTCGTCGCGCTGTTCAGGCGGCCGCTCGGCCTGCCAATCCCGCACACCGCCATCATCCCGGAGAACCAGCACCGCATCGCGGACAATCTCGGCCGCTTCATCGAAGCCAATTTCCTCGCGCCGGAGCCGGTGCGGGAAAAGCTTGCCGAGGTTGACTTTGCAGCTCTCGTTGCCGACTGGCTGGCGGACGCTGAACGCGCCGCAGGGCTGTCGCGGTTCGTCGCCCGGCTCGTGCCGCAGACTCTAGCCGCGGTCGAGCAGTCGGGGCTGCGCGACTTCGTCACCAGCCGCATGCTGGAGCAGATCGAAAAGGTGCCTTTGGCGCCTTTAGCCGCGGAGCTGTTGTCGGCACTCACCGACGACCGCCGTCATCAAAAGCTGTTCGACGAGTTCACCAGGGTGGTCGGGCGTTTCCTGAACGACGAGAAGGCCCTGGCGACGATGCGTGAGAAGATCCGCGAGGAATTGCCGTCGCTCTTCAACCTGTTTCGCGCCGACGCCTATCTGCTGAAGAAGATCGTCGCTTCCGCCGGGTCGCTGCTCGATGAGGTGCGGGCCGATCCCGATCATCCGATGCGCGCCGAATTCGACCGTTTTGCGCTCGCCTTCATCGAGCGGCTCAGGACATCCAAGCAATATGCAAGGCGCGCAGAGAAGCTGAAGCGCGATTTCCTTGGCCGTCCGGAAGTCAGGGCGCTGGCCGGCGACACGTGGGCAAGCATGCGCCTGTTCATCGAGCAGGATGCCAACGCGCCGAATTCGATGATCCGCGAGCATCTTGCCAACATGTTCGTCGAGGTCGGCCGGCATCTGGCCGACGATGCCCAGATCAGGGCCGACATGAACCAGGGTTTTGTCGTGGCGCTGGCTTCGTTCGTCGAGAGCCAGAAGAGCGGCGTGTCGAAGTTCATCGCCGATCAGGTCAAGCGCTGGGACCTGGCACAGCTGACGCGGCTGATCGAGATCAACATCGGCAAGGACCTGCAATATATCCGCTTCAACGGCATGGTGATCGGCGGCCTGGCCGGTCTGGTGCTCTACACGGCGGAGCGGCTGTTTCTCGTCAATTGACGCGGGCCGGGCGCGCACTATTCTCCCTAGCGGGCGCCGCAGATGCGGCAGATCGGGAGGCGACGACATGGCAAGACGACCGGAATCCGACTCTTTCCTCGACATTTTCGGCAGGTTCGGCCGCGACCTGAAGCTGCCGAAGGTCGACGTTCAGGCGATCCTCGACCATCACCGCAAGAATCTCGAGGCTCTGGAAAAGTCGGCCAGGGCAAGTGCCGCCGGCGCAACCTCCGTTCTGTCGAGGCAGCACGAGATGGTGCAGGAGGCACTCGGCGAAATTACTCGGATGGCGCAGAACTACCAGGCTCCGGGCAATCCGCAGGAGTTGATGACAAAGCAGGTGGAATTTGCCAGGAAATCCTTCGAAACAACGCTGAAGAATGCCGGCGAGGTGGCCGAACTCGTCAAAAAGTCCGGCACCGAATCGATCGAAATCCTGCACAGGATCAAGGACGCGATGGCGGAAATCCGCGCCGGCTACGACAGGAATTGAACCGGCGCACGCGGTCCCGCGTTCCCAGCCTGCCGTAAAGCCGTCAACTCTAAGAGCGAAATCGCGTCCAAGAGTGAAATCGTAGGGCCGCGAATTGACAGGAGCCGCCGGTTCATGGTCGGGAGACTGGCAGAAGCCACCGGGAAAGCAGGAATGACGGAAAATCGGCCGAGAACGCCGCCGACCTTCGAACAGTTGCGGACAATGGCCGGCCAGGAGATCGGCGTGTCGGACTGGACGACGGTCGACCAGCAGCGCATCGACCAGTTCGCCGAATGCACGGGCGACCATCAGTGGATCCATGTCGACCCCGAACGTGCGAAGCGGCAGAGCCCGTTCCGCACCACGATCGCGCATGGCTATCTGACGCTGTCGATCATCGGCGCGCTGGCGCTGGAGATGGGCATCGTGCCGGAAAACACGCAGGCCGCCTTCAACTATGGCTTCGACAAGGTGCGCTTCCTGGCGCCGGTGAAGTCCGGCGCCCGCATCAGGCTGCGCACGACGCTGCTTTCCATGGAGGATCGCGGCCCCGGCCAGTATCTGATGAAGGCGGCCAACACCGTCGAGATCGAAGGCGAGCAGAAGCCGGCGCTGACCGCCGAGACGCTGGTGATGATGTATGAGCGCCGCAAGCGAGCAACATCCTGAGCGGCAGGCAGCTTTCCAGGGCGTCTAGCCTCAGTTTGCCATCGCTTTCCCGAGCGTGCTGAAAATCCGCTCATCTCCGCATTGGGCGACGTTGAAGCGCATGAAACGGCCGGCGGTATGCGACAGGCTGAAGGCATTGCCCGGTGCCAGCACGACATTGTCCGAGAGCGCGTGGCGGGCGACGTTGGCGGCGTCGATGCCGTCGGGCAGGCGACACCACAGAAACATGCCGGTGGGCTGGTCGATCCAGGGCATGATGCCCATCGCTTTCAGCCGGCCGGCGGTCTCGGCCATGGCGCGCGCCAGCCGGGCGCGCAGCTGCTCGACATGCTTGCGATAGCTGCCGTCCTTGAGCAGGGTCAGCACCAGCTCGGAGGACAGCCGCCCGCCGCCGAAAGAGGTCGCGATCTTGAGGTCGGTCAGCCCTTCCATCCGGTCGCGGGGTGCGGCGATGAAGCCGCACCGCACCGAGGCCGACAGCGTCTTTGAAAAAGAACCGATCTGGACGACGCGGCCGAGGCCGTCGAAGGCGGCCAACCGCGGCGCCGGCGTGTGCTCGAAATCAGCAAAGATGTCGTCTTCGATGATGGCGAGGTCGGATTGGTCGGCGAGCTTCAGCAGCCTGTGCGCAATCACGGGCGAAAGGACCGCGCCGGTCGGGTTATGAAGCGCCGAATTGGTGATGTAGAGGCGCGGCCGATGCTCGGCGAGCGCCTGCGCGAACAGGTCGATATCAGGCCCTGACGGCGTCATGGGGACACCGACCACTTTCGTCCGATGGGCGCGCAGCAGCGCGTGAAAATTGAAGTAACAGGGATCGTCGACCAGCACGGTGTCGCCAGGCTCGAGCAGGAACCGGCACAGAAGATCGATCGCCTGCGTTCCGGATTCGGTGAGCATGATCTGATCCGGCGAAGCCTCGACGCCATGCGCCGACAGACGACGGGCGAGAAGCTGCCGCAGCGCTGGCAGACCGAGCGGAGTGCCGTAGTCGGCAAGCGTCGCGTCCTCAGTGCGCGCGGCACTGCGCAATGCCCGGCGCAAGGCGGCCTGCGGCATCCACGAGGCCGGCAGCCAGCCGCAGCCCGGTTTCAGCATCTCGTCGCCTGCTTCCAGCGACTGCCGCGAGACCCAGAGCGGATCGACGGCGCGATCAAGCCGCGGCCCGATCTCTGCCAGCGACAGCGGCGCTAGCGGGCCGGCGGCATAGAAGCCGGAACCGGGCCGTGAGCGGATCGAGCCTTCCGCCGCTAGCCGTTCATAGGCCTCCACCACGGTCGACTTCGATACCTGCATGGTGCCGGCGAAGGCGCGGATCGAAGGCAGGCGGGCGCTCGGCGTCAGGACACGCGCAGCAATCCGCTGCCGGATTGCCGCCATGACCGTCTCGACAAGCGTTCCGCCGGCTGCATTCGGGTCGGGCGTGTCCATCTGTACTCCTCCGCAGACCATTACAGTTTTGCCGAATTGTACTCCATTGTCTCTGGCAATTCCATGCGCCGCAACGGTACGGAAGCGCAAACGGAGCAGATGGATGGATAAGGGTCTGAACGGCTGGCTGAACGGCTTCATCGGCGTGCTGATCTTCAGCGGCTCGCTGCCGGCGACGCGCGTGGCGGTGATGGATTTCGACCCGACCTTCCTGACCTCGGCCCGGGCGGCGATCGCCGGCCTGCTCGGGATTGCGATGCTGGTTCTGTTCCGTGAGAAGCGCCCCGAGCGCGGCGATCTGGTTTCGCTGATGATCGTGGCGCTGGGGGTGGTAGTCGGCTTTCCCTTGCTGACGGCGCTGGCGCTCAAACATGTCGCCGCGGCGCACTCCATCGTCTTTGTCGGCCTGCTGCCCTTGGCGACCGCGATCTTCGGCGTGCTGCGCGGCGGCGACCGTCCACGCCCGGCCTTCTGGCTGTTTTCATGCCTGGGCAGCGCTTTGGTCGCGGGCTTTGCGCTGCTGCAGGGCGTGACAGTGTCGCCGGTCGGCGATGCGCTGATGCTCGCGGCAATCATCGCCTGCGGGCTCGGCTACGCCGAGGGCGCCGCGCTGTCGCGCAAGCTCGGCGGCTGGCAGGTGATCTGCTGGGCGCTGGCGCTGTCGCTGCCGGTCATGCTGGCGCTGGCTTTCGCGACTAGGCCGCTATCCTTCACAGGCGTCGGCTCCGACGCATGGATCGGCCTCGCTTACGTCTCGCTGTTCAGCATGCTGATCGGCTTCGTGTTCTGGTATCGCGGCCTGGCGCAAGGCGGCATCGCCGCTGTCGGGCAATTGCAGTTGCTGCAGCCTTTCTTCGGCCTGGCGCTTGCGGCGACACTGCTGCATGAGCAGGTCAGCCCGCTGATGGTGGTCGTCACGCTCGGCGTGGTGGCTTGCGTGTTCGGGGCGAAGAAGTTCGCAAAGCCGAGTCCGTCACCGCGCGCAGCCGAGCAGTGACGGCGCTGTTTGGTTACTGGAACTTCGTCACCACGCCGATGCCGATGCCCTCGAAACTGCCCATTGCCATCAGCGCGGCCGGCGCTTCCTCGAGGCTGATCTTCTTGCCGACCAGCAGCTCGGGCTTCAGCTTGCCGGTGCGGATCATCTCCATCATCGCGGTATAGCGGTAGGCCTGCATGCCGTGGCTGCCGAGGATTTCGAGCTCGAAGGCGATCACCTTGTCCATCGGCACCTGCGGGCGGGCGTGTTCGCCCAGCATCAGCCCGACCTGAACGTGGCGGCCGCGCCGGCGGAGATTGGCGATCGAGTTGAACGAGGTGGTCGGGTGGCCGAGCGCGTCCATCGACATATGCGCGCCGCCATTGGTGATCTGCTTGACCGCCTTGACCACGTTCGGCGTCGTCGAGGCATTGATCGTCGCCACCGCGCCGATCTTCTTGGCGAAGTCCAGCTTCTCGTCGGTGAGGTCGATGGCGATGACATTGGCGCCCATGGCGCTGGCGATCATGATTGCCGACAGCCCGACGCCGCCGCAGCCATGCACCGCCACCCATTCGCCGGGCGTCACCCGGCCCTGGTCGACGATGGCGCGGAAAGAGGTGACGAAACGGCAGCCGAGGCTGGCGGCGGTGGCGAATTCCATCTCCTCGGGCAGGCGCACCAGATTGGTGTCGGCATGCTCGATGCCGACATATTCGGCGAAGGAGCCCCAGGCGTTGAAGCCTGGCTGCGATTGGTGCTCGCAGACCTGATGGTTGCCGGAGGTGCATTCGAAGCAGCGGCCGCAACCGACGGCGAAGGGCACAGTGACGCGGTCGCCGGCCTTCCAGCGGCTCACCTGCTTGCCGGCGGCAACGACCACGCCCGCGAGCTCGTGGCCGGGGACATGCGGCAGCGTGATGTCGCTGTCATGGCCCATCCAGCCATGCCAGTCGCTGCGACAAAGCCCGGTCGCCTCGACCTTGATGACGACGCCATCCGCAGCCGGCTTCGGGTCGGGCACGGTCTGGATGGTCGGCGCCTCGCCAAATTTTTCGAAGACGACAGCTTTCATGGCAAGTCCTTCAGCAGGTTATTCGGCATCGATCTGATTCTGAGGCGCCGCCTTCTGGAAGGCCGGCAGCGCCATGCAGGCGGCGTGGATGCGCGACATCACCGGGTAGGGCGTCATGTCGACGCCGAAGCGGGCATTGTTGGTGACCTGGGCGGCGAGGCAGATGTCGGCCAGCCCCGGCGTGTCGCCGTGGCAAAATGTGCCGGTCTCGGGCGACGAGGCCAGGATCTTTTCAAGCGGCTGGAAACCTTCGTTCACCCAGTGCCGGAACCAGTTGACGACATCCTCGTCGCCGGCGCCGAAGAGGGTGCGCAAAGACGTCAGCACACGCAGATTGTTCACCGGGTGGATGTCGCAGGCGATCATCTGCGCCAGCATCCGGACCCGCGCCCGCCCTAGCGCGTCCTTGGGCAGCAGCGGCGGCTCGGGCGCAATCTCGTCGAGATATTCGACGATCGCCAGCGACTGCGTCAAAAGCGTGCCGTCATCCAGCACCAGCGCCGGCACCAGGCCTTGCGGGTTGACCGCGAGATAGGCGGGCTCGAGATGCTCGCCGTGGCGCAAGTGATGCGGCACGTAAGTGTAGCTCAATCCCTTCATCTCCAGCGCGATCCGCACCCGGTAGGAGGTGGAGGAGCGATAGTAGTTATGAAGGACAAGGTCGCTCATCGGATCAAGGCCTCGGCTGGCCAATGGTCACCTCGATCGCGCCGATGCCGTCGACGCCGCCGGTGATCCTGTCGCCCGCCTGAACCGCGCCGACGCCGGCCGGCGTGCCGGTGAAGATCAGGTCGCCTGGCTGGAGCTCGATTGCCTCGCTGCAGATCGCAACGACATCGGCGACCGGCCAGATCAGCTCGGCGAGATCGCCATCCTGTTTTACGTCGCCGTTGACGGCGAGCCAGATGCGCCCCTTTTCGGGATGGCCTGACTTTGCGACCGGGAGCAGCGGACCGCAGGGCGCGGAGCGGTCGAACGCCTTCGACCAGTCCCACGGCCGCGCCGCTTTCTTCGCCTGGTCCTGCAGGTCGCGGCGGGTCAGGTCGACGCCCACGCCGTAGCCCCAGACATGGGCGAGCGCGTCGGCGCGCGCAATGCGGAAACCGGCCTTGCCTATCGCCACGACCAGCTCGATCTCGTGGTGCAGGTTCAAGGTCAGGGGCGGGTAGGGGATCTCGGCGCCGCTGTCGACCACGGCGTCGGCCGGCTTGGTGAAGAAGAAGGGAGGGTCGCGCTCGTCATTGCCGAGCTCGCGCGCATGCGCCGCGTAATTGCGGCCGACGCAGAAGATGCGGCGCACGGCAAACCGCTCCGCCGAGCCGGCGACGGCGACCGAAGCGATCGCTGGCGGCGGGAGGACGAAGTCTGTCATGGGCTGTCTCTGCGTTGGCATGAATCTGCCCGCACCTTCGGCCGATTTCGACGGGTGGGCAAGGCATTAGGGTCGCGAAACCATTGGCCCTGTCGTTTTGCCGACACCGCGACTTTCGGGGCGATGTACTATTTGGCAATAATCTGGCCATGGTCGCGGGACTATCCTGTGACCAACGAAACCGAACCGATGCCCGAACCAATAAAATGACCGCCGTCAGCGATCGCGCCCGTTTTTTGATCATCGACGACCACCCGCTGTTTCGCGAGGCGCTGCACAGCGCTGTGCAAATGGCCTATCCCGACGTCGACACGGTCGAGGCGCGCTCGATCGCGGAGGCAATCGAACTTCTGGCCGACGCAAAGCCGTTCGACCTCGCGCTGCTCGATTTGAGCATGCCCGACGTGCATGGCTTCGAGGGACTGCTGCAGCTCAGGACCCGCTATCCGCGGCTGCCGGTGGTGATCGTGTCGGGCTATGAGGAGCCGAAGATCATTTCCGAGGCGCTGTCCTACGGCGCCGCCGGCTTCATTCCGAAATCGGCAAGGAAAGGCGACCTCGCCGCCGCCATCCGCTCGGTGATGGACGGCGCGGTCTATGTACCGGAAAATTACGAAGGCCAGCCGGCGGACCCCGACAGCACCGACCGCGCCGACATGGTGCAGCGCCTGGCCACGCTGACGCCGCAGCAGCTGAGAGTTTTGCAGATGCTGCGCCAAGGCATGCTCAACAAGCAGATCGCCTATGAGCTTCAGGTCGGCGAGACCACGGTCAAGGCGCATGTCTCGGAGATTTTGCGGAAGCTCAATGTCTATAGCCGGACGCAGGCGGTGATCGAAGTGTCGAAGCTGGACAATGCGGAGCTGTTCAGGGATCAGGCGGGGTTTTGAGGGGCACTCCTAAAGCGCGTCGCGATCTTTCAAATTCGCTCCGTGCGCTTTAGGTTTTCGATTTTACGCATGTCTTTGTCCCGAAACCCACTTTCGGGAGACATGCTTTAAGCCAGCAGATGCGCCAAGAGCGCCCGCAATTGCGCCGGCTTCAGCGGTTTGCGCATCAGCTCGATACCGGCGGCGCGGGCGGCCTTGGCGACGAGCTCGGAGCCGTCGGCGGTGACGATCAACGCCGGGACAGGGCGGCCGAGATAGTCGCGTACCTCGGCGATCGTCGCGGTGCCGAGGTCGCCGCGTCGAGATGCTGGTCGGCGATGATGATGTCGGGCACCCAGGCGGTGTCGCCGAGCAGGTCGAGCGCATCGTCGGTCGAGGTCGCGGCGCGCACCAGGCATTGCCAGCGCTCAAGCAGCGAGGTCATGGCGCTCAGCACGTCGGTGTCGTTTTCCACCAGCAGCACCCTGGTGCCGAACAGGCCGTAGCCGCGCGGTCGTTCCAAATCGCCGATGCTTGCTGCCGGCTCAGCCGCGGCGCTTATGCCGACCGGCACATCGATGTGGAAGATCGTGCCGCGCCCGACTTTCGACGAAAAGGTGACGGGATGGCGGAGTGCGGCCGCCATGCGGCGCACGATGGCGAGGCCGAGGCCCAATCCGCCGGCCAGCCCGGCATCGACGAGGGTCGAGGTGCCGCGATGGAACTCCTCGAACACCGCTTCGCGCTGGTCGTCGGGGATGCCGCAGCCGGTGTCGGCGACATCGATGCGGATGGTGTCGCCGCGATGCCTGGTGCCGACCAGAACGCCGCCTGAGCGGGTGTAGCGCAGCGCGTTGGACAGGATGTTCTGCAGGATGCGGCGCAGCAGCGTGCGGTCGGAGCGCACGACGACATTGACCGGCCGGAATTTCAGCGACAGGCCCTTCTTCTGCGCCTCAGGCAGGAAATCCGAGCGCAATGAGGAAAACAGCGCCTCCAGGCTGACATCGCCGATTTCCGGCTGCACCACGCCGGCGTCGAGCTTGGAGATGTCGAGCAGCGTACGCAGCAGATCTTCCATCGTCTCCAGCGACGCTCGACGTGCCGCACCAGTTTCTTGCCTTCCTCGCTGGTCTGGACCTCGGCGAGCGCGGAGACCGACAGATGCGCGGCATTGAGTGGCTGCAGCACGTCGTGGCTGGCGGCGGCGAGAAACCTGGTCTTGGAAAGGTTCGCCAGCTCGGCCGTTTCCTTGGCGGCGACGAGATCGACGTTCGACCGCTCGAGCCGGCGCAGCGTCGTATGCAACTCCTCGGTGCGCGTGCGCACCTGGTTCTCCAGCGAGATCGCGGTCTGGAACAAAGAGAAGGCGTTGACCTGCTGGTCCATCGAGCGTTCGACGCGACTGACGAGAGCGGCGTTGATCTTCTTCAGCTTCTCAAGGTCGTCGATATCACGAAGCGGCATGGCAGTTCACTCGGCCGCCCGATGCTCACCGAAAGCGATGCCGGTGAAAGTCTGGTTGAGATGCATCGAGCGGTACTGCTCGCCATAGGTGCCGAAACCGATGACGTTGTTGGTCCGGTAGAGCTCGGAAATATCGCGGAAGACCTGGCGGTTGCGCGCGTCGAGCCGGCGCAGCACGCAGTCGAAGCCGAGCACCATGTCGATACCGCCAAGCTTGCGCTCGACATCCAGCAGGGCGGCGCGCGTAGTCTCGACCATGTTCTTGGGCTGAGCGATGGACAGAACGACGCCGTCGTCGATGGCGCAGAAGAAGGACAGCGATCCATCGGCATGCATCCGCTGGATCGAGCGGCAATAATATTCGCCGCCAACCTTCACCACGACAGGGTGGGACGCGAAGCTCAGCGGTGTTAGCGCCTGGGGCACCATGCCGACGGAGGTGGCGTATTCCTCCGCGGCGTTGGTGGCGTTGAATTCGCGCACGATTCGATGATCGGGATCGGACGCCGTCACCACCAGCTTCTCGTCGGTGGGAATGAAATTGTCGGTCTTGAAGACATGGAAGGGGATCTCGGTCGCGATCAGCACGACGATGGCGCTGTCGGAAGTGACCTTGCCGTTCGAGATCAGCCTTGTCGTTTCGAATTTCAGGTCGTCGCCCGCCGAGCCGCCAATCAGCGGAATGTCATCCAGTCCCCAGTGGATGGCCGAGGTGACCGCTTCCTCGGCATAGGACAGCCCGTCGATGAAGCAGAGTGCGAACACGCTCTTCGCACGCTCATGGCCGGCGCGGCTGCGCAGGAGGCGTCGCAGCGAGGCGACCTCGCCGGTGATCCTGTCCATGCTGGAGGAGGAGAGGTTCTCGACCATGGTGCTGGCGGTCGAAAACGATGCCGAGGGCAGAAGCAATGCCAGGATATGGCCGTCCTCGAGCCCTTGCGGTGTAATCTCGCCGGCGGTCGAGCAGCCGGCATAGGCAAGTGAAGGGGCATGCAGCTTCAGCGCATCCGCCAATGCCGATGCGTCGACGAGGCTTTGGGAGAAGAAGATCAGCGCGAAGCCGGCATCGACGGCTGCCGCTTCGGCCGCGATGGCCCTGGCAAAGACATCTGGATCGGGCTCATCCGTGGTGAGCGCCGAGAGGCCACATGCGTAACGCGTGCTCGAACTGGCCAGCTTGCCTCCTCCCGTAGTTCCTCCGACGCTGTTTTTGTGCGTGTCTTCTTGTGCGTGTCCGGCACGCGTGCGTCGACGCCATCTTTGCCTTCAATCCTGGTTTTGGCAATGGGGCCGGTTGCTGCGCTGCACGATGCTTTTGCCATGATCGAAAGTACAATGGAGGCGGCGCTGGCAGCGCTGTTTTGACCGTTGTACGGTGTGCAAATAACGCACTGCCGAAGCATCAGAACGGCATCGGCAACGCGATAACCAAGGTAATACCCAGGGGAGGTTGCATGTCGGAAGTGTCGTTGACTGTGAATGGCAGGCGGGTCAGCGGGAACGCCGAGGACCGAACACTGCTGGTGCATTTCTTACGGGAACATCTCGGCCTCACGGGTACCCATGTCGGCTGCGACACCTCGCAATGCGGCGCCTGCGTCGTGCATGTCGACGGCAGAGCCGTGAAATCCTGCACGATGCTCGCGGTCCAGGCCTCGGGGTCGACGGTCGTCACCATCGAGGGGCTGGCGAACGGCGCCGAATTGCACCCAGTGCAGGCGGCGTTCAAGGAGCATCACGGGTTGCAATGCGGCTTCTGCACGCCGGGCATGATCATGGCGGCGACGGACATGATCGCGCACCATCCGGAAGGCCTCGACGAGGCCACCGTGCGCGCCGAACTCGACGGCAATATCTGCCGCTGCACCGGCTACCACAACATCATCAAGCGATCCTAGCCGCATCGCAAGCGATGTCGAAGGGGGCCAAGGGAAAGGCTAAACAGGCTGCGTGAGGCCCGAGCGAGTAGCGAATAGGGAGTAGCGAATAGTCAGTTTCTTCTGACCATTGTTCGCTCCAACCATTCACTACTCGCTACTCACTACTCGCTATTTACGGGAGGAATTTCCGCAATGGGTATCGAAGGTGTCGGCGCTCGCGTGGCGCGCAAGGAAGACAAGAGGTTCATCACCGGCGGCGGCCGCTATGTCGACGACATGGTGGTGCCTGGCATGAAGCATGCCGTGTTCGTGCGCAGCCCGCACGCGCATGCGCAGATCAAGAAGATCGATGTGAGACAAGCGCAGGCGATGCCCGGCGTCGTCGGTGTGCTGACCGGCAAGGAGCTCAAGGCCGACGGGATCGGCAATCTGATCTGCGGCTGGATGATCCATTCCAAGGACGGCACGCCGATGAAGATGGGCGCCTGGTCGCCGCTCGCGGTGGACAAGGTGCGCTATGTCGGCGACGCCGTCGTCATCGTCATCGCCGACACCAAGGGTCAGGCGCGCGATGCGGCGGAAGCGGTCGAGATCACCTACAAGGAACTGAAGGCGGTGGTCGAGGCAACCAAGGCGCTCGAAAAGGGCGCGCCGCAGGTCCATGCCGAGGCCGAGAACAACCTGATCTTCGACTGGGAACTCGGCGACGGCAAGGCGACCGACGCCGCGATCAAGTCGGCGGCTCATGTCACGCGCATGAAGATCGTCAACAACCGGCTGGTGCCGAACGCGATGGAGCCACGCGCGGCTCTCGGCCATTACGACAAGGCCGAGGACCACTATACCTGCTGGACGACGTCGCAGAACCCGCATCTGGCGCGGCTGGTGATGAGTGCCTTCTACAATGTCGCGCCGGAAAACAAGCTCAGGGTGATCGCGCCCGACGTTGGCGGCGGCTTCGGCTCCAAGATCTACATCTATCCGGAAGAGATCGTGTGTCTCTGGGCATCGAAGAAGACCGGTGTTCCGGTCAAATGGGTCGCCGACCGCACCGAAAGCTTCCTCTCCGACGCGCATGGCCGCGACCACGTGTCGACGGTGGAAATGGCCTTCGATAAGGATAACCGGATCACCGGGTTCAAGGTCGACACAATCGCCAATCTCGGCGCCTATATGTCGCTGTTCTCGTCCTGCGTGCCGACCTATCTCTACGCGACGTTGCTGTCGGGGCAGTACAACATCCCGGCGATCCACGCCAATGTGCGCACGGTCTACACCAACACCGCACCTGTCGATGCCTATCGCGGGGCAGGGCGGCCGGAAGCCACCTACGTGCTCGAGCGCATGATGGAGACCGCCGCGCGCGAGCTTGGCGTGTCGCCGGCGGAGCTCAGGCGCAAGAACTTCATCACCTCCTTCCCGCACCAGACGCCGGTGATTATGAACTATGACGCTGGCGATTATGCCGCCTCGCTTGATGCGGCGATGAAGGCCGCCGACTATGCCGGCTTCACCAAGCGGCGGTCGGACGCCGCCAAGCAAGGCAAGCTGCGCGGCATCGGCATGAGCTGCTACATCGAAGCTTGCGGCCTCGCGCCATCCGCTGCGGTCGGTTCGCTCGGCGCCGGCGTCGGTCTTTGGGAATCGGCGGAGGTGCGCGTCAATGCGGTTGGCACGATCGAGGTGCTGACCGGCTCGCATAGCCATGGCCAGGGCCACGAGACGACTTTCGCGCAGCTGGTCACCCAGCGCTTCGGCGTGCCGATCGATTCGGTCTCGATCGTCCATGGCGACACCGACAAGGTGCAGATGGGCATGGGCACTTACGGGTCGCGCTCGGGCGCCGTCGGCATGTCGGCGGTGGCCAAGGCGCTCGACAAGGTCGAGGCCAAGGCCAAGAAGATCGCGGCGCATCTGCTCGAAGCGGACGAGGGCGACATCGTCATCGAGAATGGCGAGGTCAAGGTCGCCGGCACCGACAAAAGCCTGCCCTGGTTCCAGGTGGCGCTTGCCTCCTACACCGCCCACAACCTGCCCGCCGGCATGGAGCCGGGCCTGAAGGAAACGGCCTTCTACGATCCGTCCAACTTCACCTTCCCGGCCGGCTGCTACATCTGCGAGGTAGAGATCGATCCGGAAACCGGCGTAACGGAAATCATCCAGTTCGTCGCGGCCGACGACTTCGGCAACATCATCAATCCGATGATCGTCGAGGGGCAGGTGCATGGCGGCATCGCGCAAGGCGTCGGCCAGGCGCTGCTGGAAGGCGCCCATTACGACGCCAGCGGCCAGCTGCTGACGGCGAGTTATATGGATTATACGATGCCCCGCGCGGGCGATCTGCCGTCGTTCAAGGTCTCGACGTCGAACACGCCGTGTCCCGGCAATCCGCTCGGCGTCAAAGGCTGCGGCGAGGCCGGCGCGATCGGCTCGCCGCCGGCGGTGATCAACGCCATCACCGATGCGCTCGGTGTCGTCGACATCGCCATGCCGGCGTCGCCGTCGACCGTATGGGCGGCCATCCGGGCCAAGAAGAAGCACTGAAAAAGCGAGTAGGGAATAGGGAGTAGCGAATACGGGAAAAGCGCGATGCGAAGGGATAGGTTCTATTCGCTATTCGCTACTCCCTATTCGCTCTTTCCCCGAAGGGAGAAAGCCAATGTATTCGGTCAATTACCACCGCGCCGCCTCGGTCGCTGAGGCCGCCAAGCTGTTGAAGAGCGGCGATGCCAAGCTGCTCTCCGGCGGCATGACGCTGATCCCCGCCATGAAGACGCGGCTCGCGGCGCCTTCCGATTTGGTCGACGTGTCGCGGCTGAAGGAGCTGCAGGGCGTCAAGGTGTCCGGCAAGACGGTCACCATCGGGGCGGCGACGACGCATTACGACGTTTCCAATGACGAGAAGCTGAAGAAGGCTTGCCCGGCGCTCGCCCATATGGCCTCGCTGATCGGCGACCCGGCGGTGCGCTACAAGGGTACGATCGGCGGCTCGATCGCCAACAATGATCCGGCGGCCGATTATCCGGCGGCGCTGCTGGCGCTTGGCGCAACGATCGTCACCAACAAGCGCGAGATCGCCGCCGACAAGTTCTTCAAGGGGCTGTTCGAAACAGCGCTGAAGGAGAGCGAGATCATCACGGCGGTGACCTTCAACGCGCCCGCCAAGGCGGCCTATCAAAAATTCCGCAACCCGGCCTCTCGCTACGCGATCGTCGGGGTGTTCGTAACCAAAGGCAAGGATGGCGTTCGGGCAGCGGTGACCGGCGCCGGCGACGATGGTGTCTTCCGCTCCAGGGAAATCGAGGCGGCGCTGGCGAAGAAGTTCGACGCCGCGGCGCTGGACGGCCTCAAGGTGCCGGCAAAGGGCCTGATGAGCGATATCCATGCTTCTGCCGACTACCGCGCCAATCTGATCGCGGTGATGGCGAAGCGCGCGGTGGCTGCGGCCAACGCCTGAACGCGCTCAGCCTGGATGAAAAAGGGGCCGTCGCGGCCCCTTTTTCTTTCGCATTCGCAACCACTTGGCAGGAAGTGCCTGAGAATTCGCGGCTTCGCACTTGCACAAGATTATCCCGCACTGCAAAATAAATGCGGCGGGAAACGAAGCGGTTCCAGGCACGGCCATCCGTGCCGGGCCCCGAGTTGCGAAGGACGGGCATGACCGACATCTCCGCGACGGCCCGTGTCCTGCCGCGAGCCGCAGCCGACAGAGCGGCACGGACAAGACTGGCCTATCTCGACGGCTGGCGCGGCCTTTCGATCGCGCTCGTGCTCATCGGCCACTTCTTTCCGGTTCCCGGCATCAATCTTGGCGTGCTTGGCGTCGAGTTCTTCTTCGTGCTCAGCGGCCGGCTGATGGGTGAGATCCTGTTCATCGAACGCTTTCCGCTGAAGAAATTCTTCAAGCGCCGCTTCTCGCGCATCTATCCGGCGCTGCTGGTGTTCGTGATCGCCGCCATGGTCGGGCTCGCCGGCACCTTCGTCGCCTTCAAATGGAAGGCGGCGCTGACGGCGCTGACCTTCACCTACAACTACGCCGGCATTCTCGTGAACCGCGCCGGCGCGCTCGACCATATCTGGTCGCTTTGCGTCGAGGAGCATTCCTACATCCTGCTCGCGCTGATCAGCGTGGTGATTTCGGGACGCGCGAATGTCGTGCGGCTGCTCGTTGCGCTGGCGCTGCTTGCCATGGCCAACGGCGCCATCTCCTACTGGGTCTTCGGCATGGACTACGAGACCAGCTACTGGCGCACAGATGTGCATATCGCCTCGATCCTGCTTTCGGCGGCGATCTGCCTGCTCAAGGCCGACGGACGGCTGCCGGCTTTCCTGAAGAATCAGCATGTGGCGATCGCTGCGGCCGCGGGTGCGGTGCTGTTGTTCCTCGATCCGGTGCCGACGCCGGTGCACTACCTGCTGGGCGTGCCGCTGCTCGCGCTTGCCGTCAACACGCTCGACTTCGCCGGCGGGTATCTCACCGGAATGCTGTCGTCGCGGCCGATGGTGATGCTGGGGCTGTGGTCCTATTCGCTCTATCTCTGGCAGCAGCCCTTCTACAAATTCGTCTATGACCGGGACAGCGCGCCGATCCCGATGCTGGCCGCGGTCTTCGCCTGCGCGCTGGCGAGCTACTACATCGTCGAAAAACCGGCCCGCGGCTGGCTCAACCGCAACTGGTGAGTTTCAGGCCTTGCCATTCTTTTGAGCGGCCAGATAGCGGCGAAGTCCCGCTTCGCCGCGCGGCGTGGTCCAGCGGTGATTCCACGCGAATGCCGGCCTGAGCAGGGGCGCGAGCAGTTTGAGGATCGGCCTTTCCACCGTGACCTGCCAGGCGAGATTCACATGCGTGCCGGTTCCGGATGGCGACAATTCTGCTCGCCATAGGCCATCGAAATCGCCGAAGGTCTTCACCACCACCAGACGGCCTGGCTCGAGCTCGGCGGCCTCGATGATGAAGTTAAGCTCGTAGGGCAGGGCGCCTCGCGCTCTGGCTCTCGCCCGCGAGCCGACGACACCTCTGCCTTTTTTGTCGAGCGGCTCGACTTCCTTGTAGGCGTCGCCCCACCAGAGCGGCAGCAACTCGGCATCGGACAGGACGTCCCACACTTCCTGTGGCGTCCCCTCTGGAATGTCCCAGCTCTCGTCGAAGCGGAAGACGTTGCTCGGCATGATATGGCCCTCAGCCAGCGCAGCGGCCACATTAGCTCTGGCTTGTTTTTGGGACCAGCAATCTTTGTCGGTCAGCCGGCGACTGGCTTGGCGTAATAGCGCACCGACTTCTTGCCGCCATGGATCACCGCATCGCCGACCTCGGCGAAGCCGAGCGCCGCATGGAACGCATCCGAGGCGGGGTTCGGCGGATCGGCATTGACCTCGCAGGTGACGATCGTGTGGCCGGCGCGTCGAGCATGGTCAAACAGATCCTCATAAAGGCGACGGGCATGGCCACGGCCACGCGCCGCGGCCGCGACCACCACCCGGTCGACATAGACGAAGCGTGGATAGCGCTCGCGGAACCACAGGAAGTTCGGGCTGTCGTAGCGGCCGTCCTGGTCGAAGCACATGATGAAGGCTTCGAGCGCGCCGATGCGGCGCGCGTAGAAAGCCTGCCCGATGAGGAACGACAGCCGCTCCGGCTCCAGCCAGGACAATTCGGCCGCATGCTGATTGTTGAGGACGAGGATGGCGGCCTCGTCGGCAGGCGAGACGCGTTCGATCGGATCTTTCGACATCGTCTCAGCCATCACGCCCTCGCGGCCGCGATCGTTGCCGCCACGAGGGATTCGTCGGTCACGGTGTTGCGGTATTCGCGATCGAGATCGGCGCCGCCCATGCCGACATGCGGGTTGCGATAGCGCATGGCGCTCGGCACGTCGGCAAGAGCAGCGAAATGCATTTCTCGCAGCCCGGTTCGCCTCAGGACTTCGGCGATGTTGCCGGGCGCCAACCCGCCGCAACCGAGGATGATGATGCGCTCGCCAGCCTGGCGAACGAGCTGCGCGAGCAGGTCGACGCCTTCCAGCGCCGTGTCACGCTGGCCGCTGGTCAGCACGCGGCCGACCTTGCAGCGGATCAGCGCTTCGAGCGCCTCGGCCGGGTCGCGTGTCATGTCGAAGGCGCGGTGGCAGGTGACATTGAGAGGGCCGGCGGCTTGCACGAGCGCGCTCATGCGCGCCTCATCGATGGCGCCGTCCGGGGTCAGGCAGCCGATGACGACGCCGGCCACGCCGAGATCGCGGAGCGCGCCGACATCGGCGAGCATCGATCGGTATTCCGCCTCGCTATAGAGAAAATCGCCGCCGCGCGGACGCACGATGACATGGAAGAGGATGGTCGCGCGTTCGAGCGCTGCGCGCACCGTGCCGAGGCTCGGCGTGATGCCGCCTTCGACCAGACTGGCGCAGAGCTCGACCCGGTCGGCGCCGGCGGCCTGCGCGGCAAGCAGCCCGTCGATGCCTTCGACGCAGATTTCGATCAGGGGTTTCGGGGCGTCGGTCACCGGCATCCATCCGTCTTTGCAAGAGAGGCGCAGCCCTAGCATCGGTGCGATTGCGGTGAAAGCCGCATTGATCGGTCCAGCAAACGAAGGCGGTCGCGTTCCGCTTCCAGATTGTCCGATGTCGCTTGACAACCAATAATCGCAAAGTTATGGATAATTCATAACTTGACAGTTATGGGTTGGGCCGAGCCGCCAATGGCGAACCTAATGCGGGGCATCGGCCGCAAGACCAAGGAGACAAACGATGGAAGCCAGATTGAAGAACCCGGTGATGCTCATTCCAGGCGCCTTGCAGGCACTGCTGGCGCTGGACAAGTCGACCGAAGCCGCCGAACTGCCCTATGTGACACGCAAGCTCGTCCATCTGCGCGCCAGCCAGATCAACGCCTGCAGCGTCTGCGTCGACATGCACGCGCGCGAGTTGAAGAAGGCGGGCGAGAAGGACGAGCGCATCTTTGCCGTGTCCGCCTGGCGGGAAACGCCTTACTTCAACGGTGCCGAACGTGCTGCTCTCGCGTTGGCAGAGGCGGCGACGCGATTGGCCGACCGCTCCGACGCGGTGCCTGACGACGTCTGGGACGAGGCCGCCCGCCACTACGACGAGAAGGCGCTTGCCGCTTGGTGATCCAGATCGCGCTGATCAACGCCTTCAATCGCCTGAACGCGCCGACACGGCAACCGGTGGGCGCCTGGGGCTGACATGTCGGGCGTCCGCCTTGGGGCGGGCGCCTGATTGCGGAACACCTGAAATCCACTAGGCTCGGGTACCTGCCCGGCTACTGCTTCAGGATCGTGTTCTTGGCGCCTTGTTCGACCTGGTCGATCACCAGGAGCTTCACCGGATCGGTGCCGATATTGGTGGCCTGGTGCCATTGGCCGATCATCTCGACGATGAAATCGCCGGTCTTGTAGGTGTTGCTGCTGCCGGTCTCGACATTGGTGACCTTGAGCGTCCCTGCCTCGACATAGGCATAGCGCGGGAAGGGGTGCTTGTGCACCGGAAGCGTCGCGCCAGGTGCGATCTGATAGGCCGAAACCTGAACCTCGACATTCTTTTGCGGCAGCGTGATCGGCTGGCCGGATGCCGTGGTCGTCTTGGAGCCAAGCGGCGTCACGACGACCGGCGTGCCGGAACTGTCCAAAGCGTTGGCGGTGCTTGAAGAAAGCGCTGCCGCTAGCAGCAGCGCCGATGCCAGGGTTTTGCGCACGATTTCCTCCTAAATGATCGGCAAAATCGCCCAGGCGCCATCGGCGCGCAAGGACGGCGGGCTGGAAAGGCTTTGCATGAGTGTTGGAAAAAGCCACCCTTGGTGCAGGACCGGCTTCGAAGCAGCGGCCGCTCCCTGGCTAGTCTCTTCCATACGCCAAACTGGCTCGCGCCTGCTTCCACAAGACGCGAGCCAGCCCGGCCCGGTGTTACTTTGTTGGGTGGCATTCACCGAAGGCCTCTGCCGTATGCCAGGGGCGAGGACGGCATTGCTGGCATCGCGCTCCGATCGGGCGCCTCTGTCAACTAGTCACATTAGGGAGTGCTAATTCGAAGGAGTTATTGCTTCTCGCGCGATCCCCATGACTTTTGCCGGTGAGATCTGACCGCCTCCAGCAGTTCGCGCTCGCTGGTGTGAGCATTTCGAAAAATGGCCACAACCATCACCGCTAAAATTTCGGCGTCCGGATCCAAAGGGTCGAGCTGTTCATCCGCGCAGACCTGATTGAACACGCGTTCGCAAACAGCCAGATCGAGAGGACTGAGGCAGGTGCGATTAAAACGCTGACGCAGCATTGAGCGAGCCTTTCAGGCCCGCCGCCCTTGCCCGGCGGCGGGCTTTTATCACTGAGACTTGAGCGTTGATATCGTCAATAGTATCGTGGCAATATTGATCGAAATATTACGAATCCGATGTCAATATTCCCAGAATCTGCGCGCATTCGCGAGATCTATACTGCCCTGAGGTCATCAATTGGTGATAGTCTTGCCGTTTGTTTTCCGGTATATGAAAGCCGCGCCGAAAATCCGCCGCCTCTTTTGGTGTTCTAGTGCAGCCAAGTTTGCTGGCGCTGACTTTCAAACTCGCCAGTGAGCATCCGAGCTTTGCCGCAATATCTTTCAATGGTTCGTTGTTAACGTATCCATCCAGAATTATCTTGCGGCGAGTTTCTCCTTTGAGCTTTTCGTTCATTTCGTGGTCTCCTCAACATCGCTTTCACGATACCGGATTCTATACGCGCCAGCCTGAGGAGTGTCGTTATCTTCGCATCCAGAAACTTATCTCGGGATGCATTTCTTGCTGTAATCCAGCGTGATCGTCGATGCGGCCGACAGGCTTGCCACAGGCCCGGGATACACCACATGATTGCGGGGGCATGGGCATACCGGAATCGGATATGGCACCACGCGCGATGGACGCTAAGAGGCAAGACAAGGCGCATGCTGGGCAAGCACCGGAGCGTGAGCGAGTCGTTGGCCGCGAGACAGTCAACCTAACAACGAGGTCGCTCCACCACTCGCGCCGGCGCTAGAACCGTTGGCGTTTTCAACGCTCGAACTAGCACCAGAGGATCAATTCAGCGCCTGGCAAGCGCATGTGGCGCCGCTCGTTGAGGTGGGGTTGCCGGATAACAGATCGCTGGACGACGGCTTTCCCGCCGACCACACGGCCTGGAATCTTGGTGGCATGCTGATCGTTGAACAGCGCGTGCCCGCGCACAGTTATATGCGTTCTGCCGCGAAGCTGCGGTCCAGCTCGATCGATCACTGGTATGTCGTCTTGCCGCATACCGGTCGGTCATGGACGGAGGTTGATCGCCGCGTCGCGGAGGGCCAGCCGGGCAAATTGGAGATCAGATCGCTTGGCTACCCGTTTCGCGGAAGGACAACTGAGTTCGAAGGTCTCTTTCTCTATTTGCCGCGCGATTTGTTCGCCGATGCGGCAGGGATCCTCGACGCAAACAACAATTCAATTTTGTCCGGTAACTTTGCTGACCTTTTGATCGACTACGTCAACAGCGTCGTAACGAGACTGCGCAATCTCACCGCGGAAGATCTGCCCCGCATCGTACACGCAACACGCAGCATGATCATTGCCTGCCTTGCGCCTCCCGCGGAACATGCGGCGGCGGCCGAACAACTGGCGAGTGTCGCGCTAATGGAGCGAGCGCGTCGATACGTCCAAAACAATCTGGACGCGGCTCATCTGACACCGGATTCTATTTGCCGGGCGCTCGGCGTTTCGCGATCTCGCCTCTATCAGTTGTTCGAACCGAGCGGTGGTGTTCTCCATTACATTCAAAGTCGCCGACTTTTGGCAGCCCATCTTGCGCTTAGCGATCCGGCGGACAGCCGACGCATTGTTGAAATTGCGGAAGCCTTCGGGTTCAGTTCCGCGGCAAACTTCAGCCGAGCGTTCAGCAAGGAATTCGGTTACAGCCCCCGCGAAGGCCGCAGGACGATGGTACTGCCGCGCCCCGCCCACTCTGTTTCGCTCGGCGAGCGCGAGAAGGCCGCTTCCTTTGAAGACTGGCTCAAGGCCCTTGGAAGCTGAGCAGGGCGTCGCCGGCGGTTGAGACACTTCCGGTTTCATAAGAATGCCACCTGGATTTCTTCCGGCTACCAAGCAATCCCGCTGTTGAGCGAGGCAACTGCGTGGGCTGATGGCAACCCAAATAACACAAGCACTCGGACGCGGACGGAGCGCCGATATCGAGATATGTACGCCGGGATAAGTATTTGGATGCGCAGCTAACGACAATGCGCGCTTGTTCATAGATGTTCGTGACGGCTTAGCGGGGGCTCGGCACAGGCGGTAGGTTTCCAAGTTGGGGGGAATATCGGTCCGCCTGTGCCGATCGCGCCACCGCTATTGGTCAAAGATGGTGGCGTAGTTGAGTAAGCGTGCCAAGGCTGGGGGCGGTCGGCTAGAGTTCATTTCGTAGCAGAATGGCTTAGCGGGGGCTCGGCACAGGCGGCAGGTTTCCAAGTTGGGGGGAATATCGGTTCGCCTGTGCCGGTCGCGCCACCCTTGTCCGTCAAAGGTGGTGGCGTCATTGAGTAAGCGTGCCAAGGTCGACGGCGGACGGCTCGAGTTCATTCCGCCGCAGATGCCTACTCTTGTCGAGCAGCCGCCCGAAAGTGAGGAGTGGGTTCACGAAGCCGAGCTCGACGGCTACCGGACGCAGATCATCATCGATAAGGGCGGCGTGCATCTCTACAGCAAGAGCGGCAGGGACTGGACGACAAAATACTGGCCCATCGCTCTGGCAGTCGAACTGTCATGCCGGGCCGCCATCCTCGACGGCGAGGTGATTGTGTCAGGTGAGCGGGGTACGCCCGGTTCCCCTGAGTTGGAAGCCACTATCTGGAACGAGCCGAGCCGGCTGGTGTTTGTCGCGTTCGACATCCTCCATCTCGACGGTCGCAATCTTGCCCCCTTGCCCTTGCTGCAGCGCAAGCAAGCGCTGCGGCAATTGGTTGAGCCTGGCGTCGGCAAGATCCAATACAGCGAGCATTTTGAGGGCGACGCACTGTCGGTCTTTCGCGCCATCGAGAAAATCGGGCTTAATGGCGTCATTTCGAAACGCGCCGACAGCCGCTACCGGAGCGGACCGTCTAGAACATGGCTGAAGGCCAGATATTCGAGAAAGCCGATTTCGAATTGCTAGGTGTGTGATCACGCCGAACCGGGCAGTGAATGCCGCTTAAGGGCGAAATCGTAAGCAGAAGCTTATCTATACCGCAGGTAAGACGAGGCAATTGCAAGCGGCAATAGGTCCTTGATCTTGATCGCTCTGTGGGAAGCAGTTAGCCTAGGACCGCTCGCAGATAGACTGAACGTATGCGTGGAATATTGGTCGGCATAGGAGCGATCCGTGCCGCAACCCGATTGCCGTTGGCGAGCCAAGGGAGCAACGATGGGAGCTGATGCTCCGCATGCATCGGCAATGGGGAATGCGCCGCAGGCGCGGCGCTCGATACCTTTCCTGTGGGTCCTTGCGCCGCCAGCGCTCTTGATCGCTGCCGCAGCGATTGTTCGATCGGGCCTTGGACCAGCCTTCGAGAGGCTGCCGGCTGACTACACCGCCAGCATCGTACTCGAATCGGACAGCCGCTTTCGGCAAACGCCGGATGCGGCCTTCTCCGCGTTCCACCAGGAGGGCCGTCGTGTCGACCAAGTGCTGAGCGCCACCGGCGACGTCGCCATCGTTCAGAGCCATATCGATTGGACGACCGACACCGGTCAGGTGAACTATCAAACCACCGGCCTTTATGGCGTTGATCGCAAGACCCGCCGGAATGTGGCAGGCTATGGCGACCTTAGCCGCAGCGGGCAATTCATGTTCCCGCCGCAGCTGAGGGGCGTTACCGATGAGGTCTGGGACCCCTATTATGGCGGTCCACGTCACTTGGCTTTCGATCGCAATGAGGTGGTCGATGGTCTGACGCTCGCAGTGTACCGCTTCACGATTGCGAACCTCGACGAGACAAAGACTTATGACTATCTCCCCGACGTACCCGAGCGCTTCGGGGTCGGGACAGACGGCGACGGCTTTCTATGGGTCGAGCCCGTCTCGGGCACCCTCGTCGACATGACGGATAATGGTCACAGCTTTTTCGTCGATCCTGCCACGGGGAAGTCGATGGGAGACTTTAGTGTCTGGCAGGCCAGGTATTCCGCGCAGGCCAAGGCCGAGCTGTTCGGCGTGGCGACTGCGGTCCGACGGCGCATATTGGCGGCAAAGATCTGGCTGCCCGCTGCCTTGGCAGCGCTGGCTCTCGCTTGGTTGGGGGTCGGTTTGCTGTTGCTTCGCCGCGGTGGGCGGCCGAGTGCGGAATGAGCACGCGATCGCATGTTGATCCGCAAGAGACCTTGCCGCTCGTCCGGCTTGGGATTTCACAAAAGCTTACCCTGCTTTTTGCGCTCTTCGCCGCAATTCTTCTCGCCGCGACCGGATGGCTGGCCTTCGACCAGGGCAGGGCGGCGCTCGAGAGCAGCGTTGTTGCCGAGGTCCAAGCGCGAGCACTGGAAAAACAGGCCGCGATCGGGTCCTGGCTCGACGGGCAGCTGAGCGAGCTGCGCGGCCTCAGCGAATCGCCCCACATTGTCGACGACGTCACTAAGCTTACCGGTCTTCCCGCGGATGCGACGCCTGACAATTGGGTTGACGTCCGCGACGACCTTGCGGCTCGCACTGGAGAGGGCCAGGACTTTGTTGCTCTTTTTGTGATGGAACCGGAAGCGGGTCGAGTGCTGACGGCGACGGATCCCACCGATCGCGGCCGACAGGGCGCAGGCAAGCCTTATTTCACCAATGGCAAGATCAGCGCTGGCCTCTACTTGGTGCCGGACCGTTCAAGGGACCTCACCCTGTTGTCGCCGATCTTGTCCGCACCGCTTCGTGCCCGGAACGGTGCACTTGTTGCCGTTCTGGTCGCCCGTCTCGGAACGGAGAGTTTGGCTAGCACCGTCGATCGTCGGGCGGGGCTCCGCGCGACCGACGAAGCATATTTGATCGATACGCATAAGCAGTTTGTCAGCAGACCGCGCCTGCTGACCGACGCCGACGCGAGCACCCTTACCTCGGACCAAAGCGCGGCGGCCCGGCTCTGCCTTGAACACAATGATGGGCTGGATCTCTCGAATGACTACCGCGGCGTTCCGGCGATCACCGTTTATCGCTGGATGCCGAAGTTTGGCTTGTGTCTCATCACAAAGCTCGACAAGGCCGAAGCCTTTGCCCCTGTTTATCAACTCGGCCGGAGCCTTGCGATCGCTGGCGGCCTGCTTTTGCTCGTCGCATCGGCGGCGTCGGGCTTGTTGTCGCGAACCATTACCAACCCCATTCGGCGCATCGAAGCGGGCGCCAGAAGAGTCGAGGCGGGCGAGCGGGATGTGGTGCTGGCTCAGTCATCGAGCGACGAGCTTGGTCGCTTGGCGCGTGCCTTCAATCGAATGACAACCGCGCTAAAAAGCCGGGAATCCGAGTTGTACGCGCATGCTGCCACCCTGGAGCAGCGCGTCGCCGAAAAGACGCGCGAGCTTGACCTGAGGGCAAGTGAGCTGGCCCGGTCAAACATCGAGCTGGAGCGCTTCGCCTATGTCGCCTCGCATGACTTGCAGGAGCCGCTGCGAATGGTGGCAAGTTATACTCAACTGCTTGGCAGACGTTACAAGGGGCGATTGGATGTCGATGCCGACGAGTTCATCCATTTCGCGGTGGATGGCGCTGCGCGGATGCAGCAATTGATCAATGACCTGCTGGTCTACTCACGTGTCACCACGCAGGGCAGCGCGTTCGAGGCGATCGATTGCAACCTTGTGGTCGAGCGCGCCTTGACGAACCTCAAGGCGGCGTTGACCGAAAGCGGCGCAATCATCCGAAAGTCCGAGCTGCCGAAAATCGATGCCGATCGATTCCAGCTGGTTCAACTGTTCCAAAACCTGATTGGCAATGCGATCAAGTTCCGTGGCGAGCGCGTCCCGGAAATTGAGATCGCGGCGCGGCGAGACGGCACGGAATGGCTATTCTCGATCGCGGACAACGGCATCGGGATTGATGCCAGGTACATTGAGCAGCTTTTCACCGTTTTCAAGCGCTTGCACACACGCGCCGAATATCCGGGGACTGGCATCGGTCTTGCCATTTGCAAGAAAGTTGTCGAACGCCACGGCGGTCGAATTTGGGTCGAGTCTGAGATCAATCATGGCTCGACCTTCTTCTTCACGCTTCCCTGCCGGGATATAGAGGACACCAACCAGGCACGGAAGTTGACTCCCACGTCTTCGACACCCCAAATGGATCCGGCATGAACATCAGCTCTACTGAACGCGCCATCAACATCCTCCTCGTCGAAGATAATCCCGGCGACGCTCGACTCACGATCGAGGCGTTGCGAGACGCAAAGGTGCGCAATGAACTCAACGTCGTGCAGGATGGAGTCGAGGCCATGTCGTTGCTACGGCGAGAAGGGCGCTACGCCGACGCACCACGTCCTGACCTGATCCTGCTTGATCTCAATCTGCCCCGAATGGACGGCCGTCAGGTTCTCGCCGAAATCAAGGCGGACGAAAACTTGCGACGTATCCCGGTTGCGGTGCTGACCACTTCGCAGGCCGAGAAAGATATCCTGACCAGCTACAACCTGCATGCCAACTGCTACATCACCAAGCCCGTCGACCTGGATGAATTCGTGCGGGTCGTGCGGGGGATCGAGAACTTCTGGCTCTCGATTGTAAAACTGCCACCGGAGTAGCGCGAGTTGACGGAAGGTCCGCTGAACATCCTCCTCGTTGAAGACAATCCTGGTGACGCTAGTCTGATCCGGGAGCTGCTTGCGGACGGCAGCACGAAGGCTTTCATAATCTCGACAGCGGATCGGTTGGCCCACGGCCTCGAGCAAATCGCTGATCAGAGCTTCGACCTCGTATTGCTCGATTTGTTTCTCCCCGACAGTACGGGTTTGGATACACTTCGGCGGTTTCAGGAGACCGGCCCCGACGTCCCTGTTATCGTGCTGACTGGTCTCAACGACGAAGCGTCAGCGATTCAAGCGGTTCGCGACGGCGCACAAGACTATCTCGTCAAAGGGCAAATCGACGGGCAGCAAATCGTTCGCGCAATCCGCTATGCCCGGGAGCGTCATAGAATGGTGCTGCAGATTAGGGACCTGTCGCTCGTCGACGAACTTACCGGCCTTCACAACCGTCGCGGCTTCGCGGTGCTCGCCAGAGAGGTGGTCAAGCGCGCCGCCCGGACCGGAACGGGGCTGGTGGTGACCTTCGTCGATCTGGACGGCATGAAGCGCATCAATGATCATTTTGGCCATGAGGTCGGTGACCGGGCGTTGATCAGGACCGCGAGGGTTCTGCGTTCCGTCTTCCGGGCATCCGACGTGATCGCCCGGCTCGGCGGCGACGAGTTCATTGCGATGACGGACGGCGTCGACCGGGCAGCAGTCGAACCTCTGCGTCGCCGCCTCACGAGCGCCGTGGAAGATCACAATCGCCAAGCGGCGGCGGAGCCGCCGCTGGCCCTCAGTTTAGGCTTCGCCCACCACAATCCGACAACGGAAACGGTGAAATCTGTCGCCGATTTGATCGCAGAAGCCGACGAGGCGATGTACGTGGATAAAGATAGCCGTCGGACCAAAGCGGCCCAACAATAACCCCCCTTCCTCACCCTCGGGTCGGTTCCCTGCGGCATTTGAATCGGTACGCGCGTTTTTCCGCGACCTTGACGAACAGGCGTTCGAACAGCCGGTAGTCACTCAGCGTAACCAGGTTCTGCTGGCCCCAACCGGGTAAGACGGAGCACACCAGCGGCAAAATAACTGTTGGAGCAGACGCGCCTCATGCCGATCCCTCACGACTGATTGTGCGCGGGCATCATGCGGTCAGTCTTTTGGGGAGCAGAGAACTGGTGCGACGAGTCCTCAAATGGATCGTCTCCGATAGCCAGGGAGAATGGCGAAAGGCAAATCGTTCCGTGTTTCCTCAGGCGTTGCCCGGAGCAGCGACGCGCAAACTACTGGGAATGCGTAAAAATCCGTAAGGCTTTGAAAAATATTTGGCTCCCCGGGCCGGATTCGAACCAGCGACCAACCGGTTAACAGCCGGTTGCTCTACCACTGAGCTACCGGGGAACGGAGGCTCTGATGTGAGTGGCGCAGCCTATAGCAAACACCTTTCGGCTTTGCAAAGCAGCAATTCGCAATTTTTCTCCAGTTTTTCGTGCGGCCATTTGTGGCATCGTTTCGGCGTGCCCACATATGAACGGGTTCACACTGGCACGGAACAAAGCTGCCGGTTGTTACCTTTGGCACTGACGGCTGCAGCCGCACAGATGGGATCTGGCTTTGAATGACGGCAACTGACGACGATAACGCCCCGGCACGGAAGATCACGATCTTGGGCCGCGAATTCACCATGCCCCGCTCGCGGGGGCGCGGATCGCAATCGGCGTGCTGCTCACCATAGGCGGTATCCTCGGCTTTCTGCCGATTCTCGGCTTCTGGATGATTCCGCTGGGCCTGCTGGTCCTGTCCTACGAATTCGCGTTGGTGCGTCGCCACAGGCGACGCTTCGTCGTTTGGTGGCAGCGCCGGCGCCGGCCCGACTGAAAGCTTGTCAGAAGAGCTCCGGAAAGCTCCGAAAGTGCCGTCGAGACCGGCCGCAAGCGATTGGCAACCACTGTTTCCGATGACGTATGGGAAAGCATCGGGAATGACTTGCCGGTGCTTGACGACCTTTCACCGCCAACATAATGAGTTCGCTCGGAACGCCGGGAGCATGGAAGGCCTCGTGGCGGAGTGGTTACGCAGAGGACTGCAAATCCTTGCACCCCGGTTCGATTCCGGGCGAGGCCTCCAAATGCTCCGGCGCCGTCGCGCCGGAGCGTCAGGTTCCGGTCGAATTTGCCCGCGGATCTAATGCGGGTGGCGAATTGGCGCGGGAAGCGGGTTGGTTGGGACATGAACGCTGATTTTTCCGAACGCCGCGTGAAGATGGTCGATGGCCAGATTCGCACCACCGACGTGACCAGCGCGCCGCTGATCGAAGCGATGCTCTCCGTGCCGCGTGAAGCATTTGTCGGCGCCGGTCAACGCGATCTTGCCTATATTGACGAAGACATCCGTGTCTCCGGCGGCGCCAATGGCAGCGGCGCCCGCTACCTGATGGAACCGTCGCCGCTCGCCAAGCTTTTGCAACTGGCCGAGATCAGCGACAGCGATTCGGTGCTCGATGTCGGCTGTGGCCCCGGTTATTCGGCCGCCCTGCTTTCCCGAATCGCAAAATCTGTGGTTGCGCTGGAGAGCGACCCGGCGCTGGCGGAAGCCGCGAAGTCGACGCTTTCGACACTGGCTTGCCAGAACGTGACGGTGGTGACCGGGCCTTTGCCGCAAGGTCATGCCGGCAACGCGCCCTATGATGTCATCTTCATTGGCGGCAGCGTCGAGGAAGTGCCTGCGGCATTGCTCGGCCAGCTCGCCGAGGACGGACGGCTGGTTGTGGTCGAAGGGCAGGGCAACTCTGGCGTGGCCCGGCTATTTTTCAAGGCGGGGGGGGTTGTAACCGGTAGACGCGCATTTAATGCGGCAATTAAGCCACTACCGGGCTTCGAACGTGTCCATGCATTCGAATTTTAAGCGGTTTTGCCTTGCAGCGAAGGCGCTCTCATGATCGCTTGCGCTTGAACAATCGTTGCTGATTTGCTTGACCGGGCATTTTCGGGGGCTGTCAGCGGGGGAACGATACCAACGCGGCGCTGGCCGGTCCGTAAGGGTGGGCTGACGTGGCGTGGTTCCCATGCAAAACGAATGAGGGATAATACGTGCCGCCCCTACACAAGACTTTTCTAACAGCCATGCTCGTTTCGGCGACCGCGCTTTCGCCGCTGGCCGCATCGGCAGAAACCATCACCGGCGCGCTCGCCAAAGCCTATCAATACAACTCCCAGCTGAACTCCGCCCGTGCCGGCACCCGTGTCACCGATGAAGGCGTTGCCATCGCCAAGTCGGGCTACCGCCCGACGATCAAGGGATCGGCGAGCATCGATTACACAAGCAGCCACGCCAACAGGCTGGGTCAAACCTTGAATATAACGACAGGCAACTTTGGGGTTGAGATCGACCAGACGCTGTTCGACGGTTTCCAGACCAAGAACAATGTCGCCGCCGCCGAAGCGCAGGTCAGCGCCTCGCAAGAAAGCCTGCGCAACACCGAAGAGAACATCCTGTTCAACGCGGCAAGCGCCTATATGGACGTGATCCGCGATCGCCAGATCGCGGTGCTGACCGAACAGAACCTGCAGTTCCTGACCGAGCAGGCGCGCGCCGCACGGTCGCGTTTCGAAGTCGGCGAGGGTACCCGCACCGACGTTGCGCAGGCCGACGCCTCGCGCGCCACGGCGGTGGCGCAACTCGCCAGCGCTCGTGCGACGGCGCTGGCCGCCGCGGCGACCTATCACCAGGTCGTCGGCGACGAGCCGGGCAAGCTCAAGGCGGCCGCGCCGATGGGCAAGCTGTTGCCGGGGAGCCTCGATGGCGCCTTCACCATTGCCGCCGCCGAGCATCCGGCCATCCTCGCCACGGAACATCTTGTCGACGCCGCGGCGTTTTCGGTGAAGTCTGCCGAAGGGGCGCTTTTGCCGCAGCTTTCCGCTAGTGCGGGGTTTCGAGCCAGTATCGCAACACCACGCCTGGCGTTTTTGCGTCGTCGTCGTCCGAAGGGACGACCAATTCGGCCAATATCGGCGCAACGCTCACCGTGCCGATCTATTCGGGCGGCCGCACTTCGGCGCTGGTTCGCCAATCGAAGGAATCGCTCAGCCAGGCCCGCATCGAGGTCGACGTCAACCGCGACAAGGTGCGCCAGGCGGTGGCCTCGGCGTGGACGCAATACACGGCAGCCCGCGAAAGCGTGGATGCCAACAGGCAGGTGATCGCCGCCGCGCAACTGGCGCTCAACGGCGTCATCGAGGAGCGCAATGTCGGCCAGCGCACCACCCTCGACGTGCTCAACGCGCAGAACGCCGTGATCACGGCCAAGATCAACCAGGCCAGCTCCGAGCGCGACGTCGTCGTGGCGAGCTACGCCATCTTGTCGGCGATCGGCCGCCTGTCGGTCGACCGGCTCGGCCTGGCGGTCGCGAAATACAAGCCGGAAGAGCACTACAACGCCGTCAAGGACAAGTGGATCGGACTGCGCACGCCGGACGGCCGCTGATCCTTTTGTAGACTTTCAAAAGCGCCGCGTGTCCGATGGATCGCGGCGTTTTTGCATTTGAGCACCAAACAGTCGGCTGCTGGCACGGAGCCAGCTAATCTGTTGAAACCCGACGTCTCCCCAGATTGGGGATTCTCGGATGACGATCGGTCGGTTACGCTGTCGCCATTGATTCGAATTCCGGCCGGGCCGGAATGGAAATCTGCAATGGGTCACAAGGGCGGCGGATGTGACGATGGCGACGGCAAGCAGCGCACAGCGCGAACCTTCCATGGAAGAGATTCTTGCTTCCATCCGAAGGATCATCGAGGACAGCGACACCGGCCGCAAGCAGCCAGCGGCCGACAATGGTGACTTGCGCCAGGACCTCCAGCCGACGGTGGCGCCGGCCGCCGACGTTGACGCCTTCCGCTCCGAGCTGAACGCGGAATCCACCTCCAGGAAGCCGGTGAGCCTGGCAGAGATCCAAGCCCAGCTCGCGTCATCCGATCAGGCGGTCGCGCGCGCCGAGACGCGCCCCGAACCGGTGAAGACCGCGCCTGCACCCACCACCCTGGCGGAAGTCGGGACAAGCGTCGCCGCCGAATCCGATAAGCCGGCGGATGTGGGAGCCGCGGCAACCGCGCCGCAAAGCGCCGATACCATCGTTGCCGACTGGCGACGCGAGATCACCGCCGTGGGCGGAAGCTCGGTCAAGGCGAAGGTGGCAACCCGCCCGCCGGAAGCGGCGCCCGAAGTCGAGATCGGCGAGGAGGATATTGCTACGCCAACGGTCGAAACCGCGGCACCCGACAACGTCTCAGGGCCATCCTCGGCCGACCTGCCGCCAGCCCGTCCGGCGATCCTGTCCGAGCATACGGGCCGGCAGGTCGCGGCGGCGTTCGGCGAGCTTTCCGATGCCTTCGCCAGCCGCAGCAAGAAGACCTTCGACGAGATGGCCGAGCAGATGCTGCGGCCGATGCTGCAGGACTGGCTCGACAACAATCTGCCGACACTGGTCGAGCGGCTGGTGCGCGAGGAAATCGAGCGCGTGGCGCGCGGCGCGCAGTGATTTAGCCTGACCGTTCGAGGTAAAGGCGCCGCCATCGGGCGGTGCTTTCGTTCCGGGAAATGCGGCCGCGGGATTGCCGTCGATCGCGGCAAGCCTATCTGGCGAGGCAGGCCTAATCCTTCTCGCGGTTGACTCGGCCAAGAGCTTCCGATTTACACCGGACGCTTGTTCCCGACAGTTCGGACTTCCTCCATGCTTGATAAAACCTACGACGCAAAAACCGTCGAGCCGAAGATCGCCAAAATCTGGGAAGAGGCCGACGCTTTCCGCGCGCGCCGGCGCGGAGGAAGGGGCCGAGGCCTTCACCATCGTCATCCCGCCGCCGAACGTCACCGGCTCGCTGCATATGGGCCATGCGCTCAACAACACGCTGCAGGACATACTGGTGCGCTTCGAGCGCATGCGCGGCAAGAACGTGATGTGGCAGCCCGGCATGGACCATGCCGGCATCGCCACCCAGATGGTGGTGGAGCGCCAGCTGATGGAAAGGCAGATCCACCGCCGCGATCTGACGCGCGAGGAGTTCATCGAAAAGGTCTGGGAGTGGAAGGCCGAATCCGGCGGCGCGATCTTCAACCAGCTGAAGCGGCTCGGCGCATCGGCCGACTGGTCGCGCGAACGTTTCACCATGGACGAGGGTCTGTCGAAGGCCGTGCTTGAGGTCTTCGTCACCCTCTACAAGGAGGGCCTGATCTACAAGGACAAGCGCCTTGTGAACTGGGATCCGAAGCTGCTGACGGCCATCTCCGACCTCGAGGTCGAGCAGCACGAGGTCAACGGCAATCTCTGGCATTTCCGCTATCCGGTCGAAGGCGCGGTGTTCGACCCTGAGAACCCGAAGACATTCATCACGGTCGCGACGACTCGCCCCGAAACCATGCTCGGCGACACGGCGGTGGCCGTGCATCCCGATGACGAACGGTTTCGCGATCTGGTCGGCAAGAATGTCATCCTGCCGATCGTCGGCCGGCGGATCCCTATTGTCGCCGATGAATATTCGGACCCGGAGAAGGGCTCCGGCGCGGTGAAGATCACGCCGGCGCATGACTTCAACGATTTCGAGGTCGGCAAGCGCCACAAGCTGCCGGCGATCAACATCCTGACCGTCGAGGCCGCCGTCAAGCTCAAGGACAATGAGGACTTCCTCGCCGGTCTCGAAGTAACGCCCGTGCACCAGGCGGTCTGGGACGAACTTGACGGGCTCGACCGCTTCGTGGCGCGCAAGAAGATTGTTGAGCTGATGGAAGCCGGCGGCTTCCTGGAAAAGGTCGAGCCGCATCGCCACACGGTGCCGCATGGCGACCGCAGCGGCGTGCCGATCGAGCCGTTCCTGACCGACCAGTGGTACGTCAACGCGGCCGAGCTCGCCAAGCCGGCGATCGCCTCGGTGCGCGAGGGCGCTACCCGCTTCGTGCCGAAGAATTGGGAAAAGACCTATTTCGACTGGATGGAGAACATCCAGCCCTGGTGCATTTCGCGCCAGCTCTGGTGGGGCCACCAGATTCCGGCGTGGTACGGGCCGGACGGACGCGTCTTCGTCGAGAAAACCGAGGAAGAGGCGCTTGCCGCCGCCGTTGAGTATTATCTGGCGCTGGAAGGGCCGTGGAAGGCCTGGGTCGAGGACAGGCTGGAAAATTTCCAGCCGGGCGAGATCCTGACCCGCGACGAGGACGTTCTCGATACCTGGTTTTCCTCGGCGCTGTGGCCGTTTTCGACACTCGGCTGGCCCGACCAGACGCCGGAGCTCAAGACCTACTACCAGACCGACGTGCTGGTGACCGGATTCGACATCATCTTCTTCTGGGTGGCCCGCATGATGATGATGGGCCTGCATTTCATGGACGAGGAGCCGTTCCACACGGTTTATGTCCATGCGCTGGTGCGCGACAAGAACGGGCAGAAGATGTCGAAGTCGAAGGGCAACGTCATCGACCCGCTCGACCTGATCGACGAGTATGGCGCCGATGCGCTGCGCTTCACCTTGACCGTGATGGCGGCGCAGGGGCGCGACGTGAAGCTCGATCCGGCGCGCATCGCCGGCTACCGCAATTTCGGCACTAAGCTCTGGAATGCGACGCGCTTTGCCGAAATGAACGAGGTCGCCAGGAACGACGATTTCTGGCTGAACGACGCCAAGCTCGCGGTCAACCGCTGGATCCTGACGGAACTGACGCGGGCGGCGCGCGCGGTCACTGAAGGCATCACCACCTACCGCTTCAACGAGGCGGCGAGCGCCGCCTACCGCTTCGTCTGGAACCTGTTCTGCGACTGGTATCTGGAACTGCTGAAGCCGGTGTTCATGGGCACCGACGAGGCCGCCAAGGCGGAAAGCCGGGCTTGCGTCGCCTTCGTGCTGGACGAGATCTACAAGCTGCTCCACCCGATGATGCCGTTCATTACCGAGGAGCTCTGGGCGCAGACGGCGGGCGAGGGCAAGGAGCGGGAGTCGCTGCTTTGCCATGCCGCCTGGCCGTCGCCCGATTTCGAGGACGATGGCGCGGCTGCCGACATCAACTGGCTGGTCGATCTGGTTTCCGGCATCCGCTCGGTGCGCTCGGAAATGAACGTGCCGCCGGCGGCGATCGCGCCTCTGGCGGTGATCGGCGCCAACGCGACGACGAGGGAGAGGCTCGAACGCCACGATCAGGCAATCAAACGCCTGGCCCGTGTCGGCAGCATATCGCTCGCGGAAACGCCGCCCAAAGGCTCGGCCCAGATCGTCCTCAACGAAGCGACCATCTGCCTGCCACTCGGCAGCCTGATAGACCTGCAGGCCGAAGCCGCCCGGCTGCAGAAGGAATTGGCAAAGGTGACCGAGGAGATCGCCCGCCTGCACAAGAAGCTGTCGAACGAGAAGTTCGTCGCCAACGCGCCCGAAGAGGTGGTCGAGGCCGAGCGCGAGAAGCTCGCCGAATATCGCGAGGCGCAAGAGAAGCTTTCGGTCGCTTTGACCAGGGTTCGCGACGCCGGCTGAGGGGCAAGATTCGCTCCGTCGAAGAGCAGCTTTCCGGAGCGTAATCTCAATCGGAGATAGGCATGCCGTTGCGTTAATTTTGACGTAAACGGAAACTTTGCGCCCCATTGTTGCCATAATGTAACAATGGGGCCTATTTCTCCCAAAATGGCCTGTTTTCGGGCTGTATTGAAAGGTTTTCGCAGCTTTTTCCTGTCATTCGATGCCTGTTAAGCCGCGATTAGGCTCGATTTCGCGGCGGGGCACCATGGCAAAAATGCGAGCTGTCAAGGTGTACGTGTACAACTCTTGAATTCATAGTTGCGCCGTTAACCCGAATTGGTTCTAGCTTGCCTCACTGGTATTTCGGGGAGGGACTCCATGAATATTTTGCGGCTCAAAGCACTGCTGGGCGCGGGGTGCTTTTCGCTAGCCTTGGTCGGAGCGGCGATGCATCCGGCGCATGCCGGCGGCCTGGAGCGCGGCGGCTACGACATCGACCTCCTGTTCGATCCGGCGCCGTTCGCCACCGAAGCCGAAGCGACCTTCGTGATGCCGGATCGCAAGTATAAAAATGCGCGCGGTCCGGGAGGGCTTGACCTCGGCTTCGGGACCACGGCCGACGGAGCCGAGGACTATTGGGTCCCACGCATCGGAGCGAAGGTCCAGGTCGTACAGGGCGTCGATTGTATGGTCGACTATTCGCAGCCTTGGGGCGCGCATACGGCGCCCGGCGTCTGGAACGGTGCGTTTTCCAACATGGAAACCGACATCAAGAGCGACAACTACGCCGCGACCTGCTCTTACAAGATGGATGCGGGCAAGGGTCAGCTCCGCTTTATCGGTGGTGTTTTCTATCAGAAGGTCTTCGGCTTCAAGGAAAGCCTGGTGTCACCGCTGGTGCCCGACTTCGGCGGCACTGGCCGCGTTGATCTGACCAGCAGCGGTTGGGGCTGGCGCGCGGGCCTCGCCTACGAGATCCCCGACATCGCGTTGCGCGCGAGCCTCGTCTACAATTCGAAGGTCAAGCTCGACAACATCTCGGGCACGCTCGATCTCACGAATGTCGGCGGCGTTGTTCTGCCTATCTACGGCTCAACCCAATACATGCCGGATGTGGTGGAATTGAAACTGCAGTCGGGCATCGCGCCCGGCTGGCTTGCCTTCGGTTCGATCAAGTGGGTCAATTGGAGCGTTCTGCAAAGCGTTCCGATCTGTGTGGTGGGTACGCCCGCTGGGCTGTGCGTCACGGGCGACGACGCTCATTCGGCCCAGGTGACGTCTTTGGATCTGATGTATCGCGACGGCTGGACGGTTTCGGGCGGCATCGGCCACAAGTTCAACGACCAGTGGAGCGCTGCCGGTCAACTGTCCTGGGATCGTGGCACCTCGCACGGGTACGGCTCGCAGACCGACACCTGGACGTTTGGTGGCGGCGTTGCCTACACGCCGAAGCCGAATATCGAAGTTCGCCTGGCAGGCGCGATCGGCGTCATGACCAGCGGCCATTCCGGCACGGTGGCAGGCGAGAACGGCTATGTGGCCGGCACCGATGCCAGCTACGACTTCGGCAACGATCTGGTCACTGCGATCTCCGGCGGCTCAAGATCAAGTTCTAAGTTTCTGAAAATCCACCGAAAAGGCCGGGCATTGCTCGGCCTTTTTCGTTGTCTGAGCCGGTTCGACCTGATCTTTCGGAAGGATGTTGCATATTCGCCGCATAACTGGCGCCCTTCACGATTGTGACGTTTCAGCAACAGTTTATGAACAACCCCGGCGCTAAAGAGCTGGCCGAGGGAACTGCCCATTTCCCGCCATAAACCCGGAGCAACTCGAATAGGTCTCGGGATGCGTGCCAGGATGGCCCGGCGATGGGACCGGCCGCGGGGTGTGCGGCAAGGACGAGTATGGACGCCAGGGTGATCTCCAAGGCCAAGCTGCCCAGCCGCTACGTGACCGTTGGTCCGGCGCGCGCGCCGCATCGCTCGTACCTCTACGCCATGGGATTGTCGGCCGCCGAAATTGCGCAGCCTTTGGTCGGCGTCGCCAGCTGCTGGAACGAGGCGGCACCCTGCAACATCTCGCTGATGCGCCAGGCGCAGGTGGTGAAGAAGGGCGTGGCAGCCGCCAACGGCACGCCGCGCGAGTTCTGCACCATCACCGTCACCGACGGCATCGCCATGGGCCACCAGGGCATGAAGTCGTCGCTGGTGTCGCGCGAGGTCATCGCCGATTCGGTCGAGCTCACCATGCGCGGCCATTGTTACGACGCGCTGGTCGGGCTCGCGGGCTGCGACAAGTCGCTGCCCGGCATGATGATGGCGATGGTGCGCCTCAATGTGCCGTCGATCTTCATCTATGGCGGCTCGATACTGCCCGGCAGCTATCGCGGCCGGCAGATCACCGTGCAGGACGTGTTCGAGGCGGTCGGCCAGCATTCGGTCGGCACGATCGGCGATGAAGAACTGCTCGAGATCGAGCAGGCGGCCTGTCCGTCGGCGGGTTCCTGCGGTGCCCAGTTCACCGCCAACACGATGGCGACCGTCGCCGAGGCGATAGGCTTGGCCTTGCCCTATTCCTGCGGCGCGCCGGCGCCCTATGAGATGCGCGACCGTTTCAATTTCGCCTCCGGCGAAAAGGTCATGGAACTGATCGCCAAAAACATCCGGCCTCGCGACATCGTCACCCGCAAGGCGCTGGAAAATGCCGCGACTGTCGTGTCGGCCACCGGCGGCTCGACCAACGCAGCGCTGCACCTGCCGGCGATCGCGCACGAGGCCGGCATCAAGTTCGACCTGTTCGACGTGGCGGCGATCTTCGAGAGGACGCCCTACATCGCCGATCTCAAGCCCGGCGGCAAATATGTCGCCAAGGACATGTTCGAGGCCGGCGGCATTCCGCTCTTGATGAGAACGCTGCTCGACCACGGCTATCTGCACGGCGATTGCCTCACCGTCACCGGCCGCACTTTGGCCGAAAATATGGAGCACGTTGCCTGGAATGACAGCCAGGATGTTGTGCGTCCCGCCGATCGGCCAATCACCAAGACAGGCGGCGTTGTGGGCTTGAAGGGCAACCTCGCCCCCGAAGGTGCGATCGTGAAGGTCGCCGGCATGTCGGAGCTGAAATTCTCAGGCCCGGCGCGCTGCTTCGATTCGGAAGAGGAGTGCTTCGAAGCGGTCACGCAGCGCAACTACCGGGAAGGCGAGGTCCTCGTCATCCGCTACGAGGGGCCGCGCGGCGGTCCGGGCATGCGCGAGATGCTGTCGACGACGGCAGCACTCTACGGCCAGGGCATGGGCGGCAAGGTGGCGCTGATCACGGACGGGCGTTTCTCGGGCGCCACGCGCGGCTTCTGCATCGGCCATGTCGGGCCGGAGGCGGCGGTCGGCGGGCCGATCGGGCTCATCAAGGATGGCGACGTGATCTCGATCGACGCCGTGAAAGGCACGATCGAGGTGGCGCTGTCGGATGCCGAGCTTGCGGCACGGGCGAAGAAATGGAAGGCGCGCAAGACCGACTACCAGTCCGGCGCGATCTGGAAATATGCGCAGACCGTAGGGTCGGCCCGCGACGGCGCGGTCACCCATCCAGGCGGTGCGAAAGAAACACGCTGCTATGCGGACATTTGAGGTGTTGAGGTCGTCTGTCTTTTCGGCACTGGTCGCGGTTACGACCTTGGGCGCCGTCGGGCAGGCCATGGCCTTCGACGACAAGGTGTTCGACGATAAGACCGGGGTGAAGCCGCAGTCGAGCCCGTGGGCCGTGTTCCAGTTCGGCTTTTCCGCCTACAAGAACGGCCACAAGGACCAGGCGGTCGAGGCCTATAAATACGCCGCCGAGAACGGCCAGATCGGCGCCACCTGGAAGCTTGCGCGCATGTATGCCGCAGGCGACGGCGTGGCGCGCGACGACTACGCGGCCTTCAAGTTCTTCTCGGAGATCGTCGACCAGGATGTCGAGCCCGGCTCGCCCGAGGAAAGCTATGTCTCGGACGCGCTTGTGGCGCTCGGCGACTATCTGCGCAAAGGCATCCCGGGCAGCCCGGTCGAGGAAAACGAGGTCGCGGCGCAGGAATACTACATGCGCGCGGCCGCCAACTATCGCAATCCGAATGCCCAGTTCGAGATCGGCCAGATGTTCCTGAAGGGCGAGGGCGGGGTGAAGGCCAGCGTCAAGCAGGCCGGGCGCTGGCTGCAGCTCGCGGCCGAAAAGGGCCATGCCGGCGCGCAGGCGACGCTCGGCAATCTTTTGTTCCAGAGCGGCAAGGTCGTGCGTGGCCTTGCGATGATGACGGCGGCGCTGGAGCGTGCTCCGCCGGCCGACCAGCCCTGGATCCGCAACATGCAGGAAGAGGCCTTCGCTGCCGCCGGCGAGGCCGACCGCCGCACGGCGATTTCGCTCGCCGACGACATCCTCACCAAGGGCAACAACGGCGACCAGTAAGCTTCGGTCTCAGTTTGCGGTCGGCTCCGTTGGCGCCGGACTGGGCGCTGGCGTCGAGATTGACGTCGGATGCGGTTTCGGAACCCCTCCGGGGCACTCGTCCTTGACCTTGGTCCAAGAGGTGTTGTTGAGCACCATGTCGCAGCGCGCAAGGTGACTTTCGCCGGCAACGGTCAGGCAGGCCGTCTCGCCGACGTTGAACGATTTGCCGTTGGCAAGGCATGCCTGGGCGGCGAGCACCGGCGCCGGCGCAAGCACCAGCGCAAGGCCAATCGGGCAAAGAACAGATCGGATCGCCATCGAACCCCCACGACAATTCGCATCAAACGCGCGATTTGTGGCAATATCAGGGTTTTGCCGGAGTTACCTGAACAGCGCTCTCAAGCCGGCTGAAGGTCGAGATCGATCGCCACCGGCACATGGTCGGAAGGTTTCTCCCAGGCGCGGACATGCTTCTCGACCGAGGCCGAGGAAAACCGGTTGGCGGCCTCGGGCGACAGCAAAAGATGGTCGATGCGGATGCCGTTGTTCTTTTGCCAGGCGCCGGCCTGATAGTCCCAGAAGGTATAGACATCAGATGAGTCGGTGACGGCGCGCACGGCCTCGGTGAAGCGAGATTCTTCAGGCGGCGGAAGGCTTGCCTCGTCTGCGGCTGGAACAGCGCGTCGCCGAGCCAGTTCTCAGGGAATCTGGCATCGGCGCGCTCCGGAATGACGTTGTAGTCGCCGGCCAGCACCAGCGCTTCCTCGAGCCTCAGCCGTTCTTCCGCCCAGCGATCGAGCCGCGCCATCCAGGACAGCTTGTAGGAAAACTTCCTCTCGTCGTCGATCGGATTGCCATTCGGCAAATAGAGCGAAGCGACGCGCAGCGCGCCTTTGTCGGTCGAGAAGACGCCTTCGATGAAGCGCGCATGGTCGTCGGCATCGTCGCCGGGCAGGCCGCGATTGACCTCGTCGAAGGGAAGCTTCGACAGGAGGGCGACGCCGTTGAAGCTCTTCTGGCCGTTGGTCTCGACATTGTAGCCCAGCGCCTCGATCTCGGCGCGCGGGAACTGATCGTCAAGGGTCTTGATCTCCTGCAGGCAGACGATGTCCGGCGCGCTCTCGGTCAGCCAGTGGGTGAGGTTGCCGATGCGGGCGCGAACGCCGTTGATGTTCCAGGTGACGATCTTCATGCGGACCTCAATGTTCTTCCGGCGCAAGGCGCTCGACGAGGCCGATCGTATTGCCTGCCGGGTCCTTTAGAAAGGCCATCCATTCGCTTTCCCCCGCCGGACCGAACTGGCCCTCGGTGTCGCGATGGACGAGCGTCGGCGGCGCGGTGAAGGGAACGCCAATTGCCTTCGCCCCGGCATGGAAAGCCTCCAGACCGGCAATGTCGAGATAGACGGTGCCGGCCGGCACGCCGTCGGTGAAGAGGAGCCGCACATTGCCCGCCATGATGAAGGCGATGCCCGGCGGATCGTAGCGCGCATGCACGCTCATGCCGAGCACGCCTTGCCAGAAGGCCAGCGTCGTATCGAGGTCGCGCCCGGCCGACAGCGCGATCTGGCGGACCGCGCCGATGGCCGACACCTTCAATTGCCCCCGTCTACCGTGTTCTCGGCACAATCCGCGAGTATTTGTTCGACGGAGTCCCGAATATGCGGCGCCTGAGCTTGCGTCGTGCGTTCATCCATCCAGTCGCAAGCGTTATAGAGATCGCCAAGCCAATGCGGAAATTCGTACATCTGCTCGATGTGCGAGACCATCCGACAAACATGGAAGGGTTCGACGTCATCTTGCAGGTAGCTGCGCAGGCGTCGAAGAAAGATCTCGCGCGCTCTTTCGCTGGCTTCCGCCGACTTATCATTGAAATCGGGAAACTGCCGCGCCACCAGCGACTTCAAATGACCAAAAGCCTTCCCGAGCGCTACAGCGTTTCTTGGGTTGGACCGAATAAGCTGTAGATAACTGAGATCGTCGGTGTAGCTTGGCGATGCAATATGAAGGCCGGCCCAACCGAGAATATCGGCGTCGGAAATCGCTTCAATCTCGCGCGCGACAAGAACCGTCCTTGGATCCTCGTTGCCCTCGAGAAGCGGCCTCATGCCTTCAAATGCTGAAGCTCGTGCCGCAGCCGCAGGAAGCGACGGCGTTCGGGTTCCTGATCTGGAAGGACTGGCCCATCAGGTCGTCGACGAAGTCGATCACCGAGCCGCCCATATAGACCAGCGAGAGGTCGTCAATGAGAATCGTCGCGCCATCCTTCTCGATGGCGACGTCGTCGTCGTTGCGATTGTCGACGAGATCGAACTTGTAGGAAAAGCCGGAGCAGCCGCCGCCTTCGACGGACACACGCAGCGCCGTCTTGCCGGGCTCGCCGGACAGGATCCTGGCGATCCGCTTCGCGGCGGCGTCGGTCATCTCGACCTTCATGGCAGTCTTGGCATCCGCGCCCATCGGCGTCACCTTGCTTTCGGTTTCCCATGATAGGTATGAAGCGGGCGGGGGCAAGTCAACTGGTGGGTCAATGGGCAAGGATGCTCTCGGCGATATCGGATTCGGCTACCGGCCGCGCGCCGTCTATGCGAGCGATCCGGCGCGTTCGCGCGGCCGGCTGTTCGACGAGCCTGAAAGCCCGACCCGCACGCCGTTCCAGCGCGACCGCGACCGCATCATCCACTCCACCGCCTTTCGCCGGCTGAAGCACAAGACGCAGGTGTTCGTCGCGCATGAGGGCGACCACTACCGCACCAGGCTGACGCATTCGATCGAGGTGGCGCAGATCGCTCGCGCCCTGGCGCGCGCGTTGCGCGGCGACGAGGATCTGGCCGAGGCGGTAGCATTGGTGCACGATTTCGGCCACACGCCGTTCGGTCATACCGGCGAGGAGGCGCTCAACGAGAAGATGTCCGGTTGGGGCGGCTTCGACCACAATGCGCAGTCGTTGCGCGTGGTGACACGGCTTGAGCGGCGCTATGCCGAGTTCGACGGGCTGAACCTCACTTGGGAAACGCTGGAAGGGCTGGTCAAGCACAACGGGCCGCTTACCGACGCGAGCGGGAAGGGGCTGAAGGCTCCGGTGCCGCAGGCGATCCGCGACTATTCGGAGCTGCACGACCTCGAGCTCGACCGTTTCGCCGGCATCGAGGCGCAGTGCGCCGCGATCGCCGACGACATCGCCTACAACACCCATGACATAGACGATGGCCTGCGGGCCGGTTTCCTGACGCTGGAGATGCTGGAAGACGTCGGCCTGCCGGGCTCGATCCTCGAGGCAGTGCGCGCGCGTTATCCGGGGCTCGACGACGTGCGCACCGGCCACGAGCTGATGCGGCGGCAGATCACATTGATGGTGGAGGATGTCATTGCTTCCGCCACCGCCAATATCGAGCGCCTCAAGCCCGACAGCGCCGATGCGGTGCGGGCGGCGGGCGAGACGATGGTGACCTTCTCGGCCGATATGGCGGCGGCCGAAAAGGAACTGAAGGCCTTCCTCTACAAGCATCTCTACCGGCATGCCGAAGTGATGCGCGTGCGCGCAGATGCTGAACAGATCGTGCGCGACTTGTTCGACGTCTATTTCGCCGACCCGCGCGCCATGCCGGACGGCTGGCGCGAAGGGCTCGATCGGGCGGAAGATCGCATCAAGGCGCGCAGCGTCGCCGATTTCCTGGCCGGCATGACCGATACCTATGCGCTCAAGGAGCATAGGCGATTGTTTGACCATACGCCGGATTTAAGCTAGGGCGAGCCACGATTTTGCCGGCCAAGAAAGCCGGTCGCCTCTTTAAAGCCCAGAGCACACCCGATGAATATCTTCGCCGATTTCAACGCGCGGATCGTAAAAGCTGTCGAAGCCCTTGATCTGAAAGACAAAGACGGCGCGCCGCTGGACCTGTCGCGCATCGCGGTCGAGCCGCCGCGCGATGCCAGCCACGGCGACCTTGCCACCAATGCGGCGATGGTGCTGGCGAAACCCACCGGGCAGAATCCGCGCGCTCTCGCCGAGAAGCTGACCGAAGCGCTGCGTGCCGACGCAGATATCGCCTCGGCCGATGTCGCCGGGCCAGGTTTCGTCAATCTCAGGCTGAAGGACGGGTTCTGGCAAGCGCATCTGGCGGCACTTCTCGGCGAGGGCCGTAACTATGGCCGCTCGAAGATCGGCGGCGGCCGCAAGGCCAACGTCGAATATGTCTCGGCCAACCCGACCGGCCCGATGCATGTCGGGCATTGCCGCGGCGCCGTCGTCGGCGACACTTTAGCCAATTTGATGGCCTTCGCCGGCTACGACGTCACCAAGGAATATGTCATCAACGATGCCGGCTCGCAGATCGACGTGCTCGGCCGCTCGGCCATGCTGCGCTACCGCGAGGCGCTCGGCGAAGACATCGGAGAGATCCCGCCCGGGCTTTATCCGGGCGACTATCTGGTCCCGGTGGGCCAGGCGCTGGCCGAGGAGTTCGGCCTCGGCCTGCTGGAGATGCCGGAAGAGGAAGCGCTGCCGATCGTCAAGGACCGCACGGTCGACGCGATGATGGCGATGATCCGCGAGGATCTGGCGCTGCTCAACGTGCACCACGACGTGTTCTTCTCCGAACGCACGCTGCATGCCGACAATGCCAAGAAGATCCGGGCGGCGATCGCCGACCTGACGCTCAAAGGGCATATCTACAAGGGCAAGCTGCCGCCGCCGAAGGGCGAGAAGCCGGACGATTGGGAGGACCGCGAGCAGACGCTGTTCCGCTCGACCGCCGTCGGCGATGACATGGACCGGGCACTGGTGAAGTCCGACGGCTCGTTCACCTACTTCGCCGCCGACGTCGCCTATCTCAAGGACAAGGTCGAACGCGGCTTCGTCGATCTCATCTACGTGCTCGGCGCCGACCATGGCGGTTACGTCAAGCGGCTGGAGGCATTGGCGCGCGCGGTCGCCGGCGACAAGGTCAAGCTGACGGTTCTGCTTTGCCAACTGGTCAAGCTGTTCCGCGATGGCGAACCGGTCCGGATGTCTAAGCGGTCGGGCGATTTCGTCACGCTGCGCGACGTGGTGGAGGAGGTCGGCCGCGACCCAATCCGCTTCATGATGCTCTACCGCAAGAACGACGCGCCGCTCGATTTCGACTTCGCCAAGGTCACCGAGCAGTCGAAGGACAATCCGGTGTTTTACGTGCAGTACGCGTCGGCGCGGTGCCACTCGGTCTTCCGGCAGGCGAGCGAGCAATTGGGCGAGGCGAATTTCGACCGCAATCGGCTCGTGGCCTCGGTTGCGTCGCTGACCGATGAGGGTGAGATCGGCCTGATCCGGAAGTTGGCTGAATATCCACGGCTGATCGAATCCGCGGCACTTGCGCTGGAGCCGCACCGGCTGGCATTCTACCTCTACGATCTGGCGTCGAGCTTCCACGCACACTGGAATCGGGGCACCGACAACCCAGACTTACGTTTTGTTAAGGTTAACGACCCACAATTGACGTATGCCAGACTAGGGCTGGTGCAGGCTGTTTCGGATGTTTTGACCTCCGGCCTGACGCTGATAGGAGCTGATGCGCCTACCGAAATGCGTTAGGTTTGACTAAAAAACCTGTCACCTTTTGCCCACATTGCGCTGGTAAGGGCCAACCCTGCGCGACGTCCATGGCGTCCGACTGTGTGCGAGTTCGGGAACAATAATGGCAGACAGAACCCAGCTGAAAGTAGCCGCAAGCAACCCCATCGCCGAAGATGATCCGTTCGCGGAACTGACCCGCATCATGGGTTTCGATCCGCGTCAGCCGGTCAGGCCGCAGACGCCGGTGGCCGCAAAGGCTGCCCCCGCAAACCAGGCTGCGGAAGAGGGCGATTTCGACATCGACCTCGAAAAGGAGCTGATGGGCGAATTCGACGTTGCCGAGGAAAGCGCGCCGGTCGCGCAGCAGGCAGCTCGGCACGCGCCGGCTTACCAACTCACCGATGACGAGCTTGCCGCTTCCCTCGATCAGGATTTCGTCTTTGACGACGCGGCCGATCACGCCCACTTCGCCACTCCTCATGCAGAGGAGCCGGCCGCCGACACAGCCTTTGACGATGATTTCGACAAGGCGGTCGCCGGCTCTTTGGACGTCTCGCCGCTGGAGGACGAGGTTTCGCCTCTGGAGGACGACCTTTCCCTCGATCAGGAAATGGCAGCCTCGCTGGATGAGGGCTTCCGGGTCGACCATCATGAGACGGATGCGGGCTATGGCGCCGTCGCCGCCGCCGAGCCTGCCGCTGTCGAACCCGTTGTTGTCGAGCCCGCGGCCGAGGCAGCATTCGATGCCGATTTCGACAATGCCGTCCAGATGTCGCTCGAGGACGAGCTGGCGTTCGATGACCGCGAGATCGAGCAGGCCGAGGCCGCTGACGTTCGGCCGATCGAGGCCCACGCCGCTGCCGACCAGCCGATCGCCGACGAGGATTTCGACAGCCAGGCCGATCAGGCCGAATTCGATCAGGCCCATTTCGATCAGGCCCATTTCGACCAGGCAATGGCCGATGTCGAGATGGATCTCGATCAGCCGCAGGAACTGATCCTGGAGCAGGAACTGTCGGCCGACGACGTGCAGCCGCAGGCCGTCGAGGCGCCTGCAGAAGCCGCGTATTTCGCTGCTGATCCCGAGCCCGTTGCCGATCACGAAGCAGCGGCGGATCAGGTCGTCGAAGACGATTTCGAGCTTAGCTTCCGCGACGCCCTTGCCGAGGAGCCGGAAGCTCCCGCCGTCGAGCCTGAACCCGTCGCCGGCCATCAGGCCGCAACCGATCAGGTCTTCGAAGACGATTACGAGCTCAACTTCGGTGACGCTCTTGCCGAGGAGCCGGAAGTTCCCGCTGTCGAGCCCGTGGCTGCAGCTGAGCCGTCGTTCGCGGAGCCTGCTCCGGCCGTAACGGCCCCGGTTCCGCCGGTTGCGGCGGTCGAGCCGGCCAAGCCGGCTGCGACCTCTGCCGAGCGGAGCCTGGAAGACGAACTCAACGCGCTGCTCGGCGCCATGACCGCGCGGCCCATTCCGGCTGCTCCCGTTCCGGTCGCCCCCGTTTCGGTCGCCCCCGCTGCGGTCGCCCCCGCTGCGGTCGCCAAGCAACCCGCTCCGGCGCCGCAGTCGGTAAGCTACGCCGGCGATCAGCCTGCCGTCGCCGCCGATGATCTCGATTGGGATCTCGATGAGCACGAGCCTGCGCCAAGCGAGCAAACCGATCAGGCTGCCGATGCCGATCTCGATGCACTGCTCGCCGGTGAACTCGACCGGCAGGGCTTCGAGGACACGGCGGCTGAACAGAATGTCGAGCCGAGCATCGATTTCGATGACGAAGCTTTCGACACAGCTTTCGTCAAGGGCATCGAGCAGGACGCGTCGGTCGCCGAACCGGCCCGGTCGTGGAGCCGCGTGACCCCGGTCGCCGCACTTGCGCAGGCGTCGTTCGCGCCGCAGCCGCTGACGGCCTCAGTGCCGCAAATGGCGGCTCCCGCCTATCGTGAAGAGCCGGTGAAGGACTATTCCGCCTATGCCAAGTCGGCGTCGCAGATGGCGGCGCCTGCCTATGGTAACGAGCCGGCGAGGGACTATTCCACCTACGCCAAGCCAGCCTCGGCGCCGCAGCCTCGCCATCAGGAGGAAATGCCCGATGTCGAGACGGTCGACGTGCCGGAGCGCGTCGTGGCGCTGGCCGACGATCTCGATATTCCGGAGCTCAGCTTCGAGGAGGATCAGCCGACGGCACCTGCCTATGACGATCTCGATGCCGAGTTTGCAGGCCTGCTCAGCGAGATGAACGCGACCGAGATCGCTCAGGCTCCGGTGCAGAGCCGGGGCTATGAGGACGATTCCTACAATGCCGGGTTCAAGACCGGCTATGATCGTCGCGAGCTGCGCGCGGAGACGCCCGCCGCCCCGGCGGCCACGTCCTATGCCGCTGCCGCGAGCGAATTCGATGCCGACGATTTGCCTGGCAGCCGCCCGGTTTCGCAGGCTGACGATTTTGCCACCGACGAGCTCGATTACGATCCCGAACTCGACGAGGCGATGACCGTGCCGGGCCTTGCCGAGCGCGAAGCCGCAAGGCCGCGCAGCCGCGGCCTGATGGTTGCCGCGCTCGTTGGCGCCGCGGTGATCGCCGGCGGGCTCGGCGCTCTCGCTTTCTCCTTCGGCGGCAAGGGCGGCAGCGAAGCGCCCGTAATCGTCAAGGCCGACAGTTCGCCGATCAAGGTCAAGCCGGAAAATCCGGGTGGCGCCGTGGTGCCGAACCAGGACAACAAGGTCTATGACGCGGTGGCCAAGGGTGGGGCGGCCAAGCCCACTGAGCCGGTGCAGCAGAAACTGGTGACCAACACCGAGGAGCCGATCGACGTGGCGTCGAAGGAACCGCCGCAGAGCCGGATCGTCGACCTCTCGCCTGACGATACCGACGCAGCGCCGGGCACCGACGCAGCGGGCAATCCCGACGCGGCTGTGCCGGGTCCGGATGCGGTGGCACCGGCTCCGGACGCAGCATCGCCGGGTAGTGCCAAAGCCGCCGCGCCCGCGCAGCCGGCCGCTCCGGCGCCGAAATCGGAAGACCGCATCGCCCAGGTGCTGCAGGAGGCCGACAAGGGGACCAACAACGACGTCGTCGCGGTGGCACCGCGCAAGGTCAAGACCATGATGGTGAAGCCCGACGGCTCGCTGGTTCCGCGCGAGGAACCGGCTCCCGCGCCGCAAGTTGCGGCGACGGAGCCTCCCGATCCGGCGCCGCAGCATGTCGCTCCGGCCGGGCAAGGCGATGCCCAGCCGACGGGAACCGTCACGCCGCTCGCCGACCAGTCCGCGGATCAGGCCGATTCCGGTCAGGATGAGACCGCCAAGCCGGCGAAACCGACAGCCGCGCCGAAAGCCGAAGCCAAGACACAGTCGGCCAACACGCCGGCGAAAGTGCCCGTGGCGCCGCCGCGCCCGTCCGACCAGCCGGTCGACATCGTCGGCGAGGTCAAGCCCGACCAGGTCGCCTCCATCGATCCGGCGACGGCTTCGGCCGGTGGCGGCTCGTGGTCGATGCAGATCGCCTCGCAGCCGACGGTCGAAAGCGCCCAGTCGACCTACCAGGACCTGCAGCGCCGTTATGGCAGTGTGCTTTCCGGGCGTACCGCCAACATCGTGAAGGCCGAGATCGCCGGCAAGGGCACGTTCTACCGCGTTCGCGTTCCGGCACAGTCGCGCAACGACGCGATCAACCTGTGCACCAGCTACAAAGCGGCCGGCGGTACCTGCTTCGTCTCGCGCTGACCGTCTCCAACCGTCTCGAAGCCGGCGCCGCCCGCAAGGCCGCGCCGGCTTTTCGTTGTGGACGGCTTTCGGCATTCAAGCGGCGCGGGGCAGGGGTGATTCCCTTTGCTTGGCCAAAGCCCTAAGCTTCCGTCTATGACCGAATCAAAATCCATGATCCTGCTGCGCCGGGAAATCGCTCTCCCCCGAGGAAATCCGCTTCTATAGGGATGAACGCCCCTGGGGTTTCATCCTTTTTGCGCGCAACATCGGCGAGGCCGAGCAGATCCGCGATCTGGTCGCCTCGATGCGCGAAAGCGTCGGACGGCCGGACGCTCCGGTCTTCATCGACCAGGAAGGCGGCAGGGTGCAGCGCCTGCGGCCACCGCTGGCGCCGAACTATCCTGCAGGCGGTGCGCTTGGCGCCCTTTGGCGCGACGATCATGAGGCCGGTCGACGCGCTGCATGGCTGCTGGCGCGACTGCACGCCTTCGATCTTTCCCGTTTGGGCATCACCGCCGATTGCCTGCCGGTGCTCGACGTTCCGGTCGAGGGCGCCAGCGACGTCATCGGCGCGCGCGCGTATGGCAAGGAACCTGATGCCGTGATCGAGCTTGGCCGGGCTTCGGCCGAAGGCCTGATGTCGGGCGGCGTCCTGCCGGTCATGAAGCATATTCCCGGGCATGGCCGCGCCTTCGCCGATACGCATTTCGCGCTGCCGACGGTCGACACGCCGCTCGCCGAGTTGCGGCGACATGATTTCGCCCCGTTCAAGGCGCTCAACCGCCTGCCGATGGCGATGACGGCGCATGTCGTCTACAGCGCCGTCGACCCGGACAATCCGGCGACGACCTCGGCCGAGGTCGTCAACGAGGTGATCCGCGGCGAGATCGGCTTCGACGGGCTCTTGATGAGCGACGACACGTCGATGAAGGCACTTTCTGGGGATTTCCCGACAAAGGCGGCTGCGATCCTTGCGGCCGGCATCGATCTCGTCCTTCACTGCAACGGCGTTTTCGAGGAAATGTCCGGCATCGCGTCGCGCACGACGGCGCTCGAAGGCAAGTCCTTGGCGAGAGCGGAACGGGCGCTGACCTATATCAAGAGCCGCGACGTCGCCGACGAAAATGCGATACGCGCGGAATTCGCCACCTATTTCGAAGCGGTGGCCTGAACCGAAGGGATAGAAGGGCAAGTGGCGGAGACATTGGACAGCAAGGCCGCGAAGGCCGCACCGATGGACCGTCTGTGGGCCGAGAACGACGATTCACGCCTCACCGGCGATCCGTCGCTGGTGGTCGACGTTGCCGGCTTCGAGGGCCCGCTCGACCTTCTGCTGCACCTTGCCCGCAATCAGAAGGTCGATCTGGCGCGCATCTCGATCCTGGCGCTCGCCGAGCAGTATCTGGCCTTCATCGAGAAGGTGAGGGCGCTGAGGCTGGAGCTTGCGGCCGATTATCTGGTGATGGCGGCGTGGCTTGCCTTTCTCAAGTCGAGGCTGCTGATCCCGAAACAACCGGGCGAAGAAGGCGAGAGCGGCGAGGAACTGGCGGCGGTGCTGCAATTCCGGCTGAAGCGGCTGGAAGCGATGCGCGATGCCGCGGCAAGGCTGGTCAACCGCAACCGGCTCGGCCGTGACGTCTTCGCGCGCGGCATGCCGGAAATGGTGATCGTCGAGAAGCGCAACGCCTATTCGGCCTCGCTCTACGATCTTTTGACCGCCTATGCGCAACAGCGCCAGCGGCAGGCGATCAACAACGTGACGATCGCCAGACGCGCCGTATGGTCGCTGAAGGATGCGCGCGACGTGCTGGCGCGGCTGGTCGGAACGATTGGCGACTGGACGGCGCTCGACAGCTTTCTCATCCAATATCTGGCGGCGCCGGAAGAGAAGCGTACGGCGATCGCCAGCTCCTTCGCCGCGACGCTCGAAATGGTGCGCGAGGGCACGCTGGAAGTGCGGCAGGACCAGGTTTTCGCGCCAATCTACCTGCGTGGGCGCACACAAGGGGTCAAGGCAGTCGAGGTGGTATCATGAGCGAACGCGGCAACGCTTCGGTCATCCCGTTCAAGGTCGAGGACGAACCGGAAGACGAGATGGCCGAACAGGGTTCAATCGAGAACCCGGCCGAGCGGCTGCAGCTGGCGGAAGCCGTCCGCATGGCAGAGGCGATCATCTTCGCCAGCGCCGAGCCGGTGAGCGAAAGGCAACTGACGGCGCGCCTGCCCGAGGGCGTCAACATAGCGGCGGCAATGGGCGACCTGCAGGAAATCTATGCCAAGCGCGGGGTCAACCTGGTGCGGGTCGGCGATACCTGGGCGTTCCGCACCGCCGGCGATCTCGCCTTCCTGATGAGCCGGGACTCCGTCCAGCAGAGAAAGCTTTCGCGCGCGGCGCTCGAGGTGCTGGCGATCATTGCCTACCACCAGCCGGTGACGCGGGCCGAGATCGAGGACATCAGGGGTGTCGAGACCTCGAAGGGAACGCTGGACACGCTCTTGGAAACGGAGTGGGTCAGGATGCGCGGCCGGCGCCGCACGCCCGGCAGGCCGGTAACCTACGGCACGACCGATGCCTTCCTCGATCACTTCGCACTGGAGGAAATCCGTGATCTGCCCGGCATGGAAGAGCTGAAGGGCGCCGGATTGCTCTCGACGCGCATGCCGTCCAATTTCTCGATGCCAGTGCCGCCGGCCGATCCGGAGGCACTTGCCGAGGACGAGGATGCGCTGACCGATATCGATCTCGAGGAGCTCGGGCTGCTTACGCCGCGCGTCACGGAAGAGTGACCATGAAATCGCCTCGAATGGTCTATTAGCAAGGCCTGCGCGGATTCGTAGCAATGCGCTCACGCCGAAAGTGCGTGACATCCGCTAGCCATTTTATCAACTTCATTGCGGTTGTGTTTGAATCCCCGTGCGAAAACGCATAGATCATCGCCGAGGGAAAACATTCGAGAGAGATGGTTATGGGTTCATTTTCGATTTGGCACTGGATGATCGTGCTGGTCATCGTGCTGCTGGTGTTCGGCCGGGGCAAGATCCCCGAGCTGATGGGCGACATGGCGAAGGGCATCAAGAGCTTCAAGAAGGGCATGGCCGACGACGATACCGACGACAAGCGTACCGTCGAGCATCGTGCCGACGAGACCGTTTCGCCGGGCAAGGAAAAGGTCAGCAAGAGCTGAGGCCGGTTGTTGCTTCGTACATGCCGTTAGCCCAAAACCGCTCCGCGCTTTTGGGCGGCATGCACTAGTCGGAATAGATGCCATGTTCGAAGTCGGTTGGAGCGAACTGCTGGTGATTGCGGTCGTCATGATCGTGGTCGTCGGACCGAAGGATTTGCCCAACATGCTGCGCACCTTCGGCCGCACCGCCGCGAAATTGCGCGCCATGGCAGGCGATTTCCAGAAGCAGTTCAACGACGCCCTGAAAGAAGCCGAACTCGACGACGTCAAGAGTTCGATCGATAGCCTTCGCGGCCTCAATCCGATGACCGAAGTCCGCAAGCAGCTCAATCCGTTCGAGCAGGCTGCGGCGGATGTTCGCTCCGGCGTCGATACGATGATGAAGCCCAAACCGGCCGCCGATCCGGCGGCACCGGTAGCATCGACGCCACAGGCCGTCGAACCGCTCAAGAACGGCGCGACGGACATGCCCGGCGTCAATGGGACGGAGGCGACTGCGACCCCGCCGACCTTCCCGGCCATGACAGACGCTTCTGCGACTGCGCCGGTTGCGGAAACAGCCAAGCCCGCGCAGCCGGCGAAGAAGGCGGCGACATCGAAGACGAAGACCGTTGGCGGTGTAGCGAAAACGGCATCGGCCAAGTCTCCGGCGGCGAAAGCGCGGTAAAGTCAGCGCCGATCGCGGCAAAGGCCGCAACGCCCGCCAAGCGGGCCCCGCTCAAGACTGAGGCTAAGCCCGCTGTGGCGAAGAAGCCCGCCGCGAAGAAGGCAGCCGACACCAAGAAGACGGCGGGAGCCGCCAAGTGAGCGTTTCGGACAAGGAAAAGGAAGAAATCGAGAAATCGTCGGCGCCGCTGATCGAACATCTCATCGAATTGCGCCGCCGCTTGATCTGGTCGCTGGGCGGCTTCTTCGTCGCCTTCCTTGTCTGCTTCTTCTTCGCCAAGCGCCTGTTCAACCTGCTGGTCATTCCGTTCAAATGGGCGACGCAGTGGGCCGGGCTCGACCCGCACAAGGTCGAGCTGATCTACACCGCGCCGCAGGAGTTCTTCTTCACCCAGGTGAAGCTCGCCATGTTCGGCGGCATGGTGATCGCCTTTCCGCTGATCGCCACGCAGATCTACAAGTTCATCGCGCCGGGCCTCTACAAGAACGAGCGCAGCGCCTTCCTGCCGTTCCTGATCGCGTCGCCCATCCTGTTCCTGATGGGCGCCTCGCTGGTCTATTTCTTCTTCACGCCGATGGTGATGTGGTTCTTCCTCGCCATGCAGCAGGTCGGTACCAACGACCAGGTGCAGATATCGCTGCTGCCGAAGGTGTCGGAATATCTTAGCCTGATCATGACGCTGATCTTCTCCTTCGGCCTGGTGTTCCAGCTGCCGGTGGTGACCAGCCTGCTGACGCGCGTCGGCCTATTGTCCTCCCAAGCTCTGGCCGAGAAGCGCAAATGGGCGATCGTGCTATCCTTCGTCGTTGCGGCGGTGCTGACTCCGCCCGATCCAATGAGCCAGTGTGGCCTCGCCATTCCGACCATCCTGCTCTACGAGGTCGCCATCTGGTCCTCGCGCCTGATCGAGCGCAGCCAGGAGCGCGATCGACTGGCGCGAGAGGCGCGTGACAGCGGAAAAACCGTAGCCGAGAAGACGCCGGACGCCTCTTCAACGCAAGCGCCAGGCTAGGCGACAGCCGGAAAAACGCGGCAGGCGGCGCCCGTCTGTCTTGCATGGATGACGGATGCGGTTTACGCCCTCGATCCTTGCTTTGAGGATCGACCATGCTTGATATTAAATGGATACGCGAAAACCCGAAGGCACTTGTCGATGCGCTGGTGAAGCGCTCGTGGTCGTCTGGCGACGCGCAGTCCACGGTCGACGGTCTGATCGCCAGGGATGAGGCGCGGCGCGCGCATCTCAGTGAGCTGCAGGTCAAGCAGGAACGCCGCAACGCTGCCTCGAAGGAGATCGGCAACGCCATGCGTTTGGGCGATTCAGCACTTGCGGAAAAGCTCAAAGGCGAAGTCAGCGACATCAAGGCGTTCATCCAGAACGGCGAGGCGCGCGAGCGCGAGCTCGACAAGGCGCTGAACGACGCACTCGCGGTGCTGCCCAACGTCCCGCTCGACGATGTTCCCGTCGGCAAGGACGAGCATGACAACGTCGTCAAGCGCGTCGTCGGCGAGGTGCCGACGCGGCCGAACTGGGTGAAGGAGCATTTCGAGATCGGCGAAGCGCTCGGCATGATGGATTTCGAGCGCGCGGCGAAATTGTCCGGCTCGCGCTTCACGGTGCTGAAGAGCCAGCTTGCGCGTATGGAGCGCGCGATCGGCCAGTTCATGATCGACCTGCACACGACCGAACATGGCTATGAAGAGATCATCCCGCCGCTGATGGTGCGCGACGAGGTGCTGTTCGGCACCAACCAGCTGCCGAAATTCGAGCTGGACCTGTTCTTCACGCCGCATGGCGACGGCCGCCTCGGCCTGATTCCGACGGCGGAAGTGCCGCTCACCAACCTGGTGCGCGAGGAGATCACCGCGCACGAAAAGCTGCCGCTGCGCTACACGGCGCTGACGCCGTGCTTCCGCTCGGAAGCGGGTTCGGCCGGCCGCGACACGCGCGGCATGCTGCGCCAGCACCAGTTCTACAAGGTTGAGCTGGTCTCGATCACCGACCAGGAAAGCTCGCTCGCCGAGCATGAGCGCATGACTGAATGCGCCGAAGAGGTGCTGAAGCGGCTTCGCCTGCCGTTCCGCACGGTGACGCTCTGCACCGGCGACATGGGCTTTGGCGCTCGCAAGACTTACGACATAGAGGTCTGGCTGCCTGGACAGAACGCCTATCGCGAAATCTCGTCCTGCTCGGTCTGCGGCGACTTCCAGGCGAGGCGCATGGACGCCCGCTACAAGGACAAGGACGGCAAGGGCAATCGCTTCGTCCACACGCTCAACGGTTCGGGCACCGCGGTCGGCCGCGCTCTCATTGCTGTCATCGAAAACTATCAGAATGAGGACGGCAGCGTAACCATTCCTGAAGTGCTGCGGCCCTACATGGGTGGCCTCACCAAGATCGAATCGAAATGAGTTCATTGCGCATCCTGCTGACCAACGATGACGGCATCCATGCCGAAGGGCTGGCGTCGCTCGAACGCATTGCCCTTACGCTCTCGGATGACGTCTGGGTGGTGGCGCCCGAGCAGGACCAGTCCGGCTACGCGCATTCGCTGTCGATCTCGGAACCGCTGCGGCTAAGGACGATCGGCGAGAAGCACTATGCCGTGCGCGGCACGCCGACCGACTGCGTCATCATGGGTACGAAGAAGATCCTGCCCGGGCCGCCCGACCTGATCCTGTCGGGCGTCAATTCCGGCGCCAACATCGCCGACGACGTCACCTATTCCGGCACCGTCGCCGGCGCCATGGAGGGCGCGCTGCTTGGCATCCGCTCGATCGCGGTGAGCCAGGCCTATTCCTATGTCGGTGAGGATCGTGTCGTTCCTTACGAGACGACCGAGGCGCTGGCGCCGGCGCTGCTGAAGAAGCTGATCGCGACGCCGCTGCCGGATGGGGTGCTGCTCAACGTCAATTTCCCGAACTGCGCACCCGACGAAATCGAGGGAACGGTCGTCACCTCGCAGGGCAAGCTGGTGCATAGCCTGTGGGTCGACGAACGTCGTGACGGCCGCGGCCTGCCTTACTACTGGCTGCGCTTCGGCCGCGAGCCTGTCGAAGGCAAGAAGGGCACCGACCTCTATGCGCTGCGCAACCGGTTGGTGTCGGTGACGCCGCTGCAGCTCGACCTGACCGCCCATGAACTCCGCGACCAGTTGACCAAGGCGCTCTCATGATCATGGCTATTGACGATCGCGAAGGTTTTGCCGCTTTCCTGCTCCGCCTGCGCGGCCGGGGCACGGCGCCGAAGGCGCTGATCGCTGCCTTCGAGGCGACGCCGCGGCGCGGTTTCCTGTCCGCGCAGTTCCATTCGATCGCCTGGTCGGACGGCATGCTGCCGATCGAATGCGGCGAGGCGATCGAGGGTGCGGACCTGCAGGCGGCTGTAATCGCGGCTTTGGCCATCGAGCCGGGCAACCGCGTGCTCGAGATCGGCACCGGGTCGGGCTATACCGCTGCGGTGATGTCCAGGCTTGCCGCGCGCATCGTTACCGTCGACCGCTACAAAACCTTGATCGAACTGGCAAAGCAGCGCTTCGAAGCGCTCGGCATCAGCAATGTCATCGCGCGCCAGGCAGATGCCTCCAACGGCCTGCCCAACGAAGGGCCGTTCGACCGCATCCTCGCCTGGGCGGCGTTCGACAGCCTGCCGCGCTTCCTGCTCGATCAATTGTCGAGCGGCGGCATCGTCATCGCGCCCATCGGCCCGGAGGAGGGCGAGCAGGTGCTGGCCAAGCTTACCAAGGTCGCAGTCGTTTCGAGCGCGAGGACATCGGCATGGTCAGGCTGCAGCCGATCCTGCGCAGCGTCGCCGCGGTCATTTAGCGGGCGCCCGCGGCCCCGCCAAAATTTCCTCCAATGTTTTAAGAAAATTTTCGTCGGATTCTAATGGGTTAACCGGCCAGTAACATTAACGCGCTTTAATCAGAACCAGTTTGTACCGGGTCTGTGCGGGTTAGTGCGATGCAATTCAATGGTTTGAAGGCAAACGGACGCAATCTGGCGCGTGGCTGCGCCGTCCTCATGATCGCCGGCGCTGCCGCCGGGTGCAGCTCGCAGGCCATGCGCTTCAACGGTGTCGACGACGTCTTCACCTCGTCCACCAACAATCAGCGCGCCATCATCAACAAGCAGAGTGCCGACCAGCCCTATCCGGGCGACACGGTCGCGCCGGCGCCCGTCGACGGCAGCCACACCCAGTCGGTGAGCCGCTCCAGCCTCGAGCCGGTGACATCGCAGCAATTGCCGCCGCCCTCGGCGCCGGCCACCACGCCCGCCAAGCCGATGCGCACCGCCTCGGCCCCGGCTCCGGCACTCGCGCCGGCTCCTGCCGCGCCGCATCTCGACAGGACAGCCACCGGCACCGTCGCGCCGGCAGCAAAGCCATTCAAGACCGCCGAGCCCGATGCGGTGCGCAACGCAAGTGCTGCGCCGCACGCGACCGAGATCGTCGTCAGGGAAGGCGAGACGATTTCAGGTCTCGCGCGGCAGTATCATGTGCCGGCGGATGCGATCATCAAGGTCAATGGGCTGGACGCCAACAAGGGCATCAGGACCGGCCAGAAAATCGTCATCCCGGCCTATGCCTATTCGAGCAAGGGCGAGCCTAAGGTTGCCGACGCCACCAAGCCGGTGAACACGCCGAAGCAGCCTGCCGGCGCGCCGGAGAAGGTTGCCGTGCTGCCGCAGCAGCCGAAGCTCAAGGACGGCAAGTCGGCCGCGCAGGTCGACGCATCGGCGGCCGCTAGCGGCGCGAAAAACGCCAAGCCCGCGCCGCAGATGGCCGGGACCAAGCCGGCCGGCGCCGGCGGCACCTACACCGTCCAGCAGGGCGACTCCCTGTCCTCGATCGCCCGCAAGACCGGCGTCAGCGCGACGGCGCTCAAGCAGGCCAACGGGATGAAGGATGGCTTGCTGAAGATCGGCCAGACGCTGAAGGTTCCGGCCGGCGGCACCGCAACGGTCGCCGCGGCCAAGCCGGCTGCCACGACAGCCAAGCCGGCGGTCGATCCGGTGACGACGGCGACCACGCCACCGCCGGCCAAGACCACAGAGACGCTTGCCTCCTACACGCCGCCGAAGAAGGACGCCAAGGTCATTCAGCAGGCCGAGGACGACGATGCGGCGGCGCCGGACGCGACCGGCATCGGCAAGATGCGCTGGCCGGTGCGTGGCCGCGTCATCTCCGGCTTCGGCTCCGGCAAGGACGGCGTCGACATCGCGGTGCCGGAAGGAACGCCGATCAAGGCGGCCGAGAACGGCGTCGTCATCTATGCCGGCGATGGCCTCAAGGAATTCGGCAACACCGTGCTGGTGCGCCACGAGAACGGCCTGGTCACCGTCTACGGCCACGCCAGCTCGATCGAGGTGCAGCGCGGCCAGAAGGTCAAGCGCGGCCAGGAAATCGCGCTGTCCGGCATGAGCGGCACGACGGACTCGCCGAAGCTGCACTTTGAAGTGCGCAAGAACTCAGCCCCGGTCGATCCGAGCGGCTACCTCGAATAGAACAAGAACAAATTGCGGGCCGCCTGACCTCCAGTCCGGCCCGCCGGCTTCAGCCCGCTTCGTCAGGAGCGGGCTTTTTCAGTTGCGAAGATGCCTGACGTCGGGTCAGAGATGATCACGGAGTGTATCGGCGATCATCTCTTCAAGGCTGCTGGCCTTCACGCCCAGAAGTGCCTCGGAGTCGGAGGAATCAACCAGCAAGGGGCTCTCGAAGAGGTAGCTCATCTCGATGAGCTCATGCATGCCTAGCGCTTCCATCTCGGGGACGGAATAGGAACGCGTTTCCGAAACCTCTCGTCCGAGCATCTCGGCGATCTTCCGGATGAGCTCCCGGGGCGAGGCGTGTCGTGAGGGAACATGAAACGCCCGCCCCCATTGGCCCGTGTAGCAGGAGGCCGCGACAAGTGTCCTGGCGACGTCCTTGGTAAAGGTCCAGGCATGAGTCGCGTCGAGATCTCCAATGAAGGCGGTGGGCTTGCCCTCGATGATGGAGGGTAGCGCCACCAGCGAGAAGTAGCTGATCGCGCCATGTCCGAGGTAGTCGCTGGATCGTACTTCGATCGCCGGCACACTGGCGCCGACCGCCCGCTGCCACATGATCGTCCTGGCGGTTCCCTTCTTCGAAGTCGGGTCCAGCGGCATATCGGGGCGAAGCGGGCTATCGGTATTTTCCCCGTAGCCATAGAGGTTTCCGAGCACGATGAGCTTTGCGTCGACTGCTTCCGCGGCGCGAACGGTGCCGTCGATTATCGGGAAGAAGTCGGTTGGCCACCGATGATAGGTGGCCATGGCACACATGAAGATGGCATCGGCGCCTCGGCAGATACGCGACAGTTCCGAGGCATCCGTGGCATCGGCCTGTATCGCCCGCACGTTTTGCAATGCGTTCGAACCGACGCTTCGGCTTGTAAGAACGACATCATGTCCTTCTTCGCCAAGAAGGCGAGCGGTCTCGCGTCCGACCGGGCCCGCACCGACAACGACATGGAAACTCATGGCAACCTCTCTTCCAAGCTTGATGGGAGAGGGGTGAGTACAAGTTCGAGGCATTGAAAATCGCGCGGGAACTGCCAAATCTTGAACAGGTTTTGCCATGAATCGACAGAGCATGCGTTCGCAATCCGCTCCGGGCCGATCTACGTCCGATGTAGCAATGGTTTCCCGGCATATCGAAGCGGGCGTCCATCGGCTGCCCCGGGCGCCGCACCATCGCATCATGGTGCATGCAAGCGCTGCGACGCGCTCCTACTGTAATGAGGTTGGGCGATATTTCGTCAGGCGCGCGGGCGATATCGATTTGGTGCCGGCCGGCGAGGAGGGCGGTTTCGAGGCTGAAACGCCGTTCGACACGATTGAGATTGTCTTGCAGCCGGCCTTGATGGAAAGGGTCGCGGCGGAACTTGGCGGCAGGGCGCGAGAGTCACGGTTCGGCACACGCCATCTACTGCGTGACCAACGGATCGAACATCTGGCTCGAGCACTCCAGAGCGATCTCACCGCAGGCGCGCCGAGTGGCCCTTTGTTTGCCGACAGCATTGGCGCCGCACTTGCCGTGAGGCTGCTTGGCTTCGATTGCCCAGACATAGTTCGAGTGAACAGGTTGTCGGACGTCCAGCTCAAGCGCGTTCTGGAACACATCGAAGCCGCTCTCCACGAGCCACTTTCGATCGATCGCCTAAGCCGGGTCGCCGGCGCAAGCAGCTCGCACTTGCGGACATGGTTCAAGGCGGCGATGGGCGTCACCTTGCATCGCTACGTGTTGCGGCGTCGCGTAGACGCGCGCGCGTTCTGCTGCGGCAAGGCGATCTCAGCACAAGCGAGGTTGCGGCATTGACGGGCTTCGCGCACCAGTCGCATCTAGCGCATTGGATGCGCCGCGAGATCGGCCAAACGCCACGTGACCTGCGATGGGCGCAGCCGCCCAAGTGACATTGGAGCGGTTCAGAGTTTGATGGACCGCTGATCCGCTTATCTCAATCCTTGAGCGGCTTGCCGAGCCGGCCGGCAAGGTCCTGCGTGAATTGCCAGGCGACGCGGCCGGAGCGGCTGCCGCGCGTCGTCGCCCATTCCAGCGCTTCCGCGCGCAGGGTCTCGGGGTCGATGGCCAGGCCGTGGTAGCGGACATAACCGTCGATCATGTCGAGATACTCGTCCTGCGAGCATTTGTGGAAGCCGAGCCACAGGCCAAACCGGTCGGAAAGCGAGACTTTTTCCTCCACGGCTTCCGACGGGTTGATGGCGGTTGAGCGCTCATTGTCGATCATGTCGCGCGGCAAGAGATGCCGCCGGTTCGACGTGGCGTAGAAGATGACATTGGCCGGGCGGCCCTCGACGCCGCCTTCGAGCGCCGCCTTCAGCGACTTGTAGGAGGTGTCGTCATGATCGAAGGAGAGGTCGTCGCAAAACAGGATGAAGCGGTAAGGCGCCGCCTTGAGCAGCCCCATCAGCTTCGGCAGCGTGTCGATGTCCTCGCGATGGATCTCGATCAGCTTCAGCGGCCGGTCGAGCTTGTCAGAGGCATTGACCTTGGCGTGCACGGCCTTGACCAGCGACGACTTGCCCATGCCGCGCGCGCCCCAGAGCAGCACGTTGTTGGCGGCAAAGCCGGACGCGAAGCGCTCGGTGTTGTCGAGCAGGATGTCGCGGACCCGGTCGACGCCGCGGATCAGGCCGATGTCGACGCGGTTCACCTTGCGGACCGGCTCCAGATAGCCGGGATCGGCCTGCCACACGAAGCAATCGGCCACGCCGAGATCGGTCTCCGGAACGGGTGGCGGGGCGAGGCGGGATACCGCCTCGATCAGGCGGTCGAGCTTCTTGTTCAGGGCTTCCAGGCTATCGGTCATTTCCGGTCTTTTTTCTTCTGGCATTTCGGAATGCGGAAGCAGTTCCGTAGCGGCGCCGTAAGAACCAGTCCCAAGCTTTGTTGGAGCATGATCTTTTGGCCAGCTGCGAGCCGCCTCCCGCTGCGACGCTCTAGCACGCGCCAAACGGCTGGAAAAGCAACGGATTCGGCGGATCGCGGAGTTGCATTGGCAACTTTACCGACTATATTCCGCCCAAATTTTGCGGGGCCGCCCCGGGCGGTTTTCAATCATCCAGGAGTTTCTTGATGTTCGTCACACCGGCATACGCCCAAGGCGTCGGCACCTCGCCCGATATGTTCATCAGCATTTTGCCGTTTGTCCTGATTTTCGTGATCATGTATTTTCTGATCATCAGCCGCAGCGCACGCAGCTGAAGAAGCGCCAGGAAATGCTGGCCGCGGTGCGCCGCGGCGATACGGTGGTGACCGGCGGCGGCTTCGTCGGCAAGGTGACCAAGGTGATCGACGACAATGAGCTGGAGATCGACCTTGGCGGCGGAACCAAGGTGACGGCGCTGCGCTCGACGATCTCTGACGTGCGCGTCAAGGGCGAGCCGGTGGCGAACCAGAACGCCAAGAAGTAATCATCACCTCGATGGCGGAACGCTGCCGCTTGTACGCCTGAACGGATAAGAACGAATGCTGTATTTCTCGCGCCTGAAGATGGTCCTGATCTGGCTGGCCGTGGCCGTCACAGCGATCCTTGCCGCGCCCAACCTGTTCCCGGCAAGCACGCTGGCGCAACTGCCGAACTGGGTGCCGAAGCGGCAGATGACGCTCGGCCTCGACCTTCAGGGCGGCTCGCACATCCTGCTCGAAATGAATCAGAACGATCTGATCAAGGACCGGATGGAGACGACGCGCGACGAGATCAGGACGCTGCTGCGCGATGCCAATCCAAAGATCAACTACACCGGCCTTTCCGGCTCCGGCCGCACCGTGCAGGTGCGCATTACGGATCCAAACCAGCTTGACCAGGCCAAGAAGGTTCTGAAGCCTCTGACGGATCCGGTGGCCGCAGGGCTGTTCAGCGGCGGCTCTATCCAGGAAATGGCGCTGGACGATTCCGAGCCCGGCCTGCTCAAGTTCACGGTCACCGACGCCGGCCTGAAATACCGGACCTCGACGGCGCTGACGCAGTCGATCGAAGTCGTCGAGCGGCGCGTCAACGAGCTCGGCACCACCGAGCCGATCGTGCAGCGGCAGGGCGACGATCGCATCCTGGTGCAGGTGCCAGGCCTGCAGGATCCGCAGCGGCTGAAGGAAATCCTCGGCCAGACCGCCAAGCTGACCTTCCAGATGGTCGACCAGTCGATGCCGGTGCAGGATGCGCTGAAGGGCCGTCCGCCCGCTGGCTCGTCGGTGCTCTACTCGCAGGACGATCCGCCTGTTCCTTATCTGATCGAGAACCGCGTCATCGTTTCAGGCGAGAATCTGGTCGACGCGCAGGCGACCTATAATTCTCAGACCAATGAACCGGTCGTTTCGTTCCGTTTCGATTCCAAGGGTGCGACCCGCTTCGGCCAGGCGACGGCGCAGAATGTCGGCAAACTGTTCGCCATCATTCTCGACAACCAGGTGATTTCGGCACCGCAGATTCGCGAGCCGATCCTCGGCGGGACCGGCCAGATTTCCGGCAATTTCACGCCGCAGAGCGCCAACGACCTTGCCGTGCTGCTGCGCGCCGGCGCGCTGCCGGCGACGCTGACGGTGATCGAAGAGCGCACGGTGGGTCCGGGCCTCGGCCAAGACTCCATCCACGCCGGCAAGGTCGCGGGCGTGATCGGCTCGATCCTCGTAGTCGCCTTCATGTTCGTCGCCTACGGCTTCCTCGGCTTCCTCGCCAATATCGCGCTGGCCGTCCACGTGGCGATGATCGTGGCGCTGCTGTCGCTGCTGGGCGCCACGCTCACTCTGCCGGGTATTGCCGGTATCGTGCTCACCATCGGCATGGCGGTGGACTCCAACGTTCTGATCTATGAGCGTATCCGCGAGGAGCGGCGAAACGGCCGCTCGGTGATCCAGGCGATCGACACCGGCTTCTCCAAGGCGCTGGCGACCATCGTCGATTCCAACGTCACGTCGCTGATCGCGACGGTGGTGCTGTTCTGGCTGGGCACCGGTCCGGTGAAGGGTTTCGCCATCACCTACGCCATCGGCATCCTGACCACCGTCTTCACCGCCTTCACCTTCACCCGCATGCTGGTGTCGATCTGGCTGCGTCGCGCCCGCCCGAAAGAATTGCCGCGGGCACCCGTCACCTTCATCCCGCCAGGCACCAAGATCCCCTTCATGGGCATTCGCCGCTGGACATTCGCTTTGTCCAGCGTGCTGTCGATCCTGTCGGTCGTCGGGTTCCTGACCCTCGACATCAATTACGGCATCGACTTCAAGGGCGGCTCGATGATCGAGGTGCAGTCCAAGCAGGGCGATGCCGATCTCGGCGACATCCGCAACAGGCTGTCCGAGCTCAATATCGGCGAGATCCAGGTGCAGCAGTTCGGCGCGCCGAACGACGTCCTGATCCGCGTCGGCACGCAGGATGCCGGCGAGAATGCCGAGCAGACCGTCATCGACAAGGTGCGGGGCGAACTGCAGGACCAGTATGACTTCCGCCGCGTCGAGGTGGTGGGGCCGACTGTCTCGGGCGAACTTGCCAAACAGGGCACGATCGCGATGCTGATCGCGCTGGTCGGCATCCTGCTCTATGTCTGGTTCCGCTTCGAATGGCAGTTCGCGGTCGGCGCCATCGTCGCCACTGTCCACGATGTGGTGATGACGATCGGCTTCTTCGTCCTAACCGGGCTGGAGTTCAACCAGTCGTCGCTGGCGGCGATCCTGACCATCATCGGCTATTCGCTGAACGACACCATCGTCGTCTATGACCGCGTTCGCGAGGATCTTCGAAGATATAAGAAGATGCCGCTGCCGCAGCTCTTGAACAACGCCATCAACGAGACGCTGTCCAGAACGACGCTGACCTCGGTGACCACGATCCTGGCGCTGTTGGCGCTGGTGCTGTTCGGCGGCGAGGTGATCCGTTCCTTCACGCTGGCAATGCTGTTCGGCGTGGTGTTCGGCACCTATTCGTCGATCTTCATCGCCGCGCCACTGCTGATCCTGTTCAAGTTGCGGCCGCAGGCCACGACCGCCGAAGAGGACAAGCCGGTGAACGGCAAGGCCGTGGCGACCTGACGCCGCCAGAGCCGGATGATTTCAGGTCGAGTCGACCTGAAATCTGAATCCGGCTCTAAATCAAAGAGATAGAACATGATGTTGTCCGAAAACCGCTCCACACTTTTCGGCATCATGCTCTAGACCCATGGCCAAAGGCATCGTCATCCGCGAGGCGCATTTCCCGGGCAGGGCGCCGATCGAAGCCTATGGCAATGGCGGCTTCCGCTTTGCCGACATGTCGCATCGCGGCTCGCTGCTCTGCCTGCCGTCCGGCATCCATGGCTGGGAGCCGGCCGATCCGCTGGCGCTGAAGACTTCCGACTTCGACAAGCTGTTCGCCCAAGCGGACAAGGTCGAGATCCTGCTGGTCGGCACCGGCAAGGATCTGCGGCCGCTGCCTGCGGCGCTGCGCGCCGCGTTCAAGGAGGCCGGCATCTCGGCCGATCCGATGTCGACTGGCGCGGCGGTGCGCACCTACAACGTGCTTTTGGCCGAAGACCGCGCCGTGGCCGCAGCGCTGATTGCCGTCGATTGAATGGCCGTCGCTTCAACCATGGTCATGGACGGGGTGCGGGCCGCCGATCATAATCGCTATCTTTCGGCACTCTACGCGCCCGCCGACAAACGCGAGGCGCTGCTCGCGCTCTATGCCTTCAACGCCGAGGTCGCCAGCGTCCGCGATCGTATTCATGAGCCGCTGCCGGGCGAGGTCCGGCTGCGGTGGTGGCGTGACGTCATCATGGCCGAAGGCGATGCGGAAACGGGCCATCCGACCGCCGATGCGCTGAGGGCGACCATCGCTGCCTATCAACTGCCGAAGACCGCTTTCGACAACATGCTCGAGGCGCGCATCTTCGATCTCTACGACGATCCGATGCCGTCGCGAACCGACCTTGAGGGCTATTGCGGCGAGACGGCCGCGGCGCTCATCCAGCTTACGGCGATGGTGCTCGATCCAACTGCCGCGCCGCGCTTTGCCGAACTGGCGGGCAGGGCAGGTTGCGCGCAGGCGATCACCGGCCTGCTGCTCTTGCTGCCGCTGCACCGTCAGCGCGGACAGTGCTTCATTCCCGCCGACATCCTGGCGGCAGCCGGGACGACGCCGGAAGAGTTCGTCAAAGGCGAGGGCGATGCTGCCGCGAAGCGAGCGGTGGCGGCGATGATCGCGCTGGCGCGGGAGCATCTCGGCGCCTTCGAGAAGGGCGCGCCGGCGCTCCCCGTGTTGCTTCGCCCGGCCTTCCTGCCGCTTGCGCTGACACGCGCCTATCTCGACAAGATGGAGAAGGCGGGCCGGTCCCCACTGGTGGGCATAGCGACGCTCTCGACCTTGCGTCGGCACTGGCTGCTCTTGCGCCATGCCATGCGCGGCTGGTCGCCCATTTGACGTAAACGTCAATTATGCTAGGGGTTCTGCCGTGTGGACTCGCATCGAAGAAATGCGAGCCGCCGGAGGAGCCGCCTTTCCATGAGCCTGCCAGTCCTGGTCGTCCTTGTCGTGTTCGGCATCGCGCTGTCGGTCGCGGCCGTGCATTTCACCGGCGGCACCACGACCGCGACGCTTTCGGGCGCGGACCAGGCGCTCGCGCGTTTCGCCGAGGATTTTCCTGACGAAAAGCCTGGAGCCGTCAGGCTGACATCGGACAGGCATGCCGCGTTCCTCGATCTCGGCCCGCGTCGTTGCGGCATCATCCAGAGCATCGGCGACTGTTTCCTGACGCGCATCGTCACGCCGCGCGATGTTCTCTTCCTGTCACGGGAAGAGAACGTCGTGTCACTGAAGATGGATGATTTCACCTGGAAAGGTGGCCGGTTTGTCTTCATCGACGAAGCCGACGCGCTGGGAGTAGCGGCAGCGCTGCAAAGGCACGATCAGATGCGAAAGGCCGCGTGATGGACGATTACAACTTCCCGCAGGTCACCCAGCTTGCCATCCCGTTCTTCGTCGCCGCGATCCTGATCGAGCTCTGGCTGGTGCGCACCGGCCGCGCCAAGGGCTCGTTCGAGACGCGCGACACGCTGGCCAGCCTGATGATGGGAACCGGCAATGTCGTTGCCGGGCTGCTGCTCGGCGTTGTGTCCTACTGGGCGCTGCTGTGGCTCTGGCAATTTCGCTTCTTCAATCTCGGCCTGTCGATCTGGGTGTTTCTCACCGCTTTCCTGCTCGATGATTTGCGCTACTACGTTTACCACCGCATCGCGCACCGGGTGCGCTGGGTGTGGGCCGAGCATGTCAACCACCATTCGAGCCAGCACTACAACCTCTCGACGGCGCTCAGGCAAAGCTGGACCGGCCTCTTCACCTTCATGTTCGTGCTCCAGGCGCCGCTGGTGCTGCTCGGCTTCCATCCGGCAGTGATCGCCTTCGTCTTCGGATTCAACCTTGTCTGGCAGTTCTGGATCCACACCGAGACGATCGGCAAGACGTGGGGTTGGTTCGAATACATCTTCAACACGCCCTCGCACCACCGCGTCCACCACGCCACCAACCCGCGCTATCTCGACGCGAACTTCGCCGGTACGCTGATCATCTGGGATCGTATGTTCGGCACCTTCGTCGAGGAACTGGCGGAAGACCGGCCGCGCTACGGCATCGTGAAGAACATCGGCACCTTCAACCCGCTGAAGGTCGCGTTCCATGAATGGATCGGTATGTTCAAGGACGCGCTGATGCCGGGACTAACGTTCGGCCAGCGGCTGAAGTATCTCATCCAGCCGCCCGGCTGGAGCCATGACGGCTCGCGCGACACGTCGGAGACGCTGAAGGCGGCGTATGTGCGGAGGAATCCGGGTGAGGCTGGGAAACCGGGATTGCAAATTTCCAATCGATGAGCTCAGGCTCCCTCTAATTCTTGCTTGGCTGAATCTTTAGACGCGTCAATTTCAATTCCCCAGCCTCAGTTAGAGTTATCCCTCGAAAATTTTCCGTCTTCATGAGTGTTTTCCTGGTACTCGATGTAACCAAGCTGCTTTAGATGAATGACAATAGTGTCGATGTCCGATTCTTTGATATCTATTTTTCTATTTTGTGCGTCCTCAAAGACGTAGCTTCTTATCAAATGCTCTAGGCTGTTGTTGAATGGGTATTGGTTGTAGTCGCGGCCATATTGCTCAACCTTTCGTACTATATATCCATACATTGCCGGCCCTATGGTCTGAAAAATCTCATCCCATGATACCGATACAGAAAATATTGTATAATTTTTATCTCTATTATTAAAACCAATCTTCAGTTCGTGTCGGTCGGATCCTTGAGCTAGATCGGAAGTTTTCAACCCCGCAATTTTCAATGTACCATCTCTAATGCGGCGCTTAAGTCTCTCGTTTTCCTTCGATATTGTTTCTACGAGATCGTGAAGCTCTTTCTCTTTTTCATAGTCTTTAGTGGATTTAGCTTGTTGCGCAGGGACCCATCCTTCTCTGGGATTGATCCGCATCTCATTCGTAAGGCTCTTCATCACTGCCATACCAAGTTCACTCGCAGAGTCGAATAGACGGCAGGTCTTCGACATAACTTTTTGCCGGAAAGCCTGAAGTTTTTCCTTTCCTTCTAGGGTATTTTCGGAGAATTTAGTGGGTATCTGCCCTATGTCCTTTCGAACGAAACCGAGGACGGGAATTGAAGATTGCAGTGCAAAGTTATACTCCATTTCAGTATAGCTAATACCATCTCCTCCAATATTACCGTATCGACCCCCAACAATTACTATGTAGTAATCGCACTCCGCGATAACTCGTTTGATCAACTCCCACTGTGAAGAGTCAGAAGCAGGGAACAGTTCCATGCCAGAAGGAAAGTGACCCATTTCAAGGATCGCTTGAGTGGATTGCTGGCGTTCCTCACGCAAATCATCATAGGTTGATGATATAAAGACCTGATAACGTCTAGTTTCGCTCATTGTGAAAGCCCGGCGCCTAACTTCTCGATAGTGCACGCCGGGAGTCGCAGGTCTAGTGCTGAAACTGACTTTAGCGGTATTATTCTGCAGCTTGCGCCCGCGCCGCAGCCCCAGCCACTCCCTGCAATCGGCCAATGCGCGCGAGGTTATGGCGTGCCTTTTGGCGACGGTCTTATCTTTGCCGCGCAGTCGCTTGCCCTCGACCTTCGGAGCCTCGACCGGCGGGAACAGGCCGAAATTGACGTTCATCGGCTGGAAGGAGCGTTTGCCCGGCTCGTCGTCCGACACGATATGGCCACCGGTGATGTGGTTGAGCAGCGCGCCGAAAGCGGTGGTCGCCGGCGGCAGGGAGGGCGCCTGGCCGAGCCGCTCGGCGGCGGCGAAACGGCCGGCGAGCAGGCCGATCGCGGCGCTTTCGACATAGCCCTCGCAGCCGGTGATCTGGCCGGCAAAACGCAGGCCCGGCCGCGATTTCAGCTGCAGCGACGGATCGAGCAGCGTCGGCGAATTGATGTAGGTGTTGCGGTGCAGGCCGCCGAGCCGTGCGAAGTCCGCGTTTTCAAGCCCCGGAATGGTGCGGAAGATGCGCACCTGCTCGGCATGCTTCAGCTTGGTCTGGAAGCCGACCATGTTGTAGAGCGTGCCAAGCGCATTGTCCTGGCGGAGCTGCACGACCGCATAGGCCTTGACCGACGGATTGTGGACGTTGGTGAGGCCCATCGGCTTCATCGGCCCATAGCGCAGGGTCTCGACGCCGCGCTCGGCCATCACCTCGATCGGCAGGCAGCCGTCGAAATAAGGCGTGCCTTCCCATTGCTTGAACTCGGTTTTTTGCCCCTCCAGCAGCGCCGCCACGAAAGCGAGATATTGCTCCTTGTCCATCGGGCAGTTGATGTAGTCCTTGCCGGTGCCGCCCGGACCGACCTTGTCGTAGCGCGACTGGAACCAGCAGGTATTCATGTCGATCGTGTCGAAATGCACGATTGGGGCTATCGCATCGAAGAAGGCGAGCGCATCGGCGCCCGTTGCCTCGGCGATCGACTGGGCGAGCGAGGGCGCGGTCAGCGGGCCGGTTGCGATGATCGCCTGGTCCCACTCCGCCGGCGGCAGTCCAGGTACTTCCTGGCGCTGGATCGCGATCAGCGGATGAGCCTCGATCTTCGCGGTCACCGCATCGGAAAAGCCGTCGCGGTCGACGGCAAGGGCGCCGCCAGCCGGGACCTGATGCGCATCGCCGGCGCTCATGATCAGCGAGCCGGCGAGCCGCATTTCGGCATGCAGAAGGCCGACCGCATTAGTCTCGGCATCGTCCGAGCGGAAGGAATTGGAGCAGACAAGCTCGGCCAGACCATCGGTCTTATGGGCGTCGGTGCCGCGCACCGGGCGCATTTCATGCAGCACGACCGGAACGCCGGCTTGCGCCATCTGCCATGCGGCTTCGGAGCCGGCGAGCCCGCCGCCGATGACGTGTACGGGATTTTTGCTCATGTGCGCCGGAATAGTCGCTTGGGCCAACGATTGCAATTGCCGGCTTCGACGCGCTGATGCGGGAGGTCTGCCCCAACAACTTGCTCTACCCAATTCCGGACGGAAGGCTACGGCGAAGTCGCCGAGCCCAACCGTTACACACTTTTCCTGGAATTGCTCTGAAAACAACAACACCCGCCGGGGGAGGAGGTCCGGCGGGTGTCGTTTTGGGGGTCGATCCTCGGGAGGAGGTGAAGATCGACCGTATTCGTCATAGCCGGGGAGGAGGTCGGCTTTGACGAAATTCCTTGTCGCCTTGGAAAGGGGCGAAACCTTTTGGAGAACAACGCCCGCCGGGGGAGGAGGTCCGGCGGGCGCCGTTTCGGTGGTCAACCCTCGGGAGGAGGTGAAGGTTGACCGTATCCGTCAGGGTCGGGGAGGAGGTCGACCCTGGCGAAATGCCTTGCTTAGACCGCCTTGCGGGCGATCATCTTGATCTCGTCGCGTACGATGCCGAGATCATGGAGCTGGCGGTTCGAAAGCCGACCCAGCTCGGAAACCGTCTCGCGATAAACGCGCCAGTTACGATAGCTGCGGATCAGGTTCATTGCCTTACTCTTTCAAAAACTGGTTCGGACCATTCGCGGTCCGAAGCGGATTAGACCGCCTTGCGGGCGACGTAGTGGATGTCGCTGCGGCTGATGCCGAGGTCGGTCAGTTCACGGTTCGACAGGCGGCTCAGCTCGGAAACGGTTTCCCGGTAGCGGCGCCAGTTGCGGTAGTTGCGGATCAGGTTCATGGTAGTGCTCGTTTCGTCTTTGGTTCGGATCATTCCGTTTGTGTACGAACAGAAAATAGGTGGGATCATATCGGTTTAAAAGTGCCATTGGCGCATGGCAGCAATGCAAATTGTGCAATGCAACATTAACGGCCGTTCGCGCTTGCGACACAAAGAAGACCGAATCGGAAAATGCCGCTGCGTCAACGGTTTGGGCGTCCAGGCTGAAAAAATGACCAAGCTCGGGGGAAGCGCATGGCGGGTTATGCGACAAGGGTGAGGGCGGATATCGCCCGCTGGCGGGAGGCGGGCCTGATCGATGCGCCGACGGCGGATGCATTGGCGCGCGACGTGGGCGTCTACGAGCGCACCTCGCTGAGCTTCGGCTCGATCCTGGCGATGATGGCCGCGTTGCTGTTCGGCGCCGCGATCCTGATCTTCGTCGCCGCCAACTGGGAAGCCATCCCGCGGCTGGCGCGCGTGGCGGCGCTGTTTGCCGTCATCCTGGGCGGCTATGTCGGTGGCGCTTTTCTGAGACGCGCGACCATGCGGCGATCGGCGAGGCGCTATGGATCGTTGCTGCCGCAGCCTTTGGCGGATCGATCGCGCTGATCGGCCAGATGTACCACCTGTCGGGCGACGAGGCCTCGCCATTGCTGACATGGTGCGCCGGCACGGCGCTCGCGGCGATTGCCCTGCGCTCGAACCCGCTCACCATCGCCTCCGTCGGCATCGCCGACGCCTGGCTGTTCTTCAAATGGGGCGGATTTTTCCGCCGGGCCGAGTTTCCATATCTCTTCGCGGCAATTGCGCTGGTGCTATTTGCCATTTCATTCTGGACACGCAGCCAGGCGGCGCGGCACCTGATCATTCTGTCGATCCTGTTCTATCTCGTGCTGCTGGCGATGGACCACAACACGCTTCAGGTCGCCATTCCGCTTGTGCTCGTCTCGGCGCTGCTGTTCGCGGCCGCAATCTTCGCCGCCGAACCCGTCGACAGGATCGTGCAGCTCGGCGGCCGGCTGCCCTTGCACGCGCTCATCGGCTTTCTCACCGGCCTGGCGATGGTCCAGTTCGAACTGGCCGACGAGGCGAGCTACAACGGCGGCTTTGCCATTGCCTCGGCGGTTGCGCTTGCCGGCATCGTCGCGGCGATCATGCTCGGCGGCCGCGAGAGCCGGGGCTTGCGCTGGGTGGCCTATGCCGGCTTCGCCTTCGAACTCGCCATCATCTATGTGGTGATGCTGCAATCGATGCTCGACACGGCCGGCTTCTTCCTTGCCGCGGCCGTGCTGCTCGGCATTCTGGCGCTGGTCATCATCCGCATTGAAAAACGCATGAGGGCGCCAGGGGGAGCAGCGGCATGACCGGGAAGAGGCTGATCATTTCGGCGTTGGTGCTGGCGCTCGTCCAGATCGGCTTCCTCAGCTGGATCATCGCCGGGCGCGCGGCGATCCTGCGCAACGGCAAGGAAGTCCTGCTCAAGATCGAGCCTGTCGATCCGCGCGATCTCCTGCGCGGCGACTACATTGCGATCGGCAACAACATAGCGCGGATCCCGGTGAAGCTCATCGCCAACATTCCGCAGGGCAAGCCTTTCAGCGACGACACGTCGATCGTAGTGCGGCTGAAGAAAGGTGCTGACGGCTACTGGCAGCCGACGACAGCGTGGTTCGGCCAGGCGCCGGCGCGGCCGGAGCGGACGAGGCCGATATCGCCGGACACGTCGCCGAAGGTTGGGGTCTGCGTGAACCGGACGCGACCATCGCGCCGGAATACGGTATCGACCGCTTCTACCTGCCGGAAGGCGAAGGGGTGGCGATACAGGACGACATGCGCGTGCGGCCGTTCGGCATCAAGCTGGCGCTCTCGGCCAATGGCACCGCGCAGATCAAGGCGCTCATGGACGGCGACAAGACGCTGTTCGAGGAGCCGCTTTATTAGGGTGTATAGGGCTCGGCGTCAGCGCGACGGCTCGAGTTAGCGATGGTCCCGGTTATCGCTGGACATCGACTGTCTCGGCGATAATTTTGGGATAGGGGCCGATCGATATCGTGTAGCCGAAGTCCGCTACGCCTTTTTCCTGCTTGTGTGTCGAGGGGCTGCGCACAATCCAGTCGTAGACGCCCGAGACCATGCAGCGATCGTTGGCGCAACTGACCACAATGCTGTCGTTGCGGACGTTGTATGCCCGTTCAGGCCACCGCTGGTAATAGTTCCTCTTGTCCTGAATGATCGAACTGAGGTTCGTCAACTTGCCATGATAGTCGACCGTGGGAGCGTAGGACGCCTGAACTTGAGCAAGAGCGAAATCGTTGTTGTCGCCATGATGCTCGATGAGATCCCTGACGAAGGCGACCGCAACGCTTTCCGGCTGTTGCCTGGCGTCGGGTGCGGGAGCAGGCGCGGGCGCAGGATTTGGCGTCGTTGACACCTGCGATGCATCTGCCGGCGATTGGTTCGCCGCGCCATTGGTCACACGCAACTCTACCATTTCGCTGGCCGATAGGTACCTTATGTCATGCCTGTCATAGCTCGATGCCAATTCCATCAGCTTGGGATCCACTCCCATCTCGATTACATAGGCTATGATTGCGGCCGTGCCGAACTGGACACGGGCTTCCGCTTCTTCATTGGACATCCCGTCAGCCGGTTTGAGGGACGGCCGATGAATGCCGATGGAACCTGGTTCGGCAATACGGTGGACGCCTCCCAAGAAGGCCAGTGAGCAGGCTGAAGCGCACTGCAATTGGCGAAGCTGAAGAGTATCCAACCCTGCCGCGCGGATCACGCGTCCCAACCGAATGGCACTGCCGACATTGCCGCCGGGGGAGTTGAATACGATTATCCTGGCCCTGCTGCTCGCAACCGCGTTGCTAAAGGCGTTCAGGGGTTCATTGGCGCCAAACTCACCGGAGACAACAAGCATTGGCTGCCGGCCCGGAAAGGAAGCTGAAGTGTACTCTAAGGCGTCAACTTGACATGTCGCTGCCGCGACAGCCGACCCAGCCCCCAGAACCAGAGAAACTACGCGCACAACCTGACAGAGCCCCAACCGCCTGTTGCAAAGTAAGAACCTGTTAACGGGCTATTTCAAGGGCATCGGATACGCAAAAGCGGAATTGTCTCCGTGAGCGGAAGCGCCTTGCTTGCGCCACCAGGAGTTAATGCCTCCCGTCCTCTCTTGCCAAGCTTCGGTCCACTGATCTGTCAGGTGGCCTGCCACCCGAAGCTCGAAGAGCGAAGGTGGTGCGGATGAAGGGACTCGAACCCCCACGCCTTTCGGCACTGGAACCTAAATCCAGGGCGTCTACCAATTCCGCCACATCCGCGTTGCCCGGCAATCCCATGTAGCCATCATTCTGTCAATGTCGAGGTCCAGTGGGTCGAGGTCCAGATCACCGTCATTCGCCCAATCGCGAAGATGGTTGAAAATTAGCCTAGCCTGTGACAAAAGGCGTGTCGAATGTGACGGGACGCGACTATCCGCTTCTGCAGAATGTAAGAAGAAGTAGGAAAAACAAAGACTTCTTCACATTTTTGGAAGCGCAGTTCAGGAGAGTTTGAGCCGCATTAGCGGTCAAATCGCCAGGTTCCGTACCAAAAGCCATTTCCGGCAAGATTATACCGGCAGGCTGTGAACGGCTAAGAACCGTTTGGCAGCCTCATTGGTGAAAACAAAGGTTTTAGGATGCAGGTCACCGAAACGCTCAACTCCGGTCTCAAGCGCGAGATCAAGATCACCGTGCCGGCCGGTGACATGGAAGCCAAGCTGATGGCGCGGCTGAACGATGCCCGCGACAAGGTGCGGATCAACGGCTTCCGCCCCGGCAAGGTGCCGGTGCAGCACCTGCGCAAGATGTATGGCAAGTCGTTCATGGCTGAGGTCGTCAACGAGATCCTCAACGACTCGACCCGTTCGATCATCTCGGGCCGCGGCGAAAAGGCCGCCATGCAGCCCGAAGTCATCATGACCGAGGACGAGAAGGAAGCCGAGAAGATCCTGGCCGGCGGCGCCGACTTCGAATTCCGCCTCAACTACGAGGTCATCCCGGCGATCGAGATCAAGGATTTCTCCGACATCAAGGTGAAGCGTCAGGTCTATGACGTGCCGGAGACGGAAGTCGAAGACCAGGTGAAGCGGGTCGCCGAATCTGCTCGCAGCTACGAGCCTAAGGACGGCAAGGCCGCCGAAGGCGACCGCGTGACCATCGACTATGTCGGCAAGATCGGCGGCGAGGCCTTCGCCGGCGGCGCCGGCTCCGACCAGCCGCTGGTGCTCGGCTCCAAGGAATTCATCCCAGGCTTCGAGGATCAGCTGATCGGCTCCAAGGCGGGCGACGAGAAGCAGGTCACCGTCACCTTCCCCGAGAACTATCAGGCGGCGCATCTGGCCGGCAAGGAAGCCACCTTCGACGTCACCGTCAAGGAAGTGGCGAAACCCGGCGCGCTCGAGATCAATGACGAGACGGCCAAGAACCTTGGCCTGGAATCGCTTGAGCGCCTGCGCGAGATCGTGCGCGGCCAGATCGAGAACCAGTTCGGTTCGATGACCCGCCAGAAGGTGAAGCGCCAGCTGCTCGACCAGCTCGATGCCGCCTATTCGTTCGAGGCGCCGTCGAAGCTCGTCGAGGCCGAGTTCAACAACATCTGGGCCCAGGTCAACCGTGACCTCGAAGCCGCCGGCCGCACCTTCGCCGACGAGGAGACGACGGAGGAAGAGGCGCGCGCCGAGTACATGCGTCTGGCCGAGCGCCGGGTGCGTCTCGGCCTGGTTCTCGCCGAGATCGGCGAGAAGGCCGGCGTCACCGTGTCGGACGAGGAACTGCAGCGCGGCCTGTTCGAACAGGTCCGCCGCTTCCCGGCCAACCAGCAGCAGGAAGCCTTCGAGTTCTACCGCAGCAATCCCGAGGCGATCAATTCGCTGCGCGCGCCGATGTTCGAGGAGAAGGTCGTCGACTATCTGCTCGGCCAAATCTCGGTCGACGACGTCAAGGTCAGCAAGGAAGAGCTGATGGCCGACGACGAGGAGGCGGAGGCCGCGACCAAGGCAAAGCCGGCGAAGAAGGCTTCCTCGAAGAAGGCCGAGGCCAAGACGAGTGAAGCGAAGGCGGGCGAAGCCGCCGGCGAGGCGGAAGAGCCCAAGAAGAAGGCTGCGCCGAAGAAGAAGGCCGCCAAGGACGCCGAGTAAAACGGCGCAGCAACCTGATTTTGAAAGGCCGCCCTTCGAGGCGGCCTTTTTCGTTGCTGTTCTTTGTTGTTGCGGCGCGGCAACACAACCAACTTCAGTTGAATGTCCGCTGCTGGCGATACCGAACGTTGATGATTATCTGCGCGGTATCGCATTTCGCAGGGGTTTGGAGGCACAGGTGATTGTGGCATTCAAGATGAGGGGCGTGGTCGTTGCCGCGGCGCTCTTGCTTGCCGCAGCCGGTGCGGCACAGGCCGGACCCGATCTCGGCAACTGGCGCGTCGATGCCGCCAGCGACGGCCAGGTCACCGCCTCGCTTTACGCCACAAACAAGCTGATCACCGGCAACGGCGCGCTGGGTTACAGCCCGGTGCTGACGCTGGCCTGCCGGCCCGACGGCGAACCGCGCTGGAGCGAATGGCTGCAGCTCAACGACGCGGTCTCCGCCAGCCGCAAGATCACCATGTCGGTCATGGTCGACGGCACCAGCAAATTCGACGAGAGCTGGTCTGTCGGGCCGCGCGGCAAATTGCTGGTCAGGGAAGGGGATGACGGCATCAAGCGGCTGGTTTCGGCGAACCGGCTGTTGTTGTCATGGCGCTTCGGCCTGCTGTCCGGACGCGGCGAGGCCGATTTCGATCTCGCCGGACTCTCGGAAGCGGTCGGCCAGATTGCTGCGAGCTGCAACACCGATCCGCCCTGATCGTTGTCGTTTAAAGCGCGTCGCGCTGAAACGGATTCAGGCGACGCGCTTTAAGCCTTTGTTTTGATGCATGTCGTTGTCCCAGAACCGCTGCACACTTCTGGGCGACATGCATTAGAACAAGCTCGCCATCTCGGCAGCCCTCGTCACCGCGTACGTCTTAAGCCTTCGCAAATGCTGGCTTTTTTCTACCCATTGGGACGATTCTGTGGTATGCAGGTGCCGCAATTCCACTGAAGAAGTGCGGATATTCCGCTCTGCCGTGCGGGGCACGCCAGCGGGGCTGGTGTGGTGCGGATCGTCCGACGCAAACGACGATCAGGGAGGAAGGTGCCATGCGCGCAACCGCGTTTTTCATCGTCTTGTCCGCCACCACATTTTTCGCGAGCCCATCGCAGGCGCAGGATGCCGCCGCAGGCGAGAAGGTCTTCGCCAAGTGCAAGGTGTGCCATATCGCCGACAAGGACCAGAACAAGGTTGGTCCATCGTTGAACGGCGTCATCGGGCGCACGGCGGGCACGCATCCCGGTTTCACCTATTCCGCGGCCATGATCGCGGCTGGAAAATCCGGCGTCAAATGGGACGAGCCCACGCTGACGACGTATCTTCACGACCCCAAGGCCATGGTCAAAGGGACGAAGATGGCGTTTCCCGGCCTCAAGAGCGATCAGGACATAGCCAACGTCATCGCTTACCTGAAACAGTTCTCCAAGTAAGCAAGACCCGTCAGGCCCAATTGGTGGTCGCCTGCTTATTCCGAAGCAAGGCGGTCGGCAATTGCGCTGCTGAATATCGCGTCCGGCGCCATCACGCCGGCAGCGCAAAAAATCCCAGCAGCAGCAGAATAACTATGCCAAGGCCGAGTATGAGAAGCGTCCGCGTGTCCATGACGTTCACCTTCGCACCCTGAGAATACCGAAAAAGCGCCTCCGGAGCCAGCACGCTGCTGCGACCGACCATTAGCCGGCGTCGACGAGAGCGCGACAAATTGGGTGCAAAAGAGTATGTTGGTTGTCGGTGCAGGTCGCGGTTCGCGTGGCCAGCCATGCGGAACGGCAGCACCATGAAGCTGCGACCTGCCGGACTTGGTCTGGAGGGATGCTCATGGCAAATTTTCATGTGATTGCAGGGGCCAGCGAAACGCTGGAGCATACGAACGTCCGGAAAATCGGCGTGTCCGATCTTTTCGACGCGCTTAGGCGCGGTGTGGACGATTTCATGGTCAAACCGTCCCACATAGTGTTTCTGTGCCTGATCTACCCGCTTGTCGGGGTGGTGCTTGCGGTATGGACCTCGGGCGCCAATGCGCTGCCGCTCCTGTTTCCGCTTGTGTCCGGCTTTGCGCTGATCGGTCCATTCGCGGCGATCGGGCTCTACGAGATCAGCCGCAGGCGGGAAGCCGGGCTCGACACCTCCTGGCGTCACGCCTTCGAAGTCAGAAACTCCCCGGCGCTGCCGGCCATCGCCGCCGTCGGGATCATGTTGTTTGCGATCTTCATCACGTGGCTTTTGACGGCCAAGCTTTTCTACGAGCATCTGTTCGGGCCCGAGCCGCCGGCGTCACTGTCCAGCTTCATCGCGGAGATATTCGCCACCGGACGCGGCTGGACCCTCATCGTGCTGGGTCACGCCATCGGGTTCGTATTTGCCATGGTTGTTTTGTGTACCAGCGTGGTTGCATTCCCGCTGCTGCTTGACCGGGACGTTGGTGCCTACGAGGCCATTCACACCTCCGTACGCGTGGTGCTGGCGAACCCGATCGTAATGGCTGTCTGGGGCTTGATAGTCGCCGTCGCGTTGATCGTCGGCTCGCTGCCAGTGTTCGCTGGGCTGGCGGTGGTGCTGCCTATCCTCGGTCATGCCACCTGGCATGTCTATCGCAAGGTGGTGACGCCGGCTGTTCCCAGACCGGCGAACTGAACGAACCCTGTCCCGTCACGGCGCGCCGGCGCGATAGAGCCGGCGCTCTTGGAGCGGTTCGGCATTTCACGGAAACGCTGAGCCGCTCTGTCTGTTTGTTTTGACGCAATTCCGGACGGAAAACCGTTTCGACTTGCTCTAGAAGGCCGGGTGGCTGAATCGCGCCTGGCGCGCGCCCGTGGTCAAGTTGCGGAAATCCTTGCCGCTGACATGCACAAGCGTCTTGTGGTCACCGCCCTCGAAATAGATGTCGGCGGCGTCGCCGAGGCTTTCGTCCAGAATGACCGGCACATCATAGGCCGCGCCGATCGGCGGTACGGCGCCGATGTCGCAATCATCGAAAAGCGATACCACCTCGTCCTCGGAAGCGAGCCCGAGCCGCCTGTCCATGACGTCCTGCAGCTTGTTGAGCTCGATCCTGTGGGTGCTTGGAACCACGGCCAACGCATAGCCGAGCTCGTGATGAACGAGCACGGACTTCGCCATGATGCTGCCAGGCACATGCGCGGCAATGGCGCTTTGTCTGCTGGTGGCGGTCCGATGATGCGCGACGGTGTCGTACGGGATTCCCTTGCCGTCGATAAAATCCCTCAGTCTGTTTGCTATCGTCATCTCCGCCTCCTTTGCTTGAGTTCACGACGCACCCGCCAAACCAAAATGGATTGGCGGCCCTATTGTTTCATCATGCCGCCGGCATTCGCCGTTCAGGCCGGTTTAGGCTGCGGCTGGATTCAGATCGCGTGTCAGGGGCCGGGCCCGAAGAACGCGATGCGGGTCAACAGCGTGTAGTCGGCCTCGAAGACCATCATAGTCACGAAAACCAGCACCAATATCGGCGGCAGGATGATCGCATACATCATCGCCAGCCGCTCCCAGGCCATATGCATGAAGACGGCGACGATCAATCCTGCCTTGAGCATCATGAAGATGAGGATCAGCGACCATCTGAGGTAGCCGTGGAGACCGAAATAATCGACCAGATAGGAGCAGGTGCTGAGAATGAACAGCCACGCCCAGACCACCAGATAGAGCTTGATCGGGTGTTCCTGATGCGTGTCCGCCTTGGTGACGGCCACCGCGTCATGGGTGGCGTGCAATGCGTGTTGTCCGAGACCGTTTGCGGTTGCTTCAGCCATATCTGCCTCTCGACAAAGCCTGCCTCTCACCAAAGATAGAAGAAGGCGAAGATGAACACCCAGACGAGGTCGACGAAGTGCCAGTAGAGGCCCATGATCTCGACATTCTCATAACGACCCCGGCGGCTGGTGAAGAAGCCGGGCCGCCCGCTGTCGAAGTCGCCCCGCCAGACCTTTCGCGCCGTAATGATCAGAAAGATCACGCCGATCGTCACATGGGTGCCGTGGAAGCCGGTGATCATGAAAAAGCATGAGCCGAATTGCGCCGCGCCCCAGGGATTGCCCCAAGGCCGTACCCCCTCGGTGATGAGCTTGGTCCATTCGAAGGCCTGCATGCCGACGAAGGTCGCGCCGAGCGCCGCCGTCAAAAGCATCAGGATCGCGGTTTTGCGGCGATCGCGGCGGTAGCCGAAATTGACCGCCATGGCCATGGTTCCGCTGCTCGAGATCAGCACGAAAGTCATGATAGCGATCAGGATCAACGGGATCTCCGAGCCGCCGATGCGCAAGGCGAAGACTTCGCTCGGATTCGGCCATGGCACGCGCGTGGATATCCGCGCCGTCATGTAGGAGAGCAGGAAGCAGCCGAAGATGAAGGTGTCGCTGAGCAGGAAGATCCACATCATGGCCTTGCCCCAGGACACGTTCTTGAACGCGCGCTGATCCGAGGCCCAGTCGGCCGCAATACCGCGCAGGCCGTCGGGGCGGGCCATCGGGCTGGAATGCGTCAGTGTCGTCTCAGCCATCGCCGGTCTCCTAGGTCAGCAGCCTTTGGCAAATGTCGATGAACGTCGCCGCCCAGCCGGCCAGGACGGCGAAGATGCAGAGCCAGACGAAGAGCAGGAAATGCCAGTACATGGCGCAGAGCTCGACGCTGAGGCGAAGCCGCTCCGGCCGCGCGCCGTTCCAGGCGCCGGCGCTCGTCCTGCCAAGGCCGACCAGCCCACCCAGTATGTGCAGGCCGTGCATTGCGGTGATCAGGTAGAAGAAGCTGTTGGCCGGGTTGGAGGCCAGCAGATAGCCGTCTTCGGTCAGTTGCCTCCATGCCATCAACTGGCCGGCCAGGAAGGCGAGGGCGGTCAGCCCGGCCGTTGCAAGACCGAGCCTGACCATGTCGATCTGGCCTCTGCGCGCGGCGATCACGGCGCATTGCAGCGCGACGCTGCTCAGCACCAGCACGCCGGTATTCAGCCAGAGCAGGCGCGGCAGCGGCAGCGGCCGCCAGTCCGGCAGGCCCATGCGCATGAAGTAGGCGCTGGTGAACAGCGAGAACAGGCAGCCGACGACGGCGAGGAAGACACCAAGGCCGATCTTGGCGGTGGGCAGGGCCGACCGGTCGAGGCCGACGAAATCCCCGGCCATGCCTTGCTCGAGCCAGGGCTTCGCCAGCAGCCGCTGGTGCGAAAGCCACCATCCGGCAAAGCCGGCGATGACGAGCAGGAACACCAAGATGACGCTCATGCCGGCTCCCTGGAGGGGCCGAAGGAGCCCGGCACGTTCTGCGGAATGAAGTCCTCCTTGGCGCCCGGCACGCTGTAGTCATAGGCCCAGCGATAGACGATCGGCAGCTCCTTGCCGAAATTGCCGTGCGCGGGCGGCGTCTCAGGCGTCTGCCACTCGAGTGTCGTTGCCCGCCATGGGTTGCCGCCGGCCTCGCGGCCATGGCGGATGCTCCAGATCAGGTTGAACAGGAACACCATCTGGGCGAAGCCGACGATGAAGGCCATGATGCTGATGAACGAGTTCAGGTGGTGCGCCGACTCCGTCATGATGGTCATGTCGGTCAGTTCGGCGTAGCGCCGCGGAATGCCCATCAGGCCGAGATAGTGCATGGGGAAGAAGATCAGGTAGGCGCCGAGGAAGGTGACCCAGAAATGGAAGCGGCCGAGCGTCTCGTCGAGCATGTGGCCGGTGACCTTCGGGTACCAGTGGTAGATCGCGCCGAAGATCACCAGGATCGGCGCGACGCCCATGACCATGTGGAAATGGGCGACGACGAACATCGTGTCGGACAGCGGCACGTCGACGACGACATTGCCGAGGAACAGGCCCGTCAAGCCGCCATTGACAAAGGTGACGATGAAGGCCAGCGCGAACAGCATCGGGATAGTCAGATGGATGTCGCCGCGCCACAGCGTCAGCACCCAGTTATAGACCTTGATGGCGGTCGGTATGGCGATGATCAAGGTGGTGGTGGCGAAGAAGAAGCCGAAATAGGGATGCATGCCGCTGACATACATGTGGTGCGCCCAGACCACGAAGCTCAGCGCGCCGATGGCGATGATGGCCCAGACCATCATGCGGTAGCCGAAGATGTTCTTGCGCGCATGGGTGCTGATCAGGTCGGACACGATGCCGAAGGCCGGCAGCGCCACGATGTAGACTTCCGGGTGGCCGAAGAACCAGAACAGATGCTGGAACAGGATCGGGCTGCCGCCATTGTGCTGCAGCTGCTCGCCCATTTCGACGATCGCCGGCATGAAGAAAGAGGTGCCGAGCAGGCGGTCGAGCAGCATCATCACACAAGCGACGAACAGCGCCGGGAAGGCGAGCAGCGCCATGACGGTGGCGGTGAAGATGCCCCAGACGGTGAGCGGCAGGCGCATCAAGGTCATGCCGCGCGTGCGGCCTTGCAGCACGGTCACGACATAGTTCAGGCCGCCCATGGTAAAGCCGATGATGAACAGGATGAGCGAAGAGAGCATCAGGATGATGCCCCAGTCCTGGCCGCCCGGCGTGCCGGTCATGATCGCCTGCGGCGGATAGAGCGTCCAGCCCGCGCCCGTCGGCCCGCCCGGCGCAAAGAAGCTCGATACCAGGACCAGCACGGCGAGCAGGTAGACCCAGTAGCTCAGCATGTTGACATAGGGAAAGACCATGTCGCGGGCGCCGACCATCAGCGGGATCAGATAGTTGCCGAAGCCGCCGAGGAAGAGCGCGGTGAGCAGGTAGATCACCATGATCATGCCGTGCATGGTGATGAACTGGTAATAGGCCTCCGGAGTGATGAAGTCGAACGTGCCGGGAAAGCCGAGTTGCAGGCGCATCAGCCAGGACAGCACCAGCGCGACAAGGCCGATGGCCGTCGCCGTCGCCGAATACTGGACCGCTATGACCTTGGCGTCTTGCGAGAAGACATATTTCGTCCACCAGCTGTGCGGATGGTAAAGTTCCACTTCTCCGACTTCGGCGGGCGGAACGGCATCTGCGGGTGTGACATCGACCATGGGAGCACCTCCGTGCCCTGTTCAGTGGGCCTCGGGCGTTTCGAGTTTTGCCGCGACGTCCAAACCGGACGCCATCGTCTTTCCTGACGGTTGGCTTGCCGAGCCCGTCTGCTTGGGCGCCGACAATTGCGCAAACGTCTGCTGCTGGCCGACCCAGGCCAGATAATCCTGCTCGGTGTCGACCATAACGACGCCATGCATCAATGGGTGTCCCTGGCCGCACAGCTCGGCGCACAAGACCTGGAAGGTTCCGGTCCTGGTCGGGGTGAACCAGAAATAGGTGACCGAGCCCGGGATCATGTCCATCTTGGCGCGGAATTCCGGGATATAGAAATCGTGCAGCACGTCGATTGAGCGCAATAGCACCTTGACCGGCTTGCCGACCGGCAGGTGCAGATCTGCCGCCTCGACCACAATATCGTCCTGGCCGTTGGGGTCGCTGGGCACGATGCCGAGCGGGTTTTCAGCCGATACGTCGCGGCTATCGGACGTGCCGAGCTTGCCGTCCTTGCCGGGCAAGCGGAAGCTCCACTGCCATTGCTGGCCAATCACCTCGATATCGGCCGCCTCGCTTGGAACGTTGACGAAGCGACTCCAGACGAACAGGCCTGGAACCAAAAGGGCCGTGACGCCGACGGCGGTGACGACCGTCAGCCACCATTCGAGGCGCTTGTTCTCCGGCTCATAGACCGCGCGATTGCCTTCGCGATGGCGGAAGCGGAACACGCAATAGGCCATGAAAAGCACGACGGCGCTGAAGACGACGCCGGTGATCCAGAAGCTGATGATGATGGTGTTGTCGATATAGTCCCAGTTCGAGGCAATCGGCGTCCACCACCATGGGCTCAGGAAGTGGAACAACACCGAGCCCACAACGACCAAAACGAGTACAAGCGCGATGGCCATGTCCCGTCCTCCGGTATTTCATGAGATGGCGAAGCATTCAAAGGGAAATACCAAGCCGCATCATGCTTGATTTCCCATTGAAATTCCAGAGCCGACTATCCGGTGAGGGCACGATGTTGTTCGCGCCTGCAACTCCGTATGTCGGGCAAGCGCCTCAAATCAGCAGCAGGCCCTTCATCGAGGCGTTGCCCTTGCGGCCGATGATGATGTGGTCGTGGACCGCAATGCCGAGCGGCTTGGCCGTATCGATGATCTGCTTGGTCATCTCGATGTCGGCGCGCGAGGGCGTCGGGTCGCCGGACGGATGATTGTGGACCAGGATGATGGCGCTGGCCGAGAGTTCAAGTGCCCGCTTGACCACCTCGCGCGGATAGACCGGCGTGTGGTCGACGGTGCCCGTCTGCTGCACCTCGTCGGCGATCAGCCCGTTCTTCTTGTCGAGGAAAAGGATGCGGAACTGCTCGCGGCTCTCGAAGGCCATGGCGGAGCGGCAATAGTCGAGAAGCTGCGTCCAGTTCGACAGCACCTCGCGCCCGCGCACTTCGCCGCGCGCCATGCGCTGGGCGGTCGCTGCGATGACCTTGAGATCGGTCGCCACTGCCGGCCCGATGCCTTTGACTTCCTCGAGCAGGGACGCCGGAGCGCCGAGCACCTCGGCAAGCGAGCCGAAGCGGCCGATCAGCGCCTTGGCGATCGGCTTGGTATCGACGCGCGGGATCAGGCGAAAAAGCAGGAGCTCGAGCAGCTCATAGTCGGGCAGGGCGTCTGCGCCGCCCGCAACGAAGCGCTCGCGCAGGCGGTCGCGGTGGCCGTGATAATGCGGCTTCTCCGCCGCTGCGGCCTTTTTCTGCGATGTCTGTTGCGGTTCGGTCCAGGCTTCTGAAAAGAAGGCCCGCTCGTCGTCGACTTTCCCCATGGCCTGCCCATTCCCCCAGAAGGCTTCTGGCCGAAAGACTAAAGCAATTCCAGGAAAAGTGTGAAGCGGTTTCCGTTCGGAATTGCGTCAAAACAAGAGGATAGGGCGGTTCGTCGTTTCTAGGGAACGATGAACTGCTCTAGGCCGGCAGGCCGGGCCGGTCGAGCTTTTTCGGCGACAGCGTGAAGATTTCGCAGCCGGTATCGGTGACGCCGATCGTGTGCTCGTACTGCGCCGACAGCGAACGGTCGCGCGTCACGGCGGTCCAGCCGTCCGACAGCACCTTCACATGCGGGCGACCGAGATTGATCATCGGCTCGACGGTAAAAATCATGCCGGGCCGCATCTCGACGCCCTCGTTGGCGATGCCGTAATGCAGGATGTTCGGCGCGTCATGGAAGAGCTGGCCGACGCCGTGGCCGCAGAAATCGCGCACCACCGAGCAGCGCTCGGCCTCGGCGTAGGTCTGGATCGCGGCGCCGATGGCGCCGGTGCGGGCGCCGGGCTTGATGGCGGCTATGCCGCGCATCAGGCATTCGTAAGTCACCTCGAGCAGACGCTCGGCGGCACGCTTGATCGTGCCCACCGGATACATGCGCGAGGAATCGCCATGCCAGCCGTCGAGGATATAGGTGACATCGATATTGACGATGTCGCCGTCCTTCAGCGGCTTGTTGTCGGGGATGCCGTGGCAGACGACATGGTTGATCGAGGTGCAGGACGATTTGGTGTAGCCGCGATAGTTGAGGGTCGCCGGCAGGGCGTTGTGGTCCATGCCGAACTCGAAGACGAAGCGGTCGATGGTCTCTGTAGTGACGCCGGGCTTCACCATCGGGACCAACTCGTCGAGGCAGCGCGCGGTGAGGTCGCAGGCCTTGCGCATGCCGGCAAAGCCTTCCTCGCCATAAAGGCGGATCTGGCCGGTGTTTCTCAAGGGGGCCGTTGCGGCGTCGAGATAGGTAACCATTCTTGTCCGTTTTTGGATTGGCTCCTGATGCGAGCCGATGCGGAAAATTTTCTCCAGATTTGGCACTGGACGCCGCAAGGTTCAAGGACGAAGTGCCCTCAACCGGCCGCCGCGGGGAATATTTGCTGGCGCAGGGTTGGCGCCGCCAAGCTTTCCTTTCGCCACCCCATGGGGTAGGGCGGGTCTGGATATAGGAGATTTATGCCGTTGACGGCATTGGAACGCGCCAGATCGACGCTGCTGCCAGTCAGGACCGCATGCTCGGCCCTAATGGCGCTGCTCGTGCTTGCGCTGGTGGGCTTCGCCCAGGCTGAGGTCTCCGCCTCGACAGCCGCGGCCTCGGGCGGGGCCGGCATCAGCGCAACGCGGCAGGGTGAAACGCTTGCCCTGCTCAGGGTCACCGGCAAGGCACAGGCCGTCGAAGCCCGCGCCGGCCGGCCGCTGCCCCTAAAGCTCGTCAGCGGCAATCCCGGTGCCCTCGCCCCAGTCGCCGATTTCCTTGTTGTCGGCCGGGCTTTGCCGGCGCAGCCGAGCATCGCGCCTGCCTTTGCGGGCGCGCCGCTCTCGCACGCCAATCAGCCTCGGGCGCCACCCGCCGCCTGAGCCCGGCGGCCGCTGGCCGCCGCTTTCACACCGCAAACATTCCTTCGCGCCGCGACCTGGCGACGGCTTTTGTCCGTCCGCCGGTTGCGTGGCGCGTCAATTGGACATTTCTCGATGCAACGTATCAAGACGTTCAAAACGCTGACGCGCGCTGCCGCGGCAGCCTCGTTCCTCGCCGTGCAGGCGATCATCTGCATCGGCACCGTCTATTGGGCCGTCGCCGAAACGCTTCGCATGGAAGGGATGGCGGCGATCGTGCTCGCCGTCATCTTCGCCGGACCGTCCGCCTATCTGCTGATGGTGGTCTCACGCATGGCCTATGAGGCGGAGACCGATCCGGCGAACCAGTAGGCTGACGGGCATGCGGATACTTGTGACAGGGCGATGCCGGTTGCATCGCCCTGTCACACCAAGAGGATTCGATGAACGATGTGACCAAGCGCCGATCTGCCGCACCGGCGGCCGGATCCGCGCACCGCACTGAGGTCACATTCCTGGGCCAGAAGACTCCGAAAGCAACTTTTCAGAGCAAAAGCAACTTTTCAGAACGAACGGCGTTGCTCCAACCGCGCCAGTTCGAGAGACAGGGAATGGACAGACTGCAATTCGAGGTGCCGGTGCGCATCACGCCCGCGCCCGGCCTGCCGGTCGAGGAAATCTACAGCGTCGAACAGGCGCTCGACTTTCTGCAGGACTGGCCGAAGCGCCGGCAGGGCAAGATCTATGACGCCGCCTTCAACGCCTGCTTCGGTGCGACGGTCGACGTGGCAGGCACCGAGGAAGCCTGCCGGGCATTCATGGCCTTCTGCCGTGTAAGCGGTCTGCTTGCCAGGGATATGATGCTGCCGGTCAAGCGCGGCGGCAGCGCAAGAGGGTTTCGCGAGGCGCGGGCTTAAGCGCGTCGCGTTGAAGCGGATTCAGGCGATGGGCTTTAAGCCTTTGTTTGATGCATGTCGTTGCCCCAGAACCGCTGCACACTTCTGGCCGACATGCATTAAGCTCAACCCCCGAAAGACACACCCCTGTAGTGCATTCCCACCTGCACGCCGCGCACAATCAGGCGCGACAGGATTTCCATGTCCAATGGCATCTCCGGGCGCCATACATCAAGCAGCAAGGCTATGCGCGCCTGATCGGCATTGTTCATGACCTCGTGCTCGAAAGTGTCGTCCCAGAGCATGCACTCGCCGTCGGTTATCCTCCTCTCCTCATGGTTGATCATCATGATCGTCGCCGGGCGGCCGTCTGGTTGTTTCGGGATGACCAGGCCGAGATGAAATCTCATGATGCCGCGAAAGGGGCCGCGATGGGCAGGGATATGCTTGCGCGGCGCCAGGAATGAGACAGCCGCCGATTTGACCTCGGGGCATTCGGACAGCAGCCGGCTGAGAGTAGGCATGCGCGCGAGGTTTTGCGGGATCGTCATATCGTAGGCCTTGAGCACGAACATGCGCCAATCGAGGCCGTCATTGGCCGAAATCTCGGCCTGCTCCGGCATGATGTCGTGGAAGCGCGGCACCCGGTTCAGCTGCACCGATAGCGCCTCGTCGCGAATACTCTGCCAGGCAGCCGCGAACTTCGCCGCGTTGGGAAAATGCGTGCCGATATCAAGAATCGCCGGTGCATCTATGCGCTTTTCATAGACACGGCGTACCAGATCGGTTCCGAGATCGTAGATGTGCGACATCGCATTGCCTCGACCAGGTTATAATATAGTGGACGATTGCTTTCAGCTATTGCTCACGGAGATTTGTTCCGAGGCTATAGACGCTCGGCTTCGTATCACCGCGTGCTTGACGCCAGGCGCGGACCAGCACTGACATCGACGATTTCAGGCCTGGCGCTGTCGATCGTGCCGTCCCAGCCGCCGCCAAGCGCCTTGTTGAGAGCGATGTAGTCGGTGGCGATCGACACCCGGCTCTGCAGCAGCGTGTCTTCGGCGGAGTAGAGCGAACGCTCCGCATCCAGCACGTCGAGAAGGTTTGCCTCGCCGGCCTTGTAGAGCGTTCTTTCGAGCCGCGCGGCGTCACCATAGGATTTCGCGGAAGAGGCGAGCTTGCCGTTTCTGATGCGCTCCTGCGACAGCGAGACGGTCGCGTTTTCCACGTCTTCCAGCGCCGTCAGCACGGCGGCCTTGTAGGCAATGAAATATTGGTCGCGCTGGGCCTTGGCGACGTCGACGGCGGCCTGCAACTGGCCGGCGTTGAACAGCGGCACGCTGACCGTCGGGCCGAAGGACCAGCCGATGGTGGAATTCCTGCCGAGATCGCCGAGCTTGAGGGCGGTGGTGCTGATATCCCCCGTCAGGCTGATGCTCGGATAGCGCGCCGCCTCGGCCTGGCCGATCTTGGCTGTGTACTGAGCGTATTGCCGTTCGGCCATGCGCACGTCCGGGCGGGTCAGCAGGATGTCGGCCGGAATGCCGGTCGGGATCGGCAGGCGCGGCGTGGGGATCGATGCAGGACGCTTGAGCCGGATGACGAGCGCCGCCGGCGGCCGCCCGGTCAGCACCGAAAGGCGATGCATCGCTTCGGCATAACCTGCTTCCAGGGTCGGAACGTCGGCCTCGGTGCTGCTTGCCTGTCCCATCGCCTTGGCGACATCGGCAGCGGTCGCCGTGCCGGCCAGGGCCATCGTGCGAGTGAGTTCGGCGGTCTGCCTTTGCGACGCGGCCGAGCGCCGGGCAAGCGCGATGCGGGTCTGGTAGCCGCGTGCCTGGACGTAGTTGGAGGCGACGTCGCCGATCAAGGTCAGCAGGGTCGAACGCAGGCTTTCCTCGGAAGCATCCAATCCGTAGCGGGCGGCCTCGACACTCCTGCGGTTGGCACCGAAGAGGTCGAGTTCCCAACTGGCATCGAAGCCTGCCTGATACTGGTCGTAGGTTTCGCTGCCGGCAGCACCCGACGTGGTCGCGGCGGTCTTGTTGCGCGTGGCGGAAGCCGAACCGTCGGCGGACGGAAACAGCGTCCCCGCGGACTGGCGGTAGCTCGCACGCGCCTCGCGGATCTTGGCTTTCGCCGTCGCCACATCCAGATTGCCGGCAACGGCTTCCTCGATCAGCGCGTTGAGCTCGGGATCGCGCAGCTTCAGCCACCATTTCGACAATTCCGCGGGCCTGGCGGGCTTTGTCGCCTTCCGGTCGCTCCAGGTCGCCGGCACGGCCAGCAAAGGCGTCCGATAGTCGGGGCCGACGACGCATCCTGAGAGCAGAACGGCGGCAAACGCGGGCAAAAGCAACCCCTTCGCGGTCCGCGGACCACGTTCGAAACCTGTCATGAAAGGAACCCTTATTGCTGAGTGGCTGTGGCTGGCGTCCCGCCCGTATCCTGCCCAGGATCCTGCTTGGCGGCCTTGCCCTTGAAGATGCGGCGCACCGTGACGAAGAGCAGCGGCACCAGGAACACGCCGATCACGGTCGCCGCGATCATGCCGCCCATGACGCCGATGCCGACAGAGTTCTGCGCCCCCGAGCCGGCGCCGCTGGCGATCGCCAGTGGCGTGACGCCGAGAATGAAGGCGAGCGACGTCATCAGGATCGGCCGCAGACGTTGTCGCGCCGCTTCCAGCGTCGCCTCGACCAGCCCCATTCCGGCCGCCTGCCGCTCGATGGCGAACTCGACGATGAGGATGGCGTTCTTGGAGGCGAGACCTATCGTGGTCAGCAGGCCGACCTTGAAATAGACGTCGTTGGTCTGCCCGAACAGGCTCGCCGCCGCGAGCGCGCCGAAGATGCCGATCGGCACCGCCAGCATGACCGCGAACGGGATCGACCAGCTCTCGTAGAGCGCGGCGAGGCAGAGGAAGACGACGAGCGCCGAGATCAAATACAGAGACATCGCCTGATTGCCGGAAAGCCGCTCCTGATGCGACAGGCCGGTCCACTCGTGCGAATATCCGGCGGGCAGTTGCGCGACCAGCCTGTCGATCTCGTCCATTGCGGCGCCTGAACTTTGGCCGGCGGCCGCCGCGCCCTGGATTTCGACCGCCGCCGAACCGTTGTAGCGCTCGAGCCGGGGCGAGCCGTACGTCCAGTGGCTGGAGGCGAAGGCGGAGAACGGCACCATGGCGCCGCCGGAATTGCGGACCTGCCATTTGTCCAGATCTTCCGGCTGCATGCGGAAATCGGGATCCGATTGCAGATAGACCGGCTTCACCCGGCCGCGATCGATGAAGTCGTTGACGTAGTCGCTGCCCCAGGCGGTGGAAAGCGTGTTGTTGATGTCGGCGAGGCTGATGCCGAGGGCGCTCGCCTTTTCCTGATCGATGTCGACCGAGAATTGCGGCTCATCTTCCTGGCCGTTGGGGCGGGTGCCGGCAAGCAGCTTGCTCTGGGCGGCAAGGCCCAGCAACTGATTACGCGTCTGGATGAGCGCCTCATGGCCGGCGCCGTTGACGTCCTGCAGGTAGAAGTCGAACCCGCTGGTGTTGCCGAAACCCTGGATGGCGGGAGGGGCGAGCGCGAAGACCTGCGCATCCCTGATCTTGGAGAAGGCGCCCATGGCTCGGCCGGCGACTGCCTTGGCAGCCAGGGCAGGCGTCTTGCGTTTGTCGAAATCCTTCAGCCGAACAAAGGCGATGCCGACATTTTGTCCGGCCCCGCCGAAGCCGAAGCCGGAAGCCGTGAACACCCCTTCGACCGCGTCCTTCTCCTCGTTCAGATAGTGATCGGTCACCTTGGCGAGCACGCGCTCGGTCCGGTCCTGCGTCGCGCCCGTCGGCAATTGCACGCTGGTGATCAGAATACCCTGGTCTTCTTCCGGCAGGAACGAGCTTGGCAGCCTGGCAAACATCCAGCCCATGGCGATGACGATTGCCAGGAAAACGATAAGGAAGCGCTTGCCGCGGTCGATGATGCCGTGCGAGCCGTCGCGATAGGCTGTCGTGCCGCGGTCGAAGGCGCGGTTGAACCAGCCGAACGGACCTTTCTGCGTCGCGTGATCCTTCGGCGGTCGCAGGATGGTGGCGCAGAGCGCTGGCGTCAGCACCAGCGCGACAAGCACGGAGAGCGCCATGGCCGAGACGATGGTCACCGAGAATTGCCGGTAGATGATGCCTGTGGAGCCGCCGAAGAAAGCCATCGGCACGAACACGGCCGAAAGCACGGTGGCGATGCCGATCAGCGCGCCGGTGATCTCGTTCATCGATTTGCGGGTCGCTTCTCTCGGCGGCAGGCCTTCCTCCTGCATGACGCGCTCGACATTCTCGACCACCACGATGGCGTCGTCGACGAGCAGGCCGATGGCTAAAACCATGGCGAACATGGTCAGCGTGTTGATCGAGTAACCGAAGAAGGAGAGCACGCCGAAGGTGCCGAGCAGCACCACCGGCACGGCGATCGTCGGGATGATGGTGGCGCGCAGGTTCTGCAGGAAGAGCAGCATCACCAGGAACACCAGCACGATCGCTTCAGCCAGCGTTTTGACCACCTCTTCGATCGACAGACGCACGAAGGGCGAGGTGTCGTAGGGATAGACGACCTCGACCCCTTGCGGGAAGGTCGAGCTCAGGCGGTCGATCGTCGCGCGCACCGCCTCGGCGGTGTTGATGGCGTTGGCGCCGGTCGCCAGATTGACGGCGACGCCGGCGGCCGGCTTGCCATTATAGTAGGCGGCCGTTGTGTAGCTTTCGGCGCCGATCTCGACCTTGGCGACGTCGTTAAGCCGAACCAGCGAGCCATCGGTGTTGCTTTTCAGGATGATGCTGCGGAACTGTTCGGCTGTCTGCAGCCGGCTTTTTGCGGTCACCGTGGCGTTGAGCTGCTGTCCCTTGCGCGCCGGCAGGCCGCCGAGCTGGCCGGCCGAAACCTGGGTGTTCTGCGCCTCGATGGCCGTGGCGACGTCGCTCGGCATCAACGCATACTGGGCGAGCTTGTCGGGGTCGAGCCAGATGCGCATGGCATAGCCGGAGCCGAAGAGCTGTGTGGAGCCGACACCTTCGACGCGCTTCAGCGTATCGTTGACCGTGCTGTCGACATAGTCGGCGAGGTCGGTCGAGTTCATCTTGCCGTCGCTGGAGACGAAGCCGATGACCATCAGGAAGCCGGTCGAGGATTTGGAGACGGTGATGCCGCGGCTTTGGACGACCTGCGGCAGCTGCGACTGCACCAGCTGCAGCTTGTTCTGGGTCTGCACCTGGGCGGTGTCGGGATTGGCGGCGCTGGTGAAGGTCAGCGTGATCGACGCCGAACCGGTCGAGGTCGAGGTCGAGGTCATGTAATCGAGATTGTCGATGCCGGTCATGCCTTGCTCGATGACCTTGGTCACCGAGTTCTCCACCGTCTGGGCGTCGGCGCCGGCGTAGGTGGCGCTGATGTTCACCGTGGTCGGCGCGATCTGCGGGTATTGCGAGATCGGCAGCGACCGGAGCGCGAGCAGGCCGCCCAGCATGATCACGATGGCGATCACCCAGGCAAAGATCGGGCGGTTGATGAAGAAGGTCGACATCGCCTCAGTTCCCGGTTGAGCCAGACGCCGGTTGCTTTCCGGCGCCGCCGGCAGCATTGCCGCCAGCCGGCGCGGCCGCGGCGGAGGTCTGCTCGCGATCCTCGATCTCGCCGGTCGCCTCGTCGATCGTCACCTCGACCGGCGTCGCGTCGCCGCCGGCGCGCACCAGCTGCACGCCCTCGACGATGACGCGGTCGCCGTCGCCGACGCCGGAGTCCACCAGCCAGTTGGTGCCGACGCTGTTGCGCACGCTCAAGGTGCGCGATTCAACCTTGCCCTGAGCATTGACCACCATGGCCGTTGCCTGACCCTTGGGGTCGCGGGTGACGCCGCGCTGCGGCACCAGGAAGCTGTTCTGGGCGACGCCTTCCTCGACGATCGCGCGCACATACATGCCGGGCAGCAGCAGGCGGTCGGGATTGGGGAATTGGGCCCTGAGCGCGAAGGTGCCGGTGGATTGGTCGACATTGGCGCCGGCGAATTCCAGCTTGCCGGTGCGCGAATAGATGGTGCCGTTGTCGAGCTTCAGCTTCACGCTGACATTGGGGCCGCTGAACTTCAACCGCCCTTCGTTGATCGCTTGGCGCAGGTTGAGCAGATTGGTGCTGGACTGCGTGACATCGACATTGATCGGGTCGAGCGCGCGAATGGTGGTCAGCACCGTTTCCTGGTTGGCAGTGACCAGCGCTCCCGGCGTCAGCGTGGATTTGTCGATGCGACCGGCGATCGGCGCGGTGATCGAGGTACGGTTGAGGCTGATGCGCGCGGTCTCTACGCTCGCCTTGGCGGACGCCACATCGGCTTGAGCCTGCGCCAGTGTCGCCGAAACATCATCATAGTCCTGCTTCGAGACTACATGCTGCTTCAGCAATCCGGAGTAGCGGTCGAACTTGGCTTGCGCGGTGGAGAGCGCCGCTTCGGCCTTCTGCTGGGCGGCGACGGCGCTGTCATAGGCCGCCTTGTAGCTCGCCGGATCGATCAGATAGAGCGGCTGTCCCGGCACCACCTCCGCACCTTCCTGGAACAGGCGCTGCTGGACGATGCCATCGACCTGCGGGCGCACCTCGGCGACTAGGGAGGCCGCGGTGCGGCCGGGCAGTTCGGCGGTGATCGCGACCGATTGCGGATGCAGCGTGACGACGCCGACCTCGGGCCGGCCGACGCCGCCCATGCCTGGCGGAACCTGGCTCTTCTCCTGCGAGCAGGCTGTCAGGAGAAGCGCGGCACCGAGCATCACCAAGATTGTTTGTCGGCGGGTCGGCAGGAAAGATTGGTTAGATGGAATTCGCATGGTCTAAATCATCTCTCGCTGCGGGTTGCGGATACGAGCAAAGCAAAGCGCTCTCGAAGGAAGCACCCACTGGTTTCAGCGGGTTGCGATCGGTCCTTGTCGAGCAGTGCGTCGAAGCGGCTCATGTCGCGCTCGTTCTCGTCAGCCAATCGCACTCGAGCGGGGTTGAGTACTGGCCGCAATGCCACCACCGGCAGTATGCCGATCAGCGGCGATAAGCCAAGTGTCTCGCCGGCCACCGAATGGCTCCTGCGAATTGGCGCCGCGGCGACGTTTCCTCCATATGGCGGCGATGCTTCCTCCGTATGAATGAGTGCTACGCGATCTTCTGGTCATGATTTCCGAAGTTCGCCGATGGGATCGGTAGCGAGAGGCGATAGCCGGCGCAGTTCAACCGGATCGCGCCTTTGATGCTGCCGGCTGGCAGGGTTGGCTGCGGAGCGTGCTGTCCGATGGAAAAAGCCGGGGCGACGGATGCGATCAGCCGCAGCATCATCAGGCTTCCCACATGCTTGGTTCTCCATGCGCCCCGGCGCGATCGCGCCGGGCATCGTCAATCCGAAAAACGCCGGCCCGTCGAACGGGTGGGTCAACGGGCCGGCCGGCGCAGCCGGTCAGAGTTGCTCGCCATTCCGGGGTAGGGGTGGCTGGAGCTGCCCGCCATGTTCATGCGGGCTTCCGGGGCCGGCTGCATCGTCCGGCGGATTGCCCCATGGACCGGGGGGCGGGCCGAGCGGCCGATCCGCCGAAGCGAGGAGTTCGAGCTGTTCGGGCGTCAGCTTGCTGCGCAGCGCGGCAATGGCGTCCTTCAGCTTGGCGGCCGAAGCCGCGCGTTTGGTGACCTCGTCGGCCAGTCGTTCCTGGAAGGCGAAGGGATCGCGTTGCGCCTGATCGGGGCCGCCGGGAGCAGGCGGCCCGCCTGCTTCGGGGCCACTTCCTTCAGGGCCACTGCGAGCGCCGGGACCGTGACCGAACCGCGGCGGCGCCAGCACCGCCTGCAGCGCGCTGGTGTAGTCGCGCCAGGCATCCAGCTGCTCGCTACGGATGCCGATGCGGGTCTCGAGCGCCGAAAGTCGGGCGGCAAGCATTTCCGGCGGCGGCGGTTCCATGCGGCGGAAGCCGAAACCTTCCGGCCCCTGCGGCATCGGGCCGTGCCGCATCGGCCCATGCGGGCCGGGCCAGGGCATCGGACCTGGGGTCGCATCATCCTGCCGGCCGATTGCCGGCGGCTCGTCACCCGGTGCGCCCGGATCAGGCTGGGCGGCCAGTACGGGGTGGATGGCCGCGACCGAGAACAGGCCGAGCGCCAAAAGTCTGCTTCGCATGACGTGATCCTTTCCTCTCATGCTTCGGATGGCAGGAGGATAGGAAGCGTATTTTGCCGCTTTGCTTCGGCGCGTTGCCGAAGGTTTCCGCAAAGGGGAGATTTGTTTTCGAATGTTTCCGGCGTCCCTGCGGAAACATTCCGTTGCAATTTTCCATGCCGCTTGCCGGCGCCACTCCCTATAATCCGGGCGAAAGGGCAAATCGGGCAGACATGCAGGCGCAATCCCATATCCTTGTCGTCGACGACGATCGCGAGATCAGAACGCTGCTCGGGCGCTATCTCGACGGGCAGGGATTCAGGGTCTCCGTGGCGGCGGACCGGCGCGAATGCGAGCAGAAGCTCGCCACCGGCCAGTTCGATCTCATCGTGCTCGACGTCATGCTGCCGGACGGCTCCGGGCTCGACATCTGCCGCAGCCTGCGTGACCGCAAGCCGCATATCCCGGTGATCCTGCTGACGGCGTTGAAGGAGGATGTCGACCGCATCATCGGCCTGGAGCTCGGCGCCGACGACTATCTCGGCAAGCCGTTCAATCCGCGCGAGCTCTCGGCCCGCATCCGCGCGGTGCTGAGGCGCTCGGCGCCGGAAGAAGCCGCTCCGCCCAAGGTGCGCGTCTACCATTTCGCCGGCTACAAGCTGGAGCCGGACACGCGCAAGGTGATGGATGCCGACGGTGTCGCGATCGATCTCACCGGCGCGGAATTCGACCTGTTGCAGGTCTTCCTCGACCGACCGGGGCGGCTGTTGTCGCGCGACCAACTGCTCGACCTGACGCAAGGGCGCGAGCGCGATCCGCTCGAGCGCTCCGTCGACGTGCTGATGAGCCGGCTGCGGCGGAAATTCGCCGATGCCGGCGAGGGCTCCCTGTTCAAGACCGTGCGCAATGGCGGCTATCAGCTCACCGCACGCGTCGAGACGGCGGACATCGAGCCATGACATCGCTGCGCCGGCGGCTGATCATCCTTCTCGTCGTCTCGATAGTCGGCGTGGTCGGCCTGGCAACATTCGTCGCCGTCAAGGTGCTCGGCGGGCCGTCGCCGGAACTGATCATGGGTCCGCTCGCCCACCAGATCCAGTATATGGTGCAGCTGGTTCCCGGCCACGTGCCGCATGCCGGCGATGCGCCCGTCATCGTAAGAGACCGTCCGGCGGAGGGATTGGAGGACGGGAAGCACACACGGGTGTTGAACGAGATCCTGCATCACAACGGCCTCGATGTTTCGGCCGTCGTCAGCCGCAAAGCCGGCAAGCCAGGCATGGTCGCTTCTATTGCGCTGCCTGACAAACGCTGGATGATCGTCGACGTTCCCGATTTCGGGCCGCCGCGCGATGTCTGGTTCGGGTTTGCGGGCTGGATGGCGCTGATCGTAGCCGGCGCCACCGCCGTATCCATCTACTTCACCGGCGTGCTCGTGCGGCCGCTTGAAATGCTGGAGGCTGCTGTCGGCAAGATCGGCTCGGACGGCGTGCTGGCGACGGTTCCGGAAAAGGGTTCGGCCGAGGTAAGGGCCACCGCGCATGCGCTCAACCAGCTCTCCGCCAGGCTCAAGACGGCGATGGAAAGCCGCATGCGCCTGGTCGCGGCCGCCGGCCACGATCTTCGAACGCCGATGACCCGAATGCGGCTTCGCGCCGAGTTCCTCGAGGACGAGCGCGAGAAATGGCTGAGCGACCTCGACGAGCTCGACCGCATCGCCGACAGCGCCATCCGCCTGGTGCGCGAGGAGGTGAACCAGGATGCGGTCGAGGCGGTGGAACTGGACAGGCTGATCCGCGATATCGAGACCGAGATGACGTCGCTCGGCCATGCGGTGTCGATCGACCATCTGGACTGGGTCTCGGTCAAGGCCGGGGCGCTCGGCCTGCGCCGCGCGCTGCGCAACCTGATCGTCAATGCCGCCACGCATGGCAAGGGCTGCGTCGTCGCGCTCACCGCGCAGAACAGCCAGGCGGTTCTCACCATCGCCGATCGCGGCCCCGGCATCCCGCCGGACCTGTTGAACAAGGCCTTCGAGCCGTTCTTCCGCGTCGATCCTGCACGCACACAATTCATCCCGGGCGCGGGGCTGGGGCTGGCAATCGCGAAGGAGATCATCGAGCGCTATGGGGGGACGATCCGGCTGGAGAACCGGCAGGGGGGAGGGTTGGTGCAAACGGTGGTGTTCGACGTAGCTTAGGCGACCAAACGGGGCCAGGTCCTCAAGCCTGGGCAAGTACCTGTTGATCTGCAATCAGCCGAAACACTTCGCCGCCGGCATGTGGACCCCGTTTGAAGTCACCAAGTAGGCACGCGCGTTGGCCTCTGCGCTCCGTGCCCAAACTTGGGCTTGGCGAAGCCCCAGCCCGCATCCTTGCCGCAGCCGGCGTGCTCGCAGACATGGTTTTCGATAGCCCTCGGCTGCGGCGGCGCGCCTTTGGCGGGCTCGTCACTCATAGCAGCTTGATCGGTTCGATGAGCCTGGCATGGGCGTTGTGCTGCTTGTTGATGGCGGCGGCGATGACTTCGCGGCCAATGCGATAGAACTGCAAGTGCCCGTCGATGGCCACGCACGCCGATGCCGGATTGACACCGCTTCCGCGCCACTGCGCCGAGCGCTGTTGTCGTTGCCGCTACCGTTTGTGGTTCGCGCACCCGGCTCGTGTTATCGTGGTTCCGGGAAACGGCGGACGCCGTGAGCGCCCGCCCGTTCCCATTGTGGGAGGAAACAATGGCTCATTACGTATTACTGTCGAATTTCACAGATCAAGGTATCAGGACCATAAAGGACACTCAGAAGCGTGCTGAGGCCTTCAAGGCGATGGCCAGCAAAAGCGGTGTCAAGATTCACACCTTGTTGTGGACGCTTGGCAAACACGATGTCGTGGTAGTTGCCGAGGCAGAGGACGACATTGCTGCGACCGCACTAGCCTTATCAATCGCATCAATGGGCAACATCAGAACTGAGACGCTGAGGGCGTTCGACACGGCAGATATGACCAAGATATTGGCAAAGATGGCCTGACCGCCACTTTGCTCACATGCATGGGCGATCGAAGTTGGCGCCGGGCTGGATTGCTCGGCGCCAAGCTATGAGATTAGGTTCGTTTGGCGGATCATCGCGCGTGTATCTTTTGGCTCGGAGGGTTTCGGCTTTCCGGGCTTTCGTTCGCGACATTCGCAGGCGTATATTTGTCTGATATTCGACGGCTTTTACTGAAAATCTGCTACGTCGTTGAAATTTCTGGTACGCCCAAGGGGAATCGAACCCCTGTTACCGCCGTGAAAGGGCGGTGTCCTAACCGCTAGACGATGGGCGCGCTCAGACGAAGCGGCTTATAATTGCGTTGTTCGCAACCGGCAACCCATCCGCGGGCACATGCGACAACTTTTTTCGAGCGTGGCAAAAAGCGCGGTTTTGGCCAGCCATTTTGGCGCCGCGTTCTTTCACACCCCCTCTGTCCTACCGGACATCTCCCCCGCAAGGGGGGAGATCGGACGTCACTTGCCGCTTTCGCCAATCGCCTGCGTTGGAGGAAAGCGCCGACAACGAAACTGCCAATCTCCCCCCTTGCGGGGGAGATGTCCGGCAGGACAGAGGGGGGTACTGTCCCGCCAGCGTTTCGGATTTTCTCCATCGCAGCGGCGCTCTAAGGTCACGGCATGGCAACTGTGTTCATGCGAATGCAGTTTTGTCGCGGATGATGGCATTGAGGACGACCAGGAGCTTCCTTGCGACGGCGATGATAGCGAG
>NZ_LPWA01000056.1 GCF_001510895.1 Mesorhizobium loti | reverse complement strand
CCTCTCTGATTGGGGTCGTTTTGGTCAAGATGCTCCTGCAGTTTTTTCTGGACCGTTCCGTGGGTCACTCGCTTCTCTTCGCGGTCAGCGCTTGGGCCGCCGCATGATGGGGTCAGGAGGGCGAGGCGTCTCAATCTGTTTCACGACCTTGCCGCGCTTGGGCCGGCAGGTTCGGGACTCTCAACGAGATCGCCTCGCCCATCGTCCCCAGGGAACGATCCGGGCATCGCCCTTTCGGGCGAAGGCTCTGTTCGTGTTGCTTGCTCCTCGATCTGTCTCAGTTCACGCGGCCTGGTGAACAGGCTCCTTTCCAAAGCGGAACTCGGTCGCGTCGGCCCACATGCGATGCAGAATGACGGCCAGTTTGCGGGCGACCGCGACCCGGGCTCGTGCCATGCCGCGCCGCCTGGCGATGTTCATGCCCCATGCTCTGAGGCTCGACCACTTCTTCGATCGCACCAGCAGTGTGTGGGCCGCCTCATAAAGCGCGGTGCGTGCAAGTTCGTCGCCGCATCGGCTGACCTTTCCCTGGATGTCGGTTTCGCCGGACTGGTAGCGTGCCGGCGTCAGTCCCAGATGCGCCCCCACCGCCTGCGACGAGCCGAACCGCTCAGGTCGGTCGATCGTGGCGCGGAAGGCGAGCGCGGTGATCGGCCCGACGCCCGGCGCGCTCTTCAGCCGCCGGCAGACTTCTTCATTGCGGACGATGTCGAGAACCTGCTTCGTCAGGCGAGCGAACTCTCTCAACATGACACCGAGGATTGCAAGCAGCGGCTCGACCATCGCCATCACCTCGGCGTCAGCGCCCGTCAACTCACGCACGCGGCCGGCAAACGCGCTGCGCGACGGCAGGCCCAGCTTGACGCCGGCCTCGCGCAGGATCGCCCGCACTACGTTCTCGATCGAACGCATCTCGTTCAGCACCGTGCGGCGGGCAACCAGCAGCGAACGCCACAGCCGGCACTGCCTGCTCTTGACATGCACCTGCCGATACCAGCCGGTGCGCATGATCTGCGCCAGCGCGCGGGCGTCATTGCGGTCGGTCTTGTTGGGCATCGTCTTCATCGCTGCGTTGGCCTGCCGCGTCTCGATGCAGGTCGCCGGCAAGCCTTCGGCGTGCAGTCCATCGTGAAGCCAGGCCGTCAGCGAGCACGCTTCCAGGCCGATCCGCTCAAGCGGCAAGCCGGTCCCCTTCAGCGCGTCACACAATGCCTGCGGATCGCTCAACGCTCTCGCCTCCTTCACGATCCGGCCAGTCTCGTCGACAATGCAAATAGAG
>NZ_LPWA01000055.1 GCF_001510895.1 Mesorhizobium loti | reverse complement strand
CTCTATTTGCATTGTCGACGAGACTGGCCGGATCGTGAAGGAGGCGAGAGCGTTGAGCGATCCGCAGGCATTGTGTGACGCGCTGAAGGGGACCGGCTTTTCGCTTGAGCGGATTGGCCTGGAAGCGTGCTCGCTGACAGCCTGGCTTCACGATGGACTGCACGCCGAAGGCTTGCCGGCGACCTGCATCGAGACGCGGCAGGCCAATGCGGCGATGAAGACCATGCCCAACAAGACCGATCGCAATGACGCCCGCGCGCTGGCGCAGATCATGCGCACCGGCTGGTATCGGCAGGTGCATGTCAAGAGCCGGCAGTGCCGGCTTTGGCGCTCGCTGCTGGTTGCCCGCCGCACGGTGCTGAACGAGATGCGTTCGATCGAGAACGTGGTGCGGGCGATGCTGCGCGAGGCCGGCGTCAAACTGGGCTTGCCGTCGCGCAGCGCTTTTGCCGGCCGCGTGCGTGAGCTGACGGGCGCCGACGCCAGATGATGGCGGTGATCGAGCCGCTTCTTGCGATCCTCGCCGTCATGTTGGGAGAGTTTACCCGCCTGACGAAGCAGGTTCTCGACATCGTTCGCAAGGAGGAGATCTGCCGGCGGCTGATGAGCACGCCGGGCGTCGGGCCGATCACCGCGCTTGCCTTCCGTGCCACGATCGACCGGCCGGAGCGGTTCGGCTCGTCGCGGGCTGTGGGGCCGCATCTGGGGCTGACGCCGGCGCGCTACCAGTCCGGCGAGACCGACATCCAGGGCAGGGTCAGCCGCTGCGGCGACGAACTTGCACGCACCGCGCTTTATGAGGCGGCCCACACACTGCTCGTGCGATCGAAGAAGTGGTCGAGCCTCAGAGCATGGGGCATGAACATCGCCAGGCGGCGCGGCATGGCGCGTGCCCGCGTGGCGGTCGCCCGCAAACTGGCCGTCATTCTGCATCGCATGTGGGCCGACGCGACCGAGTTCCGCTTTGGAAAGGAGCCTGCCGCACTGGCGGCGTGAACCGAGACCAATCAAAGGAGCAAGGAACACGAACAAAGCCTTCGCCCGAAAGGGCGATGCCCGGATCGTTCCGTGGGGACGATGGGCCGGGCGATCTCGCTAAGAACCTCGACCTGCCACCAAACCCGGCAAGGTCGTGAAACAGATTGAGACGCCTCGCTCTCCTGACCCCATCATGCGGCGGCCACAGCGCCGACCGCGAAGAGAAGCGAGTGACCTGCGGGACGGTCCAGAAAAAAGTGCAGGAGTGGCTTGACCTCAACGACCCCAATCAGAGAAGGCTCT
>NZ_LPWA01000054.1 GCF_001510895.1 Mesorhizobium loti | reverse complement strand
CTCTTCCCATCGTCCACCTCCATCGAGGTGGATGTTGAATCAGCACAAAACGCAGCCGTCACATCACAATCGATTCATCGATCACAGGACGTGCTCTAGAGCGTCGGACTTTCATTTGAGTCCATAGCCAGCGGCAGTGAAGAAGTTTCTGCATTCTGTTGGAGAGAAGAGATTGCAGATATCGCCAATGGCCTGCCACAGGGCGTCGATGGTTCTGATGGCCTTTGCGCGCAGATGCGCCTTGAGCTTGGCGAAGGCCATTTCGATCGGGTTGAGATCGGGGCTGTAGGGCGGCAGGAAGAGCAGCCATGCGCCTCTGGCCCGGATGGCTGCCTCGGCGGCCGGACTCTTGTGGGCAGCGAGATTGTCGAGGATGACGACATCGCCCTTTGCCAGCGTCGGAGCGAGCTGCGTTTCGACGTAGGTCTCGAAGATGCGCCGGTTCATCGGCGTGTCGATAACGAAGGGGGCGGTGAGCCCATGGCATCGCAGCCCGGCGATGAAGGTCTGCGTCTTCCAATGTCCGAACGGTGCCTTTGAGCGCAGCCGTTGGCCTTTCAGGCAGCGGCCGCGCAGGCGCGTCATCTTCGTGGTGGTTCCGGTCTCGTCGATAAACACCAGCCGATGTGGCTCAAGCCGCATCCGCGGCTGGCGTTTGGCCCGCCACTCCTGGCGCGCCCTGCTGATGTCGGGTCGATCTTGCTCGCTGGCCAGCAGCGTTTTTTTGAAGCGGTAGCCGTTCCTGATGAGCCAACGTGAGATCGAGGCGGGAGCGACCTGGACGCCTGCAGCAGTAACCAGCTGGGCGGCAAGCTCCGGCATGGTGATGTCGTCCTTCTCGCTCACACAACCAAGCAGGAACGCACGATGCGGGTCGAGCTTGGAATGGCGGCGGCCACCGCTGGCTTTGGGCGCCAGGCTCTCGGTCTTTCGATAGTTCCTCATCAGGATCACGACGAACGAAACCGACACCCCAAAATGTGCCGCCGCCGCACGCCGCGAATGGCCCGCCTCGACAAACCGCACAACGCGTTCACGCAAATCGAGCGAATAAGGCTTGGGCATGGCAAATCACCTCCATAAGGAAGTGAATCACAAACCCAACATCAGCGGAATCCTTCGCGATTCAACCTGAATGTCCGATGCTCTAGACAGCTCAAGCGAATCACAACGGACGGGGCCACTCAACCGCGTCCACGCCCAATCTCGAGTTTCGGGTCAGATGGGGTGATTGGGGTCTCGGCCGAGCCCAGATGATGGCGGCTGCTCCTGTCGAAATGTGAAAACGTGGTCGATGTGAGTCGCCACAAACATTT
>NZ_LPWA01000053.1 GCF_001510895.1 Mesorhizobium loti | reverse complement strand
CAGCCGAGGCGCTCTGGGCCACTGGGTGATCGGCTCGAGCGAAAAGCATCTCTCCCGCATCTATGACGCCCTGAAGCTGCGGCTCAGATCGCAGCCCCTTGTGTGTAGCGAATCGTTCATTGTGGTGGTCGCCGCGGATGGGGCGATCACCCCGTCCGCGGCGACGGCCGAGAGCCCGTCGCCCCTCAGGTGCCGATACCGTGGATGAGCTGGGGCCCGGCCGTCTTCTTTTGTGAACCCGAACAGTTGCAAGGGGCAAGCCCCCGCACGCAAGGAAGGGACGAAGAAGATGACTGAAGACGGGCTGGTGGTCGGCATCGACGTCGCCAAGGGATGGCTGGATGTCGCGATCCTGGAGACGGGAGAAAGCTTTCGGGTCGACAATGACGCCCAAGGCTGGGCGCGTCTGATCAAGCGGCTCTCGGGCCGGACGGTGCGGGCGATCGGCATCGAGCCGAGCGGCGGCTACGAGCGCGGCGCCAAGAAGGCGTTGCGCAAGGCCGGCCTGTCGGTCAGGAACGTCAATCCGCACAAGCTGCGCCACTATGCCCGCGCGCTTGGCCGCAGGGCCAAGAACGACCGCATCGATGCCTGCGTGATTGCCCGCTTCACGGCTGAAATGCGACCCGGGCCATGCAATGCGATCCGCTCACCGAACAACTCGCCGCGTTGGTGAACGCCCGCCGCCAGCTCACCGAAGACAAGGTCAGCCTGGCCAATCAACTCGAACAGGTTCGTGAACCGGCGGTCAGGCGCATCTTTGCCCGGCGCCTGCGCAGCATCGAAACCGACATCCTGCTTATCGGCAAGCGCCTTGCCGAACTCGTGGCAAGCCATGCGCAGTTCGCCGAGAAGGATCGCCTGATGCAGTCCTTCTGCGGCGCCGGCCCGGTTCTCAGCCACTCGTTGCTCGCTCTCGTTCCCGAGCTCGGTCAAGCCTCGCGGCGCGAGATCGCAGCCCTCGTCGGCCTGGCGCCCTACGACCATGACAGCGGCGTCCTCAAGGGCTACCGCAGCATCTGGGGCGGCCGCGCCGAAGTGCGCAGGGTCCTCTACATGGCGGCGCTCACAGCCAGTCGCTCCAATCCCGTCATCAAGGCCTTCCACAAGCGCCTGCGCGACGCCGGAAAGAAGCCGAAGGTCGCCATCATCGCCGTCGCGCGCAAGATCCTCACCATCCTCAGCGCCATGCTGCGCAACAATCAGGAATGGAACCCTCAACACACCTGAAAAACACAGTTGCTCATCCATGGCGACGAGACGACTGTTCAGGTTCTGAAGGAAAAGGATCGAGAGGCCGCCAGCACCTCGTACATGTGGGCATACCGGAGCGGCCAGGAT
>NZ_LPWA01000052.1 GCF_001510895.1 Mesorhizobium loti | reverse complement strand
GAGAAATTTCAGCCGCTCTTCATCACCGTCGACCCCGAGAGGGATATGCCCAAGGCGATGTCCGCCTTCCTTGAGTCCTTTGATCATCGGATTGTCGGCCTCGTGGGCACGCAGGCGCAAACCGACGCCGTGGCAAAAGTATATCGGGTGTATTTCAAGCTTCATAAGGAACAGGGCCAGAATTACACCGTCGAACACAGCGCATATTTTTACATCATGGGACCCGACGGCAAATTCGTGGACGTCGTCGAGGGCGCGACGCCTGGCGACCAGATCGCGGACAAGCTGCGCAAGCTGGTCGATGAACATTCGACATAGGAGCAGATCGATGAAGTCCATTATCGCAGCCCTCGTTTTCGCGATCGGCACTTTGACAGTCGCGGTCGCTGCAGCGGATTCGAGCGGCATCACAGTCGAACATGCCTGGGCGCGGGCGTCACCCAAGGGTGCGGTGACGGGCGGCGCCTACGTGACGATTATCAACAACGGAAGCAGCGACGACCGCCTGCTGGGCGTATCAAGCCCGGCGGCCGAGCGCATCCAGTTCCACTCAGAGACGAACGACAACGGGATCGCGAAGATGGTCCAGCTTCAGACGATCGACGTTCCCGCCGGGGGCTCGTTCACCTTTAAGCCCGGCGGCACCCATATGATGATGACGGGACTGAAGCAGCCGCTGCGAGAGGGCGAAAGCGTCCAACTGCTCCTGAGATTCGAAAAGGCAGGCACTGTCGAGGCGACCGCGCGCATCGGAAAAATCGCCGCGATGAGCGATCCGGGCAATCAAGCCGGCAGCGCCAACTGAGATGGCCGAACCTCAGCCAGCATCCGAGACGGTCCGAGAACTGCCGCCAATGCGAGGTCCCTGGGGGCTGATTGTGGCAGGACTCATCTTCGTCGCTGCGATCGCATCGGTCTTCTGGTTCCACCACCGGCAGGCTCCGTCCGTCGGCGGACCGTTCGCATTGATCGACGCGAGGAGCGGGCGCCAGGTTTCCGATACGGATTTCCGCGGCCAGTGGCTGCTCATCTTCTTCGGCTATACGCATTGTCCGGATGTTTGCCCGACGACGCTCAGTAACATCGCCGAGGCCATGAGCCAACTTGGTCCGAGCGCCGACCGGATCGTGCCGCTGTTCATCACCGTCGATCCCGAGCGCGACACCTTGCCGATTCTGGTCGACTACACGGCCGCCTTCGATCCGCGAATCGTCGGCTTGTCCGGCAGCCCGGCCCAAATCCAAGCCGCCGCGAATGCGTATCGCATCTACTACGCGAAGCGCGTCATTGGCGACGACTATTTTATGGACCACACGTCCACTGTCCATGTGGTGCGGCCCGACGGGACCCATGCCTCGACGTT
>NZ_LPWA01000051.1 GCF_001510895.1 Mesorhizobium loti | reverse complement strand
AAATGTGTCGGCCTGAACGCGCGCGGGATCGGTGAAGAACCTGTAGCCGCCAAAAAGCTCGTCGGCCGCCTCCCCTGACAGGGCCACCGTCGAGTGTTGCTTGATCGCCCGGAACAGAAGGTAGAGTGAGCTATCAAGGTCGCCCATGGTCAATGGCAGATCGCGGGCGTGGAGCGTGGCAGCCTGCACGGTTGGGTTCATTAGTTCGTCTGCGGACAATGTGATGTCGGCGTGGTCCGTATCAACGAATTTCGCGACATCCCGGACGTACGGCCCGTCGGGTGTGCCGCGCCCCGGACCGGGGGTAAAATTGTCGGAATAGCCGACGAAGTCGAGGGCGAAGGAGCGGATAGGTTTGTCGGTGAAGCGCGCGGCTAGTGCGGTCACGGCCGAGGAATCAAGCCCGCCCGACAGGAGCGTGCACAGCGGCACATCGGCGATGAGCTGTCGCTGAATAACGTCCTCAAGCAGCTCTCGGACCCGCCGGACGGTCGTAGGTACGTCGTCGGTATGCCCGCTGTCGGTGAGCTGCCAATAGCTCATCTCCTGGATGCCTTCGCGGGCCACGCGCACGATGTGGCCGGGCCGTACCTCACGCATGCCGCGGAACACGGCGTTGTACGGGTCGGCGAAGTAGCATAGGCTGCGACGAAGCCCCTCGGCGTCCATAACCCGTTCCGCGAGACTATTGGCGAGTATCGCCTTTGGCTCGGAGCCGAATAACACTCCGTGCTCGGTGGGGTAGTAGTAGAGCGGCTTGATGCCGAGCCGGTCACGTATGAGAAACAGTTCGCGCCTAACGGTGTCCCAGAGCGCGTAAGCGAACATCCCGTTGAGTTCGCTCACGGCGGTACGGGGATCGCGATGGCCCCACTCGCGGTGGGTGTGCAGCACCACCTCGGTGTCGCTGCTCGTGTCGAACTGATGGCCCAAGGCGGCGAGCCGTCGACGTAGCTCGCGGTAGTTGTAAGTTTCCCCCGTGTAGACGAGCACCAGCGCGGGTCGGCCGTCCTCCTCTAGCGTCATAGGCTGGCGACCGCCCTGGATGTCAATGATCGCCAGCGACGGTGTCCCAGCGCCGCGGGCCCGTCAACCCAAGTCCCCTCGTCGTCCGGACCGCGGTAAGCCATGGTGGCCGTCATGTAGGCAAGTTCCCTTCGCGCGTCGGGAGCTCCTAGGTCACGATCGAAATCAATCCATCCGCAGAGGCCGCACATGTTTGGCTCCTTCATTAGTTAACTGTCGCACAACTTCGGGACTACGGGGCACCGCACACCACGGACGTCATCGGACCTCGCGCTCAAAGATATTGAACGTCTCTTTGAGAAGCTCCATGAAGAGGTCGATTTCCGGCTCAGTTATGGTGAGCGGCGGAGCGGCCAT
>NZ_LPWA01000050.1 GCF_001510895.1 Mesorhizobium loti | reverse complement strand
CCATCATGACCTCGAATGCGATTGACCCCGAGAACGTCATCATCATCGCCATCGAACTCAGCCGATCGACATGGCTCGTTGCCGCTCGCTTGCCGGGAGTGGAGAAGCCACGACTTCACAAAATCGACGCCGGCGACACGGCCGCTCTCCTGTCGCATCTCTCATCAATGCAAGCCCGCGTCCTCTCCCGAACAGGCGTGGCGCTAGGGCTTCATTGCTGCTTTGAGGCGGGGCGTGACGGCTTCTGGCTCCATCGGTTTCTGACCTCGCACGGGATCGTCAATCATGTGCTCGAACCAACCAGCATTCTCGTCAACCGACGTGCCCGCCGGGCCAAGACCGACCGGCTCGACGCGGAAGGCATGTTGCGTGTGCTTGCAGCCTACCTTCAGGGGGACCGACAGGCCTGCAGCATGGTGCGGGTGCCCACACCAGATGAGGAGGACGCCAAACGCATTCACCGCGAGCGCGAGCATCTGGTACAGGAGAAGCTGCGTATCGAGAACCGCGTCCAAGCATTGCTGTTCACGCAGGGTATCCACAAAAGGCCTTCCCTGCGCTCATGGGATCGTGATCTTGCAGCAGTCCGGACCGGCGACGGTCGGGAATTGGCGTGCCATCTTAGGGCTGAACTGGACCGACTGCGTCGCCGGCTCGTAGTGACCTTGGAGTTGATCCGGGAGGTCGAAGCTGAACGAGACGAGGCCGCCAACGCCGATCCGACGGACCAGGCCTGCGGAAAGATTGCAAGCCTGTGCCTTATCCGCGGCGTCGGCGCGAACTTCGCGGCCGTTCTCACGCGCGAGGTATTCTACCGTTCGTTCGGCAACCGGCGGCAACTCGCCAGCTATGTCGGAATTGCGCCGATGCCTTTCCAAAGCGGCGGCATGGACAGGGATCGACGGATCAGTCGGGCCGGAAACCCACGCGCCAGAACGACGATGATCCAGCTTGCCTGGCTCTGGCTTCGCTATCAGCCTGGCAGCGACCTGGCCAAATGGTTTCGCGATCGCGTTGGTACGATGACCGGACGTACGCGGCGGATCGCGATCGTGGCGATGGCGCGAAAGTTGCTAATCGCACTCTGGCGCTACGTCGAAGATGGGGTGGTGCCGGCAGGCGTCGATATCCGCACGGAAACCGCAACCGAAGTATAAGAGAAACAGGATTTGCTGCTGACCATACTCTGGTCGGCTGCGATATGGGGAGTGCGACCGTCTTCTTCTTTGGCAGTTCATAGCTGCCGCGTTTCAGGTGGGTCGCGTCTCGCCGAGGGCTACGCCTCGTGCAAGAGGCATTCTGGTACGCGCCATCGTTGTGGCCCGACCGTATGTAAGGTGACGCAGTTCTAGCTGCGAGACACGGACGCCCCCGGACCAATCGTAGCGAGCAGGACCATCCGAAAGCGGAGAAACAAATGCAATAATCGCGTTGACAGTCGAACCCTCATGTAAGGA
>NZ_LPWA01000049.1 GCF_001510895.1 Mesorhizobium loti | reverse complement strand
GGGGGTTTTTGATTCACTGGGTCATGTTGAAGCGACCCGCCCCCGAACAGACCGCGCTTGAGATGGTAACGCTGGACCAACTGGTCCCGGCGGACCATTTGTTACGCAAGATCGATCGAGCGATCGACTTCTCGTTCATCCACGATCTGACGGCGCCGCTTTACTGCGCCGACAACGGCCGGCCGCCACTGGACCCGACCTTGATGTTCAAGGCGCTGTTCGTCGGCTACCTGTTTGGGGTGCGCTCGGAGCGGCAGCTGGTGCGCGAGATCGAGGTCAATGTCGCCTACCGCTGGTTCCTGCGGCTGAAGCTGACCGACAAGGTGTTCGACGCCTCGACGCTGTCGCAGAACCGTCGGCGGCGCTACCAGGACGAGACGATCGCGCAAGCGATCTTCGACCGCATCGTCGAGCAGGCGATCCGGGTAGGTCTGGTCGACGGCACGGTGCTCTATACCGACAGCACCCACCTGAAGGCCAACGCCAACAAGGGCAAATACGACCTTGCCATGGTCGCCAAGTCGCGTGCCGACTACTGGGCCGATCTCGACCGCGCGATCGAGGCCGAGCGGGCGCTGCATGGCCAGAAGCCGCTGAAGAGCAAGCAGCGCAAGCCGCCCGAGAAGCAGACCAAGATCTCGCGCGCCGATCCGGAGGCCGGCTACATGGTGCGCGAGGGCAAGCCGAAGGGCTTCTTCTATCTCGATCACCGCACGGTGGATGGGCGCTGCGGCATCATCACCGACACTTTCGCCACGCCGGCCAACGTGCACGACTCGATCGTTTATCTTGGCCGGCTCGACCGCCAGGTGGAGCGCTTCGGCTTCACGGTGGCGGCGGCGGGACTGGATGCCGGCTATGCCACGCCGGGCATCGCCAAGGGACTGGAGGACAGGAACGTCAGGGGCGTCATCGGCTATCGCAACCCAACCCCGCCAAAGCCCGGCAAGATGAGGAAGAGCGACTTCGTCCATGAAGCGGAGCTGGACGGCTATCGTTGCCCGCAGGGCCAGTTGCTCACCTATGCCACGACCGATCGCGCCGGCTACCGCCAATACAGGAGCGACCCAGCCATCTGCCGCGACTGTCCGCTGCTGGCCTCCTGCACATCAAATGCCAACGCCGAGCGCACCATCACACGTCATGTCTGGCAGGACGCCCGCGAGCGGGTCGACGCTAACCGGCTCACGGCATGGGGCAAGGCCATCTATCGCCGCCGCAAGGAAACCGTCGAGCGATCCTTCGCCGATGCCAAGCAGCTCTTCGGCCATCGCTACGCCCACTTCCGAGGGCGAACACGCGTCGCCTGCCAGTGCCTGATCGCAGCCGCCGCCCAGAACATGAAAAAGATCGCAATCAGCCTCTGGCCAAAGCCTAAACCGAGCCTCGCATGAGGCCCAACCTGCGTCGGCAGCCTCCTGACATTTCCTCCCGACACCAATTGGCCAAGTGCAATCAATCAACAAAACAAAACCCCGCCGAAAATCGACGGGGTTTGTCAGCGGTCTG
>NZ_LPWA01000048.1 GCF_001510895.1 Mesorhizobium loti | reverse complement strand
GGGCTGGCGTGCGCACACATTTGCTTCGGGTTCATTCTTTTGTGGCCAGAACGAAGCCGTCTACGATGGCGTTGAAGCGTCTGAGGCCGTGAGTGAAGGTGATAGGCCCTGGCGGTCGTTCCTTTTCGTAGCCGTTCCAGCCTCCGAGCCTAGCGATACCCCAGGCGGCCCAGGCGAGCGTGTGCATGGGGTGTGGGTTCTTCTGCTTTTGGGTCTTGCCTTCAAGCTTGGCGATGAGCGCTTCCAGGACGGTGATCTCGGTGGGATCGAAGAGGCGTGCGGCCTGGAAGGCCTGGCCCGGCGAACCACGCCCGTGTACGAGTTGCATGACCCTGGTGGCGACGACCAGAGCGGCGGCGGCCAGCCGTTCGAGTGCATCGCCATCGGCGATGAGACTTTCCTCCAGATCGATGGCCTGCGACTTCACGGTCCGGAACAGCTGTTCGACGATCCAGCGCGAGCGATACATCTCGACGACAGCAATGGCGCTGGCCAGCGTGTTGACGCAATGTGTCGTCAGAAGCCGCCAGATCACCGCGTCCTTGGCCGAAGGTGGATCGATCTCACGCACTTCCACCGCGTTGAGCGTGAGTTCGTGCGGATCGCGGCTGTCAGCGCCAAGGCGGGGCTGGCGCAAGTTCACCGCGGCGAAGCGAACGGCCAGTTCGACGGTGCGGGCCGGCCGGCCGGGACGTGCCTGCAGCTCGAAGGCAATGCGGCCGGCTTCGGGCGTCTTGGCGATCGCGCTGAACAAGCGCTCGCCCCGCGTGCCCAAAGCCCGATCCCGCACAGCGCGAATGAGCACATGGGTGCGCTCATCGGGAAGCCTTGCAAACACTTCGTAGATGTCGGCTTCGCGGTCGCCGACCACCGTCATCTGCGGCGTGTCGGTCAGCGCCTGGCATGCCGCCTTGGCCGTACCGATCCATTTGTAGCTTTCCTTGTCTTCGATCGGCAGCGCCTGGTAGTCATCCGCCTTCTTTGCCTCGCGCCGCCAGATCGTGGCGCCTGCAAGGCCAAGGACCGAGCCGTCCACCGCATCCACGGCCAGCGCCGGATGCACGAACAGCCCGATATCCTTGCCATTGCCGACACGACCGAGACCGCGCTTGCGTGAAGCCTTGGCTTCATAGTTGATCTCGCTGCTGTCCTCGATGATCAGCACGTGGCGGCCGGCGGCCACTTCGCTGGTTCGCGCCGCCGCCGTGCGGATGATCTCTTGCTTGCTCACGTGGCGATTGCGAAACAGGCGCGTGAACGCGACCTTCTCGGCGCGCGTGTCAGCCAGCCGCCGCATGCCCGCGCTGACACGCGCAAACATGCGCTCCAGAACCATGCTCCCCTTTTTTGCAGGCGCAGGTCGCCGAAGTATCCAAGCAACGAAGCCATCGTCAAAACCTCCTGTATCAACAATGGCAGCTACAGAATCACAGACGATTCAAACGCTTCAAGCCTTTTTCCGACGGCGCTTCTTCACGCTTGACCACAGCACGAAGCAAATGTGTGCGCACGCTAGCCC
>NZ_LPWA01000047.1 GCF_001510895.1 Mesorhizobium loti | reverse complement strand
CCAAGGCGCCCGACTTCTTCGCCGTCCAGGTGGCGATGTAGTCCATCAGGCCGGGGTTGAGGCAGTCATAGGGTTCGAGCCCGATCGACTTCAGCTGGGAGCGGATGCCGGCCATGCGGCTCGGGTCGACACCGGATTCGATGATCGAGGAGACGAAGGCGGCGAAGCCCGGCGGCGACCAGCCGTCCTCCTCGAAACGCTCGGGATGGATGAAGGAAAGGCCCTTGAAGGGATGGTCGCGCTCGACCGGGCCGTACATGTGGACGCCGCAGCCGGTGCAGGCATGGCGCTGGATCAGCGCTGCCGGGTCGACCACCTTGAGCTTATCGCCGTTCTCGGTGACGGTGACGTCGCCGGTGCCGGCAACCGCCACCACCGAGAACACCGCGCCGTCCGGCTTCCAGCATTTGGTGCAGCCGCAGGCGTGGTTGTGGGCGATCTGGCCCTTGACCTTCACCTTCACCGGATTGTTGGTGCAGGCGCAGACCAGCGTGCCGCCGGCAAAGGAAGCGCTCTCCTTCGGCAGGCCGTTGTCGATCTTCGGATGCAGTTTCTCAGGCATTGAGTCCTCCCTTGTTGAACCTGTGCAACTTCAGTCGCTGGCCATTGGGTCGGCGGCTTTATTTTCCTCAGTAAATCACGACGCTGCGGATCGACTTGCCCTCATGCATGAGGTCAAAGCCCTTGTTGATGTCCTCCAGCTTCAGCGTATGGGTGATCATCGGGTCGATCTGGATCTTCTTTTCCATGTACCAGTCGACGATCTTCGGCACGTCGGTGCGGCCGCGCGCGCCGCCGAAGGCGGTGCCCATCCAGCTGCGCCCGGTGACCAGCTGGAACGGCCTGGTTGCAATCTCCTGGCCGGCGCCGGCGACGCCGATGACGACCGACTTGCCCCAGCCGCGATGCGAGGCCTCCAGCGCCTGGCGCATCACCTTGGTGTTGCCGGTGCAGTCGAAGGTGTAGTCGGCGCCGCCGATCTGGTCGGCGCCGCGCTTGGTCATGTTGACCAGGTAAGGCACGATGTCGCCGTCGATCTCCTTCGGATTGACGAAATGCGTCATGCCGAACTTCTCGCCCCAGGCCTTCTTGTCGTTGTTGAGATCGACGCCGATGATCATGTCGGCGCCGGCAAGGCGAAGCCCCTGGATGACGTTCAAGCCGATGCCGCCGAGGCCGAACACGACCGCCGTCGCACCCTGCTCGACCTTGGCCGTGTTGATCACCGCGCCGATGCCGGTGGTCACCCCGCAGCCGATGTAGCAGATCTTGTCGAAGGGGGCGTCGGGATTGACCTTGGCCACCGCGATCTCGGGCAGCACGGTGAAGTTGGAGAAGGTCGAGCAGCCCATATAGTGGAAGAGCTTCTCGCCGCCGACCGAGAAGCGCGAGGTGCCGTCGGGCATCAGGCCTTGCCCCTGCGTGGCGCGGATGGCGGTGCACAGATTGGTCTTGCGCGACAGACACGACGGGCACTGCCGGCATTCGGGCGTGTAGAGCGGGATGACATGGTCGCCCTTCCTGACCGAGGTCACCCCCTTGCCGACATCGACGACGATGCCGGCGCCCTCATGGCCGAGGATCGCCGGAAAGATGCCTTCCGGATCGGCGCCCGAGAGCGTGAACTCGTCGGTGTGGCAGATGCCGGTCGCCTTGACCTCGACCAG
>NZ_LPWA01000046.1 GCF_001510895.1 Mesorhizobium loti | reverse complement strand
ATTCTCAATGCAAAAGCACGCGATGCGCGAAGCGAGTTCGCAAATGCAACTTGACACCTCAGATAGTCGCTCATTGCCCTGCCGGGCATTTCTCCCCGTGAACGGGGAGAAAGAAGCTGACCTCAGATCTTGGCGTCGTGCGGCAGCGGCGCTGTCGCCTTCTCCAGCCAGGCCAGCGTCTCGACATCCACCATCGGACCGATCTCGGAAAGCACGCGCGCGTGATACTGGTCGAGCCAGTGCAACTCGTCGCGCGTCAGAAGATCGGTGCGGATGAGGCGCTTGTCGATCGGCGCCAGCGTCAGCGTCTCGAAACCGTGCATGGCGATGTCGCCGCCTTCGATCTGCTCCGCCGGTGTCACCAGGATCAGGTTCTCGATGCGAATGCCGTAAGACCCTTCCTTGTAGTAGCCCGGCTCGTTGGAGAGCATCATGCCGGCAAGCAGTTTTTCGGTGCCGGTGCGGGCGATGCGCTGCGGGCCTTCGTGCACGGCAAGGTAGGAGCCGACCCCGTGGCCGGTGCCATGGGCAAAATCGCAGCCATGCTTCCATAGTGCCATGCGGGCGATCGCGTCGATTTCGGAGCCGCGCGTTCCGGCGGGAAAGCGCAGCGTCGAGATGCCGATCATGCCCTTCAGCACCAGCGTGAAGCGCTCGCGCATCTCCTCGGTCGGCTGGCCGATCGGCACCGTGCGGGTGATATCGGTGGTGCCGTCCTGGTACTGCCCGCCGGAATCGAGCAGGAACAGCTCGCCGCTCTGAAGCTTGCGGCTGGTGGCGCGCGAAACGCGGTAGTGCATGATGGCGCCGTTCGGACCGGCGCCGGAAATGGTGTCGAAGGAGACGTCGCGCAGCGGCATCTGCGTTTCCTCACCGGTCTGTCGGCGCACCTCCTCGAGCCTGGTCACGACATCGATCTCGTCGAGCGTGTTCGGCTTCTGCCGGTCGAGCCAGCAGAGCAGCTTGGCGACCGCGGCGCCGTCGCGGCGATGCGCGGCGCGGCTGCCGTTGACCTCGGCCTGGTTCTTGGTGGCGCGCGGGATGCGGGCGGGGTCCGCGGCCGATATGACCGCGCCGCCATTGCCTTCGACCAGCATCTTCAGCTTTTCCGCCGCCAGCACCGGATCGAGCGCGATTTTTGCGCCATCGTCGGCAAGCCCAGCGATGGCTGCTTCGAACTCGCCCGGATCGTGCAGATCGGCAAGCTGGGTGAGATAGGCCGCGACCTGGCGCGAGAATTTGCGCGGGTCCATGAAGAGCTGGTGCTTGCCGTCGGCGGCGAGGATGGCGAAGCCGAGCGCCAGCGGCGTGTGCGCCACGTCGCCGCCACGGATGTTGAAGGCCCAGGCGATCGAGGAGGGGTCGGTCAGCACCGCATGGGTCGCGCCGTCCTTTTCGATCACGCCAGCCAGCCGCGCCAGCTTGTCCTTGGCAAGCTCGCCGGCAAAGGCGATCGGGTGGAGCTCCACCGGTGCGCGCGGCGGCTCCGGCTGATCCTTCCAGACGACGTCGATCGGGTTTTGTCGAGCGGCACCAGCGTCGCGCCGGACTGTTCGGCCGAAGCCTTTAGCGCCTTGATCTCGCCGATCGTATGCAGCCAGGGGTCGAAGCCGAGCCGCGCGCCCTTGCCGAGATTGTCCTTGATCCAGGAGGCTGGCGGATTGTCGATGAGGCTCTCGATGGTGAAGATCGAAAGGTCGACCTCATTGCGCACCTGCAGCGTGTAGCGGCCGTCGACGAAGACGAAGGCGCGGTCGCGCAGGATGATGGCAACGCCGGCGGAGCCGGAAAAACCGGTCAGCCATTTCAGCCGCGCCGAGCGGTCGGCGACATACTCGCCCTGATGCTCGTCGGCACGCGGCACCATGAAGCCGTCCAGGCCGTTCTCCGCCAGCCATTGGCGCAGCATCGCCACGCGCGGCTTGCCGACGGCCGGATCGCCTGCTGAGTCAAAGGTCTGGAACATTATGGCATCTCCTCGAATGGCTGGACCGTAGCGCATGGCCTCCCAAACCGGAATCGATTTCGGCAGGGCCAGAATAATGGATCAGGCTGGGTCTCAGCGCTTGAGGTGGATCGTCACCCAGCCCTCGCGATGCAGGGTGCGGACGTGGCGGAAGCTCTGGCCGACATAGGCCGAGATCACGGCGTCGCGCTGGCGGTCGAGGATGCCGGAAAGTACCAGCGAGCCGCCGAGCCTGATGTGCTTGGCCATCTCCGGCGCCAGCCGCATCAGCGGCCGCGCCAGGATGTTGGCGACGATCAGATCGAAGGGCGCGCGCCTGGCGAAGATCGGGTGATGGAAACCCGGCGCCGTCACCGTCTCGACGAGCGCCTTGACATGATTGAGGCGGGCATTGGCGGCGGCGACGCGAACGGCAACCGGATCGATGTCGGTCGCCAGAACCGGGATATGCGCGAGCTTGGCCAGCGCGATCGCCAGCACCGCGCTCCCCGTTCCGAGATCGAGCGCGTTGCGCGGGCGTTCGCGCAGCACCACCTGCTCCAGCATTTCGAGGCAGCCGGCAGTGGTGCCGTGATGGCCGGTGCCGAAGGCGAGGCCCGCCTCGATCTCGATGGCGAGATCGCTGCTGTGGCGCTTGCCGCGATCATGCGCGCCATGGACGAAGAAACGTCCGGCGCGGACCGGCTTCAGTCCTTCGAGCGAGCGCGCCACCCAGTCGATATCGGGAAGCGTCTCGCGTTCGACCGGCTTCGAAAGAGCGAGTCCTGCGAGGACGTCGTTGACCCGCGCTTCGACCGCATCGACATCGCCATCGGCATAGAGCGACACTTCGTGGATGTCGTTGGCCTCGTCGACCTCAAGCACGGCGAGCGGCAGGCCGTCATCCTCGAAGGCGGCGTCGAGCGCCGCGAAGATGCGGTCGGCCTCGGCCTTGCCCGCGGTAAAATGGAACCTTGTCTGCGCCATCAGGGCGACTCTTGTTCAAGCATGATCATTTCCGAGAACCGGTTCCCACTTCTCGGGATCATGCCTGGCCGCCCGCCGCGAGCCGCTTCAGCTTGGCAATCGCGGTGTCGGCGCTTTCGCCATAGGCGATGGTGCCGGCGAACTCGCCCCTGGCGTTGAGCAGCAGCACCGAGGCCGTGTGGTCCATCGTGTAGTCGCCGTCGCCGGTGTCGACCTTCTTCCAGTAGATGCCGAAGGCCTTGGCCATGGCATGGACCTTGTCCGGATCGCCGGTGATGCCGGTGATGCGGTCGGAGAAGTTGCTGACGTAGGAGTTCATGATCTCCGGCGTGTCGCGCTCAGGGTCCACAGTGACAAAATAGGCGTTGAGGGTCTTGCCGCTGTCGCCCATCGTCTTAAGCCAGCCGGCCAGTTCGAACAGTGTCGTCGGGCAGACTTCCGGGCAGTGGGTGAAGCCGAAGAAGACGACGCTCGGATGACCTCGGAACGCAGCCTCGGTGATCGGCGCTTTCTTCTGGTCGATCAGGGCGAAGGGGGCGCCATAGGGCTCGCCGCCATAATGGCCGCGGTACCAGTCGAAGGTGAGCCAGCCGATGCCTGCCGCCATCAGGACGAGAATGCCGACCAGAATTGAGCGCATCATCAGAAACTATCCGTCGTGATCATCGTGGCGTGCCGGACCAGGCGCGAGCCCATTTTGACAACAGTACTAACGGTTCGGCGCGACCGGCGCAAAGATGTCGCGTTGCCGCAACCATGATGACATGCCAGCTCTGAACGGCGCGCGCAGCCTGGCCTCGCACCGTCGTTATCGAATGGCTTGCAAATGCCATGGTCCTGTCCCACCTGACATCGGCAAACACGAACCCGAGGAGGCTTCCTTGCGAAAACTGATCGGCGTATTCGCCGCATGCCTTGCCCTGAGCGCCGGCGCCGCGGCCGCCGACGAGGTCGGCAAGGTCGGCGTCGACTGGGTCGGCAACGACATCATGGTCGATGCGATCAAGGATCCGAAAGTCGACGGCGTCACCTGCCATGTCGCCTATTTCGATCGCAGCATCGCATTCGCGCCAGGTGCAGAACGGCTCCGCGAAGATGTCCGTCACCACCGTGCCGCTCTATGGTCAGAACATCGTGTGGACGAAGGGCAAGCCGCAATAGACCCTGTGCGGCGATTGGTCCCGGCTTGCGGGGCCAGTCGCCCGGGCGTAAAGCCGCGCCATGGACCGTCCTGAACACCTCGTCCTGAAAGATCCCGAGCCGCGCATCCATCCGACAGCGGAGCTAAAGGCATGTAGGCTCGGCCGCTATGCCTCGATCGGCGAGCGGGTGATCCTGCGCGAGGTGACGGTCGGCGACTTTTCCTATTTCGAGCGGCATTCGGAAGCGATCTACACGACGATCGGCAAGTTCTGCTCGATCGCCGCCAACAGCCGCATCAACGCGCTCGAACACCCGATCGAGCGGTTGACCCAGCACAAGGTCAGCTACCGGCCGAACGAGTATTTCCGCTGGCTCGGCGTCGACGCGGCATTTCGCGAGCGGCGGCAGGCAAAGCCGGTCAGCATCGGGCACGATGTCTGGATCGGCCACGGCGCCGTCGTCATGCCAGGGGTTACGATCGGCAACGGCGCCGTCATCGGCGCCAATGCGGTGGTGACGCATGACGTACCGCCTTACACCATCGTCGCCGGCGTTCCGGCCAAACCTCTGCGCCCGCGGTTCGCCGCCGCCACGGCGGCGCGCATCGAAAACCTTGCCTGGTGGGACTGGCCGCCGGAGAAACTGGCAAAGGCCATTCCCGACATGCAGTCATTGCCGATCGAGGCCTTCCTCGAACGTTGGGAAGACGAAACTCTCTGACAAGATGCGATTTGGTGCCCCTTCCGCCATGCGGGGGTGGCGCAGCGGAAGGGGCTGGAGGTAAACCGCCGTGAAGCGGAGCAGGCTTTTTGTCCCGCACCGGTACTATGGCAACAAACGGATAAGGTGTTTTTTCGCAGCCATACGCCTCTCGCGTGTATTCGATTGCAGATGCGTGCGGGCGAAAATTCGATCGGCGGGAACTGGAAAGGCGGGCGCCTTGTTTCTCTCGAAATGCCGCGCGATGATGGCTCGTCGAGGGATCGATGATCGAGAAACTTTTCACCAGGATAGCCAATTGGGTGGCACATCTGGCCGGCATGCCGCCGACCTTCGCCATCTGCGTGTTGATTGTGGTGATCTGGGCGGTAACCGGCCCGGTTTTCGGCTTCTCGGATACGTGGCAACTTGTCATCAACACCGGCACCACCATAGTCACCTTCCTGATGGTGTTCCTCATCCAGAACACACAAAATCGTGACAGCGCGGCCATCCAGACCAAGCTCGACGAATTGATCCGGGTGAGCCGGGCCCACAACACCTTCATCGGCATCGAGCATCTGACTGAATCCGAAGTGGAGGAGATCCGTGACAAGTGCGAAAAGGCCGCAAAGCGGCATGATCGCGAGGTCGCCGAGGCTGCCGTGAAGAAAGCTGCGGCCGGGAAGAACGGCCCCAAGAAGAAAGCCGCTGCTTGAACGGGTTGTCAGCGGTTCATAAAGGCTGCGAACGCGTCCTTGTGGTCCGGATGCCAGCGCGACAGGGCGGGGCGGTTTTCGATGATGTCGCCGATCGCCCAGGCCATGCGCTTTTCGTCCGTGGGCCGCGTAACCTCATTGTCCGGGCACAGGATGTAGAAGTCATCCTGCTTGAGCGATGCCAGCATGAAATCGATCACCTGCTCGCCCGTCCAGGCGCCGGCCGGCTTTTCCGTCGCGCCCTCGGTCAGGCCGGTATAGGTGAAGCCGGGGATCAGCAAATGCGCGGAAACCTTCGCCCCGGGCTCGTTGCGCAGCGCGTGCGCCAGCCCCTCGGTGAAGGTCTTCACGCCGGCCTTGGAGACGTTGTAGGCAAGATTGCCGGGCGGCGTGGTGATGCCTTGCTTCGAACCGGTGTTGATGATCAGGCCCGGCTTGCCCGCGGCCAGCATGCGCGGCGCGAAGGCCTCGACGCCATGCACGACGCCCCAGAAATTGGTGTCGAGCAGCCGCTTCCAGGCGTCACGGTTTTCCCACGGCTTGCCCGGATTGTTGCCGACACCGGCATTGTTCATCAGCACAGAGACCGCGCCGAATGCGCCGCAGGCAAGTTCCGCCAGCCGGTCGACCTCGTCGGGCTTCGAGACATCGGTGGGGACCGGAAGGACGGCATCGTCCCCGGCGATAGCGGCGACCGCCTGCTGCGCCTGGTCGAGGCGCACGCCGCCGAGATCGGCCAGCACCGTCTTCATGCCCATGGCCGCGAACCGCTTGGCAGCGGCAAGGCCGATGCCGCTGCCGCCGCCGGTAATGACGGCGACATTGCCGGAGGCGAAAGCGGGCAGAGCGGTCTGGATTTCGGCGTTGCTGGTCATGGTCCATGTCCTTGTTCGGGTTGAGCCGAACTTAACGCCGGTCAACGCCGAGACAAGCCTCGATCGTCGCATGGTTGACCGCGACAGCGGCAACGGGTTGACCGCGACAGCGGCAACGGGTTGACCGCGACAGCGGCAACGGGTTGACCGCGACAGCACACCCCGCGCATGCTGCCAAGAAAGGAGTTCAGCATTTGACCGACTGGATCGGCATCCTGAAGGAGCAGACCACCACCGGCGACCAGATGGGCCGCGAGGTGCCGAAAATGCTCGCCAATCCCGATATCAGCGAGGCGCAGGTCAAGACCTTGTTCGCGGCGCTGGAGAAACAGGCGGATTTCGCCGAGAAGCTGCGTCTGGCGCTGGAGAAGTTCGGCCACGACTTTCCCGTCATCAAGGCGGCCGAGCGGCTGGAGGAGCGCTATGCCGACCTTGCCGCCTCGGCGGCCGAGAAGCTGAAGGCGATGCGGAAATAGAGCGGATTATTTTTCCGGACGAAAAACTGCTACGCACTTTTCCTGGAATGGTTTTGGCTATTTTTCGATCAGACGTTCGAAGCGCTTGTCCGGCGCGAACCAGATGGTCGCCACCAGCACGTAGATGGCTACGCCGATCCATTGGCTGACGAAGGTCAGCGCTATCCCGGCCAGATAGAGGGCCAGCGAAATCTTGCCCTTGCGATCCTGGCCGACGGCCCTAGCGAAGGTCGTCTCCACGCCGTGCAGATGGCGCAGTTTGATGACCAGGATGTTGTAGGCAACGGCGCAGAGCGCCAGATCGACGCCATAGACGGCGACCGGTACCGGGGCGAAATGATTTTCGCCCATGAAGGCCGTGGTCACCGGCATCAGCGACAGCCAGAAAAGAAGGTTGAGGTTGGCCCACAAGACCCGGCCGTCGACGCGCTGCACAGTGTGGAACATGTTGTGCAGGTTGTTCCAGTAAATGCCGACATTGACGAAGGACAGTACGTAGCTGAAGAAGATCGGCCAAAGCGGCACCAGCGCGGCCAGGTCCTCGCCGTGCGGCACTTTCAACTCCAGCACCATGATGGTGATGATGATGGCGACGACGCCATCGGTGAATGCTTCGACCCGTCCCTTGCCCATGGTTCCTCACTCGTCGGTCGACAGACGTTACGGTAGGATCTCGCGCAAGACCATACTGCCAGAACTGTCAGGAGCGCGTTCGGAAAGCGGAACAGCGCCACTACATAGCCGTTGGGCTTACAACCAGCGGAGGTCTCCATGGCCAGCTACACTCAGGCCATAACGCGCGACAATGAACTCAGCGGCGGCGTCGCCATGGCAGCGGTTGCCGCCATGATTGCGGCGCTCTTTGCCGGCAGCACGGCTTTGACACCGCTCTACGTGATCTACAAGCAGGCCTTCGGCTTCTCGCAGGTGACGCTGACGCTGGTCTACGCCGTCTACGTGGTCGGTAATCTGGCGGCGTTGCTGTTCTTCGGCCGATTGTCGGATGTCATCGGCCGCCCTCCGGCGGCCATGGCGGCGATGGCCGTCGCCGTGGTCAGCGCGCTGTCTTTCCTGTTCGCCGAAAACCTGGCATGGCTCGACGCCGCTCGCATCCTCAGTGGGCTCGGCATCGGGATAGGTGCGGGAACCGGCACCGCCTGGCTCGCCGAGCTGATCGAAGGCGAGGATAAGGCGCGCGCCACCATTATTGCCACCAGCACCAACTTCGTCGGCCTTGGGGCCGGTGCGTTGGCGTCGGGGTTGCTCGCCGAGTACGCGCCCTGGCCGCTCAGGCTGACATTCGCAGTCTATCTCGCCTTGCTTCTGCTGGTGACCCTCATGCTCTGGCGCACGCGAGAAACCGTGCCGCAAACCAGGCGGCTCGCCGAAATTTCGATGCGGCCACGGCTTTCAGTTCCCGCCGGCATCCGCGCGCAATTCGTGGCGCCAGCGGTCACCGGCTTCGGCGCCATGGCGCTGGTCGGCTTCTACGCGGCGCTGGCGCCGAGCATCCTGGCGCGGCAGCTTCATGTGACCAATCACGCCGAGGCCGGCGGGCTGTTCTTCGAACTGTCGATCGTGGCGGCCGCGACGATCCTGGCGACGGCACGACTGTCGAGTCGCTTCACGATGCTTGCCGCGCTCGTGTTGATGATCCCGACCGTGGCGCTGATTGTAGCAGCGCAGGTCTTTGCCTCCGCGGCAACCATGGTCATCGCCACTACGCTGTGCGGAGTTGCCGCCGCCTTCGGCTATCGCGGCGGCCTGCAAGTGGTGAACCATATCGCGCCGGCCGACCGCCGCGCCGAAGTGGTCTCGGCCTTCTTCGTCTGCTGCTTCTGCGGCAATGCGCTGCCGGTCATCGGCATCGGCGTGCTGTCGAGTTGGACGAGCGCGACCGTGGCAAGCCTGGCCTTTGCCGGCATGATCACAATCTTCTCGCTGGTGGCGCTGGGGTTCGGCGCCAAATACGCGCGGTGATCTCGAGCGGCGGATGGCCTCGCCGTCAGCTGGTCGGCGTCTCCTGCAGGAGCTGCGCGCGCTGGCGCGGCACGCCGAGGCCGGTGTCCGGCGGCTCGCCGGCGGCCGGCCGGTCCTCGATCATGTGCATGGCTCGCCAACGGCCGAAGCGATAGTAGGCGGCGGCCAGCACCAGCGAGGCGATCGAGCCCGCCGGGAAACTCCACCACAGCGCCTCCTGACCGATGACGCTTCGCATGGAATAGGCAAAGCCGGTTCGCACGATGAGCACCGAGATGATCAGGATGACCAGCGGCGGCATGACGGCGCCGGTGGCGCGCACCGTGGCGAACAGCACGATGGTGATGCCGAACAGGATGAAGGACCAGGATGCCACCTTGTTGATGTGGGCGGCGATGTCGATCGCCGTGCTGTCGCCGCTCAAGAAGAGGCTGAGCACGGGCCTGTCGAAGAGGAAAATCAGCGCCACCAGCGCGCCGGTCAGCACGAGATTGAAACCGACACCCGAAGCGGCGACCTTGCCAATGCGGTCCCAGCGGCCGGCGCCGACATTCTGCGCCGCCATCGAGGAGACAGCGGCGCCGATGGCCAAGGCCGGCATCTGGATGTAGGTCCAGAGCTGCGCCGCTATGCCGTAGGCGGCGGCAACCTGCGAGCCGTAGGAGTTGACGATCCCCATCACGGTCAGCGCCGCGGCCGAGATGACGATCATCTGCAGGCCCATCGGAATGCCCTTGAAGACGACGATGCGCAAAAGCGCCAGATCCGGCTTGAGCAGAGCGAGGTCGCTGCCTGCCAGCCGCAGCGGATGCTTGTGCGCATAAAGCACAATCAGGATGGCGATGACGCTCACCGTCTGACCTACAAGCGTCGCGGTGGCCGAACCGGCGATGCCAAGCGCAGGGAAGGGGCCGATGCCGCGGATCAAGAGCGGGTTCAAGACGACGTCGAGCACGACCGCCAACGCCATAAAGACAAACGGCGTGCGTGAATCGCCGGCGCCGCGCAGCACCGTCATGACGAAGGACAACAGGTTCATCATTGGCACGGCGACGAAGATGATGCGCAGATAGGCGCGCGCCAGCGGCAAGGCGTCCGCCGGCGTGCCGAGCCCGGTGAGGATGGCGTCGACCCAGATCCAGCCGCAGACCGCAAACACCACCGAGACCAGGAAGAAGAAGGTGGCGCTTGTGCCGACGATGCGCTTCGCCTCGGCCAAGTCGCGGGCGCCGACGGACTGCGCGACCAGGATGGTCGCCGCCATGCCGATGCCGAAGACCGTGCCGAGGATCAGGAACAGCACCAGATTGGCGTTGGAGGTCGCCGTCAGCGCAGCCTCGCCGAGGAAACGGCCGACCCAGACGGCGTTGATCGAGCCGTTGAGCGACTGCAGCACGTTGGAGCCGAGCACCGGCAGGGCGAACAAAAGCAGCGTGCGGGGAATGGGGCCGCTGGTCAGGTCGGCTGTCCGCCGGCGGGCGGGCTTGTCGTCATCCATGGCGGGCACCGAAATGAATCAGGCCCGCGATGCTATCGCAGGCCTGATGCTCATGCATCCCTTCCGGGCTGGGCCAGATGCCTCGCGGCATCCGCCCCGCCCAAATAGCAGCTAGTTGGCGGCGAGGCTGTTGCCCGAGAGGCCGGGCAGGGTGACCTGATAGACGAGGAAGGTAGTGTCGACATCGGCGCCATCCTCGGCCTTGTAGGGTGCGCCGACCTGGAAGCCGTCCTGAGTTAGAAAATCGTTGTCGTTGGCGACGAACAGGAAATAGTCGTCGGGCAGTTTTGGATCGAGCACGCTCACCAGCGACATCGCTTCCCACTTCTCCGAGAGGTTGTTCTTGTCGTTCGGCGCGCCATTGTGCAGGCCGAAGCGGCCGAGCTCGCCCTTGTCGTTGATGTCGATGAAGGAGGTCAGCTTGGCCGGCGTCACCGACGGGTCGAGCACGCCCTTGGGCGCGACCGGCTTGTCGGCGGCATCGAACGGGCCGTTGGCGATATCGGTCGCGGCCGAGAGATCGACGATCTCGATCTTGCGACAGAGCGACTCGTCGCCCTTCAGGCCCTGGCCGTTGCCGCTGTCGCGCGCCAGCATCAGGAAGCTCTTGTCGGACAGTGCCACGATCTCGCTCTGCGCGGCCACCTTGGTCTTGCCCTTGGCGTCCTTGAACACCGGCAGCGGCACGACATATTCGTGCGCCAGCTTGAGGTGGGCGAGGTCGGAGGCGTCATAGACGAGTGCGCGAGTGTTCTGGCGCGTCGAGCCGGAATCGCCGCCATCCTGGCGGGGGGCCGACTGCAGCACGGCGATCAGGAACTTGCCGTCCGGCGTCATCGCCATGCCTTCGAGGCCCTGGTTGTTCTGGCGGCCGGTCTCGGGATCCTTCGGATCGGGCTCGGCCGCACCCGGGCCGGGATTGTCGGAAGCGAAATTCGGCTTGCCGTGGCGCATCGGCACCAAAGCGGCCGGCGGCTGCGTCGCCGACATCAGGTGGCCGTCGGCCGAGAAGCGGTAGATGTTCGGACCATATTCGTCGGAGATGAACATGGTGCCGTCGGGCAGGCGCACGATCGCTTCGTCGTCCAGCGCCAGCTTGCCGTTGTCGGCCTGCGGCAGGATCGGCATGTCGCCGGCGGCCGGGCGCACGCCGTTGAGCGGATCGAGGCCGGTGGCATCAGTGCCCTTGTCGTCGGTCAAGAGCATGGTGTCGGCGAGCGTCGCCTTGACGCCGGTCTGTTCCTGCCCGGCGGCGGGCGTGGCGCCCGGCGCGGTCGGGGTCAGCTCGATCGAGATGGTGTTGAGGCGCGGGCGGTAGTCGGTGGTGCCGACGACGTTGTAGCCGCGATCCGGCAGCAGCCAGAGCGAGCCCTTGTAGCCGGCGCCGTCACGCGCCCAGGACTTGGTGTCGATCGCCATGCCGGAGCCCGAACCAAAGGTCTCGCCGAACTTGTCCTTCTGGCTGGCCGAAATGCCGCCGACGCCGACAAGCCCCTTGTTGACATAGGCGACGCCGTCGGCGAGCGCCGGGGTCAGGGTGGTGAACAGGGCAAGTGCCGCGCCGAGCGCGACGGTTCGGTTCAGATGTTTCATGGATATCCCCTTCTTGACGAGCGTGCCGGAGGCCAAAGCCTGAAAGGGGCTGTGTTGCATCGACGATGTTGCCAGCCCTTGTCCGTAGAGCGGTCTAGGACGTGAACGTGATGGTTGCGTGACAGCAAAGGTGCACTTCTCCCGCAAGGGGAGAAGGAAAAGCGCTTCCGCTCAATCGCTCTCCCGCGCGATCAGCTCCAGCGGCCAGACTTCGCGGATGGCTCGCGGGCCTTCCGGGCCGGCATGGGCGGGAAGGGAGGCCAGCAGCATTTCGGCCAGCCGGCGTCCCATCGGCTCCAGCGCCGGGCGGAAGCCGGTCAGGGCGGGTGAGAAATAGCGGCAGAGCGGGGTGTCGACGATGACGATCACGGCGATGTCGTGGCCGGGCCTGATGCCCATCTCGGCCAGCGCCTTGCAGCCGCCGAGAGCCATGGCGTCATTGTTGAAGATGATGGCCGTCGGCCTATCCTTGGAGAGCATCACGCGCGGCGTCACCTGGTAGCCGCCGGCCTCGTTGATGAAGCCGTCGGCGATCAGTCCGGGATCGACCTCGATGCCATGCCGCCGCAAGGACTTGCGGTAGCCGTCGAGGAACAGGTAGCCGAAGTTGAGATCAAGCGACGGACGGATGGCGGCGATGCGGCGGTGGCCACGCGCGACAAGGCGGTCGACCGCGTCAGCGCCGGCCTTCTCGAAATCGAGATCGAGGGAAGGGTAGGACTTGCCACCCGAACGGCTGCGGCCAAGCGTGGCGAATGGGAAGCCTGCTTCGGTGAGATAGTCGATGCGCTCGTCCTGACGCCGCGTCCAGGCGAGCACGACCGCGTCGGCCCGGCGCGTCTCGACGACGCGGCGCAGGCGCTCTTGTTGGTAGTCGCCCGGCGCGCCCATCACCACGATCAGGTCGAGGTCGCTCTCGGCGAGCCTCGCCTGCAATCCGGTCAGGAACGGGATGAAGAAGGGCTCGCCATATTGCTGGTCGCCGGGATGCGGCTGCAGCATGAAGGCGATCGAACGGGTCGCGCCTTGCCGGAGACTCCGGCCGGACTGGTTGGGCGAATAGTTCAGCTTCCTGGCCGCATCGAGCACGCGCTGGCGCGTCTCGGCATTGACGTCGGCACGGCCGTTAAGCGCGCGCGACACGGTGCCGATCGAGATGTTCAGGTGACGCGCGAGATCGTGGATGCTGGACGCCAAGGCCGGTTCTCCCCCTGTCTTCGCTAGCACCGGCGACCGCTCAGGCCAAGCAGTCGACGACGATTTTCGCGGCGGGTGATTGACATTCTACGCCATCGGGTGTGTTGTCGTAAACGTTTACGGAAAACGTTTACGGTCCCGCCGTGGACGCCGTGACGGCCGGTCTGGAGGGACCGGGCGGAGGAGGAGTGGTGGATGATGAAGGTCGTCCTGGTCGGGTGCGGAGCTATGAGCAGGCACTGGCTCGATGCCGCGAGGCAGATCGACGGGCTCGCCATTGTCGGCCTCGTCGACCTCGATGCCGAGCGCGCGCAGGCGAGGGCGCGCGAATACGAGCTCTCCAACGCCGTCATCGGCACCAGCCTCGATGCCGTTCTCGATCAGACCCGCCCCGACGCCGTGTTCGATGTCGTCGTTCCTGCTGCCCGGCGCGAGGTCGCGCTTTCGGCCTTTGCCCACGATTGCCATCTGCTGACCGAGAAGCCGCTGGCCGACAGCCCTGACAACGCGCGCGCCATCGTCGAAGCGGCCCGCCGCGCCGGCCGCATCCATGCCGTCGTGCAAAACCGCCGCTATGTCGCCAATGTCAGGCGGATCAGGCGGTTTCTGGCGTCGGGCGCGATCGGCGCGCCGACTAGCATCCATGCCGATTTCTTCGTCGCGCCGCATTTCGGCGGCTTTCGCGAGGAAATGGCGCATGTGCTGCTGCTCGACATGGCGATCCACACTTTCGATGCCGCCCGCTACATGGTCGGCGGCGAACCGGCCAGCGTCTATTGCCAGGAATGGGAACCGGCCAACTCGTGGTACCGACAGGGATCGTCGGCCAGCGCCGTTTTCGATTTCGGCGGCGGCAAGGTCTTCACCTATGCCGGCTCCTGGTGCGCCGACGGCTTCCGCACCAGCTGGGAAAGCGCATGGCGGATCGTCGCCGAGCGCGGCAGCCTAATCTGGGATGGTGATGACGCGCTGAAGGCGGAGGTGATCGCGCCGGGCCGCGAAGGCCTGATCGACAAAACCGAGCCGATCGAAGTGCCGCCGCTCGATCCCGCCGACCGCGTCGACGGTCATCGCGGCATCATCGAGGATTTCATGCGCGCCATCGAAACCGGCATCGAGCCGGAGACGCGCGGCGCCGACAACATCAAAAGCCTGGCCATGGTCTTCGGCGCCATCGAAAGCGCGGAGACTGGACGGCGCGTCGCCATCTCGCAGGAAGCACAGTGATGCCAAACCCACTTCTCGACATCAGGATCGGCACCATGGTGCGGGCCAACCTCGACGACCCGGCGGCCTATATCAGACAAATCCTGCCGCTCGGCTTCGAGAGCATCCAGCCCTTCTTCTGGCAGACGCTGAGCGGCAAGGATCTACCGCGGCTGGCCGGCGAGATCCGCGAGGCGATCGGCGATGCCGAGGTCACCGTGTCCTCCATCGGCGTGTTCGGCAATCCGCTGGAAAGCGGCGATGTCGACCGCGGCGTGCTCGCGGCCTGGGAGACCGTCATCGACCATGCGCATCTGTTCGGCGCTTCGATTGTCAGCGGCTTCACCGGCCGCCTCCGCGGCAAGCCGCTGACCGACAGCCTGCCGCGCTTCCGCGAGGTCTGGGGGGCGCTCGCCAGGCGCGCCGCCGACAAGGGCGTGCGCATCGCCTTCGAAAATTGCGCCATGGACGGCAACTGGGCGAGCGGCGACTGGAACATCGCGCACAATCCCGACGCCTGGGAGCTGATGTTCAACGAATTGCCCAACGACAATCTCGGTCTCGAATGGGAGCCCTGCCACCAGCTGGTCTACCTGATCGACCCGATCCCGCAGATCCGCAAATGGGCGCCTCGCATCTTCCACGTCCACGGCAAGGACGCGACCGTGCGCTGGGACGTGATCCGAGAGCATGGCGTGTTCGGGCGCTTGCCGTTCGTGCAGATGCGCACGCCGGGCTTCGGTGACAGCGACTGGACGCGGGTGATCAGCGAGTTGCGGCTGGCGGGCTACAAGGGCGCCATCGACATCGAAGGCTGGCACGATCCGGTCTATCGAGGCGACCTCGAGATCACCGGGCAGGCACGGGCGCTCGACTATCTGAAGCAATGCAGGGGAGGCGCCAGATACCTGCCGAATCCGATGTGAGGAACCGGCCGGCGGGAGGAGCCGGCCGACCGAGGACGCAGATCAATTCGAAACCCTCCGTCGCGAGGGATCAAAAGGGAGGAACGTGCATGAGCATCACGACCAGAAGGACTGTTCTGCGCTCGACTGTCGTGGCGGCCGCCGCGGCGCTGTGCGCCTCGATCTCCGCCTTGCCGGCGCACGCGCTCGACGCGCAATGGTGCAAGGACGTCCACATCCGCTTCTTCGTCGGCGGCGCCGAGGGCGACGCCTTCGGCACCATCGTCTACAATGGCGCCAAGCAGGCGGCGGCCGATCTCGGACCGAAGGTCGACTACATCTTCTCCCAGTGGGACGTTGAGAAGATGGTGCAGCAGCTGCGCGAAGCGGTGGCGGTCAAGCCGCAGGGCATCGCCATGATGGGCCATCCGGGCGACGCCGCGATCATGCCGCTGGCCGAGCAGGCGCATAAGGACGGCATCCAGATGATGTACCAGAACGTTCCGGTGCCGAAGGTGGTGGCGGCGTTCGGCGGCGGTTATGTCGGCGCGCAGCAGGAGCAGCAGGGCCGCGCGCTCGGTGCCGAGGCGTTCAAGCTCGGCAAGCTCAAGGCCGGCGACAAGGCGATCATGATCGGTCCGTTCGAGAACGAGAACCGCGGCGCGCGCGAGCGCGGCACGGTCGCGGCCTTGAAGGAGGCGGGCGCGAGGTGATCCAGCTTTCCTCACCGCCGAGCGGCGAATGGGCGTCCGACCCCAACCTCGCCATTCCGGTGATCACCGCGGCGCTGCTCAACCACCCCGACGTCAAGGCGGTCGGCTATCCCGGCGGACAGATGCTCGGCAACGTCGCCACCTACATGCAGGCGGCGGGACGCAAACCCGGCGACATCTTCAATTTCGGCTTCGACACCAGCCCGCAGATCGTCGAAGGCTTCAAGGGCGGCTGGGTGCAGCTCACCGCTGACCAGCAGCCGTTCCTGCAAGGCTACCTGCCGATCCTCAGCCTCTGCCAGCAGGTGGTGCTCGGGCTGGCGCCGATGAACGTCGATACCGGCGCCGGATTCGTCACGCCGGAGAACTACCAGGTCGTCTCAGAGCTCGCCAAGCAGGCATTGCGCTGACCTCCCAAGCCGCTGGCCGGGCCTGACCCGGCCGGCGGGACCGCCGGCGAAGAGCCGGCAAGCGACAATTAAGCGAGGATTGCCATGGCCGAACGCATCATCGAATTGCGCGACATCAAGAAATCCTATGGCCAGGTCTATGCGCTGGGCGGCGTCAATCTCAGCGTCGATCGCGGCGAGGTGGTCGGCCTGATCGGCGATAACGGCGCCGGCAAGTCGACGCTGATCAAGATCCTGTCCGGCGTGGTCAAGCCGACCAGCGGCGAGATCCTGGTGCGCGGCAAGCCGGTCACCGGATGGAGCGCCGCGCGCTCGCGCGATGCCGGCATCGAGACGGTGTTCCAGGACCGGGCCTTGGCCGTGCAGCAGACGATCGTGCGCAACATCTTCATGGGCCGCGAGCTCACCGGCTTCCTCGGCTGGCTCAAAGTCGGCAAGGAGGTCGAGGAGGCAAGCCGGCTGATGCGCGAGATCGGCTTCACCTCGAAAGTGTTCACGCCGCACTCGATCGTCGGCCAGCTTTCGGGCGGCGAGCGCCAGGGCGTGGCGATCGCGCGCGCCATCTACAAGCAGGCAGAGCTGATCATCCTCGACGAGCCGACGACGGCGCTGTCGCTGACCGAGACCGCCAAGGTGTTCCATTTCGTGCGCCAGGTGCGGGCAAGCGGCCGGTCGATCCTGTTTATCGGCCACAACATCCACCATGTCTTCGACATCGCCGACCGTTTCGTGGTGCTCGATCGCGGCAAGGTTGCGCTCACCGCCGACCGCAGCGAGGTGAAGTCGGCAGAAGATCTCATCAACTTCATGGAAGACGTGGCGCATCCCGGCGGATTGCCCGGTTTGCACGGGGCCGGGGAAGCGGAGCAGAGAGCGTGATGAGCAAGGCAATGGAACCCGATCTGCAAACTCCTCTGGGAAAGGCAAGCGGCCAGGCGGGCAGGGAGTGGAGCCATCCCTCCGACAACTGGCTGCGTGGCTTCGTCCTCGACAATCGCGCCTCGCTCGGCACGCTTGGCGTTTTCGTCGTCATGATGGCGGTCTTCATGATCGCCAACCCGACCGTCTTCACCACCTGGTATCTCTACAGCTCGGTGCTCACCACGCTTCCCGTGGCGCTGTTCGTGGTCGTGCCGTTGGTCTTCGTCGTCACCTGCGGCGAGATCGACCTGTCGTTCCCGGCGACGATGGGTTTTGCTTCCTGGGTCTTCGCGCTGGTCGTGCAGGCCGGCTACGATCCGTTCCTCGGCATTGCGGCCGCGCTTCTCACCGGCACGCTGCTCGGCTTCCTGGTCGGCTCGCTGGTGGTCTATGGCGGGCTGTCTTCGCTGATTGCCACGCTCGGCATGAATTTCCTGCTGCGCGGCCTGATCCAGATCATCAACGAGGGCAAGTCGACGGCGCTGACCAGCCTTGCCGACAGCTCAGCCTACGCGATCTTCTCCAGCCAGATCTGGGGCATCCCGGTGCAGATCTTCTGGGCCACCGCCTTCGTCGTCTTCTCGGCGCTGCTTTACAACCGCCATCGCTTCGGCGCGCAGGTGAAGGTGGTCGGCGACAATCCGGACAGCGCCAAGCAGATGGGCATCGACGTCAAGCTTGTCCGGGTGAAAGTGTTCGTCTTCGTCGGCATCGGCGCCGCGATCGCCGGCACCTTTTCGGTGATGATCAACTTCACCTGGTGGCCGACGGCGGGCGACGGCTATCTCCTGCCGGTGCTGGCCTCGGTGTTCGTTGGCGGCACGCCGACCTGGGGCGGCATCGGCACGGTGGTGGGCGGCGCGATCGGCGCGGTCACGGTGTCGTTCATCCAGACCGGCGTCGTGGCGGCGGGGCTGAGCGGCTTCTACGTCCAGTTCTTCAACGGGCTGATCATCATCCTGTCGCTGCTCGGCCATAAGTGGAACCAGGCGCGTTATCGGTGAGGAGCCGCGGTTCGCTGACGGTGACTGCTCTCAGACGCCGGTCACAAACCCGTCCAGCACGCGCTTCTGACCGGCCTTGTCGAAGTCGATGGTGAGCTTGTTGCCGTCGATGGCCGCGATGTTGCCGTTGCCGAATTTCTGGTGGAAGACGCGGTCGCCGACGCTGAAGGCGGACGGCGTGTCGGCGACCGATTTGGCGACCAGCTCGCCCTCGATGGTGCGGCCCTTCACACTGGTGCGGCCGGCGCCGTAACCGCTATCGGTCTCGCCATAGCCGATGCGCTCGACCTGGTGGCCGGAGCGGGTGCCCCAATTGCGGTCGGTCGCCTCGGTGCGGTTCGCTTGCGCGCGCTGCCAGCCGGGCGTCGCGTAGGTGTTGGAAAAGCTGCCCGATTTCTCGGCGCCGATATTGTCGAAGCGCGACGCACCATAGGGATTTTGCCGGCCACCGCCGCGGCCTGAGGCGAATGAGCCGCCGCCGTAGGGATTGCCATAGCCGCCATAGGAATTGCCACCGTCGGCGACGTCGACATGGGTTTCGGGCAATTCGTCGAGGAAACGCGACGGGATCGTCGATTGCCATAGGCCATGGATCAGGCGGTTGGAAACGAACCAGATGTGCAGGTTCTTTTTCGCCCGCGTCAGCCCGACATAGGCGAGCCGGCGTTCCTCCTCCAGGCCGGAGCGGCCGCCTTCGTCCAGCGCGCGCTGGTGGGGGAAGAGGCCTTCCTCCCAACCGGGAAGGAAGACGGTCTCGAATTCGAGGCCCTTGGCCGAATGCAGCGTCATGATCGAGACCGCATCGAGCAACTCGCCCTGCTCGGCCTCCATGACCAGCGCGACATGCTCGAGGAAGGAACGCAGCGACTCGTACTCCTCCATGGAGCGGATCAGTTCCTTGAGGTTCTCCAGCCGTCCGGGCGCTTCCGCCGAACGGTCGTTCTTCCACATGTCGGTGTAGCCGCTCTCCTCCAGGATGGTCTCGGCGAGCTCGGTGTGCGGCGTGGTTTCCAGCGCCTTCTGCCAGCGCTCGAAATTGGCTGCGACCTCGCGCAGTGCCGCGCGCGGCTTCGGCTTCAGCTCGTCGCTTTCGGCAAGTGTCGCAGCTGCCTCCAGCATCGGTATGCGCATGGCGCGCGCCGTGTCGTGGATCTGGCGGATGGTGGCTTCGCCGAGCCCGCGCTTCGGCACATTGACGATGCGCTCGAAGGCAAGGTCTCGCCGCCGTTGGCGACGACGCGGAAGAAGGCGAGCGCGTCGCGTATTTCCAGCCGCTCGTAAAAACGCGGGCCGCCGATGACGCGGTAATTCAAGCCGAGCGTGATGAAGCGGTCCTCGAAGGCGCGCATCTGGAAGGACGCGCGAACGAGAATCGCCATGTCGTTGAGGTTGTGCTTTTGACGCTGGTAGGCCTCGATCGCCTCGCCGATAGCGCGCGCCTCTTCCTCCGAGTCCCAGGCGGCATGGACGTGCACCTTGTCGTCCTCGGGGTCGTCGCGGTCGGTGAACAGCGTCTTGCCGAAGCGGCCCTCATTGTGGGCGATGAGATGCGAGGCGGCGCCCAGGATATGCGCCGTCGAGCGATAGTTTCGTTCCAGCCGAATGATGGTGGCGCCCGGAAAATCCTTGTCGAAGCGCAGGATGTTGTCGACCTCGGCGCCGCGCCAGCCATAGATCGACTGGTCGTCGTCGCCGACGCAGCAAATATTGACGGCGGACGAGCGTGGATTTCCCTCCCCCTTGAGGGGAGGGTGGCCGGGCGAAACCCGGTCGGGTGGGGTCCTCGCGGCAGTGCTCGACGCCTTGGCGTTTGATGACTGGGCGGTGCCTTCTGCGGCGACCCCCTCCGTCCGCTTCGCGGACACCTCCCCCTCGAGGGGGGAGGATCGCGGCCGCTGCGCCAACAAGCGCAGCCACATGTACTGCGCGGTGTTGGTGTCCTGGTACTCGTCGACCAGGATGTATTTGAACTTGCGGTGATAGTCCTTCAGCACGTCCGGATAGCGCGGAAGATGCGGATCGGATGATAGAGCAGGTCGCCGAAGTCGCAGGTATTCAGTGTCTGCAGCCGTTCCTGATAGGCCTTGTAGAGCTGGCGGCCCTTGCCGTTGCCGAAGCTGCGCGCATCGCCTTCCGGAATCTCGTCGGGGCCAAGGCCCTTGTTCTTCCAGTTGTCGATCATCTGCGCGAACTGCTTGGCCGGCCAGCGCTTGTCGTCCAGGTTCTCGGCCTGGATCAGCTGCTTGATCAGCCGCACCACGTCGTCGGTGTCGAGGATGGTGAAATCGGATTTCAGGCCGGCAAGCTCGGCGTGACGGCGCAAGAGCTTGACGCCGATCGAGTGGAAGGTGCCGAGCCACGGCATGCCCTCGACATTCTCGTCGCCGATCAGGATGCCGATGCGCTGCTTCATCTCGCGCGCGGCCTTGTTGGTGAAGGTGACCGCCAGGATCTGCGAGGGGTAGGCCCTGCCGGTGGCAAGGATGTGGGCGATGCGCGTGGTCAGGACCCGCGTCTTGCCGGTGCCGGCACCGGCCAGCACCAGAACCGGCCCCTCAGTTGTTTCGACAGCGAGCCGCTGCTCGGGATTGAGGCCGCTGAGGTAGTCGGCCGCGCGGTTCTGCGCGCTGCGGGCCGCCATGGCGCGCGCGGCAATGCCGGACGGGGCCGCGGGCCGCGCATTCGGTTCGTCAAAGAAGGGCATGTCTTCCGAAAAGCCGGACATCGCCCCCGAATGTAGTGATTCGGCAGCGAAAGGCCAGAAGTGTCTACGTTTTGTTCCATTTTTGCGCCGCTCTGGTTCGCTTGACAGGCGCTGCCGGTGAGGGAAAGCTGCCGGCAGGGCAGGGACGGCATGCCGTTGCCTGAGAGGCGCCGCAACCGCGCAACAGTCGAAGGAGTACCGTCTTGGCTGTCACCATCACCTCCCTCGTCCTCCTCCTCATCGGCCTGGCGCTTGGCGGCGGCGGCATCTGGTTGGTCTCACTGGGCGGCAGTTGGTACTATGTGATTGCGGGTCTCGCTTTCCTGATCACCGCCTTTCTTGTCTTCCGCCGCAAGTCGACGGGACTCTGGCTCTACGCGGCGTTCGTGCTCGGCACGCTATGTTGGGCGGTGTGGGAGATCGGCTTCGACTGGTGGCAGCTCGGTCCGCGCGGCGGCATCATTGTGCTTGTTGCGCTTTGGCTGCTGACGCCATGGGTCAGACGAGCGCTCAAAGGTCCGGACGGGCGCGCGCCGCTGATCCTGGCGGTGCTGGCCTCGCTTGCGGTGGCCGGTTATTCGATGACCGTCGACCCGGAGGACATCGGCGGCACGCTCGACACCGACAAGGTGACGCCGACGGCCAATCTCGGCGGCGATATGCCGGCGGGCGAATGGCACTTCTACGGCCGCACGCCGTTCGGCCAGCGCTATTCGCCGCTCGACCAGATCACGCCCGACAATGTCGCCAAGCTGCAGCCGGCCTGGACCTACCGCACCGGCGACGTGAAAGGTCCCGACGATATCGGCGAGACGACTTACCAAGTGACGCCGCTAAAGATCGGCGATGCGCTGTTCATCTGCACGCCGCACAATTTTGCCATCGCCATCGATGCTGCGACCGGCAAGGAGAAGTGGCGCTACGATCCGAAGGTCAAGCTCGATCCCAACCGCCAGCACCAAACTTGCCGCGGCGTTTCCTACTACGCCGATGCCAAGATAGCGGCCGGGCAGCCCTGCGCCGGGCGCATCTATCTGCCGACCTCCGACGCCAGGCTGATCGCGCTCGACGCCGCCAATGGCCAGGTGTGTCCGTCCTTCGCCGAAGGCGGCACGCTCAACCTGCTTGCCAACATGCCCTATCCGAAATCGGGCTATTACTACTCGACCTCGGCGCCGCTGATCGTCACCGGCAAGATCATCGTCGGCGGGGCGGTCAACGACAATTATTCGACCGAGGAGCCGTCCGGCGTCATCCGCGCCTATGATGCCGGCACGGGCGCGCTGCTGTGGAACTGGGATTCAGGCAATCCGGACCAGACGACGCCGCTGCCTGCGGGGCAAAAATACACCAACAACTCGCCCAACATGTGGTCGACGGCGAGCGCCGACGAGAAGCTCGGCCTGCTCTATTTGCCGCTCGGCAACCAGACGCCCGACCAGCTCGGCATGGGCCGCAGCGCCAATGTCGAGAAATTCTCCTCCTCGATCACGGCGCTCGACCTCAACACCGGAAAAGTGCGCTGGGTGCGCCAGCTGGTGCATCACGATCTTTGGGACATGGACGTGCCGGCCCAGCCGACGCTGGTCGACATCACCTCGGCCAGCGGTGCGATCGTGCCGGCGCTGGTCGAGCCGACCAAGCAGGGCGACCTCTATGTGCTCGACCGGCGCAGCGGCGAGCCGATCGTTCCGGTGAAGGAAATGCCGGCGCCGGGCGGCGCGATCGAAGGCGACCATGCCTCGCCGACACAGCCGGCCTCGGACCTGTCGTTCAATCCCAAGCCGCTGACCGGCGCCGACATGTGGGGCATCACCATGTTCGATCAACTGGCGTGCCGGATCGAGCTCCGGAAATTGCGCTACGAGGGGCGCTACACGCCGCCCTCGCTGCAGGGTTCGCTGATCTATCCCGGCAATTTCGGCGTCTTCAACTGGGGCGGCGTCGCGGTCGATCCGGCGCGGCAGGTGATGTTCGGCATGCCGACCTATCTCGCCTTCATTTCAAAGCTCATTCCGCGCGCGGACGTGCCGCCGCCTGGCGACAACACCAAAGGCAGCGAGCAAGGGCTAAACCGCAACGAGGGCGCGCCTTACGCGGTGGTGCTGAAACCGTTCCTGTCGCCGCTCGGCATTCCTTGCCAGGCGCCGCCCTGGGGCTATGTCGCCGGCGTCGATCTCAGGACGGGGACTATCACCTACAAGCATCGCAACGGCACCGTCTATGACATGACGCCGCTGCCCCTGCCGTTCAAGGTCGGCGTTCCCGGCATTGGCGGGCCGATGATCACCGCCGGCGGCGTGGCTTTCCTGGGCGCTGCGGTCGACGACTATCTGCGCGCCTACGATCTCACCACCGGCCGACAGCTCTGGCAGGCAAGGCTGCCGGCCGGTGGGCAGTCGACACCGATGACCTACACGGTCGCCGACGGCAGGCAGTTCGTGGTCATCGTTGCCGGCGGCCACGGCTCGGTCGGCACCAAGCCGGGCGATTATGTGATGGCCTACACGCTGCCTAAGTAGTGGAGCAGGCGCCAGGCTTAGAGGCCCAGATGGCTCCTCAGGCTGGGCACCTGGCCGAGCACCTGGTTGGTGAGATCGGGACCGGCGGCTGCTTCGGCCTGCTTGATCAGGGTCTCGCCGGCCTGACGGATCTGCGCCATGTCGAGGCCGGACTCTTTCAGCGCCGCGACGCCATTGATCAGCGCGCCGGCCTTTTCGCCAAGCACGCCGCCAAGCGCGCCCTGCAGCGACGACAGCAAGCCGCCGCCGGAACCAGGCGCGGCGCCAGCGGCCATCACGTCATATTGCTGGGCCAGCGCATCGGCGCCAGGAATCTTGTCGAAGAATGACGAAACGCTGGTGCCCTCCGCTTCATGTTCGAGCACGGAAAAGATGGTGCCGACGACCTTCTCCGTGGTCGCCTGGTCGAGCCCTGCCTTTTGCGAGACGGTGTTCACGATGTCCTGGACGTTCATGGCATTCCCCTTTTTTGCCGCATGGATCGGCTAGCTGCGTCGGCAGCCTTCCTTGCTTATGTGACAGCTCCATCAAGGCTTTCGGAAATGACCAAAATGTGATGGCTCGCCGCGAGGTGCTCGTGGCGCTGCGACGCATGCGTTCGAGCGCACCAAATCGTCACCTGTCCGTGACTGGACCGTGCAAACTTCAACCCTATCTTGCGCGTCAACCCAGTCCAGACATCGAGGAGAGCCATGACCGAACCTGTTGTCAAGCCTGTCATCACCCAGGCGATGATCGATGCCTATGACGAATACACGCACCTGACGCTCGACCGGCGGCGCTTCATGGAGCAGCTGACCAGGCTTGCCGGATCGGGAGCGGCTGCCGCCGCAATCGTGCCGATGCTGGCGGCGAATTCGGCGCAGGCGGCGATCGTGGCCGAGAGTGATCCCAGGGTGAAAGGTGAGGATATCACCTATCCCGGTGGCAGCGGCGAGATGAAGGCCTATCTGGTCAAGCCCGCTGGCCAGTCGGGCAAGGCGGGAACTGTCGTCGTCGTCCATGAGAACCGGGGTCTCAATCCGCATATCCGCGATGTCGCCCGGCGCGTGGCGCTCGAAGGCTTTGTCGCACTGGCGCCCGATTTCCTGTCGCCGCTCGGCGGCACGCCCGCCGACGAGGACAAGGCGCGCGACATGTTCAGCAAGCTCGACCCCAAGCAGGTCGCGGCCGACGGGGTGGCGACAGTCGCCTATCTCAAGGGCGACAAGGACGGTAACGGCAAGGTCGGTGCGGTCGGCTTCTGCTGGGGCGGCGGAACGGTGAACACGCTTGCCGTCAATGCGCCGGACCTCAGCGCCGCCGTCGCCTATTACGGCATGCAGCCGAAGGCGGAAGACGTGCCGAAGATCAAGGCCGCATTGCTTCTGCACTATGCCGGGCTGGACGAGCGCATCGACGCCGGCATCGATGCCTACAAGAAGGCGCTCGATGCCGCGCATGTCGAGTACACCGTCTATGTCTATGACGGCGTCAACCACGCCTTCAACAACGACACCTCGGCCGCCCGCTATGACAAGAAGGCGGCGGACCTTGCGTGGGGGCGGACGATCGCGTTCCTCAAAGAGAAGCTGGCCTGAGGTGTGTTGATATTCAGGTGAGCCCGGCCTGCAAACGGTGGCCTCCTCCGCTTCCGGCGCTCACGTACTTGAAGTACGCTCCGCTCCGGTTCTCGGAAGCCTCCGTTTTCGACTCGGCCTGACCTGAATCTCAACACACCTCAGCGGCGCAGTCGCGCCGGATCACTCCTGCGCCGGCTTATGCATGGCGACGCCTGCCACAACCAGCGCAATGCCGAAGCAATCAGTGAGACTGGGAACCTGCCGCAGCACGACGACGCCGATCAGCGTCGCGGTGAGCGGCAGGAGCGAGAGCATCAGCGCGAAGCTGGCGCGCGGCAGCCGCGCCATGGCGAGCTGGTCGCAGATATAGGGGATGACCGACGAGCAGATGCCGACGCCGATGGCGGCGATTAGCAGCTGCGGGGCCGAGAGCGCGGGCAGCGCCTCGCTGAAACCGACCGGCAGTACGACGAGGAAGGCGATCGCCATGGCGGTGCCGAGGCCTGCGATGCCAATGCCGGTCTGGGCGATACGGTGGCCCAGAACGATGTAGCCAATGAACAGCGCGCCGTTCAAAAAGGCCCAGAACAGGCCGACCGGATCGCTGGACCACTTGATATCGATCAGCAGCAAGGTGCCGGCGACCGCGATGACCAGCGCCGCGACATTGCGCCGGCTTCTAAGGCCGACAAGCGCGACGCCGATCGTGCCGACGAATTCGATAGCGGCGACCAGCGAGATCGGCAGGCGAGCGAGAGCCAGATAGAACGCACAGTTCATCACCGCCAGGCAGATGCCGAAGGTCAACAGAAGCAGGCGGGCCGAGCGGTCCGCCCGGGCGAAGACTGTCCATGGCCTGGTGAGCGGCGCGAAGATGAGCGCGGCGGTGGCTATGCGCAGCCAAGCCATGCCGAGCACGCCGACCTGAGCGAACAGCAACACAGCGAAGGCCGGCCCGAGATAGTGAAAAATCGCACTGACGCAGAACCAGACATGCGGCGGCAGCGCATTGGCGAACCCGGCGAGGGCAGGGCGCGCAGTGTCCGTGTCGCCGGTGGCCTGATTTGTCGTGCGAACTTGCGCTTCAGAATTCATGGGATCATTATCGCAGGCGAACTTGGCGATTTATATGGTCAATAAACGGCCTTGATAGCCGTCCGCCTTCTGAAGAAAGAGAGTTATCGTGAAACGCCTTCGAAACGAAAACGTCGATCTGGATGTAGCCGACCTCAAGATACTGCGGCTTCTGGAGAAGGATGCGCGCACCAGCACGGCTGAACTGGCGCGTGCCGTCGGGCTCTCGGCGCCAAGCGTGGCCGAGCGCATCCGAAAGCTGCAGGAGAACGGGGTGATCGAGGCCTATACGGTGAGGATCAATCCGGCGGCGCTCGGCCTGAAGCTGTCGGCCTGGCTACGTATCAGGCCGGTGCCCGGGCAGCTTGCCGTCGTGGCCGGGATCATCCGCGAGCTGCCGGAAATCGCGCAATGCGACCGGGTGACCGGCGAGGATTGCTTCATCGCGCTGGCGCATGTCGGCTCGGTTGCCGAACTGGAGCGGGTGATCGACAAGATCATCCCCTATGCGATGACCAACACCGCCATCATCCAGTCGTCGCCGATCGAGCCGCGCTCACCGCTCGGTGGGTTAAGGGAGCGCTGAGGGTTCAGCTTGTTTTACGCAATCCCGGACGGAAAACCGCTGCGCACTTTTCCTGGAATTGCTTATGCATGCCCCCGCTTCATGCGCGCCTGCTTGAGAATAGCGCGCCAGCGGATCATGTCGAAGGGTATGGGCTCGTTGTTGTTGGCGATGTGAAAGATCTCGTTGTTGACGTTCTTCAGCGATCGCCAGAAATCATAGTCGGTGATGCGTGGATCGGCCGCCAACCGCTCCACTTCGATCTTGATGTCGGTTTTCATGCACTGTCCTCGCACCGCATTCCGCCTTGCCGCCCGCGCGTAACCCGGTACGGCGGTTTTCGGACGCGCCACTGAGTCGTTCAACGGACTCAAATGGCTTGTTCACGTTAAAACCTCGGTAAGGTTAACGCGGGCGCGCCGGTTTTCAAGCGCTCTTGCGTTTGATGCCGATCGAACGGCCGGCACGCTCCGGCATCGGCAGCGCCGCGTGGGCGTCCCGCATCGCTTCAACCTGCGCCATCACATCGGCCGGGAAGGGAGCGACCTTCGGCCCGGCCATATCGACATGCAGGGAGAGCGATTCGGACGTCGCGGCCAGCCAGCCGTCGACATGACGGATTTCCTGGTAGACCCTGAGCCGCTTCTCGTCGTGGTCGATGATCTGGAACGAGACCTTCACCTTGTGGTCGAGGTGCAGTTCCTGCACATAGCAGACATGGACTTCGGCCGTGTAGATGGTGAGGCGGCGCTCCTTGGCATAGTTCGGTCCCATGCCCATCAACTCGAACGCTTCGTCCGAGCAGCGGTCGAACAGCACGTTGTAATAGGCCATGTTGAGGTGACCGTTATAGTCGATCCAGTCCTTCTCGATCGCCATCGGACTGGAAATGATCGGCGCGGGCATCGTCATCTGGTTTTCCTCGATCGTCGCTGGGCAGGCTGGTGAGGTTCTCGTTGTCCTGGCGCAATTCCGGACGGAAAAACCGCTTCACACTTTTCCTGGAATTGCTTTAGGCATCATCCATAGCTGCATTACAAGAGTGGCCGCTGGTCCATTCGCGGAGGAATTCATGGCTTTGAGCGACCTCAACCCCGTCGAGCGCAACGAGGAAGGCATCGCCGCCGTGCTCGGCATCCTCAAGCAACAGTTCGGCGAGCGTTTCCAGACCGGCGAGGCGATCCGCAGCCAGCACGCGCACACCACCACCTATATCCCGACCCAGGCGCCGGACGGCGTCGTCTTCGCCGAAACCACGCCGGAGGTGCAGGAGATCGTGCGCGCCTGCGCGGCGCACCGCGTGCCGGTCATCGCCTTCGGCGTCGGCTCCTCGCTCGAGGGCCACACCAATGCGCCGGGCGGCGGCATCTCGATCGACACTTCGCGCATGAACCGCATCCTGTCGGTCAATCCGCAGGATCTCGACTGCACGGTCGAGCCCGGCGTGACGCGCGAGGATCTCAATCGGCATTTGCGCGACACCGGCCTGTTCTTCCCGATCGATCCCGGCGCCAATGCCTCGCTTGGCGGCATGGCGGCCACTAGGGCATCCGGCACCAATGCCGTACGCTACGGCACCATGCGCGAGAACGTGCTGTCGCTGACGGCGGTCATGGCCGACGGCGAGGCGGTGACGACGGGCAAGCGGGCGAAGAAGAGCTCGGCCGGCTACGACCTGACGCGGCTTCTGGTCGGCTCGGAAGGCACGCTCGGCATCATCACCGCGCTGACGCTCCGGCTGCAGGGCATTCCGCAGGCGATCTCCGGCGGCGTCTGCCCGTTTCCGAGCCTGGAGGCGGCGTGCAACACGGTGATAGCGACCATCCAGATGGGCATCCCTGTTGCGCGCATCGAGCTGGTCAACGCGCTGCAGATGCGGGCGATGAAGAATTATTCGAAGCTCGATTATCCGGAAAGCCCTTGCCTGTTCGTTGAATTTCACGGCAGCGACGCCGGCGTTGCCGAACAGGCGGAGACTTTCGGCATGATCGCCGAGGAGCAGGGCGGAGGACCGTTTCTGTGGACCAGCGTCGCCGAGGAGCGGACGAAGCTCTGGAAGGCACGGCACGATGCCTACTGGTCGTCGCTGACGCTGCGCCCCGGCGCCAAGGGGCTTTCGACGGATGTCTGCGTGCCGATTTCGCGGCTCGCCGAATGCGTCACCGAGACCGAGGCCGATATCGCCGAGATGGGGCTGATCGCGCCGATCGTCGGCCATGCCGGCGACGGCAATTTCCACGTGCTGGTGCTGATGGACGTCGACAAACCGGAAGAGATCGCGCTGGCGGAGAAATTCGTCGCCAGGCTCAACATGCGGGCGATCGCCATGGAAGGCACCTGCACAGGCGAGCACGGCATCGGCCAGGGCAAGGTCGGCTTCCTGCGTCACGAGCTCGGCCATGGCGTCGACGTCATGCGCACGATCAAGCAGGCGCTCGATCCGCTCAACATCATGAACCCGGGCAAGATCTTGCCGGCGGCTGGATGATGACGTAGCCGCGAGCTACTCTTGCGCGCCGTCGGCAAGCTTCTGCAGCATTAGTCGGGTGGGCGCGAAGAAGGTCGTGCCGGTGTGCGGCGTCGAGAAGTCGAGCAGCCGGTCGTAGGCGCCCGGCGGCTCGCCGACATACATGCGCAGCAGCATTTTTTCGATCACCCACAGATAGCGGGTGTAGCCGATAAAGTAGGTTCCGAACTCCTTCTGTCCCGGCCGCCCGAACGGCATGTTGTCGCGCAGAATGTCGTATTCGTTGCCGGCGTCGTCCTCGATGGTGGCCAGCGACTTGTGCGACTTGCGCGGCTTGTCGTCGTCATCGATCTCGATGTTGTCGATCTTGGTGCGGCCGATGATCTCTTCCTGGAGGTGCGTCGGCATTTCCGCCCAGGCGTTGAGATCGTGGAGGTATTTCTGGACGACGACATAGCTGCCGCCGGCAAAGTCTGCGTCCTCGTCGCCGACAAGGGCCGAAGCGGGCAAATCGAGGCCGGTCGGGTTGGCGGTGCCGTCGACGAAGCCGAGCAGGTCGCGTGCGTCGAAATAGCGAAAGCCGGTGACCTCGTCGACGACCGTGACACTGCCGCCCAGGCTATCCAGCAGGATGCGCTCGAACTCGAAGCACATGTCGGAACGTTCGGCGCGGATGTGGAAGAGGAGATCGCCCGGCGTCGACGGCGCCGAATGAACCGGTCCCTTGACCGGCGCAAAGGCTTTCAGCTCGCGCGGCCGCCGGTCCGGGGAAAGGCGTGCCCAGAGATCTGCGCCGACGCCGGCGATGCACGACAATCGGCCGGACAGGTCGCGGAAGCCGACATTCTTGACCAGATCGTCAAGCGCGCCCAACACCGAAGCTACCTTGGACAGAGCAGCCTTGTCGCTGCCGACAGTGACGACGAGGAAAACCGCAGCGAGGGACAGCGGAGCATCGACGCTCTGCGCGTCGATCGGCACTCTGTCCCAGTTCTTGCCTGACATCGGAATGCTCCGCGTTTCACAATTGGTTCAGATGATCGCGGCCGGGGCGTGACCGCTTGAGGCAGGTGCGTTCCGAAAGGATATCGCGACCGCCGGCCCGCAGGCAACCTCGGGCGCCACCGAGATTTGGCGCGCCGACACCGGCGAATTGCCTCTTTATCGACACGCGGATGCGGGTAGAGTGCGGCTGACTTTCAATCCTGTGCTCCGGAGCAGATGCTCGCTCGACTGTTCGTGATCTTCGGTGGCCTTTTCGTGCTGGTGCTGTGCGCGGCGCTGGTGGTGCCGTATTTCATCGACTGGACAGGCTACCGTGCCGATTTCGAGCGCGAGGCGAGCACCATCCTCGGCCGCAAGGTGACGGTGAAAGGCGATGCGACCGCGCGGCTGCTGCCGTTCCCGTCGGTGACTTTCTCCAATGTCGAGGTCGCCGGCGGCCCTGGCGGCCAGCCGGCAATGACGATGGAGACCTTCTCCATGGATGCCGAGCTGGCGCCTTTCCTGCGCGGCGAGCTGCTGATCTTCGACATGCGGCTGGTGCATCCCAAGGCAACCATCGACGTCGCCGGCGACGGCACGGTCGACTGGGCCATCCGGCCGTCGACGCCGTTCGATCCCGGTCAGATCGCGATCGAGAAGCTGACGGTGACCGAGGGACAGATTGAACTGCGCCATGCCGCCGGCGGGCGCAGCCATTTTATCTCCGAAATCAACTCGACCGTTTCGGCCAAGTCGCTCGCCGGCCCTTGGCGGATGGACGGCACGCTGCGCTTCGACGGCCTGCGCACGGACGTCTCGGCCTCCACCGGCAAGGTTGAAGCAGACGGTCAGATGCGGTTAAGATTGAAGGCTGATCCGGATGCCTATCCTCTGGTTGTCGAGACCGACGGCAATGCCGGCATCGTCAAGGGCGCGGCGGTCTATTCCGGCCAGTTCAAGGTTTCGGCTTCCGACAGGAATGGGGCCGACAGGAATTCGGCCACGCTGCGTGGTACCGACGGCGAACCCGTGAAGGTCAGCGCCGGCAAGCCGGATCCAGGCTTCCGGCTGAACGGCAAGTTCGCGCTCGATCACCAGAAGCTCGGCGTCGACGAGTTCCGCTTCGAGACCGGGCCGCTCGACAATCCCTATACCGCCGACGGCAAGGCTTCGGTCGATCTCGGGCTGAAGCCGCATTTTTCGATCGAGGCGAGTGGCGCGCAGGTGCAATTCGACGAGGCGGTGGGCGCATCCGCGGGAACCGGGCTGACGCTCGATCAACGCGTCGCGGCGTTCGAGCAGACGCTGCTGCATATGCCGAAGCCGACGATACCGGGCACGGTCGAGGTCAGGCTGCCGGCGGTGGTGGCGGGAGACACGACGGTGCGCGACGTGCGACTCTCGGCGGAGCCTGTCGAGGGCGGCTGGTCGGTGAAGTCGCTTGCCGCGACGCTACCGGGCCGGGCGACGCTCGAAGCCGACGGCATGCTGAGCGTCGAGGACCATTTCGGCTTCACCGGCTCCTTGCTGCTTGCTGTTGGACAGCCATCCGGTTTCGCCGCCTGGCTGTCGAAGGATGTCGACGACGCGATCCGCCGGCTGCCGGCAGCGGGTTTCAAGGCCAAGGTCGATCTCAGCGAGAATCGGCAGTCCTTCAGCGACCTCGAGCTCATCCTCGGCAAGGCCAAGTTTTCGGGCCGCATCGATTCCAGCCAGCCCGAGGACGCAAGGCCATCGGTACTGATGCGGCTCGAAGGCGGCGAGCTCGACGTCGACGGGCTGGCGGCCTTTGCCTCGATCTTCGTCAGCGACAAGGGCGCCAACCGCTTCTCCGACCGCGACCTCGATTTCCAGATCAAGGCGGGTCCGGTCAGCGCGGGTGGGCTGACGGCCGACACAGTGGATACGGCGTTGCGGCTGCGTGAGGGCCTGCTCGAAATCGACCGGCTTTCGGTCGGCGGGCTTGCCGGCGCATCGATCAGCGCCACCGGCCGCGTCAAGGACTTCCCGGAGAGCCCGACCGGCAAGCTCGACGCATCCGTCGTGGCCGTGGATCTCAAGCCGCTCATCGACGTCGCGGCGCAGCATTATCCGGACAACCAGCTTCTGAAGGGCCTGGCTGCCCGCGCAGCCGCCTATCCCGAACTGTTCCAGGACGCCCGTATCGACCTTGTGACAAGTGCGGCCGACAATGGCGACGGCACCACTGGGCTCGCGCTTTCGGCGCAGGGCAAAGCTGGCGGCTCGGCCTTTTCGGCCTCGCTCTCGGGCAAGGGGGCTCCGGACCGGCTTTTCGATGCGCCGGTATCGCTGACCTTCAATGCTCGCAACGAGAACGCCGCCACGCTGCTGGCGCTTTACGGTCTGCCGGCACTGCCGCTCGGTATGCTTGGACAGGCGACCACCGATATCTCCGCGAAAGGCTCGCTGGGCGGCGGTCTGGCGACCAGCTTCAACCTGACGGCCGACGATTTCAGGGCGAGCTTTGACGGGACCGTCGCCGAGACGGAGCAAGGCGCCACCGCGAAGGGCAAGGTCAACCTCGACGCGGCTGACATCGAGCCATGGCTGATGACGACAGGCGTCGGGTTGCCGGGCATGGGAACCGGCACGTCGGCTTCGCTTGCCGCCGACGCCGATTTCGGCAACGGGCTGCTGGTGCTGAGCGGGCTCGTGGGCGCGATCAACAGGGCCGCGGTGTCCGGTGACGTCAATGTCGACATGAAAGATGGGCTGCCGCATCTCGCCGGCGCGCTGGCGCTCGACGAGCTCGATCTCGATCCGTTGGCTGTGTCGCTGTTCGGCGATCAGTCCTTCCTTGCCGCGAAAGGCGGTGGCTGGCCAACCGCGCCGTTCAGCCAGAAGTCAACCCTGCCGTTCAACGCCGATCTAGACCTCAACACGGCGGCGCTTGCCGCCGGACCGTTCGCCACCGCGCATGATGCGGTCCTGTCGCTGAAGCTCGACCAAGAAGGCATCCATGTCTCGGACCTCAAGGCCAAGCTCTATGGCGGCGCGCTGACCGGCCTGTTCGAGCTTAAGAACACGGAAGGCACGGGGCTGTTGTCAGGTCAGTTAAAGCTGGCGGGCAGTGATCTTTCCGCGGTGCTGCCTGGTTCGGGCGCAGCGGCAGCGGCGATATTTCGGCGGCGCTGTCGACGAGCGGAAAGTCGGTCGACGCGATGATCGCGGCTCTGTCCGGATCCGGCACCGCGGCGCTGAAAGGTTTGAATATCGCCGGCATCAATCCCGACGCCTTTGCCGCCATCATCGCCAAGGCCGATGCAATCGGGCACGACATCGATGCCGCCAAGACCGCCGGCTTCGTTCCTGGGATAGCCGGTGAGGGCAATTTCGCGGCGGGTGACAGCGATATTGCCTTCACCGTTGCCAATGGCACACTACGGGCGCCGCCGATCAGCCTCGACAATCCGGCGGCAGTGCTGACGGCCGACGTAACGGCTGACATCAACACAAGCACCGTCACGGCAAAGGGGGCGATCACCTATCGTGCGGGCGACGAGGCGCTGGTCGGCTCCGCGCCCGCTGTAAACTTCAGCCTCGCCGGCTCGGTCGGCGCGACAACGCGCCAGTTCGACAGCGAGCCGCTGGCGCAGTTCCTGACCCAGCGCGCGCTGGAGAAGGAACAGCAGCGGGTCGAGGCGATGCAAGCGGAACTGCTCGAGAAGCAGAGGCTGCGGCGCGAGGTGCGCTATTACGCGGCGCTGCAGACCGAGCGCGACCGTGCGGCCGAGGAATTGCGCCGGCAAGAGGAAGAGGCGCGGCAGAAGGCCGAGGCTGAAGCCAGGGCGAAAGCCGAGGCGCAGGCAAAGGCGGAAGCCGAAGCGAAAGCCGAGGCGGAGGAAGAGGCAAAGGCCGAGGCGCAGGCGCAGGCTGAAGCCGAAGCAAAGGCCAAGGCAGAAGAAGCAAGGGCCAAGGCTGAAGCCGACGCCAAGGCTCAAGCCGATGCCGAGGCGCGGGCTCAGGCTGAAGCCGAAGCGAAGGCCAGGGCGGAGCAACAGGCGGCCGACAAGGCGGCTAAAGCGCGGGCCGAGGCGGAGCGCAGGAAAGCCGAGCAGGCGAGACTGGAAGCCGAGCGCAAGGCGGCTGAGCAGGCGCCAAAGATCGACCGGTCGCTTCCCGGCGTCAACGACAACTCCGCTCCAGAGCCGGCGAAACCAAAGGCCAATCCGTTCACGATCGACAATCTCCTGAAGTCGCTGGACGGCGGCTGAGGCTCGTCCCGTCAGGACGCTACGAGTTCGGGGCTTTGGCGGTGGCTCAAGCCGGTTCCTGCCGCGAAAGCAGCCGCCGCAGCATGGGCTCGATGCGCGAAAGCTCGTCGAGGTGGGCGGCCGACAATTCGGCCAGGTGCTCGTCGGCGAGAGGGGTGAGCTGCAAGAGCACGCGGCGATGGTCGGCCCTGTCCTGGTCCCTTGTGACCAGTCCGGCCTCGGCAAGGCGGTTCACCAGCTCGACGGCGCTGTGGTGGCGGATGCGCAACCGCTCCGCCAGATCGCCGACCGCCACAGGTCCGCCGCCAGGATAGCCCTTGATCGCCAGCAGCGCCTGGTGTTGGCGCGGGGTCAGGCCCGCCTCGTTCGCCTGCAACTGGCTGAATTCGAGGAAGCGGCGGATCAGATAGCGGAACTCCGACAGCCGTTGGTAGTCAGGCTGGCTGATGGCGGGGCGGGATTTCTTCGGCTGCGTCATTCTCCGACTTATGGCCCTTTCCCGCCAAAGCTCAACTCCTACGAAGGCTTAAAGCGCGTCGCGCAGAAACGGATTCAGGCGCCGCGCTTTAGGTATTTGTTTGATGCATGTCGTTCTCCCAAAACCGCTGCACACTTCCGGGCGACATGCATTAAGGCCTGGCGCAATCCATGACCAAAATGACGCGGAGCAGCGGTCGAAAACGATCTTGAAGAATTATATCGTAGTACGATATGTGGCCGCCCGACAACCGGACGGCATTTGCGCCGCCAGAAAGCCCAGGCTCCCCCATGAAATCCGCCCATGCCGGAAACGGCCATCTCCGCGACTTCACCACCGATCCCAGGGTGCTCATCATCGCGGCAATCGCGGTCGTGGTCGCGACCGCCGGGCTGTTTGCCGGCATCGTGCTGTTGAAGCTCATCCGGCTGACCACCAACATTGCCTATTTCGGCCAGTTCACGCTGGCCGAACTGAGGCTGGAGGACACGCCGCTTGGGCTTGCCGCGGTGATCGTGCCGGTGATCGGCGCGCTGATCATCGGGCTGATGGCCCGCTTCGGTAGCGAAAAGATCCGCGGCCACGGCATTCCTGAAGCCATCGAAGCGATCCTTCTCGGCCGCTCGCGGCTCGATGCCAAGGTTGCGGTGCTGAAGCCGCTGTCGTCGGCGATCTCGATCGGCTCAGGCGGGCCGTTCGGCGCCGAAGGCCCGATCATCATGACCGGCGGCGCCATCGGATCGCTGATCGCGCAGATGCTGCCGGTCAGCGACAATGAGCGCAAGACGCTGCTGGTGGCGGGTGCCGCTGCCGGCATGACGACCGTGTTCGGCACGCCGATCGCCGCCATCATGCTCGCGGTCGAGCTGCTCCTGTTCGAATGGACGCCGCGGAGCTTCATTCCTGTCGCCGTCGCCGCGATCGTCGCCGAGGTCGAACGCACCTTGCTGCACCTGCCGGGACCGATCTTTCCTTTCTCGGGCAGCATGGAGGCATCGGTCGTCGGATTGGGCGGCTGGGTGCTGGTCGGTATTGCCTCAGGCCTGCTTTCAGGCCTGCTGACGCAATTGGTCTATGCTTGCGAGGACGCTTTCCAGAAGCTGCCGATACACTGGATGTGGTGGCCGATGATCGGCGGCCTTGTGGTCGGCATCGGCGGACTGATCGAGCCGCAGGCGCTCGGCGTCGGCTACGACAACATCGCCAATATGCTCGATGGCCGCGTCGTCGCGGCTGCGGCGCTCACGCTTTTGGTGGTGAAGGCCATCATCTGGTCGGTGGCACTGGGTTCGGGAACGTCGGGCGGCGTGCTGGCGCCGCTGCTCATCATGGGCGGCGCGATGGGCGCGGTGCTGGCCGGCATCCTGCCGGAAGCGACGCCGGGCTTCTGGCCGCTGCTTGCGATGGCTGCGACCATGGGCGGCACCATGCGCGCGCCGCTGACCGCAACCTTCTTCGCGGTCGAGCTCACCGGCAATACCCATATGCTGGTGCCGCTGATCGCGGCATGCGCCACCGCCCATGCGGTGACCGTGCTATTGATGAAGCGCTCGATCCTGACCGAAAAGGTGGCACGGCGCGGACATCATCTCGTTCGCGAATACCGCGTCGACCCTTTCGCCTTGACCAGGGTCAATGAAGTGATGACCACCAAGGTCGAAAGTGTGCCGGCGACGATGACGCTGCATGGCGCGGCGGCCTTCCTCACCGCTCCGGACACGCGGCATCCAAGCTTCCCCGTGATCAACGAGGAGGGACATGTGCTCGGCCTCATCGATCCGCCGGCGATCCTGCGCTGGCGCCGCGCCGGCAAGCACCGCAAGACGACGCTTGGCGAGCTGCTCGCCGGCAGCAAGGTCACGCTCGCCTATCCCGACGAATATCTGGAAGGACTGTCCGACAAGCTGCTGCTCGCCAACGTCTCGCATCTGCCTGTCGTGTCACGCGAGAATGCACGGCTCGTCGGCTATATCGGCTGGAAGGACCTGATGCGGGTACGGTCGAAAAAGCAGGCGGAGGAACGCGACCGTTCCGCCTTGCTCAGCTTCGGTTCCAGGCGGAAAGCCGAGCAAGGCATCGGCGACCCGGTCTGAGGCAACTCAAGACGCCTTGCCGCCGCGCTTTGCCCAGGCGAGCACATAAAGTCTCAGCGCGGACGACAGGTTGGCGTCGCGGGTCCGCGTCTCGTCGATCTCGGCGACGAGAGCCGCGAGCGACAGCGAGCGCTCCGCCGCGATCGCGAGAAGGTCATCGTAGAAAGGTTGCTCCAGGGAAAAGCTGGTGCGGTGGCCGCGGATCGTCACCGAGCGTTTTTCGACGGCGGCCATCGGAGGCGCTCAGCGTCCGTCCGGATCGCCGGGCTTTTCGCGGCGATGGCCGTCCATGAATTTTTCCGCCCTGTCGGACGTCAGCCGGTCACGCTCGCGCTCGGCCTTGGAACGACCGTGCAATGCCCGGTTCGCGCCGGCCAGGCGTTCCTTCTCGATGCGCGCTTTCTGCTTGCGGGCCTGGCGGAGATTGACGACCTCGCCCATTTCCCGGTTCACTTCTTGCGGAAGGCGTCGAGCGAAACCACGTCGGCACTCTTGCCGCCGCTGTCGGCGACAGCCGGCTTCTTCTCGGCCTCGGCGGACTTTTTCTTCGATTCCGGTTTCTTTTCGGTCACGACCGCAATCGGCTCCGGCGCCGGCGCGGCCTCGTCATCTTCCGCCGCGCCTTCCGCCTTGACGTCGAATTCGAGTTCGAAATTCACGGAGGGATCGTAGAAACCGCGCACGGCGGAGAAGGGAATCTCGAGCTTTTCAGGCACGTCGGAGAAGGAGAGCCCCACCTCGAAACCGGCATCCGTCACTTTCAGGTCCCAGTACTGGAACTGGATGACGATCGTCATCTGCTCCGGATAACGCTCACGCAGCCGCGAGGAAATGCGCACGCCCGGCGCGCCGGTGAGGAAGGTGATGAAGAAATGGTGGTTGCCCGGAAGGCCGGTGCGCGCGACTTCGGCCAGGACCTTGCGCATGACGCCGCGCAATGCCTCCTGGGCCAGAATGTCGTAGCGGATGTGGTCGTCGGCCATGTGACGGTCGGGTTCCGTTGAATCGTCCGCATAGCTGTAATCAAGCTTGGGCGCGGCGTAAACCGCATATAGGCGCCTAACGCTGAGACCAAGAGGGGGTGGCGGCGATTTGATCGCTCAGGCGTGGGCGAGGGCGGCCTGCTTGACGGACGTTGTTTTCCGCGTGCCGAAGGCGCGGAGGAAGGTGCGCACGCCGTTGGTGGCCGAGCGCAGAACCTCCTCCTCTGTGGGCATGCCGCCGAGCATGAAGGTGATTTGAAGCTCGGCGTTGACGAGAGCGAGGAACTGGCGCGCCGCCACGTCCGGATCGTCGATCGAGAGATGCCCGGCATAGGCAAGCCGCGCGAAGCGGGCGGCAAGCGCCGACCAGGTGCGGCCCGGCCCCTGTTCGCGCCACTCGGCGAAAAGCTCCGGATAGCGCTCGCCTTCAGCCTGGATCAGCTTGCGCAGGAAGCGGCCGTCGCGGTTGCAGATGCAGTTCCGGTTCATGCGCACGGCAAAGGCGACAAGATCGGATTCGAGATCGGCGGGCTGGTCGGGAAAAGTGGCGATGGTGGCGAAGATGCCGGCATTGCAGCGCTCCGTCAGGTCGCGCACCACGGCCATGAAGAGCTTTTCCTTGTCACCGTGATGATTGTAGACGGTCTGGCGCGAAACGCCGGCCTCGGCCGCGATCAGGTCGATGTTGGCGCCGGGATAACCCTCCCGGCAGAAAACCGACGCGGCAGCCTCGACCACCGATATGCGCTTGGCCTCATGGCTGCGTGGCGGGAAAGTGTCAGGAGAAACGCCGGGCTTCATAAAAAACTATATAGCGGTGATTGACGAATTGGACAAGTGTGTCTAAATTTGTGGACACAATAAAGGGAAGTCTGCGCTGAAGAGACGAATGAATTCGCTCTCGGATGTCGGATTTCCGCGGGATGGAACGTCCTTGGGTAGACGCCGGACCACGGCGGCAACCAGATCCGAAAGAAGCCCTATCATGAGTCCCAAATTCCTCCGCATTGCGGTCGTGCTCGGCTTGTTGTCCGCAATCGGCCCTTTCGCCATCGATATGTATCTTCCCGCGCTGCCCTCGATCGGTGAGGATTTGCATGCCGGCACCGCCGCCGTGCAGATGAGCCTCTTGATCTTCTTCCTGTCGATGGGTTTCGGCCAAATCGTCGTCGGACCGATCTCCGACATGGTTGGGCGCAAGCTGCCGCTTTATGCCGGCCTCGCGCTGTTCATGGTCGGCGGCGTCGGCTCGGCGATGGCGCCCAATATCGAGTGGCTGATCGCCTTCCGCTTCCTGCAGGGGCTCGGCGCCAGCGCCGGCATGGCGGTGCCGCGCGCCATCGTGCGCGACCTGCACACCGGCAACGAGGCGGCCAAGCTGATGTCGCTGCTGATGCTGGTGTTCTCGGTATCGCCGATCCTTGCGCCGCTCACCGGCAGCCAGATCATCGAGAGTTTTGGCTGGCGCGCCGTGTTCTGGACGGTCACGGGCGCCGCGGCTTTAGCCACCATCCTGCTCGCCACCTCGCTGAAAGAGACGCGGTCGGTGGAGGAGCGCGCCAGCTCGTCCTTCGGCACGGCGCTCGCCGGCTATCGCTACCTGATGGGTCACCGCAACTTCCTCGGCCTGACGGCGATCGCCGGCTTTGGCATCGCGAGCTTCTTCGTCTATCTGTCGAGCTCGTCCTTCATCCTGATCGACCACTACGGCCTGTCGCCGTCGGTCTACAGCGTCTTCTTCTCGATCAATGCGGTCGCCTTCATCGGCATGTCGCAGCTGACCGGAATGCTGGCCGACCGGTTTGGGCTGAAGCGCGTCGTCTGGGTGGCGGTAACCGGTTATGCCACGGTGATGGTGGCGCTGTTCGCCATCATGGCGTCCGGAGTCGACCGGCTCGACGTGATGGCGGCGCTGCTCTTCGTCGGCTACGGCTTCCTCGGCCTGGTCATCCCGACCACGTCGGTGCTGGCGATGGAAGAGCATGGCGAAATCGCCGGTACGGCCTCGGCGCTGATGGGCACGCTGCACTTCGCCATCGGCGCGCTGGCGATGGGCGTCGCCGGCATCTTCTTCGACGGCACGCCGCTGCCGATGGTCGCCGGTATCACGCTGTGCGCGGTGATTTCCTTCACGCTGGCCAAGGTGACCCTTGGCCGCGCGCGGGAAGCGGTGGAAGCGCCTGCCGAGTAAGAGAATTCGAAAAAGATCGAAAAGGGCCGGGTTTGTCCGGCCTTTTTCATGTCCGCCCCAAGCCTGCTGCATCGAGGACGAAGCGCACACGTTCTTCGACCGGCGCAAGCGGCAAGGGCATGAGTTCATAGCCGAGTTCGGCGTAGGCGCTCGCGACTGATCGATAGGTGCGGTCGGCCTCGTCGAGTGTCTGTTTCCGTTCTTCGTCCTGCGCAAAAATCTCCGGCCAAGGCGGCGCGATGAAGACGCGGCGCGCGTAACCGAATTTGGTGGCCGCATTTTTGATGTGATCGGGCACCGGCAGGCCGCAGAGCCAGAGATAGCCGATGGTGTCCGGCACGCCGCGATCGAAGAAGACAGGACCGGGCTCGGCGAGCGCGGTATGCCAGGAGCGCAGTTCCCACGACAGCATCAGCTGGGCAAAAAGCGCCCCGGTCCCGCCAGGGAAGGGCTGGGCCGTCGATCGCCATCTGGTCGCGGATGATGCCGCGTCCAGCCTCCGCCGCCGTCGCGAAGCCTGCCGCTTTCAGCGCTTCGATGAGCGTGGTCTTGCCGGAGCCGGGACCGCCGGTCAGCACGAAGAATCGGCCAGAATCGTTTTGCATGATTTGTCCATGGATGACGGACGGCGAGGGCAGGGCGACGCATGCGCGCCGGACGGGCCTCGGCCGTTCGGTTGAATTGGGAATGAAGCAAAGGGGGAGAAGGTGGAGGTTTCTGTTGCCAGGTACCTCCGAACCCCGCCTAGAAGTGCGAACCTCTAGGGCTTGATTTGAAGCGTTCGCACTGCATTAAGCAGCGAGACGAGCTTCCGCATAGTTGTCGTTGGCAACTATAAGTTTAGCCCGATGACGGTGGTACAATGCCGGGCAAAAGTACGATCTTTACACCTTCGTCGATCCTATTTCGCCCCCAGCAAAAGCCGCTCCAGTATTCAGAGCGGTTTTGGTGGAGGCGCCGGGTACCGCCCCCGGGTCCGAACGGCTTATTTCATCGCCTGTTTATCGCCATAGTCGGTCAAGCCGACGAAGCGAATATAGGGAGCGATCATGGAAAATGAAAGGCCAAACCGGCACTTGTCCCCTGCGCCAAACTCGACAGCCGAGGGTTGACTTGCGCGCTTACTCAATCGAAGCTCGGCCAGCGATGAGGAATCTCTGACCTAGCGCACAAGTTGCGCGGCGCGCCACAAGCCTCATCGATCGGATCCGTGGCGCCGACGAGGGGAAGTTTGATGGCCGACTATCTTGCGGATGTGAAGAAATACGATGCCGGCGCCAGCGCCGATGCGGTCGAGAAGATCGTCAAGCATCTGGGCATCGCGCTCCGGAACCGCGATTCCTCGCTGGTCTCCTGCACCGACCCGAAGGAGCTCGACCGCGTCCGGGAGAACTGGGCGGCCAAGAAGCTCGGCGTCGCCGATGCCGCCAAGGCCGACGCCTCGATCCAGAAGGTCTGCAAGGCGATGGCGGCCGACAACACCAAGAGCCGCGTGACCTTCTACTATCTGGTGGCCAAAGATCTGGGCAAACTCGGTTCCCTCTGAGGCATCGCTATCGGCAGCCGGCGCGATATTGCGCCGGCGCTGTGGACCTTCCGGCATACGATCCACATTTCTAACGGGCTTTGCGGTGTTCGACCGACGGCCAGTCGGCTATGATCGCCCGTCATCCGAATCGAGGCGGAGCCGATGCGCCAATATCTCGACCTGTTGAAGCATGTGCTGGAAAACGGCGCCGACCGCGGCGACCGCACCGGAACCGGCACGCGCTCGGTGTTCGGCCACCAGATGCGCTTCGACCTTTCGCGCGGTTTCCCCGTCACCACCACCAAGAAGCTGCATCTGAAGTCGATCATCCACGAGCTTCTGTGGTTTTTGGCCGGCGACACCAACATCAAATATCTCAACGACAACGGCGTCACCATCTGGGACGAGTGGGCCGACGAGAATGGCGATCTCGGCCCCGTCTACGGCAAGCAATGGCGCTCATGGCCGGACGGGCATGGCGGTGGGATCGACCAGATAGCGGGCCTTCTCAAGGAGATACGCAAGAATCCCAATTCGCGGCGGCTGATCGTCTCGGCCTGGAACCCGGGCGAAGTGGAAGCGATGGCGCTGCCGCCCTGCCACTGTCTGTTCCAGTTCTACGTCTCGGAAGGCCGGCTCTCCTGCCAGCTTTACCAGCGCTCGGCCGATATCTTCCTCGGCGTGCCGTTCAACATCGCCTCATACGCCCTGCTGACTATGATGGTGGCGCAGGTCACCGGGTTGAAGCCCGGCGACTTCGTGCACACGCTCGGCGACGCGCATCTTTATTCAAACCATTTCGAGCAGGCGCGCGAGCAGATGCGGCGCACGCCGAAGGCGTTACCGACGATGTGGATCAACCCGGAGGTGAAGGATCTTTTCGCCTTCCGCTTCGAGGATTTCCGCCTCGAGAACTACTTTGCAGATGCCAGCATCAAGGCGCCGATCGCCGTCTAGCCAAATCGACCGGCCCAGGCGCGGGAAGCTGCCGTCAATCGATGCCGACCATGACGTCGGAGGCCTTGATCACGGCATAGGCCTGCTTGCCTTTTTCGAGCTGCAGATCGGCGACCGCTTCATTGGTGATCGAGGCGGTGACGATGACGCTGCCGCCGATGTCGATCCTGACATGCGAGGTGGTCGCTCCAGTCACGATTTCCGTGACCTTGCCCTTGAGGATGTTGCGGGCGCTGATCTTCATCTGCCTCTCCTGGCTTTCGCTGTATAGGATCGGTTTCATCGTAGGCTGGGAAGACCCCACCATACAATGGCGCAGAAGGCAAAAGGCCTTCCCTTGTTATGTTCATCCGGATATATCGGTTAAGGCACTAGGCCGACGGATTTCAAACAGGGAGAGGTTTCATGACGGGCACGGGACTGAAGGCGATCGCCATGGGCGGCCTGACTGCAACATTGATGGCGGCCGTGCCAGTGGCTCACGCCGACGACAAGGTGGTCGTGTTCGCAGCGGCGAGCCTCAAGGATGCGCTCGATGCGGTCAACAAGGCCTGCGAGCCCGAGGTCGGTGAAGCGGCGATCATTTCCTATGCAGCAAGCTCGGCGTTGGCCAAGCAGATCGAGGGCGGCGCGCCGGCCGATGTCTTCGTCTCGGCCGACCTCGACTGGATGAAGTATCTCTCCGACAAGAAGCTGACCAAGCCGGACACCGAAGTGAAGCTGCTCGGCAACCAGATCGTGCTGGTGGCGCCGAAGGATTCCAAGGTCGAGACCAAGGTCGAAAAGGGCTTCGACCTCGCCAAGCTGATCGGCGACGGCAGGCTCGCCATGGGCGATGTCAAGGCGGTGCCGGCCGGCAAATACGGCAAGGCGGCGCTGGAATCGCTGGGTATCTGGTCCTCGATCGAAGGCAAGGTCGCGCAGGCCGAGAACGTCCGCGCCGCGCTCAAGCTGGTGTCGACGGGCGAGGCAGCGCTCGGCATCGTCTACGCCACCGACGCGCATGCCGAAAAGGGCGTGAAGATTGTCGGAACCTTCCCCGAGGATTCGCACCCGCCGATCATCTACCCGATTGCCCAGACGTCGGATTCGAAGGACAAGGACACGGCTGCCTTCCTGAACTGCGTCGAGTCGGCCAAGGCCGCAGCACTTTTCAAGGAACAGGGTTTTACGGTGCTCGCGCCGAGCAACTGAGAAAGACCTTACACCGCATATGAACTGGCTGCTGGACCTCACTCCCGACGAATGGAATGCGGTCCGGCTGTCGATCAAGGTGGCGACGGTGGCGATGCTCGTGAGCTTGCCGCCCGGCATACTGATCGCGCTCCTGCTGGCGCGGGGGCGCTTCTGGGGCAAGACCCTGCTCAACGGGCTGGTGCATCTGCCGCTGATCCTGCCGCCGGTGGTGACCGGCTATCTGCTCCTGCTCACCTTCGGCCGGCGCGGGCCGGCCGGCGCCTTTCTTGCCGAGCATTTCGGTATCGTCTTTTCGTTCCGCTGGACCGGCGCTGCGCTCGCCTGCGGCGTCATGGGTTTTCCGCTGATGGTGCGGGCAATAAGGTTGTCGATCGAGGCGGTCGACCGCAAGATGGAGGCAGCCGCCGGCACGCTCGGCGCCAACTCGCTCTGGGTGTTCGCCACCATCACGCTGCCGTTGATCCTGCCCGGCCTGATTGCGGGAGCGATCCTCTCCTTCGCCAAGGCGATGGGCGAGTTCGGCGCCACCATCACCTTCGTCTCCAACATCCCCAACGAGACGCAGACGCTGCCCTCGGCGATCTACACCTTCACACAGGTGCCGGGCGGCGACGAGGGCGCGCTCAGGCTGACGCTGATCTCGATCGTCATCTCAATGGTCGCTCTGGTCGCTTCGGAAGTGCTGGCGAGAAGGGTCGGTCGGCGGATGGACATCGAATGACGATCTTGGTCGACATCAACCATCGCCTCGGCGATTTCGCCATCGAAGCGGATTTCGAGAGCGCCGGCCGGTTGACGGCGCTGTTCGGGCCTTCGGGTTCGGGCAAGTCGACGCTGATCAACCTGATCGCCGGGCTGATCCGGCCGCAGAAAGGGCGGATCGCGGTCGACGGCCGCGTGCTGGTCGATAGCGCCGCCGGCAACTTCGTGCCGATGCACAGGCGGCGGATCGGCATGGTGTTCCAGGATGCGCGGCTCTTCCCGCATATGAGCGTCGCCGGCAATCTGCGCTATGGCCGCTGGTTCACGCCGCCATCCGAGCGCTACGCCAATATGGATGCGGTGGTCGATCTGCTCGGCATCGGCCATTTGCTCGACCGGCGGCCGGCGAAACTGTCAGGCGGCGAAAAGCAGCGCGTGGCGATCGGCCGTGCCCTGCTTGCCAGCCCGAAGCTGCTTTTGATGGACGAGCCGCTCGCCTCGCTCGACGAGGCGCGCAAGGCCGAGATACTGCCCTATATCGAGCGGCTGCGCGACGAGACGAAGCTCCCCATCGTCTATGTCAGCCATTCGATCGCCGAGGTGGCGCGGCTGGCGAGCGACGTGGTGGTGCTTTCGCAAGGCAAGGTCGCGGCTTTCGGCCAGACCGATGCGATCATGCAGCGGCTGGATCTCTTGCCGGCGGAAGAGCGCGGCGAGGGCGGCGCGGTGCTCGACACCAGGGTGCTGCGTCACGACGAGGCTTTCGGCATGACGGTGCTCGGCTCGCCGGCCGGGGAGATCCGCATTCCGCGCATTGCACGGCCGGCGGGAGCTCCGGTGCGGCTCCGCATCCGGGCCCGCGACGTGATGATCGCGACCGAGCGGCCGGCAGGGCTCAGCGCGCTCAACATACTGGCGGGAACGATCGCCGCCGTCAGGCCGGGCGTCGGGCCGACGGTGGAAATCGCTATCGATTGCAATGGCGCAATCGTGCTGGCGCGCATCACCGAACTGTCGAAACAAAGCCTGCGCCTTGCGCTCGGCCGCAAGGTCTTCGCGGTGATCAAGACGGTCAGCTTCGACGCCACGACGACGGGGCCAGGGTTGCCGGCCGAGGCCGATGGATGATGAAGAGCATACCGCTATGTTCAATTGGAATAGCGATTTGGCTGCAAAAGGGTTAGTCTGGGCGTGACTGCAAAGGACAAGAGATGCCATCGCTGAGCCTGCGGATAAATCTCGACCCCGAGGGGCGTATAGGTCCCGGCAAGATCGAGCTTCTCGAGCAGATCGCCGCCTTCGGCTCGATCTCGGCCGCGGCGCGCGGCATGGAGATGTCCTACAAGCATGCCTGGGATCTGGTCGAGGACATGAACCGGGTGTTCGGCAAGCCGCTGGTCGCGGCACAGACGGGCGGCAGGAAAGGCGGCGGCGCGCAATTGACCGCGGTGGGCCTCGCCGTCGTCAGCCGCTTCAGGGCGATAGAGCGCGCGGCCGCTTCGGCAGCCGCGGTCCATATGCAGGCTTTGCAAGCGGAGATAGATGCTGGGTAGGGATTAGGCAGTGGGATGTGATGTCCTAGAGTTGCTCGACACGCACGAAATCAACGACTGCCGATCGCCCCAGTGCCTAATCCCTACTGCCCTGGCTTCCTCAGCAGATAGGTGTCCATGATCCAGCCCTTTTTCCGCCGGGTTTCTTCACGGACTTTTTCGATCTCGGCGCCGACATCGCCAGCGTCCGGAGATGACGATCTCGTCCGGCGTGCCGAGATAGGCGCCCCACTGGATGAAGACATCCTTGTCGGCCAGCGTGTTGAAGGCGCATTTGCCGTCGAGCATGACCACCGTCGAGCCGGCATTGGCGGGCAGGCCTTCCTCGGTGAGGCGGCGGCCGGTGGTGACGAGGATCGAATCGCCGATGCGGTTGAGCGCGGTCGCGTGGGACGCGGCAAGCGCCTGGATGGCGGTGATGCCCGGGATGACCTCCAGCTCGAAGCCGACATTGCCTCTGTGGCGCACGCGCTCGAGGATGCGCAGCGCGCTGTCATAAAGCGAAGGGTCGCCCCAGATCAGAAAGGCGCCGCAGCCGTCCTCGGCGAGTTCGTCGCGGATCAGCCCCTCATAGATCTCGGCAATCGCCTCGTGCCAGTCGTCGACGGTCACCCGATAGGACGATGTCGGCTCGGCCCGCACCGGCACATCGAACTCGACCCGGCGCGATTTCGGGTTGGTGACGAAGCGGTCGCAGATCTGCCGGCGGAGTTCGGCGAGATCGTTCTTGCTCACGCCCTTGTCGGGAATGAACAGCACCTCGGCCCGGTTCAGGCCGTTGATGGCCTGAATGGTCATGTGTTCGGGATTGCCGGCGCCGATGCCGATGACGAGAAGCTTGCGCATAACGCGATCTCCTGCCCGATCGGAGGCGCGGTGTCCAGACAGGCGACAGGCAGCCATACGCGAACGCAAGGCTTTGAAACGGGTTACAGCAGTCCGTCTTTGGCAGAAACGTCGAACTGCTCTAGCTACTTCTCCTGGAATTGCTCTAGATGGAAGCGCATCCGGATGATCCCGGTATGCTGCCGAAAGGGGGATCCATGCTCCGCACTGTCCTGACCGCAGCGCTGGCATTGCTGGCCGCGCCGGCCTTCGCCAACGATTCCGTCGCCGAACTCGGCACCGGCGGGCTGATCCTGTCGCGCAGCGATGCGGTCGCCATGGAAAGCGAGGACCTCTTCATCTCGCCGGAGAAAGTGACGGTCGACTACGTCTTCCGCAACAACACGGACAAGGATGTCAGCGCCATCGTTGCGTTTCCGATGCCGGATATCGAAGGCGATCCGAACGAGATGCCGGCGATCCCGGAGGCGCAGAGCGACAATTTCCTCGGCTTCGAGGTGACGATCGACGGCGTCGACGCGAAGCCGCAGCTCGAACAGAAGGCGTTTGCGCTGGGCATCGACATCACCGCCGATCTCAAGGCGCAGAACGTGCCGCTCTATCCGTTCGGCGACGCCGCCAAGGCGGCGCTGGCGAAGCTGCCGAAGGCTGTCGCCGAGGATTGGGAAAACCGCGGCATCATCATCGAGGATACCGCCGATGACGGCTCGGGCATGCAAACCACCTACGCGCCGTTCTGGCAATTGCGCTCGACCTATTGGTGGCGCTCGACCTTCCCGGCCAACAAGGCCGTCCATGTCTCGCATCGCTATAAGCCGAGCGTCGGGGGCACGTCCTCCGTCAGCTTCTATTATGAAGGCAAGTTCCAGGGGCAGTACGGCACCTACAAGACCCGCTATTGCATGGACGACGCGTTCGAGAACGCGGTGCGCAAGGCGGCGAAGGAAAATCCCGACGGCTATCCGAAATATTTCGAAAGCCGCATCGCTTACATCCTGACCACAGGCGGCAACTGGGCGTCGGGCAGTATCGGCAATTTCAAGCTCACCATTGACAAGGGCAATGCCAAGAACCTGGTTTCCTTCTGCGGGGACAATGTCCGCAAGGTCGGCCCGACGACATTCGAGCTGACTGCCAAGGATTTTTATCCCGAGCACGACATCGACATCCTGCTGCTCGAGCCGTCGGACAATGGCGGGAACGGCGGCTGATGGACATCGCGATCTACGTTGCAATTGCCGAGAACGGCGTGATCGGACGCGAAGGCGGCCTGCCGTGGCGGCTTTCCAGCGATCTCAAGCGCTTCAAGGCCGACACGATGGGCAAGCCGATCATCATGGGCCGCAAGACCTATGAAGGCATCGGCCGGCCGCTGCCCGGCAGGCTGAATATCGTGGTCACGCGAGACAGGGCCTGGCACGCCGAGGGCATCGAAGTCGCGCATTCGCTGGACGAAGCGATCACGCTGGCCAAGGTGCGCGGCCGCTGCATGGCGGGTGCCGAGGAGATCTGCGTGGTCGGCGGCGGCGAGATCTACGCCCAAGCCTTGCCGCTTGCCGACCGCCTTCATGTCACTCATGTGCTGGCCAAAGTCGATGGCGACGCTCATTTCCCGCCGATCGACCCGGCACTCTGGCGGATCGTCCGTTTTGAGGATTTTCCGGCGGGCGAAAAGGACAGCCACGCGACGCGCTACACGGTCTACGAGCGACGACGAGACGGTCGGTGACGACGACAAAGGGTCGCTGCCGGCCCAAATCGGACGGCGCGGTCGGCAGACCGCGTTGAAAGCGCGTCACGGCGTCCCTATAGAAGAACGACATATTACAGCGCCGCGCGTCCAACCGGACGCGCAAAAGGTCGCTGTAAAACTTTGATTTGGCGCATGATTCCTTTCCGAAAACCGATATCGGTTTTCGGGGTCATGCGTTAGGATTGCGCCGCAAGGCCCGAGGGAACCGAAGCGAAAGGACATTCATGCCCTGGAACGACAAGAGCGGTGGCGGCGGCCCATGGGGCGGCGGCGGCAATCAGGGACCCTGGGGGCAGGGACCGAGGGGGCCGAGTGGGCCGCAGGGTTCGCCTCCCGACCTCGAAGACATCATCCGCCGCGGCCAGGACAGGCTGCGGCGTGCTCTTCCGGGAGGTGGCGGCACCAGTCCGGCCGTCCTAGGGCTGATCGCGCTGGCGCTCATCGTGCTTTGGGCCTTCAAGGCAATCTACACGGTGCAGCCTGACGAAGTCGCGGTCGAACTGCGTTTCGGCAAGCCGAAAGCGGAGCTTTCGCAACCCGGCCTGCATTTCCACTGGTGGCCGATCGAAACGGTCGAGACGGCCAAGATCTCCGAGCAACTCGTCAGCATCGGCGGCGGATCGAGCAGCGGTTCCGGACTGATGCTCTCCGGCGACCAAAACATCGTCAATGTGCAGTTCTCGGTCGCCTATCAGGTTTCCGATCCAAGGGCCTACCTGTTCGATGTCTCCGATCCCGACGGCATGCTGGCGCAGGTAGCCGAGAGCGCCATGCGCGAAGTCGTCGGCCGGCGCCCGGCCCAGGATATTTTCCGTGACGATCGCCAGGGTATCGCCACTTCGGTGCGTGAGATCGTCCAGAACACGCTCGACGGCTACAAGACAGGTCTGCAAGTCAACGCGATCTCCATCGAGGACGCAGCACCGCCGCGCGAGGTCGCCGATGCCTTCGACGAGGTGCAGCGGGCCGAGCAAGACGAGGACAAGTTCGTCGAGCAGGCCAATCAATATTCCAACCAGAAGCTCGGCCAGGCGCGCGGCGAGGCGGCCCAGGTCCGCGAGGACGCGGCCGCCTACAAGAATCGCGTCGTGCAGGAGGCGGAAGGCGAGGCGCAGCGCTTCATCTCCGTCTACAACGAATACGCCAAGGCGCCCGACGTGACGCGCAAGCGCCTTTACCTGGAAACGATGGAGAGGATCCTAAAGGACTCGAACAAGGTCGTCGTCGAGCAAGGAAACGGGCAGGGCGTGCTTCCCTATCTGCCGCTGCCGGCACTGCAGCCGAAGGCGCCGCCGGCGCCGGCGCTGGGAGGTAACCAGTGATGGCCAATCGTCTTCCCATCATCGCCGTCATCGCGGCCGTCCTTCTGTTCCTGGTCTATTCGTCGGTGTTCGTCGTCAAGGCGGGCGAGCAGGCCATCGTGCTGAGATTCGGCGAGATCATCGACGTCAAGACCGAGCCGGGCATCTACTTCAAGGCGCCATTCGCCTTCTTCGATGCCGACAGCGTTCAGACGATCGAGAAAAAAGTGATGCGCTTCGATCTCGACAACATCCGCGTCCAGGTCTCCGGCGGCAAATTCTACGAGGTCGATGCCTTCATCGCCTATCGCATTTCGGATCCGCGGACCTTCCGTGCGGCCGTGTCGGGCCAAGTGGAACTCGCCGAAGCGCGGCTGAAGACGCGCCTCGATGCAGCACTTCGCCGCGTCTACGGTCTGCGCGACTTCGAGGCGGCGCTTTCCGAAGAACGCGGCGTCATGATGCGCGAGGTGCGCGATCAGCTGCGTCCGGATGCGACATCGCTCGGTCTCGACATCGAGGACGTGCGCATTCGCCGGACGGATTTGACGGCGGAAGTGTCGCAGCAGACCTACGACCGCATGAAGGCCGAACGCCTGGCGGAGGCCGAGCGGCTGAGGGCGCGCGGCAACGAGGCGGCGCAGCGCATCAGGGCCAGGGCCGACCGCGAGGTCGTCGAGATCATCGCCGAGGCGCAGAAGGAATCGGAAATCCTTCGCGGTGAAGGCGAAGCGCAACGCAGCGCCACCTTCGCGGAAGCCTATAAGCGGGACCCGGCCTTCTTCGATTTCTATCGCTCGATGAATGCTTACGGCACGGCGTTGGACAACACCGGAACCACCATGGTGCTGTCGCCCGAGTCCGAGTTCTTCCGCTACTTCCGCAATCCGGACAGCAAGCCTGTGCCTGGGCAACCGGCTGGGTCACAGCCGGCGCCGGGCGCGCCGGCGCCGCAATCCAGCACCGCCCAGTAGCGGGCGGTGCAGGATTTCCTGGCGGCAATCGGCCTGGTCCTCGTGATCGAGGGCCTTGTCTATGGCGGGTTTCCGGCTCTGGCCCGGAAACTCGCGACGGAAGTGCTGTCGATGCCGGAAAATGTGCTGCGGATCGGCGGATTGATTGCAATCGCCATCGGCGTCGGCATCGTCTGGCTGGTCCGCGGCTGATGAAATTCCTTGGTGCCGCAGCGATTGACGATTTATCCTCAGCCGATAGCTATAGCCGCAAACGTGCCTTATTTCTTGCCAACATGAGTTGGACAGGCGCCTTCGCGGAAGCGCTTTTCCTGTTCAGAAACACCGGGAGGCCACGATGATATCCGACACCCTGTTGCGCGCGGCGCGGCGCACGCTCTTCGCCGGCGCCACCGCGTTCGTCGTCGGCATAGTTGCCGTCCCGTCTTTTGTTACGCCCACGGTCGCCTCCGACGGGCCGCCTTCCGTCGCCGATCTCGCCGAACGTCTGCTCGGCGCTGTGGTCAACATCTCGACTTCGCAGACGGTGAAAGGCACCGAAGGGCCGGGCGCGGTGCCGATGCCGCAGCTTCCCGAAGGCTCGCCTTTCCAGGACTTTTTCGACGACTTTTTCAAGAATCGCGGCGGCGACAAGGGCGGCGGCGGGCAGAAGGTGCAGTCGCTGGGCTCCGGCTTCGTCATCGATGCCGACCAGGGCATCGTGGTGACCAACAACCATGTGATTGCCGATGCCGACGACATCGAGGTGAATTTCTCCGACGGCGTAACGCTAAAGGCGACGCTCATCGGCACCGACACCAAGACCGACGTCGCGGTGCTGAAGGTCGATCCCAAGGGCCACAAATTAACAGCCGTGAAGTTCGGCGATTCCACCAAGATGCGAGTCGGCGATTGGGTGATGGCGATCGGCAACCCGTTCGGCCTCGGCGGCACCGTCACGGTCGGCATCGTGTCGGCGCGTAATCGCGACATCAACTCCGGCCCCTATGACGATTTCATCCAGACCGATGCCGCCATCAACCGCGGCAATTCCGGCGGTCCGTTGTTCAACAGCAGCGGCGAGGTCATCGGCATCAACACGGCGATCATCTCGCCATCGGGCGGCTCGATCGGCATCGGCTTCTCGATCCCGTCGCAGCTTGCGGCGGGCGTCGTCGACCAGCTTCGCCAATTCGGCGAGACGAGGCGCGGCTGGCTTGGCGTGCGCATCCAACCGGTGACGGACGACATCGCAGAGAGCCTCGGCATGGCGACCGCCAAGGGCGCGCTGGTGGCCGGCGTCATCAAGGGCGGGCCGGTCGACAATGGTTCGGTGCAGGCCGGCGACGTCATCATCAAGTTCGACGGCAAGGACATCCACGAAATGCGCGACCTGCCGCGCGTCGTCGCCGAAAGCCCTGTCGGCAAGGCGGTCGATGTCGTCATCGTGCGCAAGGGCGTCGAGCAGACGGTGAAGGTGACGCTTGGCCGGCTCGAGGACGGCGAGAAGCTGGCCAGCGGCGAAAACGGCAATACCGACCAGGACAAGGGCGACAAGGCGGCTCCGGTGTCCACGGCTTCGGTGCTCGGCATGACCGTCGGCGAGCTCAACGACCAGACCAGGCAGAAGTTCGGCATCGCGGCCGATGTGTCGGGTGTGGTCATCACCGACGTCGCCAAGGATTCGGCCGCCGCCGAGCGCGGCATCCAGCCTGGCGAGGTGATCACCGAGATCGCGCAGGAATCGGTCGGAACGCCGAAGGACGTCATGGATCGGATCGGCGCGCTGAAGGAGCAGGGCCGCAAGAACGCGCTGCTGATGCTGGCCTCGAAGACCGGCGAGCTGCGCTTCGTGACGATCCGGATGGACTGATTCCAACGCGCTCACAGGCCGTTGAAACATCCCATGGGATGTACTATTTAGGCTTGTGAAGCGAATAGTGCCGGATACAAACGTTCTGACGGCAGGCCTACGAAGCAGGAATGGTGCATCGTTCGCAGTTTTGCGGCTGGTCGCTGACAGGCAACTTCGTCCCTTGGTGACGACAGCGCTGTTTCTCGAATATGAAGCGGTGCTGGCTCGTCCTGAGCAGATGGTTGTTCATGGGTTGTCTGCCGTGGAACTGAACCGCCTGCTGGCTGGTCTTGCCGCCTTGGCCGAGCCTGTTGAGCCGTATTTTCTCTGGCGTCCTCAGTTGGCGGATCCGAAGGACGAAATGGTGTTGGAGACCGCCGTAAATGGCAGAGCGGATGCGTTGGTCACGTATAATCGCCGAGATTTCTCCGTTGCAGCTGGTCGCTTCGATATCCCGGTCATCAGCCCGGTGGATTTGTTGAAAGGATTTCGAGCATGAGTAAAGCAACTTATCCGTTGAAGCTGCCTCACTCAGTTAAAGAAGCGGCAGCGCGCCTGGCAAAGGCGGACGGTGTCTCACTCAACCAATGGATTGCCTCGGCGGTTGCCCAAAAAGTCGGCGCCATGGAAACGGCTGCCGATTTCTTGCGCCAGCGAGCAGGGGACGTATCTGGTGAGGATTTTGCAAGAATTCTTGATCGGGTCGCAGCCGATCCGCCGCAGGCTGGCGATGAGCGACCTTCTGAGAGACACTGATCAGCGCTGCCGTGGCTGCCAATTCATGCGCGACAGCCTGTAAAGCACATGCCGCTTGAGATGCGGGTGGCTGTCCGGAACGGCGGGATGATCGAAGTCGCCGGCCGGGTCGGCGCGCATGCCAAGCCGCTTCATGACGGCGATGGAGCGGTGGTTTTCAGCGACGGCGAAGGAGACGATCTCGTCCAGCCCAAGCGTTTCGAAACCGTAGGCGAGCCAGGCTTGGGCCGCCTCGGTAACATAGCCATTGCCCCAGAATTCGGGCGCCAGCCGCCAGCCGATCTCGATCGTGCCGGCCGGCAGGACGTCCATATCCTCCGTGCCGGTTATGCCGACAAAGCCAATGCACTCGCCCGTGGCGGCAATCTCGGCGGCGGCGAAGCCATAGCCGTCCGCATCGATCCACGCTCGGACCTCGTCCATCTTGGCGTCCGCCACAGCGCGGTCGCGGCGGAACGGGAAGAACTCCATCACGCGCTCGTCGGAGTTGATGCGATGGAAGAGCGCCCGGTCGCGCTCTTCCCAATTGCGCAGGATGAGGCGCTCGGTGCGGATCGGCTTCATTGCACGAATTCGTCCTGACGGTAGCCCTGGAGATAGAGCAGCGCTGTCAGGTCACCATGATCGATGCGGATCCTTGCCTGTTCCGCCACCGCCGGTTTGGCGTGAAGCGCGACGCCGGTGCCGGCAAGGCGGATCATGTCGAGGTCGTTGGCGCCGTCGCCGACGGCAATCGCGTCTGCCGTCGTCAGGCCGAGCCTTGCCGCAATGTCGAGCAGTGCTTCGGCCTTGGCGGCGCGGCCGAGGATCGGTTCTGCCACCGTGCCGGTGAATTTGCCGTCTTCCTCGATCAGCCGGTTGGCGCGGTTTTCCTGGAAGCCGAGCAGTGCGGCGATGCGGCTCGTGAAGACGTCGAAGCCGCCGGAGACGAGCGCGGTCCAGGCGCCGTTGGTGCGCATCGTCCGCACCAGCGCGCGCCCGCCGGCGGCCAGCGTCAGCCGGTTGGCGATGATGCGGTCGACCACCGCCGTGTCCAAGCCTTTCAGCAAGGCGACGCGCTCGCGCAATGCGGGCTCGAAAGCGATCTCGCCATTCATCGACCGTGCCGTGATCGCGGCGACATGCTCCTTGACGCCGATCTCGTCGGCGAGTTCGTCGATGCATTCCTGGTCGATCACGGTCGAATCCATATCGGCAAGCAGGATCTTCTTCCTCCTGCCTTCAGCCGGTTGGACGATGATGTCGAGCGGCTCGGATGCCAATGCCGCGCGAAGATCGGCCGTCAATTCGCCGATGTCAGGGCTCTCCGGCAAAACCAGATCGCAGGCGACGCCTTCAGCCAGCCAGCGAACGGCGCTTGCGCCGGCCGCCCGCGAGGCCATATTCGCAAGCGAGGCCGACACTGCGCGGTCTTCGGGATGGGATACAAGCGTGGCGATCAGCGGCATCGAAAATTCCGGCAGGCAGGCGGGCGAAGGCCGCGTCAAGAACGCGATCCTGATAGCGGGGCCGACCGCCAGCGGCAAGTCGGCGTTGGCGCTCGATCTTGCCGAACGCCAAGGCGGCGTCATCGTCAATACCGATTCCATGCAGGGCTATTCGGTGCTCGATGTGCTGACGGCGCGTCCAAGCGCTGCCGAAATGACGCGCGTGCCGCACTTCCTCTACGGTCATGTGCATCCTTCGACAGCCTACTCGACCGGCGCCTGGCTGCGCGACGTCACCAGGCTGATCGAGGAAGGCGTTTTGTCCGGCCGGCGGGCCGTCTTCGTCGGCGGCACCGGGCTTTATTTCCGCGCGCTCGTCGAAGGCATCTCGGACATGCCCGACATTCCGCCGTCGGTGCGCGAGCGCTGGCGCTACGAGCTCAAGGAACAAGGGGCCGAACGGCTGCATCGCATTCTGATGCGTGAAGACTCGGCCGTCGCCACGCAGCTCAGGCCGACCGATGGCCAGCGCATCGTGCGGGCACTCGAGGTGCTCGACGCGTCGGGGCGGTCGATCCTCGATTGGCAGGCGGCGCGCGGCCGGCCGCTTATCGACCGCGGCAGCGCGCGCTTCCTGGTGATCGAGGCGGATCGCGGCGAACTCGTGGCGCGCATCGAGGCGCGATTCGACCAGATGCTCGACAAAGGCGCGCTGGACGAGGTCAGGCAATTGATGGCGCTCGGTCTCGCTCCTGACCTGCCGGCGATGAAAGCGATCGGGGTTCGGGAGCTGCAGGCCGCGTTGGCCGGACAAATGAGCTTCCCCGAAGCGATCGAGCGCGCCAAGGTCGCCACGCGCCAATATGCCAAGCGTCAGGCGACATGGTTCAGGCACCAACTGGGACCGGAGTGGCAGAGGCTTCGCCCAAGCGATGAGCCACCAGTCTCGGACTGACAGATTGCTAATTCAATCAGAAGCTTAAAGAAATCAGCGCAACTTCCCGTCACGGCTGTTCGGGTTAACGGTCCGTAAGGCCGAGCGTGCCATAACGACAATGGGTCGTGGTCCCGCGGGGAGTTATGCGTTTTCACAAGGCGGAATCCGCGTTCTTTGTCTTTATTTTCGTGATCCTGGCTGCGGGCCTGGTGACCTTCCACGCCTATGGCCAATTGCAGGACATCGCGACCGATCTCGACACCGCGTCGCGCCTCCAAAAAATCATCTATCTCAACAAATTGCTGTTCCTGACCGGTGCGCTGCTCGCCGCCGCCCTGTTCTTCGGGAGCTTCTTCATCTATCCGCTGATCCGCGGCCAGGTGAGGGAAGAGGGCAAGCTGCGCGCCATGACGGTTTCGCTGAGCGCCCGCTCGCAAACGCTCGAGCAGGCGGCTCTCACCGACGGCCTGACAGGCATGCAGAACCGTCGCTACTTCGACGATGCGCTGCGAGAATATCTCGACGAGTTCGGCCGCATCGACAAGCCGGTGGGGCTGATGATCCTCGACCTCGATCATTTCAAGCAGGTCAACGACACACATGGCCATGATGTCGGCGATGAGGTGCTCAGGGCCGTCGCACAATGCGTGCGGGGCATGACACGCTATCATGACGTGGTGGCGCGGCTTGGCGGCGAGGAGTTTGCCGTGGTCACCCCCAATATGGACGCGGAGCTGCTCGCCCGGTTCGCCGAGCGTATCCGCAAGGCGATCGCCAATATGTCGATCCTGTCAGGCAATGTGCGGCTGAAGGTCACTACCAGCGTCGGCCTTGCCGTCTGGGACCGCAAGGAGAGCGCGGAGGATTTTTATCGCCGCGCGGACCGGCAGCTCTACGAGGCGAAGAAGCAAGGCCGCAACCGTGTCTGCGCCTAAAATCCCATCACTGAATTCGTGATGCTGGTCGCCTGAAGCCGTTTTCTGCGCTTCCGGTGCTCACGGACTTATGTCCGCTCCGCTCCGGTTCTCGAAACCGACTCCAGTCGACTCAGCCTGACGAATTCCCTGAGGGGATTACCCATACTGGCTGGCGTCGCCGTGCGGTGGCAATCTTGGTCAGTCGGCGCGAAGACGCAGAACCGATCAATCGTTCTGCTGGCGCATGCCGAAGGTCGAGGGCTTCAGGCCGTAGCGCAGGTCGAAATCGTCGTCGGGCTGCGCGCGTGGCGCGGACGGCTTGCGGTAGTCGGGATCGCCGGCCTGGCGGCCGGTGTCGACCACCTCGGCGAAGGCCATGGCCTGCTGCGGCTTCGGCACGTTGCGCAAGCGCTCGACGATGCCGGCGAGGTCGACATCGTCGCCGGCTTCCGCGGGCTGGGTCTGCTCGCGCTTGGCCGTTCCCGGGATGAATTCCTGCGACAGTTTCTCGAATTTGAGCCGCATGGTCGTCGCCACGCCTTCACCGAAGGCGATCGCCTCGCGCTGGCCCATCGAAGACAGGAAGGCGAGCGTCGAAGCCGAAGAATCTGCGATCGCCGAGCGGATGATCGCCTGGTCCTGCTCGTTGGCGAGCCGCATGGCGAAGAAGGTCGAGCATTGCGACAGGATGGTCGGATCGAGCTCGCCCGGACGCTGGGTGACGACGCCGAGGTAGCAGCCATATTTGCGGCCTTCCTTGGCGATGCGCGACAGAGCGTGCCTTGTAGGCGCGAAGCCGAGCCGCGGATCGGCCGGCATGTAGCGATGCGCCTCTTCGCAGAGCAGGAGCAGCCGCAGCCGGCCCTCGCTCCAGAGTGCAAGGTCGAAGGCGAGGCGCGCCAGCACGGAGCAGACGGAATTGACGACCTCGGAGGGCATGCCCGCCATCTCGAAGCAGGTTACCGGACGTCCGTGGTTTGGCACTCGGAAGATGTTGCCGATCGTCTCGTGGATGGTGTCCTCGATCAGCCGCGAATTGAACATGAACCGGTAGCGTGGGTCGGAAGCCGCCGATTCGATGCGTGTCCTCAGCGACTTCAGGGTCGGCCGATCGTTCTTGCTTTCCAGGAGACCCATGCGCTCGTCGATCTGCTTGAGGAGATCGGCGATGCGGTAAGGCACCGGTGTGTCCGCCGTCAGCGCATCGCTGCCGCGCCTGATGTAGCTGCCCGAACTGGGGTTGCGATAAAGGTTCTTGGCGGCCGGGATAAGGTCGCGCAGAACGTCCACTTCCTCCGGCACGACCTCGCGCCCGCGAAACAGAACCTCGGCGAACTCTTCCAGCCTGAACATCCAGAACGGCAGATCGAGCGTCTTGGAATCGACCTTCACGCAATATTCCGGAAGCGAGGCGGCAAACTCGTTGTGCGGATCGAGGATCAGCACGCGCAGATCCGGCCGCGCCTCGATCGACTTGCGCAACAGCAGCGAGACGGCCGTGGACTTGCCGACGCCGGTCGTGCCGACAATGGCGAAATGGCGCGCCAGCGTGTCGTCGATGGCGATGTTGGCATCGATCGCCTCGTCCTGGGACAGCGTGCCGATGGTGATAGAGTGGCGGCCAGCGAGATCGTAAACGGCCTGCAGGTCACGGCTGCGGATGCGGTGGGCAATGGCGCCGATATGCGGATAGGTGGTGATGCCGCGGTCGAAGACCGGCTTGGCGCCAGGCTCGGCGCCGTCGCGCACCTCGCCGATCAGTTCGATGCTGACCTCGATCGCGTTCTGGCCCTCGTTGCTCCAGGCACGGTCTGATTTGCCGATCGCATAGACGAGACCAACGGTGCGCGTCGAACCAAGGTTGATGGAGATCATCTTGCCGACAGTCCACAGGCCGGTGACCGTGCCTTCGGCATCCTCGGCATAGGCGCTGATCGTGGCTCGTGCGCCGTCGCACTGCACGACGTTGCCCAGAATGCGCTTGTCGTTTTGTTGGATGTTGCGGCGCTCCTGCGAGGTCGGTTCCCCAACGGAGGCTTCGCGTTCAACAAACATCGGTGACTCTGGTCCCATTCCCCTGAGCGTCGACCCTATCGGATTGGAGTTAAAGTCACGTGAGGTCGGATGGTGTAAAGGCTGTTAAGCCGGCCGCGAAAATTCGATCGAAAAGCGTCTTCGTTGCTCTGAAATTTCGATATATTGGACAAATGGCTGATATATCGAACGACATCACATCCACGATCGGCAGGCGGATACGCTCCGAGCGGGATTTGCGAGGATGGTCTCTGGCCGAGTTGGCCGAGCGGTCGGCTGTGTCCAAGGCGATGCTGAGCGCCATGGAGCGCGGCATGACAAGCCCGACAGCAGCACTCCTGGTGCGTATCGCGTCCGCCTTCGGCATGACGCTGTCGACGCTGATCGCCCGCGCCGAAATGCAGGGCGGCGGCGTTTCCCGCAAGGACGAGCAGCCAGTCTGGCGGGATCCTGCCACCGGCTATATCAGACGGCACCTGTCGCCGGCATCGCCGCTCGAGCTGATCCGGGTCAGCCTGCCGGCGGGCGCCAAGGTCAATTTCCCGGCAGCGTCCTATGCCTTCATCAAGCAGCAGATCTGGTTGATCGGCGGCCGCTTGGACTTCACCGAAGGCGATGTCGTGCACAGGCTCGAACCTGGCGACTGCTTGGCGCTCGGCGCGCCGTCGGACTGCATCTTCCATGCTCCAGGGCCGGAAGCCGCCGAGTACCTGGTGGCGTTGATCAGGGGCTGATCGCATGCCGCCACGGCCGAAACGCTCGCACAATGGCGGGCCGCCTCTCGACGATTACGAAGGCCCACCATGGGGCAAGGGCGACGCTTACATCTTTCTTGCCTGGCGCGAAGCCCACGACAAGGCCTGGAAGGCGCCGAGCCAGACCATCATGCTGATGCGGCTGGAGCGGGCCGAGCGGCTTGGCCTCACCTATGAGGAGTACACGCTCGAGATCCTGGAGCGCGGGCGACACCTCAGCGAGGACGACGCCGAGCGCATCGCGGAAATCCGCCGGGCGCGCCGCCGAAGACGGACCAGTCATTTCGAATGACCGCGGTCCGACACCTCATCACCTGGAGAACACCGACATGAACTCCCTCGAAATCCGAGCGTTGAGCAATGACGCGAGAACCGGCGGAATGCTGGCCGATCTGCTGGTCGAGACGGTTGCCGCCGGCGGATCGGTAAGCTTCATGCATCCGCTGTCGCCCGATGCGGCTTATGAATTCTGGCGCAAAGCACTGGATGCCGCCGCACGGGGAGAAAGGGCGGTGCTGGGCGCATGGGATGGCGACATGCTTGTCGGCACCGTGACGCTGCTTCTCGATTGTCCGCCCAACCAGCCGCACCGTGCCGAGATTGCCAAGCTGATGACCCGCCTCCACCATCGCGGCAAAGGCATCGCGACTTGCCTGATGCGAGCCGCTGAGGAGCTGGCCGTCGAAAAGGGACGCGCCTTACTGGTTCTGGACACCGCAAGCGAGGAGGGCGCTGCCGGCCTTTACGAAAAACTCGGCTTCACGCTGACCGGCGAAATTCCCGACTATGCGCTCAAGCCGCATGGCGGGCTGACCGGCACGCTCATCTATTGGAAGCGGATAGGCGCGGTCGTCCGCGCGCTATCCTGAACCCCCGGCGAGGCGCGACAGAAGCCAGCAGCGAAAATCCTGCTCGGCACCGGTCAGTCGCGATGACGACGGCCATGTCAGGAAATGGCCTGACGGGCTCGAAAGCTCGAAATCCGAAAGCCTGACAAGAAGGTTGCTCTTGAGGGCGGCATCGATGAGGGGCCGCGAACCCAGCAGCGCTCCGGCGCCGGCCTTTGCCGCCTCCATCGCGGCAACGAAGCTGTCGAAGCGGTGCGAGCGCCGTGAATGTCCGGCACGCCCGGAGGCCGTGAACCATTCCGCCCACATCTCGCGCGCGCCCGCCACCAGCAGCAGCGGCAACGACGTCCAGTCGTCCTCACCGGCGAGCGCCGGCGCCGCGACCGGGACAAGCCGTTCGACGGTCAGCCGGTCGGCTTCGCGCCCGGGAAAGGATCCGTTGCCGAAGCGTATGTCGAGCGCCGAGCCCGGCTGGTCGTAATCGGTCGGCCGATGGATGGTCACCAGATCGAGCCTGACCCGGGGCAGTGCCTTTGCCAGATCGGGAAGAGCCGGCACGAGCATGAGAAGGGCGAAGGAGATCGGAACGCGGATGGTGACGGCCTGCACTGCGCGCGGCTCGAACAGCTCGTTCGTGCTGCTGCCGATGATAGCGAAGGCCGACTGGATGTGGGGAAGATAGGCCGCGCCCTCCGGCGACAGCGCCACGCCGCGCGCCAGGCGCTTGAACAATCGCGTCTTCAGCCGCTCTTCCAGAAGGCGGATGTGCTGGCTGACCGCGGCTTGCGTGAGTCCGAGCTCGGCGGCCGCGGCGGTAAAGTTCGACAGCCGCGCGGCCGCCTCGAAACTGCGCAGCCAGTCCAGGGGAGGCATTGCGTCGAGAGCTCCAGCCATCAGAATTTCTGCCTCATTGGCCACAAAACGATAATTTGAGTTATGCCTTTGATGGCGTCAGCATGCAACCGGCGGGATCGAAGACGGGAGCTTAAGGACATGCTGACCAGAGCAACGCTGACCAACGACGGACGAACGATCGAGCTTGGCTGGGAGGACGGAACGCGCTGTCGCTTCCATGCCATATGGCTGCGCGACAATGCGCTGGACGACAAGACGCGCAGCGCCGGCAACGGTCAGCGGCTGATCACCATCCTCGACATTCCGGCCGAAACACATATCGGCGCGACGTCGATGAAGGGTGATGCGCTCGAGGTCACCTTCGTTCCCGAGGGAAAGACCGTCAGCTTCCCGGTCCAATGGCTGAGAGCCAACGCCTATGATCGCGACGAACCTCGCCAGCCCGGCTGGACGGGCGATGTCATTCAGCGCTGGACCAAGGCGACGATGCAGAATTCGGTGCCGCGGGCCAGCTACGCGGCGGCCTTTCATGGCCGCGGCATCCTGCGGGAATGGCTTTCGGCGGTCAGAACCTACGGCTTTGCGGTGATGGACGGTCTGCCGGCCGAATCCGGCGCGTTGTGCAAGGTGGCCGATCTCTTCGGCTACATCCGGGAAACCAATTACGGGCGCTGGTTCGAGGTGCGCGCCGAGGTCAATCCGAACAATCTCGCCTATACCAATCTCGGCCTGCAGGCGCATACCGACAATCCCTACCGCGATCCGGTGCCGACGCTGCAGATCTTGGCCTGTATCGAGAACACGGTCGAGGGCGGCGAATCCAGCGTCGTTGACGGGTTTGCGGTCGCCGCCGCATTGCAGGGCGAAAACCCAGACGGCTTCCGGCTGCTATCCTCCAATCCGGCGCGCTTCGAATATGCAGGCTCTTCCGGTGTTCGGCTGCAGTCGAAGCGGCCGATGATCGAGCTCGGGCCGGACGGCGAGCTCATCTGCATCCGCTTCAACAACCGCTCGCTGGCGCCGACCGTCGACGTGCCGTTCGCCGAGATGGACGGATACTACGCGGCCTATCGCCGGTTTGCCGAACTGATCGAGGATCCTGCCTTCGAGGTGACCTTCAAGCTCGAGGCGGGGCAGTCCTTCATCGTCGACAACACCCGCGTCATGCATGCGCGCAAGGCCTTCTCGGGCATCGGCAAGCGCTGGCTGCAGGGCTGCTACGCCGACAAGGACGGCCTGCTGTCGACACTGGCGGCAATCGAGCACGATTTCAGGGAGGCCGCGGAATGAACCCGCAGGAATTGAACACCGGCAACATCGTCGAGTTCATCGCCGATATCTTCGAGCGGCGCGGGGCGGAATCCTATCTCGGCGAGCCCGTCACCATGTCGGAGCACATGCTCCAAGGCGCTTGGCTTGCGGAACAGGACGGCGCGCCGGAGGAGTTGGTGGCGGCAGCGCTTCTGCACGACATTGGCCACTATACAAGCGAGTTCGGCACCTATTCGCCCGACGATGTCGAGGACAAGCACCATGACGAGGCGGGCGGCGAAGTGCTGGCACCATTCTTTCCGCCGGTCATCGTCGAATGCGTCAGGTTGCATGTTGCGGCCAAGCGCTATCTCTGCGCCACCGATCCGACCTATTTCAGCAAGCTGTCGCCGGCCTCGGTCCACACGCTGTCGCTGCAGGGCGGGCCGATGAACGCCGCGGAGGTGGAAGCGTTCCGCGGCAATCCGTTCCATGAGGAAGCGGTGCGCGTGCGCATCTGGGATGAAGGCGGCAAGGTCGCCAACATGAAGACGCGCGCCTTTCGCGACTACGTGCCGTTGCTGGAGCGGGTGGTGAAGAAGTTCGCGGCACAGAAGGCGGCATAAACATGGAAGCCCGGCCGTGGCCGGGCTTCCATCGCGTTGCGTGAGGTCTTCGTCAGCTCTTATGGTGCACCTGCTGCAGCCCGTAGACGGGCGTCGGCAAGCCGACCTGGCGGGCCTTCAACTGCAGCGACAGATACTGCGAATAGTGGCGCGACTGATGGAGGTTGCCGCCGTGGAACCACAGCGCTTCCTGCTGCGTCGGCTTCCACATGTTGCGCTGCTCGCCTTCCCACGGGCCGGGATCCTTGGTGGTGCTGGAGCCGAGGCCCCACACCTTGCCGACCTTGTCCGCCACTTCCTTTGAGATGAGGTCGGCAGCCCATCCGTTCATCGAGCCATAGCCGGTGGCGTAGATCACCAGATCGGCCGGCAGTTCGGTGCCGTCGACGAATTTCACGCCGGTCTCGGTGAGTTCCTGCACCGCAGCACCCGGGCCGCTCTTGAGCTTGATCGAGCCGTCGATGACGAGGTCGCAGGCGCCGACATCGATGTAATAGCCGGAACCGCGGCGCAGGTACTTCATGAACAGACCCGAGCCGTCATCGCCCCAGTCGAGCATGAAGCCGGCCTTTTCCAGATCCTCATAGAATTTCGCGTCGCGCTCCTTCATCTGCTGGTAAAGCGGAATCTGGAATTCGTGCAGGATGCGGTAGGGCAGGGAGGCGAAGATCATGTCCGCTTTTCGCGTCGTCATGCCGTTCTCGACCGCCTGCTCCGAATAGAGGGCGCCAAGGCCGATATCCATCAGCGTGTCGGACTTCACGATGTGCGTGGACGAGCGCTGCACCATGGTCACGTCCACGCCTGCTTCCCAGAGCGCCGCGCAGATGTCGTGCGCGGAGTTGTTGGAGCCGATGACGACGACCTTCTTGCCGCGGTATTTGTCCGGGCCGGGATGAATCGAGGAATGCTGCTGCTCACCCTTGAAGATGTCCTGGCCCTTGTATTTCGGCCAATTCGCCTTGCCGGACATGCCGGTCGCCAGCACCAGCTGCTTGGGCTTGAGCACGATCTCCTTGCCGTCGCGTTCGACGACGACAGTCCATTCCTTGGCCTTCTCGTCGTACGTGGCGGATTTCGCGGTGGTGGAGTTCCAATAGTTCAGCTCCATCACCTTGGTGTACATCTCCAGCCAGTCGCCGATCTTGTCCTTCGGCGCGAAGACCGGCCAGTTCTTCGGAAAGTCGATATAGGGCAAGTGATCGTACCAGACCGGGTCGTGCAGGCAGAGCGACTTGTAGCGTTTGCGCCAGGAGTCGCCCGGACGCTCGTTCTTTTCCACGATTATGGCCGGCACGCCGAGCTGCTTCAGCCGGGCGCCGAGTGCGATGCCGCCCTGGCCGCCGCCGATGATGACGACATAGGGCTGCTTGCTGTGGCCGAGTTCGGCGATCTCGTCGTCGCGCTCCTCGCGCCATGTCTTGCGGCCCTTGCCGTGGCCATGCTTGGCGCCGAGCGGGCGGGTGAAGCCCGCCTTCTCCTCGTGGCCTTTCAGTTCCGCAATGGTGGTCAGCAGCGTCCAGATGAGGTCGCCTTTGAACCGCACGAGGCCAAAGCCGCGTGCCACGCCGGTCTCGAAAGTGATCCACGCGGTGATGAGGCCGCCGTCCTCGGTCGCTTCCTCCCCTTCGGCGACCGTCCAGCCGGTCGGTTTGGTATTGGCCAGCGTCGCCTGCAGCATGTCGCGGACCTGGTCGCGGCCCTCCATCGTCTTCAGGTTCCAGGTGAACGCGACGAGGTCGCGCCAGTAACAGTCAGCCTGGAAGCAGTTGATGGCGGCATCGATGTCGCCGGCTTCCAGCGCCCTGCCGAATTTGTCGAGCAGCGCCTGCGCCTTGGTGGTGGGTGTCCTCTCGAGCATGTGTTCTCCTCCGCTTGCTAGAGTCCGGAAATGCATTGCAAACGATGTGCCAGCCACTGCGCCAAGGGATAAACCACAATGAAATCAGTTCGTTAGGAAAGGCCTACGGGATCCCGCCTGTTGCGCTGGGTGTTGCGCGCGCTACAGCGCGCCACGGCCGCTGCAACGCTAGTTCGGTGCCTCCAGGCGCAGGCGCTTCATCCGGCGATGCACCGTTGTGCGGTCGACCCCAAGGCGGCGCGCGGCCTCGGAGATGTTCCAACCTGCCGCCACAAGCGCGCTCAATAGCGCCTCTCGCTCTTCACCGGACGAGGGCGGCCGCAGTGCGACAAGCTTCGCGTGCGGGACCGATGGCGCCATATGGGGCATCGCGAAGTCGGGCAGATCAGCAGGCTGGATCGTACCCTCGTCGCAAAGCGCCACTGCCAGGTCGATGGCGTTGACGAGTTCGCGAATATTGCCGGGCCAGCCATGGCGGATCAGCGCCAGCCGCGCCGCCGGAGATAGTTTCGCCGGCCGAGCGGCAATGCAGGCGCGCTCGCTCACCAGGCGGTCCAACAGCCATTCGAAATCGGTCCGCTCACGCAACGCCGGCAAAGTCAGCGAGGCCGCGTTCAGCCGATAGAACAGGTCCTCGCGGAAACGGCCTTCGGCGACGAGTTTGCGCAGGTCATGATGCGAGGCCGAGATGATCTTGATGTCGACAGGCCGAGGCGCGATGCCCCCGACCGGGATCAGTTCGCGTTCGGCGATCACTCTCAACAGTCGCGATTGCAGCGCGTAGGGCATGTCGCCGATCTCGTCGAGGAACAGCGTGCCGCCGTCGGCGCTCTCGATCAACCCTTTGCGCCCCTTGGCCGCGGCCCCGGTGAAGGCGCCCGCCGTGTGGCCGAAGAGTTCGCTCTCGATCAGATGCTCCGGGATGGCCGCGCAGTTGATCGCCACGAACGAGCCAGTACGCCCGGAGCTGTCATGGATCGCGCGGGCGAGAACCTCCTTGCCGGAGCCGGTCTCGCCATGGATTAGGATCGGAATTGACGTGCGCGCCAGCTTGGCGGCCCTGATCTGCATTGCCGCCATTGCCGGATCGCCGCCCGAAAGTTCTGCAATCGGCTTCGGCAGCAGCTCGACGGGAGCGCGGCGTCCGGTCGGCGGCTGCGGCTCGATGGCATGAGCGAAGAGGGCGCTGCCGTTGCGGCCGAACACCAGCCGCTCTTCGGTCGGTCGCCCGCGCGTCAGGTTCGGCAGGTCGTCGATGCCGATGTCGAGATAGCGCGAGATTGGCTGGCCGATCGGCGAAGGCGAGTGCCTCCAGTCGACACCGCCGGCTTGCGCCAAGAGCAGAGCTGCGCCGCGCGTCGTGCCGAGGATGCGGCCCGAGCCATCAAGCGCGATCGCCGCCTCCGGATCGACATCGAGGAACTCAGGCGAGCGCGAAAAGCGCAAGACCCATTCGGAATGCATCTGCGCCATCAGATTGGCGAGTTCGATGCGGCGCGCCGAGGCCGTCACCAGGTGTAGCGCGAGGTTCTGGCTACCCTTCGGCTGCGGCGAACGCAGCAGTGAAATATCGAGCACGGCGGTCAGCTCGCCCTTGGTGTCGAAGATCGGCGCGGCGGTGCAGGAAAGCGGCGTGTGGGTGGTGTCGAAATGGTCGGTCTGATGGATGGTCATCGCCTCGCCGGTGACGATGCAGGAGCCGACGCCGCAGGTTCCTGTCCGACTCTCCGACCATTCGGAGCCGAGGTAGAGACCGGCCTTGCGCAACTGGTCCATGAAGAGCGGATCGCCCAGGAAATCGACGGTGACGCCCTTCGCGTCGGCCAGCAGCAACACGTAATTCTGGCCCGCCACCTGCTTGAACAACGTCTCCAGGCCGCTGCGGGCAATCGCGATCAAACGTTCGGACTGCTCGCGGTGCTCGCGCAACTGGGTGTCGGGAACGATATAGGCTTCGGTCGGCCGGGCAGGGTCGAGGCGATGCGTGTCGATGCAGCGCAGCCAGGACTGCACCACGATTTCGTCGCGGGCCGATCGCGCGCCCGACAGGACCTCTTCGATCTCGCGGATATGCTCCCGTTCGCCGGCCATGCGTCCTCCTCGCAGGCAACGTCCATTGCCAAGGCAATAGTGGTGCCTCGGAAAGGTGCGCTCAACTGTACTATGGTAGCCCGCAAGGGCACTGTTTTCACAGGCAGGTGAATTCGCGCGGTACCCCATTGACGCGCCCGCGCTTTGGCCCTTATTGTCCGCGCCCATGAAAACAGCACTCATTCTCGTAGGCTGGCGCGTGGGCAAGGCGGTGTAACCGCCGGGCGAAAACCTCCCATGCGCATCCCACAGGCTCCCTCGGGGGCCTTTTTTATTGCCCAAAATCCAACTAAACGACCAGCAATCGCCAGATGGCGAACAGTACGGGACCAGACCGATGAGCAACGAACGGAACGAGCGGCGTGAGATGCCAAGAGCCGAAATGACTGGCGCCGAGATGGTGGTGCAGGCGCTGAAGGACAACGGCGTCAAGCACGTCTTCGGCTACCCGGGCGGCGCCGTTCTCCCGATCTACGATGAAATTTTCCAACAAGACGACGTCGAACACATCCTGGTCAGGCACGAGCAGGGCGCCGGCCATGCCGCCGAGGGTTATGCCCGTTCGACCGGCAAGGCCGGCGTGCTCTTGGTGACGTCCGGCCCCGGCGCCACCAATGCGGTGACGCCGCTGCAGGACGCGCTGATGGATTCCATTCCGCTGGTCTGTCTCACCGGCCAGGTGCCGACGTCGCTGATCGGCTCCGACGCCTTCCAGGAATGCGACACGGTCGGCATCACGCGTCCCTGCACCAAGCACAACTGGCTGGTGAAGGACGTCAACGAGCTGGCCGCCACCATCCATGAGGCCTTCCATGTGGCGACCACCGGGCGACCCGGCCCGGTCGTGGTCGACATTCCGAAGGACGTGCAGTTCGCCAAGGGCGTCTACGTGCCGCCGCAGACGGCGCCGCGCACCAGCTACCAGCCGAAGGTCCAGGGCGATCTGGAGAAGGTCAAGGCTGCCGTCGAGCTGATGGCCGGCGCCAAGAAGCCGATCATCTACAGCGGCGGCGGCGTGATCAACTCCGGCCCGGAGGCCAGCCATCTGCTACGCGAGCTGGTCGACCTCACCGGCTTCCCGATCACCTCGACGCTGATGGGGCTCGGCGCCTATCCGGCTTCGGGCAAGAACTGGGTCGGCATGCTCGGCATGCACGGCACCTACGAGGCCAACATGGCCATGCATGATTGCGATGTGATGCTCTGCATCGGCGCGCGTTTCGACGACCGCATCACCGGCCGGCTCAACGCGTTCTCGCCAAACTCGAAGAAGATCCACATCGACATCGATCCGTCATCGATCAACAAGAACGTCCATACCGACGTGCCGATCCTGGGCGATGTCGGCCGGGTGCTGGAAGACCTGGTGCGGCTGTGGCGGGCGACCGCCAAGGCCGACAAGAAGGCGCTCTATCCGTGGTGGGAGCAGATCGCGAAATGGCGCGCGCGGGATTCGCTTGCCTACAAGATGAACAATGACGTCATCATGCCGCAATACGCGATCCAGCGGCTCTATGCGCTGACCAAGGATCTCGACACCTACATCACCACCGAGGTCGGCCAGCACCAGATGTGGGCGGCGCAGCACTATCATTTCGACAAGCCGAACCGCTGGATGACCTCGGGCGGCCTGGGCACGATGGGCTACGGCCTGCCGGCGGCGCTCGGCGTGCAGATCGCGCATCCGGATGCGCTGGTCATCGACATCGCTGGCGACGCCTCGGTGCAGATGACCATGCAGGAGATGAGCTCGGCGGTGCAGTATGAGGCGCCGATCAAGATCTTCATCCTCAACAACCAGTATATGGGCATGGTGCGCCAGTGGCAGCAGTTGCTGCACGGCAACCGGCTGTCGCATTCCTACACCGAGGCAATGCCCGACTTCGTCAAGCTGGCGGAAGCCTATGGCGGCCACGGCATACGCTGCGACAAGCCGGACGAGTTGGACGACGCGATCAAGGAGATGATCTCGGTCAAGAAGCCGGTGCTGTTCGACTGCCGTGTGGCGACTTTGGCCAACTGCTTCCCGATGATCCCGTCCGGCAAGGCGCATAACGAGATGCTTTTGCCCGACGAGGCGACCGACGAAGCGGTGGCCAACGCCATCGACGCCAAGGGCAGGGAATTGGTCTGACGGACGGGCAGGGCTTGTTGCAAGAAGCCGTGTGGAAACAGAGAATTAGCTCAAGAGTTTGAAATCGAGATTCACGCCATGAACGCACAGCTCCAGCCGACCGGCTCGGCCTATTTCATCGCCAAGGAAACCGAGAAGCCGGAAACGCACACGCTTTCCGTGCTGGTAGACAACGAGCCGGGCGTGCTTGCCCGCGTCATCGGCCTGTTCTCCGGACGCGGCTACAACATCGAGAGCCTTACCGTCTCCGAGACCGAGCACGAAAAACATCTGTCGCGCATCACCATCGTGACGCGCGGCACGCCGCATGTGCTGGAGCAGATCAAGCACCAGCTCGAGCGCATCGTTCCGGTGCACCGTGTGGTCGATCTTACCGTGCGCTCGCATGAGCTCGGTCAGGAGCGGCCGCTGGAACGCGAACTCGCGCTGGTCAAGGTCGCCGGCACCGGCGACGCCCGTGTCGAGGCGCTGAGGCTGGCGGACGCGTTCCGCGCCAGCGTCATCGACGCCAACACCGAGCATTTCATCTTCGAGATCACCGGCAAGGGCTCGAAGCTCGATCAGTTCATCGCCATCATGAAGCCGCTCGGCCTGGTCGAGATCTGCCGCACCGGCGTGGCGGCAATGAACCGCGGCCCGCAGGGCATGTGAAGGCGGCGAGCAGCCTCGCGCTTGCTTCAATTTCTCTCTGGTCCGGCAGTCGCCCGTGCGTGGCTTTTGCGCGTTTGCTAAAAAAGGACAATAAGGCTGACATATCCAGGGAGGATATGATGTCCCTCAACGCGTTCCTTGCTTTGCTTGTCTACGCCTTCGTGACCTCGATCACGCCGGGGCCGAACAACCTCATGCTGCTGGCCTCCGGCGTCAATTTCGGCATCGTCAGGACGGTTCCGCACATGCTGGGCGTCAGCATCGGCTTTCTGATCCTGTTGCTGGCCGTTGGCTTCGGGCTCGGCGCGGTGCTGACGGCGTTTCCGGCGCTGCACACGGCCCTGAAGATCGCCGGCGCCGCCTACCTGCTCTACCTCGCCTGGAAGATCGCCGTGTCGCGCTCGATGAGCGACAAGGGCGGGGCGGAGGCGCGGCCGATGCGCTTCATCGACGCCGCGGCGTTCCAGTGGGTCAACCCCAAGGCTTGGGTGATGGCCATCACCGCCATGGCCGTCTACACCAACCCGGACCACCCGTTCGTCTCGGTGGCGTTGATCTCGATCGCCTTCACCATCGTCAACCTGCCCAGTGTCTCCGTCTGGGCCGGATTCGGTACCGCGCTGCGCGGCTTCCTGTCGGATCCCGCGCGCCTGAAATGGTTCAACATCGCCATGGGCCTGCTGCTGGCGGCGACACTGTGGCCAATGCTCCGATAGGGTCATTTTCAGCCTGATGCGAGGGGCCGCCACGGCACGTTAGCCGGCTGCACAGCGATTGTGCAGTGCACATTAAATCTTCGTAATGCCGCGTTTTGGCCCTTTTCCGCCAAAGCCTTGTCCTATCTATTCGGCGAAAATCGCGGCAAGGCGCCGTGAATCGAGCTAGAATAGACCACCGGGTTCGGCGTGTCTGGTAGAGGGCATGGTGTCGATGCGCGGAAAAATCGCTCTTGCAGTCGTTGCGCTGGCCTGCCTGGCAGGTGCCGGCCTCTACTTCTCGCCAGCGACGATGGGCAAGGTCCAGCAATTGATCTCGGGCCAGCAGGCCGGCACGGCTACTGCAGACAAGACGGCGAAGGTTTCGGACAATCCGAAGGGTGGCGGCGGTGGTGGTGGCCCGCGGTCGGCCTCGATCCTTTCGGCGACCGCGACGACCGCCGATTTTCCGATCCGCCGCTACGCCATCGGCTTCGTCTCCTCGCCTTCGGTGGTCAGCGTGAACGCCCGTGTCTCCAGCCAGATCGTGGCGATCGCCGTCAAGGACGGGCAAATGGTCAAGGCTGGCGATCTTCTCTTCTCGCTCGATGACCGCGCCTTGAAGGCGCAATTGGCCAAGGACCAGGCGACGCTCGCCAAGGACCAGGCGATGCTGGTCAGCGCCCAGGCCGATCTGCAGCGTGCCAAGGACCTCGTCGCCAAGCAGGCGGGCACGCAGCAGACCTACGATCAGGCGCTGGCGGCGCAGAAGGCCGCGGCCGCGACCATAGACGCCGACAAGGCGACGATCGATTCCGACGCCGTGCAGTTGAGCTATGCGACCATCACCGCGCCGATCTCCGGCAGGCTGGGAGCGGTCAACGTCTCCGTCGGCGATCTGGTGACCACCAGCAACGGCAACAGCACCACGACACCGCTTGTCACCATCACGCAGATGGACCCTCTGCAGGTGAATTTCACTTTGCCGGAGAGCAATCTGGCGCTGCTGCACAAGGCGCTGGCGAACCCGCAGCAGGCGCCGTCACCTTGACCAAGGACGGCGTTCCCACGCCGATCGGCAAGGGCACGCTCGACTTCGTCGATTCCAGCGTCGACACCGCCTCCGGCACCATCGCCACGCGGGCGAGCATACCGAACTCCGATCTCTCGCTGTGGCCCGGTCAGTATGTGAACGTCGTGCTCGACGCCGGCACCATGCCGCAAATGACCTCGGTGCCGACGGTCGCGGTGCAGCCCAGCCAGAAGGGCTCCTTCGTCTATGTGGTCAAGCCCGACAACACCGTCGAGATGCGACCGGTGCAGGTGGCGCTGACGGAAGGCGAAAACAGCGCCATCAGCCAGGGGCTGAAGAGCGGTGAAAAGGTTGTCGTCGAAGGCCAGACCAGGCTGAAGGACGGCGCCGCCGTGCACGAAGGCAAGACGGCCGGCAACGGCGCCGATCAGGTCGCTCCCAAGGTCGCGGAAGCCGACAAGGCCGGCGGGGCGCGGCCATGATCTCCGAATTCTGCATACGCAGGCCCGTCGCGACGCTTCTGATGTCGTTCGCCCTCGTGCTGGGCGGAATCTTTGCCTACAAGTTCCTGCCGGTCGCGGCGCTGCCGAGCGCCGAATTCCCGGTGGTCAACGTCTCGGCCCAGCTGCCCGGCGCTTCGCCGGAGACGATGGCGACGTCGGTCGCGACGCCGCTGATCAAGCAGTTCGCCACGATCGCCGGCATCGATTCGATCTCGACCAGCAACTCGCTCGGCCAGACCTCGATCGCCATCCAGTTCGTGCTCAACCGCGACATCGACGCGGCGGCGGCGGACGTGCAGGCCGCGATCGCGCGCACGCAAAAATCGTTGCCGCCGGAGATGACCGCGCCGCCGAGCTATCGCAAGGTCAATCCGGCCGACGCGCCGATCCTTCTGATGTCGCTGGTCAGCGACACGGTTCCGCTCACCGATCTCGACGCCTTCGCCGAAAACGTCATCTCGCCGTCGCTGTCGACCATCGACGGTGTGGCGCAGGTGTCTATCTTCGGCCAGCAGAAATATGCGGTGCGTATCCAGATCGATCCGACCGCGCTTGCCGCGCGCGGCATCTCGATCGATCAGCTGCAGGCGGCCATCGCGTCGGCCAACAGCAACACCCCGCTCGGCGTGCTGAAGAACAACAAGCAGCAGCTGACGATCACCGCCAACACGCAGCTTACCGACGCGGCCGGGTTCTCCAACCTGATCATCGCCACCAAAAACGGCCACCCGGTGCGGCTGGGCGAGGTGACCCGCGTCGTCGATTCAGTGCAGACCACCACCACCGCAAGTTGGTATGATGGTACCCGCGCGATCATCATGGCCGTACAGCGCCAGCCCGACGCCAACACCGTCGACGTCGTCGACAAGGTCAAGGCGATGCTGCCGTCCTTCCAGGACCAGATGCCGGCGCGGCCTCGATCAAGCTGCTCAACGACCGCTCGACCTCGATCCGCCAGGCCGTCGACGACGTGCAGTTCACGCTGCTGTTGACCATCGCCCTGGTGGTGATTGTGATCTTCATATTCCTGCGCAGGGTAACGGCGACGATCATCCCGGCGGTGGCGGTGCCGATCTCGCTGATCGCCACGCTCGGCGCGATGTTCCTGTTCGGCTTTTCCATCGACAACATCTCGCTGATGGGATTGACGCTGGCGGTCGGCCTCGTCGTCGACGATGCCATCGTCATGCTCGAAAACATCTTCCGCCACATGGAGGAGGATGGGCTGTCGGCCTTCGACGCTTCGCTGAAGGGCGCGCGCGAGATCGGCTTCACCATCATCTCGATCTCGATCTCGCTGGTGGCGGTGTTCATTCCCGTGCTTTTGATGGGCGGCGTGATCGGCCGCATCTTCAACGAATTCGCCGTCGTGGTGACGGTCGCCATTCTGGCCTCCATGTTCGTGTCGCTGACGCTGACGCCGATGCTGTGCTCGCGGCTGCTGTCGGTGACCAAGGCCGACCGGGAGGCGCATGGCGATGGCCACAGACATGACATCGTCACCCGCAGCTATGATTGGCTGCTGAGCTTCTGCCTGCGCCACACATTCCTGGTCTTCCTGGTCTTCGTCGGCACAGCGGCGGCGTCGGTGTGGCTGATCCAGGTCTCGCCGAAGGGCTTCTTCCCGCAGGAAGACATCGGCCAGATCTCGGTGACGACAATTGCGCGTCAGGACATTTCGTTCGACGCCATGGCGAAGCTGCAAGGGCAGGTGGCAAACGTGTTCTCCAAGTCGCCCTATGTCGACCACGTGGCCTGGTCGGCGGGCAGCGGCAACAATGCGCTCAACCAGGGGCAGCTCTACGTCCAGCTCAAGGGCAAGGATCAGCGCCCCAATATCGAGAAGGTGCTTTCGGATCTAAGGCGCCAACTGGCCGGCGTGGCGGGCATCGAGACCTATATGCAGCCGGTGCAGAACCTGCGGCTCGGCTCGCGCTCTTCGGCCAGCGCCTATCAGCTCGTGGTCCAAGGCCTCGATACCGGTCAGACCGATATCTGGGCGCAGAAACTGAATGACGCGATGGCGGCGGACCACACGACGTTCACCGACGTCACCAGCGATCTGCAGAACAACGCCCTGCAAGCGACACTGGTGGTGGACCGCGACAAGGCCGCCCAGCTCGGCATCGATACCAACACGCTGCGCTCGGCCCTCTATGGCGGCTTCGGCACCGATCAGGTCTCAACCATTTTTGGCTCGGCAGACAGCTACGAAGTCATCACCGAGCTCGATCCCAAGATCGAATGGTCGCCCGAGCGGATGCTGGCCATCCAGGTGAGGACCGCGAGCGGCAGCCTGGTGCCGCTCGGCGCCTTCGCCCATGTCGATCGCACGGCTGGCGCCTTGACGGTCAACCAGCTTGGCCAGCTGCCGGCGGTGACGATCTCCTACAATCTGCCGCAGGGCGTGTCGCTCGGTGACACCGTGACCCGCATCGATCAGCTCAAAGAGCAGATCGGCATGCCGAAGGCGATCTCGACCACCTTCGCGGGCACCGCCAAGACGTTCCAGGATTCGCTCGCCAACCAGGGCCTGCTCATCGGCGGCGCGATCCTGACGATCTATATCGTGCTCGGCATGCTTTACGAGAGCTTCATCCACCCGCTCACCATTCTCACCGGCCTGCCGCCGGCGGTGCTTGGCGCGGTGGTGGCGCTGCGCTTCGCCGGCATGGACCTTTCGGTCATCGCGGTGATCGGCATCCTGATGCTGATCGGCATCGTCAAGAAGAACGGCATCATGATGGTCGACGTCGCGCTGGAGCTCAGGCGCCAGGGCATGTCGGCCAGGGACTCCATCCACAAGGCATGCCTGATGCGTTTCCGGCCGATCATGATGACGACGCTTGCAGCGCTGATGGGCACGTTCCCGATAGCGCTCGGCACCGGCGCCAGCGCCGAACTGCGCCAGCCGCTCGGCGTCGCGGTCGTGGGCGGCCTGCTCGCCTCGCAGGCGCTCACCCTGTTCGTCACGCCGGTGATCTACGTCTATTTCGAAAACTTCTCCGGCTGGCTGCTCGGCTTCTCGTCGAAGGAGAGCCGGCCTGCGTTGCACGCGGTCGAACCTGGCGAACAGCCCTCGCTGTTCGATTCCGAGGAAGAAGCCGAACCGAAGAAGGTGGCTGCAGAGTAGGACGCCGGCTCTGGCCCAAGGCGCCGAGCTTGCGAGGACATGCCGGCGATCGTAACCTTGCTCCATGTCCCATGATCATGACCACGACAACGAGCTCGATCCGTTCGCGGCGCGCGTGCGGGCGCTGGAAACGATCCTCACCGAAAAAGGCCTGATCGATCCGGCGGCCATCGACGTCATCGTCGACACCTACGAGACGAAGATCGGCCCGCGCAACGGCGCACGGGTGGTGGCGAAGGCCTGGAGCGATCCGACATACGCCGACTGGCTGAAGCGCGACGCGACGGCGGCGATCGCCTCGCTCAGCTATACCGGCCGCCAGGGCGAGCACATGCAGGCCGTCTTCAACACCGAAGAGACGCACAACCTCGTCGTCTGCACGCTCTGCTCCTGCTATCCATGGTCGGTGCTCGGCCTGCCGCCGGTCTGGTACAAGGCGCCGCCCTACCGCTCGCGTGCGGTGATCGATCCGCGCGGCGTGCTGGAAGAGTTCGGGCTGACGCTGCCGGCGGACAAGAAGATCCGCGTCTGGGATTCGACCGCCGAGCTTCGCTACCTGGTGGTGCCGATGCGACCGAAAGGCACCGAAGGCTGGAGCGAGGAACAGCTTGCCGGGCTGGTCAGCCGCGATGCGATGATCGGCACGGCGGTGGCCAAAGAGCCGGCATGAAGGGGAAACCTCAATGAACGGGCCGCAGGATCTCGGTGGGCAGATGGGTTTCGGGCCGGTCGCGCCTGAAAGGGACGAGCCGTATTTCCACGCCGAGTGGGAAAAGCGCGCGCTCGGCGTGACGCTGACCGCCGGCGCCATGGGCGCCTGGAACATCGACGAAAGCCGGCACGCGCGGGAATCGTTGCATCCGGCCGACTATTTTTCATCGAGCTACTACCAGATCTGGATCAAGGCGCTGGAAGTGCTTCTGAAGCGCCATGGCTTCATCACGCAGAGCGACCTCGCGGCCGGCAAGGCGGTCGATCCGGCGGCGACACCCAAGCGCGTGCTGAAGGCGGCGGACGTGCCGGCGGTGCTCGCCAAGGGCGGGCCCTGCGACCGGCCCATGGCCACGCCTGCGCGATTCCGGGCGGGCGACCGCGTGCGGACGAAGAATTTCAATCCCACCGGCCACACGCGCCTGCCGCGCTACGCGCGTGGCAAGAGGGGCAGGATCGAGGCGGTGCGCGACGGCTTCGTGTTCCCCGACAGCAATGCGCATGGCAAGGGCGAGAACCCGCAATGGGTCTATACGGTGGTTTTTGATGGAGCCGAGATCTGGGGCGAGGGCGCCGATCCGACGCTCCGCGTCTCGATCGATGCGTGGGAGGGCTATCTTGAGCCGGCCTGAGCCCAGACTACCGGACGGCTTCGACGATCGGGTGTTCGCGGAGCCATGGCAGGCGGAAGCGTTCGCCATGACGGTGGCGCTGCACGATAACGGCTTGTTCTCGTGGAGCGAGTGGGCAGAGGCCTTGTCCGCCGAAGTGAAGCAGCGGGGCGCCGCAAGCGACGGTCACGACTACTACGAACATTGGCTGGCGGCGCTGGAAAAGCTGCTGTCGAGAAAGGGTGTTGCCGGCAAGGGCGAGGTGGATGAGCTTGCGGCTGCCTGGGAGCGCGCCGCGCATGCCACGCCGCACGGCAAGCCGATCCTGCTGGAGAACGATCCAGGACCTGGCAGGTAGTTCAGAGTCAGACAGTTTGTTCCCTTTACGTTCTTGTTTGCGCCTGATAGCGTGCCTGATCTGTAGCAAATGATCGTCATCGGCGACGCCGGTGATGGGACGGCCAATCTTGTATTTCGCTCGCGAATCCGGTCTGTCGCGCTGATGGAATTCTCTCCCCAACAGGACGAGGCCTTGAAGGCGGTCGGCCGGTGGCTGAAGGACGGCCGGCCACAGGTCTTCCGCCTGTTCGGCTACGCCGGCACCGGCAAGACGACGCTGGCGCGCTATTTCGCCGAGCATGTCGACGGGCAGGTGCAGTTCGCCGCCTTCACCGGCAAGGCGGCGCAGGTGCTGCGCTCCAAGGGCGCGGTCAACGCCCGCACCATCCATTCGCTGATCTACCGGCCGCGCGGCGAGGAATCGGTCGAGGACGAGGTGACGGGCAAGACCTCGATGTCGCCGACCTTCGCGCTCAACCGGCAAAGCCCGATCGCGCGCGCCAAGCTGGTCGTTATCGACGAATGCTCGATGGTCGACGAGCAGCTCGGCCGCGACCTCATGAGCTTCGGCACGCCGATCCTGGTACTTGGCGACCCGGCGCAGCTGCCGCCGATCTCGGGCGGCGGCTTCTTCACCGAGCACGAACCGGATGTGCTGCTCACCGAAATCCACCGCCAGGCGCGCGACAATCCCATCATCCGGCTGGCGCTCGACGTGCGCGAAGGCCGCGAGTTCATGCATGGCGATTACGGCACTGCGCAGGTGATCGGCAGGGAAGGGGTCACCCAGGACCTGGTGCTCAAGGCCGACCAGGTGCTGGTCGGCACCAACCGCACCAGGCGGCGCTACAACCAGCGCCTGCGCGAACTGAGGGGTTTCAACGCCGACTTCCGCAGGCCGGCGACAAACTGGTCTGCCTGCGCAACGACCCGGCCAAGGGGCTGCTCAACGGTTCGCTGTGGAAGGTGATGACGTCGTCGCGCGAGACGGTGAAACCCGGCATCAACCTGCTGGTCTCGCCGGAAGAGGACGATCCCGACCGCGGCGTCGCCAAGATCAAGCTGCTCAAGGCGGCGTTCGAGGATCCTGACGCCGAGATTCCGTGGCAGCAGAAGAAGCGCTTCGACGATTTCGACTATGGCTACGCGCTGACGGTGCACAAGGCGCAAGGCTCGCAGTGGAACGACGTCGTGCTGTTCGACGAGAGCTGGGCGTTCAAGGAGACGCGGCAGCGCTGGCTCTATACAGCCATCACCCGCGCGGCCGAGCGGCTGACAGTCGTCCGGTGATGTGGCTCGTCACACCGGCCTGGCGCCGAGCCATTGCCAGGCGGCGGCTTCGTCATCACTGTCGAAGTGCCTGAACTCGAATGGCAAAGCCTTCGGAAAGAGGCCTCCGACAAAGGATGCCCAGCGCGGTTCGCCGATAGCCGCGCAGCGGACGACATGTTCCAAAGCATCGGCCACACCTTGTCGGATCGTCTTTTCCGAAATGTTGGCCCAATCGACGCTCTCTTCGTCGGTCAATCTGACCAGCACGTCGATCCTCGGGTGCAGCGCATAGGCCGCTTCGAGCAGGCCGAACAGGTTTTCCGCATCCGCCGGCGAAACATCTCCAACGACGTCGATGGCAAAAAGCGCGTCGCGATTGGTCTCGATGCGGCGTATCGCCGGCACGGCTTCGAGAAAATTCACTGGCAAATCCTTGTGTTGGCCACCATCTCGCCATCTGGAACACCGGAAACCCTCTATCTGTTCCCTGCAAAGGCGCTATAGATGCGCGCCAAAACCCAGCTGGACGCCAGATCATGCCCGCAAAGCTCTCGGTCAACCTCAACGCCGTCGCCATGCTGCGCAACCGCCGCGATCTGCCGTGGCCGAGCGTCACCGGGCTCGGTCGCATCGCGCTTGCCGCCGGCGCGCATGGGCTGACGGTGCATCCGCGCCCCGATGAGCGGCACACCAGGCATTCCGACCTGCCGGAGATCAGGGCGCTGATCGACGACGAGTTTCCAGCCGCGGAATTCAACATCGAAGGCTATCCCAACGAGGATTTCCTGGCGCTTGTCGAGAAGAACCAGCCGGAGCAGGTGACGCTGGTGCCGGACGACCCGGCCCAGGCGACATCGGATCATGGCTGGAACTTCGTCGCCCAGGCCGCGTTCCTGACGCCGATCGTCAAGCGGCTGAAGAGGGGCGGTTTTCGTGTGTCGCTGTTTTCCGACGCTGATCCGGCCGGTGTGAACGCCGCGCGCGATACCGGCGCCGACCGGATCGAGCTCTACACCGGCCCGTATGGCAGCTGCCATTCCGATTCCGCCAAGGCGGCGAAAATATTGGAAAAACTGGGAAAAACCGCGGATGCGGCAATCGCGGCGGGGCTCCAGGTCAATGCCGGTCACGATCTGACCGTGAACAACCTGCCGGCGCTCGCCAGGCGCATCCCGGCATTGGCCGAAGTATCGATCGGACATGGGTTGACAGCCGATGCGCTGGAGTATGGCATGGCCGGCGCGGTGGGACGGTTCTTGAAGGCCTGTGGATGGTAGGGCAAGGAAGCCTTGCGTAGGTCCGGCGGTTATTGCGTATCACGTGTATTGCAGCGACCGGAAAACATCGGGCATCTGACAAAGTGGGGTCCATGGTGCTAGCCAACGCCAGCAGCGAGTCGGAAACCCTCGAACACCCGGCCCATGCCGACACCGAACGCCACCACAGCACCAAGGTTCTCATGCTTGGCGCGCTCGGCGTCGTCTATGGCGATATCGGCACCAGCCCGATCTACGCCTTTCGGGAGGCGTTGCACGCCTCCGGGGGCACGGTCGCCCGCCACGATGTGCTTGGCGTGCTGTCGCTGATCGTCTGGGCGCTGACGATCATCGTCACGATCAAATATGTCGCCTTCGTGCTGAGAGCGGACAACAAGGGCGAAGGCGGCACGCTGTCGCTAATGTCGCTTGCACGCAGCGCCTATCCCAACGGATCCGGGCTTATCCTCACGATCGGCCTTTGCGGCGCGGCGCTGTTCTTCGGCGATTCGATCATCACTCCGGCCATTTCCGTGCTTTCCGCGGTGGAAGGCCTGGAAGTTGTCACGCCGGCGCTCGACGCCTATGTCGTTCCGATCACGCTGGTCATCCTGGCGGTGCTTTTTGCCGTGCAGCGCTTCGGCACCGGCAAGGTGGCGGCCGTCTTCGGGCCGGTGACGGCGACGTGGTTCGTGGCGATCGGCATTGCCGGCCTCTATCATATCGTCGACGACTGGTCCGTCCTGCTGGCGATCAATCCGTACTATGCCATCTATTACCTGGCCACCACGCCGACGGGAGCCTTCGTCACCGTCGGCGCGGTTTTCCTGGCGGTTACCGGCGCCGAGGCGCTCTATGTCGACCTCGGCCATTTCGGCCGCAAACCGATCGTGCTGGCCTGGTTTTCGGTGGTTTTCCCTTGCCTGCTCCTCAACTATTTCGGCCAGGGCGCCTTCGTGCTCTCGCATGGCGGCAAGCCGACCAACCCGTTCTTCCAGATGCTGCCCGAATGGGCGCTGATGCCGATGGTCGGCCTGGCGACGGCGGCGACGGTGATCGCCAGCCAGGCGGTCATCTCAGGCGCCTTCTCGCTGACCCGGCAGGCCGTGCAGCTCAACCTTCTGCCGCGCATCGAGGTGCAGCACACATCCGAGATGCAAAGTGGCCAGATCTACATGCCGAGGGTCAATCTCCTGGTGGCGCTCGGCGTGATGCTCCTGGTCGTCGGCTTCGGCAGCTCGAGCGCGCTCGCCTCCGCCTACGGCATTTCGGTGACCGGCGAGATGCTGATGACGACGGTGCTGCTGTTCGTGGTCATGCGCTGGCTCTGGAAATGGCAGCTGGCGGTTGCCGTGGCGCTGGCACTGCTCTTCGGCGTCATCGATCTCGGCTTCTTCTCGGCCAATGTCGTCAAGATCGTCGAGGGCGGCTGGGTGTCGATCACGGTGGCCTCGATCATGGGGCTGATCATGTGGACCTGGATACGCGGCAGCCGCTATCTCTTCGACAAGACCCGCCGCAACGAAATCCCGCTCGACTTCCTGGCGACGAATCTCATGAAGAAGAAGCCGCAACTGGTGTCCGGCACGGCGGTTTTTCTCACCAGCGATCCACTCAGCGCGCCGACCGCCCTGATGCACAGTCTCAAGCACTACAAGGTGCTGCATGAGAAAAACGTCATCCTTTCCGTGGTGACGGCGCCGCAGCCGGTAGTGCCGGACAGCGAGCGGGTGAGGCTGGAGACGGTCAACGAGCTGTTCATGCGCGTGTCGCTGACCTTCGGCTACATGGAGCAGCCGAACATTCCGCGCGCCCTTGCAATCTGCCGCAAGCAGGGCTGGAAGTTCGACATCATGACGACATCCTTCTTCCTGTCGCGACGCTCGCTGAAGGCTTCGCCCAATTCCGGCATGCCGGTCTGGCAGGACCGGCTGTTCATCGGCCTTGCGCGCACGGCGGCGGATGCGACGGAGTATTTCCAGATCCCCACGGGGCGCGTGGTCGAAATCGGCACGCAGGTCGCGATCTGACCCTTCAAGCCGGCACTTTGTGCGATAGATTGAAATGAACCGGCGCAGGCCAAGCCCTGCGTTGGCGGCATGGGAGCCCTAACGCCAGGGTACTTGATATTGCACTGCAGCAAGCGTAGAGCACCGCGCATTTTATCGGAGTGTCGTCCATGACCCTTGCGAATGGTGCTGAGGCAGAACCCGTCGACCACACGGGGCATCCGGAAGTAGAGCAGCACAGTACCAAGGTGCTGATGCTGGGCGCCCTCGGTGTGGTCTATGGCGATATCGGAACCAGCCCGATCTACGCGTTCCGCGAGGCGTTGCACGCCTCATCGGGCGGCGACGTCGCCAACCGCGCCGACATTCTCGGCGTCCTGTCGCTGATCATCTGGTCGCTCACCATCACGGTCACCATAAAATACATCATGTTCGTGCTGCGCGCCGACAACCGCGGCGAGGGCGGCGTGCTGTCGCTGATGGCGCTGGCGCGCGGCAGCTTCCCGACGCGCTCCGCGATCATCCTCGGCATCGGCATCATCGGCGCGTCGCTGTTCTTCGGCGACGCGGTGATCACCCCCGCCATCTCGGTGCTGTCGGCGGTCGAAGGCATAGAAGTCGTGACGCCTGCTTTCCAGCCTTATGTCGTACCGCTGACACTGCTCGTCCTCGCGCTGCTGTTTGCCGTTCAACGCGTCGGCACCGGCGGTGTGGGTCTCGTATTTGGCCCGGTCACCGCGGTATGGTTCCTGGCCATCGGCCTGTCCGGCCTCAATCACATCATCGACGACCCCGAGATCCTGTGGGCGATCAGCCCGCACTACATCGTCGCCTTTCTGATCAATTCGCCCGACGTGTCCTTCGTGACGATCGGCGCGGTGTTCCTGGCGGTGACCGGCGCCGAGGCGCTCTATGCCGACCTTGGCCATTTCGGCCGCAAGCCGATCGTGCTGGCATGGCTGGCGATCGTGTTTCCGTGCCTGCTTTTGAACTATGCCGGGCAAGGAGCCTATGTGCTCGCCAAGAATGGCACGGTCGGCCATCCGTTCTTCGAGATGAACGAGGGCTGGGCGCTGATCCCCATGGTGGCGCTGGCCACCGCAGCGACGGTCATCGCCAGCCAGGCGGTGATCTCCGGCGCCTATTCGCTGACCCGGCAGGCAGTGCAGCTCAACATGCTGCCGCGGCTGGAAATCCTGCACACGTCGGAGAAGCAGTCGGGGCAGATCTACATGCCGCGCGTCAACATGCTGCTGGCGCTGGTGGTGATGTTGCTGGTAGTCGGCTTCGGCGCGTCCAGCAGACTGGCCTCGGCTTACGGCATCTCGGTGACCGGCAACATGCTGGTGACGACGACGCTGCTGTTCGTCGTCATGACGCGCATCTGGAAGTGGAACATCTGGCCGGCGGCCGCGCTGACGGCGGTGTTCGCGCTCATCGATATCGGTTTCTTCGCTTCCAATATCATCAAGGTGTTCGAGGGCGGCTGGTCATCGCTGGCCGTGGCCTTCGCCATCATCCTTGGTATGTGGACCTGGGTGCGGGGCAGCCGTTATCTCTTCGACAAGACCCGCCGCAACGAGATCCCGCTCGACTTCCTGGCGGCAAATCTGCTGAAGAAGAAGCCGCAGCTGGTGTCCGGCACGGCCGTGTTCCTGACCAGCGATCCACTGAGTGCGCCAACCGCGCTGATGCACAGCCTCAAGCACTACAAGGTGCTGCACGAGCAGAACGTCATCCTGTCCGTGGTGACGGCACCTCAACCCGTTGTCCCGGACAGCGAGCGGGTGAAGATGGAGACGGTCAACGAACTGTTCATGCGGGTGACACTGACCTTTGGCTATATGGAGCAGCCGAACATCCCGCGCGCCTTGGCCATCTGCCGCAAGCAGGGCTGGAAGTTCGATATCATGACGACGTCCTTCTTCCTGTCGCGGCGCTCGCTGAAGGCCTCGCCCAATTCCGGCATGCCAATCTGGCAGGACAGGCTGTTCATCGGGCTTGCGAAAACGGCGGCGGATGCGACAGAGTACTTCCAGATCCCTACGGGGCGCGTGGTCGAGATCGGCACGCAGGTCGCCATTTGAGGGGCTGCATCGGGTAGAGGGACGGGGAGGCGGGCATGGGCGGTGAGTTGGTGCTCGTCACCGGCGGGTCAGGTTTCCTCGGCGCTCACTGCATCCTCGAGCTTTTGAAGGCAGGCTACCGGGTACGCACGACCGTCCGCTCAGCCAGGCGCGAAGCCGATGTTCTGGCCATGCTGAAGGTCGGCGGCACCGAGCCGGGCGATGCGCTTTCATTTGCTCATGCGGATCTCATGACCGACGCGGGCTGGCCGCAAGCGGTCGACGGGTGCCGGTCCGTCCTCCATGTCGCTTCGCCTTTTCCGCCCGGCGTGCCCAAGCACGAAGACGAGCTCATCGTTCCGGCGCGTGAAGGAGCGCTGCGCGTGCTGCGGGCCGCGCGCGACGCGGGTGTGAAAAGGGTGGTGCTCACCTCATCCTTTGCCGCCATCGGCTATGGTCAGACGCCGGTTGCCGGCCATCCTTTCACGGAAGAGAACTGGACCAATCTGGCGGCCAAGGTGAGCGCCTATGTGAAGTCAAAAACGCTGGCGGAGCGGGCTGCGTGGGATTTCGTTGCCAGCCAGGGCGGCGCGCTCGAACTCGCGGTCGTCAATCCGGTCGGGATCTTCGGGCCGGTTCTGGGGCCGGACCATTCGACCTCGACGGACTTCATAAGGCGCCTGATGGACGGCGAGATGCCGGGTCTGCCGCGCATGGTGTTCGGCGTGGTCGACGCGCGGGACGTGGCGGACCTGCATCTGCGCGCCATGACCAATCCCGCTGCCAAGGGCGAGAGGTTCCTGGCCATCAGCGGCGATTTCATGACGACGCTGGAGATCGCGCGGACGCTGAAAGCGCGATTGGGCGATGCGGCGTCGCGGGTTACCACGAGAGTGCTGCCTGACTGGCTGGTGAAGCTCGCCGGACTGTTCGACGGGCAAGCGGCTCAGATCGTGACCGAACTGGGCAAGGCCAGGAACGCAACCGGCGCCAAGGCTGTGCGCATGCTCGGCTGGGCGCCGCGGTCGCGCGAAGAGGCGCTCATTGCTACGGGCGAAAGCCTGGCGCGGCTCGGATTGCTCAAAAAGTCGAGATAAACGCCTGGGAAGTGGAAACCTCCCAGCGCGTCGGTTTCAGCCGAGCAGTGCGGCCTTGTTCGCTTGGAGAAACTGCTTCAGCGTCAGCGGCTTGCGTCGCGAAAGCGTCTCGACCGCGTCGGTCACCATGGCGATGCGGCCGGAACGCGTGTTGGCGTCGAAGGAGACGATGATGCGGGCGAGATCTTCGGGAACGCCCGCCGCCTTCACGCCCTCGGTCAGCGCCTCGTCAGGCACCTGGATGACTTCCAGCGGCTTGCCGGTGACCTCGGTTACCAGCGCGGCAATCTCGCCCGTCGTGTAGGCCTCAGGACCGGTCAGCGTGTAGATGTGGCTTTCCTTCGAGCCGGAGGCGAGGCCAGCAGCAATGGCGGCGGCCATATCGTCACGCGCGCCATGAGCGATGCGGCCATCGGCGGCCGAAGTGTACCACTTGCCCGACGAAATAGCGTGCGGCAGCGCCATGAACAGGTTCTCCTGATACCAGCCATTGCGGAAGATCGTGTAGGCAATCCCGCTCGCCTTGATTGCCTCTTCGGTGCCGTAGTGATCGCCGGCAAACAGCACCGGCGAGACGGGCTCGGGATTTGGCATCGAGGTGTAGAGCAGATGCGAGACGCCGGCCGCCTTGGCGGCGGCGACTGCCGCGAGATGTTGCTTCAAGCGCCTGTCGCTCTTGAGGTCCAGGTCGCCGGTCGAGATGATCAGCACCCGGTCGGCGCCCGCGAATGCCTTCTCCAGCGATGCCTGATCGTCGAAATCCGCTGCCCGGACGGTGACGCCGCGGGCCGCCACGTCGGCGAGGCTTTCGGGTTTGCGCGTGGTGGCGATGATGCGGGCCGGCGCAATCTTTTGCGCTTCCAGCAGGTGGTTGATGACGGCGCGGCCAAGCTGGCCGGAAGCGCCGGTGACAAGGAGTGTTTCGGTCATCGGGGGGTCCTAATTTTGCGCTGAAGGGCGGGTGCGGTTCGCGGTCTCAAAAAGAGACCAGCGCTAAAATAGGAATTGACCCCAGGCCGTAAAGAAGGCAGTTTTTCGGGAGGTAGGCACAGCCAGGGAACCACCAGGCAGGCCGTCATTTGCCCAACGGAACGTCGCCATGGACAGCAAGGTCTTCAATCTGAAAACGAAGCTGGAGGTCTACAAGGCGATGTCTGGCGGAGCCAATTTCGCCGATTGCCCGGTTCGCGATGTTATCCAGGGCATCAACGGCAAATGGAGCTCGCTACTGGTAATGGCGCTTGCGGAAAAGCCCTATCGCTTCGGCGCGCTGCGGCGGCTGGTTCCCGACATCTCGCAGCGTATGCTCACCCAGACGCTGCAAGAGCTGCAGCGCGACGGCTACGTGCATCGCGAGGTCTTCCCTACCAAGCCGCCGAGCGTCGAATACAGCCTGACCGATCTCGGGCGATCGATGTTTGTTCCCCTCTATCAACTCGTGCAATGGGCCGAACTCAACCATGACGCCGTGCGTGAAGCGCGCGCCGCCTTCGATGCGTCTTCCCAGGCCTGAGGCATCCGCCATCGGCGGCAAGCCTCGAGGCGGCAGCGGCGACCGACCCGTTCAGGCCGATCGAGCTTGCGGAGTTTCAGTGGCCTGCAGCCGGATGATCTCGGAAAGATAAGATCCCTTTGCCCGCAGGAAGGCGTGCAGCCGCCGCGGGTAGTCGGCACCGACCGCTTCCCTGACCGATTGCCGCTTGTTCAAGGCCTCACGCCAAGCCTGGAGCAGAGGTTTTTCGTCGAGGATGCCGAAATCGCCGATGCGGTCGAAGGTGTCGAAATAGCGGAAGATCGGCCCGTAGACGGCATCGACCAGCGAGAAGCGGTCGCCGTCGAACCACGGACCGCTTTGCCTGGCCGACAGTTCGGCTTCCACGCGGGCAAACATTTGCGACAGAGCTTTGCTTTCATGGGAAAAAGCGGCCTCATCGGCAGCGGAATAGAAGCGGCCTATCGCATTGAGGATGGCCGAGCCGAATTCGATCCAGGCGCGGTGCCGTGCCCGCATAAGCGGGTCGGCCGGGTGCAGCGGACTGGCTTCGGTCTCCTCGAGGAATTCGAGGATGACGGCCGATTCGAAAATGACTTCTTCCGCGTCATCTCGCCCGACACAAAGCAGCGGCACCTTGCCGAGCGGCGAGATGGCCTTGAACCAGTCCGGCTTGTTGGCAAGGTCGACATTGACCCGCTCGAACGGCACGCCTTTCTCGGCGAGCGCAATCGCCGCGCGCTGGACGTAGGGGCAAAGGTGATGGCTGACCAGGGTTAGCTTGGCGGTCATCTCACTCTCCCCAGACATAGTTCAGCGCGCCGTCCTCGACGCGGGTCGGCAGGAACATCAGGCGCGAGCCCTTCGGCGCCGGGCCTTCGAGACGCTCGCCGCTTTCCATGTCGAAGCGGGCGCCGTGCCACTGGCAGACAAGTGTGCCGTCCTTGCAATTGAGCGGCCCGCCGAAATGCAGGCAGGCATTGGCCGCGGCGCGGATGCGCTCGCCACTGCGCCAGACATGGACCTCGCGGCCGAAGAAGGGCGCGACCAGGCTGCCGGTCTCAGGGATATCGGCCACTTTACAGATTTCATATTTCATCGGAGAACTCCATTTAGATGCAATTGCATCTATATAGATGCAGTTGCATCGATCGTCAAGCTTGATGCAATTGCATCTAACGAATAAAGTCCCGCCCATGACGAAAAAATCGCCTTCACCCGAGGCCGTCAAAGCCTGGGGCCGCCTGATGCGCGTGTCGCGCCAGCTGGTCGAAAAGACCGAGGATGCCCTGAAGGCCGAGGGCCTGCCGCCGCTCGGATGGTACGACGTGCTGCATGAGCTCGCCGAGGCGGGCGAGGGTGGCTTGCGGCCTTTCGAGCTGATCGATCGCGTGCTGTTGGCGCAGTATAGCGTCTCGCGGCTGCTTGCCCGGCTGGAAGCGGATGGCCTGGTGGAAAAGCTGCCTGTCTCCGACGACGGCCGCGGCCAGACCGTGCGCATCACGCCAAGCGGCCGGGAGACGCGCCGCCGCTTATGGGCAGTCTACGGAAAAGCCATATCGGAGCTGATGGGCGACAAGCTTTCGTCCGAGGAACTGGAGATGCTGGCCGGTTTGCTCGGACGGTTGCGCGATCCGCCGGTCATGGAGTGACTTGCCGCCAAAGCCGGCCGGCGGGATCGCGCGGATTCAGGCCAGGTGGCTGCCCCACAGAAATGCCAGCGTCGCCAGCACGCCGAGGGCTGCGCGAACCAGATGCAGGTTGCCCCATCTGACGATCAAGGCCCTGGCTTGTGGATTGACGGCAGCAGCGTCCATTGCTGACAGCGCTTTGTTTGTCGCCATCATCACGATCAATGTCCATGGCCAGGGCAAGATGATCAGCACCGCCCCGACCAGATAGGCAAGACTGCCGGCCCGCCACCAGGCAACGAGGCCAAGAAGGCAGGCAATAGCGGCAATCGAGGCCTGCATGGCGGCGCCGCGCTTGTAGGAGGGCTGCCACTCCCGCAGCAGCGCCTTGTCGTCCAGGGCAAGCCGCGCCGGCTGCTCTGCGACGCTGACATAGATCGCGGCGCCGGTGAAGGCAGCTGCAACAGCCAAGGCAAGCAGACCGGCCCGCATCCTATTCCTCCTAGGACGAAAAATAGCGCTTGCATGGCTCCGGACAATACGGCATAGAGGCCGAACCGTAACGTACGGTACGCACCGCCGACGGTGGCGAACCTATCCCGAGGGAAGTGTGTTGCACAGCGTGCCAGACATCGACAACAGCGAAGCGCTTACCGAGCGGCAGCAGGCTGTTCTGGATGCGGCGCTTCGGCTGCTGGTCGAGGAGGGCGACAACCTGACCATGACGGCGGTGGCGCGGCGAGCAAGCTGTTCCAAGGAAACGCTCTACAAATGGTTCGGCGACCGCGACGGGCTGCTGACCGCGACGGTGCAATGGCAGGCCTCGAAGGTGCGGGTGGCGCCTGTCGACCGCAAGGGCCTCGACCTTAATTCGCTGACGGCAAGCCTCGAACGCTTCGCTTCCGACTGGCTGCGTGTTATCTCCAGCGACACATCGATCGCGCTGAACCGGGTGGCTGTCGGCCATGCCGGTTCCGGCAAGGACGATCTTGGGGCCATCGTGCTTGAGAACGGCCGCTTCGCGCTGGCCAGGCGCCTGAAGCCCGTGCTCGAAGCGGGACAACAGGCCGGGCTGCTCGACTTCGACGACGCCGAGACGGCGTTCCGGACCTTTTTCGGGCTGGTCGCCCGCGACGTGCAGATCCGGCTTCTGCTCGGCGACCGGCTGGAATTGACTGAAGCGGCGATCCGCGACGATGCCGCCCGTGCGACGCAGCAGTTTCTCGCTCTTTACAGGTCAAGGACCGGGGGAGCAAACAACCGGCCGCAAGGCCCTGGAGCCGGATGATTTCAGGTCAGGTCGACCTGAAATCTGAATCCGGCTCCAAATCAAAGAGATAGAGCATGATGTCGTCCGAAAACCGCTTCACACTTTTCGGCATCATGCTCTGATCTTCAAAACGGGAAGGAAGACGAAATGCGTGTCTATTACGATCGTGACGCCGATCTCAATCTGATCAAGGGCAAGAAGGTCGCCATTATCGGCTATGGCAGCCAGGGCCGGGCGCATGCGCTCAACCTCAAGGATTCCGGCGTCAAGGAGATCGCCATCGGTCTCAAGGCAGGCTCTGCGACCGCCAAGAAGGTCGAGGCCGACGGGCTCAAGGTGATGAGCGTGGCGGACGCCGCCAAATGGGCCGACCTGATGATGATGGCGACGCCCGACGAATTGCAGGCCGACATCTACAAAAACGAAATCGCGCCGAATATCCGCGACGGCGCCGCGATCGCCTTCGCGCACGGCCTCAACGTGCATTTCGGCCTGATCGAGCCGAAGGCCTCGGTCGACGTCGTCATGATCGCGCCGAAGGGCCCGGGCCACACGGTGCGCGGCGAATACCAGAAGGGCGGCGGCGTGCCGTGCCTAGTCGCCGTCAACCAGGATGCTTCGGGCAACGCGCTCGACCTCGCGCTCTCCTACGCCTGCGGCGTCGGCGGCGGCCGTTCCGGCATCATCGAGACCAACTTCCGCGAGGAATGCGAGACCGACCTGTTCGGCGAGCAGGTGGTGCTGTGCGGAGGCCTGGTCGAGCTGATCCGCGCCGGTTTCGAGACGCTGGTGGAAGCCGGCTACGCGCCGGAAATGGCCTATTTCGAGTGCCTGCACGAAGTGAAGCTGATCGTCGACCTGATCTATGAAGGCGGCATCGCCAACATGAACTACTCAATCTCGAACACCGCCGAATGGGGCGAATATGTCTCGGGCCCGCGCATCATCACCGCCGACACCAAGGCAGAGATGAAGCGCATCCTGAAGGACATCCAGACCGGCAAGTTCACCTCGGAATGGATGCAGGAGTACCGGGCCGGCCTGTCGCGCTTCAAGGGCATCCGCCGGAACAATGACAACCACCAGATCGAGGAAGTCGGCGCGAAGCTGCGCGCGATGATGCCGTGGATCGCCAAGAACAAGCTGGTCGACAAGGCCAAGAACTAGGCGATCCACGTCTTTGCCTTGCGCGTCCTCGGGCTCCGCCCTGCGGTCGCGCAGGTGATCGCCAAGAACAAGCTGGTCGACAAGGCCAAGAACTAAGGTGGCATCCGCGAATAATTAGATCGAAACATGGCGGCTGGGGTGGTGGAGTTCCAGTCGCCGTGAAAGCCATGGGGCCGGGATCATCTGGACGGCGCAGCGAAATTCATGCTACTTGGCATGAAATGCTGCCGCTGCGGCTGGAGAAATTCCGTAGTGGCAGATGGAAGTCCGGCGCTTCGTCGACGCTGGTCCGCCGATAGATCCTCTCACCTGACCTGTCCAAACCTGCCAGTTCCCGTCACCCATAGCAGGAGGCGTATTCGATGACGCTCGAATGCATCAATCCCAACGATCTGCCGATTCCCGAAATGTACACCCAGGTCGTCATCGCGACAGGAAGCAAACTGGTGTTCGTCTCGGGCCAGCAGCCAGAAGATATACACGGCAAGCTGGTCGGCCGCGGTGATTTCACGGCCCAGGCGCGCCTGGCGTTTGGCAATCTCGGCCGTGCGCTTGCTGCTGCCGGCGCCCGGCCAAAGGAAGTCTGCAAGATCACAATTTACGTCGTCGACTACAATCGCGACGAACATGTGCCGATCATCGAACAGGCCCAGATGGCGCTTTTCGGAGATCACAAGCCCGCGAACGTCGTGGTCGGGGTAGCGGTGATGTCGCCAGGCTACCTGATAGAAGTCGATGCGATCGCGGTCATCGACCACACCACAGACAGCTAAGGCGACATCCGCAATAAACGGAATCCCGAAACCACGCCCCTCGCATCAAGCGAACGACGCCCAAGAAGCCTGCGCCAATTCTACCCGGCCGGCCATCTGCCGCAGGGTTCTGCGCTTCCGGTGCTCACAGAGTCAAAGCCGGCGGAGCGATTCGCCGGCTTTTTCACACTCACCCATAGTGCCAATGCGGTTTCGGTTCGGTGCCAGTGTACTCGACGCCGATGCGGTCCTCGCGGCGCCAGCGGACGACCGCCTTGTAGCCGACGCCGTCGGTCGGCACATAGAGCAGGAACTCGTCCGGCACGCGTGCTTCGATCGGCACCTTCAATTCGGCGCCGCCCGGATGCATGTTGCGCACCGTACATCTGACCTCGGAATTGTTGATGCCGGTCAGGATCGCCGCGCCTTTCAGCACGCGTTGCCTGTGCTTGCCTCTCAACTCGTTCTCAGCCATGGCGGCACGTCCTCGCGAATCGCAATATGGCGATCATCATGTGGGGCACCGGCACAAGGGATAGACGCCTCCGCTAAATTTAGAGTTATTGCCCCGCAGGCGGTCTCTTTTTTGCCGAAAAAGAAACGGCGCCGCGATGGGCGCCGTTCCGTTCTTGCTGCCGGCGGGCTCACATATACGGCGAAATGCACTGCCGGCGTGGGCCATAGTTAGGCTGGAACGTGTTGTCCCAGGCCCGATAGGACCGGTAGCGATCGTAGCACCATTGGACATGAGCCCTGGAAAGCCGCTCCGTCCGGTAGATGCGCCGCGGCTGGTAGTAGCGCGGATAGGGATCATAATAGTTGCTGTAGGCTAGGCTGCCCAGGCCCAGGCCGAGGCCCAGCCCCAGAAGGGCCGCGTCCCCATTATCGAAACTCCGATGATGGCGATGATGGCGCCAGCGCCAATCCCCGTCCCAATTGCCGTTGTCCCAGTTGCGGGAGAAATGACGGCCGCGGAAGTTGTCGCCGCGCCACCTGAAGTCGCGGCCGCGCCAGTCGCCGCCGCGCCGCCAGCGCCAGTCATACATCTGCTGCCGGTCGTTGCCGCCGGCCCATTCGTCACGGACCGGGATGATTTGCGGCGCGGTCGCATTGGTCGCGGTCGAGAGATCGGGCTGCAGGATCGGCCCGGCGGTCGATGGCACCGTCAGGCCCGCAAGAAGACCCAGGGTCACCAACCCGGATCCAAGGGAAGACAAGAGCGGTTTCATTTCACTCTCCAAGGAGTAAAGGCCCCACGCCCAGCACACCCCGGGAAGAGGCCTATTGATGGGACTTTCCGTCTGAACGGAAGATGAACAGAAAGGTTCCGTCAACCATGACGAGCATGGGCCGGCTCTTGTTTTCGCTCCCGCTTGCGGGCAAAGGTCTCGGCCATGTCGCTGCGCCTTGCCACCTTCAACGTCGAGAACCTGATGAACAGGTTCGATTTCTCCGGCTATCGCAACCAGCTCAACGAGGACCGGACGCTCGCGCTGTTCGATATCCGGAGCGAGGCTGAGTACAGGCTGCTCGAACAGGCGCGCACCATCGCCCAGTCCGACGACACCCGTCAGTTGACGCGCTCGCCATTGCAGCAACTCGCGCCGACATCATCTGCATGCAGGAGGTCGACAACATCGAGGCGCTGAAGGCCTTCGAATACGGCTATCTCTTCAAGATGATCGGACAGGGCTACCGCCAGAAATACACCACCGCCGGCAATGATACCCGCGGCATCGACGTCGCCGTGATGATGCGCAGCGAGACCGCGCAAGGCCAGCCGATCCAGTTCGTGCGCATGACCAGCCATGCCTATGTCACGTTCGAGCAGTTCGGCCTGTTCACGCCGGAGCTTGCGGCATTTGGACATCTGGCCAACGACCGCATCTTCCGGCGCGACTGCCTGGAAATCGACGTGACGGTTGGGGGCGTCCCGCTGACGCTCTATCTGGTGCATTTCAAATCGATGGGCGCGCCGCGCAACGGGCTCGACGGCCGCGAGGCGACGATGCCGCTGCGCATCGCCGAGGCGCTGGCCGTGCGCCGCATCATCGAGGAGCGTTTCGGCAAGGACCACGCCGCCGATAAGCGCTGGGCGATCTGCGGCGACATGAACGACTACCGGCAGCGCGTGAAGATCGAAGGCGACAGCTTCGACGGCTATCGCTTCGAGGTGGTCGACGAAGCCCAGTCCGCGATCAACGTTCTGACCGCCGGCGGCTTTTGTGAGAATGTCGTCGAGCGGCGGCCGGAGATTGACCGCTGGAGTTTCTATCACACACGCGGGCCCGAGGAGCGGCATCTGTGCCAGCTCGACTACATCCTGCTGTCGAAAGCGCTCGCAGCCAAGAACGCGGCGGCGGTTCCGGACATCATCCGCAACGGCCAGCCCTGGCGCACCATCTTTCCGTCCGGCCAGGAAGTCGAACGTTTCCCGCGTGCCGGCTGGGACAGGCCGAAAGCCTCCGACCATTGCCCGGTGGTGATCACCCTGGATATGGTCTGAGCCCGTGAATTTCGACCTGCCGCGCAACGTCATTTTGCCGGTCGACGCGGTCGACGTACGGCTCGACCCAAGCCTTCATCCCTTCGAGCGCGACAACCAGGCAGCAATCGCCGAAAACTGGCGGCGCGAAATGGAGGCGAAGCCGGCGCTGTATGACGGCACCGTGGTGCTGCTTTCGGCGCTCGCCTATCGCGACAGCCGGCTCGTCGGCCGCTGCCATGCGGTAAAATACTCGACTTTCATGCTCTGGCGCAAAAACCGCGAGCTGAGCGGTGCCGAACATGCCTATGCGCATGCCGTGCTGGTCGCCGGCGACAATGCGCTGGTGGCGATCCGCATGGGTTCGCATACGGTCAATGCCGGCCGCGTCTATTTCGCCGCCGGCTCCTTCGAGCCGATCGATTTCCGCGACGGCCTCGTCGATGTCGATTTCAACATGATCCGCGAGGTGAGCGAGGAGACCGGCATCGACCTGTCAGCGGCTCGGAGCGGGCGGCGCTACTACGCATTGTCGACGGCAAGCGGCACGGTGATCTTCCGCCGCTACCGGGTTGCCGAGCCGGCCGACGAGATCGCGCGGCGCATCGGCGCTTTCATCGCTTCCGAGGCCGAACCGGAGATCGAAGGTCCCGTCATCATCCGCGATGCCGATGATCTGCCGGACGGGCTGATGGGTCACATGAAGCCGCTCATCGAATGGCATTTTTCTGGCAGCGACGAGGACGTTTGATCGTCGATATCGCCTTGCGAGCAACCCGTCACCATGGCAGCCATCTGGACGGAAGCTGGATCATGGAAAGATTGGAGGTAGCGTGTCCTCAGGCGCGCGTTCGCGGGTGCCGAGCTCGCTGACGAGGTTGGTCGCCGGGCCATCGTCCTTGTAATAATAGCTGTAGCCGTTGATGGCCGGCGCGCCACCGAGATGCGCGTAGAGAATTCTCGAACCTTCGGGGAAGAAGCCCTTCCTGCTCAGGTCGATCAGGCCCTGCATCGACTTTCCCTCATAGACCGGATCGGTGATCATGGCCTCCGTGCGGGCTGCCAGCCGGATCGCGTCGTTCGTGGCTTCCGACGGAACGCCGTAAGCCGGATAGGCGTAGTCGGGATTGATCACGATTTCGTCGTCGCGGACAGTGCGGCCCAGCCCGACAAGGGCGGCGGTATCGTCGACGATGCGGCGGACCTGCGCGCGGGTCTGGTCGAGCGTTCCAGAAGCGTCGATGCCGATCACCCGGTCGGCTCGGCCTTGTGCGGCAAAACCGACAATCATGCCGCCTTGAGTCGACCCGGTCACGACGCACACGATGATGTAGTCGAAGGTGAAGCCGAGCTCCGCCTCCTGCCTGGCCACTTCCTCCGCGAAGCCGACATAGCCCAGCCCGCCGAACTTGTGCACCGAGGCGCCGGCGGGAATGGGGTAGGGTCTGCCGCCCGCGTCCTTCACCGACTGGATCGCGTCCTCCCAGCTTTTGCGGATGCCGATATCGAAGCCGTCGTCGACAAGCCGGCTGTCCGCGCCCATCAGGCGGGTCAGCAGGATGTTTCCGACTCGGTCATAGACCGCATCATAGTGAGGCACCCACTTCTCCTGGATCACGACGCACTTCATGCCGATCTTGGCCGCAGTCGCGGCGACCATGCGTGTATGGTTCGACTGGACGCCGCCGATCGAAACCAGCGTGTCGGCGCCGGATGCAATCGCATCGGGCACGATGTATTCGAGCTTTCTCAGCTTGTTCCCGCCCATGGCGAGACCGGAATTGCAATCGTCGCGCTTTGCGTAGATTTGCACCTTCCCGCCCAACGCCGCGCTCAGCCGCGGCAGATGCTCGATCGGCGTCGGGCCGAAGGTCAGCGGATACCGTTCAAACTTGTCGAGAAGTGACATCTATCTGCCTCCGCCATAGTCGTTTTTCGATAGACAGATGATAGACGAATAAGGGCGAAAGGTGCTCTCGAAGGCTCTCCACGATTTTTTCACTTTCATAAGAAAATGCGCTAAGATTGGTTCCAATCGTCCATCCAGGCACCTAAAAATGGAAGAATCTTCCGATCCGGCCTTCGACCGCACTGACATCAAGATCCTGCGGACCCTTCAGTCCGAGGGACGGCTGACCAATGCGGAACTGGCGGCGCGCGTGAATGTCAGCGCCGCCACTTGCCATCGGCGCACGCAACGCCTTTTCGAAGAGGGCTACATCACCGGGGTCAGGGCGGAGATTGCGCCTGCCGCCGTAGCGCTTGGCGCGCTGGTGATGGTCGGCGTCGTGCTCGACCGTTCGACACCGGAAAGCTTCGCCGCTTTCGAAGAGGCCGTGCTCAAGCTCAAGGAGGTGCTGGACTGCAATCTGGTGGCCGGCGACTTCGACTATCTCTTGAAGATAAGAGTGCGGGACATGGCGGATTTCAACAAGCTGCATGGGCAGAAGCTGATCGCGCTGCCGGGCGTTCGGCAGACCCGGACTTTCTTCGTCATGAAGGAGGTCAAGGAGAATGCGCGGCTGCCGTTTTGACAGGCTCTGCAACCCAAGGACGCGGCAAAGCCAACTTATTCATGCCTCAGCGCGTCGATCGGGTCGAGCCTTGCGCCGCGCAGCGCCGGGAAGAAGCCGAACACCATGCCGATCAGCGCCGAGAAACCGACGGCGAGCAGGATGACCGCCGGGCTCGGCGCAAAGGGTATAGTCAGCGTCGCCGAGGCAAGGCCGGCGAGCGCCAGTCCGAGCAGGATGCCGACAATGCCGCCGAGCAGCGACAGAACCGTCGCCTCGACCAGGAACTGGATGAGGATGTGCTTCTCATGCGCGCCTATCGCCAGTCTGATGCCGATCTCGCGCGTGCGTTCGGTGATCGACACCAGCATGATGTTCATGATGCCGATGCCGCCGACCAGAAGGCTGACGCCGGCGACCGCGCCGAGCATGCCGGTCATGGTCGTGGTCGCGCTGGCCATCGCGTCGGCAATCTGGGTCATGTCGCGGATCGAGAAATCGGGATCGCGGTCCGGCGTGATGCGGCGGGTGTCGCGCAAGATGTCTTCGACGCGCGGCTGCAGTTCGGTGGTCGGCGTCCTGTCGTCGGCGGCGATATAGATCGAGTCGATGTCGCGATTGCCGGCGATGCGCGGCTGGTAGGCGGCTAAGGGCATCAGCACGACACTGTCCTGGTCCTGGCCGAAGCCGGTATAGCCCTTTGGCTCCAAAAGGCCGATGATCCTGCAGGAGGTGCGGTTGACGCGGATGGTCTCGCCCTCGGGATCGCCGGCGCCGAAGAACTGCTGACGCACCGTCTCGCCGATCAGGCACACCCCGGCGCCGGCGCGCGTCTCGGAATCACTGAACGGGCGGCCGGAGACCAGCTTCCAGTCGCGCGCGTCGAGATAGGCGCTGTCGGTGCCGGTGACGCCGGACGTCAGGCTCTCCGTGCCGAAGATCACGCGCACCTGCTTCTGCGAGGCCGGCGCGATGGCGCGGGCGCCGCTGAGATGGGCGACAAGCGCCTCAAGGTCCTTGGCCGCCAGCGGACGCGTAACCTGATCGAGGCCGCCCGGTCCGCCGGGCCCGGCGGGACGGCCGGAGCGCACGACCAGAAGATTGCTGCCGAGCTTCGAGATGTCGGCCTTGACCTTCTCGGTGGTGCCCGAGCCGATGGTGAGCATGGCGATGACGGCGGCAACGCCGATGACGATGCCGAGCAGCGTCAGGAACGAGCGTAGCACGTTCCTGCGGATGGAAATCAGCGAAAGGCGGACGGTCTCCCAGATCATGCGGCCTCGGCTCTCGCTGTGTCGGAGGCAACATGGCCGTCGAGGAAGCGCACGGTGCGCTCGGCATAGTCCGCGACATCGGCTTCGTGCGTGACCATGACGATGGTGAGGCCGAGCTCGGCGTTCAGCCTGGTCAGCAATTCCATGATCTCATGCGTGCGCGCGGTATCGAGATTGCCGGTCGGCTCGTCGGCGACGAGCAGCGTCGGTTTGGTGACGATGGCACGTGCGATCGCCACGCGCTGCTGCTGACCGCCCGAGAGCTCGGCAGGGGTGTGGTGCTCGCGCCCGACAAGTCCGACCTCAGCCAGCGCCTGCATGGCGAGATCGTGGCGCTCGCGTGCCGAAACGCCACGATAGATCAGCGGCAGCTCGACATTTTCCGCCGCCGTTGTGCGGGGCAGGAGATTGTAGCCCTGGAAGACGAAGCCGACATAAAGGTTGCGCAGCAGGGCGCGGCGGTTGCGGTCGAGCCGGCCGGCGTCGATGTCCATGAAGCGGTAGGTTCCGGCCGTCGGCGTGTCGAGGCAGCCGATGATGTTCATGGCGGTGGATTTGCCGGAGCCGGAGGGGCCCATGATGGCGACAAACTCGCCGCGGCGGATGGCAAGATCTACGCCGGCAAGCGCATGCACACGCGCCTCGCCCTCGCCATAGCTCTTCCAGACCTTGTCGAAAGTGATGAGCAGGGGAGCCGACATGGCGTCAACTCCGCTGCTGCGAGCCGGTTATGACCTCAGCGCCTTGCTCGAGGCCGGACGTGATCTCGGTCGATTCGCCGTCGGTCGAACCGATCTTGACGTTGACAGGATGCGGCCGGCCACTCTCCAGGACATAGAGCGTGCGCGAGCCGTCGGTCGGCGCCTTCGTCGCCTCGCGCTGGCGGTTGGGAGGGCCCATGCGTCCGGTGAAGAGGTCGAGCAGGCTCCAGCCGCGGGCCGCCTGTTGCGCCGGCCGGTAGCGGAAGGCGGTGGCCGGCACGGTGAGCACGTCCTTGGCCTGCCTGGTCACCACCGCGACCGTGGCGGTCATGCCGGGCCTCAGCAGAAGCTCGCTATTGTCGACGTCGAGCCGTGCATTGTAGGTGACGACGCCGTCGGTGGTGACCGAGGCGTAGGAGATGTCGCGGATCTCGGCATCGAACGGACGGTCCGGGAACGCATCGACGGTGAAGCGGGCATGCTGGCCGGGCCTGACCTGGCCGATATCGGCCTCGTCGACCGCCGCCTGCAGCTCCATGTTCCGCAAGTCGGCGGCGATGACGAACAGCACCGGCGCCTGCAGCGAGGAGGCGACCGTCTGGCCGGGATCGACCGAGCGCGTCAGCACGATGCCGTCGATCGGCGCGTAGATCGTGCTCTTGGCAAGGTCGGTCTGCTGCGCCTTGAGATCGGCCTCAGCGATGGCGAGATTGGCCTCCGCGCTGTCGAGCGAAGCCTTAGAGCGGTCGCGCGTCGCGGTCGCTGCCTCGAGCGACTGGTCCGTCGCCATGCCGCGCTTGGTGAGCGCGCTCGCGCGGGCCACCGCATTCTCGTTTTCCTGCAACGTGACCTTGGCGTTCTCGACGGCCGCGGCTGCCGCCTTGGCCGAAGCGGTGGCGCGTTCGATCTGGACCTCGAGCTTGGCGGTGTCGAGCGTCGCCAGAACGTCGCCCTTCTTCACCTGCTGGTTCTCGTTGACGGCGACGGAGCGGACGATGCCGGAAAGCTCGCTGGAGATGTCGACCTGGGTCAGCGGCTGCAGCGTGCCGGTCGCCGACACCTGGACGGTCAGATCGGCGACTGTGGCCGGAGCGGTCGTGTATTCGATTCGGGGCGGCGCGGCGGCGTTCCATCGGTAGACGCCAAACGCGGCCGCCACGACGGCCAGCGCCAGCAGCGCGTAGAGCCAGCCGCGACGGCGCTTGCGGCTCACGCCCTTGCGGTCGAGCCCGAGGGCTGTCTCGATGGAAGTGTCGGATTCTGCGTTTGGCGGATTGACAACCTGGTCCACCCCGGACCCCTATAGCGGAAAATTGATGTCCCTATCCGTGCACAAATCAGGCCTTTAGGTTCGAATTTCAAATTAAATTTCCCTCATGTTGGGATTGAGGCAGAAACTCGAGGCGAGGCGGAAGGTTTTCTCGATGGCGCGCAGCTACTTGCTTTACGATGTGTTTACGACCGATCGGCTGGCCGGGAATCCGGTCGCCGTCGTGCTCGACAGCCAGGGGCTGGACATGGCCGCCATGCAGGCGATCGCGCGCGAATTCAACCTGTCCGAGACGGTTTTCGTGCTGCCGCCCGAAAATCCCAAGCACCGCAACCGCCTTCGCATCTTCACGCCCGACTATGAGATGCCGTTCGCCGGACATCCGACGGTGGGCTCGGCGATCGCGCTTGCGGAGCTTGCCGGCGAGGCGGCGGGCATCTTCGTGCTCGAGGAGAATATCGGCCCGGTGCGTTGCGCGGTCGGCACGCATGACGGCGCCATTTTCGCCGAGTTCGACCTGGCGAAACTGCCTGACCGGCTGGAACTTGCCGCCGACCCGGAAATGATCGGCGCCGCACTTGGACTTGGTCCGCACGAACTCGGCTTCGAGAATCACCGCGTCTCCTTCTGGTCGGCCGGCGTGCCCTACGTCACCATTCCGGTCGCTGACCTCGAAGCGGCGGCAAAAGTCAGGCTGGACAACCAGGCCTGGTCGGAGCTCGCGCCGCGCAAGAGCGAATGGGCTTTCGCCAGCCCCTATGTCTATTGCCGCGAGACGGTGCATCACGACAGCGCCTTTCACGTGCGCATGATCGTGCCCGGCAATCCCTCCTACGAAGACCCGGCGACCGGTTCGGCGGCGGCCGCCTTTGCCGGCGCCATCATGCATTTCGACGGCCCAACGGACGGAATCTCGCAGCTTTGGATCGAGCAGGGGCTGGAGATGGGCCGGCCGTCGCGCATCCGGCTCGAGCTCAATGTCGACGGCGGAAAACTGGCCGCCGCGCGCATCGGCGGCCATGCGATCAGGGTGGCTGAAGGCCGCCTTTTCGCGTGATCGGTGCGGCAATTCGGCGATTTGTCGGGAAATGATCCGACAGGGCTGGACATACCCGAAACCGGCGGCTATATGCGCCGCCGACGCTGGGTTTCCGGCGGTGTGGGTGTGTAGCTCAGTTGGTAGAGCAGCTGACTCTTAATCAGCGGGTCCACAGTTCGATCCTGTGCACACCCACCAAATCTTCTCTTAGATTCAATTGACAGTACCGCCGCTCAAAGCGATCGGCTTTTGAGCGGCGTTGGCATGCGGGTCGTCAGCGGGCTGCCTGTCAGCGGCCGGCCTGCCACCTTTTCGCGGTGCTACTTTTCCGATACACCCGCCTCGGCGAAGCTTGCCATCCTCGCATGGCATTCGAGCGCCGACCGAACAATGTTGACGGCAAGGCAGGCGCCGGAGCCTTCGCCGAGCCGCATGCCGAGATCGAGCAGCGGCGGCAGGCCGAGCGCTTCGAGCAGGCGACGGTGGCCGGCCTCGGCCGAGACATGGGCGGCAATCGTGTGGGCAAGGCCAGTGGGGTGCAGCCTTGCCAGCGGCGCGACGGCCGCGGTGCAGACGAAGCCGTCGAGCAGCACCGGCACGTTGTTGTGGCGCGCGGCAAGCGTGGCGCCGAAGATTGCGGCAAGCTCGCGTCCACCAAGGGCCGCGGCGATCTTCAGCGGATCGGAGAGCGAATCGACATGCCGCTTCAGGCCAGCCTCGATCGCAGTGATCTTGCGGATCATTCCAGCGTCATCGACGCCTGTGCCGCGGCCGGTCCATTTCTCGGCGCCACCGCCGAACAGCGCGGTCGAGATCGCCGCCGCCGGCGTGGTGTTGCCGATGCCCATCTCGCCGAAGCAGACGAGGTCGAGATCCTTGGACACGGCGTCATAGCCCGCAGAGACGGCAGCGAGAAAAGTCTTCTCGTCCATGGCCGGCACTTGCGTGAAATCGCCCGTCGGGTGGTCGAGATCGAGCGGGATGACATCGAGATTCGCACCGGCGATGCGGGCAAGCTGGTTGATGGCGGCGCCGCCGCCGGCAAAGTTCGCCACCATCTGCACTGTGACTTCCGACGGATAGGCCGACACGCCCTGCGCGGTGACGCCGTGATTGCCGGCAAAGACGAAGACTTTCACTGCGTCGAGCTTCGGCATGTCGCGAGCCTGCCAGCGCGCCAGCCAGGCGGCGATCGTTTCCAGCCTGCCGAGGCTGCCCTGCGGCTTGGTCAGCGTATCCTGGCGGCGGGCGACGGCACTGGCGGCGGCGTCGCTGCCGGCGGGGAGATCGAGGCAGGCGGCGCGGAGGTCTTCGAGCGATTTGAACGACATGGGGGCAATGTCTCCAATTGAGAGTCAGGGGGATAGGGAAGCTGAGGCAACGAGCAGGACCGCGATCTCGCCGAGCTGCTGCAGCGCGCCGATCGTGTCGCCGGTCTGGCCGCCGATCTGGCTGAGGCAAAGCGCGCGGAGCGCGGCAAACAGCAGGCCGAGCAGGATGAGCGCGACAATGGCGCCGCCGATGCCGAGCGCCAGCAGCGCCACGGCGCCGAGGGCAGCACCTACCGTGGCGGTCTCCGCGCTGACGGTGCCGGCACTGGCGGACAGGCCGTCCGTGCGGGCCGGAGGCAGAAGATGCATGAAGGCGCCGAAAAGCCCACGCGAAGAAGCATGCGCAGCTAGCAGCGCCAAGAAGACATGTCCCGGTCCGGCCAGTTCCGAAAGCACGCTCCAGCGGATGAGCAGCGAGATGCCGAGCGCCCCAGCGCCATAGGCGCCGATTCGGCTGTCGCGCATGATCTCCAGCTTCTTCTCGCGTGTCCTGCCGCCGCCGAAGCCGTCGGCTATGTCGGAAAGCCCGTCCTCATGCAGGCAACCGGTGGCGAGCATCGTCGCCGCAAGCGCGAGCGCCGCAGCCGGTCCGGCGGCAAGGCTCAGGCCCGCAGCAATTGCGTAGACGAGCGCGCCGATGATGGCGACGGCGAGACCGGCAAAGGGTGCCGCCCAGACCGCGTCGGCAAGGCTGCGGCCGCCGAAATCGCTCGACGCAGCCTCAGCCTGGTGAAGAAGACGAGGCCGAGACCGATATCGTCAAGCAATTGCCGGGGTTCGGAGAGGCCGCTCATGCGCCCCTCGCAATGGCGTGAAAGAAGGTGCCGCTGACATGGCCGCGCCGGTAACCCGAGGCGCCAAGCGGATTGCCCTGGCCGTCGGCAAGGTCGGCGAGCGGCTCGTCATTGCCGGTAGCGGTCATCTGCGCATAGTGGAACTCATGGCCGCGGATCAGCGTGCCTTCGCTTCCCAGCGGGCATCCGGCGCGCAGCCGGGCCTCGCGATAGCCGAGATTCATCTTGCGTTTGGCGAAGCTGGTCGAATGGCCAAGCAGGCCCAGCATGCGGTGGCTTGTTCCATCCGCATCCTCCAGCACTTCGCCCAGCACCATGAAGCCACCGCACTCGCCATGCACGGGCTTTGTCTTTGCGAAGTGAGCCGTTCCCGCTCGGAAGTTGGCGGCGGCCGCAAGCTTGCCGGCATGCAGCTCGGGATAGCCGCCTGGAAGCCAGCAAACGTCGCAATCTTCGGCTGGCGGTTCGTCGGCGAGAGGCGAGAATGGGACGAGTTCGGCGCCCGCCTTGCGCCAATGGGTGGCGACATGCGGATAGAGGAAGGTGAAGGCGGCATCCTCAGCGAGCGCGATGCGCTGGCCGGGCGGCTGTAATGCATCGCCGAAATTGCCTGCTGCCGGTTCCAGCGGTGTCGCCAGCGCCAGAATGGCGTCGATGTCGAGCGACCGCTCGACCATGTCGGCCAACCGGTCAAGATGCGTCATCAGGTTTTCATATTCGCCGGCCTGGACGAGGCCGAGGTGGCGCTCCGGCAGGTTGAGCGTGGGATCGCGCATGATGGCTCCGACCACCGGCAGGCCGATCGCCTCGATGGCATCGCCCGAAAGTTTTCGGTGGCGTTCGCTGCCCAAGCGGTTGAGCACGACGCCGGCCATGCGCACATCCGGATCGTAGGTGGCAAAACCCTTGGCGACGGCGGCGGCCGTGGTCGACTGTCCGGAAACGTCGAGCACCAGAAGCACCGGCAGGCCGTAGAGCCGGGCGAGGTCGGCGGCCGAGCCCGAGCGACCTTGCGGCGCGGGAATGCCGTCGAACAGGCCCATAGCGCTTTCGAGGATGACGTATTCGGCATCGTCCGCAGCCTGCGTGGCCAGCGCGTTGAGCAGGGAAGGGGACATCGCCCAGCTGTCGAGATTGACGCCGGAAAGCCCGGTGGCGGCGGTGTGGAAGCCGGGGTCGATATAGTCCGGTCCGGACTTTGCCCCGCGTACCTTCAATCCGCGGCGAGCGAGCGCTCGCAACAGGCCGATGGTGACGCTGGTCTTGCCCGAGCCGGAGCGCGGCGCGCCGATGATGATCGCGCGCGCCGTCATGTCCCGCCCGCCAGTGCCGCACGCATGGCGACAATGCCGCCGACGACGATCAGAGCCGGCGAGGCGAGCCCGGCGGCTGCGGCTTCCTCGGCAATTGTTGCAAGCGTGGCGACGACGATGCGCTCTTGCTGCGTCGTCGCCGCGACGATCACCGCCGCCGGCGTCGAGGGCGCGAGGCCTCCTTTGAGCAGGGCCGCCGCGATCAGCGGCAGATTGGCCATGCCCATGTACACGACAACCGGCTGGCCGGTGCGCGCGATCGCCGCCCAGTCGATGTCGTCATCGGTGCCCGCGGCGTGGCCGGTGGCAAGGATGACCGCCTTGTTGATGCCGCGCATGGTGGCGGGAATGCCGGTGGCGGCCAAAGCACTGAGGCCCGAGGTCAGGCCTGAGAGCACTCGAAATGGAATGCCTTCCCGCGCGAGTGCCAACGCCTCTTCACCGCCGCGCCCGAAAATATAGGGATCGCCGCCCTTCAGGCGCACGACACAGCGGCCGTCGCGCGCCAGCCGCACGAGAAGGGCGTTGATGTCGTCCTGCTTCATCGAGGGCTGGCCGCCGCGTTTTCCGGCGTAGAACAGCTCGGCGCCTTCAGCGACCGCCACGACATCCGGCGAAACAAGCGCGTCATAGACCAGCGCATCGCACTGCCTGAGCGCCGCCAGCACCTCCAGCGTCAGGCAGCCTGGGTCGCCTGGGCCGGCGCCGGCCAGCCAGACATGACCGGGCTCGAGCTCGCGCGGTTTGAAGTTCAGCCGCGCCAGCGCCTGCTCCATTGTTGCCCGTCCGTTTCTGCTGGCGCTGCCGTTCACAATCCGTCCCGTCCGCGAAAACGCCGCTGGTAGTGGGCGTCGTAAAGTGAGCTTTCGCCGAAATCCTGCGCGGCCAAGGCACTGCCGACGAAGATGATCGCCGTGCGCTCCATCGGGTTTTCCGCAAGTTGCGCCTCGATGGTGCCCAGCGTGCCGGTCAAGATGCGCTCATCCGGCCAGGAGGCGCGGAAGACGACAGCGACCGGGCATTCGGCGCCGTAGAGCGGCGTGAGGTCGGCAACGATGCGGTCGATGGCATGGATGGCGAGATGAATGGCAAGCGTGGCGCCGGTGCGGCCGAAGCCGGCAAGCGTCTCGCCGGGGGGCATTTTCGAGGCGCGGCCGGAGACGCGCGTCAGCACCAGGCTTTGCGCAAGTTCGGGAATGGTGAGTTCTCGGCGCAGCGCTGCCGCGGCGGCGGCAAAAGAGGGAACGCCGGGCGTCAGTGTATAGGGGATATTATGCTTTTCCAGTCGCCTGATCTGCTCAGCGACAGCGCTCCAGACCGAGAGATCGCCAGAATGCAGGCGCGCGACGTCCTGGCCGGCCTTGTGGGCGGCGACATATTCGGCCTCGATCTCGTCGAGCGACATCGGCGCGGTGTCGATCAGTTTGGTGCCCGGCGCGCAATGCTCGAGCAGTTCCGGCGCGACGATCGAACCGGCATAGAGGCAGACCGGGCAGGCCGCCAGCAGGCGGCTGCCGCGCAAGGTGATGAGGTCGGCCGCGCCCGGACCGGCGCCGATGAAATGGACGGTCATGGCGCGTCTCCGCTGATGGCGATGGCGCAGGTGACCGGGCCGAGCACAATGCGTGGCCCAAGCAGTTTTGCACCCTTTCCGACCGCGGCCAGAGCCGAGGCTTCCGAAACTGAGGGCGTGCCCGCGTGCGCTTGCGACAATTCGGATTGGCTGATCGTGCCGGACGAGGCTGCTTGCAATGCGTCGTCGGTAACAACAAGTACCGGGAGGTTGAGGTCGCGACCGGCGAGGAAGATCGCCTGCTCGTTGCGTTTGACTTCGCCGGTTGCCAGCGCCGAAAGCGCTGTCATCGCCAGCCCATGCGCTTCGAGCGCGGTCTCGATCGCGGCGCGCACATCGCGCGCCGTCGCACCCTTCCGGCTGCCGATGCCCGCGACCATCATGGCTTCACCCAGCTCCACTGCATTACCGGCATGGCCGGACGCCAGGCCTGCATGGACCCGACCGGCGTCGCGCGCGAGATCGCGATGCGGGTGAGGTCGCCGCCGCGCCGGTTATGCTGGTCGAGCAGCAGCGCCTCCATTTCCAACGTCACCGCGTTGGCGACGAGCCGTCCGCCGGGGCGCAATGCCTTGATCGCCTTGTCCAGCACGCCGGCATCGCTGCCGCCACCGCCGATGAAGATGGCGTCGGGCGTCTCCAGCTTTGCCAGCGCCTTCGGCGCCGAGCCTTCGATCACGGTGAGGCCGGGAACGCCGCAATGCGCGGCGTTGCGGCGGATGCGGGCGGCGCGCTCGTTGTCGGCCTCGATGGCGATGGCGCGCATGGAGGGGTGCGCCAGCATCCACTCGATGCCGATCGAGCCGGAACCGGCGCCGATATCCCACAGCAGCTCGCCGCGCCGGGGCGCCAGCGCCGACAGCGTAACGGCGCGGATCTCGCGCTTGGTGATCTGGCCGTCATGCTCGAACAGATGGTCGGCAAGGCCGACGGTCAAGGGCAGGATTCGCGCATCCGGCGTCGGTTCAATTTCGAGCGCCAGCACGTTGAGCGGGTTGATCTTTTTGAGACCGAAAGCATCGGCTCGCACCGTGCGACGCGTCTCGTCCGGACCGCCGAGCGCTTCGAGGATCGTCAGTCGCGAGGGGCCGAAGCCGAGTTCGTCGAGCAGTGCGGCGATTGCGGCCGGGGCGTCGCCGTCGGACGTCAGCGCGAGGATACGCGCGCCGGGGTGGAGCAAAGGCCTGATCAGGTCGATTGAGTGGCCGTGCAGAGAGATGGTTTCGACATCCTGCAGCGCCCAGCCGAGACGGGAAGCGGCCAGCGACAGCGATGAGGGCGCTGGCAGCACGAGCATCTCATCCAGCTTGACCTTGCGCGCCAACGTGACGCCGACGCCGTGGAAGAATGGGTCGCCGGAGGCAAGCACGCAGATGTTTTTGCCCTTGAGCGCCAGCATATCGCGCATTTCGGCGTCGAAAGGTGTCGGCCATGGGCGGGCCTCGCCCTTGACCAACGATGCGACAAGGGCGAGGTGCCGCTTGCCGCCGAAGACGACTTCGGCCTCGGCAATCCGCCGCTTGGCCTCGTCGCCGAGACCCGCTACACCGTCCTCGCCGATGCCGACCACTGTAAGCCATTTTGGGGTGAGTTTGGCGTTGCGCGGACCTTTAGCAGGCATGATGACCCACCGGATTCTGATCCTCGGCGGAACCACGGAGGCCCGTCAACTGGCGGGAAAGCTGGCGCGTCGCGAGGATTTTTCCGTAACGCTGTCGCTGGCCGGCCGAACGGAAAGCCCGATCGCACAAGGCGTCCCGGTGCGCGTCGGCGGCTTCGGCGGCGCGGAGGGGCTGGCCGCCTATCTTCGTGAAGAACACATCCACCTGCTGATCGATGCCACGCACCCTAACGCTGCGCGCATTTCGGCCAACGCCGCCGAGGCCGCCAGGCAAGCCGGCGCGCCAATCCTTGCCCTGCGCCGCCCAGGCTGGGAGCCAGTCGCGGGTGATCGCTGGACGCTGGTTGACAATGTCGCCGAAGCAGCGCGTGCGCTTGGCGCCGCGCCACGGCGAGTCTTCCTCGCGATCGGCCGCCAGGAGGCGGGCACCTTCGAGGCCGCTCCGCAGCACCGCTATCTCATTCGCAGCGTCGATCCGGTCGAACCGAAGCTGGCCGTGCCCGATGCGCTCTATTTGCTGGCACGCGGACCGTTTCCGGAAGCGGAGGAAAGGGCGCTGCTCGAGAAATACGGCATCGATGCCGTCGTCTCGAAGAACAGCGGCGGCGACGCGACCTATGGCAAGATCGCCGCGGCGCGGGCGCTCGGCATCGAGGTGATCATGGTCCGCCGTCCAGCCCTGCCGGACGTTCCGTCGGCTCAAACCGTCGATGCGCTGGCCGCGATGGTCGATCATTTTTTCGACCCTGTTGCCGAACGCGGTGTGTAGACCAGCGCGGGCCGCTCACCGCGCTTGATGATCCGGGTTTCGGGCGAGCCTATGATGATGCAGGTCGCCATGTCGGCTTTGCCTGCATCGGCATCCGCCAAAAGAGACACTTCAATGCGCTCGTCGGGCCGGCCGGCGGCGCGGCCGAAAATGACGGGCGTCGTGCCGGGCAGGATCGCTTTCAGGCACTCGAAAGCGCGGCTGAGCTGCAAGGGCGGGCCTTGCTGATCGGGTTGTAGAGCGCGATGACGAAGCCGGCGCCGGCGGCTGCCAGCAGGCGTAGCTCGATCAGGTCCCACGGCTTCAGATTGTCGGAGAGCGAGATGGCGCAGAAATCATGGCCGAGCGGCGCGCCGATGCGGGCAGCGACCGCGAGCATTGCGGTGACGCCGGGAACGACCGCGATGTCGATGGCCCGCCATTCGGCCGGGCCGGCTTCGATCGCCTCGCAGACCGCCGCCGCCATGGCGAAGACACCGGGATCGCCGCCGGAGACTACGGCGACGCTATGGCCCTCGGCAGCCTTGGCCAGCGCCTCGCTGGAGCGGGCGAGCTCCTCGCGATTGTCGGAGGCGATGCGGGTCTGGTCCGGCCGCAGTTCGAGCCGGTCGAGATAGGGCTTGTAGCCATAAAAGAAGGACGCTTCGGCGACCGCTTGCCTGGCCTGCGGCGTGACCTGGTCGGCATTGCCGGGACCGAGGCCGATGACGGTGAGGCGGCCGCTCATGGCTTTGCCCCGGGGGCTCCGAGCCGTGCGGACCAGCCGGCGACCAGCACGATGGCGAAATAGGGCGCCTTGTCGTCCGGCTTTTCGGCGAGCCGCATCGAGACGCTGCCCGGCATGGTGCCGCGCTCGACATAGACGGCCTTCGCGAGCTTGCCGGTCGCCTCCAGCGCGCGGCGGATTTTCGGCAGGTTGCGGCCGACCTTCATGATGACGGCGGCGTCGGTGTCGGCGAGGCGGCGGGTCAGCTCGAACTCGCTCATCGTGCCCGGCAGCACGGTCAGCACATCATCGCCCTGGACGATCGGCAGGCCGGTTGCCGACCAGCAGCCGGACATGGCGGTGATGCCGGGGATGACCTCGGTCGGGAAGCGATGCGAAAGGCGCACATGCAGGTGCATGTAGGAGCCGTAGAAGAGCGGGTCGCCTTCCGACAGCACCGCCACCATCCTGCCGGCGCCGAGATGCTCGGCGACCTGTTCGGCCGACTGTTCGTAGAAATTGGTGATCTGCGAACGGTAGTCGTCGTGATCCTTGTCGATTTCGGTCGTCACCGGATAGAGCAGCGGCAGCTCGATCATGTCCGGCCGGAAACGGGCCTCGACGATGGCGCGCGCATTGCTGTTGTTGCCGCGCTTGGCGAAATAGGCGACGACGTCGGCCTCGGCCAGCGCGCGCGCCGCTTTCAATGTCAGCAGTTCGGGGTCGCCGGGACCGGTGCCGACGCCGACAAGACGGCCTTTTACGATCGCGTTCACAGGCCCGGCCTCGCCAACGAATTAAGCGCGGCCGCGGTCATGGCGCTGCCGCCCGGCCTGCCGCGCACGATGGCATAAGGCACGCCATAGGAATTCTCGGCCAGCGCATCCTTGGATTCGGCAGCGCCGACGAAACCGACCGGCATGCCGATGATCGCCGCCGGCTTCGGCGCGCCGTCGCGCAGTTTTTCCAGCAGATAGAACAGCGCGGTCGGCGCATTGCCGATCGCAACAACGGAGCCTGCCATGCGCTCGCCCCAGAGATCGATGGCCGCGGCCGAGCGGGTGTTGCCGATCGCCTTGGCGATTTCGGCGGTGCGCGGGTCGCGCAGCGTGCAGATCACTTCGTTGCCGGCAGGCAGCCGAGCGCGCGTGACGCCATGGGCGACCATTTCGGCATCGCAGAAGATGGGAGCCCCGGCGGCAAGTGCGGTCCGCGCCGCAGCAACGAAATCGCTGGAGAAAACGAAATGGCTGGCGGCTTCGACCTGGCCGCAGGCATGGATCATGCGGATCGCGACATCGGCTTCGGCCTCGGAGAAGCGCGAGAGATCCGCCTCGGCGCGGATGATGGCGAAAGAGCGCTCGTAGATCGCCATCCCGTCATGGATATAGTCGTAGGCGGCCATTGTCAGTCCCATCTATAGAGTTCGGCGATGCCGGCCGCGCCAAGCCTTGCCAGGCAGGCAGCGACGGTTTCGCCGGAATGTCTTTGCGCGCGCACCGCGGCAAGGATGCCGCCGACGCCGCGCGCGGCGTCATAGCCCGGCCTGTATCCGGCAGGAAGGGCCTTTGCCGTCCCGTCCACGACAAGTCCGGCTCCGTTTTCGTCGCCGACGAGGGTGAGCGCCGCCGCACCGGGATGCGCGCAGCCCTTGGCGCAGCCGGATATGTGTAGGGTAAGCGAGGCATCGAAGAGATCGGCGCCTTCGGTTGCGATCGTCTCGGCGATGGCGCGGGTGGCGATGCGGCCGGACGCACAGGCCGGCGTGCCGGGGCAGGCGGCGATGCGGGTGCGCGGGTCGGTGGGCAAGGTGACGAAGCCGAGGGCTGCGGCGGAGGCTTGTAGGGAGGTGCAGGCAGACGGGGTAAGGTCGAGGAAGAGCAGGGAGCGGCCGGGGGCGAGGCGGATTTCGGTGGTGTCGAATTCGGAGGCCTCTTTGGCAAGGTCGATGAGATTCTGTGCCGGCATGCTGCCGAAGGGCAGGGCGATGCCGAGGGCGTGGTAACCTGAAAGATCAAAAATACCGATGGGACTTCTAGGAGGTTGGCGCTCTACGGCGCCCCCCTCTGTCCTACCGGACATCTCCCCCACTAGGGGGGAGATTGGCAGCTTCGGCCAAGGCGCCATTCCTGCAACCTTGGCGCTTGGCTCGACCTTGCCGATTGGCGAAAGCGGTGACGAGAGTTCAATCTCCCCCCTAGTGGGGGAGATGTCCGGCAGGACAGAGGGGGGCGCGAAGGAATGCCAGCCTGAGAGAGAAGCCAACTGTCGCTCGGTCAAATCGCGCGTGTACGCCTCGCGCCCCTTTTCGGCGACCATTCTAAGCGCAGCCACAGTAATGTCGCGCGCGGTATCGGCGTCGACCGTTGCGAGCGACTTTGCACTCCGCGCGTCGCCGGCAACCGAAACGTTCCACTGTATGCCTGCCGTGGCCCACACCGCACTCAGCCTTACATCCGCCGTCACCGCGTCCATCGTCAACTGCCCGCCACCGTCGACAACCACCGACACTTTCGGCCCCAGCCTTGCCGTCAGCCCGGCCTCTTCAATCGCGGCCCTGATCCGCTCGGCCAGCGGTCGCGGGTCGGCGATCTCCTGCGGATCGATGCCCGCCAGTGGCCCAATCTCCACCGGCACGCCGCTCCGCACCGCGATGCCCAGCGCATCGACCTCAGCCGCCAACAGCCGAGCGCTGTCCACCGTCAGGCCGCGGATCTGCAGGCTGCCGCGCGCGGTCACTTCCATGATGCCGTTGCCGTGGCGCAAGGCGGATTCGCAGAGTCCGATCAGCGACTTCGGCGAAAGCCTCCAGCGACCGGGTTGAGCCGCACCAGCAGGCTGTCGCCGGTCTGCATCGGGGCGCTCAGAGCCGGGCAGGCGCCGCGGCGCGAGGAGGCGTTCATGCCGCCACCCCGCCTGCCTGTGCCTCGGCGATCAAGGCCGCGAGATCGTCGTCGATGGAATTCCTGAGCGGATGCCACAGGCCACGCCGCCGCGCCGACAGGAACCGCTCGGCAATGACCTTCGCTGCCGCCGGGCTCTCGCGCAGGAGAAAGGCGCGCACATCCGCGTCGCCGAGATAGGCGTCGTGCACCGCTTCGATCAGCGCGCCCGATATCGCGTGGGTGGTCTCGGCGAAGCCGACGAGACGGTCGACCGTTTCGGCGAATTCCGAGGCGCCGCGCGGACCATGGCGCATCTGGCCGGCAATGAAGCGCGGATTGACGGCGCGGGCCCGCACCACGCGGGCCACGGCTTCGCCGACCGAGCGCGGTTTCGGCTTTTTTGGATCTGTCGTGTCGAGCACGATGACGTCGGCATTCCGACCGAGCGCGGCAAGGGCCGCTGAAAACCCGCCGATGAAGGCGACATCGGCCGAGCCTTCGAGGATGTCGCGGCCGGGATCGTCGCCGGTGTGGACGAGCAGGTCGGCTTCGGCGATACGGTCCCCGAAGGCGCCAGGCGCGGAAATCGCTTCGCCGTCGGCGCCGCCATAGGCGTGCGAGGTGGCGTCGAGATAGGCGCGGCCGATCTCCTCGCGCGCTCCCCATTCGCCGCCCGACAGCAAATCCTCGACGCCGGCGCCGTAGGTGCCGGGCGAGGTGCCGAAGATGCGGGGCCCGACCTTGCCGACAGCGCGAGTCGCGGCTGCGAGCGGATTTTCCGAATCATCCTCGTCGCGGCTGGCGACGGCGCTGGCGGCGGCATCGATCAGCGCGATCTGGGCCGGGAACATGTCGCGGAACAGGCCGGAGATGCGCCAGGTGACATCGACGCGCGGGCGGCCGAGTGCTGCCGGCGGCAGCACTTCGATGCCGGTGACGCGGCCGGTCGCGGCATCCCATTGCGGCCGGCAGCCCATCAGCGCGAGGCCTTGCGCGATCTCCTCACCGCCGGTGCGCAAAGAGGCCGAACCCCAGAGGTCGATGACCAGCGAGCGCGGCCAGTCGCCATGGCTCTGCATGTAGCTGCGCACCACTTCTTCCGCCGCCGCCTGGCCGAGATCATAGGCGGTCGGCGTCGGCATGGTGCGCGGATCGGCGGTGAAGAGGTTGCGCCCCGTGGGCAGCACGTCGGAGCGGCCGCGCGCCGGCGCGCCGGCGGGACCTGCCTTGATGTGGCGACCGTCGAGTGCGGCGAGCAGGGCTGTCCGTTCCGCCTCGGCGCTTTGCCGACGCTGCGGGTCTGCTTCACCGTCCGGTGCACGGCCGTAGACGTGCAGCCCGTCCTTGACGGCGAAATCCTTGAGGTCGCAAAGCCAGGCGTCGATGCGGCGCAGCGCTTCGTCCGGCGCATCGGTGCCGGCAACGCCCGCTTCGGCAGCAAGACCGGATTTCTGCGCCGTCTCGACGATGAGCCTGGCCAACCGATCACGGCGACGGCGGTCGAGGCCGTCGGCCTGGGCATATTCATCCACCAGGCGCTCCAGCCTCTGCTGCGCCTCGTCAAGATCGGCGCTGGTCAGCGGCGGCGGCAGATGGCCGAGCGTAACGGCCGAAATACGGCGCTTGGCTTGCGCGGCCTCGCCGGGGTTGGAGACGTGAAGGGATAGATGACCGGCAGCGAGCCAGTGACGATCTCGGGAAAGCAGGTGTCGGAGAGCGCAACGGTCTTGCCCGGCAGCCATTCCAGCGTGCCATGCGCGCCGACGTGGACGATGGCATGGACGCCCAGCGGTTTCTGCAGCCAGAGCCCGAAGGCGATGAGTTCGTGGCGAGGGGGGAGCGTTGGGTCGTGATAGTCGGCGCGGCGGTCGGCGCTGCGACCGCGGTCGGGGGCCAGTGCAACGGTGATGTTGCCGAAGGTGGTGGCGCGGAAGGGGAAGTGTTTTTGGTTCGCTAGTGACGGAGGTTGGCGTTCTGTTGCGCCCCCCTCTGTCCTGCCGGACATCTCCCCCACAAGGGGGGAGATTGCCAGTTCCTCCGCCGGCTTTCCCCTTTCAACGTCGGAGATTGGCGAAAGGGCCGATGACAGCTCAATCTCCCCCCTTGTGGGGGAGATGTCCGGCAGGACAGAGGGGGGCGCATTGACGTGAGTTTCGTGATTGGCATTGCCCCACGCTTCTTCCATCGCATCGCGCGCGCCTGTGGCAGCCCGGCCGAAAAGGCGACGTAGTCCTCCAAGGCAAGTCCAGACCCGCCAACCTCCAGCGCATCCAGCAACTCACGCGCGATTGCGGAATCCCTTCAACCGCATAGCCCTGTTCCTTGAGGTCATGCAGCATGGCGAGCACGCTCGACGGCACATCCAGGCCAACCGCGTAGCCCGTCCGACCGGGCGCGCTCGGATAATCCGGGATCAGGATCGCCAACCTGCGCTTGGCGCGCTCGGTCCGCTGCAGGCGAACGAAGGCGGCGATGCGCTTGGCGACCTGCGCGACGCGGTCGGCTTCCGGCCGGTTTGCGAAAGCGCGGAAGGCCAGCGCCGGATCGGTTTCGATCTCGCCCTTGAACGAGATCGCGCCGGCCAGGATGCGGCCGTCGAGCTCGGGCAGCACGACGTGCATGGCGAGATCGGCGGGCGCCAGGCCACGCTGGTTCTTTTCCCAGACCTCCCGCCTTGTCGTGGCGACAATGACCTGGAAGACGGGCACGCCAGCGCGGTCGAAGAGCGTTTCTGCGCCGGGTTCGGCGCCTGAGGCAAAGGCGGTGGCAGTGACGATGGCTGCGGGGTTCAGTGAGGCGATAGCATTCTCGACGAACGCCAGGGAGGTTGGGTCCTTGAGGCTGGAGACGAAGATCGGCACCGGCGTCACGCCCAGCAGCCGCAATGCCTCGGCCAGCGTATCGATTGGAGCTACGTCAGCGGCAAGGAGCATCGAACGGTAGAACAGGATGGGGATGATCGGGGCGCCGAGATTGTCGGCGTTGAGTTCCGTCACACCCCCCTCTGTCCTGCCGGACATCTCCCCCGCAAGGGGGGAGATTGAGCTGTCATTGATGCTTTCGCCAATCACAGACGTTGCAGAAGGCTTTGTCGTTGAATTTTCAGAAAAGGCGCCGGAGCCGGTGACGGCTGATCTCCCCCCTTGCGGGGGAGATGTCCGGCAGGACAGAGGGGGGTGCGCAGGAACGCCGACGTTTGAAAGGTCCGGCCTCTCCACGGCGCCCAGTCCAGCTTGATAGTATCCCGCCTTCGGCACGCTGACCGGTTCGGCCACGGCGGCATCCAACCCAGCAAGCCTCGCCAACCTCCGCACCAGAGCGCCCATATTGGCGGGGCCGCCTTCGCGGAAATAGCCGAGCAAGGCGTCGAGCTCGCCGCGCGGCAGCGTCGAGGCTTCAATCAGGCGCTGGTCCTCGTCATGGCTTTCGCCCGGCAGCAGCGCCAGCTTGATGCCGCACTCGCGCGCCACCGCCGCCAACTGATCGCAGCCATAGCGCCACCAGTCATAGCCGCCGAGGATGCGCACCAGAACGACCTTGGCATGGCGGGCGACGCTGTCGATCCAGAGGTCGACCGACATCGGGTGGCGGAGGTCGCGAAGTGCTGCGAGCCGCATCGACGGCAATCGCTCCGCGTCCTCTTTCCACGCAGCGGCCAGGCCGGCGAGATCGCTGTCGGTGAAGGACAGGGCCACGACATCCGCAGGCGTCTGCCTGAGGTCGATCGGCTCGGCGAGATCGTCGAGCGAGGCGGATGTCGTGAAGAGGATATGCATCGCTGTCCGGGTCTACCTTCAGCCGGCGAGGATACGCTCGATCGCCAGGCGGTTCAGCCCTTTCAAGCCAATGACGACGAGCCGCGAGCGGCGGTCGTCCTCGGCCGTCCAGGCGCGGTCGTAATAGTGGTTGACGCGCGGGCCGACCGCCTGGAGCAGCAGCCGCATCGGCTTGCCGCCGACCTCGACGAAGCCTTTGACGCGCAGGACATTTTCCTGCTCAGCGGCGTGGGCGACGCGCTTTGCCAACTCGTCAGGATTGGCGATTGACGGGATGTCGATGACGAAGGAGTCGAAATCGTCATGCTCGTGGTCGAGCTCGTCGTCGTGATGGGTCTTGCGGTTCTCGATGTCGTCCTCCACGGCAAGGCCGAGGCCGAGCAGAACCGACGGATCGACCTTGCCCTGCGCGGTCGGCACGACCTTGACGGCGCGCGCCACATGCTCGCCGATGACGGCATTGGCACGCTCCGACCCTGCCGCGTCCATCAGGTCGCTCTTCGACAGGATGATCAGGTCGGCGCAGGCGATCTGGTCCTCGAACACCTCCTCCACCGGATCGTCATGATCGAGGGAATCGTCGGCGGCGCGCTGTGCCTGCAGGGCATCCATGTCGGAAGCGACGCGGCCGTCGGCCAGCGCCGGACCGTCGACAACGGCAATAACGCCGTCGACCGTTACGCGGCTCTTCACGCTCGGCCACTGGAAGGCCTGGACGAGCGGCTTCGGCAAAGCGAGGCCGGACGTCTCGATCAGGATGTGGTCGACCTTCGGCGTCCGCGACAGGATCTGGTCGAGCGCCGGCACGAAATCGTCGGCGACGGTGCAGCAGATGCAGCCATTGGCAAGCTCGACGATGTTTTCCTCCGGACAGGTGTCGATGCCGCAGCCTTTCAGAATGTCGCCGTCGATGCCGACATCGCCGAATTCGTTGACGATGATCGCCAGCCGCTTGCCCTTGGCGTTTTCGAGCAGGTTGCGGATCAGCGTCGTCTTGCCGGCGCCGAGGAAGCCGGTGACGACGGTACAGGGCACGCGGGAAACGGAAGCGTTCATTGTCAGTCCTTCAGCATGTCGAGGGGAGGGATGCGGGCAACGAGGCCGCGCTTGAGAGAATCGGGTCGGCCGCGCCAGGGGATGAGGCCGTCGGTCGAGGTCGCAAAGAGCTTTGCGCCGGTGACGAGGTCGGCGCCGCTGGTCGTCTCGAGGTCGCCGAAGACATAACTCCAGCAGCCGTCGCGCAGCAGCGCGGCGCTGAGCCGACGCTTGCAATTGCCGAGGCATTCGACGGTACGGATGCGGATTTTTTCGCCCGAGGCGGCGCGGCGCGTGTCTTCTGCAAGGAGGGTGCCGGCACCCGGATGCGCGTCCGAACCGGTCTCGTCACGGCAGGAGGAGCAGACGATGACGGTCACGCCGGCCAGCGCGTCGTTGGACCCGGACGAAACGTCCGCGATATTAGCCGGAAAACTGCCGTTGCGATCCAAACCAGGCTCCTTGCCCGGAAAACCCGCCGGGCGATCGGATTCTTAAAGTCTCAGACGGCAGGTCTCCTGGCTCGCGCTTCATCGCCTTGGCGCCGCCTTCCCGGGAACACCCAGTGGTTTTCGGCTAAGGCTCGTCGCTTACAGTTGCGGGGACAGCCGCGGATTTGGGTTTTTCCCGCACCGCATTCCCTCTTCGCTCCTCCCTTTGCCGGGAAGAGACCGTCTGCGGCGGATTTAGGCTTAGAGCTACGGGGCTGTCAACGCGTGGCTACGACACCGCTAAGTCAGCCAGCGCCGGCCCGAGGTCGCCGGCCGGGGTAACCTCGATGCGCTCCAGGCCGAGCCAGGCTTGCATCTGCTTGAGCTCGTCGAAGAGCCGGGCGGCAGTTTCAGGCGGCGCGCCAGCCTCGGCATAGGCGGCGTGGACACGCAGCACACTGGCAGGGCGGTCGGCCCTCAGATCGACGCGGGCCACGATCCGGTCGCCGAGCAGGAACGGCAGCACATAGTAGCCATACTGGCGCTTTTCGGCCGGCGTGTAGATTTCGATGCGGTAGCGGAAGCCGAACAGCTTTTCGGTGCGCGTGCGCTCGAAGACCACGGGATCGAACGGCGTGAGCAGGGCGTGCGCCTCGATCCGGCGCGGAAAACGGGCGTCCTTGTGCAGATAGGCGGTCTTGTCCCAGCCTTCGACCTTTACCGGCAGCAGCTCGCCCGCCTCGACCAGTTCCTCGATGCGATCCTTCGTGTCGCCCGGCGCCAGGCGGAAATAATCGCGCAGGTCGCCATAGGTGGCGATGCCATGGGCGCGGGCGGAAATGCGCAAAAGCTCACGATGCGCGTCCTCGACCGAGGGCACGGGCAGGTCGAGCACGGCTTGCGGCAGGACACGTTCCGGCAGGTCGTAGTAGCGCTCGAAGCCGCGCCGGTAGGCGGTGGTGATGCGTCCGGCCCAGAACAGCCATTCGAAGGCGTGCTTGGCCTCGCTCCAGCCCCACCAGCCGCCATTGCCCTTGTGGCCTTCGATGTCTGAGGCGGCAATCGGCCCGCGTTCGGCGACCTGCCGGTAGATCTCGTCGATCATCTCCTTGCGCTCGCGGCCCCATTTGGCGAGGCCGAGATACATCTCCTCGCCTTGCTCGGCGCGCTGCATGCGCCAGCGCATCAGCGGCCAGGTCTCGACCGGGAGAAATGACGCCTCATGCGCCCAATATTCGAAGACGGCGCGCTTTCGGGAGACGGCCGCGTTGTCGAGCAGCGCGAGCGGGTAGGGGCCGAGACGCGAATAGAGCGGCATGTAGTGGGCGCGCACCACCGCGCTGACGGAATCGATCTGCAGCAGGCCGGTCCGGGAGAGCACGCGGGCGAGGTGCCGGCGGTTGGGCTCGCCGCCCGGACGAGGGTCCGTGAAGCCCTGTGCGGCGAGCGCGATGCGCCTGGCCATGCGAAGCGAGATTTTTTCCTTCATCAAGGTACCTTTGCCTCGATCCGTTTACCTGATTTCCAGTGTGTGATTCCGGCCATGCTAGCAGGCAAATGGCGGGAGTTATGTCAGGAGAGAAAAGTGGAGTAAAAAGTGAAGGAAATCAAACAGGAGCGGATCGGACCAGTTTCTTCCGATATGGCGTCCAGGGCCGGATTTTGAACAAGGTTTGACTTGCTTCGCCGAAACCGCTGCGCTAACCCTCGCCGCGTCGCAGCATAGGGCCCTTAAAACGGTTCAGCGGGTTAAACTGTCACGCTTCCGCATTAGAGTCCGTTGCTGTAATCAAAGTGAACTGGCCCCGCCAAAGGAAAGTCGCCGCATGAGCGCACTCCTGAGTTCGTACCTGCCCATCGTCCTCTTAATCGCCGTGGCGATGGTCGTCGGTCTCGCACTGATCGTCGCGCCGTTCCTGGTGGCCTATCGCAATCCCGACCCGGAAAAGCTTTCCGCCTATGAATGCGGGTTCAATTCGTTCGACGACGCCCGCATGAAGTTCGACATCCGCTTCTACCTGGTGTCGATCCTGTTCATCATCTTCGATCTCGAGGTCGCCTTCCTGTTCCCATGGGCGGTGTCCTTCTCGAAAGTCGGCATGCTCGGCTTCTGGTCGATGATGGTGTTTTTGGCGGTGCTGACCATCGGCTTTGCCTATGAATGGAAAAAGGAGCGCTGGAATGGGATTGAACGACAGTTCAGGCACCCTCGTCGCGCCGAAGCCCAAGGGCATCATCGACCCCAACACCGGCAGACCGGTGGGGGAAGACGATCCCTTCTTCCTCGAAATCAACAACGAGCTGGCCGACAAGGGTTTTCTCGTCACCTCGACCGAAGCGCTGATCACGTGGGCGCGCAGCGGCTCGCTGATGTTCATGACCTTCGGCCTCGCTTGCTGCGCGGTCGAGATGATCCACACCTCGATGCCGCGCTACGACAGCGAGCGTTTCGGCGTTGCGCCGCGCGCGTCCCCGCGCCAGTCGGACATCATGATCGTCGCCGGCACGCTGACCAACAAGATGGCGCCGGCGCTGCGCAAGGTCTACGACCAGATGCCGGAGCCGCGCTACGTCATCTCGATGGGCTCTTGCGCCAATGGCGGCGGCTACTACCATTATTCCTATTCGGTGGTGCGCGGCTGCGACCGCATCGTGCCGGTCGACATCTATGTGCCGGGCTGTCCGCCGAGCGCGGAAGCGCTGCTCTACGGCATTCTTCTGTTGCAGAAGAAGATCCGCCGCACCGGCACGATCGAACGGTGAGCCTATGACCCTGGCGTTGAACGAACTCTCCACCTATCTCGGCGAGAAGCTCTCCGGCCGCATCGGCGAAGCCGTGCTTGCCTATGGCGAGCTGACGGTTTCCGTCGAGCCGGGCAATCTGATCGAGGTGGCGACCTTCCTGCGCGACGACCCGCGCTGCCAGTTCATCTCGATCATCGACATTTCTGGCGCGGACTATCCGTCGCGGGCCAAGCGCTTCGACGTCGTCTACCACCTGTTGTCGCCGAAGCAGAACGTCCGCATCCGCCTGAAGGTCCAGGCAGACGAGGAGACGCTGGTGCCGTCGCTGACTGCCGTCTATCCCGGCGCCGACTGGTATGAGCGCGAGACCTACGACCTCTATGGCGTGCTGTTCTCCGACCATCCGGATCTGCGGCGTATCCTCACCGACTACGGCTTTGACGGGCATCCGCTGCGCAAGGATTTCCCGCTGACCGGCTTCGTCGAGGTGCGCTACGACGACGAGGCCAAGCGGGTGATCTACGAGCCGGTCGAGCTCAAGCAGGAATTCCGCAATTTCGATTTTCTTTCTCCTTGGGAAGGGACGGACTACGTCCTGCCGGGAGATGAGAAAGCCAAGACGAATTGAGGCGCCACAATGGCTGAAACCTCCGTCCGCAACTTCAACATTAACTTTGGGCCTCAACACCCTGCAGCACATGGTGTTTTGAGGTTGGTTCTCGAGCTCGACGGCGAGGTGGTCGATCGCGTCGATCCGCACATCGGGCTCTTGCATCGCGGCACGGAAAAACTGATCGAGGCCAAGACCTATCTGCAGGCCGTGCCTTATCTCGACCGGCTCGACTATTGCGCGCCGATGAACCAGGAGCATGCCTTCGCGCTTGCGGCCGAGCGGCTGCTCGGCATCGAGGTGCCGAAGCGCGGCCAGCTGATCCGCGTGCTCTATTCCGAAATGGGCCGCATCATGTCGCACATCCTCAATGTGACGACGCAGGCGATGGACGTCGGCGCGCTGACTCCGCCGCTCTGGGGCTTTGTCGAGCGCGAAAAGCTGATGGTGTTCTATGAGCGCGCCTCCGGCTCGCGCATGCACGCGGCCTATTTCCGGCCGGGCGGCGTGCACCAGGACCTGCCGCAGAAGCTGATCGAGGACATCGGCAAGTGGATCGACCCGTTCCTGAAGTCGATCGACGATCTCGATGCGCTGCTCACGCCCAACCGTATCTTCAAGCAGCGCAACGTCGATATCGGCACGGTGTCGCTGGCCGACGCCTGGGCCTGGGGCTTTTCCGGCGTGATGGTGCGCGGCTCGGGCGCTGCCTGGGATCTGCGCAAGGCGCAGCCCTATGAATGCTATTCCGAGATGGATTTCGATATCCCGATCGGCAAGAACGGCGACTGCTTCGACCGTTACCTCGTGCGCATGGAAGAGATGCGCCAGTCGGCGAAGATCATGCGCCAGTGCGTCGATCTGCTGCTCGGCAAGGAAAGCGTGGGTCCGGTCTCGAACCTGGACGGCAAGGTGGTGCCGCCGAAGCGCGCGGCGATGAAGCGCTCGATGGAAGCGCTCATCCATCACTTCAAGCTCTACACCGAGGGCTATCGCGTGCCTGCAGGCGAGGTCTATGCGGCCGTCGAGGCGCCGAAGGGCGAGTTCGGCGTCTATCTCGTCTCCGACGGCACCAACAAGCCGTACCGCTGCAAGCTGCGTGCGCCAGGTTTTGCGCATCTTCAGGCCATGGATTTCCTGTGCCGCGGCCACATGCTGGCCGACGTCACCGCCGTGCTTGGCTCCCTCGACATCGTGTTTGGTGAGGTCGATCGCTAAATGTCAGTCCGCCGTCTTGCAGATGCCAGCGTCCAGCCAGCCTCCTTCGCCTTCAACAAGGCGAACACGGCGGCGGCAAAGCAGTGGATCGCCAAATATCCCAAGGGTCGCGAGCAGTCGGCCATCATCCCGTTGCTGATGCTGGCGCAGGAGCAGGAAGGCTGGGTGACGAAGGCGGCGATCGAGACGATCTCCGACATGCTCGGCATGCCGCGCATCCGCGGCCTCGAGGTCGCGACCTTCTACACGCAATACCAGCTCAATCCCGTCGGCACCCGCGCGCATATCCAGGTCTGCGGCACCACGCCCTGCATGCTGCGCGGCTCGGAAGCGCTGATGGATGTGTGCCGCTCGAAGATCCACCACGACCAGTTCCACACCAATGACAAGGGCACGCTGTCGTGGGAGGAGGTCGAATGCCTCGGCGCATGCGTCAACGCGCCGATGGTCATGATCTTCAAGGACACTTTTGAGGACCTGACGCCGGAACGGCTGGCCGAGATCATCGATCTCTATGAAGCCGGCAAGGGCGCCGAAGTTAAGCCGGGTCCGCAGAACGGCCGCACGGGCTCGGAGCCGGCGACGGGGCTGACGACGCTGAAGAGCGAGAAGGCAATTCTGAAATCGACCCGCGACAAGGAAGCCAAGGCTGCGGCGAAGGCGGCCAGAGAGGCCGCCGCTGCTGCTCCGGTGGCCGCGCCAGCCGCCGTCGTCTCGCAGGCGCCTGCCGCGCCGGCGGCCTCGGCTCCGGTCGGACCATCGAAATCCAGCAAGCCGAAGACGGATGCGCCTGAAACCAGCCCGGCATTGAAGACGCCGTCGCCGGTGAAAGTCTCGCCGGCCACGGAGAAGGCGGCCAGCGTCAGGGCGCCGCGTCACTCCGCCGCCAATGCCAATCAGGCTTCTCCGGAAGTCGAAGGGGTTTCGAAGCCGCGCAGCGGGCCGACGATCAAGGCCGAACCGGCTTCGGCCTTCAAGTCGCCCGAAACCAAGCAGCCTGTCGCCAAAACGGGGAAGCCTTCGCTTGAGGACAAGAGCCGCCCGGCCGGCATCGAGCGCCCGGCAACGGTCGACGATCTCAAGCTGATCTCGGGCGTCGGTCCGAAGATCGAAGGCACCTTGCATTCGCTCGGCATCTACACCTTCGCGCAAGTCGCTGCGTGGAAGAAGGCCGAGCGCGAATGGGTCGATGGCTATCTCAGCTTCCACGGCCGCATCGAGCGCGACGACTGGGTGAAGCAGGCCAAGGCGCTCGCCAAGGGCGGCGTCGCCGAATACATCCGCGTCTTCGGCAAGAAGCCGGTCTGAGGGACGAACAATGCTTCAGGACAAAGACCGCATCTTCACCAACATCTACGGCCTCTTCGACAAGTCGCTGGCCGGAGCGCAGGCGCGCGGCATCTGGGACGACACGCCCGGCCTCATCGCCAAGGGGCGCGACTGGATCGTCAACGAGATGAAGGCAAGCGGCCTGCGCGGCCGCGGCGGCGCCGGCTTCCCAACAGGCCTGAAATGGTCGTTCATGCCCAAGCAGAGCGATGGCCGGCCGAGCTATCTCGTCATTAATGCCGACGAATCCGAGCCGGGCACCTGCAAGGACCGCGACATCCTGCGCAACGATCCGCACACGCTGGTCGAGGGCGCGCTGGTCGCCGGTTTCGCCATGGGCGCGATTGCTGCCTACATCTATGTGCGCGGCGAGTTCATCCGCGAGCGTGAGGCGCTGCAGCGCGCCATCGACGAAGCTTACGCGGCCAAGCTCATCGGCAAGAACAACACCTCCGGCTACGACTTCGACGTCTACATGCACCATGGCGCCGGTGCCTATATCTGCGGCGAGGAGACGGCGCTGCTCGAAAGCCTCGAAGGCAAGAAGGGCCAGCCGCGGCTGAAGCCGCCTTTCCCGGCCAATGTCGGCCTTTACGGCTGCCCGACCACGGTCAATAACGTCGAATCGATCGCCGTGGCGCCGACCATCCTGCGCCGGGGCGCTGCCTGGTTCTCGTCCTTCGGCCGGCCGAACAATGCCGGCACGAAGCTGTTCTGCGTCTCCGGCCACGTCAACAATCCGTGCACATTCGAAGAGGCGATGTCGATCCCGTTCCGCGAACTGATCGAGACGCATTGCGGCGGTATCCGCGGCGGCTGGGACAATCTGCTCGCGGTCATCCCGGGCGGCGCCTCGGTGCCGCTGGTGCCGGCGGAGCAGATCATCGACGCGCCGATGGATTTCGACGCGCTGCGCGACCTCAAGTCCGGCCTTGGCACGGCGGCTGTCATCGTCATGGACAAGTCGACCGATGTCGTGAAGGCGATCGCCAGGCTGTCCTACTTCTACAAGCATGAAAGCTGCGGCCAGTGCACGCCGTGCCGCGAAGGCACCGGCTGGATGTGGCGGGTGATGGAGCGCCTGGTGCGCGGCGAGGCTCAGAAGCGCGAGATCGACATGCTGCTCGACGTCACCAAGCAGGTCGAGGGTCACACGATCTGCGCGCTGGGCGACGCAGCGGCCTGGCCGATCCAGGGCCTGATGCGGCATTTCCGCGGCGAAGTGGAGCGCCGTATCGATGAGTTTTCGCGCAACGCGCACCGGGTCGAGCCGGTGATGGTGGCGGCGGAATAGAATTTGTGAAGACGGGCATTGCCCGGGAACGGAAAAGCAGGGGCGGGGCGTACGAAGAAACGACCAGGAGATGTCTATGGCGCCGTATTCGATAGCTACCCGCTGATGCCTTATTTGGACCAACTAGAGAAGATGAACCAGGACCTGACAAAGATGATGCCGAGGGAGATGGCCAGCGCCGTCAACCTGATGGCGCATCCCATGGCGAGCACGGCGGCGATGTCGGCGCTCGGCATCGGTCTTGCCAATCATGCCGTCGGCATGTGGATGGGCGCGTTCACCGGCGCGCTCGAAGCCTCGCAGCGCATGTTCCAGCCGTTCTTCGATGACCTCGAGGCGCAGACCGAAGCCGCGGCCAACTTCTCCAAGGCCCGAAAGGCGACGGAGACGCTGATCGCCGAAGCGCAGACCTTCGCCAGGGACGTGACCGACATTGCCGCGACCACAGCCGAGAAGACGCTCGACTCAACAGGCGCCGACACGGTCGCGGAAGCGGCTGCCACCGGGCTGATGCCCGAGGATTTCAGGCAGCCCAAGGTGATCGACAAGCCGGCGAAACCGTCTGACCTGAAGGCGATCTCGGGCATCGGGCCGAAGCTGGAGAAAGTGCTGAACGGCCTCGGCATCTGGACCTATGGCCAGATCGCGGCCTGGACGTCGGAAGAGATCGCCTGGGTCGAGGACTACCTGTCGCTTGCCGGCCGCATCGGCCGCGACGACTGGACTGCCCAGGCGGCGGCGCTGGCCGCGAAATAGTGAGATGAAATGCCGGGCGCGGCACCAGTCGCGCCCGGAAAGAGAGATTGCGGGAAATCCGCGAGGGTTTGAGGCGAATGGCAAAGCTAAAGGTCGACGGGAAAGAGATTACGGTACCCGACCACTACACGCTGCTGCAGGCGGCGGAGGACGCCGGCGCGGAAGTGCCGCGCTTCTGCTTCCACGAGCGGCTGTCGATCGCCGGCAATTGCCGCATGTGCCTGATCGAGGTGAAGGGCGGTCCGCCCAAGCCGCAGGCCTCCTGCGCCATGGGCGTGCGCGACCTGCGCCCCGGCCCGAACGGCGAGCCGCCGGAGATCTTCACCAACACGCCGATGGTCAAGAAGGCTCGCGAAGGCGTGATGGAGTTCCTGCTGATCAACCATCCGCTCGATTGCCCGATCTGCGACCAGGGCGGCGAATGCGACCTGCAGGACCAGGCGATGGCCTTCGGCGTTGATTCCTCGCGCTATCACGAGAACAAGCGCGCGGTCGAAGACAAGTATATCGGCCCGCTGGTCAAGACGGTGATGAACCGCTGCATCCACTGCACGCGCTGCGTCCGCTTCACCACCGAGGTCGCCGGCATTTCCGAGCTCGGCCTGATTGGCCGCGGCGAGGATGCCGAGATTACCACCTATCTCGAACAGGCGATGACGTCGGAACTGCAGGGCAACGTCATCGACCTCTGCCCGGTCGGCGCGCTGACCTCCAAGCCGTTCGCCTTCCAGGCGCGGCCGTGGGAGCTGACCAAGACGGAATCGATCGACGTGATGGACGCCGTCGGCTCGGCGATCCGCGTCGATTCGAGAGGCCGGGAAGTGATGCGCATCCTGCCGCGCGTCAACGAAGCGGTGAACGAGGAATGGATTTCCGACAAGACCCGCTTCATCTGGGACGGGCTTCGCACGCAGCGCCTCGACCGCCCCTATGTGCGCAAGAACGGCAAGCTCGCTCCGGCGAGCTGGGCGGAAGCCTTCGCGGCGATCAAGGACGAGGTGGGCGAGACAGCGCCCGAGCGCATCGGCGCAATCGCAGGCGACCTCGCAGCGGTCGAGGAAATCTATGCGCTCAAGCTTCTGATGGGCGCGCTCGGCTCCAAGAACATCGATTGCCGCCAGGATGGCGCCGCGCTCGATCCGTCGCTCGGCCGCGCCAGCTACATCTTCAATCCGACCATCGAGGGCATCGAGCAAGCCGATGCGGTGCTGATCATCGGCGCCAATCCGCGCTTCGAGGCCTCAGTGCTCACGCCCGCATCCGCAAGCGCTGGCGCGTCGGCAACCTGCCGGTCGGCGTCATTGGCGAGATCGGCGACACGCGCTATGACTACGAGCTCATCGGCGCCGGCCCGGAGTCCTTGAAGGACCTCGCCGACGGCAACGGCAAGTTCTTCGAGGCGCTGAAGAAGGCGACGCATCCGCTGATCATCGTCGGCCAGGGTGCGCTGGCGCGTCCGGACGGTGCGGCGGTGCTCGGCCAGGCGGCCAAGCTCGCAGCAGCGGTCAATGCGGTGACGGCCGAATGGAACGGCTTCGCGGTACTTCACAATGCTGCCGGCCGCGTCGGCGGTCTCGATGTCGGCTTCGTGCCGGGCGAGGGCGGGAAGAATGTCGGCGGCATGCTCGGCGAGACGGATCTTTTGTTCCTGCTCGGCGCCGACGAGATCGACATGGCCAGGACCGGCGGCGCCTTCGTCGTCTATATCGGCACGCATGGCGATGCCGGCGCGCACCGCGCCAACGTCATCCTGCCGGCTGCCGCCTACACCGAGAAGTCCGGCACCTACGTCAACACGGAAGGCCGTGTGCAGCAGACCAACCGCGCCGGCTTCGCCCCCGGCGAGGCGCGCGAGGACTGGGCGATCCTGCGGGCGCTTTCGGATGTGCTCGGCAAGAAGCTGCCCTTCGATTCGCTGGCGCAGCTGCGCGCCAAGCTTTATGGCGAGTATCCGCACCTTGCTCGCATCGACCAGGTTCTGGCCGGCGCCGCCGACGACGTCGCCAGGGCGGCGAAGCTCGGCGGACGGCTGAACAAGGGCACGTTCACCTCGCCGGTGAAGGACTTCTATCTGACCAACCCGATCGCGCGGGCCTCGGCCGTGATGGCTGAATGCTCGGCGCTGGCCAAGAGCGGCTTCAAGCAGGCGGCGGAATAAGCATGGACACCTTCTTTTCCTTCTACGTGCTGCCGGCGCTGCTGATCCTGTTGAAGTCGGTCGTGCTGATCGTCGTTCTTCTGATCTTCGTGGCTTACGTGCTCTATGCCGACCGTAAGATCTGGGCGGCTGTGCAGCTGCGTCGCGGGCCGAATGTCGTCGGCCCCTGGGGCACGCTGCAGGCCTTTGCCGACCTGTTGAAATTTGTCTTCAAGGAGCCGGTTATCCCGTCCGGCGCCAATAAGGGCGTCTTCCTGCTGGCGCCGCTGGTGTCGGCGGTGCTGGCGATCTCGGCCTGGGCCGTCATCCCTGTCAGTCAAGGCTGGGCGATCGCCAACATCAATGTCGGCATCCTCTACGTCTTCGCCATCTCCTCGCTCGAGGTCTATGGCGTGATCATGGGCGGCTGGGCGTCGAACTCGAAATATCCGTTCCTCGGCGCGCTGCGCTCGGCCGCGCAGATGGTGTCCTACGAAGTCTCGATCGGCTTCGTCATCGTCACCGTGCTGCTGACCGTTGGCTCGCTCAACCTCTCCGACATCGTGCTGTCGCAGCAGGATGGCCTGGGCACGCGGCTCGGCCTGCCCAACACCTTCCTCGACTGGCACTGGCTGTCGCTGTTCCCGATGTTCATCGTTTTCTTCATCTCGGCGCTGGCCGAGACGAACCGGCCGCCTTTCGATCTGGTGGAGGCGGAATCGGAACTGGTCGCCGGCCACATGGTTGAATATTCGTCCACGCCGTTCCTGCTCTTCTTCCTCGGTGAGTATGTCGCCGTCGTCTTGATGTGCGCGTTGGCCACCATCCTCTTCCTCGGCGGCTGGCTGCCACCATTCGACTTCGCGCCCTTCACCTGGGTGCCTGGGCTGATCTGGTTCGTGCTCAAGGTCTGCCTGGTGTTCTTCATGTTCTCGATGGTGAAGGCGTTCGTGCCGCGCTACCGCTACGACCAGCTGATGCGGCTGGGCTGGAAGGTCTTCCTGCCGATCTCGCTGTTCATGGTCGTCGCCACCGCGGCCTTCCTCAAGATCACGGGATTTGCGTGATGTCCGCTCTTGCTCAAGCCGCAAAGGCGCTGCTGCTGAAAGATTTCGTCAGCGCTTTTTTCCTGTCGATGCGCCAGTTCTTCGCGCCGAAGGAGACGATCAACTATCCGCACGAGAAGGGGCCGACCAGCCCGCGCTTCCGTGGCGAGCATGCGCTGCGCCGCTATCCCAACGGCGAGGAACGCTGTATTGCCTGCAAGCTCTGCGAAGCGATCTGTCCGGCGCAGGCGATCACCATCGAGGCCGGCCCGCGCCGCAATGACGGCACGCGGCGCACGGTGCGCTACGACATCGACATGGTGAAGTGCATCTATTGCGGCTTCTGCCAGGAGGCCTGCCCGGTCGACGCCATCGTCGAGGGGCCGAACTTCGAATTCGCGACCGAGACGCGCGAGGAGCTTTACTACAACAAGGAAAAGCTGCTCGCGAACGGCGATCGCTGGGAGCGGGAACTGGCGCGCAACATCGCGCTGGACGCGCCCTATCGCTGACATTTGACGCATGGACGGGGCACAGGACCTCGTCCAAGGATGATCCCGAAAAGTTGCAGACTTTTCTGACAAGATCATCCTCCGGAATTGAAGAGGATGATCCCGAAAAGTTTGCAGGCTTTTCGACCGATCATCCTCCGGAATGAAAGAGTGACGCATGTTTCTTTCGATCGAGGTCTTTGAACCCGATCGGAACATGCGCTAGGACAACGCGGCTTCGGTCCCGGAGGCGGGGCGAAGCCCAAGACAACGGAGAGGATGAATGTCCGATCCGACAGGAACCCGGGGGAACCCATGCTGAGTGGATTAGAGGCGGTCTTTTTCTACCTCTTCGCCTTTATTGCCGTGGCGTCGGCCTTCATGGTCATTTCGTCGCGCAACCCCGTGCATTCGGTGCTGTTCCTCATCCTGACCTTCTTCAACGCCGCGGGGCTGTTCCTGTTGACCGGCGCCGAATTCCTGGCCCTGATCCTGCTCGTCGTCTATGTCGGCGCGGTGATGGTGCTGTTCCTGTTCGTCGTCATGATGCTCGACGTCGACTTTGCCGAGATGAAGCAGGGCGCGCTGCAATATGCGCCGATCGGCGCGCTGGTCGGGCTGATCCTGGCGGCGGAGCTGATCGTCGTGCTCGGCGGCTACAGTTTCGCGCCGCAGCTTGCCCCGACGGTCGCGAAGGCAACGCCGGATATCGCCACGCGCTCCAACACGGCAGCACTCGGCGACATCCTCTACACGGACTACCTTTATTACTTCCAGATCGCCGGCCTCGTGCTCTTGGTCGCCATGATCGGCGCCATCGTCTTGACGCTGCGCCACAAGGAAGGCGTCAAGCGGCAGTCGATCGCCGCCCAGGTCGGTCGAACGGCCGCGACGGGCATGGAAATCCGCAAAGTCAAGTCGGGCGAGGGTATCTGAGATGGTCGTCGGCATCGCGCATTATCTGACCTTATCGGCGATCCTGTTCACGCTCGGCGTGTTCGGCGTCTTTTTGAACCGCCGCAACATCATCGTCATCCTGATGTCGATCGAGCTGATCCTGCTTGCGGTCAACATCAACTTCGTCGCTTTCTCGGCGGCGCTGCATGACCTCGTCGGGCAGGTGTTCGCCCTGTTCGTGCTGACGGTCGCCGCGGCCGAGGCCGCGATCGGACTTGCCATTCTTGTCGTCTTCTTCCGCAACCGCGGCTCGATCGCGGTCGAAGACGTGAGCCAGATGAAGGGTTGACGGGAACCACCATGTACCAGGCCATCGTCTTCCTTCCTCTGCTCGGCTTCCTGATTGTCGGCCTGTTCGGCAATTCGCTGGGCGCCAAGCATCCGAATACATCACCTCCGGCTTCCTGGTGATCTCGGGCGTGCTGTCGTGGATCGCCTTCTTCACCGTCGGCTTCGGCCATGGCGAGGTGTTCACCGTGCCGGTGCTGCGCTGGATCCAGGCCGGCGGGCTCGACGCCGCCTGGGCGCTCAGGATCGACACGCTCACCGTGGTGATGTTGGTCGTCGTCAACACGGTGTCGGCGCTGGTCCATATCTATTCGATCGGCTACATGCACCACGATCCGGACCGGCCGCGCTTCTTCGCCTATCTGTCGCTGTTCACCTTCGCGATGCTGATGCTGGTGACGGCCGACAACCTGGTGCAGATGTTCTTCGGCTGGGAAGGCGTCGGCCTCGCCTCCTACCTGCTGATCGGCTTCTGGTACAAGAAGCCATCGGCCAACGCCGCCGCGATCAAGGCCTTCGTCGTCAACCGCGTCGGCGATTTCGGCTTCGCGCTCGGCATTTTCGGCGTCTTCGTGCTGTTCGGCTCGGTCAATCTCGGCACCGTCTTCGCCAACGCGGCCTCCTTCCTGCCGGCCGAAGGCGCGCCGGAGGGCGCCGCCGTGCTCACCTTCCTCGGCCATGCGCTGGACAAGCACACGGCGCTGACGGTGGTCTGCCTGCTGCTCTTCATGGGCGCCATGGGTAAGTCGGCGCAGGTGCCGCTGCACACCTGGCTGCCCGACGCCATGGAAGGCCCGACGCCTGTCTCGGCGCTGATCCATGCCGCGACCATGGTGACGGCCGGCGTGTTCATGCTGGCGAGGCTCTCGCCGTTGTTCGAGCTGTCGCATTCGGCGCTCATCGTCGTCACCTTCATCGGCGCCTTCACCGCTTTCTTTGCGGCGACCGTCGGTCTGGTGCAGAACGACATCAAGCGCGTCATCGCCTATTCGACCTGCTCGCAGCTCGGCTACATGTTCGTGGCGCTCGGCGTCGGCGCCTATGGCGCGGCGATCTTCCACCTCTTCACGCACGCCTTCTTCAAGGCGCTGCTGTTCCTTGGTTCGGGCTCGGTCATCCACGCCGTCTCCGACGAGCAGGACATGCGCAAGATGGGCGGGCTGAGAACGCTCATTCCCAAGACCTACTGGATGATGGTGATCGGCACGCTGGCGCTGACCGGCGTCGGCATCCCCGTGACCGTCATAGGCACGGCCGGCTTCTTCTCCAAGGACGCGATCATTGAAAGCGCGTTTGCCAGCCACAATCTGTTTGCCGGCACCGCCTTCGTACTGCTGGTGGTCGCCGCCTGCTTCACCAGCTTCTATTCCTGGCGGCTGATCTTCATGACCTTCCACGGCGAGCCGCGCGCCAGCCACGAGGTCATGCATCACGTGCATGAATCGCCCCCTGTGATGCTGGTGCCGCTCTATGTTCTGGCCGCCGGCGCGCTGTTTGCCGGCATCCTCTTCCACGGCGCCTTCATCGGCGAAGGCTATGCCGAGTTCTGGAAGGCCTCGCTGTTCACGCTGCCGGAGAACCACATCCTGCACGAGATCCACGAACTGCCGCTGTGGGTGGAACTGGCGCCGTTCATCGCCATGGTCATCGGCTTTGCGATCGCCTGGAAGTTCTACATCCGCTCGCCGGAATTGCCCCGAAGCGTTGCTGCCAACCATCGCCTGCTTTATGGCTTCCTGCTCAACAAGTGGTATTTCGACGAGCTCTACGACTTCCTATTCGTGCGGCCGGCGAAGCGCTTCGGCCGGTTCCTGTGGAAGACCGGTGACGGCGCCATCATCGACGGGCTCGGACCGGACGGCATCTCGGCGCGCGTCGTCGACGTCACCAACCGCGTCGTCAAGCTGCAGACCGGCTATCTCTACCACTATGCTTTCGCCATGCTGATCGGCGTGGCCGCTCTCGTCACCTGGATGATGCTCTGATGACCGACTGGCCAATCCTCTCGCTGGTCACCTTCCTGCCGCTGGTTGGTGTTCTGCTCATTCTGCCGATCAGCGACGACAGCGAAAACGCGCGCCGCAACATCCGCTCGATCGCCTTCATCACGACGGCGTTCACCTTCGTGGTGTCGCTGTTCATCTGGAAGGGGTTCGACACTTCGCAGGCCGGCTTCCAGTTCGTCGAGAAACACGCCTGGCTGGATTCGGGCATTTCCTACCATATGGGCGTCGATGGCATCTCGATGCTATTCGTCATCCTGACCACTTTCCTGATGCCGCTCAGCATCCTGGCTTCGTGGGAAGCGATCGAGAAGCGCGTCAAGGCCTACATGATCGCCTTCCTGATCCTCGAGACGCTGATGATCGGCGTGTTCTGCGCGCTCGACATCGTGCTGTTCTACGTCTTTTTCGAGGGCGGCCTGATCCCGATGTTCATCATCATCGGCGTCTGGGGCGGCAAGCGGCGCGTCTATGCCTCATTCAAGTTCTTCCTCTATACGCTTGCCGGCTCGGTGCTGATGCTGCTCGCCATCATGGCGATGTTCTTCCAGTCTGGCACGACCGACATCACGACGCTTCTGACGCATAACTTCCCAGCCAACATGCAGACCTGGCTGTGGCTCGCCTTCTTCGCCTCCTTCGCGGTGAAGATGCCGATGTGGCCGGTGCACACCTGGCTGCCCGACGCGCATGTCGAGGCGCCGACGGCAGGTTCGGTCATCCTGGCCGCCATCCTCTTGAAGATGGGCGGGTACGGCTTCCTGCGCTTCTCGCTGCCGATGTTCCCGCTGGCGTCGGAGACGTTTGCGCCGCTTATCTTCACGCTCTCCGTCGTCGCCATCATCTACACCTCGCTGGTAGCGCTGATGCAGGAGGACATGAAGAAGCTGATCGCCTATTCGTCGGTCGCCCATATGGGCTTCGTCACCATGGGCATCTTCGCGATGAACCAGGAAGGCGTGCAGGGCGCGATGTTCCAGATGCTCAGCCACGGCCTCGTCTCCGGCGCGCTGTTCCTGTGCGTCGGCGTCATCTACGACCGCATGCATACGCGCGAGATCGACGCCTATGGTGGGCTGGTCAACAACATGCCGAAATACGCCACCGTGTTCATGATCTTCACCATGGCCAATGTCGGCCTGCCGGGCACCAGCGGCTTCGTCGGCGAGTTCCTGACCATGCTCGGCGTGTTCCGGGTCAACACCTGGGTGGCCTTCTTCGCCGCCACCGGCGTGATCCTGTCGGCGGCTTACGCGCTCTGGCTCTACCGCCGGGTGATCTTCGGCGCGCTGACCAAGGAAAGCCTGAAGAACCTGCTCGACCTCTCGACCCGCGAGAAGGCGATCATCTACCCGCTGGTGGTGCTGGTCATCTTCTTCGGCGTCTATCCGGCGCCGGTGTTCGACGTCACGACGCAGTCGGTCAAGGCGCTCGTCACCAACGTCACCGCATCCATCAATTCCGCGCAGACCGCGGCGGCGAACTGACTGGGGATAAACCATGACGCCGGACCTTCTCTCCAGCCTTTCGCTCTCGCGCCCGAACTGATCCTCGCCATCGGCGCGCTGGCGCTTTTGATGGTGGGCGCCTATTCGCGCTCCAACAACACGATGACGGTGACCGGGCTCGCGGTCGCGGTGCTGGTCGTCGCCGGCCTTTGGCTGGCCTTCTCCGGCGGGGAGGGGGCGGCCTATGGCAGCGCCTTCGTCCAGGATTCCTTCGGCCGCTTCATGAAGATGCTGGCGCTGATCGGCTCGGCGGTGACGCTGGTCATGTCGATGCGTTTCGCCAGGCAGGAGCATTTCGACAAGTTCGAATATCCGGTGCTGATCGTGCTTTGCACGCTCGGCATGATGCTGATGATCTCGGCCAACGGTATGATCGGGCTCTATCTCGGGCTGGAGCTGCAGTCGCTGGCGATCTATGTGCTGGCGGCGATCAACCGCGACAATCTCCGCTCGACCGAAGCGGGGCTGAAGTACTTCGTCCTCGGCGCGCTGTCCTCGGGCATGCTGCTCTACGGCATCTCGCTGGTCTACGGTTACACCGGCAACACCGGCTTCCACGAGATCGCCACGGCGCTGGGCGGCGGCGAGCGTCAGCTCGGTCTCGTCTTCGGCCTGGTCTTCGTGCTCGCCGGCCTTGCCTTCAAGATCTCGGCGGTGCCGTTCCACATGTGGACGCCGGACGTCTATGAAGGCGCGCCGACGCCGATCACCGCCTTCCTGGCGGCGGCGCCGAAGATGGCGGCGATGGCGCTTATCGTGCGCGTCACCATGGGCGCCTTCAAGCCGATCGCCGCCGACTGGCAGCAGATCGTCGTCTTCATCTCGATCGCCTCGATGGCGCTCGGCGCCTTCGCCGCGATCGGCCAGACCAACATCAAGCGCCTGATGGCCTATTCCTCGATCGGCCATATGGGCTACGCGTTGGTCGGCCTTGCCGCCAACAGCCAGGCCGGCGTGCGCGGCGTCGCCATCTACATGCTGATCTATCTGGTGATGACGCTCGGCACCTTCGCCTTCATCCTCGCCATGCGGCGCAAGGAGGGCAATGTCGAGCAGATCGGCGATCTGGCCGGCTTGGCCTCGACCAATCCGGTCATGGCCACCATCCTCACCATTCTGATGTTCTCGCTGGCCGGCATTCCGCCGCTCGCGGGCTTCTGGGGGAAGTGGTACGTGTTCCTGGCCGCCATCAACGCGCATCTCTATGCGCTGGCGATCATCGGCGTGCTGGCCTCGGTGGTGGGCGCCTACTATTATCTGCGCATCATCAAGATCATGTGGTTCGACGAGCCTGTCGGCGGCTTCGTGCCGATGGCCAGCGAGCTGCGCCTCGTGCTTGGCGTCAGCGGCGCCTTCGTGCTGTTCTACGTGCTGATCGGCGGGCTGATCGGCAGCTATGCCGAAGCCGCCGCAAAGACGTTCTTCTGACGGGATGGCATTTCGGCTGGCTCCAACCGCGGCGTCGGAGGGGTTCCGGCTCGAGGCCCATGACAGCGTCGGCTCGACCAACGCGCTAGCGCTGGACCATGCGCGCGCCGGCGATCCGGGAAAACTCTGGGTCGTCTCGAAAAAGCAGGAAAGCGGCCGCGGCCGGCGCGGCCGCGCCTGGGCGACGCCCGAAGGCAATCTGGCGGCAACGCTGCTCCTGGTTCCCAGTGGCGAGTTGAGGCTTGCGGCGACGCTTGGTTTCGTCGCCGGGCTGGCGCTCGGCGATGCGCTCGACGCCGTCGTGCCACAGGGCAGGGTCGCCGTCGCGCTCGACGGCGCGAGCCAGGGTCGCAATCGCTTCGAGCTGAAATGGCCGAACGACGTGCTCGCTTCCGGCGCCAAGCTTGCCGGCATCCTGCTGGAATCGGCGATGCTGGACGGCGGCCGTTTCGCGGTTGCCGTCGGCATCGGCGTCAATGTCGTGGCTTATCCGGAGGATTTGCCCTATCCGGCGACATCGCTCAAGGCATTGGGCGCCAATTGCGATGCCGAAACGCTGTTCCTGGCGCTTTCGGACGCCTGGAGCGAGAATTTCAGACTGTGGGACGACGGGCGCGGGCTCACCGCGATCAGAAAGCGCTGGCTGGCTCGCGCGGCCGGGCTCGGCGGCGAGGTTGCTGTCAGAATTGACGGCAATGTGGTGCGCGGCGTCTTCGAGACCATTGACGAGGACTGCCGTTTCGTGATCCGCGACGATGACGGATCTGTTTTGACGATCGCGGCCGGCGACGTGCATTTCGGCGCGGTCGCCTCGGCGCGAGGTTAGTTTTGTTTTTGCGCAATTCTGGACGGAAAACCGTGACACACTTTTCCTGGAATTCGCTAATGGCTTGGCCCGAGCGGCCAGGAAGGAAAGAATTCATGGCGAATACTGAAAACGCCGAACTCGTCTTCGCGCCGCTCGGCGGCGTCGGCGAGATCGGCATGAACTTCGCCCTCTATGGCTACGGGCCGGCCAATGCGCGCGAATGGATCATCGTCGATGTCGGCGTCACCTTTCCCGATACCGCGCATCCGGGCGTCGATCTCATCCTGCCCGACACCCGCTTCATAGAGGAGAATATCGACGGCTTGCGCGGCATCGTCATCACCCATGCGCATGAGGACCATTACGGCGCGCTGCTCGACATCTGGCCGAAACTCAAGGCGCCTGTCTGGATGACGCCGTTCACCGCCGGCCTGCTCGAGGCCAAGCGGCAGGGCGAGCAGAACGCGCCGAAGATCCCGGCGTCGATCTATCGAGCGGGCGAGAAGTTCACGATCGGACCGTTCGAGATCGAGGCCATTCCGGTGGCGCATTCCATCCCCGAGCCGATGTCGCTGGCGATCACCACGCCGGCCGGAACGGTCATCCACACCGGTGACTGGAAGATCGATCCGGCGCCGACGATCGGTCCGAAGACCGACGAGGCGCGTTTCCGCGCCTATGGCGACAAGGGCGTGCTGGCGCTGATCTGCGATTCCACCAATGCGCTGAGGGAAGGCGATTCGCCATCGGAAGTGGCGGTCGGCGAGGGTCTCAAGGGCGTCATCGAGAAAGCCAAGGGTCGCGTCGCGGTCACCACGTTTTCCTCCAATGTCGGGCGTATCGTCTCGATTGCCAGGGCAGCGCGCGATGCCGGCCGGCAATGCCTGGTGCTCGGCCGCTCGCTGAAGCGCGTCATCGATGTCGCCGGCGAACTCGGTTACATGGACGGCCTGCCGGAATTCATCGCCGAAGAGGACTACGGCTTCATCCCGCGCGAAAATTTGGTGATCATCTGCACCGGCAGCCAGGGCGAGCCGCTGGCAGCACTCGCAAAGCTCTCGCGCGATGAGATGAAGTCGGTGGCGCTGACGGCCGGCGATACGGTGGTGTTTTCCTCGCGCACCATTCCCGGCAACGAGAAGGCGATTCTCGAGATCAAGAACCGGCTGATCGACCTCGGCATGAAGATCATCGAGGATGGCGATGCGCTGGTGCATGTTTCCGGCCATCCGCGCCGTAGCGAATTGCGCAAGATGTATGAATGGGTGCGGCCGCAGATCGGCGTGCCGGTGCATGGGGAGGCGGCGCATCTGGTGGCGCAGGGCTCGCTGATGTCGATGTCGGGCATCGGCCAGGTGGCGCAGGTGCGCGACGGCGACATGCTAAGGCTCTGGCCAGGTCCCGCCACGATCATCGACCAGGTGCCGTTCGGCCGCCTCTACAAGGATGGGTTCTTGATCGGCACCGACCAGGCGATGGGCATTCGCGACCGGCGCAAGCTGTCCTTCGCCGGCCATGTCGCGGTCAATGTCGTGCTCGACGACAAATACGAGCTTGCAGGCGACCCCGACCTGGTGGCGATCGGCGTCGCCGAGGCCGACGCCAGCGGCGAGACACTGGAAGACCTGATGCTCGATGCGGCAATCGGCGCGGTGGACTCGATCCCGCGCCAGCGCCGAAAAGACCTCGACCTGGTGCAGGAGGCCGTGCGCCGCGCCGTGCGCGGCGCCGCCAACGAAGCCTGGGGCAAGAAGCCGCTGGTGACGGTGTTTGTCACGAGATGAGGGAGTAGGGGCTAGGCAGTAGGCAGTAGGGAAGCCGATGGATTTATAGCTCGCCAAACTTGTTCTTCCCTGATGCCTACTGCCTATTGCCTATTGCCCTGAGGAAACTGCCAATGCTCGGACGCCTGAACCATGTCGCGCTTGCCGTGCCGGATCTGGCCGCGGCGACAGCCGCGTATCGCGATACGCTCGGCGCGAAGCTGAGCGAGCCGCAGGCGCTGCCGGAACATGGCGTGACGGTGGTGTTCGTCGATGTCGGCAACACCAAGATCGAGCTGCTGGAGCCGCTGGGCGATGCTTCGCCGATTGCTGCCTTCCTGGAGAAGAACCCTTCCGGCGGCATGCATCACGTCTGCTACGAGGTCGACGATATCCTCGCCGCGCGCGACCATCTCAAGGCGAGCGGCGCGCGCGTGCTTGGCGACGGCAATCCGAAAATCGGCGCGCACGGGAAGCCGGTGCTGTTCCTGCATCCCAAGGATTTCTTCGGCACGCTGGTCGAACTGGAGCAGGCATGAACTGGGTTTCGTTTGTAGCGCTGTTCTTCGTCACCTGGTGGCTGGTGTTGTTTGCCGTGCTGCCGTTCAGCCTGCGCACGCAGGACGAGGACAAGGACGTGACGCTCGGCACCGTTTCGAGCGCGCCGCGCGGGCCGCATATGCTGCGTGCGGTGATCCGCACGACGATCGTCACCGCGATCGTCATGGGCATTTTCTACGGCCTGACGAGGGGACTGGGCTTCGGCTTCGATGAGATCCCACACATCATCCCGGACTTTAGTCATAAGTGACAGCCACTAAAGTCGTACACAGTTTCCGCAAGTATTGAACTGAGAACACGCGCTTTAGTTGAAATCGGAAGCCGGCTTCCGATTTCAAGGGCTGACGCAACGTAATGCCGTTTGGTAGCTTGTCGGGCTAAGCAGATGATTGCACAAAAAAATGCAAGGCACGAGGCCTTGCAATTTAAACGCGTCCGATCCGTTTCCGGTGTCCGGCGGCAGCGAGTTACCGCGCCTAGATCGCATCCTCCCAAGACTTTGACCGCGTAGGAGAGCAGATTTTTCTCCGCCCTCTCGGTTATCGGCGCACACTAGACCAACGCAGATGAAAATGTCACGAAGAATTTTGCCTTCAAAGGGGCAATATCGTGCTGCACTGCACAATAGTGCGGCAAGGCTTGCTTGTGAATCGATCAAAAAGCCGGAAGAGGCATTTTGGCGGCCAAACGCGCGTTTTTGATCATGTGCAGAAGGCCTCAACACTTTGGAGTGCTCGGGTTTCCATTCCGTCATGAAATGGCTATGAAGCCGGGGCAAGCAGCCTCGGTTGCGCCGATTCCGGCGCCGCTATCCTCACTTACGGACCGTTCCATGCGTTTGTCGCGCTACTTCCTGCCCATTCTCAAAGAAAACCCTCGCGAGGCCGAAATCGTCTCGCACCGGCTGATGCTGCGCGCCGGCATGATCCGCCAGCAGGGGCAGGGCAGCTTCTCCTGGCTGCCGCTCGGCAAGCGCGTGCTGGACAAGGTCTGCCAGATCATCCGAGAGGAGCAGAACCGGGCGGGCGCGCTGGAAATCCTGATGCCGACAATCCAGTCGGCCGATCTGTGGCGCGAGAGCGGCCGTTACAACGACTACGGCAAGGAGATGCTGCGCATCAAGGACCGGCAGGACCGCGACATGCTTTACGGTCCGACCAACGAGGAAATGGTCACCGAGATATTCCGCGCTTACGTCAAGTCCTACAAGGACCTGCCGCTCAATCTCTACCATATCCAGTGGAAGTTCCGCGACGAAGTGCGTCCGCGGTTCGGGGTCATGCGCAGCCGCGAATTCCTGATGAAGGACGCTTACTCCTTCGATCTCGATTTCGAGGGCGCGAGGGCCGCCTACAACCGCATGTTCGTCTCCTATCTCAGGACGTTCACGCGCATGGGCCTGCAGGCCATTCCGATGCGCGCCGACACCGGCCCGATCGGCGGCGACCTCAGCCACGAGTTCATCATCCTGGCCGAGACCGGCGAGAGCCAGGTGTTTTGCGATCGCGCCTATCTCGCGCTTGACGTGCCTGGCGCGGACACGAACTTCTCCAACGATGCCGAGATCGGCGGCATCGTGAAGAAATGGACGACGCCTTACGCCGCCACCGACGAGATGCATGACGAAGCGGCTTGGGCGAACGTCGCCGAGGGCGACAGGCTTTCCGCGCGCGGCATCGAGGTCGGCCATATCTTCCATTTCGGCGAGAAGTATTCGAAGCCGATGGGCGCCAAGGTCACCGGGCCCGACGGCAAGGACCATTTCGCTTCGGGCGGCTCCTATGGCATCGGCCCGTCGCGGCTGGTCGCGGCGATCATCGAGGCGAGCCACGACGAGAACGGCATTATCTGGCCGGAGGCGGTGGCGCCGTTCGATATCGGCCTGATCAACATGAAAGTGGGCGACGCCGAATGCGACCGCGTCTGCGACGAGCTCTACACGGCGCTGACTTCGGCCGGCAAGGACGTGCTCTATGACGACACCGACCAGCGGCCGGGCGGCAAGTTCGCCACCGCGGACCTGATCGGCCTGCCCTGGCAGGTGATCGTCGGGCCGCGCGGCGTTGCCGCCGGCGAGGTCGAGATCAAGAACCGCAAGAGCGGCGAGCGCGAGACGCTGCCGATCGCGGAAGCCAAGAAGCGCCTGGGTATCGCCTGATGAGCGAGGCGGCAGCGGCCAGATCACCAGCGGGCGCCTTTTCAGGCTTCGAGCGCATGGTGGCGTGGCGCTACCTGCGTTCGCGCCGCAAGGAGACAGTGATCTCGGTCATCGCTTCGATCTCCTTCCTCGGCATCATGCTGGGTGTTGCGACACTGATCGTCGTCATGGCGGTGATGAACGGTTTTCGCGCCGAGCTGCTCACCCGCATCCTCGGCGTCAACGGCCATCTCATCGCGCAGCCGCTGGATTCGCCGCTGGAGGACTACGCCCAGGTGGCGAGCCGCATCAACGGCGTTGCCGGCGTCAAATACGCCATCCCGCTGATCGACGGGCAGGTGCTGGCGCAAGGCAATGTCGGCGGCGGCGCCGGCGCGCTGGTGCGCGGTATCCGCGGCGAGGATCTCAATAAGATCTCCATCGTCTCCAGCAACATCAAGCAAGGCACGCTCGACGGCTTCGATACCGGCGAGGGCGTGGCAATCGGCAAGCGCATGGCCGAGAATCTCGGCCTCGTGCTGGGCGACACCATCACGCTGATCTCGCCCGAAGGCGACGTCACGCCGCTAGGCACGACGCCGCGCATGAAGGGCTACAAGGTGACGGCGATCTTCGAGGTCGGCATGTCGGAGTATGACAGCTCGATCGTCTACATGCCGTTTTCCGAAGCGCAGCTCTATTTCAACATGGACGGGCGGGCGCAGACCATCGAGATCTATGTCGACAATCCCGACAATGTCGATGCGCTGAAACCGCTTGTCGAGCAGGCGGCGCAGCGGCCGATCGACCTGGTCGACTGGCGCCAGCGCAACGAGACGTTCTTCTCGGCCCTGCAGGTCGAGCGCAACGTCATGTTCATGATCCTGACGCTGATCGTGCTGGTGGCGGCGCTCAACATCATTTCCGGCCTCATCATGCTGGTGAAGGACAAGGGCCACGACATCGCCATCCTGCGCACGATGGGGGCCTCGCGCGGCGCGATCCTGCGCATCTTCCTGATGACCGGGGCCGCGATCGGCGTCACCGGTACCATCGCCGGCGTGCTGCTCGGCGTCGTCATCTGCCTCAACATCGAATCGATCCGCCAGTTCTTCTCCTGGATGACCGGTAGGATCCTGTTCAATCCCGAACTCTACTTCCTCAGCCAGCTGCCGGCGAAAATGGACCCGCGCGAGACCACCTATGTCGTCATCATGGCGCTGGCCCTGTCCTTCCTGGCCACGGTCTTTCCGGCCTGGCGGGCGGCACGGCTCGATCCGGTCGAAGCCTTGAGGTACGAGTGATGGCCGAAGCCATTATCGAGCTGAAGGGCGTCGAGCGGCACTATGTCCAGGGGCCGCGCAAGCTCACCATCCTGAACGGCGCCGACTTTTCGCTCCGGCGCGGCGAGATGGTGGCGCTGGTGGCGCCATCTGGCACCGGCAAGTCGACCTTGCTGCACACGGCGGGACTGCTGGAGCGGCCGGACGCCGGCGACGTGGTCCTTAACGGCCGCGCCTGCGGCCGGCTCTCCGACGAGGAACGCACCGCGATCCGCCGCAACGATGTCGGCTTCGTCTATCAGTTCCATCACCTGCTGCCTGAGTTCTCGGCGCTAGAGAACATCATGATGCCGCAACTGATCAAAGGTCTTGGCCGCCAGGAAGCGTCCGAACGAGCGGCGCAGCTTCTTGATTACATGCAGATCGGCAAGCGCGCGCAGCACCGGCCAGCCGAGCTTTCGGGCGGCGAGCAGCAGCGCGTGGCAATCGCGCGCGCCGTCGCCAACGCGCCGCTGGTGCTTCTCGCCGACGAGCCGACCGGCAATCTCGATCCGGCGACCGCGTCCTATGTGTTCGACGCGTTGGAGGCGTTGGTCAGGCAATCGGGACTGGCGGCGCTGATCGCCACCCACAATCACGAGCTGGCCTCGCGCATGGACCGGCGGGTGACGCTGGCCGAGGGCAAGGTCGTGCCCCTTTAGGGCATGTCGATATTCGGATGAGGCCGGCCTGTGGGTCTCCGCCGATGCAATCTCGGCGGACGCCTTTCAGGTGATCGCTTCAGATCTTCAATGTCAGCGCTGCCCCTCTTTGCCCTGCCGGGCATTTCTCCCCGTATAGTGACGGGGAGAAAGGGCTGGCCGCGGCATCGGCACCCATTCTTGCAACGCTGACAGTTGGCGAAACCGGCAATGAGCGCCCCTCTCCCCGTCACTATACGGGGAGAGGATGCCGGCAGGCAGGTGAGGGACGGCTCAACGCCCGCAAGGAATTCAAGACCTGAAGCAATTGCCTTGCGGCAGAGAGCCCGTCATTTAAAGTTCGGTCGTGCATCTCGTCCGTCAACCTTTCCTTAACCTTGCCCAAACGGACCGCCCGGGGCGCCGCTCCCTGATCGTTGACATTCGAACAAAATTAGAACAAATTACGAACATTACAAAAACAGGAGAGAGTTATGGCCGATCTGGTTCAGGATGTCGTCTCGCTGGTTTGCATGAGCACCTTTCTCATTTCCATGGCGATCTGGATTGGCGCCATGTGAGCAGGCGGCTCACCGCCGCTTCCCCGGGCGGGCGAATGGTCCGCCCCGTTGTTAAGCTTTTCTTGGCCGCACCGCCGTTAGGTTGCCTTCCGAAGACAGGGAGCATGGGCAGTGTCGGTCATCGCCACGGTCACCCTCGTGGCCGGAAATCTCGGACTGATCTTTCTCTTGATGACGGCGCCGCTCGGACTGCGCACGGTCCGCGTCAGCCGTCTTGTGGTGGCTGACGGCAATCGCCTCTGGCAGGCGCTTTGGCCGTTCGGTCGAGACGCCGCCTGGTCGGGCGAAATCCTGTCCGCCGAACCGCTGGACGGCGACGGGACGGCGCTGATCAAGCTGTCCTGGGAAGGGCGGGATGGTCGGCCGATCGAGCGCAAGGCGCGGTTCGACGACGTGGTGGAAGGCAGCCGTTTTTCGATGCGCGTCGTCGAGGATACGGCGCTCGATCCCTCGTTCTGGGCCAACTATCGCGAAACCACCGAACTCGTTTCGGAGGAGGGCGGGACGCGGGTCACGCTTACCCAGACCGACCGCTATCGCGGCGTCGCCTTCCTGATCTTCCGCTTCTTCGCCATGCGCCGCGAGCTTGCCAAGCTGCAGGTCTGGGCGAGAACCGGCAAATATCGCAAGGGCGGCTGGTTCGAGCATCCGGTGAGCCAGATCGGCTTCGCTGTGCTTTCGGCCTTCATCCTGTGGCCGTTCTTCGGCCTCAATCCCGGCGGGCTGGCGCTGGCCGCCATCCTGACCTCGGTGGTGGCGCTGCACGAACTCGGCCACATGGCGGCGTTCCGCCTGACCGGGCATCGTCGGGCGAGGATGATCTTCATCCCGCTGCTCGGCGGTATCGCCATGGGCGGCAGGCCTTATGACAGCCGTTTCGAGGTCGCCTTCGTGGCGCTGATGGGCGCGGGCTTCTCCGCCTTCCTGGTGCCTCTGCTGATCGCTGCCAGCGGCCTTGCGGGCAGCGAAGGGCATCGCCTTGCTGCAATGTTGCTGGCGACGTTTGCCGGCTGCGCCTCGCTGTTCAATATCGCCAATCTGGTGCCGGTGTGGAAATTCGACGGCGGTCAGGTGCTGCGCCAGATCTGCCCGGGGCCGCTCGCTCTCGCGCTTGCCTCCTTCCTGCTGCTGTCCGCCCTGCTGGCGCTCGGTTGGCGTGCCGGTTTCCCGCCCAGCTTCCTGCTCGTCGCCGGAGCGGTGTTCTCGATCCTCAGCCTCATCACCGTGGGAAGCGGCGTGAAGCCGCGCCACGAGCTGAAGCCGATCCACGCCTTCGACCGCCTGGCCATCGCCGGCGCGCTGCTCGCGATCTTTTCCATTCACGGATACGGCGTGCTCTGGGCCTCCGCCCAGCTGATGTAGGTGCTGCGGGTTAGCCTGCCTTGCGGGCCAGTTCGGCGACCGGGGCCGCGGCAGGCCCGAACACGCCCTCGAAGGCGTATTTCAGCGCGAGGTCGAGGTCGGCCATGGTGACGGGCAGACCGAGGTCGACGAGGCTGGTCACGCCATGGTCCGAGACGCCGCAGGGCACGATGCCGCCAAAATGGGAAAGCTCCGGCTCGACATTGATGGCGATGCCGTGAAAACTCACCCAGCGCCTGAGCCTGATGCCGATCGCGGCGATCTTGTCCTCGGCAGGCGAGCCGTCCGGTAGGGCAGGGCGATCGGGCCGCACAACCCAGACGCCGACGCGGTCCTCGCGCCGCTCGCCGCGCACGTTGAAGGCTGCAAGCGTGCCGATGATCCATTCTTCGAGCGCCGCCACGAAGGCGCGGACGTCCTCGCGCCGCCGCTTCAGGTCGAGCATCACATAGGCCACGCGCTGGCCGGGGCCGTGATAGGTGTATTCGCCGCCGCGCCCGGCGGCGAACACCGGGAACCGGTCGGGCTCGATCAGGTCCTCGATGCGGGCGCTGGTGCCGGCGGTGTAGAGCGGCGGATGCTCGACCAGCCAGACCATCTCGCCGGCGGCACCGCTGCGGATCGCCTCAGCGCGCGCCTCCATGAAGGCAAGCGCGTCCGGATAGGCGGTCAAGCCGGACTCGATCACCCATTCGACCGGCGCCGAACCGGGAAGGGGCAGGAACGACGTGGCGATCTGGCTGCGTTCTGTCATGGATTGTTCGTTTCTCGACTATGCATACCGTGATCCCAAAACCGCGTCACGCCTTGGGCGGCATGCATTTGCGCTTATATGGCGGCAATCGGCCAAAACGTCCAGTTCCGGTAGCGCGATACCGGCTCGTGAGGGGTTGTGTAAATGAGCGACGAATATTCCGCACGGCGCACTTGTTTCGCTGGAAACGATTTGCTACAGGCCCCGGGCCGGTCGGTTCCGGCTCCTACCACGTGCGGTCGTGGCGGAATTGGTAGACGCGCAGCGTTGAGGTCGCTGTGGGGCAACCCGTGGAAGTTCGAGTCTTCTCGACCGCACCAAATTACCCGAAAACTCCTTGATCGCTAAAGCGGGCGGGCGAACGCCCTGCCGCTTTCATGCGGCCAAAACGAAAGCGGCGGCTGGTCATGAGAACCGCGCCGCCGCCTCGAACTTTTGTCGTTGGGTGTAGGTTGCCTGATCGCGGCTCACGCCGCCTTCTTCGTCCGCGCCAGCGTATCGGCCACGACCTCGCCGAAAGAGGCGGGGGTCGGCACGATGACGACGCCGGCCTCCTTAAGGATCTCGACCTTCTCCTGTGCCGATTCACCGAAGGCCGAGATGATGGCGCCGGCATGGCCCATGCGGCGGCCCTTGGGTGCCGAGAGCCCGGCGATGTAGGCGATGAGGGGCTTGCGCATATTGTCGCGTGCCCAGATCGCGGCTTCCGCTTCCTGCGGCCCGCCGATCTCGCCGATCATCACCACGGCGTCGGTCTCGTCGTCCTGCTCGAACAGTTTCAGGATGTCCTTGAAGGACGAGCCGTTGATCGGATCGCCGCCGATGCCGACGCTGGTCGAGACACCGATGCCGAGCGCCTTCATCTGCGAGGCGGCCTCGTAGCCCAGCGTGCCGGAGCGGCCGACGATGCCGACGCGGCCCGGCAGGTAGATGCTGCCCGGCATGATGCCCATCAGCGCCTGGCCGGGGGTGATGACGCCGGCGCAGTTCGGTCCGACGAGCCGCATGCGGTCCTCGAAGCGGTAGCGGCGCATGTAGCGCTTGACCTGCATCATGTCCTGCGAGGGGATGCCGTCGGTGATGCAGACGCAAAGCTTGATG